>NZ_JACARC010000042.1 GCF_013386825.1 Pseudomonas sp. IPO3778
GGGCAGGGACGCCCCGTCGCGGCGGCCCGCGGAGCAATGCCGGAGTGCGGGCACACCGAGCCTAAGCGAGGTGCCGAGTGGTGGGGCAAGAGCCCTTTTGGTTACTTTTGGGGCTCTTTTCCAAAAGTGACCCGCTGTAAGAGCGGAACCAATAGCGGCCGTTACCTAAATAACGGATATACACACCAACCCCCAAAGCTGGCCCAACTCTTGCTCTACCTCCTGTCACTGCACCCTCGACCCCCGTGCAGCGGAGACTCTTATCTATGGCAATCATCCCGAATTCGCTCCTTCAGGCAGCCCCTGCGGCCAAGCCTCAGGCGCCCGCTGCCAATCCACCGGTAGCGGTTGCAGACCCGCGGGACAAGGCCCCGGGCTTCGCACAGGTGTTCGCCAGCCAGGCCCCCGCGCCGGCGGCAAAGCCCATCGAAACCCCCACCAAACCGACCCGCGACAAGCCGGCGGACAACAGCGCCAAGCCCGCCGCCAACAACGATAAGCCTGCCGCCGGCACCCCATCGGTTGCCGATAACGGCAAGACTTTGCCTGCCACCCCGCCGGCCAAGTCCGACACCCCGGACACCACCGCCAAGTCCGACGACACTGCCCCCGCAGACGACCCGACCCTGGCCCAGCAACCCCCGGTCGACCCCACCGTCGACCCGGCGCTGATGGCCGCAGTCGTCCCGGTCCCCGTCCCGGTACCCGCCACGCCGGCGCCTGTCGATACGCCGGCGCCCGCCGCGGCGAAGGACGACAAAGCCCAACCCGTCGTGGCCCCCCCGGTGGCCGCAGCCGCCGACGACGCCAAGCCCGCCTTCGACCCCGACGCCGACCCGCTGGACGCGATGCCCGCCGTACGCCTGGCCATGGAGCAGGGCGGGCACGTGTCCGCCAGCAGCCAGACCCCGGCCAAAACCGCCCCGGCGCAGGCCTCTACCGACGATCAGCCGACCGCGGCACAAAACTTCGCCACCGGCCTGGCCAATATGGTCGATCAACAAGCGACCAAGGACAGCACCGACCAGGGCGGCGACAAAGCCTTCACCGGCCTGATCGACGGCGGCCTCAAGGACCTGAAAAGCGCCAGCAGCGACACCCGTGTCGATGACTTCGCCAACCGCCTCGCCGCGCTGACCCAGGCCGCCACGCCGAAAACCGCGAATGCCCTGCCGCCAGTGGCCAACGCGCCGCTGGCCATGCACCAGAGCGGTTGGACCGACGAGGTGGTGAACCGGGTCATGTACCTGTCCAGTGCCAACCTCAAGTCGGCAGAAATCCAGCTGCAACCGGCTGAACTGGGCCGCTTGGACATCAGCGTGAAAATGTCCGCTGACCAGCAGGCGCAAGTCACCTTCATGAGCGGCCACGCGGTGGTGCGTGAAGCCCTGGAAAGCCAGTCGGGGCGCCTGCGGGAGATGTTTGCCCAGCAGGGCATGGGCCAGGTCGACGTCAATGTGTCGGACCAGTCCCGTGGCTGGCAGGGTCAGCAAGGCCAGGACCAACAGCAGCAGAACCAGGCACGCGGCGTCAGTGGGCGTGGCGGGCGTGGGGATGAGGCGGATGGCGGCGGTGTCGGTGACGTGGCTGAAGTTGCAGCGCCGGTTGTGCAGTCCGTGATCGGCTCCAGTGCGGTGGACTACTACGCCTGACCCTGTAGGAGCGAGCTTGCTCGCGAAGGTCGTTAACGATGACGCGGGCATCCTGAGTCAACACGGTGCCCTCGGGTTCTTCGCGAGCAAGCTCGCTCCTACAGTGGATCTGCTTCAATCTGACAACTCTGGCATAACACTTGCTCTTGCCTTTCCCCAGAACTATGAATCCCCGAATAGTGACGGATTATTGGCATGGCGAAGAGCGACGACGTAGCAAAAGCACCCGCAGGCAAGGGCAAGCTCAAGCTTATCCTGCTGATTGTACTGGGCTTGTTCCTGGCGATCGGCGTGTCCGTGGGGGCTACCTGGTACTTCATGCACAGTGCCGCAAGCAAACCGGCCGCGACGGCCGAGATCAACCCCAACGTCAAGCAACCGGCAATCTTCGAGCCGATGCTTCCGGCGTTTGTCGCCAACTTCAATCAGAACGGCCGTCAACGCTACCTGCAGGTGAGCATTACCCTGCTGGCGCGTAACCAGGCAGACCTGGATGCCCTCAAGGTGCATATGCCAGTGATCCGCAACAACCTGGTGATGCTGTTCTCCGCCCAAGGCTTCGACACCCTCGCCACCCCGGTGGGCCAGGAAATGCTGCGCCAGAAGGTCACTGCCAGCGTGCAGGAAGTGGCCCAGAAGGAAGTCGGCAAACCTGTGATCGAGCAGGTGCTCTTCACTAATTTCGTATTGCAGTAGGATCACGACATGGCCGTGCAGGACCTGCTGTCCCAGGATGAAATCGATGCGCTGCTCCATGGCGTCGACGATGGTCTGGTACAGACCGAAATGGCTGCCGAGCCTGGCAGCGTCAAAAGCTACGACCTGACCAGCCAGGATCGCATCGTCCGTGGACGCATGCCGACCCTGGAAATGATCAACGAACGGTTTGCCCGTTACACCCGCATCAGCATGTTCAACATGCTGCGCCGCTCGGCGGACGTGGCGGTGGGCGGCGTGCAGGTGATGAAGTTCGGGGAATACGTGCACTCGCTGTACGTGCCCACCAGCCTCAACCTGGTCAAGATCAAGCCGCTGCGCGGTACCGCGTTGTTCATCCTCGACGCCAAGCTGGTGTTCAAGCTGGTGGACAACTTCTTCGGCGGTGACGGCCGTCACGCCAAGATCGAAGGCCGTGAATTCACCCCGACTGAACTGCGGGTGGTGCGCATGGTGCTGGAGCAGGCCTTCATCGACTTGAAGGAAGCCTGGCAGGCGATCATGGAAGTCAATTTCGAGTACATCAACTCGGAAGTGAACCCGGCCATGGCCAACATCGTCGGCCCCAGCGAAGCCATTGTGGTCTCCACCTTCCACATCGAACTCGATGGCGGTGGCGGTGACCTGCACGTGACCATGCCGTACTCGATGATCGAGCCGGTGCGCGAGATGCTCGATGCCGGTTTCCAGTCCGACCTCGACGACCAGGACGAACGCTGGGTCAAGGCCCTGCGCGAAGACCTGCTGGACGTCGACGTACCCCTGAGCGCCACCGTGGCCCGTCGCCAGCTGCGTTTGCGGGATATTTTGCACATGCAGCCAGGGGACGTGATTCCCGTTGAGTTGCCGGAAGAACTGATCATGCGTGCCAATGGCGTGCCGTCGTTCAAGGTCAAGCTCGGTTCTCACAAAGGCAACCTGGCGTTGCAAGTGATTGAACCGATCAATCGTCGCTGATCCACACTAATTTCTGCTCCGCCGAGGACATGTAATGGCTACTGAACACGAAAACACTTCCGCCGAAGACCAGGCCCTGGCTGACGAGTGGGCGGCTGCCCTGGAAGAAACCGGCGATGTCGGCCAGGACGATATCGACGCCCTGCTGGCGGCCGATGCGGCCACCGCCCCGGTGGGCAATCGCATTCCCATGGAAGAGTTCGGCAGCGTGCCGAAGAACAACGAGCCGGTAACCCTGGACGGCCCGAACCTGGACGTGATCCTCGATATCCCGGTGTCGATCTCCATGGAAGTCGGCAGCACCGAAATCAACATCCGCAACCTGCTTCAGCTCAACCAGGGTTCGGTGATCGAGCTGGACCGCCTGGCCGGCGAGCCGCTGGACGTGCTGGTCAACGGCACGCTGATCGCCCATGGCGAAGTGGTGGTGGTCAACGAGAAGTTCGGCATCCGCCTGACCGACGTGATCAGCCCAAGCGAACGCATCAAGAAGTTGCGTTGATATGAAGCGCTCATTGGTAGGACTGTTATCGACGCTGCCCTTGAGCGTAATGGCAGCAGAGCCAGTCGCCCAGGCGGCCGCACCGGCCCTCGGCAGCGGCATCGGCGGGCAACTGACTCAGTTGGTGCTGGGCCTGTTGCTGGTGGTGGGGCTGATCTTCGTGCTCGCCTGGGTGCTGCGCCGCGTGCAGCGCATCGGCCCGGGCAATGCCCAGGTCATTGAGATGGTGGGGTCGCGAGCCCTGGGCCCGCGGGACCGGCTGGTGCTGGTGCAAGTGGGCGACGAGCAGATTCTGCTAGGCATCACCCCCGGCCGCATCACCCCGTTGCACGTGCTCAAGACGCCTGTGGAAGTGGCCCAGACTCAAGCGGCCACGCCGGAATTCGCCCAGCGCCTCATGGAGTTGCTGGGCAAGGATCAGAAGGATAAGAAGTAATGCGCGTTTTATTGACGCTCATGCTGTTGCTGGCAGCGCCACTGGCGTTTGCGGCGGGCCCGTTGTCGATCCCGGCGATCACCCTGGGCACCAATGCGGCGGGCGCGCAGGAGTACTCGGTCAGCCTGCAGATCCTGCTGATCATGACCGCGCTGAGCTTCATCCCCGCGTTCGTGATGCTGATGACCAGCTTCACCCGCATCATCATCGTGTTCTCGATTTTGCGTCAGGCCCTGGGCCTGCAGCAGACGCCGTCGAACCAGATCCTCACCGGCATGGCGCTGTTCCTGACGCTGTTCATCATGGCGCCGGTGTTCGACAAGGTGAACCAGCAAGCCCTGCAACCGTACCTGGCAGAGAAAATGACCGCCCAGGATGCGATCGACAAGGCACAAGGCCCGATCAAGGATTTCATGCTGTCCCAGACCCGCTCCAGCGACCTTGAGTTGTTCGTGCGGCTGTCCAAGCGTACCGACATCCCCAGCCCCGACATGGCGCCGCTGACCATCCTGGTGCCGGCATTTGTGACCTCGGAGCTGAAAACCGCGTTCCAGATCGGCTTCATGATCTTCATCCCGTTCCTGATCATCGACCTCGTCGTGGCGAGTGTGTTGATGGCCATGGGGATGATGATGCTGTCGCCGCTGATCATTTCGTTGCCGTTCAAGATCATGCTGTTTGTGTTGGTGGATGGGTGGGCGCTGATTATCGGCACCCTGGCCGGCAGTTTTGGTGGGGTGTAGGCCATGACGCCAGAAGTAGCAGTCGACCTGTTTCGTGAAGCCCTGTGGCTGACCACCATGATGGTCGCCGTGCTGGTAGTGCCGAGCCTGTTGGTGGGCCTGCTGGTGGCGATGTTCCAGGCCGCGACCCAGATCAACGAACAGACCCTGAGCTTCCTGCCGCGCCTGCTGGTGATGCTGATCACCCTGATCGTCGCCGGCCCGTGGCTGGTGCGAACCTTCATGGAATACATCCTGCAGTTGTACGGCAGTATTCCGCAGTTGATCGGCTGACCCCGTGAACTCGATGTTGGCGTTGACCGACACCCAGATCAGTACCTGGGTGGCCTCGTTCATCCTGCCGCTGTTCCGGGTCACGGCGGTGCTGATGACCATGCCGGTGTTCGGCACCACCCTGGTACCCCGGCGCATTCGCCTGTATTTCGCCGTGGCGATCACCGTGGTCATCGTGCCGGGCTTGCCGCCGATGCCGCCAGTGAATGCCCTGGACCTCAGTGCCATGATGCTGATCGCCGAGCAAATCATCATCGGCGCCTTGCTGGGCTTTTCCCTGACGCTGTTCTTCCAGGCTTTCGTGATCGCCGGGCAAATCATCTCGATCCAGATGGGCATGGGCTTTGCCTCCATGGTCGACCCCACCAACGGCGTGTCGGTGGCAGTGATCGGGCAATTCCTGACGATGCTGGTGACCTTGCTGTTCCTGGCCATGAACGGCCACTTGGTGGTGTTCGAGGTGATGACCGAAAGCTTTACCACGTTGCCGGTGGGCAGCGGGCTGGTGGTCAATCATTTCTGGGAGCTGGTGGGGCGCCTCAGCTGGGTGCTGGGTGCCTCGTTGCTGCTGGTATTGCCGGCGATCACCGCGCTGCTGGTGGTCAACATCGCGTTTGGCGTGATGACCCGGGCGGCGCCGCAGCTGAACATCTTCTCCATCGGTTTCCCGTTGACCCTGGTGCTGGGCATGGGGATTTTCTGGGTCGGCATGGCTGACATTCTCAATCAGTATCAACCGCTGGCCACCGACGCCTTGCAGTTTTTACGTGACTTGGCGCGGGCGCGGTAAGCCATGGCCGAGAGCGAGAGTGGCCAGGACAAAACAGAAGACCCCACGGAGAAACGTAAAAAGGACTCCCGGGAAAAGGGCGAGATTGCCCGCTCCAAAGAGCTCAACACCCTGGCGATCATGCTCGCCGGTGCCGGTGGCCTGCTGATCTACGGCGGTGGCCTGGCCCTGGACCTGATGGAGTTGATGCGCCTGAACTTCTCCCTGCCCCGTGACGTGCTGCTGAGCCCGGGCGCCATGGGTTTGTACCTGCTGCACTCGGGCAAGATCGCGATCCTCGCGGTGCAGCCGATCCTGATTACCTTGTTGCTGGCCGCCTTGATCGGCCCGATCTCCCTGGGCGGCTGGCTGTTTGCCGCCGGCAGCCTGGCGCCCAAATTCAGCCGGATGAACCCGGCGGCCGGGCTTAAGCGGATGTTTTCCACCAAGGCATTGGTGGAACTGCTCAAGGCCCTGGCCAAGTTCATCCTGATCCTGTTTGTGGCGTTGAAAGTGTTGTCGTCCGACATCGACGACTTGCTGCGCATCGCCCATGAACCGATCGAACTGGCGATCATCCACAGCGTGCAAGTGGTGGGCTGGAGTACGCTATGGATGGCCTGCGGGCTGATCATCATTGCCGCGGTGGATGCGCCGATCCAGCTGTGGGAAAGCCACAAGAAACTGCTGATGACCAAGCAGGAAGTGCGCGACGAGCACAAGGACCAGGAAGGTCGGCCCGAGGTCAAACAGCGGATTCGCCAACTGCAGCGCGAGATGTCCCAGCGCAAAATGATGGCGTCGGTGCCCGACGCCGATGTAGTCATCACCAACCCGACCCACTACGCCGTGGCGCTCAAATACGACCCGGAGAAGGGCGGGGCGCCGATGTTGCTGGCCAAGGGCAGTGATTTCACCGCGTTGAAAATCCGTGAAATTGCCGTGGCCAATGACATCCTGCTGCTGGAATCGCCGGAGTTGGCGCGGTCGATCTTCTACTCCACCGACCTCGACCAGGAAATCCCGGCCGGGTTGTATCTGGCGGTGGCGCAGGTGTTGGCGTACGTGTACCAGATCCGCCAGTACCGGGCGGGGAAGGGCAAGCGTCCGGATCCGCTCAAAGACCTGCCGATTCCGCCGGATTTGCGTCGGGATTCCTGATTTTGCAGTGCCTCTCCTGGCCTCATCGCGGGCAAGCCCGGCTCCCACATTTTGATCGCATTCTCCCGGCCAACTCGGCCAACTGTGGGAGCCGGGCTTGCCCGCGATGGCGTCCGCCCAGGCAACAAAAAAATCTCCTGAGCGTCCCCGCAATTGCATCTGGCAACGTTTAACCCGCAGACGAGGGCGCTATGTCATCCAGCACCCGATCTGCCAACAATCGCGCTACCTCAATCAACTGCGCAATCCCCAGCGCACCTTCCCGTCGTGATCCTTCCAGTTCAAAGGCAAAGTCGCAGGTCAGGGCATGGGCTGAAGCCAGTGTTTCGGTGAGGTTGACCAGCAGGTCTTCGGTGCTGAGGCCGTCGATGACGGTGAATAGCACGACGGGAGTGTTGTGGGTTTCGGAATCGAGTGGAGGGTTTGGTGTGGGTTTAATCATGGTGAAGCTCCTGAATTAAGTGGAGCTGCCACTTATCGCCGCGACGCGATGGGGTGGTAGCTGTACGCAGGTTCGCGGACCGGGATCAGGAAACCGGCATACCCGAAGGTATCCCGCGCACAGCCACCATGGCGCCGCACAGTAGACGATAAAAAGGCGTCAACTGAAAGCGGACAATGGCGCTTTGCGCCTGAATTCACTCGGGCCGCGACGCCCGCCCGCTGCGTTTACAGCGGTGTGCGGAGACTAGAGATCGGGTTTCCCACCAGCAACCCTAAATACCTGTCGGACGTTTCGCCATCTCCCGCGAACGGGCTTGTGTGGCGAGGGAGCTTGCTCCCGCTGGGGTGCGAAGCGCCCCCAAATAAAGTTATCGCGGTTATTCAGGCAAAACGCGTAAGCCGTTCTGGGGCTGCTGCGCAGCCCAACGGGAGCAAGCTCCCTCGCCACAGGTGATGTGTGTACGGCGGTAGCTCTTTGCTGCCCGCGAGGCCGATCTACTCCCTCAAGCAAAAGTTGGAAGGCTTCTTGCAATACCGCCTCCAGGACGCCTCTCGGCGTCAAAAGTTTGCTTCAAGGAAACGAGGAATACCGGTGGATCGTTCTCAAATGCTCAACACGGCCCGTGGCACCCTGACTGACCTCTCGCGAGGCAATCTGGGTGTGCCGTTGTTGTTGCTGGTGATGCTGGCAATGATGATGTTGCCGATGCCGCCGTTCCTGCTGGACGTGTTCTTCACCTTCAACATCGCGCTGTCCGTGGTGGTGCTGCTGGTGTGTGTGTACGCCCTGCGGCCGCTGGATTTTGCGGTGTTCCCCACGATTCTGCTGATCGCCACCCTGTTGCGGCTGGCACTTAACGTGGCCTCCACCCGGGTGGTGATGCTCCACGGCCAGGACGGCCACGCCGCCGCAGGCAAGGTGATCCAGGCCTTCGGTGAGGTGGTGATCGGCGGTAACTACGTGGTCGGTATCGTGGTGTTCGCGATTTTGATGATCATCAACTTCGTGGTGGTGACCAAGGGCGCCGGGCGAATTTCCGAGGTGAGCGCACGGTTCACCCTCGACGCGATGCCCGGCAAACAGATGGCCATCGACGCCGACCTCAACGCCGGCCTGATCGACCAGAGCCAGGCCAAGGCCCGCCGCCTTGAAGTGGCCCAGGAAGCCGAGTTCTACGGTTCCATGGACGGTGCCAGCAAATTCGTGCGCGGCGACGCCATCGCCGGGCTGCTGATTCTGTTTATCAACCTGATCGGCGGCGTCGCGGTGGGGATGTTCCAGCACGGCATGACCTTCGGTGACGCCAGCAAGGTTTACGCCCTGCTGACCATCGGTGACGGTTTAGTGGCGCAATTGCCATCACTGTTGTTATCCACAGCAGCGGCGATCATGGTGACCCGTGCTTCGGGCTCCGAAGACATGGGCAAGCAGATCAGCCGGCAGATGTTTGCCTCCCCCAAGGCCCTGGCCGTGGCGGCGGGCATCATGGCCATCATGGGCATCGTGCCGGGCATGCCCCATGTGTCGTTCCTGAGCATGGCGGCCATGGCCGCCGGTGGCGCTTACCTGTTCTGGAAAAAGCAAAACAACATCAAAGTGATTGCCCAACAGGAAGTGGCGCGCCAGCAGGAACTGCTGCCATCGCCGGCCCGGGCCCAGGAAACCAAGGAGTTGGGCTGGGATGACGTGACCCCGATCGACATGATCGGCCTGGAAGTCGGCTACCGCCTGATTCCCCTGGTGGACCGCAACCAGGGCGGCCAACTGCTGGCGCGGATCAAGGGCGTGCGCAAGAAGCTGTCCCAGGACCTGGGTTTCCTGATGCCCACCGTGCACATCCGCGACAACCTCGACCTGGCCCCGAGCGCCTACCGCCTGACCCTGATGGGGGTGATCCTGGCCGAGGCCGAGATCTACCCGGACCGCGAATTGGCGATCAACCCGGGCCAGGTATTCGGCAGCCTCAATGGGATTACCGCCAAAGATCCGGCTTTTGGCCTGGAAGCGGTATGGATCGAAATCAGCCAGCGCAGCCAGGCGCAGTCGCTGGGCTACACCGTGGTAGACGCCAGCACCGTGGTCGCCACCCACCTCAACCAGATTCTGTACAAGCATTCCCATGAGCTGATTGGCCACGAAGAAGTCCAGCAACTCTTGCAATTGCTGGCCAAGGCCTCGCCAAAGCTCGCCGAAGAGCTGGTGCCGGGCGTGCTGTCCACCTCGCAACTGCTCAAGGTGCTGCAAGCGCTGTTGGCCGAACAGGTGCCCGTGCGGGACATTCGCAGCATTGCCGAGGCCATCGCCAACAATGCCGCCAAGAGTCAAGATACTGCCGCCCTGGTGGCCGCAGTGCGCGTCGGATTGTCGCGTGCAATCGTCCAAAGCATTGTAGGGCTTGACTCCGAGCTGCCAGTTATCACCTTGGAGCCAAGGTTGGAACAAATATTGCTCAATAGTATTCAGAAGGCCGGGCAGGGCGCTGATGAAGGCGTGTTGCTGGAGCCAAGCATGGCCGAGAAGCTGCAGCGTTCGTTGATCGAGGCCGCGCAGCGCCAGGAAATGGAAGGCCATCCGGTGATCCTGCTGGTGGCAGGTCCCGTCCGGGCGATGTTGTCGCGGTTTGGACGCCTGGCTATACCGAATTTGCACGTATTGGCTTACCAGGAAATTCCTGACAATAAGCAAGTGACTATCGTCGCGACAGTAGGGCCCAACGGCTGAGGTAGTGGGATATGCAAGTGAAGCGTTTTTTCGCCGCCGATATGCGTCAGGCCATGAAACTGGTACGTGATGAGTTGGGCGCCGACGCTGCGATTATCGGTAACCGTCGTATTGCCGGCGGTGTCGAGCTGACGGCTGCCCTGGATTACAAGCCCTCGGCCCTGGCGCCGCGTGTGCCGAACATGGAGCTGGAAGACGAGCTGCGCAAGACCGCTTCGCGCATTGTCTCGGCCCAGGCTGAACTGAGCATGCGTGGCGACAGTGACGCCACCACCAATCGCCAGCTGTTTGCCGGCCTGCCGCTGACGGCGTCCGAGCCGCTGGTAGAGCCGACGTTTATTGAGCCGCCGCGCCCTGCTGCGCCAGCCCCGGCCGCAGCGGTAGACCAGCGGGTGTTCGACTCGATGCGTTTTGAACTCAACGGCCTGCGTGAACTGCTGGAAGTGCAGCTGGGCTCGCTGGCCTGGAACCAGTTGCAGGGCAGCCAGCCGCAACAGGCCAACCTGTGGCGTCGCCTGCAACGCATCGGCCTGTCCGGCCCGTTGTCCCGCGACCTGCTGCAGCTGACCACCCAGATTGAAGAACCCCGTCAGGCCTGGCGCATGCTCCTGGCCCACCTGGCGCGGATGATTGTCACCCCGGAAATCGAACCCCTGGAAGAAGGCGGCGTGATTGCCATGGTCGGCCCTGCCGGCATGGGCAAGACCACCACCCTGGCCAAGCTGGCCGCGCGTTACGTGCTCAAGTACGGCGCGCAGAATATCGCCCTGGTGAGCATGGACAGCTACCGCATCGGTGCCCAGGAACAGCTCAAGACCCTGGGCCGCATCCTCAATGTGCCAGTGACCCATGTCGACCCGGGCCAGTCCCTGGCCAACGCCCTCGACCCGCTGCTGCGCAAGCGCGTGGTGCTGATCGACACCGCCGGCCTGCAAGCCAGCGATCCGGCCCTGCGCATGCAGCTGGAAAGCCTGGCGGGACGCGGGATCAAATCCAGAAACTATTTGGTACTTGCCACTACCAGCCAGAAACAGGTATTGACCGCCGCTTACCACAGCTACAAGCGCTGCGGGCTGGCGGGCTGCATCCTGACTAAACTGGATGAAACAGCGAGCCTGGGCGAAGTCTTGAGCCTGGCGATCAGCCATGAATTACCGGTCGCCTACCTGACCGACGGGCCGCGGATCCCGGATGATTTGCATCTGCCGCGCCGTCATCAGTTGGTCAGCCGGGCTGTCAGCGTGCAAATGCAGGAAGAACCGAGTGAAGAAGCGATGGCTGACATGTTTGCTGACCTCTACCACAGCCCCAACAAACGGGTCGGCTGAGGTCAACATGGCCTTCAATTTAAAAACGACAGTGCAAAGTATCTACATCGATGGTCTGCCAGCAGTTCGCGCGGCCAACATATGTAGCCTGCGTCTAAGCAAGACAAGGTAAAGAAATAAAATGGGCAGCATGCATCCCGTACAGGTGATCGCGGTGACCGGCGGCAAAGGTGGCGTCGGAAAAACTAACGTGTCAGTGAATTTGTCCCTGGCCCTGGCAGAGCTTGGCCGTCGCGTCATGCTGCTGGACGCTGACCTGGGCCTGGCGAACGTCGACGTTCTGCTGGGACTGACGCCCAAACACACCCTGGCCGACGTCATCGAAGGCCGCTGTGAGCTGCGCGACGTGCTGTTGCAGGGCCCCGGCGGGATTCGCATCGTGCCGGCGGCCTCCGGCACCCAGAGCATGGTGCACCTGAGCCCGGCGCAGCATGCCGGCCTGATTCAGGCGTTCAGCGACATCGGCGACAACCTCGATGTGCTGGTGATCGACACCGCCGCCGGGATCGGCGAGTCCGTGGTCAGCTTCGTGCGCGCTGCGCAAGAAGTGTTGCTGGTGGTCTGTGATGAACCCACCTCGATCACCGACGCCTACGCCCTGATCAAACTGCTTAACCGTGACTACGGCATGAACCGCTTCCGCGTGCTGGCCAACATGGCCCAAAGCCCGCAAGAGGGGCGCAATCTGTTCGCCAAGTTGACCAAGGTCACGGATCGCTTCCTCGATGTCGCCTTACAATACGTTGGCGCAGTTCCTTACGACGAGTGCGTACGCAAGGCCGTGCAAAAGCAGCGTGCGGTCTATGAAGCGTTCCCTCGTTCGAAATGCGCATTGGCGTTCAAGGCCATTGCCCAGAAGGTCGATACCTGGCCGCTGCCCGCCAACCCGCGGGGGCATCTGGAGTTTTTCGTCGAGCGTTTGGTGCATCAGACGAGCGCAGGACCGGTGCTATGACAGCCAGCGGCTACAACCTTTACAAGAAGTCGGCACGTGACAGTCAGGTCGAATTGATCGAGCGCTATGCGCCCCTGGTCAAGCGCATTGCCTATCACTTGCTGGCGCGCCTGCCCGCCAGCGTTCAGGTCGAAGACTTGATCCAGGCCGGGATGATCGGCCTGCTCGAAGTGTCGACCAAGTACGACGCGAGCAAAGGCGCGAGTTTCGAGACCTACGCGGGTATCCGTATCCGTGGGGCCATGCTCGATGAAGTGCGTAAAGGTGACTGGGCGCCACGTTCGGTGCACCGCAATACGCGGATGGTGAGTGACGCAATTCGCTCAATTGAAGCAAAAACCGGTCGCGACGCTAAAGATCACGAAGTTGCGGCCGAACTCCAATTGAGTCTCGATGATTACTACGGGATTTTGAACGATACCTTGGGCAGCCGGCTGTTCAGTTTCGACGACCTGTTACAGGACGGCGAACATGAAGGGCTGCACGAGGACGGCGCGAGTGCCCATCTCGAACCGTCACGGGATCTGGAAGATGAACGCTTCCAGAGCGCGCTGGCGGACGCGATTGCCAATTTGCCGGAGCGTGAGCGACTGGTGTTGGCGCTGTACTACGACGAAGAGCTGAACCTCAAGGAAATCGGTGAGGTCCTGGGGGTCAGCGAATCGCGGGTCAGCCAGTTACACAGCCAGTGCGCAGCCCGCTTGCGGGGGCGTTTGGGAGAGTGGCGAGCGCGCTGACAGGCAGTGTGGGGACACTGCGAACGATACCGTCCAGGCCCTGCGCCCGGACGGGCTTGGCCCGTGGTGCGCCCCCGGTAGTCCTTTTTGTGTAACGCCTGTTGATTGATATGGCGCGCCCAGGTGCTGGGCGCGTTTAAGACTGCTTGGAGGTCGAATTGGACAAGAACATGAAAATCCTCATCGTTGATGACTTCTCAACGATGCGGCGGATCATAAAAAACCTGTTGCGTGACCTTGGGTTCACTAACACGGTCGAGGCGGATGACGGCATTACGGCGATTCCGATCCTCAACAGCGGGAGCATCGACTTTCTGGTAACAGACTGGAACATGCCGGGCATGACCGGCATCGACCTGCTGCGCCACGTGCGCGCGGATGAAAAACTGCGCAGCCTGCCTGTGCTGATGGTGACCGCTGAAGCCAAGCGTGAACAGATCATTGAAGCCGCCCAGGCCGGGGTTAACGGCTACGTGGTCAAGCCATTCACTGCATTGGCCTTGAAAGAGAAGATCGAAAAAATCTTCGAACGCATCGGTCATTGATGCTGCCACGGGGGAGCTATGGAGCATAAAGAAACGTCACAAGGCGATTTTGAGTCGACCTTGAAAAAGCATGCTCACCAGTTGGTTGAAAGCCTTGAAAAAGGCCAGTTCGGCGACGCGGTGCAGTTAATCCATGAGCTCAACCAGACCCGTGACCGCGGCCTGTACCAGGAAGTGGGCAAACTCACGCGTGAGTTGCACAGTGCGATTGTCAATTTTCAGATTGACCCGCACATGCCCCAGGCCGAAGAAATCTCGCAGATCACGGATGCCACCGAACGCCTGTCCTATGTGGTCAGGCTGACTGAGGCGGCGGCCAACCGCACCATGGACCTGGTGGAAAACGCCACGCCTCTGGTCAACGGGATGGCCAGTGAAGCCAAGGCCCTGAGTACTGACTGGGGCCGGTTCATGCGTCGGGAAGTGGGCGCTGAAGAGTTTCGTGAACTGGCGCGCCGGGTCGAAGGCTTTTTGTCCCGCAGCGAGCAGGAAAACCGCACGGTTTCCAGCAACCTCAATGACATTCTGCTGGCCCAGGACTACCAGGACCTGACCGGCCAGGTGATCAAGCGCGTGACCCAACTGGTCACCGAAGTGGAAAGCAACCTGCTCAAACTGGTGTTGATGGCGGGTCAAGTCGACCGGTTTGCCGGCATCGAACACGACCGCGAAGCGATCCTTTCTGAAAAAGATCCACAAAAACACCTCGCCAAGGGTGAAGGTCCGCAGATTCATGCCGATAAACGTGAAGACGTTGTATCCGGGCAAGACGACGTAGACGATTTGCTGTCCAGTTTAGGCTTCTAAGGAGCACACCCATGAGCTTCGGCGCCGATGAAGAAATCCTTCAGGATTTCCTTGTAGAGGCCGGCGAAATTTTAGAGCAACTGTCCGAACAACTGGTCGAGCTGGAAAGCCGACCGGATGATGCGAACCTGCTCAATGCAATTTTTCGCGGTTTTCACACTGTAAAAGGGGGCGCCGGCTTCCTCCAGCTCCACGAGCTGGTGGAGTGCTGTCACATCGCCGAGAACGTGTTCGACATCCTGCGCAAGGGTGAACGGCACGTCGACTCGGAACTGATGGACGTGATTCTGGAAGCGCTGGATGCGGTCAACGGCATGTTCAGTGAAGTGCGCGAACGTGCGCCGATCACTGCGGCCACGCCGGAACTGCTGGCCGCCCTGGCGCGCCTGGCAGAACCTGCGGCCAATGCGCCGGTGGTTGAAGCGGTGGCTGAGCCTGTCGCCGAGCCTGCGGGCGACGTGACCGACAGCGAATTTGAACAACTGCTGGATTCGCTGAACGCCATCAAGGCCGAAGCCGAAGCGCCGGCAGCCAGTGCGCCGGCCATGGTGCCGACCACTGAAGACATTACCGATGCCGAGTTCGAGTCATTGCTCGACCAGTTGCACGGCAAGGGCCAGTTTGCCCCGGACGCGGTGGCCGTAGCGCCAGCGCCAACGCAAGCCGCAGCGCCGGCCAGCAATGAAATCACCGACGACGAATTTGAAGCGCTGCTGGACCAGTTGCACGGCAAAGGCTCATTTGCCGCCGATGCACTGCCGGAAGTCGCTGCAACGGCCGCGGCACCTGCTGCACCGGCCGCTGCACCTGCCGCTGACGGGCTGATCTCCGATCACGAATTCGAAGCCCTGCTGGATGAGCTGCACGGCAAAGGCAAGTTCACCGAAGTGGCCGGCGCTGCGGCTCCGGCTGCTGCGTCTGCCGCTGCCGTTGCAACCCCCGCGCCGGTGGCCGCCAAGGCGGCTGCACCCGTGGCGGCCAAACCTGCGCCGGCACCTGCTCCTGCGCGGGCCGCTGCTGCCCCCGCCCCGGACAAGCAACCGGCCAGTGAAGCCGAAACCACCGTGCGGGTTGATACCGCACGCCTGGACGACATCATGAACATGGTCGGTGAGCTGGTACTGGTGCGTAACCGCCTGGTCCGCCTGGGCCTGAACAGCGGCGACGAGGCCATGCAAAAGGCCGTGTCGAACCTCGACGTGGTCACCGCCGACCTGCAAACCGCCGTCATGAAGACCCGGATGCAGCCGATCAAGAAAGTCTTCGGCCGCTTCCCGCGTCTGGTTCGCGACCTGGCACGCCAGCTCAAGAAAGAGATCAACCTGGAACTGGTGGGTGAAGAAACCGACCTCGACAAAAACCTTGTCGAGGCCCTGGCCGACCCGCTGGTCCACTTGGTGCGTAACGCTGTCGACCACGGCGTCGAGACGCCGGAAGAACGCGAAGCCTCGGGCAAGAACCGCCAGGGCAAAGTGATTCTGGCGGCCGAACAGGAAGGCGACCACATCCTGCTGTCGATCACCGATGACGGCAAGGGCATGGACCCCACGGTACTGCGCAACATTGCGGTCAAGCGTGGCGTGATGGACAAGGACGCCGCCGACCGCCTGACCGACACTGAATGCTACAACCTGATCTTCGCCCCGGGCTTCTCCACCAAGACCGAGATTTCCGACGTCTCCGGCCGTGGCGTGGGCATGGACGTGGTGAAGACCAAGATCAGCCAGCTCAACGGCTCGATCAACATTTACTCGACCAAGGGCCAGGGTTCGAAAATCGTCATCAAGGTGCCGTTGACCCTGGCGATCATGCCGACCCTGATGGTGATGCTGGGCAACCAGGCGTTCGCCTTCCCGTTGGTCAACGTCAACGAAATCTTCCACCTCGACCTGTCGCGCACCAACGTGGTGGACGGCCAGGAAGTGGTGATCGTGCGCGACAAGGCGTTGCCACTGTTCTACCTCAAGCGTTGGCTGGTGGCCTCGGCCAAGCATGAAGAGCAGCGCGAAGGCCATGTGGTGATTCTCTCCGTGGGCACCCAGCGGATCGGCTTTGTCGTCGATCAGTTGGTGGGCCAGGAAGAAGTGGTCATCAAGCCTTTGGGCAAAATGCTGCAGGGAACCCCGGGCATGTCGGGTGCGACCATTACCGGTGACGGTCGGATCGCGCTGATTCTCGATGTTCCGAGCATGCTCAAGCGTTACGCCGCACGGCGTATTTGATTCGGCCCGGGCAGGGCGGTTGTCCCTCGCCCGGCCTAACGGAGTGTTTATGGTAGTCAAGGTCCTGGTGGTGGACGATTCGGGTTTCTTCCGCCGCCGCGTCTCGGAAATTCTTTCATCGGATTCCAATATCCAGGTGGTCGGCACGGCCACCAACGGCAAAGAGGCGATCGACCAGGCACTGGCCCTCAAGCCGGACGTGATCACCATGGACTACGAGATGCCGATGATGGACGGCATCACGGCAGTGCGGCACATCATGCAGCGCTGCCCGACGCCGGTGTTGATGTTCTCCTCGCTGACCCACGAAGGCGCCCGGGTAACCCTGGATGCGCTGGACGCCGGCGCGGTGGACTTCCTGCCGAAGAATTTCGAAGACATCTCGCGCAACCCCGAGAAGGTCAAGCAGATGCTCTGCGAGAAGGTGCACAGCATCTCCCGCAGTAACCGTCGCAGCCTGTTCAGTGCGCCGGCGCCGGCGCCCGCGCCTGTTGCCCCGCCACCGCCACCGGCGGCGCCGAGCACCTTTGGTCGCCCGGCACCTGCGCCCGTTGTCACGCGTCCGGCTGCCGCCCCTGTGCGTGCGGCTGCACCCACGGCGCATTCACCGGCACCCAAGCGCAAAGCCTACAAGCTGGTGGCTATCGGCACGTCCACGGGCGGTCCGGTGGCCTTGCAGCGGGTATTGACCCAACTGCCGGCCAACTTCCCGGCCCCGATCGTATTGATCCAGCACATGCCTGCCGCGTTCACCAAGGCCTTTGCCGAGCGTCTGGACAAGCTGTGCCGCATCAGCGTCAAGGAAGCCGAGGATGGCGACATTCTGCGTCCGGGCCTGGCGCTGCTGGCCCCGGGCGGCAAGCAGATGATGGTGGACGGCCGTGGGGCGATCAAAATCCTGCCGGGTGACGAGCGCCTTAACTACAAGCCGTGTGTGGATATCACCTTCGGTTCCGCGGCGAAGTCCTACGGTGACAAAGTTCTGGCGGTGGTGCTGACCGGCATGGGCGCCGACGGACGCGAAGGCGCACGCCTGCTCAAGCAGGGCGGCAGCGCGATCTGGGCCCAGGACGAAGCCAGCTGCGTGATCTATGGCATGCCCATGGCCATCGTCAAAGCCGACCTGGCCGACGCCGTCTACAGCCTGGACGACATCGGCAAGCACCTGGTGGAGGCCTGCCTCTAATGGATGTATTGAGCCTGATTGGCATCATCATGGCGTTTGTCGCGATTATCGGCGGCAACTACCTCGAAGGCGGCCACCTGGGCGCGCTGGCCAACGGCCCTGCGGCGTTGATCGTGATCGGCGGTACGGTGGGCGCGGCGTTGCTGCAGTCGCCCATGAGCTCGTTCAAGCGCGCCATGCAGATCCTCATCTGGATTATTTTCCCGCCACGGGTCGACCTGCCAGGCGGCATCGACCGCGTGGTCAACTGGAGCCTCACGGCGCGCAAGGAAGGCCTGCTGGGCCTGGAAAGCGTGGCTGATGCCGAGCCCGACAGCTACGCACGCAAAGGCCTGCAATTGCTGGTGGACGGGGCCGAGCCGGAAGCGATTCGCAGCATCCTGGAAGTGGACTTCTACACCCAGGAAAGCCGCGACATCAACGCTGCCAAAGTCTTTGAAAGCATGGGCGGCTACGCGCCGACCATCGGCATCATCGGTGCGGTGATGGGGCTGATCCACGTGATGGGCAACCTGGCCGATCCGTCGCAACTGGGCAGCGGTATTGCGGTGGCGTTCGTTGCCACCATCTACGGCGTGGCCAGTGCCAACCTGGTGTTGTTGCCGGTGGCCAGCAAGCTCAAGTCGATCGCCATGCGCCAGTCGCGGTATCGCGAGATGTTGCTCGAGGGCATCCTCTCGATTGCCGAGGGTGAAAACCCACGCTCCATCGAACTGAAGCTCCAGGGCTTCATGGATTGATGATGGATATCGATACGGCTTCCCGCTGGCGAACGGGCTTTTTGTGGCGAGCGAGCTTGCTCGCGTCGGGTTGCGCAGCAGCCCCAACACGGGCTACTCGGTTTCGGCAGGAGAGCAGCGGTGAGCTTGTTGGGGCCGCTTCGCGCCCCAGCGCGAGCAAGCTCGCTCGCCACGGTGAGCCCTATACTCAAAAACTCGGGGAGGTTCTGTGAGCCGTCGCCGTCGCGAACCTGAAGAACACGTCAATCATGAACGCTGGCTGGTGTCCTATGCCGACTTCATCACGCTGCTGTTCGCGTTTTTTGTGGTGATGTATTCCATTTCCTCGATCAACGAGGGCAAGTACAAAGTCATTTCCCAGGCGCTGATCGGCGTGTTCAGCGACGCAGACCGCTCCCTCAAGCCGATCCCGATCGGCGAAGAACGCCCCAAGACCGTGACCCCGGCCAAGCCGCTGGTCAACGACAGCGATGAAACCGCGGCCGGCATCGGGGGCACCAGCGACCCGCTGAAAAGCATCGCCGATGACATCAGCGCGGCCTTTGGCGACCTGATCAGCTCCAACCAGATGACCGTGCGCGGCAATGAGTTGTGGGTGGAAATCGAGCTTAATTCCAGCCTGCTGTTTGCCAGCGCCGATGCGATGCCCAGCGACCAGGCGTTCACCATCATCGACAAGGTGGCGGCGATCCTCAAACCGTTTGAAAACCCGGTCCACGTTGAAGGCTTCACCGATAACCTGCCCATCAGCACGGCGCAGTACCCGACCAACTGGGAGCTGTCTTCGGCCCGTGCCGCGAGCATTGTACGAATGCTCGCGATGCAGGGCGTGAACCCCGGGCGCCTGGCGTCGGTGGGCTACGGCGAGTTCCAGCCGGTGGCCAATAACGCCACGGCGGAAGGCCGCGCGCGCAACCGTCGGGTGGTGCTGGTGGTGTCGCGCAACCTGGATGTGCGCCGCAGCCTGACGGGCACCGGCACCGCCAATGCAACACCGGATGCCGCCTTGAAGCGGGCTGGCACACAAACTGCACCAGCGCCCGTAAAGGCGCCGGTTCGCGGGAGTGCCGTCAATTCTCCGTCACCGGCTCTATAACCCCATGCTATTTCTCGGTCGAGCCTGTGCCTGCCGGGAGGAACAATCCGAATGAGAGTCTGGGCAGTTGCCAATCAAAAGGGTGGTGTCGGTAAAACCACCACGTCCATCGCCTTGGCCGGCTTGCTGGCCGAGGCCGGCAAGCGCGTGGTCGTGGTCGACCTGGATCCCCACGGCTCCATGACCAGCTATTTCGGCTACGACCCGGATGCCCTGGAGCACAGTTGCTACGACCTGTTCCTGCACAAAGGCAGCGTGCCAGCTGACTTGCCGGGCCAGCTGATGCTGCCCACCAGCAATGACAAGATCTCGCTGTTGCCGTCCAGCACCGCCCTGGCCACCCTTGAGCGCCAGTCGCCGGGGCAGAGCGGCCTGGGCCTGGTGATCGCCAAGACCCTGGCGCAGCTGTGGCAGGACTTCGACTACGCCATCATCGACAGCCCGCCGTTGCTGGGCGTGCTGATGGTCAACGCCCTTGCTGCGAGCCAACAACTGGTGATCCCGGTGCAGACCGAGCACCTGGCCGTCAAAGGCCTGGAGCGCATGGTCAGCACCCTGGCGATGATCAACCGTTCGCGCAAACAGGCGCTGCCGTTCAGCATCGTGCCGACCCTGTTTGACCGGCGTACCCAGGCCTCCCTCGGCACCTTGCGTGTGTTGCGCGATGCGTATCCGGACACCATCTGGCAGGGCTATATCCCGGTGGACACGCGCCTGCGGGATGCCAGCCGGGCCGGGCTGACGCCTTCGCAGTTCGACGGTAAAAGCCGTGGTGTGCTGGCGTACCGGGCGTTGCTCAAACACCTGTTGTCCCAGCAACTTGTGGCGCAGGTGGCGTGATGACCCTAAACAGCCCTGTAGGAGCCTGGCTTGCCAGCGATGCAGACGCCGCGGTTTTCCTGACAAAACGGGCTCCCGATTCAAGTCCGGACCCCCACAGGCCGATAACCTCTGAATACAGGGTTGATGGGGCTTGCGCGTGGGCATACCGATGAACCGTCCCGTTGATTTCAAGACCCGGCCGCAACTGGCGCTGGAGTCCTATCTGGACGCCTTGCTGCAAGACGCGACCGAGGAAATGCCGGAACCGATTCTGATCCTCGATGAAGTTATCGAGCCATCACCTGCGGCCCTGGACGAGTTTCAGCTGGCGGTCCTGGAAGAACAGGCCCGTGATGCGTTGGTGCTGCCCCTGGTGGTTCCGGTACCGGTTGCCGTGCCTGCACCCGTCGCGCCTGTGGTGATCGCGCCCGTGGTGGTGGAACCGGTGGTCGAGGTTCACCTCCCGCCAAGCATCACCCCGCCGCCGGTGCAGGGCGATGGTCGTCCGGCGTGGGCGGCCGAGCCGTTTGAATGTTTGCTGTTCGACGTCGCCGGGCTGACCCTGGCGGTGCCGCTGGTGTGCCTGGGTTCGATCTACTCCCTGGAAGGCCAGGAATTGACGCCGTTGTTCGGACAGCCGGAATGGTTCCTCGGGATCCTGCCGAGCCAGCAGGGTAACTTGAAGGTATTGGACACTGCGCGCTGGGTGATGCCCGACCGTTACCGCGACGATTTCCGCCAGGGCCTGCAGTACGTCATCTCGGTCCAGGGCTACGAGTGGGGGCTGGCGGTGCATCAAGTCAGCCGCTCGTTGCGCCTGGACCCCAATGAAATCAAATGGCGCAGCCACCGGGGCCAGCGGCCATGGCTGGCGGGCACCGTGATCGAACACATGTGCGCGTTGCTGGATGTCGCCGAATTGGCAGAGTTGATTGCCAGCGGCGCGGTAAAGGATATGCCGCTCAACAAACGCACTTGATAACAAGCGCAGCGCGCTGGCGCTGCCCAAGAACACACACCGTAACCAACGGTATTTGAAGGGGTCTGGAGTATGAACAAGTCAGTGTCCGCACAAGGTCTGGTGGATGATCCCATCCTGCAATGGGTCACCTTCAAGCTGGACAACGAGTCCTACGGCATCAACGTGATGCGTGTGCAGGAAGTGCTGCGCTACACCGAGATCGCCCCGGTTCCGGGTGCCCCAAGCTACGTGCTGGGCATCATCAACCTGCGCGGCAACGTGGTGACCGTGATCGACACTCGCCAGCGTTTTGGCCTGGTGCCGACCGAAGTCAATGACAACACCCGCATCGTGATCATCGAAGCCGACAAGCAAGTGGTCGGGATCATGGTCGACAGCGTGGCGGAAGTGGTTTACCTGCGCCAATCTGAAGTCGAGACCGCGCCGAACGTCGGCAACGAAGAATCGGCCAAGTTCATCCAGGGTGTCTGCAACAAGAACGGCGAACTGCTGATTCTGGTTGAGCTGGACAAGATGATGAGCGAAGAAGAGTGGCAGGACCTGGAGAATATCTGATTGTTCCTAGAGGTAGCGGTGATCGTCCTGGCCATCCTATGGGCCGGGACCCTGGGCTTCCTGCTGCGCTACGTGCGCCGGCAACGGGAATTGGCCACTCAACAGGTCGAGCGCGACGCCGTGCGTGACCGGCGCATTCTGGAATTGGTCAAGCGGGTCGACCACTTCCAGCAGAGCGCGGTGCGTGTGGGGGACGAAGTGCACGAGCTGCGTTCGGTGCTGGCGCCATTGCCGGACAAGTTGTCGGCGCTGGAACAGCGTGACCCGTCGAGCCTGTCATTTGCCCAGGCGGCAAAGCTGGTGGGCATGGGCGCCACGGTGGATGAGCTGACCCAGTCCTGCGGGTTGACCCAGGCTGAGGCGCAGTTGATGAGCAAGTTGCACAAGAACGGCTGAAGGTTACGAGCTGCAAGCGGGTTTGCCTGCAGCTTATAGCTGATGCCGGTTGCTCAGCCATTCGGCCATGGTCGAGTCCTCCAGGGCGTATTCGCCACGGTTGGCTTTCCAGACCAATTCCTTTTCCCGCAGCACTTCCAGTGCTTTCTGCACGTTGGGCGTGCTGGCGTTCGGTTCCGCCTGGGCCAACTCCAATTTGCTGTTCACATCCTGGAAGGTTTTTTCCGCAAACGGGGAGAACGCTTGCTTGCCCAGGGTTCGTTCGCCCATCACTTCCAGGACTGCTTGTTGCAAAGGGGACAGGTCGTTGTAGGCGCTCTCGTAGTCGCTCCAGATCCCGGCCTGGTGATTGAGGGCCCCTGTTCTCAGCAATTCGCCAAGGTTGCTGGCCTCGCCCAGGCCCACGCTCACTTCGGTCAATAGTGTGTTGAGCATTTCCGGGCGTCGGCCGACGAGCTGGAACGCGTAGTCCATGTCCTCAAGGTTGAACTGGTTGCTCGCCGCCAGGCGCTGGTTCCACAGGTCCGTCACGAACTCGACGTAATCCCGGCTCAGCAGGGGGAACGGCGTGATGTGGGCACCGAAGAAGGGTTGTTTGCTCTTGAGTACCAGGTTGGCCAGTTTGTCCCGGCTGGACCCGGTGAACACCAGGCGCAGGCCGTCTGCGGTGGTGCCGCCGTTGAGATGATCCCGTGCCGCCTTGAGGGCAAACATTGCGTTTACGCCATTTTCGCTGTTGAGGGCATGCTGGGCTTCGTCCACGATCAGCACGATCATCTGCCCCGAGACCTGGTGCAGCACGTCCAGGGCGTGGCTGAGCGTCGTGCCGGCGGGCAGTTGAGGCTTGGTGAAATCCCAACTCAGGGTGCGCAGCAAGCTGATCTTGTCGATACCGGCTTTCTTGGCCGCTTTGCTCACGGCGCTTTCGAATTCGCCCAGGGCTTTGCCGATGGCGCCGGAAATCAGCGCGGCGGGGTCGATTTCGCGGTTCATCCACAGGTCCACATAAACCGGCAGCCAGCCGCGAGCCTTGCATTCGGGGATGAGGTCGTTGCGCAGGAACGTGCTCTTGCCGGTACGGCGAGGGGCCGCGAGGAACATGCCGGAGCTGTAATCGGCAAATGACTCGCCCGCCAAATCACGGGCGAGGGCTTCGGCGAGTAGCTTTCGACTGAGGATCGGGCGGGTCGGGCTCATGACGTTATCCTGAACTATCGGGTTCGAGATAATTTATACCATGAAAGATATAATTGCTATACATCAGCGGCTGCGGCTTCCCGCTATAGCGAGTTGGTGCCTTTCTTTGGGCAAGGATAATGTTCGGTAATTGCACCCCTGACCAGCCGGGCCGTGCCGCCTCGCTCTGCCGCAGGGTATTTCTTGCTGTACGCCAGAACCCTATCGACCAAACGCCCTGGCTCCAAGCTTTCCGGCAGGCAAAGGCGGCGGTTTCTGGGGGTGAATTCGTCCAGGTATTCCAGTGTTCTCAGTACGCCGGTGGTGATGCCAAGGCAATAGGCTGACGCGTAGGAAGGTGGCGCATCCGGCGACATTTCCCTGGCTTCGCGACAGGCCGCAAGGTATTCATGGGCCTCGTTGCTGGCCGTTGCCGTCAGGGAAAACACACAGAGACTCAGTGCTACCAGGATTGAAGTCCGTTTCAACTGCCGTGCTCCGGGATTAAGGGGTCGCGACAGATTAATTCCCAGTTGTTACGGCTTAATGTGGGCAAATCAAGTGTGGGAGCGGGCTTGCTCGCGAAAGCGCTGGATCAGTCACAGATGTATTGACTGATACGCTGCATTCGCGAGCAAGCCCGCTCCCACATTAATAATCGTCGCCTCTTTCCGTCACATCCCGCTCCAACGGCCCCGCATCCGGGTCGTATCCCACCGGGAACTTGCCCTTCAACGTCCAGGCAAACGCGATGATCTCGGCGATGGTGCGGTACAGCTCCTCGGGGATGCTGTCGCCCAATTCCATGCGCGCCAGTAATTTGACCAGCTCGGCATTTTCGTAAATCGGTACTTCATTTTCCCGGGCCAGTTTCAGGATGGCTTCGGCCAGGGCGTCGTCGCCCTTGGCGGTCAGGGTCGGGGCTTGCTGGCCGTCGTATTTGAGGGCAATGGCCTGGCGCGGCGGGTTGGGGTTTTTCATGCGGTTTCGTCCACCCAGCGTTGTTCCAGCCCGGTTTTCGGGCCCCGTGGCGGGGTGCCGAGGTGGCAGTCCAGGTCGCCGACGTTGAGCCCCGACGACACCAGGCGTTCCCGCAGGCTGCCCAAGTGGCTTTCGATCAGGCTGGCGGTGAACGGGCGGGTGGCCCACAGCTGACTCGACAGTTTGCCCTGGCTCAATTGGGCTTGGACCTGCAACGGGCCCAGGGGCTCCATGTCGAGGGCCATCTCCACGCGCCAGAGCATTTGCTTGGGGTCTTTGCTGTCCTTACGTTCCGGCTGCTCCTTGTCGGGGGCCGGCTCTTCCCGCTGAAACTTGACCTGCAACGGCACGATGTCCTGCAAGGTGCGCATGGGGATTTCCAGCTGCCAGGTGGTCAAGAGCTTGCCGTCGGCGGTGGTGCCGGTTTGTTCCAGGCTGGACAGCTGATGGCTTTGCAGGCGGGAAATAGCGCCGGCGGCCAGGCGCAGCAGGTTTTCCAGGTCGCTCTCACCTTCCAGGCGTTGCATCAGCCGATCGGGCAGCGGAAAGCCAGCAGGGGCTTGGCGGGCGCCGACCTGGCCGAGGGTGCCCAACGGGCTGCGCACGAAGCTGGGCAGCAACTGCGCCAGGGTATTGGCCGCCAGGATCGCATTGAGGTTGGTGCTGGCGGGAAGAGCAGGCAGCAGGTCAGCAACGAAGCGCAATAGGGCGCCTTTCATGTCCAACGGCGGTATTTGCGGGTTTTGCCCGGCGAGCAGCTTGGCTTCGAGGAATGTCCCGCTGTTCTGTACCAGTTGGGCCAGCACCTTGGGATTACTGGCCTGGGCCAGATCGGGCAGGCCCGCCAGTAAACGCTCGGCCGCGGCAAACAAGTCTGACGAGGTGCTGCTGTTGCTGCTGTTGGTTGCCGGTAAGCTCTGCAGCGCGGTGAACACCACGTCCAGCGAACCCTGGCGGCTTTGCTGGGTGGAGAGCTGCTGAGCCACGGCCAGTTGGTCCTGGCGGCCGCTCAGCGGCACAAAGCTCAAGGTCTGGGCACTTTGCACCACGGCGCTGAGCAAGCTGCCGATGCGCAATGGCTGCGGGCTTTCGACCGTCAGGGTTGCGCCGCTGAGGACGTTATTGAGCACCGACACCAGCGAGCGGTACACCACCGGCTGGTTGGCCCCCTGTGGCAGCGCCTGGGTGGTCAGCACCTTGCCTTGCAGCAGCGTGCCCACGGGCAATTGGGTGGTGTCGATGCGCGTCAGTGCGGCGACGCTGGAACTCAGGGCCTGCTGCAAACTGATGGACAAATTGCCCGAAGGCGTCTGGCTGACTTCCACCTGGGTGCCCAGCGGCAGCGGTTGGCTGCTGCTGGCCTGCACCAGGGTTTGCCGGCCGCTGTCCAGGGTCAGCTTGAGCAGTAATTGAAAGGCATCGCCGCCTTGTTTCAGCGCCAGTACCTCGGCGTTCACGGTTTTTCCGGGGTCAATCAGGCCGGTCTGCGGCTCCAGCAGTTTCAGCAACTCACCCGTCGCGGGCGCGGGCGCGGGCCCCACCGGTAGCGTCGGAGGAAGCGTAGGTAGATTGATCTCACCGGTCATCGTGTGCGCCGTCTCAAGGGAAATTGCCCTCTTTAGAGTAGGGCATCGCATGTATAATGCCGCCCGTCTTCAAAGAGAGCGGTATAAACATCACAACTATTTGATCCAGCTCTCTAAAACCGGTCGCCAAAGCAGTTAATGTGCATCTCTTTAACGGCCGTTCCACCGCCGACTTGAACCGTAAAGGCCCGCGATCTTTTGACCAGCCCTCTTCTAGAAGCCGTAGCGCTCGCTTGTGAACGTGACCTGCGGATGCTGTTCGAACACCTCGAACTGCGTCTGGCGGGCGGCGATATGGTGCAGGTCAGCGGCCCCAACGGCAGCGGCAAGACCAGCCTGTTGCGTCTGCTGGCCGGGCTGATGCAGCCGACGGCGGGCGAAGTGCGGCTCAACGGCAAACCGTTGCACGCGCAGCGCACGGAACTGGCCCGCAACCTGATCTGGATCGGCCACGCCGCCGGGATCAAGGACGTGCTCACCGCCGAAGAAAACCTCAGTTGGCTCAGTGCCCTGCATCATCCCGCAAGCCGCGAGGCCATCTGGCAGGCTCTGGCCGCGGTTGGCCTCAAGGGTTTCGAAGACGTTCCCTGCCACACCCTGTCCGCCGGCCAGCAGCGCCGCGTGGCCCTGGCCCGTTTGTACCTGGACGGGCCGCCGCTGTGGATTCTCGACGAACCCTTCACCGCCCTCGACAAACAAGGCGTGGCCCAGCTTGAAGAACACCTGGCCACCCATTGCGAGCAGGGCGGGATGGTGCTCCTGACCACCCACCACACGTTGGCGCGCATGCCCGCCGGTTACCGCGATCTTGATCTGGGCCGGTGGTCGGTATGAGTGTATTTGCCCTGTTGGTGGCCCGCGAAGCGCGGTTACTCTGTCGCCGCCCGGCCGAACTGGCCAACCCGCTGGTATTCTTCGCGATTGTGATCGCGCTGTTCCCGTTGGCGGTCGGCCCCGAGACTAAACTGTTGCAAACCTTGTCTCCGGGACTGGTCTGGGTGGCGGCGCTTTTATCGGTCCTGCTCTCGCTGGACGGGCTGTTTCGCAGTGATTTTGAAGACGGTTCCCTTGAACAGTGGGTCCTTTCGTCGCACCCTCTGCCTCTTCTGGTTCTGGCCAAGGTACTGGCACACTGGGCGTTTTCCGGCCTGGCGCTGGTGTTCCTCGCGCCGCTGCTGGCGATGATGCTGGGGTTGCCCACCGAGTGCCTGCCGGTGTTGCTCCTGTCATTATTGCTGGGGACGCCGGTGCTCAGTTTGTTGGGGGCGGTAGGTGCGGCGCTGACAGTCGGTTTGAAACGCGGCGGCCTGTTGCTGGCCCTGCTGATTTTGCCTTTGTATATCCCGGTGTTGATCCTGGGCAGCGGCGCGTTACAAGCCGCACTCCAGGGCATGCCGGCGACCGGTTACCTCCTGTGGCTTGGCAGCCTGGCCGCCCTGGCGGTAACCCTGACACCCTTTGCTATAGCGGCTGGCCTGAAGATCAGCGTCGGCGAATAATGAGGTCTGGTTAAGCGTTATAACCTTAATCAGTAAAGACCCTTGGCTCCTCGCAATGACGAGAAGCAACCGTGATGGAAACAGCATGAACTGGACCTGGTTTCACAAGCTCGGCTCGCCCAAATGGTTTTACGGCATCAGTGGCAAACTGCTGCCGTGGTTGAGCATCGCCGCGGTATTGCTGATCGGCATCGGCCTGGTCTGGGGCCTGGCCTTCGCGCCGCCGGACTATCAGCAAGGCAACAGCTTTCGCATCATTTATATCCACGTTCCCGCCGCGATGCTGGCCCAGTCCTGCTACGTGATGCTGGCGGTGTGCGGCGTCGTTGGCCTGGTGTGGAAGATGAAACTGGCGGACGTGGCCCTGCAATGCGCCGCGCCCATCGGCGCCTGGATGACCGCCGTGGCGCTGGTCACCGGCGCGATCTGGGGCAAGCCGACCTGGGGTTCGTGGTGGGTCTGGGACGCGCGACTCACGTCGATGCTGATCCTGCTGTTCCTGTACTTCGGCCTGATCGCCCTGGGCAACGCCATCAGCAACCGTGACAGCGCCGCCAAGGCCTGCGCGGTGCTGGCGATTGTCGGCGTGATCAACATCCCGATCATCAAATACTCGGTGGAGTGGTGGAGCACCCTGCACCAGGGCGCCACCTTCACCCTCACCGAAAAGCCGGCCATGCCCGTGGAAATGTGGGCGCCGCTGCTGCTGATGGTGCTGGGGTTCTACTGCTTCTTCGGCGCGGTGTTGCTGCTGCGCATGCGCCTTGAAGTGCTCAAGCGTGAAGCCCGCACCAGTTGGGTCAAGGCCGAAGTGCAAAACAGCCTGGGAGCCCGTGGATGAGCTTCAACTCTTTCAGTGATTTTCTCGCCATGGGCCATCACGCCCTGTACGTCTGGACGGCCTATGGCATCTGCCTGGCGGTGCTGGCCCTCAACGTCGCCGCGCCGATCCTGGCCCGCAAGCGTTACCTGCAACAAGAGGCGCGTCGTTTGCGCCGGGAGACCGAAAAGTGAATCCGCTGCGTAGAAAGCGTCTGTTGATCATCCTGGCCATCATGGCCGGTGTCGGCATTGCCGTGACCCTGGCCCTGAGCGCCCTGCGGGAGAACATCAACCTGTTCTACACCCCGACCCAGATCGCCAACGGCGAAGCGCCGCTGGACACGCGCATCCGCGCCGGTGGCATGGTCGAGAAGGGCTCGCTGCAACGTTCCGGGGATTCCCTCGACGTGAAATTCATCGTCACCGACTTCAACAAATCCGTGACCATCACCTACCGCGGCATCCTCCCAGACCTGTTCCGCGAAGGGCAGGGCATCGTCGCCCTCGGCAAGCTCAACGCCGACGGCGTGGTCGTGGCCGATGAAGTGCTGGCCAAGCACGATGAAAAATACATGCCGCCGGAAGTCACCAAGGCCCTCAAAGACAGCGGCCAATCCGCCCCGACCCCCGCCAAGGAGGGCTAAGTCATGACGTCCGCATTGTTTATTCCGGAGCTTGGCCAGTTGGCGATGATCCTCGCCCTGTGCTTCGCCATCGTCCAGGCCGTGGTCCCGTTGCTGGGCGCCTGGCGCGGTGACCGCCTGTGGATGAGCCTGGCCCAGCCGGCTGCCTGGGGCCAGTTCGCCTTTTTGGTGTTCGCCTTCGGTTGCCTGACCTACGCCTTCATGACCGACGACTTTTCCGTCGCCTATGTGGCCAACAACTCCAACAGCGCCTTGCCCTGGTACTACAAGTTCAGCGCCGTGTGGGGTGCCCACGAAGGGTCGTTGCTGCTGTGGGCGTTGATCCTCGGCGGCTGGACCTTTGCCGTGTCAATCTTCTCCCGCCAGTTGCCGCAAGTGATGCTGGCCCGTGTGCTGGCGGTGATGGGCATGATCAGCATTGGCTTCCTGCTGTTTCTGATCATGACCTCCAACCCGTTCACCCGCATCCTGCCGCAGATCCCGGTCGACGGGCACGACCTCAACCCGCTGCTGCAAGACATCGGCCTGATCGTGCACCCGCCGATGCTCTACATGGGTTACGTGGGGTTCTCGGTGGCCTTCGCGTTCGCCATCGCCGCGTTGCTCGGCGGTCGCCTTGATGCGGCCTGGGCGCGCTGGTCGCGGCCCTGGACCATCGTCGCCTGGGCGTTCCTCGGCATCGGCATCACCCTGGGCTCGTGGTGGGCCTACTACGAACTCGGCTGGGGCGGCTGGTGGTTCTGGGACCCGGTGGAAAACGCCTCGTTCATGCCCTGGCTGGTGGGCACGGCGCTGATTCACTCGCTGGCGGTCACTGAAAAACGTGGCGTGTTCAAGAGCTGGACCGTGTTGCTGGCCATCGCGGCGTTTTCCCTGAGCCTGCTGGGGACGTTCCTGGTGCGCTCCGGCGTGCTGACCTCGGTGCACGCGTTTGCCTCCGACCCGGAGCGCGGCGTGTTCATCCTGATCTTCCTGCTGTTTGTGGTCGGCGGCTCGCTTACCCTGTTCGCCCTGCGCGCGCCCGTGGTCAAGAGCCACGTGGGCTTCAACCTCTGGTCCCGGGAAACCCTGCTGCTGGGTAACAACCTGGTGCTGGTGGTGGCGGCCTCGATGATCCTGCTCGGCACCTTGTACCCGCTGGCCCTGGATGCCCTGAGCGGCGCGAAACTGTCCGTTGGCCCGCCGTACTTCAATGCACTGTTCATCCCGTTGATGGCGTTGCTGATGGTGGTGATGGCGGTGGGCGTACTGGTGCGCTGGAAAGACACCCCGGTGAAATGGCTGGTGGGCATGCTCGCGCCGGTGCTGCTGGGCAGCGCCGCGCTGGCCGTGATCGCCGGCATTGCCTACGGCGACTTCAACTGGGCCGTGCTCGCCACCTTCATGCTCGCCGCCTGGGTATTGCTGGCCGGCGTGCGCGACCTGATCGACAAGACCCGCCACAAAGGCCTGATCAAAGGCCTGCCGACCATGACCCGCAGCTACTGGGGCATGCAGGTCGCGCATATCGGCATCGCCGTGTGTGCCCTGGGCGTGGTGTTGTCCAGCCAGAACAGCGCCGAGCGTGACCTGCGCCTGGCGCCGGGCGAGTCCATGGACCTGGCCGGTTACCACTTCATTTTCGAAGGCGCCAAGCACTTCGAGGGCCCGAACTTCACCTCCGACAAAGGCACAGTACGTGTGGTGCGCAATGGCAAGGAAGTAGCGCTGTTGCACCCGGAAAAACGCCTGTACACCGTGCAAAGCTCGATGATGACCGAAGCCGGGATCGACGCCGGTTTCACCCGCGACCTCTACGTGGCGCTGGGTGAACCCCTGGGCGATGGCGCCTGGGCCGTGCGGGTGCACGTCAAACCGTTTGTGCGCTGGATCTGGTTCGGCGGGCTGCTGACTGGCTTCGGTGGTTTGCTGGCAGCGACGGACCGGCGTTACCGGGTCAAGGTCAAGAGCCAGGTGCGTGAAGCCCTCGGCCTGCAAGGAGCGGCGGTATGAAGCGTTGGTTGATGGTGTTACCGCTGGCGGCGTTCCTGGTGGTGGCGGTGTTTCTGTATCGCGGGCTCTACCTGGACCCGGCCGAGCTGCCCTCGGCGATGATCGGCAAGCCGTTCCCGGCGTTCTCGCTGCCGACCGTACAGGGCGACAAAACCCTGACCCAGGCTGATTTGCTGGGCAAACCGGCACTGGTCAACGTGTGGGGCACCTGGTGCATTTCCTGCCGCGTCGAGCACCCGGTGCTGAACAAGCTGGCCGAGAACGGCGTGGTGATCTACGGCATCAACTACAAGGACGACAACGCGGCCGCCTTGAAGTGGCTGGCCGAATTTCACAACCCGTACCAGTTGGATATCCGCGACGAAGACGGCAACCTCGGCCTGAACCTCGGCGTATATGGCGCCCCGGAAACCTTCTTCATCGACGCCAAGGGCGTGATCCGCGACAAGTACGTGGGCGTGATCGACGAAGTGGTGTGGCGCGAGCAACTGGCTGCCAAGTACCAGGCGCTGGTGGATGAGGCCAAGCCATGAAGCGTTGGTTAGCCGCCGCGGTATTGGGCTTGAGCATGGTCGGCGTGGCCCACGCCGCCATCGACACCTACGAATTTGCCAAGGACGGTGACCGCGAGCGTTTTCGCGAACTGACCAAGGAACTGCGCTGCCCCAAGTGCCAGAACCAGGACATCGCCGACTCCAATGCGCCGATCGCCGCCGACCTGCGCAAAGAGATTTTCCGCATGCTCGGCGAGGGCAAGGACAATCAGCAGATCATCGACTTCATGGTCGACCGCTACGGTGACTTCGTGCGCTACAAGCCGGCGCTCACCGGCAAGACAGCGCTGCTGTGGTTCGGCCCCGCCGGGCTGTTGCTCGCCGGCGTGGTGGTGATGGCGGTGATTGTGCGCCGCCGTCGTGTCGCCCCGGCCGATGGCTCGGACTCGCTTTCCGTCGATGAGCGTCAACGCCTCGACCAACTGCTGGACAAAAAAACTGATGATTGATTTCTGGCTCGCAGCCGGTCTGCTGCTTCTGATTGCTCTGAGTTTCCTGTTGATCCCGGTGTTACGCGGCCGCCGTGCCCAGCGTGAAGAGGATCGCACTGCGCTGAACGTGGCGCTGTATCAAGAACGTGTGGCGGAACTGCAAACCCAGCAAGACGAAGGCGTGCTGAATACGGCGCAACTGGACAGCGGTCGCGCTGAAGCGGCCCGTGAGCTGCTGGCGGACACCGAAGGGGTGGAACAGCCCCGGGAATCGCGCCTCGGCAAACCGCTGCCGTTTCTGGCGGCGTTTCTGGTGCCGGTATTGGGCGTGGCGCTGTACCTGCATTATGGCGCCAGCGACAAGGTCGAACTGACCCGGGAATTCTCCCAGCCGCCGGTGTCCATGGAAGACATGACCCGCCGTCTGGAGCGCGCCGCCGCAGCCCAACCGGATTCGCCGGAAGGCTTGTACTTCCTCGGCCGTGCCTACATGGCCCAGAACCGCTCGGCCGATGCGGCTAAAGTTTTCGAGCGCACCGTGGCCCTGGCCGGTCGCCAGCCCGAGCTGCTCGGCCAATGGGCCCAGGCCCAGTACTTTGCCGACAACAAACAGTGGTCGCCCAAGGTCCAGGCCTTGACCGACGAAGCCCTGAAACTCGACCCGAAAGAAGTCACCAGCCTCGGCCTGCTGGGCATCGCCGCCTTTGAAGGCCAGCGGTACCAGGAAGCGATCGACTACTGGAACCGCCTGCTGGCGCAACTGCCGCCGGAAGACAACTCCCGCGCCGCGCTGCAAGGCGGCATTGATCGGGCTGCCGAGAAGCTCAAAGAGAGCGGCGGTACCGTGGCGCCCGTGAAGGCACAAAAGCAGATGCAAGTACGCGTGGATTTGGCGGCGGACGTGAAGGCCAAGGCCTTGCCGACCGACAGCGTGTTCATCTTCGCCCGCGCCGTCAAAGGCCCGCCGGCGCCGCTGGCCGCCAAGCGCGTGACCGTGGCCGACCTGCCGATCACCGTCGAACTGGGCGATGCCGACGCGATGATGCCGCAGTTGAAACTGTCCAACTTTCCCGAAGTCCAACTGGTTGCGCGCATATCCCGGGCAGGTGTTCCCACAACTGGCGAGTGGATCGGCCGCAGCCAACCCTTGGCCAGCAGCACCACTGCGCTGCAGCAGCTGACCATCGACAGTCCGGATAAATAATTCGAGGAAATGCCCATGACCGCCATCGCACGTATCACCCTGCTCAGCCTGGTCTTGGGGCTGAGTGCTTGTGCGGTCCATCGGCCACCGTCGCCTACCGGGCCGACCATCCCGCCCACCGGGCCGTCGACCCAGCCGAGCACCCAGCCTTCCGGCCCGGTGATCAAACCGTCGAAGCCGGTGCCGAGCTCTTCGCCAACCTTTGCACCGCCGCCAGGTGCTGCCAGCCACTGGGACGGGAAGATGCAGGTGTATGTGCTGGACGAGCAGCCGGATACGTTCTATCGGCAGCGCACGTACTACCGCTGGAGCAACGGCTGGAGCCGGTCCATCAGCCCGAACGGGCCTTGGGAAGAGACCGACATCCATGGCGTGCCGCCGGGGTTGAGCAAGCAATACGCGCAATAAGAAAAGGCGACCTTCGGGTCGCCTTTTTCATGAGCATGAAATGCAATCAACTGTGGGAGCTGGCTTGCCTGCGATAGCGGTGTATCAGGTTATGAAGTGGTTGCTGACACACCGCCATCGCGGGCAAGCCCGGCTCCCACAGGATTTCTATTGTTTTTGATATTCGGCCTGGCCTGCGCCACTGATCCAGTGGATCACCCCCGCAATCACCCCCAGCATCACCCCAAACTCCACAATCCCCATCCAGCCCAACCGCGTCATCAACCAGCCGCTGACCGTGGCCCCCACCGCACCGCCAAAAAACGTCGCCGTCATGTACAAACTATTGATGCGGCCCTGGGCTTTCGGGTCCACTGCAAAAGCCCGCGTCTGATTCGACACCAACCCCGACTGCACGCCGATATCCAGCACGATCACCCCGAGCACCAGCCAGATAATCGAAGTTTGCGCGCCTGCCAGCAGCAGGAACGCCAAGGTCACAATCCCGATACTCGCCCCAATCACCTTGCGTGAGCCCAGCCGGTCAGACGCCCGTCCACCGAGGGATGCCGCCAGCGCGCCCGCCGCACCGATAATCCCGAAACCACCGGCCCACGCGCTGCCCAGCTGCCACGGCCCATGGGCCAGCAACGCCGCCAGGTTCACCCAGAATGCATTGAAGCAAGCCCACAACAACGCCTGCACCATCATCGACTGGCGGATCGGGCTGTTGTCGCGCATCAGCGGCCACAGCGAGGCCAGCAGGCGAGGGTAGGACAGGTGGGTGCTCGGCACGCCCTGTGGCAGCAACTTGGCGGCGCCGATCCACACCGGAATCATGAAGGCCGCTTCCATCGCGTACACCGCCCGCCAGCCATAAGCCTCACCGACCACGCCGGCGATCGTGCGCCCGAGCAGGATGCCGACCATGATCCCGCTGACCACCGTGCCCACATTGCGCCCGCGTTCGTGGGGCTGCGACATCACGGCCGCGAACGGCACCAGTTGCTGCGGCACACAGCTCACAATGCCCAAGCCAAAAGACGCCGCGATCAGCGCCCAGATGCCCGGTGAAAACGCCGCCGCCAGGGCGAAACAGAACGCCAGGGCGATCTGCCCCAGCACCAGCTTGCGGCGGTCAAAACGGTCGCCCATCGGCAGCAGCAACGCCAGCCCGGTAGCAAAACCCAGCAGGGCGGAACCGGCCACCAGATCCACGGTGGTCACGTCCACGCCCATGTCCGAAGCAATCAGTGGAAGGATCGGCTGGGTGCAGTAAATATTGGTGATCACCGCGCCGGCGATCACCGCCATCATGATGATCTTGCCGCGCGGCGCGACCGCAGGTGCTGTGGAAGGTTGGGATGTCATCGGCAGGCCACTCACGGCGTTCTCCTTCAATGCAGGTCTCCGGGGGCGGAGATGAGTGGCCAACGTTACGCACTCGCGCTTGGCTGGATAATCCCCTAGGATTTGGAATCATCCTTCCAGAATTTGATAGGTTGCCATGAACCGCCTTGAATCCATGTCCATCTTCGTTGCCGTGGTTGATGCGGGCAGCCTGACCGCTGCGGCGCGGCGCCTCGACATGCCGCTGGCCAGCGTCAGCCGCAAGGTGTCCGAACTGGAAACGCACCTGAAAACCCGCCTGCTGCACCGCACCACGCGTCAGTTGTCGCTGACCGATGCGGGCGCCTCCTACCTTGACGCGTGCCGGCGGATTCTTGAAGACATCAGCGAGGCCGAGCGTGCGGCCACTGGCGAATATTCCCAGCCACGGGGCGAACTGGTCGTCACCGCGCCTGTGGTATTCGGACGGCTGCACCTCGTGCCCGTGGTGGCGGAATTTCTGGCGCAGTACCCGGAGATCGATATCAACCTGATCCTCACCGACCGGGTTGTGCACCTGATGGAAGAACACTGCGACGTGGCGGTGCGGATTGGCGAGTTGCCCGACAGCTCGCTCAAGGCCATGCAAGTGGGCGCGGTGCGGCGCGTGGTGTGTGCCAGTCCGGCGTACCTGGCCGCTCGCGGTGTACCAGTCGAACCCCAGGACTTGGCGGGACATGACTGCATCACCTTCGAAGTGCTGGCATCCCAAGGGGCATGGGGATTTGGCGCGGGTAAAACCGGGGTCTCGGTGCCGGTGCATTCGCGGTTGTCGGTGAACACCGCAGAAGCGGCGATTGCGGCGGCGACGCTGGGGGTTGGGGTGATTCGAGTGCTGTCGTATCAAGTGGCGGATGCGGTGCGGGAAGAGGCACTGGCGGTGGTGCTTGAAGCGTTCGAGTCGGCGCCGCTGCCCATTAGCCTGGTGCACAAAGGGCAGTCGCCGTTGCCGCTGAAGCTGCGGGCGTTTCTGGATTTTGTAATGCCGCGATTGCGCGCCCGCATTGCTCAATGACACCGGGCAGTTTGAACCTGATGAAAATCAAAATGTGGGAGCTGGCTTGCCTGCGATAGCGGTGTATCAGTCACCTGAGATGTTGGCTATGAGTCAGTCATCGCAGGCAAGCCAGCTCCCACACTAGATCGGCTTTGTCTGTTGGATTTCGGTTTCGATCAGGCCACCGGGCACTCCCGATTCAGCGCCTCATCGACCAATAACTGCGCCATCTCCACCAATTGCACCACTGCCAACACTTGCTTGCGGCTGGCCCCATCAAGATGCTCGGCACAGTCATAGGCGCTGACAGCCGCCGACTCAAGAATCTCGCTGGCATTGCACAACGCGACTTCAGTGCTGAGACCCGCACGTACGGCGAAGAGTTTGTCGGAGGGCGGGGGCGAAACGGCAGGTTCTGAATTCAGGTCGTAGTGCTTGAATGCGCGCTGGGCAGCGTCGTGGAATTTCTGGTCGTTCAAGTAATACGGTGGGTTGGGCGTGACTTTTTTCATACGGTTGCTCCTGGAGTAAAGGGAGCCGCCACAATCACTTCCATATGATGGGTGGCGACTGTACGCAGGTGTGGAAGACCGGACTCCAGGACCCCGGCGCACCCGAAAGTGCCCCGCGCACAGCCGCCATAACACATAAATAGCGGACATGAAAAAAGCGCCCGCTAAAGGCTATGGGCGCTTATACGCCTGGAGAGTTCGGGCTTCCACACCCGTTCGCTGATTTTGCAGCGACCCGCGAAGGTTAGCGGTGAGATGGGCCGCAAGCAACCCTAAATGACAATCGGTTTTGAGTGTTTTTCAGGAGTGGCATGCTGTGCACGGGGTGGTAGGCCGGTCATAGAAAACCGGCAGGGCCAAGGCCCTCCCGTGCACAGCGCACCAGAAAACGAACGCTATAAATGACTGCAAGGTCACCTCGACTGTTAGTCGAGAAAGTTTTAGCAAAAGTTGCGTAGAGGATGGGTGGTGAGCTGTACACAGGTTGGTCGACCGGGGAATGGAAACCCAGTAGGGGCACGCCCTCCTGTGTACAACTCGGTCGACATAATGGGGAAGAGTTCAATGACTAGCCGTAGGGAAAGTCTTGTTCAGAGCATGTCAGAACCGAGCTTTTCAACATTTTCAATGCCGGGCGAAGACCTTGTGGCGAGGGAGCTTGCTCCCGCTGGACTGCGCAGCAGGCCCAAGTCAACCACCTCAGCACATCCGACAGACCGTGTCACCCGGGTTTGGGGCCGCTGCGCAGCCCAGCGGGAGCAAGCTCCCTCGCCACAGGTTAGGTATTCAGCGCCAGCTCCAACCTTTCATCAAACCTTCATCAAACGGTTTTACTCCGGACATGTGCAAGTCATAGGGCTGACACAGCCCGCGCCTACTGTCGTTTGAACTCAAACGCAGCCACGGACGGCTGTTCAACCAGACAGAGAAGCCCATGACTCCAGCTATCCATGTCGATCATCTGAACAAGACCTTTGCGAAGAAGTCCGCACTGGTCGACCTCGAACTCACCGTGGCCACCGGTGAGATGGTCGCGCTGATTGGCGCTTCCGGCTCCGGCAAGTCCACCTTGCTGCGCCACCTGGCGGGCCTGGCCTGTTGCGACAAGAGCAACGGCGGCAGCGTCAAGGTGCTGGGCCGGGAAGTGCAGGCCAGCGGCCGGTTGAATGGCAAGGTGCGGCGCTTGCGCTCCGACATCGGCTATATCTTCCAGCAGTTCAACCTGGTCAATCGCCTGAGTGTGCTCGACAACGTGCTGCTCGGTTGCCTGGGCCGCATGCCGCGCTGGCGCGGCAACCTCGGTTTGTTCAATGCCGAGGAAAAACAGTTCGCCATGGAATCCCTGGCCCGCGTCGGCCTGGCCGACCTCGCCGCACAGCGCGCCTCCACCTTGTCCGGCGGCCAGCAGCAACGCGTGGCGATCGCCCGGGCGCTGACCCAGCGCGCCGAAGTGATCCTGGCCGACGAACCCATCGCTTCGCTGGACCCGGAGTCGGCGCGCAAGGTCATGGAGATCCTCGCCGACATCAACGGCCGCGACGGCAAGACCGTGGTGGTCACCCTGCACCAGGTGGATTACGCCATGCGTTATTGCCCCCGAGCTGTAGCGCTCAAGGGTGGGCGGATTCATTTCGATGGCAACGCCAGCGAGTTGAGCAGCCAGTTCCTCAATGATTTGTACGGTGCTGATGTCGACACCAGCCTGATGTTTTCCGACCAGACCCGCACAACCGTCGCCCCCGCACGGTTGGCCCTGGCCCGCGCTTGAAACCTTACTAACGACCCACAGGAATCCTCTCCATGTTGAACCGTATCGGTCATGTGTTTCTGTCCGCCGTGCTGTTAGCCAGCGTGGCCATGGGCAATGCCCAGGCCGCCGACAAGGCGATCAATTTCGGCATCATGTCCACCGAGTCTTCGCAGAACCTCAAGAGCGTCTGGCAGCCCTTTTTGGATGACATGCAGAAGAAAACCGGCCTCACCGTCAACGCGACGTTCGCCTCCGACTACGCCGGGCTGATCCAGGGCATGCGCTTCAACAAGGTTGACGTGGCCTGGCTGGGCAACAAGGCCGCGATGGAAGCGGTGGACCGTTCCAACGGCGAAATCTTCGCCCAGACCGCCGCCGCCAACGGTGCGGCCGGTTACTGGAGTGTGCTGATCGTGCGCAAGGACAGCCCGATCAACAACGTCGATGACATGCTCAAGAACGCCAAGAACCTGACCTTCGGCAACGGCGACCCGAACTCCACCTCGGGCTACCTGGTACCCGGCTACTACGTGTTCGCCAAGAACCACGTCGACGCCGCCACCGCCTTCAAACGCACCCTCAACTCCAGCCATGAAGTCAACGCACTGAGCGTGGCCAAAGGGCAGTTGGACGTCGCCACCTTCAACACTGAAAGCTGGGACCGCCTGGAAGTCACCCAGCCGGACAAGGCCGCCATGCTCAAAGTGATCTGGAAATCGCCGCTGATCCCTGCCGACCCGATGGTGTGGAGCAAGGCCCTGACCGACAGCGAGAAAACCAAGATCCGCGATTTCTTCGCCCACTACGGTGACACCGACGAAGAGAAGGCCGTGCTGAAGAACATGCAACTGGGCAAGTTCCTCAAGTCCAGCGACGACCAACTGTTGCCGATCCGCCAGTTGGAGCTGTTCAAGCAGCGCACCACCATCAGCGCCGACGACCACCTGGAAGCCGCCGACAAGACCAAGAAGCTCGCCGACATCGACGCCGACCTCGCCAAGCTGCAAGAGCGCATCACCGAGCTGGACAAAAAGACTGCGGCCAACGGCTAACGCCAGGCGACTGTGGAACCTGTAGGAGCGAGCTTGCTCGCGAAAAACCCAAGAGCACCGCGTTTCTACAGGCTCCCCGCGTCATCGTTAACGACCTTCGCGAGCAAGCTCGCTCCTACATTGAGAGGGATTCATGACCACTCTGCATGCTGAAGCCGTAGGCAAAAGGACTTGGCCGCAATACCTGGGCTGGGGCCTGTTCCTGGTCCTGCTGGCCTGGGCCTGGCACGGCGCCGAAATGAACCCGCTGGCGCTGTACCGCGACTCCGGAAACATGGCGACCTTCGCCGCCGACTTCTTCCCGCCGGACTTCCACGAATGGCGCTCCTACCTCAAGGAGATGATCGTCACCGTGCAGATCGCCCTCTGGGGCACGGTGCTGGCGATTGTCTGCTCGGTGCCGCTGGGCATTCTGTGCGCCGAGAACATCACGCCCTGGTGGATTCACCAGCCGTTGCGCCGAGTGATGGATGCGTTCCGGTCGATCAACGAAATGGTCTTCGCGATGTTGTTCGTGGTCGCGGTCGGCCTCGGTCCTTTTGCCGGTGTCCTGGCCTTGTGGATCAGCACCACCGGCGTCCTCGCCAAGCTGTTTGCCGAAGCCGTCGAAGCCATCGACCCCGGCCCCGTTGAAGGCGTCCGAGCCACCGGCGCCAGTGCCCTGCAAGAGGTGATCTACGGCGTGATCCCGCAAGTGATGCCGCTGTGGGTGTCCTACGCGCTCTACCGATTCGAGGCCAACGTGCGTTCGGCGACGGTGGTGGGGATGGTCGGTGCCGGCGGGATCGGCGTGATCCTGTGGGAGAACATCCGCGCCTTTCAGTTCGTGCAGACCTGCGCGGTGCTGCTGGTGATCATCGTGGTGGTGAGCTGTATCGACGTGCTGTCCCAACGCCTGCGCAAGCAGTTCATCTGACGACGGAGGGGTGCCCCTGGGCGCTTTTTTTTAAGCATGCAGTTGTCTAGACAAGATGAGCCGGTGTACCGCGAACTGGCCGATATCCTGCGCCGCGAACTGAGCAGCTACCAGGCCGGCGACTTCCTGCCGGGCGAGGTGCAGTTGGCCGAACGCTTCGGCGTCAACCGCCACACCCTGCGCCGCGCCATCGACGAGTTGGTGTTCGAAGGCAGCCTGTTGCGCCGCCAGGGCAAGGGCACCCAGGTGCTGGACCGCCCGTTGATTTACCCGATGGGCGCCGAGACCTCTTACAGCCAGTCGTTGTCGGCCCAGGGTGTGGGCGTGGAAGCGATGCTGCTCAAGCGCCGTTACTGCTTCGCCAGCCGCGAGGAGGCGCAGCAACTGGGCATCGCCGAGATGGCGCCGATGATCGAGCTGCAAACCCTGCGCAAGCTCGACCACCACCCCGTCAGCCTGATCCGCCATCGCTACTGCGCCAGCCATGCGCCGCTGCTGGCGGACTACAACGGCGGCTCGCTGCGCCAGTACCTGCGTGAGCGCGACCTGCCGCTGACCCGCACCCAAAGCCTGATCGGCGCGCGGTTGCCCAACCGCGACGAAGCCGCGCTGCTGATGATGCCCCGGCACTTGCCAGCGCTCACCGTCTTTACCCTTTCCCGCGATCGCGACGGCCGCCCGGTGGAGCTGGCGCAGTCCACCAGCCGTTCGGATCGCTTCCAGTACCAAGTGGTGACCTGATGGAGACCCTGATGAACCTGTCCCCGCGTCAACACTGGATCGGCGTGCTCGCCCGCGCCTTTCGCAGTGAATTGCTGCCCCATGAAGACGCCCTGCGCGACGTGGATTACCAACTGATCCGAGCCCCGGAAATCGGCATGACCCTGGTGCGTGGCCGCATGGGCGGCAATGGCGCGCCGTTCAACGTTGGCGAAATGAGCGTGACCCGTTGCGTGGTGCGCCTGGCCGACGGCCGCACCGGCTACAGCTATCTGGCCGGGCGCGACAAGGTCCACGCCGAACTGGCGGCCTTGGCGGATGCGCATTTGCAGGGCGCGCACCCGAGTCTCTGGCTCAGCGATCTGATCCGCTCACTGGCCAACGCGCAGGCCGAACGCCGGGCGCAAAAAGAGGCCGACACCGCCGCCACCAAGGTCGAGTTTTTCACCCTGGTTCGAGGAGAAAACTGATGAATGCCCAACGCTTGCAACCGGCGTTTGTAGACCCGGTGCTGGACGCCCAGCGCGGTTTTCGCGGGGCCCTCAAGGCCCTCGCCGAGCCCGGATTGATCCAGTCCTTGCCCGCTGCCCCCAGCCTTGAAGGCCTGGCACCGGCCACGTATGCGCTGTGCCTGGCGTTGCTGGATACGGACACGCCGCTGTGGCTGGCGCCGAGTTTCGACACGCCGCTGATTCGCGCCAACCTGGCGTTCCATTGCGGCTGCCCGCTGACCCCGCGCCGGGAAGAGGCCGCGTTCGCCTTGCTCGGTGAACAGGACCTGCTCGACCTCAGCGGCTTCGACCACGGCAACGATCGCTACCCCGATCAGTCCTGCACGTTGCTGGTTCAGTTGACCGACCTGGAAGCCGGTCGTGCCTTGAACTGGCACGGCCCGGGGATCAAGACCCAGCGTCAGGTCAACCTGCCGGTGCCCCAGGCCTTCTGGCTGGAGCGCCAGCGCCGCGAGACGTTTCCCCGTGGCCTGGACGTCTTGTTCGCCGCCGGCCATCACCTGATTGGCCTGCCCCGCAGTACCCGAATTGCACAGGAGCGTGCCTGATGTACGTAGCCGTCAAGGGTGGCGAACAGGCCATCGACAATGCCCACCGCCTGCTGGCGAAAAAACGCCGGGGCGATACGTCTATTCCTGAGCTGAGCGTGGAGCAGATCCGCGAGCAACTGCCGCTGGCGGTCGCCCGGGTGATGAGCGAGGGCTCTCTGTACGACACCGAACTGGCCGCGCTGGCGATCAAGCAAGCGGCGGGGGACCTGGTGGAAGCGATCTTCCTGCTGCGCGCCTACCGCACCACGTTGCCGCGCTTCAGCCCGAGCCTGCCGATCGATACCGCGCAGATGTCCCTGAGCCGGCGTTTGTCGGCCACGTTCAAGGACGTGCCGGGCGGGCAACTGCTGGGCCCGACCTTCGACTACACCCATCGTCTGCTGGACTTTGCACTGCTGGCCGAAGGTGAATACCCGGGCCCGCACACCACGCCGGACGCGACCCTCGAACCGTGTCCCCGGGTGCTCGGCTTGCTGGCCAAGGAAGGCCTGATCAAGAACGAATCCGACGACACCGGCAGCGTCGCCGACATCACCCGCGACCCCCTGGAATACCCGGCCAACCGTGCCCAGCGCCTGCAAGCCCTGGCCCGTGGCGATGAAGGTTTCCTGTTGGCCCTGGGGTATTCGACCCAACGCGGTTACGGCCGCAACCACCCGTTTGCCGGCGAGATTCGTATCGGTGAGGTGGAGGTGTGGATCGACCCCGAGGAGCTGGGTTTCCCGGTCTGCCTGGGCAGCATCGAAGTCACCGAGTGCGAGATGGTCAACCAGTTCGTCGGTTCGGCCACCGAGCTGGCGCAGTTCACTCGCGGCTACGGCCTGGCGTTCGGGCATGCCGAGCGCAAGGCCATGGGCATGGCCCTGGTGGACCGCTCGCTACGTGCCAACGAGTTCAACGAAGAGATCGTCTCGCCGGCCCAGCAGGAAGAATTCGTGCTGTCTCACTGCGACAACGTCGAGGCGGCGGGCTTCGTGTCCCACCTCAAATTGCCTCACTACGTGGACTTCCAGTCCGAGCTGGAACTGATCCGCAAACTGCGCCAACCGGCCGAGGGCACCCGCCATGAATGACCTGACTCAAACGCCTGCGCGTGACCCGGCGTACAACTTCGCCTACCTCGACGAGCAGACCAAACGCATGATCCGCCGCGCCTTGCTCAAGGCCGTGGCGATCCCGGGTTACCAGGTGCCGTTTGGTGGCCGCGAGATGCCGCTGCCTTACGGCTGGGGCACCGGCGGCATGCAACTGACCGCCGCGATCCTGGGGGCCGAGGACGTGCTCAAGGTCATCGACCAGGGCGCCGACGACACCACCAACGCCGTGTCGATCCGCCGGTTTTTCGCGCGCACTGCCGGGGTTGCCACCACCGAAAGCACCCCGGACGCCACGGTGATCCAGACCCGCCACCGCATCCCGGAGACCCCGTTGCAGGCCGACCAGATCATGGTTTACCAGGTGCCGATCCCGGAGCCGCTGCGCTTTATCGAACCTTCGGAAACCGAGACCCGCACCATGCACGCCCTGAATGATTACGGGGTGATGCACGTAAAACTCTACGAAGACATCGCCACCTTCGGCCATATCGCCACCAGCTACGCCTACCCGGTGATGGTGGACGAGCGCTACGTGATGGACCCGTCGCCGATCCCGAAATTCGACAACCCGAAACTCGACATGAGCCCGGCGCTGATGCTGTTCGGCGCCGGTCGCGAAAAGCGCCTGTACGCCGTGCCGCCGTATACCCAGGTCACCAGCCTGGACTTTGAAGACCACCCGTTCGAAGTGCAGAAGTGGGAACACAGCTGCGCCATCTGCGGCAGCCATGAATCGTTTCTCGATGAGCTGATTCTGGATGATGCCGGCACCCAGAGTTTTGTGTGTTCCGACACCTGGTACTGCGCCCAACGGGTGAAGGAGAGTCACCAATGATCCAGGCCCTGATGAAACAACAACCGGTGAGCGTGCCCGCCGAACCCTTGTTGCAAGTGCGTGACCTGTCGCTGCTGTACGGCCCGGAGAAGGGCTGCCAGGGCGTGAGCTTCGACCTGTACCCCGGCGAAGTGCTGGGAATTGTCGGCGAGTCGGGCTCGGGCAAATCCACCTTGCTCTCGTTGCTCAGCGGGCGTTTGCCGCCGCAGGCCGGGAACATCGGTTATCGCGGCAAGGACGGCGAATGGCTGGATCTGTACAGCGCCAGCGAAGCTGAACGCCGCACCTTGCTGCGCACCGAGTGGGGCTTTGTCGAACAAAACCCACGGGACGGTTTGCGCATGGGCGTCTCGGCCGGCGCCAACATCGGCGAGCGCCTGATGGCCCAGGGCGTGCGCAATTATGAGCAACTGCGTGGCGCCGGGATCGACTGGCTGGGCCAGGTGGAAATCGACCCGCAACGCATCGACGACCTGCCACGCACCTTCTCCGGCGGCATGCAACAGCGCCTGCAGATCGCCCGCAACCTCGTCTCCAGCCCGCGCCTGGTGTTTATGGACGAGCCCACCGGCGGCCTGGACGTGTCGGTGCAAGCGCGCCTGCTCGACCTGTTGCGTGGCCTGGTGCGCGAGCTGGATTTGGCCGTAGTGATTGTGACCCACGACCTCGCTGTGGCGCGCCTGCTGGCCGACCGCCTGATGGTGATGCGTCGGTCCCGCGTGGTGGAAACCGGGCTGACGGACCAGATCCTCGACGATCCACAGCACCCTTACTCTCAACTGCTGGTGTCTTCGGTATTGCAGCCATGATGAATGCCTTGATCGAGGTCCGTGACCTCTCGAAAACCTTCACCTTGCACCAGCAGCACGGCGTGGTGCTGAACGTGTTGCGCGGGGTGGAGTTCAGCGTGAAAGGCGGTGAGTGCCTGGTGCTGCACGGCCAGTCCGGCGCCGGTAAAAGCACCTTGCTGCGCACCTTGTATGGCAATTACCTGCCGGCGGGCGGCAGCATCCGCGTGCAGCACCTCGGCGAGTGGCTGGAACTGGTCGGTGCCGAGCCCCGTGAAGTGTTGCAAGTGCGCCAACAGACCCTCGGCTATGTCAGCCAGTTTCTGCGGGTGATCCCGCGTGTGGCTTGCCTGGACGTGGTGATGGAGCCGGCCCTGGCGCGGGGCTGGTCCAGGGACCTGGCACGCTCCCGTGCCGAACTCTTGCTCAGCCGCCTGAACATTCCCCAGCGCCTGTGGCAGCTGGCGCCCGGCACGTTCTCCGGTGGCGAGCAACAGCGGGTCAACATCGCCCGGGGCTTCATGGTGGCCTGGCCGGTGATGTTGCTGGACGAACCCACCGCGTCCCTCGACGACAGCAACCGCCAGGTGGTGCTGGAACTGATGAACGAAGCCAAGGCCGCCGGCGCTGCCTTGATCGGCATCTTCCACGACCGTGCCGCCCGCGAAGCGGTGGCCGACCGCCATTTCGACATGACCCCCGCGCCTGTTGCCCAAGAGGAATACGCCCATGCCCGCTGAACAGATCCTCAGTAATGCCCAGGTTGTCACCGCTGATCGTGTGTTTCTGGGGTCAGTGGTGCTGCGTGACGGGCTGATCGTCGACATCGCCGAAGGCCGCAGCCAATTGCCCCAGGCCCAGGACCTGGGCGGAGATTGCCTGCTGCCGGGCCTGGTGGAATTGCACACCGACAACCTGGAAAAACACATGACCCCACGCCCCGGCGTGGACTGGCCGTCCACCTCGGCGGTGCTCAGCCATGATGCGCAGATCATCGCGGCCGGCATCACCACGGTGTTCGATGCGGTGTCCATCGGCGATGTGAACCCCAAGGGCAACCGCATGAAAAAACTGCCGGCGATGCTCGATGCCATCGCCGCGGCAGAAAGCGCCGGCCTGACCCGCGCCGAACACCACCTGCACCTGCGCTGCGAGCTGTGCCACCCGGACACGTTGAGCGTGTTCCGCGACCTGGTGGAAAACCCGCTGGTGCGCCTGGTGTCGGTGATGGACCATTCGCCGGGCCAGCGCCAGTTCGTGCTCGAATCCAAGTACCGTGAGTACTACATGGGCAAGTACCACTTGAACGACGAGACCATGGACGCGTTCGTCGTGCTGCAAATGGCCAATTCGAAGGCATACAGCGACCGTTATCGTGCGGCGATCGTCGAGCATTGCCTGGAGCGCGGGCTGTCGGTGGCCAGCCATGACGATGCAACCCTGGCTCACGTCGAGGAGTCGGCGCGCTACGGCATGACCATCGCGGAGTTTCCCACGACCCTGGAAGCCGCGCGTGGTTGCCAGCAACTGAACATGAAAGTTCTGATGGGCGCGCCGAACGTGGTGCGTGGTGGGTCCCACTCGGGTAATGTGGCCGCCGCCGGCCTGGCTGCCGAGGGATTGCTGGATATACTTTCCAGTGACTACTACCCGGCCAGCCTGCTGCAGGCGGCGTTCGTGCTGGCCGATCAACAAGACGGCGGTGATCTTTCCCGGGCGGTCAAGATGATCAGCCTGGCGCCGGCACAAGCGGCGGGCCTGAACGATCGCGGCGAAATCGCCGTGGGCCTGCGGGCCGACCTGGTGCAAGCGAAAAAAAGCCGCGACGGACTGCCCGTGGTCCAACAAGTCTGGCGACAAGCGAAGAGGGTGTTTTGATGGCAGGCAGGTTGATCTATCTCATCGGACCCTCGGGTTCGGGCAAGGACAGCCTGCTGGATGCCGCACGCCCGCGATTGGCCGAGCGTGGCTGCCGCATTGTGCGGCGTGTCATCACCCGCTCGGCGGAAGCGGTGGGCGAAGCGGCGCAGGGTGTGAGCCCGGCGCAGTTTGCCGCGCTGGAGGCCGAGGGCGCGTTTGCCCTCAGCTGGCACGCCAACGGCTTGTCCTATGGCATTCCCCGGGAGATTGATGAGTGGCTGGCGGCGGGGCACGACGTGCTGGTCAACGGCTCCCGTGGCCATCTGGCGCAGACCCGGCTGCTTTACCCGAACCTGCTGGTGGTGTTGCTGACCGTGGATCAGGCGGTGTTGCGCCAGCGCTTGCTGGCGCGGGGTCGTGAATCCCTGGCGGACATTGATCAGCGGCTGGCGCGCAATGCGCGGTTCGCTGAAGGCTTGAGCACTGCACCGGACGTGTTCCTGCTCGACAACTCCGGCCAACTGGAACACACGGTCGAGCGCCTGCTGCGCTGCCTCGACGGGCAATCCGCATGCGCCTGACCTTGCTGGGCACCGGTGACGCGCGACAAGTCCCGGTGTATGGCTGCGAGTGCGCCGCCTGCGGTCTGGCCCGCAGCGACGAAAGCCTGCGGCGCCGCCCGTGCAGCGCGTTGATCGAGTGCGGCGACCAGCGCTGGTTGATCGACAGCGGCTTGCCCGACCTCACCGAACGCTTCCCGCCGCGCAGCTTCAACGGGATTTTCCAGACCCACTACCACGCCGATCATGCCCAGGGCTTGCTGCATTTGCGCTGGGGCCAGGGCCTGGTGATTCCGGTGCATGGGCCGGTGGACGCGCAAGGGTTGTCCGACCTGTACAAGCACCCTGGCATCCTGGATTTCAGCCAACCGTTTGCTGAGTTTGAAACCCGCCGGTTTGGCGAACTGAGCGTCACGGCGTTACCGCTGCTGCATTCCAAACCCACGTTGGGTTATCTGCTGGAAGGCGAAGGGCGACGCATCGCCTACCTCACCGACACCGTCGGCCTGCCTCCTGCTACCCGCGACTGGCTGCAACGCGAACCGCTGGACGTGCTGGTGCTCGACTGCTCCATGCCGCCCCAGCCGCAGGCGCCACGTAACCACAATGATTTGACGCTGGCGTTGCAGTGCATCGAGGAAGTCGGCGCCGAGTTGGGTGTGCTGACCCATGTAGGGCATACGCTGGATGCGTGGTTGATGCAGCATCGGCACGAGTTGCCGCGCAACGTCACCGTGGGCAGGGATGGCAGGGTGATTTAACCCAACTCTTGAACTCGCCGCAGATCCAATGTGGGAGCGGGCTTGCTCGTGAAGGCGGTGGATCAGTCAATAAATTTGTCGATTGACACTGCGCATTCGCGAGCGAGCCCGCTCCCACCTTAAGCCTTCATCGTTCTCAAAGCTTTATTCCAAACTGGACTGTCAGTGCTTTTCGCCCCTTTGGCGTAAGCCCAAGCGCACGAACCACAATGACCTGACGCTGGCGTTGCAGTGCATCGAGGAGACGGGTGAGGATCAGCGCACCACGCCCTCCACAAACTCGATAAACGCCCGGGCCTTGGCACTGACCATCCGGCCTGTAGGCAACACGGCCCATAAGTCCCGGGGCGGCAATTCCCAGTCGGTGAGGACGGCCTTGACCTCGCCACTGGCGATCTCCGGCATGAACATCCACTCGGCGGTCATCGCCACACCCTGGTGGGACAGCACTCCGGCACGGATGCCTTCGGAAGACGTGACGCGCAGGCGCCCGTGAGGGACCAAGGGGTATTGATGGGCACCCTGAGTGAAGGTCCAGCAGGTGTTTTCGCTCAAGCTATAGATCACCGCCTGGTGGTGCAGGAGGTCTGCCGGGGAGCGGGGTTCGCCATGGCGTTCAAAGTAAGCCGGGGTGCCGAAAATCCGGCAGGGGCTTTGGCCAATCTTGCGGGCCGTCAGGCCGGAGTCACCCAGGTGGCCGATGCGCAGGGCGACGTCGATCCCTTCTTCCACCAGATTGAGCAGGCGGTCGTCGAGTACGACGTCGACGTTCAGACCGGGGTGTTGCTCAAGGAACGGGCCCAGGTTGGGAATGATTTGCAAGCGGCAAAAGGTCACGCCCGCGCTGATGCGCAGGGTGCCCGACAGGCCGTTGCCGGCGCCCCGGGCTGCGTCGTCGGCCTCATTGGCTTCGTCGACCGCGCGTTTGGACTTTTCAAAAAACGCCAGGCCCGCCTCGGTGGGCGTCAGGCCCCGGGTGGAGCGCATCAGCAACCTGACCGCCAGTCGGGCCTCCAGTTGGGCAATGCCTTTGGACACGGCGGGCTGGCCAATGCCCATGCGTTTGGCAGCAGCGGAAAACGAGCCTGTCTCCACGACGTGGACGAAGGTTTCCATGGCGGTGAGGCGGTCCATCGGGGTGTCCTTTTGGCGGTGGCGTTTCGGGAATCATGGGGCCTTTGGGATAACGGGGGAAGTCAGTCGGTTGGCATAGAATTCATTCCCCAAGGGCATGAATGGATGGGTTTCCAACATCCGGTAAAACAGCCACCAGTCAGACTGACGAATTCTGTGCTTGAGTAAAGATAACTCTAGGGTTACTTTTATTCAGGCCGGAGCAAGGAGGCTGTGGTGCAAAGCAGGCTATTGATCAAAGAGCTGCAAGAGGCAGGTTGGGTGCTGGATCGGGTGACGGGCAGCCATCATCTTTTCACCCATCGCTATAACCCGTACACGATACCGGTGCCCCATCCCAAGAAGGATCTGCCCCTGGGCACCGTGCGAAGTATCAGGAAACGTGCCGGGCTGTTTTCGTTTTAGGACGGTTTAAGGAGATTTTCCATGCAATACCCAATCTGTATCGAATGGGGCGATGACTTTGTCGCCACCGGTATTCAGATCCCCGATATTCCGGGCGCTGTGACCGCCGGGGACAGCTTTGAAGAGGCGTACAACGCGGCCGTCGAGGTGGCGCACATCATGCTGCAGGAGATCGCGGCAGAAGGTCGGGTGATTCCGATGCCAACGTCGGTGGCCGCCCACCATGACAATGAGGAATACGCGGGGATGGGCTGGGGGATGCTGGAACTCGACATTTCGCCCTATCTGGGCAAGACCGAGAAGGTCAACGTGACCTTGCCCGGCTATGTGATCCAGCGTATCGACCGCTATGTGCGCGAGCACAAAGTAAAAAGCCGCTCGTCATTTCTGGCGGATGCGGCTTTGGAGAAGTTGGTGCGGTTGTAACTAGGCGGTGGCCACCGCCCCTTGCCGCGATGCACTCAGGAACCGCAACAATGCCACCAGCGGGAAGGCGCTGCCCACCAGCATCACCCCCAGCCAGCCGCCGTGTTCGTACACGCTGCTGGCAATCGCCGAGCCGAAGGCGCCACCGATGAAGATGCTGGTCATGTACAGCGCGTTCAACCGGCTGCGGCTGTTGGCGTCGAGGGCGTAGATGGCGCGTTGGCCGAGGACCATGTTCATCTGCACGCAGAAGTCCAGGACCACGCCGGTCACCGCCAGGCCGATCACGCTGTACAGCGGGTGTACGAAGGCCGGCAGAAAGCTCAGCGCGGCAAACAGCATCGCCAGCAGTGAAGCGCGGTGGGTGTGGCCGGCATCCGCCAGGCGCCCGGCAATGGGCGCGGCGATGGCGCCGAGGGCACCCACCAGGGCAAACAGGGCGATCTGGCTTTGGCTCAGGCCATGGTTGCGGGACAGTTCCAACGGGGCGGCGGTCCAGAACAGGCTAAAGGTGGCAAACATGCAACCCTGGTAAAACGCCCGCTGGCGCAGCACCGGCTGGCGGCGCAGCAAGGTGCCCAGGGAGCCGAGCAATTGGCCGTAGCTGGCGGCGTGATCCGGTTGGCGCTTGGGGATGGTCAGCATCAACACCACGCTGATAAATGCCATCAGTGCGGCGGCGGCCATGAACATGGCGCGCCAGCCGAAATGGTCAGCCACCACGCTGGACACTGGCCGTGCCAGCAGGATACCCAGCAGCAAACCGCCCATGATGCTGCCGACCACCCGGCCACGGGACTCAGCCGGCGCCAGGTGCGCCGCCAGGGGAATCAGGATTTGTACCGACACCGAACTGAAGCCGATCAGCAGCGACACCAGCAGGAACAGGTTCGGCTGTTCGGTGAAGGCTGCGCCCAGCAAACTGGCGATGGCCACCACGGTGGTGATGATCATCAGCCGGCGGTTTTCCAGCAGGTCGCCCAGCGGCACCAGGAAGAACAGGCCCAGGGCATAGCCGATCTGGGTCAGGGACACGATCAGGCTGGCCATGGCCGGCGTGAGGCCGATGTCCGGGGCGATCAGCTCGATGATCGGTTGTGCGTAGTAGATGTTGGCGACGATGGCGCCGCAACAGAACGCAAACAGCATCACCATGCCTCGGGTCATGGTGCTTGTAGCGTGGGGCGTAGCGTTCATGGTGTTCTCATAAAAACGAAGAAAGAGGCGAGCGAGCATAAAGACTGGCCCCGGGCGGGAGTAGCCCGTTTGTGGTGATAACACTCATGCCGGGCATTAATGACTGAAACGTTAACCTTCGGGCTGAAGGTCGATGATACATTCAGTCACAACTGCATAAACAGGAAATCGACTGCCATGAAGATGACATTCAACAAAATGCTCTTGGCCTCAAGCCTGGCCGCGCTGATGACCACGGGCATCGCCCAGGCCCAGGACGCCCCGCGGGTGGGCGTGCGTGGCGCAATTACCGCCATCGACGGTGACGCGATGCACGTCAAGGTCAGGAGCGGTGAAGACGTGACCGTGCACCTGACCAAGGACACCCTGGTGCGCGCTGTTACCCTGGCCAAAATCGAAGACATCAAGCCTGGCAGTTACATCGGCTCGGCGGCGATGCCCAATGCGGATGGTTCGCTGACCGCCCTGGAAGTGCATGTGTTCCCACCGGCCATGGCGGGCACAGGCGACGGGCACCGTGCGTTCGACCTGAAGGAAGGCAGCAGCATGACCAACGGCACCGTGGGTGACCTGGTGGTGAGCAATGGCCGCACATTGACGGTGAAGTACAAGGGTGGCGAGCAGAAGATCGTGGTGCCGGAGGATGTGCCGATCGTCAACCTGGAACCGGGTGATCGCAGCTTGCTGAAGCCAGGGGTGAAGGTGGTGATGTTTGCGGCGAAGGGCGAGGATGGGAGCGTGACGGCCCAGGCGATTTCTGCCGGGAAAGATGGCGTGACACCGCCGATGTAACAGCTGAGCGCTGGAGCAAATGTGGGAGCGGGCTTGTGTGGGAGCCGGGCTTGCCCGCGATGCAGGCACCTCGGTCTATCAGACAAACCGAGGTGAGGCTATCGCGGGCAAGCCCGGCTCCCACAAAAGCCAGCTCCCACACTGGACTGCATTTCTTCAGTTAGAGCGGATTACTGCCCGCTGTAGATCTGGTCAAAAACCCCACCATCATTGAAGTGGGTCTTCTGCACCGTACGCCAGTCACCAAAGGTCTTCTCGACCGACAGGAAGTCGACTTTCGGGAAGCGGTCGGTGTACTTGGCCAGCACTTTCGGGTCCCGTGGACGCAGGTAGTTGTTGGCCGCAATTTCCTGGCCTTCCGGCGACCACAGGTACTTCAGGTATTCCTCGGCAGCCACGCGGGTGCCTTTCTTGTCGACCACTTTGTCGACCACCGACACCGGCGGCTCAGCCTCAGCGGAAACGCTTGGGTAGATCACTTCAAACTGATCGCGGCCAAATTCACGGGCGATCATTTCGGCTTCGTTTTCAAACGTCACCAGCACGTCGCCGATCTGGTTGGTCATGAACGTGGTGGTGGCGGCACGGCCACCGGTGTCCAGCACGGGGGCGTGTTTGAACAGGTCGCCCACGAACTTCTTGGCCTTCTCTTCGTCACCGCCGTTCTTCAACACATAACCCCAGGCCGACAGGTAGGTGTAGCGGCCGTTACCGGAGGTTTTCGGGTTCGGTACGATGACTTGCACGCCATCCTTGAGCAAATCCGGCCAGTCTTTCAGGGCTTTCGGGTTGCCTTTGCGCACGATGAACACCGTGGCCGAGGTGAACGGCGCGCTGTTGTCCGGCAGGCGGGTAACCCAGTTGTCCGGGACCAGTTTGCCGTTGTCGGCCAGGGCGTTGATGTCGGTGGCCATGTTCATGGTGATCACATCAGCCGGCAGGCCGTCGATCACCGAGCGCGCTTGTTTGCTCGAACCACCGAAGGACATCTGCAGGGTCAGCTTGTCGTCTGGATGCTCGGCAGCCCAGTGCTTCTGGAAGGCCGCGTTGTAGTCTTTGTAGAAGTCGCGCATCACGTCGTAGGAGACGTTGAGCAGGGTGACCGGGGCGGCCTGGACGACGCCAGCCAGTGCGAGGCCGGCGGCCAGGAGAGAGGCGCTAACGAGTTTTTTCACTGCTCATTCCTTGTTGTTCGAGAAGGTTTTGAAACACATAGGGGCAATATGCCAGCGACTATAGCCGGGGGCGCATAGTCGCTTAAAGATTAAAAAGAACTTTGCTTATTCCACTTTCTTAAACAACCCATTGCCACAGCGCGAGCAAAACGCTGCGTTGGGTTCGTGGGTGTTTTTCCTGCACACCGGGCACTCATGTTCCAGTTGCTCACCGCGCATGGCATTGGCCAGTTCGGCGGTAAAAATCCCGGTGGGTACCGCGATAATGGAATAACCGGTGATCATCACCAGCGACGAAATCACCTGGCCCAGCGGCGTGACCGGCACGATATCGCCAAAGCCCACGGTGGTCAGGGTCACGATCGCCCAATAAATGCCCTTGGGAATGCTGGTAAAGCCGTGCTCCGGGCCTTCGATCACGTACATCAAGGTGCCGAACACCGTGACCAGGGTGCAGACGCTGAGCAAAAACACCACGATCTTCTGCTTGCTGCCCCGCAGTGCCGACATCAGGTAGTTGGCCTGCTTGAGGTACGGCCCAAGCTTGAGCACCCGGAAGATCCGCAGCATCCGGATGATCCGGATAATCAGCAGGTACTGCGCGTCGCTGTAATACAGCGCCAGGATCCCGGGCACGATCGCCAGTAAATCCACCAGCCCGTAAAAGCTGAAGGCATAGCGCAACGGCTTGGGCGAGCAATACAGCCGCAACCCGTACTCGATGGCAAAGATGATGGTGAAGCCCCACTCGATGTAGGCCAGCACGTTGGCGTAGTTGTCGTGGACCGCCTGGATACTGTCGAGGATCACGATCACCAGGCTGGCGAGGATGATCAGCAGCAGGGTGCTGTCGAAGCGTCGGCCGGCTGGGGTGTCGCTTTGGAAAACCATGACGTAGAGACGTTCACGCCAGTGCTTGTTGCTGTCCATGGAAGTCGCCTGAATCGAAGATCAGCGAAGCCTAGGGGGATTCGAAGGGGCTGTCCATGCGGGCTTTCTGCATCACCCGCTGACTGGCGCGCACCAGCCAGCAGGCCAGGATAAACGGTGCGGTCAGTGCGGGCAGGTTCAGGCCGGTGAAGCCGGGGGTGAGGATGATCGCCAGGACGATGCCGATCAGCGGCAACCAGGGTTGGCGGCGATGCTGGCTGAGGGCCAGGGCGGCCAGTGCCGGGTTATAGCTGTGCAGGCCGAGCAGGGCGCGGGTGGGTTCGTCCATCAACAGGGCGATCAGCACGCCGAGGCTCGCGCCGGTCAACGCCCACCACGCGGCGCGGGGGCTGGCGAGCAGCAGGCCGAAGGCGATCAACAGGCCGGCCAGGGCGTGGTCCAGCAGGATGACTTGGGCCAGGCCTTTAAACGGCGCGCAGAGGAGGGCCCAGGCCCCGGGTTCGCTGGCGGCCACTGCGGCGGGCGCGGTGGTGCCGAGCAGCAGCCAGCCGAACGCCACAAAGGGGGCGGTGTAGGCGGGCAGGTCGTCGGGGTTGGCGGCGCGTTTGAGCCACTGGCGGGTGAGGATTGCACTGAGGCCGCCGCAGGCGAGGATCAACGGTGGCAACAGCGCCGACCAGGTGAAATGCTGGCTGATCAGCAAACCGAGCAGCACGCCGTTGTAGCTATAGAGGCCGGCCTGGCGCTCGGCCTTGGGGTAGCCGCGGCGTTGGGCGGTCAGTAAACCGGCGACACCGCCCAGCAGTGCGCCGCCGAGCAGCGCCGGGGCGCCGACAAGGATCGCCAGCAGGCAGAGCAGGCCGCACAGCGGGTGGCGCTGGAGGAAAATCTGGCTGAAGCCGTTGAGCAGGGCTTCGGCCCAGTCGGGGCAGGGTTGGTTGGGCATGGTGGGTGAGTCTGAGGGACCGAGTTGCCCCCATCGCAGGCAAGCCAGCTCCCACATTTGAACGGGTTCACAAATCAAAATGTGGGAGCCGGGCTTGCCCGCGATGAGGCCCTTACAGGCGCTAGATCAACGTCTCTATCCGTAGTGAGTTAGTAGACCCCGGCTGCCCAAACGGCACCCCCGCGGTAATCACCAAGGTATCCCCGCGCTGCGCCATCCCTTGTGCCTGGGCAATCTCCAGCGCCGTTGAGCACACCTCATCCACCTGCCGCAGCCGGTCATTCACCACCGAGTGCACGCCCCACGCCACGCTCAAGCGCCGCGCCGTGGACAGGTTCGGCGTGAGGTTGAGGATCGGTACCGTCGGCCGTTCCCGCGCGGCCCGCAGGCTGGAGGTGCCCGACTCGCTGTAGTTCACCAGCACCGCCACCGGCAGGATGCTGCTGATACGGCGAATGGCGCAACTGATGGCGTCCGACACCGTGGCATCCGCCTTGGGCCGGCTGACGTCCAGTTGAGCCTGGTAATCCGGGCCGTTTTCCACCTGGCGAATGATCTTGCTCATCATCAGCACGGCTTCCAGCGGGTATTCGCCGGAAGCGGTTTCCGCCGACAGCATCACCGCGTCCGCACCTTCTGCCACCGCATTGGCCACATCAGTGACTTCGGCGCGGGTAGGCGCCGGGGAGAAGCGCATCGACTCAAGCATCTGCGTGGCCACCACCACCGGTTTGCCCAGCTGGCGGCACAGACCAATGATGTCCTTCTGGATTTGCGGCACGCTTTCCGCTGGCACTTCCACCCCCAGGTCCCCTCTGGCGACCATGATCGCCTCGCTCAGCTCGGCGATTTCCTGCAGGCGCTTCACCGCCGACGGCTTCTCGATCTTGGCCATCAGGAACGCTTTGTCGCCGATCAGCTCGCGGGCTTCGCGAATGTCTTCCGGGCGCTGCACAAACGACAGCGCCACCCAGTCCACACCCAGCTCCAGGCCAAAGCTCAGGTCGCGGCGGTCCTTGGCGGTCAGCGGGCTGAGTTCCAGCAGGGCCTGGGGCACGTTCACGCCTTTGCGGTCCGACAGTTCGCCGCCATTGAGCACGGTGGTGTCGATGGCGTCGGCGTGCTGGGTGATCACCCGCAGGCGCAGCTTGCCGTCGTCCAGCAACAGGTCCATGCCGGGCTTCAAGGCCGCGATGATTTCCGGGTGCGGCAGGTTGACCCGTCGCTGGTCACCGGGCGTCGGGTCCAGGTCCAGGCGCAGTGCCTGGCCACGAACCAGTTGGACCTTGCCCTCGGCAAAGCACCCGACCCGAAGCTTCGGCCCTTGCAGGTCCATGAGGATGCCGAGGGGGTAATTCAGCTGGCGCTCCACCTGACGAATCCACTGGTAGCGCTTGGCATGGTCGGCGTGATCGCCGTGGCTGAAGTTCAGGCGGAAGATGTTCACCCCGGCTTCCACCAGCTCGCGGATGTCGTCGATGCTGTCGGTGGCCGGGCCGAGCGTGGCGAGGATTTTGACCTTCTTGTCAGGCGTCATGTTCAGGGGACTCTCTTTCAGGGCTTTCAAGAATCAGAATGGCGCGAAAATCGTTGACGTTGGTGCGGGTCGGTTCGGTGATGATCAGGCCGTCGAGGGCCGCGAAGTAGCCGTAGCCATTGTTGTTGTCCAGCTCGTCGCTGGCGCTCAGGCCCAGGGCCTCGGCGCGGGCGTAGCTGGTGGGCGTCATGATCGCGCCGGCGTTGTCTTCGGAGCCGTCGATGCCGTCGGTGTCACCCGCCAGGGCGTAGACGCCGGGCAGGCCCTTGAGGCTGTCGGTGAGGCTCAGGAGGAACTCGGCATTGCGTCCGCCACGGCCATTACCGCGCACGGTCACGGTGGTTTCCCCGCCGGAGATGATCACGCAGGGCGCCGCCAGCGGCTGGCCATGCTGGATGATTTGCCGGGCAATGCCCGCGTGCACCTTGGCCACGTCCCGCGCTTCGCCTTCCAGGTCGCCGAGGATCAGCGGGCTGAAACCGGCCTGGCGGACTTTTACCGCCACCGCTTCGAGGGATTGCTGTGGGCGGGCAATAAGCTGGAAATGGCTGCGGGCGAGCACCGGGTCGCCGGGTTTGACCGTTTCCGACGCCGGGCTTTGCAGCCAGGTACGGACCGACGCCGGGATTTCAATCTGGTAGCGCTTGAGGATCGCCAGGGCCTGTTGCGACGTGCTCGGATCGCCGACGGTAGGGCCCGACGCGATGACGGTGGCCTGGTCCCCCGGCACATCGGAAATGGCGTAGGTGTAGACCGTGGCCGGCCAGCTGGCCTTGGCCAGGCGGCCACCCTTGATCGCCGAAAGGTGCTTGCGCACGCAGTTCATCTCGCCAATGGTGGCGCCGGATTTGAGCAGGGCTTTGTTGATGGTTTGCTTGTCCGCCAGGGTGATGCCGGCGGCCGGCAGGGCGAGCAGTGCAGAGCCACCGCCAGACAGCAAAAAGATCACGCGGTCGTCTTCGCCCAGGTTGCTGATCAGCTCCAGCACACGCTTGGCCACCGCTTGGCCGGCGGCATCCGGGACCGGGTGTGCGGCTTCGACCACTTCAATTTTCTTGCAGGGCGCGCCATGGCCGTAGCGGGTGACCACCAGGCCCGAGACTTCGCCTTGCCAGCAGTTTTCCACCACCAGCGCCATGGCGGCCGCGGCTTTACCGGCGCCGATCACGATGACGCGGCCGCTGCGGTCGGCAGGCAGATAGGGTTCGAGGACTTGCCGGGGGTGGGCAGCGTCGATGGCTGTGGCAAACAGCTCGCGAAGCAGGTGTTGCGGATCGACCGACATAAGCGGGCTCCCGGGGATTCTTGTTATTAGGGGTGACTCAAATTCGATGTGAAATGCGGTCAAACATGTGGGAGCTGGCTTGCCTGCGATGGCGGTGTGTCAGGCGATGAGTCGGTGTCTGAACGACCGCTATCGCAGGCAAGCCAGCTCCCACACTTGATTGCATTCCAAGGTAGGAGCGCTGTTGTTTACTTATCGCGAATCGAAAAATTCGCCATATGTTCCAGGCCCTTGATCAGCGCCGAGTGGTCCCAGTTGCCGCCACCGATGGCCGTGCAGGTGCTGAACACCTGTTGGGTGCCGGCGGTGTTCGGCAGGTTGATCCCCAGCTCCTTGGCGCCGGCCAGGGCCAGGTTCAAGTCCTTCTGGTGCAGGCTGATGCGGAAGCCCGGATCGAAGGTGCCCTTGATCATTCGCTCGCCATGCACTTCGAGGATTTTCGAGGAAGCAAAACCGCCCATCAGCGCTTCACGCACCTTGGCCGGGTCGGCACCGTTTTTCGAGGCGAAGAGCAGCGCTTCGGCCACCGCCTGAATGTTCAGGGCAACGATGATCTGGTTAGCCACCTTGGCGGTCTGGCCATCGCCATTGCCGCCCACCAGGGTGATGTTCTTGCCCATGGCCTGGAACAGCGGCAGGGCGCGTTCGAAGGTGTGCGGGTCGCCGCCGATCATGATGCTCAGGGTGCCGGCCTTGGCACCGACTTCACCACCGGACACGGGGGCGTCGAGGTAGCGCGCGCCGGTCTCGTTGATCTTCGCGGCAAAGGCCTTGGTGGCGGTGGGCGAGATCGAGCTCATGTCGATCACCACTTTGTTCGGCCCCAGGCCGGCGGCCACACCGTCGGCGCGGAACAGCACATCGTCGACCTGCGGGGTGTCGGGCACCATGACGATGATGAATTCGGCTTCCTGGGCCACCTGCTGCGGGTTGGCCAGGGCCACCGCACCTGCGTTGATCAGTTCCGCCGGGGCCTTGCCGTGGTGCTCGGACAGGAACAGTTGGTGCCCGGCCTTTTGCAGGTTGGCGGCCATGGGTTGGCCCATGATGCCGGTGCCGATAAATCCGATTTTAGCCATGACGAAAATCCTCTTATTGTTTTTGTGGGAGCCGGGCTTGCCCGCGATGGCATCACCGCGGTGCAACTGAGAAACCGAGTTGCCTGCATCGCGGGCAAGCCCGGCTCCCACAGGGTTCTGTGTTGTGGGTTAGATGGCGTTGTGGGTTTTCAACCAACCCAAACCCGCTTCGGTGGTGGTCAACGGCTTGTACTCACAGCCGACCCAACCCTGATACCCAATGCGGTCCAGATGTTCGAACAGGAAGCGGTAGTTGATCTCACCGGTGCCCGGCTCGTTGCGCCCCGGGTTGTCGGCCAGCTGGATGTGGTTGATCTCACCCAGGTGTGCAGCCATGGTGCGGGCCAGGTCGCCTTCCATGATTTGCATGTGATAGATGTCGTATTGCAGGAACAGGTTGGCACTGCCCACCTGCTCGCGGATCGACAGGGCCTGCGCCGTGTTGTTCAGGTAGAAACCCGGAATGTCACGGGTGTTGATGGCTTCCATCACCAACTTGATGCCCACCGCTTGCAGCTTGTCGGCGGCGTACTTGAGGTTGGCGACGAAGGTTTTTTCCAGGGTGGCATCGTCCACACCGGCAGGACGAATCCCCGCCAGGCAGTTGATCTGGGTATTGCCCAGCACTTGGGCGTAGGCGATGGCCAGGTTGACCCCGGCGCGGAACTCTTCGACCCGGTCCGGGTGGCACGCCAGGCCGCGTTCGCCCTTGGCCCAGTCCCCGGCCGGCAGGTTGAACAGCACTTGGGTCAGGCCGTGGGCATCGAGTTGCGCCTTGATTTCAGCCGAGCTGAATTCATAGGGGAACAGGTATTCCACACCACTGAACCCCGCGTCGGCGGCGACTTTGAAACGGGCAAGAAAGTCCTGTTCGGTAAACAGCATGGACAGGTTGGCGGCAAAACGCGGCATGGGGTTCTCCTTAATCGAGCAGTGAAATGGCAGTTGGCGCGTCGTTGCCCACCAGTGCCAGATCTTCGAATTCATTGACGGCGTTGATCTCGGTGCCCATGGAAATATTGGTCACCCGCTCCAGAATAATCTCAACGATCACCGGAACCTTGAATTCTTCGATCATCTCTTGAGCCTTGCGCAGTGCCGGCTGGATCTGACCCGGCTCGAACACCCGCAGGGCCTTGCAACCCAGGCCTTCGGCAACGGCCACGTGGTCGACGCCATACCCGTTGAGTTCCGGCGCGTTGAGGTTGTCGAAGGACAGCTGCACGCAGTAGTCCATTTCAAACCCACGCTGGGCCTGGCGAATCAGCCCCAGGTAGGAGTTGTTCACCACCACGTGGATGTACGGCAGCTTGAACTGTGCGCCCACGGCCAGCTCTTCGATCATGAACTGGAAATCATAGTCGCCGGACAACGCCACCACTTTGCGGGTCGGGTCGGCCTTGACCACACCCAGCGCTGCCGGGATGGTCCAGCCGAGCGGGCCGGCCTGGCCGCAGTTGATCCAGTGGCGCGGTTTGTAGACGTGCAGGAACTGCGCACCGGCAATCTGCGACAGGCCGATGGTGCTGACGTAGCAGGTGTCTTTGCCGAACACCTGGTTCATCTCTTCATACACCCGTTGCGGCTTGACCGGCACGTTGTCGAAGTGGGTCTTGCGGTGCAGGGTGGCCTTGCGCTGCTGGCAATCGTGGAGCCAGGCGCTGCGGTCCTTGAGCTTGCCGGCGGCTTTCCACTCGCGGGCCACTTCAATGAACAGGGTCAGGGCGGAACCGGCGTCGGACACGATGCCCAGGTCTGGCGTGAACACGCGGCCGATTTGGGTGGGCTCGATGTCCACGTGAATGAATTTGCGGCCCTCGGTGTACACCTCGACCGAACCGGTGTGGCGGTTGGCCCAGCGGTTACCGATGCCCAGCACCATGTCCGATTTGAGCATCGTCGCGTTGCCGTAGCGATGGGAGGTTTGCAGGCCGACCATGCCCACCATTTGCGGGTGATCGTCCGGGATCGTGCCCCAGCCCATCAAGGTCGGGATCACCGGGATGCCGGTCAGCTCGGCGAACTCCACCAGCAGTTCGCTGGCGTCGGCGTTGATCACGCCGCCACCGCTCACCAGCAACGGGCGTTCGGCCTGGTCCAGCAGGGCCAGGGCTTTTTCCACCTGGATGCGGGTGGCCAGTGGCTTGGCCAGAGGCAGCGGCTGGTAGGCGTCGATGTCAAATTCGATCTCGGCCATTTGTACGTCGAACGGCAGGTCGATCAACGCCGGGCCTGGGCGGCCGGAGCGCATTTCATAGAAGGCTTTCTGGAAAGCGTACGGCACCTGGCCGGGCTCCATCACCATGGTTGCCCACTTGGTCACCGGCTTGACGATGCTGGTGATGTCGACGGCCTGGAAATCTTCCTTGTGCATCCGTGCACGTGGCGCCTGGCCGGTGATGCACAGGATCGGGATCGAGTCGGCCCAGGCGCTGTACAGGCCGGTGACCATGTCGGTGCCCGCCGGGCCCGAGGTGCCGATGCACACGCCGATGTTGCCGGCCTTGGTGCGGGTATAGCCCTCGGCCATGTGCGAGGCGCCTTCAACATGGCGAGCAAGGACGTGATCGATGCCACCGACCTTCTGCAAGGCCGAATACAGCGGGTTGATCGCGGCGCCCGGGATACCGAAGGCGGTGTCGACCCCTTCACGGCGCATCACCAGGACAGCGGCTTCGATTGCTCTCATTTTGCTCATGATTTTGGTGCCTCTTGCGTTTTGTAATTGTATACAAGTGGTGTTGGTCCGAAGTGTATTCACGGCGAGCGGGGCAGGTCAATCCATTTTCTTGGCTGGCCTTTACGTTCGTCGGAAGGCTTCTGGACAGGAATATTTCGACGTGTGGTGCGTATGTTTCGAAATATTGTATACAAAAAATAAATCTATTGTGTTCTATTTGTTGGATTCGGCTTCTGATCAAACAGAGCCCCACGGCTTTCCCATAACAAGATAAGGACGGCACCCATGAGCGCTTTAACCTTGAAAGTCGCAGTCAACCTGGCCAGCCACGCCATCGCGGCAGGCCGCACGATTTCGGCAGCGCCCCTGACCATTGCGGTACTCGACAGCGGCGGGCATTTGATTACCTTGCAGCGCGAAGATGGCGCGAGCCTGCTGCGCCCGCAGATCGCCATTGGCAAAGCCTGGGGCGCGATAGCCCTGGGCAAGGGCTCGCGCTTGCTGGCGCTGGACGCGCAGCAACGGCCGGCGTTTATTGCGGCGTTGAATAGCCTGGGGCAGGGCAGCGTGGTGCCGGCACCGGGCGGCGTGTTGATTCGGAATCAGGAGGGTGTGGTGCTGGGCGCGATCGGGATCAGCGGGGATACGTCGGATATTGACGAGCAGTGCGGGATCAGTGCGATCGAGGGGTTGGGGTTGTTGGCGGATGCCGGGGTGTCTGCATGATTTAAGGTGACTGATCGATAGCTATCGCGGGCAAGCCCGCTCCCACAGTTGAATGTATTCACAAATCAAAATGTGGGAGCGGGCTTGCCCGCGATGGCGGCGACCCGGTCTACAGTCAAAGCCAGATCGCATCCCACAGAGGGTAGTCGCCATATTTCTTCACTAGACCCGCTCTCAGGGGATTGGCCACGATGTACCGGGCTATGCCCTCAAGGCTCTCTTCACGCCGCACGGCATGGTCATGGAAGCCCGGTTGCCAAAGGCGCCCTTGACGCCCGGCAACAGCATTTATGATTCGAGTACTTTTGGATTTGACCTGGCGCATCAGGTCAGCCAGAGAACCGTTTTCCAGTGAAATCAACCAGTGGAAATGATCAGGCATTACCACCCAGGCCAATGAGGTTGCCAGACGTTGGTTCTGGGCAATTCTGAACTGCTGTACCACTAGTCTTCCCAGCTTGAAGTCGCTGAAAATCGGCTCGCGATGAAGTGTGTTGCTGGTCAGAAGATAAATTTGGTTGGTTTCGTTATAACGCCCTGTGCGCAGACGACTTGATGCGGGTAGATCAGGCATTCCGTTGCCCCTTTGCAGAAGTGAGTTCTGAAAGGCTAGATGGGAATGTTTGAGGAGGTGTTCCAGCTTTTGGCAGGATGTGTCTGGGCGATAGCTATCGCGGGCAAGCCCGCTCCCACAGGGGATCTCCGTCCTTCATACATTTTGTGCCTGGCGCAAATCCAGTGTGGGAGCTGGCTTGCCTGCGATGCTCTTCAGTCCGGCTCACACCCTTTAAGCACCAACCGAATAATCGTCTGCGCCGCCGCCTCATAATCCGCTTCATCCAGCTTGGCCTTGCCGGTCACCGCGGAAATCTGCCAGTCAAAATCCGCATACGTCTGCGTCGCCGCCCAGATACTGAACATCAGGTGATGCGGGTCAATCGGCGCAATCAGCCCTCGGTCCACCCAGCTCTGGATGCAGTCGATGTTGTGCTTGGCCTGGGCATTGAGCTGTTCCACCTGCTCAGAGCTCAGGTGCGGGGCGCCGTGCATGATTTCGCTGGCGAACACCTTTGAGGCAAACGGCAAATCCCGGGAGATGCTGATTTTCGAGCGGATGTACCCGCTCAGCACAGCCGAAGGATCGCCCTCCGGATTGAACGGCGTGGAAGCCGCCAGGATCGGCTCGATAATGCTTTCGAGCACCTCGCGGTAGAGGTTGTCCTTGGACTTGAAGTAGTAGTAGACGTTGGGCTTGGGCAGCCCGGCCTTGGCGGCGATGTCGCTGGTTTTGGTCGCGGCGAAGCCCTTGTCGGCAAACTCCTCACTGGCAGCCCGCAGGATCAGTTCTTTGTTGCGCTCGCGAATGGTGCTCATAGACCAGGAGGTTCCTTGCCAAGACAGGCGGTCGGGCATGGTAGCACCGGCTTTGCGCAGGGCTCAAGAATCCCGCCGAAGCCCTTGCACAACGGGGCGCCCAGCTGACTTTGTCTGTCTTGATGCTGAACGCATTCACGGTCGTACAGGCACAGCGCGAGCGCGCTGCTAGAGTTCAGGCAGCGAGCGGCCATTTAGCCTGGCCGCCCCTTCCTGATTTCGGCGTTCGAGAGAGAAACCGTGGAGAAAAGCAGACGACGTACGTTCGCCTGGGCAGTTGGCACGTTGTTACTGGTAGCGTTGTTGATTGCCCTGGGTTTGCACTTCTTTGCAGGTGGGCACAAAGGCAGGCCACCCGCTACCGGCGAACCGGTGGCCGTGGTGCCGGTGGTGTTGCAGGACGTGCCGGTGTATATCGATGCCCTTGGCACTGTCACCCCGACCCGCAGTGTGACCGTGGTCAGCCAGGTCGATGGCATCCTCAGCAGCGTGGCGTTCAAGGAAGGCCAGCACGTCACCCAGGGCCAGGTGATCGCCCGGATCGATGACCGTGCCCTCAAAGCCCAACTGGCGGTGGCCAAGGGCACCCTGGCCCACGACCAGGCCGTGTTGAGCAATGCCCAGCGCGACTTGGTGCGCTACCGCGAACTGGTCAAGGCCGGTTCCACCAGCCAGCAAACCGTCGACACTCAGGCGTCTCTGGTCCAGCAACAGCTGGGTACCGTGGCCGCCGACCAGGGCAATGTGCAGAACCTTGAAGTGCAGGTCGGCTACTGCACCATCACCTCGCCGGTCGACGGTGTGGTGGGCCTGCGCCTGGTCGACCCGGGCAACTACGTCACCACCACCAGCACCACCGGGATCGTGGTGATCACCCAGATGAACCCGGCCACGGTGGTGTTCGCCGTGCCCGAGGATGACCTGGGCGCGATCAACCAGGCCCTGGGCCGTGGCGCGGTGACGGTGCTGGCCTACGACCGCAATAAAAAGGCCTTGCTCGCCACCGGCAGCCTGTTGGCCCTGGATAACCAGGTGGACACCACCACCGGCACCATTAAGGTCAAGGCGCAGTTCGATGATTCGGGCAATGCGCTGTTTCCCAACCAGTTCGTCAATGCGCGCCTGAAAGCCGACACCCTGGCCCAGGTCGCCGTGGTGCCCACCCGGGCGATCCAGCATGGCAGCAAGGGGGATTTCGTGTTTGTGGTCAATGGCAGCAAGGCCAGCCTGCGCAACATCAAGACTGGCCCGTCCATGGGCGATGTGTCGGCGGTGCTCGAAAACGGCGTCAAGCCGGGCGAGCAAGTGATCACCGAGGGCGCCGACAAACTGGATGACGGTTCGGCCGTGAAGGTCGTCGCCCAGTGAGGAGCTGCCGAGCATGAACATTTCGCGGCCCTTTATCGAACGTCCCGTCGCTACCACCTTGATCATGGTGGCGGTGCTGTTGCTCGGCCTGCTGGGTTATCACTTGTTGTCGGTGTCGGCACTGCCCGAGGTGGATTACCCGACCATCCAGGTCTTTACCCAATACCCCGGCGCCAGCCCGGACGTGGTCAGCTCATCCATCACTGCGCCCCTGGAGCGCCAGCTCGGCGAGATGCCAGGGCTTAAATCCATGAACTCCACCAGCTCTGACGGCGCCTCGGTGGTGACCCTGCAATTTGACCTGTCGCTGTCCCTGGACGTCGCCGAGCAGGAAGTGCAGGCCGCGATCAACGCCGCCGGCACCTTTCTGCCGGCCAACCTGCCGTACCCGCCGGTGTACAGCAAGGTCAACCCGGCGGATGCGCCGGTGCTGACCCTGTCCCTGACCTCCGACGTGCTGCCGCTGACCAAGGTCGAAGACCTGGCCGACACGCGGCTGGCGCAGAAGATTTCGCAGATCACCGGCGTCGGCCTGGTGACCATCAGCGGCGGCCAGCGCCCGGCGGTACGGGTCGAGGCGAACACCTCGGCGCTCAATAGCCTGGGCCTGTCCATCGATGACCTGCGCACCTCCCTCGGCACGGCCAACGTCAACCAGGCCAAGGGCAATATCGACGGCAAGTTCCAGGCGTATTCCATCGGCGCCAACGACCAACTGCAATCGGCCGAGGAATACCGCGACCTGGTGATCGCCTATAAAAACGGCGCACCGATTCGCCTGTCGCAAATCGCCACTTCCACCCAAGGCCCGGAGAACCCGCGCCAGGCCGCGTGGACCAACAGCACGCCGTCGATTGTGCTGAACATCCAGCGCCAGCCCGGCGCCAACGTAATTCAAGTGGTCGACCGCGTGCAGCAATTGCTGCCCAAGCTGCGGGCCAGTTTGCCGGGCACCTTGAAGGTCGATGTGCTGACCGACCGCACCCAAACCATCCGCGCCTCGGTCACCGATGTGCAGTACGAACTGGCCATGGCCATCGGGCTGGTGGTGATCGTGATTTTCGCGTTCCTGCGCAACGTGCCGGCCACGATCATTCCCGCCGTCACCATTCCCCTGACGCTGGTGGGCACCTTGGCGGTGGCCTATGCGCTGGGCTTCTCCCTGAACAACCTGACGCTGATGGCGCTGACCATCGCCATCGGGTTTGTGGTGGATGACGCCATCGTGATGATCGAAAACATCACGCGCTACATCGAGGCGGGCGACTCGCCGCTGGAGGCGGCGCTCAAGGGTTCGGAGCAGATTGGATTCACGATTATTTCCCTGTCGATCGCGCTGATCGCAGTGATGATCCCGCTGCTGTTCATGGGCGATGTGGTGGGGCGGCTGTTCCGCGAGTTCGCTATGACCGTGGCCGTGACCATCGTGATCTCGGCGTTCATCTCCCTGACCCTGACGCCAATGATGTGCGCGCGGATGCTCAAGAATAAGCACGAAGAACGCCGTGCGGACTTCTTCGACCGCATCAACACCCATTACGTGCGCGGCCTGGACTGGGTGTTGGCGCACCGCACGCTCACGCTGATTTCGGTGGTGCTCACCGCCGCGCTGACCCTGGTGACCCTGGTGATCATGCCCAAGGGCTTTTTCCCGGACCAGGACACCGGCCTGATCCAGGGCATTTCCCAGGCGGCGCCGACGGTTTCCTTCCAGCAGATGCAGACCGAACAACAGCGCCTCGCCGCCCGGATCCTCAAGGACCCGGCGGTGCAAAGCCTGTCGTCCTTCGTCGGCATCGACCAGACCAACCCGACCATCAACCAGGGCAACCTGCTGATCAACCTCAAGCCGCGGGGCGAGCGGGACAGCGCCACCGAGGTGATCCGCCGGCTTTCCGACGCCAACGCCGACGACGCGGGCATCCGTCTGTACCTGCACTCGGTGCAGGACCTGACCCTCGACGCCACGGTGTCCACCACCAGTTACCGTTTGGGGCTGCAAGCTACCGACCCGGACGAGCTGGAGCAGTGGACCACCAAGTTGCTGGCGGCGATCAAGCAAGACCCGATGTTCACCGACGTGCAAAGCCAGGCGATGCAGTTCGGCAACCAGATCCAGCTGACCTTTGACCGCGCCACCGCCTCGCGCCTGGGCATCACGCCCCAGGCCATCGACGACGTGCTGTACGACGCCTTCGGCCAGCGCCAGGTCTCGACGATTTACACCCAGCTCAACCAGTACCACGTGGTGATCGCCACCGATCATCCGCCGCGCAACTTGCCGGATTTGCTCACGGGGTTGTACGTGGACATCCCCGGTGGCGGGGTGGCGCCGCTGTCGAGCATGGCAACGATGCAGGTGGTGCGTACGCCCGTGACCATCAACCGTTTGGGCCAGTTTCCATATGCCGACGTGTCGTTCAACCTCGCCCCCGGCCAGACCCTTGGCGCGGCGGTGACGCGGCTCAAGGACATCGAGGCCAAGGTCGGTTTGCCGTTGTCGGTGCAGGCCAACCTCGAAGGCGCGGCGGCCACGTTCGAGCAGTCGCTGTCCAACCAGGTGTTTCTGGTGGTGGCGGCGATTGTGGTGGTGTACCTGATGCTGGGGATTCTGTACGAGAGCTTCGTGCACCCGGTGACGATCCTTTCGACCCTGCTGTCGGCGGCCCTCGGGGCGTTGCTGGCGCTGCTGGTGACCGGTACGCAGTTCGACATTATCGGTTTGATCGGCATTGTGCTGCTGATTGGGATCGTGATGAAAAACGGCATCATGATGGTCGACTTTGCCCTGGAGCTATTACGCGAGGGCGGCCTGAGCCCGGTGGCTGCAATCCGCCAGGCGGCGGAGTTGCGGTTCCGGCCGATCCTGATGACCAGCATGGCGTCGCTGTTCGGCGCGGTGCCGCTGGCGCTGGGCACGGGCATCGGTTCGGAGCTGCGTCATCCGCTGGGCATCGCGATCATCGGCGGGCTGTTGCTCAGCCAACTGCTGACGCTGTTTTCCACACCGGTGATCTTCCTGGCCATGCACGGCCTGGGGCAGCGTTTCAGCCGGCGCCCGGCTGAAGTGGTCTGATGGCGATGAACCTCAGCGCGCCGTTTGTTCGCCGCCCGATTGCAACCACCTTGATGGCGGCCGGCCTCGCGCTGTTTGGCGCGCTGGCCTTTATGCTGCTGCCGGTGGCGCCACTGCCGGAGGTGGATTTCCCGACCATCAGCGTCAGTGCCTCGTTGCCCGGCGCTGATCCCACCACGGTCGCCAGTTCGGTGGCCACGCCCCTGGAGCGGCAGTTCGGGCAGATCGCCGGGGTCACGCAGATGACCTCCTCCAGCAGCCTCGGCTCGGCGCGGATCATCCTGCAGTTCGACCTGAACCGCGACATCGACGGCGCCGCCCGGGACGTGCAAGCGGCGATCAACGCGGCCCGCAGCAACCTGCCCAGCGACCTGTCCGGCAACCCGACGTACCGCAAGGTCAACCCGGCGGATTCGCCGATCCTGATCATCAGCCTGACCTCCGACAGCGCCACGCCGGGGCAGATGTATGACGTGGCCTCGACCCTGCTGGAGCAGAAGTTGTTGCAGACCACCGGCGTCGGTGACGTGACCGTGGGCGGCGGCGCGTTGCCGGCGGTGCGGGTGGAATTGAACCCCGACCGGCTCAACCAGTACGGCGTCAGCCTGGAGCAGGTGCGCCAGGTCATTAATGCGTCCAACGTGAATTTGCCCAAGGGCAACGTGGCCATCGGTGACCGCAACTACGGCATCGCCGCCAACGACCAGTTGCTCGATGAAAAAGACTACGGGCCGCTGGTGGTCAAGGCCCACAACGGCGACCTGATCCATATCTCCGACCTCGGCTACGTGCGCGAAGACGTGCAGGACCTGCGCAACTTCGGCTTGTCCAACGGCAAGCCGGCGGTGTTGCTGGTGGTGTTCAAGCAGCCGGGCGCCAACGTGATCGAAACGGTGGACGCGGTGAAAGCCTCGCTGCCGTTCCTGCAAAGCTCGATTCCGGCGACGATCAAACTCAACCTGCTAATGGACCGCACCACCACCATTCGTGCCTCGTTGCACGATGTGGAGATCACGTTGCTGGTGTCGATCCTGTTGGTGACCCTGGTGACGTTCGGCTTCTTCCGCGACTGGCGCAGCACCCTGGTGCCGGCGATCGTGGTGCCGCTGTCGTTGCTGGGCACCTTTGGTGCGATGTACTTCCTCGGCTACAGCCTGAACAACCTGTCACTGATGGCGCTGACCATTTCCACCGGCTTTGTGGTGGACGACGCGATCGTGGTGGTGGAAAACATCATGCGTCACCTGGAGCGCGGCAAGACCCGGGTGGAGGCCGCGCTGGAAGGCGCCCGTGAAGTCGGCTTTACCGTGCTGACCATCAGCGTGTCGCTGGTGGCGGTGTTTATTCCGCTGCTGCTGATGGGCGGGATTGTCGGGCGGCTGTTCCGCGAGTTTTCGGTGTCGTTGTCGGTGGCCATCGTGATCTCGATGCTGATCTCGCTCACCGTCACGCCGATGCTTGCCAGCGTGCTGCTGCGCGCGCCCAAGGACATCCACGAGGGCAACGAACACCCCGATTCACGCTTTCACCGCTTCTACGATCGCACCCTCGGTTGGGTCATCGACCACACGGTGCTGATGGGTTTTGTCACGGTGTTGGTGATCGTGCTCGCCGGTGTGCTGTATGTGCTGGTGCCCAAGGGCTTCTTTCCCCAGGAAGACACCGGGCGCTTGCAGGGCAGCATCCTGGCGAACCAGAGCATTTCCTACGGGGCGATGCAGAAGGACTTCACCGAGATCAACCGCAAGGTGATGAAAAACCCCAACATCGAAACCGTCGCCGGGTTTGTCGGCGGTGGCGGAGGCGGCGGCGGGGCGGTCAACAGTGCGCAGATGTTTGTACTGCTCAAGCCCCTGGGCGAGCGCAAGGACAACGCCACTGACATCATCGGGCAAATCCGTCGCAGCCTTGGCGACTTGCCGGGCACCAAACTGTATTTGCAGTCGGCCCAGGACATCACCGTGGGTGGCCGGCAAAGTGGCGCGCAGTACCAATTCACCCTGACCGCCGATGACCAGGAGTCCCTGGACGAATGGGTGCCCAAGGTGGTGGCGGTGCTGCGCAAACTGCCGCAACTCACTGACCTCAATACCGACCAGCAGGACAACAGCCTGCTGGCCAATGTGCAGATCAACCGGGACACGGCGGCGCGCCTCGGGGTGAGTCTCTCGGCGGTGGACCAGACCCTGTACGACGCCTTTGGCCAGCGCCAGGTCGCCACCCTGTATCGCGCGGCCAACCAGTACCACGTGGTGATGGAAATCGCCCCGGAATACTGGACCGACCCTTCGGCGCTCAAAGGCATTTATGTGCCGGCGGGCACCCAGGCCGCGACCACCAAAGGCACCACGGCGGCACCCAAGCTGACCACCGAACAAACCCTGGTGCCGCTGTCGGCGCTGGCGGATAACACGGTGGCGCGCACGGCGATTTCCATCAGCCATCAAGGCACCTTCCCGGCGGTCACGGTCTCGTTCAACCTGGCGCCCGGCACGTCCATTGGCCAGGCGACGGCGATGGTGGATGACGCGGTGAAGCAGCTGCGCATGCCCGCCAGTGTGGTCGGCCAGTTCGCCGGTACGGCCCAGGTGTTTCAGTCGTCGGTGGCCAGCGAGCCCCTGCTGATCGTCGCCGCGCTGCTGTGTGTGTATATCGTGCTGGGGATCCTCTACGAAAACCTGACGCACCCGCTGACCATCCTCTCCACCTTGCCCTCGGCCGGTGTCGGCGCGTTGATTGCCTTGCTGCTGACCGGCACCGAGCTGTCGATCATTGCGCTGGTGGGGGTGATTCTGTTGATTGGTATCGTGAAGAAAAACGCGATCATGATGATCGACTTCGCAATCACCGAACGGCGGGAGTTCGGCCTCACGGCCAAGGAAGCGATTCGCCGGGCGTGCCTGATCCGCTTCCGGCCGATCATGATGACTACTCTGGCGGCGATCCTTGGCGCGCTGCCGCTGGTGCTGGGCACCGGCTACGGCTCGGAACTGCGCCGGCCGTTGGGGATTTCGATTATTGGTGGCCTGCTGTTCAGCCAGGTGCTGACGCTGTACACCACCCCGGTGATCTACCTGTGGCTCGACCGGGCGTCACAGCGCCTGGGTCGGCGTAAGGAAGCAAGGTTATGAACGTGAAATACAGCGTGCTTTGCATCAGCCTGCTGCTCGGCGGCTGCATGGTCGGGCCGGATTACCAGAAGCCCGCCATGGAGCTGCCGCAGACCTTCAAGGAAGGCGCCCAGTGGCAGCGCGCGGCGGCCAACCCCCAAGGGGCGATGGACAGCCAGTGGTGGCTGGCCTATCAGGACCCGGTGCTGAACGACCTGGTGGCGCGCTCGGCCAAGGCCAACCAGTCGATCATCGCGGCAGAGGCGGCTTACCGTTTGGCCCAGGCGCAGGTGGCGTCGAGCCGAGCGGGGTTGTGGCCGACGGTGGGCGTGGGATTGTCCGGTTCGCGGGGCGTGGGCGGCAGCGGCAGCGGCAGCAGTACGTCCAGTTCTACTTCGGGCGGTGTTGAAAACAGCGTCAGCGCGACCTTGACCGCCAGTTGGGAGCCGGACCTGTGGGGCCTGGTGCGGCGCGGAATAGAGTCCAGCCAGGCCACGGCCCAGCAATCCGATGCGTTGCTGGCCGGGGTGCGCTTGTCCATCAGCTCCAGCGTGGCGAGTAACTACCTTGCGCTGCGGCAGATGGACATCGACGTGCGCCTGTTGCAACAACAGCAGAAGATCAACCAGCAACTGCTGGACATGATCCAGGTGCAGTTCACCCAGGGCGTTGCCACCAACGACCAGTTGCTGGTGGCCCAGGACCAGTTGACCACCTCGATTGCCGACCTGCAGACCTCACTGCGGGACCGCGAGCAGTACGAACACGCGCTGGCGGTGCTGGTGGGGGTGGCGCCGAGCGAGTTTGCCGTGGCCGCGCGGGATGACTACACCTTTGTGCTGCCGCGTCCCCCGCTGACCTTGCCTTCGACCCTGTTGCAGCGGCGTCCCGACGTGGTGGCGGCGGAGCGCTCGGCAGCGGCGGCCAACGCGAAAATCGGCGTGGCCGAGGCCGCGTTCTTCCCGACCCTGGACCTCACCGCCGAAGCCGGCTATCGCGGCAGCGCGTTGGGCGGTTTGTTCTCGTTGCCCAACCGCATCTGGACGTTAGGCCCGGCGCTGGCGGAAACCCTGTTTGACGGTGGCGCCCGTGAAGCAGCGGTCAAGCAGGCCGAAGCCAGCTACGACCAGATTGCCGCGACCTACCGTGGCACCGTGCTCAGTGCCTTGCAGAACGTTGAAGACAACCTGTCGGCGATCAACCACCTGCAAACCCAGGCTGATGCCTTCCAGCAGGTGTACCAGCGCAACCGGCAACTGTTCGGCAGCCAGGAAGCGCAACTGCGCGCCGGCACCGTCAGCCAGCAGAATGTGCTGACCCAGCAACTGGTGTTGCTGCAAGCCGAGCAGAACCTGCGCGACACCCAGGGCCAACTCAGCCAGGGCAGTGTGGCGTTGATCCAGAGTCTTGGCGGTGGCTGGCACGTCGACGGCCGCTGACTGGCTCGCCTACCCGGTGCGCCCCGCGTTATTCTCGGTGCACTTTGAATCTGGGGAAGCGGGTATTGATCGAGCGACGGCAATTCAGCGGGGGCATGAAAGGCAAGAACCTCCGTTACCTGAATGAAAATCCCGGCGAGGCCGGTCAAACGGTGCGGGTGGGATTTGTGTTGCTCGAACATTTCTCATTGCCGGCGTTTACCCAGGCGCTGGATACGCTGATCACCGCCAACCTGCTGCGGCCGGCGTCGTTTTCCACGTCGACCTTCGGTTTGCAGGAGGGCGAGGTGATCAGCGACCTGGGGCTGGTGATCCGGCCCGATGCGCGGCTTGAGCCTTCAGCGCTTAAAGCGCTGGACCTGCTGGTGATTTGCGGTGGCTACCGCACTGAGCTGAAGGCCACCGACGAATTCATCCACCTGCTGAACAGTGCCTCGGAGCAGGGCGTAAGCCTGGCCGGGTTGTGGAACGGTGCGTGGTTCCTGGGGCGTGCCGGTTTGCTCGGCGGCTACCGGTGCGCCGTGCACCCGGAACATCGCCCGGCCCTGGCCGAGTTCTGCAAGGCGACCCAGGTCAGCAGCGAGCCGTATGTGATTGATCGCGACCGGCTGACGGCGTCCAGCCCGTCCGGGGCGTTTCATATGGCGCTGGACTGGATCAAGGGGTTGTACGGCAAGGCGGTGGTGGAGGGCATCGAGGACATCCTGGCGTTTGAGGAGTCGCGCTACCGGCGAGTAAAACCGACGGAAAACATCTGCTTGAGTGCGCCGTTGCGCGAGGTGGTCAACCTGATGGACGCCAACCTCGAAGAGCCGCTGGAGATGGAGCAACTGGCCGTCTATGCCGGCCGCTCCCGGCGCCAACTGGAGCGCTTGTTCAAGGAGCAACTGGGTACCACGCCCCAGCGTTATTACCTGGAACTGCGCATCACCGAGGCCCGCCGGCTGCTGCAACACACCGAGCTGTCCCAGGTGGACGTGCTGGTGGCCTGCGGGTTTGTCTCGCCGAGCCATTTCAGCAAGTGCTACAGCGCGTACTTTGGGTACAGGCCGTCCAAAGAGAAGCGTCTGGTCAAGTAAACAGGACATTGGCATTTTTGGCGGATATAGATACGATGCTAATCATTAGCTTGCTATCTATATGCGGTTTTCATGAAATCCTTCACCTTTCAGCTCCCTGATTTCTGGCAAGCGACGTTGACCCCGTCGCGCAGCGATCTGCTGTTTGCGTTGCGCAATATGATCGCCGGTGGAGTGGCGCTGTACATGGCCTTCTGTTTCGACTTGCAGCAGCCGCAATGGGCCTTGACCACGGTGTTTATTGTTGGCCAGTCCACCAGCGGGATGGTCCTGGCCAAAGGCGCGTATCGGCTGGTGGGCACGTTTGTCGGTGCCATGGTCTCCATTGCGATGATCGGTGTGTTGGGCCAGGCACCACTGTTGTTCCTGCTGTGCATGGCGCTATGGCTGGCGTTCTGTACCACGGGCGCGTCCTTGCTGCGTAATCACGCGTCCTACGGTTTTGTGCTGGCGGGCTACACCACGGCGATTATTGCGTTGCCCGCCACGGCGGCGCCGCTGGGGGTGTTCGATGAGGCGGTGGCGCGTTGTCAGGAGATCAGCCTGGGCATCGTCTGTGCCTCCATCGCCAGCACGATTTTATGGCCGCGCCGGGTCGAGCAGGTGCTGGCGGTTCAAGCGCGCGCCGCCTGGCAGGCCGGGATGCGCGCCACGGGTTCGGAGCTATTGGGCAGCGATCAGCGTAAAGGCTTGCTTGACGCGTTGAGCCGCCTGGTGGCGGTGGACAGCCAGCGCGACCACGCCTGGTTTGAAGGGCCCAAGGGCCGGCGCCGCTCCCAGGCCTTGCGGGTGCTCAGCCGTGACCTGCTTAGCCTGCTGCGGGCGGCACGGAGCGTGGCGCGCCAGCGGCTGATGCTCGATGAGACGGCCGCGGTGGTGCCATTGATTGAAGCGGTGGCTGGCGCACTGCAGCAAGAGCGCCTCGATGATCTGCCCGGGCTCTCGCAACGGCTTGGCCTGGCGTTGCAGGACCCACGCCTTGGCCAGGAGGCGCACTTTTGCCTGATGCAACTGGCGCAGGTGCTGCGCTTGATTGAGCAGGGGGCATTGACGCTGGTCGCGGTCGAAGAGGGCAGGGTGCCGCCTGGCGCACCGGGGGCGATGTCCTGGCACCGGGATATTGAACAGGGCGTGCTCGGCGGGTTGCGCAGTGCGCTGGCGTTTCTGGCGGTTGCGGCCTTCTGGATCTTTACGGCGTGGCCTTCGGGCTTGGGTGCAGTGTCCATTTGTGGCGTGGTGTTGAGCTTGTTTGCGGCGCGGGAAAACCCGTCGGCGTCCAGTTTGAATTTCCTCAAGGGCATCGCACTGTCTATCCCGGTGGCGGGGGTTGTGCGCTTTGCGTTGCTGCCGGGGTTTGAGGGGTTTCCCCTGTTATGCCTGGCGCTGGGTGTGCCGCTGTTTCTGGCTTCGTTGTGCATGAGCCGCCTCAAACTCGCGGCTACGGCCTCGGCGTTCTGCATTTTTTTCGTCAACAACGTCGGGCCCAGCAATGTGATGACCTATGACTTTGCCGCGTTCCTCAACAAGGCGATCGCCACGTTGGTGGGGGTGGGCATTGCCGTGGTGGTGTTTCGGCTGATCCAGCTCAATCCGGGTGAGCATCACTATCGGCGGATGCTCAAGGCTTCCTTGTTCGACCTGGCACAGCTGACCTCGCGCCCCCTGGAGCAGGCTGAAAGCTGGTTTGGCGGGCGGATGGCGGACCGCCTGATACGGCTGTCGCGCTACAGCGAAACCTTGCCTCCCGATCGCCGGGCCCACTGGGACAATGGCTTGCTGGGGCTGGACCTGGGGGATGAGTTGCTGGAGTTGCGCGCGTGCCTGGCGGGCAGCCGGGGGGCGTTGGCGATTGAACGCGATCGTTATTTGCGGGCGTTGGAGGCGGCACTGGAGGAGGGTGGGCCGAGCGTGGCGAATGAGTCGCTGATGGACGCGGCCAGCGTTGCGATGCTTGAAGCGCTTGAGCAGCACTCGGGGTTGGCGGAGCAGGATCGGGAGATGGCCAGGGCGGCGGTGTTGCAGTTGCGGTTTACGTGGCACAAGTGGTGCCAGCGCGGACGTGATGTGACGGCCGGCTCGTAGGCGCTGGCAAGCCAGCGCCTACGAGGAGGGTTACTCGGCGATCTGCAACTTGCGCGCTTCGGTATACACGTAGCGCACTTTTTCATACTCGAACGGCGAGTTCATCTGACCGTAGCGGAAGCTGGTCTGGTAGCGCTTGTCGACAGCGCGCAGGGCCCAGATTTCCGGGTGGTTTTCGCTGACCTTGGACACGTTCAGGAAGTTGATCTCGGTCTCGGCGCCGTAGTCCACCAACAGGCCGGTGGTGTCCCGCAGGTTCGATGGACCAAACAGCGGCAGCACCAGGTAGGCACCCCCCGGTACACCGTAGAAGCCCAGGGTCTGGCCGAAGTCTTCGCTCTGGCGCGGCAGGCCCATGGCGGTGGCCGGGTCCCACAGGCCGGCGATGCCGATGGTGGTGTTGAGCAACAGGCGCCCGGTGGTTTCCAGGGAGCGGTGGCCCTTGAGCTGCAGCAGGCTGTTCAACAGGTTGGGCACATCCCCCAGGTTGTTGAAGAAGTTGCTGACACCGGTGCGCAGGAAGCTGGGGGTGACGTAGCGGTAACCGTCCACCACCGGCAGGAACACCCACTGGTCGAAGCGATAGTTGAAGTGGTAGACCCGGCGGTTCCACGACTCCAGCGGGTCGTAGACGTTCAGGGCATTGACCGACGAGCGTTCGAACTCACGCTGGTCCAGGCCGGGGTTGAACTTGAGATGGCTCAGGGGCTCCTTGAAGCCGTCGGAGTCCACCACGGTCGGCGTGTGGGCCTTGCTGTTGTCGGCATTGGCCACGCCCGCGCACATCAGGGCGGCGAGCAGCAGAAGATATTTAGCCACGGAAGAACTCCAGCATGGCGTCGGCGTTGACGCGGTAGTTGAGGTTGCCGCAATGGCCGCCCAGGGGGTAGACGGTCAAGCGATCGCCGAAGGTTTTACGCAGGAAGCCAAGGTCGCCCGGGCCCAGGATCACATCGTCGGCATTGTGCATGACGGCGATTTTCGGGCTGTCGTGCAGGTAGTCCTTGAGGGCGTACAGGCTGACCTGATCCACCAGTTGCAACAGGCTGCCGCCGTCGGAGCGGGCGCGCCACATCGGGATCACCTGCTCGGTGAGGTAGCAGTCAAAGTCGCATTGCAGCGCACGCTTGAGGAACGGCGTGAGGCTGGTGCCTTCGCTGATCGGGTACTTGGGTGGCGTGATCAGGCCACGGCGGTTGATCAGGTCCGAGGTGAAGGCAATATCGGCTGCGGAAAAGCGGAACGAGGTGCCGATCAGCATCGCCATCTGTTCGTTGGTCAGGTGTTCCTTGGAGTTCTGGAAATCGTAGAGCAGGGCGTCGTTAAGGTCGATGTAGCCCTTTTGCTGGAAGTAGCGGGTCAGTTTGTTCAACACCAGCTCATAGAAGGTGGTGCTGTTGTTGATGCCCTTGACCTCGGTTTGCACCAGCTTGTCGAGGTTGGTGATCGAGGTGTAGAGGTTGACCGGCGGGTTCAGCAGCAGGACTTTCTTGAAGTTGAAGCTGCGACGGGTTTCATCCAGCTTGCTGACAAAGGCGGCGTCGAGGGCGCCCAGGCTGTAGCCGGTGAGGTAGTAGTCGGTCACGGGCAGCGTCGGGTTTTGCGCGCGTACGGCCTGCATCACGCGGTACATGTCCTCGGCGTCTTCCTGGCTGATGCCGGGGGTGGCGAAGCGCGAGGCGGCGGTGATGAAGTCGAAGCTGGTCGGGGACGACAGCTGGACGACGTGGTAACCGGCCTTGTAGTACAGTTTTTTCAGGTATTCGTTGATGGTGCTGTCAAAGCGTGCGCCGGTGCCGGCGATCAGGAAGATCAGCGGTGCGGCGCGGTCTTGCTTGGCGATGCGGTAGGTGAGTTTCTTCACGGCCCAGAAGTTGTCGGGCAGGCTGAACTGGCGTTCCGGGCGCATCGTCAGGGTGTAGTCGGACTGATTGATCTCATCGTCCGATGGCAGTTCCGGCCGCAGGTTGGGCGGCGTGGTCGCGATGGTCGCTTCAAACGGGTTGGTCAAAGGGTAGCCATAGCTGGCCTGGTCAATATCGACCGCCAGTGCTGACGCACTCAGAAAAAGGCTGCCCAACAGGGCCGCACAGCGCAAGGAACGGAGCATGACTAAATCCCTAAGAGGAAAACGTGCTGAAGTGGAGTTCGCAGGCTATGACCACCGCGTTGCTGCCGAAGTGCCAGCCATCGGCACGAAAAGTCGGAAAAAAACGTGGGAATCGGGGTAATAGTAGCCAGACGATACACTTTGGCACGCCTTGACGAACACTTATCTGTTTCCAAGCCTTGCCAACGGCCGCCGGGAGATTAAGCTGGGCGCCGTTTTCGCCTATCGGAGTGCCCCATGTCCCGCCGTTTTCCGCTGATTCTGTTGCTTATTGCCCTGCCGCTTTGGCTGGCCGCCAGTTATGGCGCGCGTTACGGATTCATGGAGGACGGTCGCTGGGTTGGCATTTGTGCTGATGAAGCCAGCCGTTGGGAATGCCAGGTGCGTTCCAACCTGGGGCTGATGATTCACTTCAAGGTGATGGGCTGGGCGGCGTTGGTGACGGCGGTGCTGGGGTTTTTCGTGCCGGGCCGTGCAGGGTGGGCGTTGGCGGTGTTGGCGCTGGTGTTCGGGTTTCCGGCATTGGCGTTGTACAACACGACCTTTGCGGTGTTTGCGGTGGTGATTGCGGGGTTGCGGTTGGTCCGTAAGCCTCGCGTCGCCTGACAGGGCCTCTTCGCGAGCAAGCCCGCTCCCACATTTGACCGAGTACATCCCTTGGAATGCGGTCGAATGTGGGAGCGGGCTTGCTCGCGAAAGCGGTCTTAAGCCTTGCGCACCCGCAAGCAACGCCACAAGGCTACAACCATGAGCAGGCTCACCACCGCCCAACCCCACGCCTGCTGGTTCATCAATCCCTCACGGTACAGCTGTGGCGCAATACCGGCACCGATGATGAACGCCAGCAATGCAATCTCCCGACGCAGCCCGCCAACCGGACGCACCAGGTACACCAGCGCCGGCAGCACCAGCGCGGCACTCGGGAAGCTGCGATAACGCGGGTCAAACACCAGCGCCAGCATCATCACCGCACCGGCAAACCCGGCGATTGCCACCAGCCAGCTGGCGCGTTGCTCGATCCAGTTGAATGCTCGTTCGCGCCAGCCTTCCCGTGCACTCAGGGCCAGGGCGGCGTGGGTCAGTACGGCGAGGTTCAAGGCCACCAGCAGTCCCGCCCATACCCACTCATCCGTAAAGCGCGCCGTTACCCGGTTCAATTCACCCCAGGTGCCAATCGAGCAGGCAGCCACTGCGCCCAGCAACGGCAACAACAACGCGGCACGGGTGGTGCGCACGCGGCCGCCCAGCAGCAGCGTCCCCAGCAGGATAACTGCGCCAACCCCCAGCCACAGCGGCCAGTACGGCACATTGGTCACCGGGCCGGCCAGCACGTCCTTGTCCTGGCGGTCTGCATCAAACAAACCCCAGTAACCGCCTACAGCACCTTCGCTGGCGCGTTTCCACGGCTGGTCAAAGGCTTCGATCAGGTTGTAGTGCCAGCCATTGGCTTCGGCCATGGCCACGAACCCGCGCATGAACTTGGCTTCGTTGACCCGGCTCGGCACCGCCGTTTCCCGCTGGCGGCCTTCGCTCGGCCAACCGGTTTCACCGATCATCACATCCTTGGGGGCGAACTTTTTGCCGAACGTCTGGCGAACATCGCCCACATGCTTGAGCGCCTGGTCGATGCCCGACGGGTCATCTTCCCAGTAAGGCAGCAAGTGGATGGTCAGGAAATCCACCGCCGGAGCGATTTCCGGGTGTTGCAGCCAGAACTCCCACACATCGGCATAGGTGACCGGCTGCTTGATATGGTCTTTGACGTGATGGATCAACTTGACCAACTGCGCAGCGGTGACTTCCTTGCGCAGCAGGGTTTCGTTACCCACGATCACCGACGTGATGACGTCGGGGTTGGCGTTGGCCGAGGCGATCAGTGCCTCGACTTCCTTGGCCGTGGCCACCGGATCGCTGCTGACCCACGCGCCGCTCATCAGCTTCAGGCCGTGTTTGCGCGCCAATTCCGGCAAGGCTTCAAGGCCGGTCTGGGAGTAGGTGCGGATGCACTCGAAACGGGTGGACAGCAACGCCAGGTCGGCGTCCATGCGCTCGGGGCGCAGGGTGAACGGCTGGTCGAATGGGGATTGGTCTTTGTCGAAGGGCGTGTAGGACGCGCATTGCAGTTTGTGGCTGGCACTGGCCACGTCTGGCAGCACCACCGGCTGGCCGAGACCATACCAATAGCCGCCGAGGGCCAACACGCCGAGGAACAGGGCAAATAAATAAGGCAGGAGCGGGAAGCGGGCAGTCGCGGGCATGGTCAGGCCGTCTGGGGGCAAAGGCGCGCATCTTACCCGGATTTGTGCCGTCCCAGTGGGGCAGCATAATTTTGACATGCAAAGTTCGGGCGGGATTGTCGGTGAATGTCCTACAAATCGTCCTGCTGGCGATGTGATGTCGTTTCTTGCTTACCTGAGGTCGCAGTCAGAGCAGGTCGCTTATGGCAGCAGGTTGATTATCGAAGTGTCAGCCCTCCACTGATGAGGCACCCAGGTGATCGATGCGCGTGAAGGGGGCGCGGTGCACCACATAACAACAGGTTGACGTCGCTCGGCATCCGCCGGGCGCAGCACTTTCGGGGAAGCACTATGAAGATGCGACGACTCTTGGGCGCAGCTGCCACTTTGGTAGTTGCGATGAGCTCCACACTGGCCAGCGCCGACAGCAAAACCCTGAGCATCGGCTATGTGGATGGCTGGTCGGACAGTGTTGCCACCACCTTTGTTGCGGCAGAAGTGATCAAGCAAAAGCTCGGTTATGACGTGAAACTGCAAGCGGTCGCGACCGGGATCATGTGGCAAGGCGTGGCCACCGGCAAACTCGACGCCATGCTCTCCGCCTGGCTGCCGGTGACCCACGGTGAATACTGGACCAAGAACAAGGACAAGGTGGTCGACTACGGCCCCAACTTCAAGGACGCCAAGATCGGCCTGATCGTGCCTGAGTACGTGAAAGCCAAATCCATCGAAGACCTCAAGACCGACACCACCTTCAAGAACAAGATCGTCGGCATCGACGCCGGTTCAGGCGTGATGCTCAAGACCGACGAAGCGATCAAGGCCTATGGCCTGGACTACAAGCTGCAAGCCAGTTCCGGCGCGGCAATGATCGCCGAACTGACCCGTGCTGAAGACAAACAGGAATCCATTGCGGTCACCGGTTGGGTGCCACACTGGATGTTCGCCAAGTGGAAACTGCGTTTCCTGGACGACCCAAAAGGAATTTATGGTGCTGCTGAAACCGTCAACAGCATCGGCAGCAAAGGCCTGGAAAAGAAAGCCCCGGAAGTCGTGGCGTTCCTGAAGAAATTCCAGTGGGCCTCCAAGGATGAAATCGGCGAAGTCATGCTGGCGATTCAAGAGGGCGCCAAGCCTGAAGCCGCCGCCAAGGATTGGGTGGCCAAGCACCCTGAGCGTGTCGCGGAGTGGACCGCTAAGTAATACCCAAAAACTGTAGGAGCGAGCTTGCTCGCGAAGAAGGCAAGGGCACCGCGATCATCCAGAATGAACGCGTTATCGTTGACTCTTTTCGCGAGCAAGCTCGCTCCTACAATTGTTTCTGCACCCTCGCAATCCCTCGCTACACTCCTTCTACTACTAAGGTCGTCTGGAACCTGTTCCTCAGCCGCATACAGTGGATATGTTCCAATAATAAAAAGCTGTGCTGCGAGGATAAAAACAATGAACGACAGCATTTACCTCTCGATTCAAAACAGCCCGCGTTTCAAGGAGCTGGTCAGTAAACGAGAAAAGTTCGCCTGGATTCTCTCGGCGATCATGCTTGGGCTTTACTCCGCTTTCATTCTTCTGATTGCCTATGGGCCGCAAATACTGGGGGCCAAGATCAGCCCCGGTTCGTCCATCACCTGGGGGATCCCGATTGGGGTCGGGCTGATTGTTTCGGCCTTTGTCCTAACCGCAATCTATGTACGACGCGCCAACGGCGAATTTGACGACCTGAACAATGCGATTCTCAAGGAGGCTGCGCAATGATCCGTCGTCTATTGGCTGTACTCGGTGCCTCGGTCTTTGCACCTGCCGTTTGGGCGGCGGAAGCATTGACCGGTGAAGTGCATAAACAACCGCTGAATATCGCAGCGATCCTGATGTTCGTCGTCTTCGTCGGCGCGACATTGTGCATCACCTACTGGGCGTCCAAGCGCAACAAGTCGGCGGCCGACTACTACGCAGCCGGCGGCAAGATCACCGGGTTCCAGAACGGCTTGGCGATTGCCGGTGACTACATGTCGGCCGCCTCCTTCCTGGGGATTTCCGCGCTGGTGTTCACCTCCGGCTACGATGGCCTGATCTACTCGATCGGCTTCCTGGTGGGCTGGCCGATCATTCTGTTCCTGATCGCCGAGCGCCTGCGTAACCTGGGTAAATATACGTTTGCCGACGTGGCGTCTTACCGCCTCGGGCAAACCCAGATCCGCAGTCTGTCAGCGTGTGGCTCTTTGGTGGTGGTGGCGTTCTACCTGATCGCGCAGATGGTAGGCGCGGGCAAGTTGATCCAGCTGCTGTTCGGCCTTGATTACCATGTTGCGGTGATCCTGGTGGGCATCCTGATGTGCCTCTATGTGTTGTTTGGCGGCATGCTGGCGACCACGTGGGTACAGATCATCAAGGCAGTGCTGCTGCTGTCCGGTGCCTCGTTCATGGCGCTGATGGTGATGAAGCACGTCAACTTCGACTTCAACATGCTGTTTGCCGAGGCGATCAAGGTTCACCCTAAAGGTGAGGCGATCATGAGCCCGGGCGGCCTGGTGAAAGACCCGATTTCGGCGTTCTCCCTCGGCCTGGCACTGATGTTCGGTACCGCTGGCCTGCCGCACATCCTGATGCGCTTCTTTACGGTGAGTGACGCCAAGGAAGCTCGCAAGAGCGTGCTGTATGCCACTGGCTTCATCGGCTACTTCTATATCCTGACGTTCATTATCGGCTTCGGCGCGATCCTGTTGGTCAGCACCAACCCGGCGTTCAAGGATGCGGCAGGTGCCTTGCTCGGCGGTAACAACATGGCAGCGGTGCATTTGGCCGATGCGGTGGGTGGCAGTATCTTCCTGGGCTTCATCTCGGCCGTGGCGTTTGCCACCATCCTGGCAGTGGTTGCCGGTTTGACCCTGGCGGGTGCTTCGGCGGTGTCCCATGACCTGTACGCCAGCGTGATCAAGAAAGGCAAGGCCAACGAGAAGGATGAGATTCGCGTATCGAAGATCACCACCATCGCGCTGGGCGTGCTGGCCATTGGTCTGGGGATCCTGTTTGAAAGCCAGAACATTGCGTTCATGGTGGGCCTGGCGTTCTCCATTGCGGCGAGCTGTAACTTCCCGGTGCTGTTGCTTTCCATGTACTGGAAAAACCTCACCACCCGCGGCGCAATGATTGGTGGCTGGTTGGGCCTGGTCAGTGCCGTTGGCCTGATGATCCTCGGCCCGACCATCTGGGTGTCGATCCTGCACCATGAGAAGGCTATCTTCCCTTACGAATACCCGGCGCTGTTCTCGATGATCATTGCGTTCGTCGGCATCTGGTTCTTCTCCATCACCGACAAGTCGGCGGCGGCAGAGAAGGAGCGTGCGCTGTACTTCCCGCAGTTTGTGCGTTCGCAGACTGGCCTGGGGGCGAGTGGGGCAGTTAACCACTAAGGTTGTAACCGTTACAAAAAAAGCCCCGATCGTGAGATCGGGGCTTTTTTTTGCCTTTATTGGGTATGGATACGACAAAACTGTTTCTCAAATCCTGCACAAATAAAAACGGCCTCCCTATCAAAGGAGGCCGTTTTGGGTGTAGCCAAGTAGCGGATGATCGTTCCCGCGCTCTGCGTGGGAATGCCGCCTTGGACGCTCCGCGTCCTGCTCGCAGCGCATGGCTCAGGTGCGCAATGGTGGCGCAGAGCGTCACAGGGTGCATTTCCATGCGGCGCGCAGGAACGATCAGCACAAACAAATACGGCCTCCAGAAGGAGGCCGTATTCGGTGCAGCTAAGCGGTTATCACAACACAACGCTTATTTGCGGTCTTCCAGCTTGGTAATGTCACGCGACTCGTAGCCGGTGTACAGCTGGCGCGGGCGGCCAATCTTGTACGGGCTGGAGAGCATTTCTTTCCAGTGGGAGATCCAGCCCACGGTCCGCGCCAGGGCGAAGATCACGGTAAACATGCTGGTTGGAATGCCGATCGCCTTGAGGATGATCCCCGAGTAGAAGTCGACGTTCGGGTACAGCGAGCGTTCGATGAAGTACGGGTCGGTCAGGGCGATCTCTTCCAGGCGCATGGCCAGTTCGAGTTGCGGATCGTTCTTGATGCCCAGTTCCTTCAACACTTCGTCGCAGGTCTTCTTCATCACGGTGGCGCGCGGGTCGCGGTTCTTGTAGACCCGGTGACCGAAGCCCATCAACTTGAACGGATCGTTCTTGTCCTTGGCCTTGGCGATGAACTTGTCGATGTTCGAGACATCGCCGATTTCATCGAGCATGGTCAATACGGCTTCGTTCGCACCGCCGTGGGCAGGGCCCCACAGTGCGGCGATACCGGCGGCGATACAGGCGAACGGGTTGGCACCCGAAGAGCCCGCCAGGCGCACGGTAGACGTCGAGGCGTTCTGTTCGTGGTCGGCGTGAAGGATAAAGATCTTGTCCATCGCGGCGGCCAGCACCGGGCTGATCGGTTTGATCTCGCACGGGGTGTTGAACATCATGTGCAGGAAGTTTTCCGCGTACGTCAGGTCGTTGCGCGGGTACATCATGGGCTGGCCCATGGAGTACTTGTAAACCATTGCGGCCAGGGTCGGCATCTTGGCAACCAGGCGGATCGCGGAAATTTCGCGATGCTGCGGGTTATTGATGTCCAGGGAGTCGTGATAGAAGGCCGACAGGGCGCCGACTACGCCGCACATGACGGCCATCGGGTGGGCGTCGCGACGGAAGCCGTTGAAGAAGGTCTTCAACTGCTCGTGAACCATGGTGTGGTTCTTCACGGTGCTGACAAACTGGGCCTTTTGCTCAGCTGTTGGCAATTCGCCATTAAGCAGCAGGTAGCAGGTTTCCAGGTAGTCCGACTGTTCAGCAAGCTGTTCGATCGGGTAGCCGCGGTGCAGCAAGATACCGTTATCACCGTCGATATAGGTGATCTTCGACTCGCATGAGGCGGTCGACATGAAGCCTGGGTCGAATGTAAAACGGCCCGTGGCCGTCAGGCCCCGTACGTCGATAACATCGGGACCAACGGTGCCGGTTAAAATGGGCAGCTCGACGGGGGCTGCGCCCTCGATGATCAACTGCGCTTTTTTGTCAGCCATGTGGCCTCCTATTTATGCTTCAAATCATCAGACAGACCCCCCACGCAGGGCCCGCACCACTATATTGATATAAATCCAGATGTCAATTTGCCTAAAGTCTTGCGCCAGAAGGCTTTAACCGTACTTTTTCCTCGAAATTACCTGCCATTTACGCCTTTTATGCCGCCAGCGCAATGCGCTATTAGGGTGAGGAGTGCGCGTTGTCATTAGTTGCCTAACTGTCTATACTCGGCCTCCGACCGCCAGGGGCTTTTGGGCCCGTTTTGATGGGGGTCGCACTCCCTGGGTGGTGGTTACCTGACCAGTGCACTCCCCAACAACTTTGCCCTGATTGTTAGGGGCTCTTCAGTGTGAAAAAAAGCCGTGAATAGCCAACGACCTGTAAACCTAGACCTAAGGACCATCAAACTCCCCATCACCGGCGTAACGTCATTCCTGCACCGTGTATCCGGCATCATCCTGTTTCTTGGCCTGGGCATCATGCTTTATGCATTGAGCAAATCCCTGGGTTCGGAAGAAGGGTACGCCGAGGTGAAGGCATGCTTGACCAGTCCGCTGGCCAAATTCGTCGCCTGGGGCCTCCTGTCCGCTCTGCTTTATCACCTTGTGGCCGGTATTCGCCACTTGATCATGGACATGGGTATCGGTGAGACGCTGGAAGGCGGCAAGCTGGGCTCGAAAATCGTCATCGCCATTTCCGTGGTGCTGATCGTTCTGGCGGGAGTTTGGATATGGTAACCAGCGTTACGAACCTGTCGCGTTCGGGCCTCTATGACTGGATGGCGCAACGTGTGTCTGCGGTTGTTCTCGCGGCTTATTTCATTTTCCTGATCGGGTACCTCGCTGCGAACCCTGGCATTGGCTACGCCCAATGGCACGGCCTGTTCGCTCACAACGGGATGCGCATTTTCAGTCTGCTGGCCCTTGTAGCCCTGGGCGCTCACGCCTGGGTTGGCATGTGGACCATCGCGACCGACTACCTGACGCCAATGGCGCTGGGCAAGTCCGCGACAGCAGTACGGTTTCTCTTCCAGGCAGTATGCGGCGTCGCGATGTTCGCTTACTTCGTCTGGGGTGTGCAGATTCTTTGGGGTATCTGATTCATGGCTAACACAGTTAATACGCTTTCATTCGACGCCATTATCATTGGCGGCGGCGGTGCCGGCATGCGCGCTGCGCTGCAACTGGCCCAGGGCGGTCACAAGACTGCCGTGATCACCAAGGTGTTCCCGACCCGTTCCCACACCGTTTCGGCCCAGGGTGGCATTACCTGCGCCATCGCCTCTGCCGATCCAAACGATGACTGGCGCTGGCACATGTACGATACCGTCAAGGGTTCCGACTATATCGGTGACCAGGACGCTATCGAATACATGTGCTCCGTAGGCCCGGAAGCGGTCTTCGAGCTGGAACACATGGGTCTGCCGTTCTCCCGTACCGAACAGGGCCGCATTTACCAGCGTCCGTTCGGCGGTCAGTCGAAAGATTTCGGTAAGGGTGGCCAGGCCGCCCGTACCTGCGCCGCAGCCGACCGTACCGGTCACGCGCTGTTGCACACCCTGTACCAAGCCAACCTGAAGGCCGGCACCGTATTCCTCAACGAATACTACGGTGTTGACCTGGTGAAGAACGAAGACGGTGCCTTTGTAGGCATGATCGTTATCTGCATCGAAACCGGCGAAACCTCTTACGTGCGGGCTAACGCCACCGTATTGGCGACCGGCGGTGCGGGCCGTATCTACTCTTCTACTACCAACGCCCTGATCAACACCGGTGACGGTATCGGCATGGCCCTGCGTGCAGGCGTCCCGGTACAGGACATCGAAATGTGGCAGTTCCACCCGACCGGCATCGCCGGCGCCGGTGTACTGGTTACAGAAGGTTGCCGTGGTGAAGGTGGTTACCTGATCAACAAGAACGGCGAGCGTTTCATGGAGCGTTATGCTCCGAACGCCAAAGACCTTGCCGGTCGTGACGTTGTAGCCCGCTCCATGGTTAAAGAGATCATTGCCGGTAACGGCTGTGGTCCTGATGGCGACCACGTGATGCTGAAGCTCGATCACCTCGGTGAAGAAGTGCTGCACAGCCGTCTGCCCGGCATCATGGAACTGTCCAAGACCTTTGCTCACGTTGACCCGGCTGTTGCGCCGATCCCGGTTGTTCCGACTTGCCACTATATGATGGGCGGCGTTGCCACCAACATTCATGGCCAGGCGATCACCCAGGACGCCGACGGCGTCGACCAGATCATTCCTGGCCTGTTCGCGGTAGGTGAAGTGGCGTGCGTATCGGTTCACGGTGCCAACCGTCTGGGCGGCAACTCGCTGCTCGACCTGGTGGTATTCGGTCGTGCCGCCGGCCTGTTCCTGGAGCAGACCTTGAAGGAAGGCGTTGATTACGCCCGTCCTCGCCAGTCCGACATCGACGCTGCCTTGGCACGTCTGGATGGTCTGAACTCGCGTACCGACGGCGAAGACGTCGCTTCCCTGCGTAAAGAACTGCAAAGCTGCATGCAGAACTACTTCGGTGTGTTCCGTACCGGCGAATACATGCAGAAAGGTATCGCCCAGCTGGCTGACCTGCGCAAGCGCATTGCCAACGTCAAGATCAACGATAAGAGCCAGGCGTTCAACACCGCTCGTATCGAAGCCCTTGAGCTGCAAAACCTGCTGGAAGTGGCTGAAGCAACTGCCATCGCCGCAGAAGTTCGCAAAGAGTCTCGCGGCGCTCACGCCCGTGAAGACTTCGAAGAGCGCGACGACGTTAACTGGCTGTGCCACACCCTGTACTTCCCGGGTGACAAGCGCGTCGCCAAGCGTGCGGTGAACTTCTCGCCAAAAACAGTCCCTACGTTTGAACCCATGATTCGGACTTATTAAGGGTGGCCGATATGTTGAAAGTCAGTGTTTATCGCTACAACCCTGATCAGGACGCCGCGCCGTTCATGCAGGAATTCCAGGTCAATACCGGTGGCAAAGACCTGATGGTGCTGGACGTACTGGCCCTGGTTAAAGAGCAGGACGAAGGTTTCTCCTATCGTCGCTCTTGCCGTGAAGGTGTCTGCGGTTCCGACGGCATGAACATCAACGGCAAAAACGGCCTGGCGTGCATCACGCCGCTGTCTGCTGTGGTTAAAGGCAACAAGCTGATCGTTCGTCCATTGCCAGGTTTGCCGGTTATCCGTGACCTGGTCGTCGATATGAGCATCTTCTACAAGCAATACGAAAAGGTTAAGCCATTCCTGCTGAACGACACTCCGGCTCCGGCCATCGAGCGTCTTCAGAGCCCGGAAGAGCGCGAGAAGCTGGACGGTCTGTACGAGTGCATCCTGTGCGCTTGCTGCTCGACTTCCTGCCCGTCCTTCTGGTGGAACCCGGACAAGTTCCTGGGTCCAGCTGCACTGCTGCAAGCGTACCGCTTCCTGGCAGACAGCCGTGACACCAAGACAGCCGAGCGTCTGGCTTCGCTGGATGACCCGTTCAGCGTATTCCGCTGCCGCGGGATCATGAACTGCGTCAACGTATGCCCTAAAGGCCTGAACCCGACTAAGGCCATTGGTCACGTACGTAGCATGCTGCTGCAAAGCGGCGTGTAACTGACGTTGCAGTAAAAGCAGGACCGTTGTGCCCGTAGATGCTACGGCGCAGGCTTCAACCGGCGCCGTAGTTTTAACTTGAGCAGCGACTTACAAAGCCGCGGCTCTTATTTTGAAGAAATGAGACAAGCAGGGGCATTCGGGTTGGTACCCGAACTATCAGCGTGATCCTAAGTGGCTTGTTTTGGTCGCTGCACTTGGCCTTTTGCAAGCAAACTCGGTGTTTTCGCCGGTGGTGTCCCCAAATCGAGGGTGACCAAGCATGCAAGAAAGCGTGATGCAGCGCATGTGGAACAGCGGCTATCTTTCAGGTGGTAACGCTGCCTATGTGGAAGAGCTTTATGAGCTCTACCTGCACGACCCTAACGCTGTGCCAGAAGAATGGCGCACCAAATTTCAGACGTTGTCTTCAGACGGCAACGCTGCCACCGATGTATCGCATGCAACAATTCGCGATCAGTTCGTGCTGCTGGCAAAGAACCAGCGCCGCGCCCAGCCGGTTTCCGCCGGAAGCGTGAGCAGTGAGCACGAGAAGAAGCAAGTTGAAGTACTGCGACTGATCCAGGCCTACCGTATGCGTGGCCACCAGGCAGCCCAGCTTGACCCGCTGGGGCTGTGGCAGCGTCCTGCACCTGCAGACCTGTCGATCAATCATTACGGCTTGACCAATGCCGATCTTGATACGACCTTCCGTGCCGGCGACCTGTTCATCGGCAAAGAGGAAGCGAGCCTACGCGAAATTCACGAAGCGTTGCAGCAGACATATTGCCGCACCATCGGTGCCGAATTTACGCACATCACTGATTCCGAGCAGCGCCACTGGTTCCAGCACCGCCTTGAAGGCGTGCGTGGTCGTCCAGTGTTGTCCGCCGATGTGCGCAGCCACCTGCTGGAGCGCGTGACCGCTGCTGAAGGCCTGGAAAAATACCTGGGTACCAAATACCCGGGCACCAAGCGTTTCGGCCTGGAAGGCGGCGAAAGCCTGATTCCGATGCTCGACGAGCTGATCCAGCGTTCCGGTTCCTACGGCACCAAGGAAATCGTGATCGGCATGGCCCACCGTGGTCGTTTGAACGTGCTGGTCAACACCTTCGGCAAGAACCCGCGCGAGCTGTTCGACGAGTTCGAAGGCAAGAAGAAGGTCGAGCTGGGTTCCGGTGACGTTAAATACCACCAGGGCTTCTCGTCCAATGTGATGACCACCGGCGGTGAAGTTCACCTGGCCATGGCGTTCAACCCATCCCACCTGGAGATCGTTTCTCCAGTGGTCGAGGGGTCGGTACGTGCGCGCCAGGATCGTCGTAACGATTCCACCGGTGAGAAGGTCCTGCCGATTTCCATCCACGGTGACGCGGCATTCGCAGGTCAAGGCGTGGTCCTGGAAACGTTCCAGATGTCGCAGACTCGCGGCTTCAAGACCGGCGGTACGGTTCACATCGTCATCAACAACCAGGTGGGCTTCACCATCAGCAACCCGCTGGACGCACGCTCTACCGAGTACGCGACCGACGTTGCCAAGATGATCCAGGCACCGATCCTCCATGTGAATGGTGATGATCCGGAAGCCGTGTTGTTCGTGACCCAGCTGGCCATTGATTACCGCATGCAGTTCAAGCGTGACGTGGTCATCGACCTGGTCTGCTACCGTCGTCGCGGTCACAACGAAGCGGATGAGCCTAGCGGCACCCAACCGTTGATGTACCAGCAAATCACCAAGCAGCGCACCACCCGTGAGCTGTACGCCGAAAGCCTGACCAAGGCCGGTGTGGTGGACGATGCACGTGTTCAGGCAAAGATCGATGAATACCGCAACGCGCTGGATAACGGCCTGCACGTCGTAAAAAGCCTGGTTAAAGAGCCGAACAAAGAGCTGTTCGTTGACTGGCGTCCGTACCTGGGCCATGCCTGGACGGCGCGTCACGACACCTCGTTCGATCTGAAAACCCTGCAGGAACTGTCTGCCAAACTGCTGGAAATTCCGGACGGTTTTGTCGTACAGCGCCAGGTTGCGAAGATCTACGAAGACCGTCAGAAGATGCAAGCCGGCGGCCTGCCGATCAACTGGGGTTACGCTGAAACCATGGCGTACGCGACCCTGGCGTTCGAAGGTCACCCGATTCGCATGACCGGCCAGGACATCGGCCGCGGTACGTTCTCGCACCGTCACGCGGTGTTGCACAACCAGAAAGACGCGGGCACCTACATCCCGTTGCAGAACCTGTACGAAGGCCAGCCACGTTTCGACCTGTACGATTCGTTCCTGTCCGAAGAGGCCGTGCTGGCGTTCGAATACGGTTACTCGACCACCACGCCTCAGGCGCTGGTGATCTGGGAAGCCCAGTTCGGCGACTTTGCCAACGGTGCCCAGGTGGTTATCGACCAGTTCATCACCAGCGGCGAGCACAAGTGGGGCCGTCTGTGCGGTCTGACCATGCTGCTGCCACACGGTTATGAAGGTCAGGGTCCGGAGCACTCCTCGGCCCGTCTGGAGCGTTACCTGCAGCTGTGCGCCGAGCACAACATCCAGGTGTGCGTGCCGACTACCCCGGCCCAGATCTACCACTTGCTGCGTCGCCAGGTGATCCGTCCCCTGCGCAAGCCGCTGGTAGTGCTGACGCCGAAATCGCTGTTGCGTCATAAATTGGCCATCTCGACCCTGGAAGATCTGGCCGACGGTTCGTTCCAGACCGTTATTCCAGAAATCGACACGCTGGACGCAGCCAAGGTCACCCGCCTGGTGCTGTGCAGCGGCAAGGTCTACTACGACTTGCTGGAAAAACGCCGTGCCGAAGGCCGCGAAGACATCGCCATCGTGCGGATCGAGCAGCTTTACCCGTTCCCGGAAGACGACCTGATGGAGGCCATCGCGCCTTACACCAACCTCACCCACGTGGTGTGGTGTCAGGAAGAACCGATGAACCAGGGCGCGTGGTACAGCAGCCAGCATCATCTGCGTCGCAGTATCGGCAACCACAAACAGGCCCTGGGCCTGGAGTACGCCGGTCGTGATGCTTCTGCTGCACCTGCGTGTGGTTATGCGTCGATGCACGCCGAGCAGCAGGAAAAACTGCTGCAAGATGCTTTCACTGTTTAACGCCTTCGCGCTGACTGAAACCGAATTTTAAGGACCCACAGATAATGGCTATCGAAATCAAAGCCCCGTCATTCCCGGAATCGGTTGCCGATGGCACCGTTGCCACCTGGCACAAGAAACCAGGCGACGCTGTAAAGCGTGACGACCTGATCGTCGACATCGAAACCGACAAGGTCGTGCTCGAAGTGTTGGCTGAAGCGGACGGCGTGCTGGGCGCAATCGTTGCTGAAGAGGGCGCTACCGTTCTGTCGAACCAACTGCTGGGCTCGATCGAAGAGGGCGGTGCTGCTGCTCCTGCTCCTGCCGCTGCTGCTGCACCGGCGGCTGCCGCTGCTCCAGCTGCTGCACCGGCTGCGGGCGGCGAAGATCCAATCGCTGCACCGGCTGCCCGTCAGCTGGCTGACGAAAACGGCATCAACCTGGCGTCCATCAAAGGCACCGGCAAAGACGGTCGTGTGACCAAGGAAGACGTGGTTGCCGCGGTTGAAGCCAAGAAAAACGCTCCAGCGACCGCACCTGCCAAGGCTGCTGCCCCGGCTGCCGCTGCGCCTGTGTTCGCCGCTGGCGACCGCACCGAGAAGCGCGTACCGATGACCCGCGTGCGTGCCACCGTGGCCAAGCGCCTGGTTGAAGCACAGTCGAACATGGCGATGCTGACCACGTTCAACGAAGTCGACATGACTGAAGTCATGGCCCTGCGTTCGAAGTACAAGGACCTGTTCGAGAAGTCCCACAACGGCGTACGCCTGGGCTTCATGTCGTTCTTCGTGAAAGCGGCCACCGAAGCGCTGAAACGCTTCCCGGCCGTCAACGCTTCCATCGACGGCAGCGACATCGTTTACCACGGCTACGCTGACGTCGGCGTTGCCGTGTCCAGCGACCGTGGCCTGGTAGTACCGGTTCTGCGTAACGCCGAGCTGATGAGCCTGGCTGAAATCGAAGGCGGCATCGCCAACTTCGGCAAGAAGGCCCGTGACGGCAAACTGACCATCGACGAGATGACCGGTGGTACCTTCACCATCACTAACGGTGGTACTTTCGGTTCGATGATGTCGACCCCGATCGTCAACCCGCCACAAGCCGCGATCCTGGGCATGCACAACATTCTGCAGCGTCCTATGGCGATCAACGGCCAAGTGGTTATCCGCCCGATGATGTACCTGGCGCTGTCGTACGATCACCGCCTGATCGATGGTAAAGAAGCCGTGACTTTCCTGGTGACCATCAAGAACCTGCTGGAAGACCCGGCTCGTCTGCTGCTGGATATCTGATAAAGCGGCGGTGAACCGCACCACCCGGTCTGCCGCAAGGCAGGCCGAAGTGCGGCTCACGGCTTGAAGCTTTTAGCTAAAGAGGATTTTTTTTCATGTCGCAGAAATTTGACGTTGTAGTGATTGGTGCTGGCCCTGGCGGCTATGTTGCCGCCATCAAGGCCGCGCAACTGGGCCTCTCGACTGCTTGCATCGAAAAATACACCGACAAGGAAGGCAAACTGGCGTTGGGCGGTACTTGCCTGAACGTTGGCTGCATTCCTTCCAAGGCGCTGCTGGACAGCTCCTGGAAATTCCACGAAGCGCAAAGCGGTTTTGCCATCCACGGCATCAACCACGCTGGCGTGACCATGGACGTGCCAGCAATGGTCGGCCGCAAGGCCAACATCGTTAAAGGCCTGACTTCCGGCGTTGCTACCCTGTTCAAGGCCAACGGCGTTACTTCCCTGCAAGGCCACGGCAAACTGCTGGCCGGCAAGAAAATTGAAATCACCAAGCCTGACGGTTCGGTAGAAGTCATCGAAGCCGAGAACGTGATCCTGGCTCCAGGTTCGCGTCCAATCGACATTCCACCGGCTCCTGTTGACCAGAACGTGATCGTTGATTCGACCGGCGCCCTGGAATTCCAATCGGTTCCAAAACGCCTGGGCGTGATCGGCGCTGGCGTGATCGGCCTGGAACTGGGTTCGGTATGGTCCCGCCTGGGTTCTGAAGTGACCGTGCTGGAAGCCCTGGACACGTTCCTGCTGGCTGCCGACACCGCCGTGTCCAAAGAAGCGCTGAAAACCCTGACCAAACAAGGTCTGGATATCAAGCTGGGCGCTCGTGTTACCGGTTCCAAGGTCAATGGCGACGAAGTCGTCGTGACCTACACCGACAAGGATGGCGAACAGACCATCACGTTCGACAAGCTGATCGTAGCCGTTGGTCGCCGCCCAGTGACCGCTGATCTGCTGGCTTCCGACAGCGGCGTGAACATCGACGAGCGTGGTTTCATCCACGTTGACGATCACTGCGCTACCACCGTGCCAGGCGTCTACGCCATTGGCGACGTGGTTCGCGGCATGATGCTGGCGCATAAGGCTTCCGAAGAAGGCATCATGGTTGTCGAGCGCATCAAGGGTCACAAGACCCAGATGAACTACGACCTGATCCCGTCTGTTATCTACACCCACCCGGAAATTGCATGGGTCGGCAAGAACGAACAGCAGTTGAAAGCTGAAGGCGTTGAAGTTAACGTCGGCAGCTTCCCGTTTGCCGCTTCTGGCCGTGCCATGGCAGCCAACGACACCGGTGGTTTTGTCAAAGTCATCGCTGATGCCAAGACTGACCGCGTATTGGGCGTCCACGTGATTGGCCCAGGCGCTGCAGAACTGGTTCAGCAAGGCGCAATCGGTATGGAATTCGGCACCAGCGCCGAAGACATCGGCATGATGGTTTTCTCCCATCCGACCCTGTCTGAAGCGCTGCATGAAGCCGCGTTGGCAGTGAATGGCGGTGCCATCCACATCGCCAACAAGAAGAAGCGCTAAGCGAGATAATAAGAAACCACGGCGGTTGCCCGTCGTGAGCCTTGTGCGCAAGACTCACCGCGGAATATCCGCTGGACGCAGTCTTGCGCAGTTTCACCACCCAGGGTTCAGGCCTTTGGTGGTTTGACTGTGCAAGCAGCAGTCACAGGTGGCGCGGCACTCAATAAAGAGCGCAGCGCCGAATGCGCAGTACCTAACGAAGACGGTAATAAGCATGAATCTTCACGAGTATCAGGGTAAGCAGCTGTTCGCTGAATACGGCCTGCCAGTATCCAAGGGTTACGCAGTAGACACCCCGGAAGCAGCAGCAGAAGCTTGCGACAAAATCGGCGGCACCGAGTGGGTTGTCAAAGCCCAGGTTCACGCTGGTGGTCGCGGTAAAGCGGGCGGCGTTAAGCTGGTTCGCAGCAAAGAAGACGCCAAAGCCTTCGCTCAGCAGTGGCTGGGCAAGCGTCTGGTGACTTACCAGACTGATGCCAATGGCCAGCCAGTCACCAAGATCCTGGTTGAATCGTGCACTGATATCGCTAAAGAGCTGTACCTGGGCGCTGTCGTTGACCGTTCGAGCCGTCGCATCGTGTTCATGGCCTCCACCGAAGGTGGCGTGGACATTGAGAAGATCGCTGAAGAAACCCCAGAAAAAATTCTGAAGGCCACTATCGATCCACTGGTTGGCGCTCAGCCATTCCAGGGTCGCGAGCTGGCATTCCAGTTGGGTCTGGAAGGCAAGCAAGTTGCCCAGTTCGCCAAGATCTTCGTAGGTCTGGCCAAACTGTTCCAGGACCACGATCTGGCCCTGCTGGAAGTGAACCCGCTGGTGATCAAGGCTGACGGCGATCTGCATTGCCTCGATGCCAAGATCAACATCGACGCCAACGCCATGTACCGTCAGCCTAAGCTGAAGACTTTCCACGATCCGTCGCAAGACGATCCGCGCGAAGCGCACGCTGCCAAGTTCGAACTGAACTACGTAGCCCTGGAAGGTAACATCGGTTGCATGGTAAACGGTGCTGGCCTGGCCATGGGTACCATGGACATCGTCAACCTGCATGGCGGCAAACCAGCCAACTTCCTCGACGTAGGCGGCGGTGCCACCAAAGAACGCGTTACCGAAGCGTTCAAGATCATCCTGTCCGACTCCAACGTCGCTGCAGTACTGGTCAACATCTTCGGCGGCATCGTTCGTTGCGACATGATTGCCGAAGGCATCATCGGTGCAGTGAAAGAAGTCGGCGTTAAAATCCCGGTGGTTGTTCGCCTTGAAGGTAACAACGCTGAACTGGGCGCTAAAGTACTGGCAGAAAGCGGTTTGAACATCATCGCTGCTACCAGCCTGACCGACGCTGCTCAACAAGTTGTCAAAGCTGCGGAGGGCAAATAATGAGCGTCCTGATCAATAAAGACACCAAGGTTATTTGCCAGGGTATTACCGGTTCGCAAGGTAGTTTCCACACCCAGCAAGCCATCGAATACGGCACCAAGATGGTCGGTGGCGTTACTCCGGGCAAAGGCGGCACCGAGCACCTGGGCCTCCCAGTGTTCAACACCGTGAAAGATGCTGTAGCTGCCACTGGCGCCACCGCCAGCGTGATCTACGTTCCAGCTCCTTTCTGCAAGGACTCCATCCTGGAAGCAGCTTTCGGCGGCATCAAGCTGATCGTTTGCATCACCGAAGGCATTCCTACCCTGGACATGCTGGACGCTAAAGTTAAGTGCGACGAGCTGGGTGTTACCCTGATCGGCCCTAACTGCCCAGGCGTGATCACTCCAGGCGAATGCAAGATCGGCATCATGCCAGGTCACATTCACTTGCCAGGCAAAGTCGGTATCGTTTCCCGTTCCGGCACCCTGACCTACGAAGCTGTTAAGCAGACTACTGACGCCGGTTTCGGTCAGTCGACCTGCGTCGGCATCGGCGGTGACCCGATCCCGGGTTCGAACTTCATCGACATCCTGAAACTGTTCCAGGAAGACCCGAAGACCGAAGCGATCGTGATGATCGGTGAGATCGGCGGTTCGGCTGAAGAAGAAGCGGCTGCCTACATCAAGGCACACGTGACCAAGCCGGTTGTTTCCTACATCGCTGGTGTGACTGCCCCTGCTGGCAAGCGCATGGGCCATGCTGGCGCAATCATCTCTGGCGGCAAGGGTACTGCAGACGAGAAGTTTGCTGCCCTGGAAGACGCAGGCGTTAAAACCGTGCGTTCGCTGGCAGACATCGGCAAGGCTTTGTCCGAGCTGACCGGTTGGGCTGTCAAGTAAGCCTCGCGCTTAGCTTGTAACTCTGCTGGCAAAGGCCACCTTCGGGTGGCCTTTGTGCATTCTGGAGGTTGGTGGAGATCAAAATGTGGGAGCGGGCTTGCTGTGGTGAGGGGGCTTGTCCCCCGTCGGGTTCACCACCGATTGATGGGGCTGCTTCGCAGCCCAACGCGGGGCAAGCCCGCTCGCCACAGCAAGCCCGCTCCCACATTCGATTGCATTTCAAAATTTAGATATAAAAACGTGACATAAAAATGTCGCTTATCGGACAGTTCGCCCCGCAACAGTGCGTTTGACCCGCAAATTCGTTAGGCTACCCGCCTCTTTATGCGTGTGCATCCCAAAAGGAAGCCTCGCGCCAGACCGGTCGGTCCCCATCAGGACCGGCAGTATTTCCCTCATCCATAGGGAAGCCCTCTCTAAATTCCGATTCAGTAGTGTGGTATTTCCTCAAATGAAAGTGTTGAAAAGCCAGGATATCCTGGCGTTGGGCTTTATGACTTTTGCCCTGTTCGTGGGCGCCGGCAACATCATCTTCCCGCCTATCGTCGGTTTGCAGTCCGGGCCTCATGTCTGGATGGCGGCGTTGGGCTTCCTGATCACCGCGGTGGGTTTGCCGGTGATCACGGTTGTCGCGCTGGCCAAGGTCGGTGGTGGCATGGACGCGTTGAGCAGCCCGATCGGCAAGATCGCCGGTGGTGTGCTGGCAGCGGCGGCCTACCTGGCAGTCGGCCCGTTGTTCGCCACCCCGCGTACCGCGACGGTGTCCTTTGAAGTGGGCCTGGCACCGCTCACCGGTGAAAGCCCGCTGGCGCTGTTCCTTTACAGTTCGGTGTACTTCCTGTTGGTGTTCTTCATCTCCCTGTACCCAGGACGCTTGCTGGATACGGTCGGTCGCTTCCTGGCACCGTTGAAGATCATCGCCCTGGCCGTATTGGGCATCGCCGCCTTTGCCTTGCCGGCCGGTGATGTGGGTGTCGCCACCCCGGAATACGTGGCTGCACCGTTCTCCCAGGGCTTTATCAATGGTTACCTGACCATGGATACCCTTGGCGCCCTGGTGTTCGGCATTGTGATTGTCAACGCAATCCGTTCCCGTGGCGTCGAGTCGCCGAAGCTGATCACCCGCTACGCGATCATCGCCGGGCTGATTGCCGGTGTGGGCCTGGCGCTGGTTTACATCAGCCTGTTCCGCCTGGGCTCGGGCAGCCATGAGGTGGCCGCCGGTGCCGCCAACGGTGCCGCCGTGCTGCACGCCTACGTCCAGCATACCTTCGGCTCCCTGGGCAGCGGCTTCCTCGCCGTGCTGATCTCCCTGGCGTGCCTGGTGACTGCGGTAGGCCTGACGTGCGCCTGCGCCGAGTACTTCAGCCGTGTGCTGCCATTGTCCTACAAGACCCTGGTGGTGATCCTGGCAGTGTTCTCGCTGTTTGTGTCCAACCTGGGCCTGACCAAGCTGATTGCGTTCTCGATCCCGGTACTGACGGCGATCTACCCGCCGTGCATCGTGCTGGTGGCCCTGAGCTTCTGTAAGGACTTCTGGCAGGAGCAGGGCCGGATCGTTGGCCCGGTGATGCTGGTGTCGTTCATCTTCGGCTGCATTGACGCGCTGAAGGGCGCTGGCCTGGCGGACTGGATGCCATCGCAACTGGCTCACCTGCCGTTGAGCGAGCAAGGCCTGGCGTGGCTGGTGCCTTCGGTGATGACCCTGGTCGTTGCCGTGGTGGTTGACCGCCTGCTGGGCAAGCGCAGCGAAGCCATCGCTTAACGCCTCTGGCACTACGCTGTGACCAAAATGCCCCGTATCAAACGATTCGGGGCATTTTTTTGTCTGCTCATCGGGCGGCTTCGAGGTATTCGTCTTCTTTCTATTTTGCACATATAGGTAGGCGGCACTTGTTCCAACCTTTCGAACTTTGCTGCTCTGATAAAAGCAGCGGACAAAGTAAAGCCCGCACTTGGCGGGCTTTCTTTTGCAACATGGCTTTTCAAGCCACGGCGTTCAAGTCGTCAGACTCAAGAACCGGTTGCAGGTGCTGCTTCTTTTGCGGCTGCGTTGTTCGATTCCTGCTGGGCTTTGGCAGCTTCAGCGTTTTCTTTTGCAGCGTCGTTCACTTTATCCTGAGCTTCGCTCATTTTTTCTTGAGCCTGCTCAGCATGTTGGTTGGCGTCCTGAGCTTTGTCCTCGGATTTTTTATCGCAGGCAGCGAGGCCGAGGGCAGCGGCCAACATCAAGGAAATAGCTAAAGTCTTGCGCATGGGGTGTTTCTCCTTATTGAAGATATCTACTGGCCTTTCGAGCCTATGCCCAACGCTTAGTTCCTTAAATCTCACAGATATATAAGGCATTTTCCCCAGGGAACTTTCACCCCAGTTGTCTACTCCGCCGGATTCACACTAATAAGAGTCTTTAACGAAATGACCGAAAATCCTCTTTTATCCCGCGCCACGCGCTTTGTTTCAGCCTTGCGCCACTGCCAGGTGCTGGGTATCCAGGTTCACAGCGCCAGTGAAGAGGGCATGACCCTGGTGCTGCCCTACGGTCCGCATATTGTGGGTGATCCGCAAACCGGGGTGATCCACGGCGGCGCGCTGACGTCCTTGATGGACACCGCCTGCGGTATGGCCACCTTGTGTGTGCTGCCGGAGTTCGAGGTTTGCCCGACCCTGGACCTGCGTGTGGACTACATGCACCCGGCCGAGCCCCACAAGCCGGTATTCGGTTTCGCCCAGTGCTACCGGGTGACCACCGACGTGATCTTCACCCGTGGCTTTGCCTATCAGGACGACCCGCAGCAGCCGATCGCTCATGTGGTGGGCACGTTCATGCGCAAGGGCAAGCGCCTCAAGGGCAGCCAGGGCCTGGGTAATACGATCAAGGGAGAACAGGCATGACCCATCAGTTCAAGACCCGTCTGCAGCAAGCCCACGAGCGCGGTAACTATGAGGCGCTGCTGAACCTGATTCCCTACGCCAAGCTGATCGGCATCGAATGCACGCGCCTGGGGGATGAATTGCTGTTCCGCATGCCGGCCAACAAGGACAACATTGGTAACCCGATATTGCCGGCGATCCACGGCGGGGTCATTGCGGGCTTTATGGAGCTGTCTGCCGCCTTGCATCTGCTGGTATTCACCGGCGCCCCGGGCGTGCCGAAAATCATCGATTTCTCCCTGGATTACCTGCGGGCCGGGCAGTTTCGCGACACTTACGCCAAATGTCAGGTGTGGCGCCAGGGGCGACGGGTGGCCAATGTGGCGATTACCGCGTGGCAAAGCACCCAGGCCGAACCGATTGCCACCGCCCGTGCGCATTTCAAGATTGAGGAACCGGCCCGCCCTTGAAATCCTGGTCTTAGCCCCCAACTTTGATGACAACCCGCCGCCAACCCTCAAGGGCGCGGCCACTGCCATCCAATTGGAGTTTGATGACCATGAGTGTGGAAACTCAAAAGGAAACCCTGGGCTTCCAGACCGAGGTGAAGCAACTGCTGCACCTCATGATCCATTCGCTGTATTCCAACAAGGAAATTTTCCTTCGCGAATTGATCTCGAACGCCTCTGACGCTGTCGACAAATTACGCTTCGAAGCGCTGTCCAAGCCTGAGTTGCTGGAAGGCGGCGCCGAACTGAAAATCCGTGTGAGCTTCGACAAAGACGCGAAAACCGTCACCCTCGAAGACAACGGTATCGGTATGAGCCGCGACGATGCGATCACCCACCTGGGGACCATCGCCAAATCCGGCACCGCTGATTTCATGAAGAACCTGTCGGGCGACCAGAAGAAAGATTCGCACCTGATCGGCCAGTTCGGCGTGGGCTTCTACTCGGCCTTCATCGTTGCCGACCAGGTTGAAGTATTCAGCCGCCGCGCCGGCCTTGCCGCCAGCGAAGGCGTGCACTGGTCGTCCAAAGGCGAGGGCGAATTTGAAATCGCCACCGTCGACAAGGCTGACCGCGGTACGCGCATCGTCCTGCACCTGAAATCCGGTGAAGACGAATTCGCCGATGGCTGGCGCCTGCGCAATATCATCAAGAAGTACTCCGACCACATCGCCCTGCCGATCGAGTTGCCGAAAGAACAAGCGGCGGCCGAAGGCGAAGAGGCTCCTGCCCAGGAATGGGAAGTCGTCAACCGCGCCAGTGCCCTGTGGACCCGTCCTCGTACCGAAGTCAAAGACGAGGAATACCAGGAGTTCTACAAGCACATCGCCCACGACTACGAAAACCCGCTGAGCTGGAGCCACAACAAGGTCGAAGGCAAGCTGGAATACAGCTCGCTGCTCTACGTACCGGCCCGTGCTCCGTTCGACCTGTATCAGCGTGAAGCGCCGAAAGGCCTGAAGCTGTACGTGCAGCGCGTGTTCGTCATGGACCAGGCGGAATCGTTCCTGCCGTTGTACCTGCGCTTTATCAAGGGCGTGGTCGACTCCAACGACCTGTCGCTGAACGTGTCACGGGAAATCCTGCAGAAAGACCCGATCATCGACTCCATGAAGTCGGCGCTGACCAAGCGCGTCCTCGACATGCTGGAAAAGCTGGCGAAGAACGAGCCTGAGCAATACAAGGGCTTCTGGAAAAACTTCGGCCAGGTCATGAAAGAAGGCCCGGCAGAAGATTTCGCCAACAAGGAAAAAATTGCCGGTCTGCTGCGTTTCGCGTCCACCCACGGTGACGACGGCGAGCAGAACGTGTCCTTGGCCGAATACCTGGCTCGCGCCAAGGAAGGTCAGGACAAGATCTACTACCTGACCGGCGAAACCTACGCCCAGGTCAAGAACAGCCCGCACCTGGAAGTCTTCCGCAAGAAAGGCATCGAAGTGCTGCTGCTGACCGACCGCATCGACGAGTGGCTGATGAGCTACCTCAGCGACTTCGACGGCAAGAGCTTTGTTGACGTCGCTCGCGGCGACCTGGACCTGGGCAACCTGGATTCGGAAGAAGACAAGAAAGCCGCTGAAGAAGTGGCCAAGTCCAAAGAAGGCCTGGTCGAACGAATCAAGACCGCCCTGGGCGATGCTGTCAGCGAAGTGCGGGTTTCCCACCGTCTGACCGATTCCCCGGCGATTCTGGCCATCGGCGAGCAGGACCTGGGCATGCAGATGCGTCAGATCCTGCAAGCCAGCGGTCAGAAGGTTCCGGATTCCAAGCCGATCTTCGAGTTCAACCCGGCTCACCCGCTGATCGAGAAACTCGATGGCGAGCAGAGCGAGGAGCGCTTTGGCGACCTGTCGCACATCCTGTTCGACCAGGCCGCCCTGGCGGCTGGCGACAGCCTGAAAGACCCGGCCGCGTATGTGCGCCGACTGAACAAGCTGTTGGTTGAACTGTCGGTTTAACACCGTTGTAGAAAAACCCGCTTCGGCGGGTTTTTTCGTTGTAGGAGCGAGGGGGACGCCTAGTTCTTGCTCGCGAAAAACTTGAGAGCGCCGCGTTTACTCAGGGCACCTTCAACAGCATTACCATTTCGACGTGATCCTTAATTGGAGTAAATGATGAGCCAAATCACCGTGCGTTCCGTGGTCTATCAGATTGATGGCCAGTCTTATGAAAGCCGCCTGGCATTTGATGCCAGTCATAAGGGCCCGCTGCCAGGGTTGTTGATGGCGCCGAACTGGATGGGTGTCAGTGCCGGCGCTGAAGAGATTGCCAAGAGCGTGGCCAGCAAGGGCTACGTGGTGCTGCTTGCCGATCTGTACGGGCAAACTGTTCGCCCGTCGAACGGCGATGAAGCGGGCGCGGCGATGATGCCGTTGAAGAATGACCGGCCGCTGCTGAACAAGCGCATGCAAGTCGCGCTTGATCACCTGAACACCCAGACTGAAGCCGCGGTGGATACCTCGAAGCTGGCAACCTTCGGTTTTTGCTTCGGTGGTTGCTGCTCCCTGGAGCTGGCGCGTACCGGTGCGCCGTTGAAAGCCGCCGTCTCGTTCCACGGTAGCCTCGACACTCCGAACCCGGCCGATGCGAAAAACATCAAGGGTTCAGTGCTGGTGTTGCATGGTGCTTCCGACCCGTTGGTGCCCAAAGAGCAACTGCCAGCGTTTGAAGACGAAATGAACGCGGCCGGTGTGGATTGGCAATTGCTGAGCTACGGCGGTGCGGTGCACTCGTTTACCGACCCCCACGCGAACGTGCCGGGCAAGATGATGTACGACGCGAAGACCGCTGCACGGGCCTTCCAGTCGATGCATAACTTGCTGGATGAAGTGTTCAAGGGCTGATAGCTCAGTTACCTGAGCTGGCCCCTTCGCGAGCAAGCCCGCTCCCACATTCGACTGCGTTCCTTCAATGGGAATGCGGTCGAATGTGGGAGCGGGCTTGCTCGCGAAGGCTATTTAACGGGCAATAAAGCGCTTAAACCTTGCCTCCAGGCAACTCAATCCGCTCACTTTCCCCCGGCACCGTCGGCCAATCCCCGGCTGCCCAACGCTGCCGAGCCTGCTCGATCAGCGCCGGATCACTCGCGACAAGATTCCAGTTAATCCGCCGTGGCCCATCCAGCGCCGCGCCACCGAACACCACCAGGTGGCAATCGGTCTCGGCAAACAGCGCACTACTCTCGCCTGCCGACAACACCACCAGGCTATGTGCCTCCAACCCCTCACCGTCCAACTGCGCCTCACCCTCCAGCACATACACCGCCCGTTCTTCATGCTCATCAGGGATCAGCAGCGTGGTGGCCGTCTGCATCCGCACTTCGGCATACAGCGTGGGCGATAACACCGGCACCGGCGATACCAGGCAAAAGCCGCTGCCAGCAATCAGGCGAATCTGCACCCCAAGGTTGTCACTCACCGGCAAGCTGGCGGCAGGGTGATGGCTGTAATGCCCAGGCCCTTGTTCGTGTGCCTTGGGGGACGCCAACCACACTTGCAGCCCGTGCAGGCTGAAACCACTGGCCTTGAGCGCTTCGGGGCTGCGTTCAACGTGGGCAATGGCGCTGCCGGCCGTCATCCAGCTGACATCCCCGGCTTTCACCACTTGGTCGGACCCCAGGCTGTCCTTATGCAGGAGTTCGCCTTCAAACAAGTAGGTCAGGGTGGAGAGGCCGATATGCGGATGCTGGCGAATGTTCATGCCGGTGCCAGGGGCGTAGCGGGTGTGCAGCATATGGTCGAAAAACACGAAAGGCCCGACGCTGCGGCATTGCCGGGAAGGCAATGGGCGCAGGATCGGTTGCCCTTCGACATCTTCGGCGCGCGGGCGGATCACGGTCACTGTGGTCATGGTGCGTCCCAGTCTGAGCGGGTTAGAGGCTAGGTGAGCATAACCCGCTCGACGGGACGTTGCCGCTACTGGCTGAAGGCGCCTTCCGAGAGCTTGGTCTCGATGGTGACTTCGGCCGTGGTCATCAGCTTGTGCACCGGGCAGCGATCCGCCACGCGGTGCAGCTCATCGCGCTGTTCGTCGGTGAGTACGCCCTTGAGGGTCAGTTTGACATTGAGCGTGTATTTGCCTTTTTGCTCTTCGGTGCTGTCATGGGTGACTTCCACGGTGACACCGGTGAGGGGAATGTCTTTTTTCTGGGCGTAGAGCTTGACGGTCAGGGCCTTGCACGACGCCAGGGCGGCATCGAAGTAATCGTGGGGAGAGGGCGCCGAGTCGTCGCCACCCAGGCTCTTGGGCAGGTCGGTAAACAGCTCATGGTTATTGATGTTGACGCTGTGGCGGAAGTTTTCGGCGTTCAGCGTGTTCACGGTAACAGGCATGGCAAACCTCACAGGGTGGCAGGAAGAAGGTCATGCAGTTATAGAGCATGCTGGCACTCTGGTGTTCCCTGTTGTTTATCGCTGAACCCGCAAGTGGGGCTTGAGGTCTACCTTCATTAGCCCTTGTTTGAGAGGCCGCTGTGCGCCGGACCTGCCTGAGTATTGCCCTGTTGCTGGCCACCGCAAGCCTCGCGGTGCACGCCCGCGACTATGCCTACAGCGATGCACACCTGCACTACGTCGACTTCTTCCAGGAGTCGGCAGGCATGGACAAATTGCTCAAGGCTATGGCCGATAATCGTATCGAGCACGTGATGATTTCCGGCATCCCCGTGGCCAAGAAATGGCATGAAGACGAACCCAAGCGCCCGCGCTATTACGCCGGTGACGACGCCGATGCCTATTGGTACAGCGCCACTGACGTATTTGTCGCCGACGCGGTGAATAAACTGACCCCGGAGCAACGCCAGCGCTTTCACCCATTCCTCAGCGGTTTCAACCCCAACGACAAAAACGCGGCGTCCCACATCCAGCGCATGCTCGACCTCAATCCGGGGCTGTGGCAGGGCATCGGCGAAGTCTTCACCCGTCACGATGACCTGACTGCGCTGACCTCCGGCGACACCCCAAGGGCCAATAACGAGGCGATGACCCGCATCTATCACCTGGCGGCAGAGAACGACTTGCCGGTGTTGGTGCACTCCAACATCACTTCCAAGCGTGAGAAAAATCCGTTGTACCTGGCGGAGATGGAAGAGCCGCTGCGCAACCACCCCCATACCCGGTTTATCTGGGCCCACGCGGGCAGCAGCATGGAAATCCACCGCCACCAGACGCAGATGGATTTCTTGCTGCCAACCCTGGCGCGCATGCTGGAGGCTTATCCCAACCTGTACGTGGACCTGTCCTGGAGCGTGCTCACGCCTTACTTGCTGGATGAGGCGGGAACGCCGCGGCCTGAGTGGGTAAAGCTGGTAGAGCGCTTCCCGGACCGTTTCATGCTTGGTTCAGACGTTGTAGGGCGCTTCAACAAGCTCGGTCAGGAAATGCGTAGCTTCGATCCGTTCCTCGATGCGTTGCCTGAGGACGTGGCCAGAAAGGTGGCCCGGGACAACTTCCTGGCGATTTTGCCCAAGCCCCGGTGATGGGAGGCGCTGAATCGCTACAGCCGGAGCAGGGCGATCACGGGGTGTTTTGATATCGCGTTTTCGTCTTACGCAAAAGCACCGACTCGCCGATACCTTTCAAGAGCCCGTTGCAGGTGGATGCAGCGCTTTTGGAAGGATTCCGAGCATGAATATCAGAAGTCTTAACATTGCCCCACGCGCCGGCCTGGGGTTTGGGTTGCTGGCGCTGATGGTGTTTGCCCTGGGCGGTTTCGCCTTGTTGCAGATGGCCAATATGCGCCATCAATCGGACCAGGTGGAAAACAACTGGCTGCCCAGCGTGATGGCGGTCGGCGAGATGAATCAGGACCTGCTGCGGGTACGGGCCCTGACGTTGCGCTTGTTGCTAAACCGCGACCCACAGGCGATCACGCAGAATGAACAGAAAATCACCGAACTCAAAAGCGGCTTGCACAAGGCCCAGGCCCTGTATGAAGGCTTGATTGTGCTGCCCGAAGAACGCGCGCTGTTCGATCGTTTCAAGGCCGAGGAGGGGCGCTATCTGCAACGCCAGGAGGAGGTGATGGCGTTTTCCCAGGCCAATCAGCTGGAAGACGCGATCAAGGTGGTCAACGGCGAGATGAACCAGTTGGCCGATGCGTTGGCCGGTACCCTGCGTGAGCTGGTGACCCTCAACAAGGTCAGCGCCAATCAGGCGGCGAGCCTGGCGCAAAGCGTATTCAGCCAATCGCGCAGTTGGGTGGCCGGCATGATTGTGGTCACGGCGTTGGTCACCATTGGCCTGGCGTTGCTGCTGACCCGGAGTATCGTGCTGCCGTTGTCCCAGTCGCTGAAAGTCGCCCAGGGTGTGGCCAGCGGTGACCTGACCGGCGTGATTACGGTGAGTGGCAAGGATGAACCGGCGCGTCTGCAGCAGGCGTTGAAAAGCATGCAGGAGAGCCTGCGGGAAACCATTCGGCGCATTTCCGATTCGTCCAGTCAACTGGCGTCGGCTTCCGAAGAACTCAGTTGCGTGACCGAAGACGCCACCCGTGGTCTGCATCAGCAAAGCCAGGAAATCGAACAGGCGGCCACCGCGGTGAATCAGATGACGGCGGCGGTGGAGGAGGTGGCGAGCAATGCGGTGGCCACTTCGCAGGCGTCCCAGGAGTCGGACCGTATTGCCCAGCATGGCCGGGAGCAGGTGCATCAGACGGTGTTGTCGATTGAGTCCCTGGCTGACGATGTGACGGCTAATGCGATGCAGGTGGGGGACCTGGCGCAGAAGGTGTATGGCATCAGCAAGGTGCTGGATGTGATTCGCTCGATTGCCGAGCAGACCAATTTGCTGGCGTTGAATGCGGCCATTGAAGCTGCGCGGGCCGGGGATGCGGGGCGTGGGTTTGCGGTGGTGGCGGATGAGGTGCGGGCGCTGGCCCATCGTACGCAGCAGTCGACCCAGGAGATTGAGCAGATGATCAGTGGGATTCAGCAGGGGACTGATCAGGCGGTCAGTTCGATGCAGCAGAGCAACACCCGGGCGCGGTCGACGCTGGATATTGCCAAGTCGGCGGGTACGGCGCTGGAGGCGATTGCTTCGGCGTTTACCTTGATCAACGAGCGCAACCTGGTGATTGCCAGTGCCTCGGAAGAGCAGGCGGCGGTGGCGCGGGAGGTGGATCGTAATTTGATGAATATTCGCGATTTGGCGCAGCAGACGTCGGCGGGGGCGAATCAGACGAGTGCGGCGAGCCAGGAGTTGTCGCGGTTGGCGGTGGACCTTAACACCATGGTCGCTAGGTTTTCGGTTTAGGGGGTGGGGTTGTTGGAACGTGTACATATCCGTTGCTGCGGTAACGGCGGCTTAGGGTTCCGCTCTTACAGCGGGTCACTTTTGGCAAACGCCCCAAAAGTAACCAAAAGGTCTTTGCCC
>NZ_JACARC010000043.1:0-118067 GCF_013386825.1 Pseudomonas sp. IPO3778
ACTTCCAGAATCTGCCGTCAAGGGTTAATTACGCTTTTGTTGCAGAAGCTGGTTTTTTGGCAATAAGACGGGGAATTCGGCGCATCACTGGCGGCACACGCAGCACTAGAAGCAGCGCCCCTATAGATGCATAGATGGCCCACTCCTTCAGATCCGCCCGCACGATCCACAACATATGCAGCAAACCAAGCCCGAGAATCACGTAAACCAGTCGATGCAACTTCTTCCAGCGCGCCCCCAGTCGACGCTGACTGTAGCGGTTAGACGTTACCGCCAGTACCAATAAAGAAAGGAACCCCAGGGCCCCCACTATAATGTAAGGCCGCTTACTCAACTCAACACCCAACTGCGACCAGTCCAACCCAAGGATAAACACGCAGTAAGCCGCAAGATGCAAAGCCACATACGCAAAGCACCACAACCCCAACTGCCGTCGCACAGCAATCCACCCCGCCCAACCACTGAGCTTCTGCAGCGGCGTCATGCCCAGAGTGATCAACAGCAGGATCAACGTCCCGAGCCCGAGCCTATCCATCAGCACCTTCCCTGGATCTGGCCCCAGCGCAAAGCTCCAGGCCTCGTACAGCCAGAACAGCGGCCACACCGCTATCACTATAAAGACGCCGATGCGCCAGATCGGGTAGCGCATCAATAGTTCTTCCGCAGATCGAGGCCGGTATAAAGAGAGGCGACTTCATCAGAGTAGCCGTTGAACATTTGCGTCTCGCGCACATTGGGACTGAACAGCCCGCTCGGCAGGCGCCGCTCGCGAGCTTGGGTCCAGCGTGGATGGTCGACGGTAGGATTCACATTCGCATAAAACCCATACTCACTCGCGGCAATGCTTTGCCAGGTGGTTTTAGGCTGCTCACTGACAAGACTGATGCGCACGATCGACTTGACGCTCTTGAACCCATACTTCCACGGCACCACCAACCGCAGCGGAGCGCCATTCTGGTTTGGCAGCTCCCGGCCATACATCCCCACAGCCAGGATCGCCAAGGGATTCATCGCCTCATCCAGTCGCAGCCCCTCCACATAAGGCCAGTCGATCAAGGCGAAGTTGGAGCGCTGCCCCGGCATGCTCTTGGGATCTTGCAGGGTTTCAAAACGGATGTACTTGGCATTGGATGTAGGCTCAACGTGCTTGAGCAATTCAGAAATAGGGAAACCTATCCAGGGAATGACCATCGACCACGCCTCTACACAGCGCAGTCGATAGATTCGCTCCTCCAGTTGATAGGGCTTCATGAAGTCTTCAAGCGCATAGCGCCCTGGCTTGGCGACCTCACCATCAATCACCACGCTCCACGGCTCGGTCTTCAGAGACCCGGCATTGGCCGCCGGGTCGCCCTTGTCCGTACCAAACTCGTAGAAGTTGTTGTAGTGAGTCGCGTCCTTGAATGGAGTGATCGCCTCATTCTTGACGGTTACCGACTGCCATTTGGTACCCGGCAACTTTTCGGCAAACCATCCGGGCGCCTTGCCCGGCTCGACATCCGCATAACGCGCAGCATCATCCGCACTGGCCCAACGCGGCAGACTGCTGGCAGCTATGCCGGCAAGCGCACCACCGAGCAAGCTGCGTCGAGAGAAATAGAGGGATTCAGGCGTAACGTCCGATTCTTTGCAATCAGACGCTTTGGGGAACTTGATTAACATGGCAACTCCGCAGCTTTTGGAGAACAGATGCACCAATAGACTGCGGAGTATGGGGGAAATTACATTAAGGCAACGTTTTGCGCTGACGAAGATGCAGCAAGTACTGCACCGGCCCGGACGCGGCATACACAAGGAACGCCAACAGCAGGATTCGCGGTGGATCACTGAAGACCACGGCGAACACCAGCACCACTGCCAGGATCGCGACAAACGGCACACGCCCCTTGAGGTCCAGCTCCTTGAAGCTGTTGTACTTGATGTTGCTGACCATCAGCATGCCGGCCGCCGCAACCATCAAGGCCACCAGGAACGACATCTTGGAACCCTGAATCCCGTAGTCACTGAATGCCCAGACAATACCGGCTACCACACCCGCCGCCGCCGGGCTGGCCAGACCAATGAAGTAGCGCTTGTCAGCGGTCCCCACCTGGGTATTGAATCGCGCCAGACGCAATGCTGCGCCCGCCACATAGATGAAGGCAACCATCCAGCCCACCTTGCCCATGTCGCCCAATGCCCAGGCAAATGCCAATAATGCCGGCGCGACACCAAAGGCAACCATGTCCGACAGCGAGTCGTACTCGGCGCCGAAAGCGCTCTGGGTGTTGGTCATACGTGCCACCCGTCCGTCCAGGCCATCAAGGACCATGGCGACGAAGATCGCAATCGCAGCAAAACCAAAGTACTTGCTGGCACTGGCTGCATCGCCGGCCGCCAGGGCGCTCTGGGCACTCATGGAATTGATGATGGAATAGAACCCTGCGAACAGGTTCGCAGTGGTGAACAGATTGGGCAGAAGATAGATGCCACGATGCCGGACTTTACGACCTTCAGCATCGTGCCCTTCTTCGACATGTTCATCGATCGGTAGCAGGCTTTCGGCGTCAGAGGCCTGGTTTGGCTCTTCGGGACGTTCGCTCATGGACTTTACCTTGCAACGGTGTGAAAAATTTCGACAGAAACTTGCGGCGAGTGTTCGCCCGCAAACGATGCAGCTTTATACCAGAACCTGCCCCCTCAAACGAAAAAACGCGGCCTAAGCCGCGTTTTCCGTTGATGCGTACGACTTAGTTTTTGGCTTTGTCGACGATCTTGTTGGCACCGATCCACGGCATCATGGAGCGCAGTTGCTCGCCGATGATTTCGATACCGTGAGCGGCGTTGTTACGACGCTTGGCGGTCATCGAAGGGTAGCCGGTTGCGCCTTCGGTGATGAACATTTTGGCGTATTCGCCGTCCTGAATACGTTTCAGGGCGTTGCGCATGGCCTGACGGGACTCGGCGTTGATCACTTCCGGGCCAGTCACGTACTCACCGTATTCGGCGTTGTTGGAGATCGAGTAGTTCATGTTGGCGATACCGCCTTCGTACATGAGGTCAACGATCAGCTTCAGTTCGTGCAGGCATTCGAAGTAGGCCATTTCTGGCGCGTAGCCAGCTTCAACCAGGGTTTCGAAACCGGCTTTAACCAGTTCAACGGTACCGCCGCACAGTACGGCTTGTTCGCCGAACAGGTCGGTTTCAGTCTCGTCCTTGAAGGTGGTTTCGATGATGCCGGTACGACCGCCACCAACGCCAGCAGCGTAGGACAGAGCAACATTCTTGGCGTTGCCCGAGGCGTCCTGGTAGATCGCGATCAGGTCAGGGATACCGCCGCCTTTGACGAATTCGGAACGCACGGTGTGGCCCGGTGCTTTCGGCGCGATCATGATCACGTCGAGGTCAGCGCGTGGCACAACTTGGTTGTAGTGGATCGCGAAGCCGTGGGAGAAGGCCAGGGTGGCGCCTTTCTTGATGTTCGGCTCGATTTCGTTCTTGTACAGCGCGGACTGGAACTCGTCCGGGGTCAGGATCATGACCAGGTCGGCAGCAGCAACAGCGGAAGCAACGTCAGTCACTTTCAGGCCGTGAGCTTCAGCCTTGGCAACAGTGGCCGAACCTTTACGCAGGCCAACAATCACGTCAACGCCGGAATCTTTCAGGTTGCACGCTTGAGCGTGGCCCTGGGAACCGTAGCCGATGATGGCGACTTTTTTGCCCTGGATGATCGACAGGTCACAATCTTTTTCGTAATAAACTTTCATGAGGTTCCTCTATATATCCAGGCCGTTAGGCCATTCACTAATTTGAGTTAAATGCTGAGTACTTTGTCGCCACGAGCAATCCCGGTGACGCCACTGCGTACAGTTTCCAGAATCGAGGCCGTCCCGATCGACTGGATGAAGCTGTCCAGTTTGTCGCTCGTACCGGTCAGTTGAACGGTATAAACGCTGGCGCTCACATCGACGATCTGCCCGCGATAAATGTCGGTAGTGCGCTTGATCTCGGCCCGTTGTGCACCCGTGGCCTTAACTTTAACCAGCATCAGCTCACGCTCGATGTGGGCACTTTCCGACAAGTCGACCAGCTTGACCACTTCGATCAGCTTGTTGAGGTTTTTGGTGATCTGCTCGATCACCTCATCATGGCCAACGGTGGTCAACGTCAGGCGCGACAGGGTCGGGTCTTCGGTCGGCGCCACGGTCAGGCTTTCGATGTTGTAGTTGCGTTGCGAAAACAGGCCGACCACACGTGACAGAGCGCCCGGTTCGTTCTCCAGAAGCAGGGAGATGATGTGCCGCATGATTAGGTACGCTCCGTCTTGTTCAGCCACATATCGCGCATGGAGCCGTCTTTGATCTGCATCGGGTAGACGTGCTCGCTGGTGTCGACCTGAATATCGAGGAACACCAGGCGGTCCTTCATGGCGAACGCCTCTTCCATCATCGGCTTCAAATCCTTCAAATCGGTGATGCGCATGCCGACGTGGCCATAGGCTTCAACCAGCTTGACGAAATCTGGCAGAGATTCCATGTAGGAGTGGGAGTGACGGCTACCGTAGCTCATGTCCTGCCACTGACGAACCATGCCCAGTACACCGTTGTTCAGGCAGACGATCTTCACTGGCAGACCATATTGCAGGCAGGTCGACAGCTCCTGGATGTTCATCTGGATGCTGCCTTCACCGGTGACGCACGCAACGTCGCTATCCGGGAAGCTCAGCTTTACCCCCATGGCCGCAGGGAAACCAAAGCCCATCGTGCCCAGGCCGCCGGAGTTGATCCAGCGGTTAGGCTTGTCGAACTTGTAGTACTGCGCCGCGAACATTTGGTGCTGACCCACGTCGGAGGTCACAAAGGCATCGCCCTTGGTCACTTCGCACAAGGTTTCGATCACGGTTTGCGGCTTGATGATGCTGCCATCGCCCTTGTCGTAAGGGAACAGGCCGCGGTCACCGCGCCATTCATCGATCTGCTTCCACCAGCTGGCAACCGAATCCTTGTTCGGGGCTTCGCCGATTTCCTTGAGCGCAGCGACCATTTCGGTCAAGACGCTTTCCACAGGACCTACGATAGGCACGTCGGCCTTGATGGTCTTGGAAATGGATGCCGGGTCGATATCGATGTGGATGATCTTGGCATTCGGACAGAATTTGCTCGCGCCGTTGATCACCCGGTCATCGAATCGCGCACCGACGGCGAGGATCACGTCAGCGTGGTGCATGGCCAGGTTGGCGGTGTAGCTGCCGTGCATGCCGAGCATGCCGACGAACTGACGGTCTGAACCCGGGAACGCGCCGAGGCCCATCAACGTGTTGGTCACCGGCAGGTTGAGCATCTTGGCCAGTTCGGTCAACGGGGCAGAACCGCCGCCCAGAATCACGCCACCACCCGAGTAAAGCACTGGACGCTTGGCCGCCAGGAGCATTTCTGCCGCCTTGCGGATTTGCCCCGAGTGCCCGCGAACGGCTGGGCTGTAAGAGCGCAGCTTGGCTTTCTTCGGGAAGATGTATTCGAATTTCTCAGCCGGGTTGGTCATGTCTTTCGGGATATCGACCACCACAGGACCCGGGCGACCGGACTGTGCGAGGTAAAAGGCCTTCTTCATGACTTCCGGGATTTCCGAGGCATGCTTGATCATGAAGCTGTGTTTCACGATCGGCCGGGAAATACCGATCATGTCGGTTTCCTGGAATGCATCGGTACCGACCATGGTGCTCGCCACCTGGCCGGAAATGATCACCATCGGGATGGAGTCCATATAAGCCGTCGCGATGCCGGTGATGGCATTGGTCGCGCCAGGGCCGGAAGTCACCAGTACCACACCGGCTTTACCGGTGGCACGGGCATAACCGTCAGCCATATGGGTAGCAGCTTGTTCGTGGCGAACCAGGATGTGGGTAACAGCCGGTTCCTTGAACAGTGCGTCGTAGACATGCAGCAGAGCACCGCCTGGGTACCCGTAGATATAGTCGACGCCTTCGTCACGCAAAAAGCGGACGAGCATCTCACCGCCAGATAAAAGCTCCACGTTGTTCACCTCTAAAACGCCAGAATACCGTCCGTTAAAAACCGACGGGTCTTAATAGGTTTACTTCTCAGCAGAGCATGAGCGACGGTGGTCGCCGACTACGTCAGCACTGACTGAGCAAGTATTGGGAGCGTCCCAAGTGTTGCGGGATTTTCCCACCCAGCGCGAGGTAACGCGTTGCGGGTGTAACAGGTCGGCGCGGGTATGCGCCTCATGATCTGCTGAGTGGGTCTGCTTCTGGCAGTCCCTCTACAGCGGACTTTGGATTCTTCTGTTTCAGCCTCTCCAAGTCAAGCAATAATTGCGCTTTTTTCCAACTAAGCGCATGAGAACGCAGAAGAAAGGGGCTTGAGGAGGGATAAAACTCGCCTGAATGGCGCAAAGCGGTAGAAATATGCGCACGACTGCCGGAAAAACCGGCAGCCAGGCAATTAACGAGCGTCGACGATCAGTTGATCGAACTTTTTCAGCGCAGTCCGCAGGCCAAGGCTCTCAAGCGGCCGATCGGCGTAAACCATCTCGGCCATCTCCAGAATCCCCGACGCATTGGGCAATGGCAGGTCCTGCTCAAGGATTTGCTTCATCCGTGCCAGGAAGATCCATTGCAGCCACTGGTGAAAGTCCAGGGTATCGACGGAAAAGGGTTCAACACTGCTCAGGGCTTCGGCACCGGGGGACACTTCGTCCCACCAGCCCTGCAGCCGCAGTTCGCGCTCGATCAACAGCAACTGTTCGGCAATTGCCGGAAAGCGTGCATCCATCAGAGGCTAACCTTGGCTTTTTGCCGCGCCTGGGCAGCACCGGCGGCATCGCCCTGCTTCTCGCGGGCATCGCCGATCAACCCCCACAGGCTGGCCTGCAGATCAGGACGGCCATTGGCCAGGGTCAGGCCGCGACGGGCAAATTGTTCCGCTTGCGGAGCATCACCCTGGGCCATGCGAACCTGAGCCAACCGGTAAAGCACTTGCGGCTCGCGCGGCGCCACGCGCTGGGCGCGCTCGAGGCTCGACGATGCGCCGTTCAAGTCGCCGCCAGACTGCTGCTGCTGAGCGGTCGTCAGCAAGGCCAACACCGGGCCATCCAACTGCTCATCGGCAGACAAGCCGCCAGCGCTGCTGGCAGACGGAATCCCGCTCGGCGTCGACGGCATGTTGTACGTGCCCTGGTTGACCGGTGCCGTTTGGATCGGCGTGGAGTCAATCGGACCCGAGGTACTTGGGCCTGGGGTCCACGGCTGAGTACTGATCGGTGCCGAGGTCGCTGCGCCACCGCCCGGGATCATCACCACGACACCCGAATCCTGAGGCACGGCTTGCGCCTGAGCCTGGACTGGACGCTTGGTGACGGTTTGACGGAAGCCGCCGTTGGCGGAAATCCGGTCGTTGTTGGACACCGTGGTACTGGAGTCCACCACCGGGATAGAACCCCGCTCCACACTGGCGCAACCACCGAGCAATGCCAAAACTGTAATAGCTGGAATCAACAACTTGTTCACGTGAAGCCCTCTTTGCTTAATTCATCCAGCCTTTGACCCAATCCATCACCGATTCAGCGCTGGCGGGCGCACTGGCGCCGCACGCTGCACCGGGAGGTGGTTCGCTGCCGCGAATATACGGCATCTGCACCGCGCCCGGACAGTTGGCATCGGAGCCCTGGCCCGTATGCGGATCGATCCAGGCCTGAACGATATTGTCTGGCTGCGGCATGTTCAGCGGCAGAGGATCGGCCTTCTTCATGAAACTGGTCCATACCTGCAGTGCGCCGGTAGCACCGGTGAACGGTGTCTTGCCGTTGTCATCGCGGCCCAACCACACCACCGCCAGCAGGTCCTGGCTGAAGCCGGCGAACCAGCTGTCCCGGGAGTCGTTACTGGTGCCGCTCTTGCCGGCCAGCGTCAGGTTGGCCGGCAGCACGTTGTAGGCCGAGCGCCCGGTCCCTTCACGCATCACGCGCTGCATGGCGTTCTGGATCAGGTAGATCGAGGCCGGGTCAAAGCGCTGCTGAATCTGGAACGGATAACGCTTGAGCGGCTCACCTTCAGCCGTCAACACGCTACGGATCCCGCGCATCGGCGTATTGAAACCACCGTTGGCCAGGGTCTGGTACATGGTCGCCACTTCCATCGGGCTCATCGCGCCAGCGCCCAACAGCATCGATGGGAACGCCGGGAACTCGCGGGTGATGCCCAACCGGGCGAGCGTCTTGAGAACATTCGGCACGCCCAGCTCAAGGCCGAGGCGGGAAGTCGAGATGTTGTAGGAATGCGCCAAGCCCTGGTACAGGAAAATCGTACCGTGGGAGCGACGGTCAAAGTTATGCGGCGTCCACATCTGGCCATCAGCCCCTTTGACCGACAACGGGTCATCGGACAGCCAACTGGTCAGCGTGTACTTGCTCGGTTTTTCCAGCGCGGTCAGGTATACCGCCGGCTTGACCAGCGAGCCAATCGGCCGCACCGCGTCCAGCGCCCGGTTGAATCCGGCAAAGCTGGCCTGGCGGCTGCCGATCATGGCCTGGACCTCACCGGTTTCCGGGTTGGTCACCACCATCGCTGCCTCGACGTCGTCGGAACCTTTACGGCCCGCCAGACGCTTGAAGGTGTCGTTGACCGACGCCTCGGCCTTCATCTGCAGGATCGGGTCGAAACTGGTGAAGATCCGCAGGCCCTCTTCGGTCAGGTCTTCGTCGCGGTAGTCTTCACGCAACTGGCGCTTGACCAGGTCGATGAAGCCCGGGAATGAGCTGTCGGCGAGCTTGCCGCGGGTGGTCACACCCAGTGGCATTTTCTTCGCGGCAGCAACTTGCTCCGGCGTTGCGACACCTTGTTGCTCCAGTACATCGAGCACCAGGTTACGCCGTTCCAGCGCACGCTCGGGGTTGCGACGCGGGTTGTAGTAGGACGGCCCCTTGACCATGCCCACCAGCAACGCCACTTGATGCAACTTCAGCTCGGACAACGGCTGGCCAAAGAAGAACTGGCTGGCCAGGCCGAAACCGTGCACCGCACGCTGGCCGTCCTGGCCGACGAACACTTCATTGAGGTACGCCTCAAGAATTTCCTGCTTGCTGTAATGCAACTCCAGCAGCATCGCCATCATGGCTTCGGTGAGTTTGCGGGTCAGGCTGCGCTCGTTGGTCAGGTAGAAGTTCTTGACCAATTGTTGCGTCAGCGTACTGCCGCCCTGGGTCATCTTGCCGCCGGAGGTATTGACCCAAAGGGCACGAGCAATGGACTTGGGCGACACGCCCCAGTGGCTGTAGAAATCCCGGTCTTCCACGGCAATCAGGGTATCGAGCAAGTAAGGCGGCACCTGATCAATCTTGATCAGGATGCGGTCTTCCAGGTTTTTAGGATAAATCCCACCGATCAATAAGGGCTCCAGGCGCACCACCGGCAGCTTCGAGCCATTGAGCGAGGACAGTTCGGCCACATAATCGCCAGAGAAACGCACGCGCACCGGCTGGGGTTTTTCCAGGCCTTCATAGAACTGGAAGCCGCGGGTGTTCAAGTCGACGGTGTTGCCGCTAACGGCTGCGGCGCCGGGGCCATTGCTCACGGCTTCGCGGCGATAGCCCAGGGCGTCGAGCTCGGTGAGGAAGTCATCCTTGCTCAGCTTCTGGCCGGTGAACAGCTCCAGCGGGCGCGCGTAAACCTTGGCCGGAATGGTCCAACGCTTGCCGGAGAACTTCTCCTGGACCACGGCATCGAGGTAAACCGCGAAGCCGGCGATCACTACAAGCCCTACCAGGCTGAGCTTAAGCGCCCAGCCCAGCCATGGGCGCAGGCCGCGGGAAGGAGGTTTTTTACGGGAACGGGGAGATCGGGTACGAGTCATGGCGGCGGATTATACGCACTTTATTGATGACCAACATGAGCCGGACAGCGGTTTGCACGACCGCTTGTAGGAGCCATAATGCCCGCCATGAATTTTCCCAGACTCTGAAGGATCGCCCGTGAGCCAGTCCCTGATTGCAGCCCTACAAAACCCGGCCCTGTTTCCCCATCCAGTGGATAAGTTCCAAGTCATCGAAACCCATATTTCCTGGGTCCTGCTCACGGGTGACTACGCCTATAAGATGAAGAAGCCGGTCAATTTCGGCTTCCTCGATTTCACCTCCCTGGACGCCCGCAGCCACTTCTGCAATGAAGAACTGCGCCTCAACCAGCGCCTGACCGACGATTTGTATCTCGAAGTGTTGCCAATCACCGGCAGCGCTGAAGCACCGCAGTTAGGCGGCGACGGCCCAGTACTCGACTACGTATTGAAAATGCGCCAGTTCCCGCAAAGCCAGTTGCTCAGCACCTTGCAAGCCAACGGCGAGCTGACCAACGCGCACATCGACGAAATGGCCAGGCAGATTGCGCACTTTCACCTGAATGCCCCCAAAGTGCCGGCCACCCACTCCGCCGGCACGCCGCACGATGTCATGGCGCCGGTGCTGCAGAACTTCGAGCAGATCCGCCCGTTCCTCAGCGACAAGGCCGACCTGGCACAACTGGAAGCCTTGCAGGCCTGGGCAGAAAGCAGCTTCGAGCGCCTCAAGCCGCTGTTCGAGCAACGCAAACTCAATGGCTTCATTCGCGAGTGCCACGGTGATATCCACCTCGGCAACGCCACAATGATTGATGGCCACGTAGTGATCTTCGACTGCATCGAGTTCAACGAGCCGTTCCGCTTCACCGACGTGTATGCCGACACCGGTTTCCTGGCGATGGACCTGGAAGACCGTGGCCTCAAGAGCCTGGCGCGACGTTTTATCAGCCAGTACCTGGAGCTGACCGGCGACTATCAAGGCCTGGAACTGCTGAACTTCTACAAGGCCTACCGCGCCCTGGTACGCGCCAAGGTCGCGCTGTTCAGCATGCCTTCCGAGGCGGACGCGGTGCAGCGCGCGACCACCCTGCGGCAATACCGCAACTACGCCAACCTGGCGGAAAGCTATAGCACCATCCCGTCGCGCTTCCTGGCCATCACCCACGGCGTATCGGCCGTGGGTAAAAGCCACGTGGCGATGCGCCTGGTAGAAGCACTGGGTGCCATTCGCCTGCGTTCGGACGTAGAGCGCAAGCGTCTGTTCGGCGAACAGCAGGTCGAGAACACGCCGCAGGCCGGGATATACGCCGCAGACGCCAGCGCCGCCACCTACGCGCGCTTGAACGAGATCGCCGACACCGTGCTGCGCGCCGGTTTCCCGGTGGTGCTGGACGCGACCTTCCTCAAGCGTGAACAACGTGACGCTGCGGCCAAAATCGCCGAGGCCACGGGTGCACCGTTCCTGATCCTCGACTGCAATGCGCCTCAGGCCGTTATCGCTGCCTGGCTGGCACAACGTCAGGCGGACAAGAACGATCCTTCCGACGCCACCCTGACCGTCATCGACGAGCAGCAGACCAAGCGTGACCCCCTCAGCGCGGAGGAATTGCTGCTCAGCAAACGTGTAGAGACCAATGAAAGCGGGACCCTGGACGCCTTGGTGGCCCATATTCGCCAACGCCTGCCGGGGCTGTAAGAAATATTTCTTGGTCGTGCAGCCTTCCGGGGCTCACGGCCGAGCAATAGTGGCACTATAATGGCGTCATAATTCCAACACGGGAGTCGCCATTGTGAGCCAGCCGAAGCTACTTGATACCCCGCTTTACGCGCTTCTGCATAAAGATGACATCCGAGGCTTCAACCAGGAGCGCCCGAAAGACGGCGCCATCGATATGCGTGGCGGCGACTTTCGCGGCCTGGATTTACGCGACCTGAACGCCGAGGGCGTGGACTTCACCGACGCTTATTTCCGCTCCGCCGATTTGCGCGGCCTGGATTTGCGTGGGTGCCCATTGGAAGGTGCGAGCCTGGCGCACGCACAGATCTCCGGTGCTTACTTCCCTCCCGAGTTGAGTGCTGACGAGATTCTGATGTCCGTCAATTTCGGCACACGCTTGCGCTACCGCACACGATAAACCGCTGCATCGGCACCCGGCTACGCGCAAGGCGTACCGGGGCCTTTACCTTTTCCTACACCAAAATTCCACCCTGCCTTAGAAGCTTTTAGGTCGTTGCCGACCAAAGAACTACGCTTTTCCTACTGAGCGCTACACTCCTTTCAGGCTTGCCTGGTCACGATACCCACCGAACCATTCGGCCGTCGCAAGGAGGCTTGATGAACGATGAGCTGCAACACCTGAAAAACCTTGGCAAGACATCGGCGCAATGGCTGCATGCGGTGGGCATCCACAGCGCGTCCGATCTACGTCGCCTGGGGGCGGTAGACGCTTACCGCGCCGTACGCACCCGTGGTTTCAGGGCGTCCAAAGTCTTGTTGTACGCCATTGAAGGCGCGCTGATGGATGTGCACTGGAATGACATTCCCGCTGAGCGCAAGGAGGCTTTAAACCGTCAACTGGACGCCCTTTCGGCACGCCAGAAGAATTAAGACGGCACCTTGCACCCATGTTTCCGGGGACTTCAAACCCATACTTGAGGAAAGTCGAAGAGGCCGCAAAAACAAATGTTGACTCTCAAATGAGAATCGTTATGATTATCACAACTGGTCGCGAGATCAGCCGATAGCTGAAAGACCATTGGTTCGGACTCTCAGATTATCTCCTCATCAGGCTAATCACGGTTATTTGACCCGGCGCTTGCCGGGTCTTTTTTTGCCTGTGGAAAACTGCCTTAAACAACAGCGATTCTCAGCGCGCAATGATGAGTGGATGCCCACGCTCAGGATGCGGCTGCACCAGAACATCCAACCCGAATACGGCCTTGAGCGGCTCGGGACGCAAGACCTGCTCAGGTGTGTCCAGCGCATGCGGCCGCCCATCTTCCAGCAACAGGATCCGATCACAGTAGCGCGCCGCCAGGTTGAGGTCGTGAAGGATCACCAGCACCGCCGCACCGCGGTCGGCAAACGTACGGATCGCCTGCAAGGTGGTGTGCTGGTGCAGCGGATCGAGCATTGACGTCGGCTCATCCAAAAGCAGCGTCTGCCCCGCCTCCCCCGGCCATAGTTGCGCCAGCACCCGCGCCAAGTGCACACGCTGCCTTTCGCCGCCCGACAATGCCAAATAGCTGCGACCGCTCAAATGCGCGACGTCGGCCGCTTGCAGGGCGGCGTTGATGATTTCATCGTCACGCGCCCGGCCGGTCTGATGAGGCAGGCGCCCCATACCGACGACCTCTTCGACACGAAAGGCAAAATCCAGGGTCGAGGCCTGCGGCAGTACCGCCAGGCGCTGGGCACGCAGGGTCGCGCCCCAGTCTTTCAACTCACGCTGATCCAGCCATACGCGGCCCTGATCAGCCTGAAGCTCGCCGCATAACGCACCGAGCAAGGTACTCTTCCCCGCGCCGTTGGGCCCCAATACACCGAGGACCTCACCTGGCAGCAGGTCCAGGGTGACGTCTGCCAACACCGTTTTGCGCCCACGACGAATCTGCAGGTCTTCTACTCGCAGCATCAGGCACGTCCCCGTAACAACAGGTAGAGAAAAAACGGCGCACCGATAAACGCAGTAACAATGCCGATGGGCAATTCCGCGGGCGCCAGGGCCAGGCGCGCCACAAGATCGGCAAATAACAGCAAACTCGCCCCCGCCAGCACCGAGGCCGGCAGCAACACCCGATGATCGGGCCCCGCCAGCAGACGAACCAGATGCGGCACCACCAGCCCCACAAAACCGATCATCCCCGCCGCCGCCACTGCCGCGCCCACGCCCAGCGCGGTGCAGAACACCAGTTCGCGCTTGAGGCCTTCAACATCGATGCCCAAGTGACTGGCTTCCGACTCCCCCAGCAACAACGCATTCAGCGCCTTGGCCCGGCGTGGCAGCCAGAGCGCAACGCCTGCGCTCACCAGTAGCAGCGGCCACAACCGCGAATAACTAGCGCCATTGAGGCTGCCCAAGTTCCAGAACGTGAGGGTGCGCAAGGTGGCGTCGTCCGCCAGGTAGGTAAACAGACCCACCGCCGAACTGGCGAGAGCCGTCAGGGCGATGCCCGCCAGCAACATGGTCGCGACATTGGTTTGGCCGTTACGCCGCCCCAGGCGATAGACCAGCGCCGTCACGCCCAAGCCGCCGAGAAACGCACACAGCGACAACAGGTACGGCCCCAGCGCATCCGGTAGGCCGCCAAAAAACGCTCCCCCCACAATCGCAATCGCCGCGCCCAATGCCGCACCGCTGGAAACCCCGACCAGGCCAGGGTCAGCCAAAGGGTTACGAAACAGCCCCTGCATGGCAACGCCCGAGAGTGCCAACACGCCGCCAACGGCCAGGCCCAGCAGCGTACGGGGCAGACGAATCTGCCCGAGAATCAATTCCGCCTGCTCCAGGCCCTGAGCCTCGATCGGCACACCCAGCAAGCGCAAGGCTGCCCGCAGGGTGTCCATCAGCGGCAAGCTGACCGGCCCCAAAGCCAACGACAGCCAAATCGCCAGCACACACAGCAGGCTCAGCCCGATAAATAACGTTCGCGGTTTAACCAGAGTGGTCATGGGGCAGTTTGGGCCTGGGATGGATAGAAGCCGGCGGAGAGCTTCACCAGGCTGTGCGGCAGGCGCGGTCCAAGCCCGCCCACCAGCAGGGTCGGGTCCAGTTCATACACGCGCCCGTTCTTGGCCGCCGGCGTCGAAGCCAGGATAGGGTTCTCTTTGAACAGCGCTGCGCGGGCGGCATCGCCTGTCAGGGCCCGATCGGCAAACACCAGAACGTCCGGATTGAGCCCCGCCAGCGACTCCACGGAAAACGGTTTGTAACCACTGTGGGTCGCCAGGTTATGGCCGCCGGCCTGCTGCAACATCCAGTCAGCCGCCGTGTCTTTGCCCGCGATCAGCGGTTTGCCACCGGCATGCCCCAGCAACAACAACACCCCAGGCGCTTTTTGCGTCGCCTGGGCCTTGGTCACCCAGATCTTTTGTTGATCCAGTTGTTGCTGATAGTTGCTGAACAGCTCCGCCGCCTTGGCTTCACTGCCCAGCAACTTGCCCAAATGCTGAAGGTTGCCTTGCAGAGTCGGCAGGTCCGGCTCGGCGGAAAACAGCTCCACTTTCACACCCGCATTGCGGATTTGCGCCAGTACCGGCGGCGGGCCCATTTCCTCGGTACCCACCAGGATCTGCGGACGCAAACTGAGAATGCCCTCCGCCGACAACTGACGCTGATAACCAATGCTCGGCAACGCCTTGAGGGATTCCGGATGCTGACTGGTGGTATCCACGCCCACCAACTTTGACTCACCGCCCAGGGCCGTCACCCATTCCGACAACGCACCACCGGCGCTGACCCAACGTTGTGGCAGTTCAGAGGCCTGGGCCCCCGCATTGACCAGCAGTCCGACAACGAGCGCAATAGCACTGGCACTCAGGCGCATAAAAGGGTTTCCTTCCAAGGGGTGGGCCCACTGAAACACTCGCAATGTGACAGATCAACGCTGCCCGACATCGTACAGAGCGCCCAGTCAGCTTACGGGCGAAGCCGGCATTTGATAATTGTTTGCATTTGCGCGTCAAGCACCGGGCTCTCCGGCAAAATCAGGATAGCCTTGCAGCCCGCACACGGCGGCACTTAAGGATCGATATGAAGTTTCTCTGCGCCTCCAGCGAACTCGCACCCAATACCAGCCGCGGTTTCGATATCGACGGCCGCAAGCTGTTGGCCGTGCGCCGCGAAGGCATTGCCTACTTCTATATCAACCGTTGCCCACATCGCGGGGTGCCGCTGGAATGGAAGCCGCACCAGTTTCTCGACCCGAGCGCCAGCCTGATCCAATGCGCCACCCATGGCGCGCTGTTTTTGATCGAGAGCGGTGAATGCGTCGCCGGGCCTTGCGCCGGCCAGAGCCTGACAGCCCTGCCCGGCCGAGAGGACGAACAGGGCCTGTGGGTAAACATCTAATCGCCGAGCACGACTTCCAGGCGACGGTCGACGCAGACCTCCTCTGACGTCACCCGTACGCCATACGCCAACACCTCCACACCGGCCGCCTTGGCCTCACGCAACGCAGCCGCATAACCCGCATCAATTTCCTCGGCAGGACGCACCCCGTCGATCCCCGAAAGGTTGACGCAGTAAAGCTGCACCGCGCGCACACCTTCGCGCGCCAGGTGCGCCAACTCGCGCAAATGCTTGGCCCCGCGCTGAGTCACAGCATCGGGAAACGCTGCGGTCGACGTCCCGTCAAACCCGAGGGTGACGCTTTTGACTTCGACATACGCCGCGCCCGCCGGGTAGTCCAGGCGAAAATCGATCCGGCTGTTTTCCTGACCGTAAGGCACTTCGCGCTTCAGTGCCGTAAAGCCGTTGAGCTCGGTGATCACCCCGGCTCGCAGTGCTTCTTCCACCAACTGATTGGCCCGCGCCGTGTTCACACACGCCAGGCGCCCTTGAGGGGTTTCGCTGATTTCCCAGGTGCCGGGCAGCTTGCGCTTGGGGTCATTGGAGCGACTGAACCAGACCTGGCCGCCTTCCACCATGCAGTTGAACATCGAGCCGGTGTTCGGGCAGTGAATGGTCAGCAACTCGCCGGTAACGGTTTCGATATCGGCGAGAAAACGCTTGTAGCGGCGGATCAGCCGGGCTTCTTCGAGGGGAGGATTAAAGCGCATCAGCCTTGCCAGCTCCGCAGGCCACCGGCAATCCGTTCAACGGCTTCCTGTAGGCGTTCAAGGTTTTGTGTGTAGGCAAACCGCACATGGTGCCCGGCTTGATAACGGCCGAAATCCAGGCCCGGGGTGAAGGCCACATGCTCGGTTTCGAGGAAGTGTCGACAGAAAGCGAAGGCATCACCGCCGAATGCGCTGATATCGGCATACAGGTAGAACGCGCCCTCCGGCTCAACGGCGATACCGAAGCCCAGTTCACGCAGGGCTGGCAACAGGAAGTCGCGGCGCCGACCGAACTCGGCCCGGCGATCCTCAAGAATGCTCAACGTTTCCGGGGTGAAACACGCCAGGGCCGCGTGTTGGGCCATGCTGGGTGCGCTGATGTAGAGATTCTGCGCCAACTTCTCCAATTCCCCGACCGCAGCCGGCGGCGCCACCAGCCAGCCCAGGCGCCAGCCGGTCATTCCGAAATACTTCGAAAAACTATTTAGCACGAAGGCTTCATCGTCGACTTCCAGCACGCTGGCGGCGTCGGTGCCATAGGTCAGGCCGTGATAGATCTCATCCACCACCAAGTGCCCGTTGCGCGCTTTAATGGCGCTCGACAGCCCGGCCAACTCGTCCCGCGTAAGGATGGTGCCGGTCGGGTTGGCGGGCGAAGCAACCAACGCGCCCACACTGTCCTGGTCCCAGTGACGAGCGACCAGATCGGCGGTCAGTTGATAACGCACGTCCGGGCCGACCGGAACCAGTTGGGCCGCGCCCTCCACCAGTCGCAGGAAGTGGCGGTTGCAGGGGTAGCCAGGGTCTGCCAGCAGCCAGTGCTTGCCCGGGTCCACCAGCAAACTGCTCGCCAGCAGCAAGGCGCCAGAGCCGCCGGGCGTGATCAGAATTCGCTCAGGATCGATGCCCAACCCATAGCGCTGCTGGTAGAAACCGCTGATGGCGTCACGCAACTCCGGCAGCCCGCGGGCCGCGGTGTAGCGGGTCTTGCCATTCGCCAGCGCCGCCTGCCCGGCCTTGATGATGGGCTCGGCGGTGGTGAAGTCGGGCTCGCCGATTTCCAGGTGAATCACGTCGTGGCCGGCGGCCTGCAGTTCATTGGCCCGCGCCAGCAACGCCATGACATGGAAAGGTTCGATAGCGCGACTGCGCGCACTGTAGGGCTGAGCCATTAGCCTTCCTTAACTGTGAGGACAAACCCCGATTCTACCCAACCCGCCGCGCAAAACCTGCTCTATTGCCCTAAGGCATGTAGCAAGCACCACGGGCAACTACCGGTAAAACAGCTAAAATCAACATTCGAGACCGTACAAGCCCGCCCTGCTGGGGCCTGCGGCGGTTTACAGCCCTCAGGAGACGGCACCTCGACAACCGGGAGTGGCGCACCCCGAATCTATCTGGTAAGTTCGCCCGCTTGCAGCCGCAGGGCCGGCAGGTGTCGGTGATGTTGCAATCCTGCGCAATGGATTAGAAGAGTGAGAGGCGGTCCATTCATGCCCACCCAAGCAAAGCAACAGAGCATTAGCGGCTTCCAACCCTACGTCGAATCGAAGGGCGAGGAATACATGGGCAAGCCCATGCGCGATCACTTCTCCAAGATCCTGAAGCAGTGGAAACAGGACTTGATGCAAGAGGTTGACCGTACCGTTGACCATATGAAGGACGAAGCAGCCAACTTCCCGGACCCGGCAGACCGTGCCAGCCAGGAAGAAGAGTTCGCCCTTGAACTGCGCGCCCGCGATCGCGAGCGCAAGCTGATCAAGAAAATCGACAAGACCCTGCAACTCATCGAAGACGAAGAGTACGGCTGGTGCGAGTCCTGCGGCGTCGAGATTGGTATTCGCCGTCTGGAAGCACGTCCTACCGCCGACTTGTGCGTGGACTGCAAGACCTTGGCTGAAATCAAGGAAAAACAGGTCGGCAAGTAATCACTGCCGGGCTGGACAAATGGGGCGTGCGAACGCCCCATTTTTGTTTCTGGCGTTGGGAGGTTTTCCAGTAATATCCGGCCCATGACTGCCTCCTCCTATATCGGGCGTTTCGCCCCCACGCCCAGCGGACACCTGCATTTCGGTTCCCTGGTTGCCGCCCTCGCCTCCTACCTCGACGCCCGCGCCAATCAAGGCCGCTGGCTGATGCGCATGGAAGACCTCGACCCGCCACGGGAAGAGCCCGGCGCCCAGGCAGCGATCCTCAATGCCCTGGAACGCTACGGTTTTGAATGGGACGGGGAACTGGTCCGACAAAGCGAACGGCACGATGCCTACGCCGAAGTGCTTAACCGCCTGTTCAATCACGGCTTGGCCTACGCCTGCACCTGTTCACGCAAGCAACTGGAACCCTACAACGGGATTTACCCAGGACTGTGCCGCAATGCCGGCCATGACCAGCAAGATGCCGCCATCCGCCTACGGGTACCGGAGCTGGAATACCATTTTACCGACCGCGTACAAGGCGAATTCCGACAGCATCTGGGCCGCGACGTCGGCGACTTCATCATCCGCCGTCGCGACGGCCTGTATGCCTACCAACTGGCGGTCGTCCTCGATGATGCCTGGCAAGGTGTGACCGACATCGTGCGCGGCGCTGATCTGCTCGACTCCACACCGCGCCAACTGTACCTGCAGGAACTGCTGGGCCTGCGCCAACCGCGCTACCTGCATGTACCGCTGATCATCCAGCCGGACGGTAACAAACTGGGAAAATCCTACCGCTCACCGCCCTTGACCAGCGACCAGGCCACGCCTTTGCTGTTAAGAGCGCTGCGCGCCCTGGGCCAGCAACCGGGCGACGAACTGAGCCACGCCAGCCCACGGGAGCTGCTGGATTGGGGCATTCAACACTGGGACGCCACGCGGATCCCGCGCACACTCACGCTGGCCGAAGCGCAATTGCACTGAAGGCGCTTGCAGCTTGCGAGCCATCCGTTACCATCGCGTAGGAGCGAGCTTGCTCGCGAAGAACTCACAGGCAACACGTTTATCCAGGATGCACGCGTTAACGTTAACGTCCTTCGCGAGCAAGAACTGGGCGTCCCCCTCGTTCCTACAAAAAATCGTTATATTTCCGCAATTTCAATCAAGGGCCAACATGTACATCTATCGATTGGTCCTGCTGCTGGTCGTCGGGATCTACCTGTTTTCTCCCGCCATCATGGATTGGTGGATCGACGCCACAGGCGCCTGGTACCGGCCCTATCTGCTTTGGCTGATTCTGATCGTCGTGACTTTCATCCTCCAGAGCCAAAAAGATGCCGATGAGCTTTAGCCTGACCGAGATGCTGCTGATCAGCGCCGCCTACCTGGCCGCGCTGTTCGGGGTAGCCTGGATCAGTGAACGTGGAATGATTCCGCGGGCGATCATTCGCCATCCGTTGACCTACACCTTGTCGTTGGGCGTGTACGCCAGCGCCTGGGCGTTTTATGGCACGGTGGGCCTGGCCTATCAGTACGGTTACGGCTTTCTTTCCAGTTATCTCGGGGTGTCTGGCGCGTTCTTGCTGGCGCCGGTGCTGTTGTACCCGATTCTGAAAATTACCCGCACCTATCAGCTGTCGTCCCTGGCCGACCTGTTTGCCTTTCGTTTTCGCAGTACCTGGGCCGGTGCGCTGACCACGATCTTCATGTTGATCGGCGTGCTGCCGTTGCTGGCGTTGCAGATCCAGGCGGTGGCCGACTCCATCAGCATCCTCACCCGCGAACCGGTGCAACACCGGGTTGCCTTGAGCTTCTGCGCCCTGATCACCCTGTTCACGATTTTCTTCGGCTCGCGGCATATTGCTACCCGTGAAAAACATGAAGGCCTGGTGTTCGCGATCGCGTTTGAATCGGTGATCAAGCTGATCGCCATCGGCGGCGTCGGCCTGTATGCGCTCTACGGCGTATTCGACGGCCCGCAACAGCTGGAACTGTGGCTGCTGCAAAACCAGACCGCCCTGGCCGCGCTGCACACCCCGTTGCAGGAAGGCCCATGGCGCACGCTGCTGTTGGTGTTCTTCGCCTCGGCCATCGTGATGCCGCACATGTATCACATGACCTTCACCGAAAACCTCAACCCGCGCTCGCTGGTCAGCGCCAGCTGGGGCTTGCCGCTGTTTTTACTGCTGATGAGCCTGGCGGTGCCGCTGATCCTGTGGGCCGGCCTGAAGCTTGGCGCCACCACCAATCCGGAATACTTCACGCTGGGCGTCGGCATTGCCGCCAACAGCAAGTCACTGGCACTGCTGGCCTATGTCGGGGGGCTATCGGCCTCCAGCGGACTGATCATCGTCAGCACCCTGGCGCTGTCGGGGATGGCGCTCAATCACCTGGTGCTGCCGCTCTACCAGCCGCCGGCCGAAGGCAATATCTACCGCTGGCTGAAATGGACCCGCCGGGCGCTGATCGTCGCGATCATCATGGCCGGCTATGGCTTCTACCTGTTACTGGGTGCCGAGCAAGACCTGGCCAACCTGGGCATCGTCGCCTTCGTCGCCACGTTGCAGTTTCTGCCGGGCGTGTTGTCGGTGCTGTACTGGCCGACCGCCAACCGTCGCGGCTTCATCGCCGGGCTGCTGGCGGGGATCCTGGTGTGGATCGTGACCATGCTGCTGCCGCTGGTGGGCAATCTGCAGGGCTTCTACATCCCGCTGTTGAACATGATCTACGTGCTGGATGACACCAGTTGGCACATGGCGGCGATCGCTTCGCTGGCGGCCAACGTGCTGATGTTCACCCTGATCTCGCTGTTCACCAACGCCAGCCCGGAAGAAACCAGCGCGGCCGAAGCGTGCGCGGTGGATAACGTGCGCCGCCCGCAACGCCGTGAACTGCACGCCGCCTCGCCCCAGGAATTCGCCACGCAACTGGCCAAGCCCCTGGGCGCCAAGGCCGCACAAAAGGAAGTCGAGCAGGCCCTGCGCGATCTCTATCTGCCCTTTGACGAGCGCCGGCCTTATGCGTTGCGCCGCCTGCGGGACCGCATCGAAGCCAACCTTTCCGGCCTGATGGGCCCGAGTGTGTCCCAGGACATGGTCGAGACCTTCCTGCCCTACAAGGCCGGCGGCGAAAACTACGTGACCGAAGACATCCACTTTATCGAGAGCCGGCTGGAGGATTACCACTCACGCCTCACCGGCCTTGCCGCCGAACTCGACGCCTTGCGCCGCTATCACCGCCAGACGTTGCAGGAACTGCCGATGGGTGTCTGCTCCCTGGCCAAGGATCAAGAGATCCTGATGTGGAACAAGGCCATGGAAGAGCTCACCGGCATCGCCGCCCAGCGCGTAGTGGGCTCGCGCCTGAACACCATCGGCGACCCGTGGAAAGAATTGCTCCAGGGCTTTATCAACCTGCCCGACGAACACTTGCACAAACAGCACCTGGCGCTGGACGGCCAGACCCGCTGGCTCAACCTGCACAAAGCAGCGATCGACGAGCCCCTGGCGCCCGGCAACAGCGGCCTGGTGCTGCTGGTGGAAGACCTGACCGAAACACAGATGCTCGAAGACAAGCTGGTGCACTCCGAGCGCCTGGCCAGCATCGGTCGCCTGGCGGCCGGCGTGGCCCACGAAATCGGCAATCCGATCACCGGTATCGCCTGCCTCGCACAAAACCTGCGGGAGGAGCGCGAAGAGGATGGCGAAATCATCGAGATCAGCGGGCAGATTCTTGAGCAGACCAAGCGTGTTTCGCGCATCGTGCAGTCGCTGATGAGCTTTGCCCACGCGGGCGCCCATCAGAATCACGACGAGGCCGTGTGCCTGGCCGAAGTCGCCCAGGATGCCATTGGGCTGTTGGCCTTGAACCGGCGCAATTTCGAAGTACAGTTCTTCAACCTGTGCGACCCGGAACACTGGGTCGACGGTGATTCACAACGCCTGGCCCAAGTGCTGATCAACCTGCTGTCCAACGCCCGCGACGCATCGCCGGCCGGCAGCGCAGTACGGGTCAAGAGCGAGGCTTTCGAGCACACGGTCGACCTGATCGTCGAGGACGAAGGCAGCGGCATTCCACAGAACATCATGGACCGATTGTTCGAACCCTTCTTCACCACCAAGGATCCGGGTGAAGGTACCGGTCTGGGCCTTGCACTGGTCTATTCCATCGTTGAAGAGCATTATGGACAAATCACCATCGACAGCCCGGCTGACACCGAAAGCCAACGCGGCACCCGTATTCGGGTGACCTTGCCGCGTCATGTCGAAGCGACGTCCGCTGTGAACTGAGACCGTCGAGAGAGTTGAATCAATGCCGCACATTTTGATCGTCGAAGACGAAACCATTATCCGCTCTGCCTTGCGTCGCCTGCTTGAACGTAATCAGTACCAGGTCAGCGAAGCCGGCTCGGTGCAGGAAGCCCAAGAGCGTTTCAGCATTCCCACGTTCGACCTGATCGTCAGTGACCTACGTTTGCCGGGCGCCCCTGGCACCGAGTTGATCAAACTCGGCCAAGGCACCCCGGTGCTGATCATGACCAGCTACGCCAGCCTGCGCTCTGCCGTGGACTCGATGAAGATGGGCGCGGTGGACTACATCGCCAAGCCTTTCGACCACGACGAAATGCTCCAGGCCGTGGCCCGCATCCTGCGCGACCGCCAATCCGCCAGCAGCACGCCGGCTGAACGCCCGGCAGCGGGCAAGGCCGTCAACGGCACTGAAAAGCCCGGCGTGGATAACAGCAATGGCGAAATTGGCATCATCGGCTCCTGCCCGCCGATGCAGGACCTGTACAGCAAGATCCGCAAAGTCGCGCCAACCGATTCCAATGTCTTGATCCAGGGCGAGTCCGGCACCGGTAAAGAACTGGTGGCCCGCGCCCTGCACAACCTGTCCAAGCGCGCCAAGGCGCCGATGATCTCGGTGAACTGCGCAGCCATTCCCGAATCCCTGATCGAATCCGAATTGTTCGGCCATGAAAAAGGCGCCTTTACTGGCGCCAGTGCTGGCCGTGCGGGTTTGGTGGAAGCCGCCGACGGTGGCACGCTGTTCCTTGACGAGATTGGCGAACTGCCGCTGGAGGCTCAGGCCCGCCTGCTGCGGGTTCTGCAAGAAGGCGAAATCCGCCGCGTCGGCTCGGTGCAGTCGCAGAAGGTTGACGTACGGCTGATTGCGGCCACTCACCGTGACCTTAAAAGCCTGGCGAAGATCGGCCAGTTCCGTGAAGACCTTTATTACCGCCTGCACGTGATCGCGCTCAAACTGCCAGCCCTGCGCGAGCGCGGTGCCGACGTCAACGAGATCGCCACAGCCTTCCTGGCGCGCCAGAGTGCGCGCATCAACCGTACCGACCTCAAGTTTGCCGCCGATGCCGAACAGGCCATCCGCCACTACTCTTGGCCGGGTAACGTGCGGGAACTGGAGAACGCGGTAGAACGTGCGGTGATTCTGTCGGAGAGCCCGGAAATTTCCGCCGAGCTGCTGGGGATCGATATCGAGCTCAGCGACCTGGACGATGACGACTTCATCGGCCTGCCCCCTCAGCAGGGCGGCGGCAGTAACAACAGCCACGAGCCGACGGAAGATTTGTCACTGGAAGATTACTTCCAGCATTTCGTCCTTGAGCACCAGGACCATATGACCGAGACCGAACTGGCGCGCAAGCTGGGCGTCAGCCGTAAATGCCTGTGGGAACGGCGCCAGCGCCTGGGTATCCCGCGGCGCAAGACCGGGGTTGCCAGCGAAAGCTGAGTGGGTCGCCCCCACAGGTAACACCCTCAGATGTGAAAAAACTGTTACCGCTGATTTTTCGCGTAACAAAAGCCGGGGCTTACGGTAACGAAGCCCCGGCTTTTTTTGGCCCTCAAAAAACCAGAAACCGCCTCAAACCCCTTGTTTTGCTGGGCCTCGCAAAAGTTGGCACGCACCCTGCTATATGCTTAGTACAAAAACAATAACAAGCAAATGTACAAGACAATAAAAATAAGACGAATCGACTCACGCATAACAAAAACAACACGGCGGAGGCGCAGCTAACTGATTCTTTTGGAGAGGCGTTGCATTTGGGGCTTGCCCCGCAACCAGGCCGAGAACAACAAAAACTGCCCTAAGGCAGAGCCTGAACTGGTTGGATCGTAGATCAGCAACACAGCGACCAAAGCAATCCGTTTGCTCTTGGCTCCCGATTGGGAGTGTCATGAAGGTGAAGCTTCATGGCGAGGGCGATCAACAAAAACAAGAAGCCCGAAACCAATAATAAAAATAGAGCACGCAACTACTTCTGGGGGAGCTTCGGCTCCCCTTGTAGTTTCCGCGATTTGGCACTTGCCACACCTCTTTTAAGCTTCTGGCTCAAGCCTTGCAGCTAGTTCCTACACCATCACCTGACTAAATGCTAGAATCCCCGCCCATCATGCGGTCATTCTTCGTTATGGCCGAACATTCCTTCAAACAGTGCATCCCATGCTGAAGAAGTTGTTCCAGTCATTCCGTTCTCCCTTGCGTCGTACGCAACACAAACGCAGCACGCCTGAAGTGCTTAACAGCAGCCAGCATTCGCTGCAGCGCGCCCAGTTCAGCCGTTATGCGGTGAACATCGTCGAACGTTTGCAGAACGCCGGCTACCAGGCTTACCTGGTTGGCGGTTGCGTGCGCGACATGTTGCTCAATATCACTCCCAAGGATTTCGACGTCGCCACCAGCGCCACGCCGGAACAAGTGCGTGCCGAATTCCGCAATGCGCGGATCATCGGCCGGCGTTTCAAATTGGTGCATATCCACTTTGGTCGCGAGATCATCGAGGTCGCGACCTTCCGCGCCAACCACCCGCAAAACGATGAAGAAGAAGACACTAACCAGTCTTCCCGCAATGAAAGCGGACGCATCCTGCGGGACAACGTTTACGGCACCCTGGAAGAAGACGCGCAACGCCGCGATTTCACCATCAATGCCCTGTATTACGATCCGGTCAGCGAACGCATCCTCGATTACGCCAATGGCGTACACGACATCCGCAACAACCTGCTGCGCCTGATCGGCGACCCGACGCAACGCTACCAGGAAGACCCGGTGCGCATGCTGCGGGCCGTGCGATTCGCCGCCAAGCTGAACTTCGGTATCGAGAAGCACACGGCGGCGCCGATTCGCGATCTGGCACCGATGCTGCGGGAAATTCCGTCGGCACGGCTGTTCGAAGAAGTGCTCAAGCTGTTCCTCTCCGGCTATGCCGCCGACACCTTCGAAATGCTGGTAGACCTGCAGTTGTTCGACCCTTTGTTCCCGGCCAGCGCCGAAGCACTGGAGTACAACCCGACCTACACCCACACACTGATCAGCGAAGCCTTGATCAACACCGACCTGCGCATCAAGCAGAACAAACCGGTCACGCCGGCGTTCCTGTTTGCCGCCCTATTGTGGCCAGCGCTTCCAAAACGCGTCATGCGCCTGCAGGACCGTGGCATGCCGGCGATCCCGGCCATGCAAGAAGCCGCTCACGAGTTGATCGCCGAGCAATGCCAGCGCATCGCCATCCCGAAACGCTTCACCATGCCGATCCGCGAGATCTGGGACATGCAAGAGCGCCTGCCACGTCGCAGCGGCAAACGCGCCGACCTGCTGCTGGACAACCCGCGCTTCCGTGCGGGCTACGACTTCCTGCTGCTGCGCGAAAGCGCCGGCGAACAGACCGACGGCCTGGGCGAATGGTGGACCGACTACCAGGACGCCAATGACAGCCAGCGCCGCGAGATGATCAAAGAGCTCAGCAGCAAAGGCGAAGCCACCGGCGATGGCCCGAAAAAGCGCCGCCGCAGCAGTGGCAGCAAGCGCAAACGCAGCGCTGGCGACGCCTCGAGCGCATCGGGCGAGTAAGCACGTGGAACGTATCTACATCGGCATGGGCAGCAATCTGGCCGCCCCTGAACAACAGTTGCGCCATGCCGTCGAGGCCTTGGCGCAGTTGCCGAACACCACGCTGGCGGGCGTCTCCGGCTTCTATCAAAGTGATTCCCTGCTCCCGGGGCAACCGCGCTACACCAATGCGGTCGCCGCCCTGGACAGCACCCTTGCGCCGCTGGAACTGCTCGATGCGCTGCAAGCCATCGAGAACGATCAGGGTCGCGAACGCCTGGAGCGCTGGGGCCCGCGCACCCTGGACCTGGACATCCTGGCATTTGGCGAACGGCTGATCGATGAGCCCCGCCTGAAGGTGCCGCACTATCAAATGCACCTGCGGGCGTTTGCGCTTTACCCACTGGCTGAACTGGCCCCCGCCGGCCTGCAACTGGCAGACGGCCGCTTGCTTAGTGACCTGCTGGACGCCTGCCCGTTTGTCGGCCTGGAACGCCTGCCTCCAGACCTGTAGGAGCGAGCTTGCTCGCGAAAAACCTGAGAGCACCGCTGGGTGCCAGGCTTCCCGCGTCATCGTTAACGACCTTCGCGAGCAAGCTCGCGCCTACAGGTACCACGTCAGCCTTTACTGCTGAAACGCATCAGTAACAGCGGTAACACCCCCGCCGTAACAATGCGGTAACACATCCAATTGACTTCCAGAGTCCTCCTCACGACTATAGGCGTCCCGCTGCCGCCTACCCGGCGCTAAAGGGCGCAATCCAGGCCTTATAAGCACTGATCCTTAAGAAAGTGCGCCTGTATAAACGAAGACTCACGCGCGTTACTCGCTGTTTCCAAGCGCCTGAATGAGGACCCTTTTCATGCCAAACGTTACCCTGAGCACCTTGCAGAGCCTCAAGCTCAAAGGTGAAAAAATCACCATGCTGACCAGCTACGACGCCACTTTTGCCCAGGCCAGTTGCCAGGCCGGCGTTGAAGTGCTGCTGGTGGGGGACTCCCTGGGCATGGTCCTGCAAGGGAATGACAGCACCCTGCCGGTCACCACCGATGACATCGCTTACCACACTGCTTGCGTCAAACGCGGTAACGAAGGCGCGTTCATCATCGCCGACCTGCCGTTCATGGCCGATGCCACCGTTGAACAGACCCTGACCAACAGCGCCAAGCTGATGCGGGCCGGTGCGCACATGGTCAAGGTTGAAGGTGCCGCGTGGCTTGCCGAGTCGATCCGCTTGTTGGCCGAACGCGGCGTGCCGGTTTGCGCGCACATGGGCCTGACACCGCAGTCGGTGAATATCCTCGGTGGCTACAAGGTACAAGGCCGCGGCGAAGCCCAGGCACGCCAGATGCGGGCCGATGCCATCGCCCTCGAACAGGCCGGTGCATGCATGATTTTGCTGGAGTGCGTGCCAAGCGAACTGGCAGCAGAAATCACCCAGGCCGTTAAAGTACCAGTGATCGGCATTGGCGCAGGTTCCGCCACCGACGGCCAGGTATTGGTCGTGCATGACATGCTGGGCCTGTCCCTCTCCGGGCGCGTCCCCAAGTTCGTGAAAAACTTCATGACCGGCCAGGACAGCATTCAATCCGCAATCGCCGCCTATGTCAGCGAAGTCAAAGCCGTCACCTTCCCAGGCGCCGAACACGGGTTCTCTGCATGAACACCGTCAAGACCGTGCGCGAACTGCGCGCCGCCGTCGCCCATGCCCGCAATGCGGGTAAGCGCATCGGCTTTGTGCCCACCATGGGCAACCTGCACAGCGGCCATTCCACTCTCGTCACCAAAGCGGCGCAACAAGCGGACTTCGTGGTGGCGAGCATTTTCGTCAACCCGCTGCAATTCGGCGCCGGCGAAGACCTGGACAAATACCCGCGCACCCTCGCGGCTGACCAGGAGAAATTGCTGCAAGCCGGCTGCAACCTGCTGTTCGCCCCCACCGTCGACGAGATGTACCCCGACGGCATGGCCGGCCAGACTCGCGTGAGCGTACCGCAACTGTCCGAAGGGCTCTGCGGCGCCAGCCGTCCGGGGCACTTTGAAGGTGTGGCCACGGTGGTCAGCAAGCTGTTCAACATGGTCCAGCCGGACCTGGCGATCTTTGGCCAGAAGGACTACCAGCAACTGGCGGTCATTCGCGCCATGGTCCACGACCTGAACATGCCCATCCAGATTATCGGCGAGCCGACCGTACGGGCCGACGATGGCCTGGCGCTGTCGTCGCGCAACGGTTACCTCACCGAGGAGCAGCGCGCCATCGCCCCGGTGCTGTACCGCAGCCTCAGCCAGATTGCCACCGCGATTGAAGGGGGCGAGCGCGATTTCGCCAAACTGCGTGCGGCACAGGTCCAGCAGATTGAAGCGGCGGGCTTTCGCATGGATTACCTGGAGGTCCGCCAGGGTGTGCACCTGCGCCCGGCCACCGCGGACGACAAGGACGTGGTGATTCTGGTCGCCGCCTACCTGGGCGCCACACGGTTGATCGACAACCTGCATTTGCACCTGAACTGACCCCGCAACACCCCCCGCCTGTTGCACTGCCTGATCGGCCGGTATAAAAAAGTACCGGCCACAGCGCAGACAAAGCCAAGACAGATCGACACGCTAGGTTTAATGTATTCGCCCTACGCTATTCGTTGGCGTCGACCGGAGCCTGTCATCTTCTTCATAACGACAGGACATTCCCGGCTTTAAAGTGTCCTAAGAGCAGTCCCAGCAATAAAAAGGAAACCCGCAGCGATGGCGTACTACCGCACTCCTCATGACGTTACCGCTCTGCCCGCCTGGCAAGCGCTCAATCAACATCGCCAAGCCATGCAGGATTTCAGCATGCGCGAAGCCTTTAATGCCGATCCCCAGCGCTTTACCCAGTTCACCTTGAGCAGCTGCGGACTTTTCCTCGATTACTCAAAAAACCTGATCACCAGCGAAACCCGCGACCTGCTGGTAGGCCTGGCCAAGGAAGTCGACCTTCAGGGCGCGATCAAGTCGCTGTTCAACGGCGAGCCGGTCAACTCTTCCGAAGGCCGCCCGGCGCTGCACACTGCGCTGCGCCGCCCGGTTGGCGACAAGCTGTCGGTCAACGGCGTGAACATCATGCCGGACGTGCACAAAGTGCTGAACCAGATCACTGACCTGGTCGGCCGCATCCACGACGGCCTGTGGCGTGGCTACACCGAGAAGCCGATCACCGACGTGGTGAACATCGGTATCGGTGGCTCGTTCCTCGGCCCGGAGCTGGTGTCTGAAGCACTGTTGTCCTACGCCCACAAAGGCGTGCGCTGCCATTACCTGGCGAACATCGACGGCAGCGAGTTCCACGAGCTGACCATGAAGTTGCGCGCCGAGACCACGCTGTTCATCGTCTCGTCAAAATCCTTCAACACCCTCGAAACCCTGAAAAACGCCCAGGCCGCCCGTGCCTGGTACCTGGCCCAGGGTGGCTCGGAAGCCGAACTGTATCGCCACTTCATCGCCGTATCGAGCAACAACGCGGCAGCCGTGGCCTTCGGCATCCGCGAAGAGAACATCTTCCCGATGTGGGACTGGGTAGGCGGTCGTTACTCGCTGTGGTCGGCCATCGGTCTGCCGATCGCGCTGGCTATCGGCATGTCCAACTTCAAGGAACTGCTGTCCGGTGCCTACACCATGGACCAGCACTTCCAGACCGCGCCCTTCGAGGCGAACATGCCGGTGCTGCTGGGCCTGCTCGGCGTGTGGTACGGCAACTTCTGGGGCGCACAGAGCCACGCGATCCTGCCGTACGACCACTACCTGCGTAACATCACCAAGCACTTGCAGCAGTTGGACATGGAATCCAACGGCAAGAGCGTACGCCAGGACGGTACGCCGGTGTCCACCGACACCGGCCCGGTTATCTGGGGCGGCGTAGGCTGCAACGGTCAACACGCTTACCACCAGTTGCTGCACCAGGGTACCCAACTGATCCCGGCCGACTTTATCGTGCCGATCGTCAGCTTCAACCCGGTCTCCGACCACCATCAGTGGCTGTACGCCAACTGCCTGTCCCAGAGCCAGGCACTGATGCTCGGCAAGACCCGCAGCGAAGCCGAAGCCGAGCTGCGCGACAAAGGCATGGACGAAGCCGAAGTGCAGAAGCTGGCACCGCACAAGGTGATCCCGGGCAACCGTCCGAGCAACACCCTTGTGGTTGAGCGCATCAGCCCTCGCCGCCTTGGCGCACTGGTGGCCATGTATGAGCACAAAGTGTTCGTGCAGAGCGTCATCTGGGGTATCAACGCCTTCGACCAATGGGGCGTCGAGCTGGGTAAAGAGCTGGGTAAAGGCGTCTACAACCGCCTGACCGGCACTGAAGAGCAGCCTGCAGACGACGCGTCCACCCAAGGGTTGATCAACTACTTCCGCGGCCGTCACCGCGGTTGATGTAATGCCCGCAAGGCCAACGTCTGTTTGGACGTTGGCCTTGAACCCACCTGCCACAGGGTGCATCTTTATTGCTTGTCGCAAAAACAAGAATAAGGATCCCTCATGTTCGATATCAGCACGTTCCCCACCGCCGATGCCGTCCGCCGGGCTGCGCAACTCAGCCAAGAGGACTACCAGCGCCTCTACCGCCAATCCGTCGAACAACCTGATACGTTCTGGGCCGAGCAAGCCAAACGCTTTCTCGACTGGAGCACGCCCTGGCAGACCGTCCAGAAATCCGACATGACTACCGGCGCCGCCCAATGGTTTGCCGGCGGCCAACTGAACGTCAGCTACAACTGCATCGACCGTCACCTGGCGCAACGCGCCGATCAGCCGGCCTTCATCTGGGAAGGCGACGATCCTGCAACGTCTTCCAAAATCACCTACCGCCAACTCCACCAAAACGTCAGCCGCCTGGCCAACGTGCTGAAAAGCCGTGGCGTGAAGAAAGGCGACCGGGTGTGCATCTACATGCCGATGATCCCCGAAGCGGCCTACGCGATGCTGGCCTGCACGCGGATCGGCGCGGTGCATTCGGTGGTGTTTGGTGGTTTCTCTCCGGATGCTCTTCGCGACCGGATTCTCGACGCCGACTGCCGCACGGTGATCACCGCCGATGAAGGCGTGCGCGGCGGCAAGCCGGTGGCGCTGAAACAGAATGTCGACAAGGCCCTGGCCAGTTGCCCGGGTGTCAGCACGGTACTGGTGGTGCAGCGCACTGGCGCGGCAGTCAATTGGACTGAAGGGCGCGACCTCAAGTATCAACAGGCCCTGGAGGCCGTCAGCGACGACTGCCCGCCCGAGCCGATGGACGCGGAAGACCCGCTGTTTATCCTCTACACCTCCGGCAGCACCGGCAAACCCAAAGGCGTGTTGCACACCACCGGCGGCTACCTGCTGCAAGCCGCGATGACGTTCAAGTACGTGCTCGACTACCGCGACGGCGAAGTGTTTTGGTGCACCGCCGATGTGGGCTGGGTGACCGGCCACAGCTATATCGTCTACGGCCCGCTGGCCAATGGCGCCACCTCGCTGATGTTCGAAGGCGTGCCGAGTTACCCGGATAGCTCGCGGTTCTGGCAGGTGATCGACAAACACCAGGTCAACATCTTCTACACCGCGCCCACGGCCTTGCGCGCCCTGATGCGTGAAGGCCATGGCCCCCTGGAAAACACCTCACGCGCCAGCCTGCGGCTGCTGGGCAGCGTCGGCGAGCCGATCAACCCGGAAGCCTGGGATTGGTACTTCAACGCGGTCGGCGAACAACGCTGCCCGATTGTCGACACCTGGTGGCAGACCGAAACCGGCGGCATCATGCTCAGCCCGCTGGTCAGCGCCCAGCGCATCAAACCCGGCTGCGCCACCCAACCGATGTTTGGCGTGGTGCCGGTGCTGCTTGATGAGCAAGGCAAGGAAATCAGCGGCGCCGGCAGCGGCGTGCTGGCGATCAAATCCAGCTGGCCGGGGCAGATCCGCAGTGTATACGGCGACCCGCAGCGGATGATCGACACGTACTTCAAACCTTATCCCGGCTACTACTTCACCGGCGATGGCGCACGGCGGGATGAGGACGGTGATTACTGGATCACCGGGCGCATCGACGATGTGATCAACGTGTCCGGGCACCGCATCGGCACCGCCGAGGTGGAAAGCGCCCTGGTGCTGCATGATCAGGTCGCCGAGGCCGCGGTGGTGGGCTACCCCCATGACGTCAAAGGCCAGGGCATCTATGCCTTCGTCACGCCCATGAACGGCGTAGAGCCCGACGATGTGCTGAAAAAGCACCTGCTGGACCTGGTAAGCAAGGAAATAGGCAGCTTCGCCAAGCCGGAACTGATTCAATGGGCGCCGGCCTTGCCGAAAACCCGCTCAGGCAAGATCATGCGGCGGATTTTGCGCAAGATTGCCTGCAACGAGCTGGACAGCCTGGGGGACACGTCCACCCTCGCCGACCCGAGCGTGGTGGATGGCCTGATCGACAAGCGCCTCAACCGATAGGAACCCATGGAATTCATTCGCAGCCGCATCGAACACCAGCTGATGAGCCTGACCGGTTTGTCGCTGGGTCAACTCGACCTGGAAAACCCCAAGGGCGATCCAGGTCTCTTTGGGCCGAACTCGATGAGCTGGAAGGTCCATGGCGACTTCAGCAGCATGTTGATTGGCGGCATCAGCGCGCTGATGTTGCAGGCGTTGCACCCGCTGGCGCTGGCCGGCGTGTGGGACCACTCGAATTTTCGGCAGGACATGCTGGGGCGTTTACGGCGCACCTCGCAGTTTATTTCCGGGACCACCTTTGGTTCGCGGCGGGACGCCGAATGGCTGATCGAAAAAGTGCGCACCATCCACCTGCAAGTGGTGGGGCATGCGCCGGATGGTCGACCGTATGCAGCCAGTGACCCGGAACTGCTGACCTGGGTGCATGTGGCGGAGGTCAGCAACTTTCTCGCCGCCCACCTGCGTTATCGCAACCCGGATTTATCACCCAGGGATCAGGACCGTTACTACAGCGAAATAGCCCTGGTGGCCGAGCAGTTGGGCGCGCGCCATGTGCCGCGTTCACGCCAGGAAATTTCCGATTACCTTGAGCGTATTCGCCCACAACTGCTGTGTGACCAACGCAGCCATGAAGTACTGCGCCTGCTGCTCAATGCGCCGTCCCCCAGCACCTTGGCCAAGCCGTTTGGCGCGCTGATGATGCAGGCCGGTATCGACCTGCTGCCGGACTGGGCCAGCGATATGCTCGGGCAGCAACAAAGCCCGATCCAGCGCCAACTGATCCGCGCCGGGGTCAAGCGCAGCGCGCCCTTGCTGCGCTGGGCCATGCGCAATGGCTCGGTGCAGCGGGCCCACAGGCGGATGGGCCTGCTGGAGCCATAACTGTTAAACTCCCGCGCCCCAATGACCCTGCAAGGCGCGCACTATGTCCCCCTTGAATCAGGCGCTGCGCGCCGCCCTCGATCATCGCCAGGATTTGCTTGCCGAGCTGCATGCCCAAGGCACCGACTGCTATCGCCTGTTCCACGGCAGCCAGGAAGGCGCCGGCGGCCTGACTATCGACCGCTACGGCCCGCAACTGCTGGTGCAAAGCTTTCACCAATCGCTGGCCAGTGACGACCTGCTGCAACTGCATCAGGCGATCAACCAGCACCTGGGGCTTGAGCTGCTGCTGGTCTACAACGACCGCTCCCGGGGCAACTCGCGCATCGACCGTGAAGACACGGTGTACCGCGCCGAACCGGCGGCTCTGGGCGACTTGATCGGCCATGAATGGGGCCTCAACTACCGCGTACGCGGCCGCCACGCCGGCCAGGACCCGCTGCTGTTCCTGGACCTGCGCAACACCCGCGGCTGGGTCAAGGCCCACAGTGCCGGCAAAAGCGTGCTCAACCTGTTTGCCTACACCTGCGGCGTAGGCCTGAGCGCCGCGGCCGGTGGCGCCCGCGAGGTGTGCAACCTGGACTTTGCCGAGGGCAACCTGGCGGTCGGTCGCGAAAACGGTCAGCTCAACCCGCAATTGCCGACGATGGAATTCGTGCAGTCCGACTATTTCCCGGCCATCCGCCAACTGGCCGGACTGCCCATCAGCCAGCGGCGCGGTCACAAGCTGCCGAGTTATCCACGCCTGGACCAACGCCAATACGACCTGGTGTTGCTCGACCCGCCCGCCTGGGCCAAGAGCGCCTTCGGCACGGTCGACCTGCTGCGCGACTATCAAAGCCTGCTCAAACCGGCACTGCTGGCCACTGCCGATAACGGCGTGCTGATCTGCTGCAACAACCTCGCAAAAGTCAGCATGGACGACTGGCGCGACCAGGTCCTGCGCTGCGCCGAAAAGGCCGGGCGGCCGGTGCGCGACTGGCAAATCATGACACCCGGCGCAGACTTCCCGTCGCAAGACCAGCAACCACCGCTGAAGACCCTGATCCTGCAGCTGTAAGACTTGTCTCAAAGAGGCCGGAACGCAGTAATAAAGGCCCGTTGCTTCGGAACCGCAAACCCGTGCCATACTCCAAGGCACTCTTGATTGACATAGATGGCGTCACATATGCCCAAAGGATTGATTCGCGCCGCTGGCGCCTTGCTGACCGCCCTTGCCCTGTATAGCTTGCTGGGTTTCCTTATTCTCCCCGGCATTGCCCTTCGCGTGGCCAACCAACAGTTGGCCAATTACGCCACCGTGCCGGCACGCATCGAGCGTATCGAGCTCAACCCGTTCAGCCTCGAACTGACAGTGTGGGGCCTGAATATCGGAGAGCCCGGCAAGGAGCAAGTGGGCTTTGAACGCCTCTATGCCAACCTGCAAATCGACAGCCTGTGGACACGTGCCCTGCACCTGGCTGACGTCCAACTCGACAAGCCGAAAACCGAACTGCTGTTCGACAAGTCCGGCCAGCTCAACCTGGCGCAATTGTTCAAAGTGCCGGCCAGCGAACCGACGCCAACCGATCCGAACGCCAAACCCTTCCCGCTGCGCATCGATAGCATCAAGCTGGCGGGCGGCTATGTGCACTTCCAGGATTTGCGCCCAAGCGAACCGATCGAGTTTCTCTACGACAAACTGGATTTCGAGCTGAAAAACCTCAGCACATTGCCCGATGACAATGCTGATATGACGCTGGTAGCGGCTGGCCCGGAAGGCGGGCAGATCGACTGGACCGGCAACTTCAGCCTCATCCCGATCGCCTCCGAGGGCAAACTCAAGGTTACCGACGGCAAGATGAAAGTCTGGTGGCCGTATGTGCGTGACGCGTTACCGCTGGTGCTGGAAGACGGCGTCCTCAACTTCAGCACCGACTACAAGCTGAGCCTGGCCAAAGAGACCGAGCTGAACCTGACCAACGTCGCCCTGAGTGTCGCGCCGTTTGCGATCAAAGCGCCGGATGGCCGGCCCTTGGCCCGCCTGGAGCGCCTGGACGTCAGCGACACTTCGGTCGACCTGGCCAAGCAGCAGGTAATTGTCGGAAAAATCCGCAGCAACAAGCTCGAAACCTGGGCAGCCCTTGAAGCCGACGGCCAGCTGGATTGGCAGAAGCTGTTCGCCAGCCAGCCGAGCAAGCCTGCACCGGCGCCCGAACCGGCTGCCGCCCCTGCCACTGCCGACTCACCAAAACCTGCGCCGGCAGCGCCGAGCAAGCCTTGGCAAGTGCTGCTCAAAGACGTGCAACTGCGCGACTATCAAGTGCACCTGGCTGACCGCTCGGCTAAACCCACAGTCGCCCTGGAAGTCGGCCCGCTGAACCTGGACCTGCAGGATTTCGACAGCCTCAACCAGAGCCCGTTTACCCTCAAGCTCGATACCGGCGTAGGTAAACAAGGCAAGCTCCAGGCCACCGGCCAGGTCAACCTGAGCCCGGTCAGCGCCAAGCTGAAAGTGGATACCAAGGACATCGACCTGCGTGTCGCCCAGTCCTACATCAGCCCGTTTATCCGCCTGGAACTGCGTAGCGGCATGCTCGGCAGCAACCTCGACGTGAACCTGAAAAGTACCGAACCGCTGGCATTCCAGGTGACTGGCCGGGCGCAGGTCGACCAGTTGCATACCCTCGATACCATGAAGAATCGCGACTTCCTCAAGTGGCAGCGCCTGGTACTCGAAGGCGTGAATTATCAACATGGCGACAGCTTGTCGATCGACAAAGTCGACCTGCTGCAACCCTATGCGCGCTTCATGATCAACGATGACCGCACCACCAACATCGATGACCTGCTGATTCCCCAGCCAGCCACCAGCGCCCGTCAGTCCGCAGCGAAATCGGCCAGCAAAGAGAAGCCTCTGGGCATTCGTATTGGTCAAATTGCGATCAACGACGGCTCGGCCAACTTCGCCGACTTCAGCCTGACCCCGAACTTCGCTACAGCGATTCAACAGCTCAACGGGCAGATCGGCACCATCGACAGTCGCCAGGCCAAACCGGCGAGCGTTGACGTCAAGGGCAAGGTTGACCGTTATGCACCGGTCACCATCAAGGGCAGCGTGAACCCGTTTGACCCGATGGCTGCGCTGGATATCGCCACCAGCTTCAAACGTGTCGAACTGACCACCCTGACGCCCTACTCAGGCAAATTCGCCGGGTTCCGCATCCGCAAGGGCCGGCTAAACCTGGACCTGCATTACGTCATCACCAAGGGCCAGTTGAAGGCCGAGAACAAGGTGGTGGTCGAGCAACTGCAACTGGGTGAGAAAGTCGACAGTGCCGATGCCGTGGACCTGCCGATTCGTCTCGCGATTGCCCTGCTGAAAGACTCCGACGGCAAGATCTCCATCGAATTGCCGGTCACCGGCGACTTGAACAACCCCCAGTTCAGCGTGATGCCGATTGTCTGGCAGACCCTGCGCAACCTGGTGGTGCGCGCAGCCACGGCGCCGTTCAAGTTTATTGGCGGGCTGATTAGCGGTGGCGGTGCGCAAGACCTCGGCAATGTGTCTTTTGCCGCAGGCTCCAGCGACCTGAGCAAAGAGGCTGAATCGGCGCTGGACAGCCTGGCAAAGGCGCTCAAGGAACGCCCTGCCCTGCGCCTGGAAATCGAAGGGACCGCTGCCGCCAGCAGCGACGGTCCGCTGTTGGCCGCACAGCGGCTGGAACGGGAATACCAGTACAACTACTACAAGATCCTCCAACGCCGAGGCGACAAAGTCCCGGCTCAGGCATCACTGCTTCAAGTTCCGGAAAAGGAAAAGGCACCGCTGCTGGAAGGTATCTACCGTACTCGTCTGAAACTGCAGCCGCCGCCCGAATGGAAAGACCTGAGCAGCGATGAGCGCACTGCCAAGCTGCGGGACGGGGTGATCAAGTTCTGGAGCGGTAGCGACGTGTTGCTACGCCAACTGGGCCAGGACCGCGCCAGCGCGATCAAGGACTACCTGGTGGACAAGGGGCAGCTGGAAGACGACCGGGTTTACTTTATCGATGCAAACCTGGGTGAAGCCGAGAAAGATGGTCGAGTGGTAACGCCGATGCATCTGGATGCCGAGTAACCCAAACGCTGGCCCCCTGTAGGAGCGAGCTTGCTCGCGAAGAACGTCAACGATAACGCGGACTTTCTGAATTGACGCGGTGTTCTGAGGTTTTTCGCGAGCAAGCTCGCTCCTACAGTTCCCTTGCGCAATAGAACAGGCCCCGGCACAAGTGCCGGGGCCTGTAATGACCACATCCGTGTGGCCGGTCGCATGAACCTGTGAGGTGCAATGAGCGGATATCTAACTCGCTCGTGGCCGCCTCCGCCTAGTTCAGGCGATTCGTTAAGCGTTACTCTGCTTTCAGGCCGTCGGCCGATACAGCTTTAACGCCTTTGATTTTCTTGGTGATGGCAACAGCAGTCGCTTTCTGAGCGTCAGTCACAGCTACGGTCGACGACAGGGACACTACACCTTTGTTGGTTTCGACTTTGATGTCGGTGCCAGGAATGCCTTTCTCGGTCACCAGGTCACTTTTCACTTTGGTGGTGATCCAGGTATCGGAGGTCGCTTCCTTGGCTTTAGTCACTTCACCGGCCGCTACAACCATAGGCGCCTGGGAAGTTTGAGCGAAGGCCACGTTGGCCATGGTCAGGGTCAGAGCGGTGGCAGTTGCAGCAGCGATAGCGAACTTTTTCATACGAGTAACTCCTGTTTTATCAAAAGTCTGCAGCGTGTAAACGTTAAAGCTGCAGGGCTACCAGTACTATTGCAGGCGCTGTGCCAAGTTTTTACATCAGATAAAAACCTTATAAAACAGAAACTTACAAAAATACCCAATTTTCGAAATCGTGCAACTTGCATGAAGGCGATCGTGCCTGCATGCAAGTTGCGGTTTTTAGGTATGGCTAAACGCCTGATTTCGCGACACTTTCCTGCAGGCATAAAAAAAGGACTCCGAAGAGTCCTTTTTCAGCTTACAGCGACGGGGTGATTAAACGCCCGAAGCCTTGGCTGCTGCTACGTCCTTGATGGACAGCTTGATACGGCCGCGGTTGTCCACGTCCAGTACCAGCACTTCCACTTCCTGGCCTTCTTTCAGGATGTCGGTCACTTTCTCAACGCGAGCGTCGCTCAGCATAGAGATGTGAACCAGACCGTCCTTGCCTGGCAGGATGTTGACGAATGCGCCGAAGTCGACGATGCGCTCAACCTTACCGACGTAGATCTTGCCGATCTCGGCTTCAGCGGTGATGCCCAGAACGCGCTGACGTGCAGCCTCAGCCGCTTCCTTGGTTTCGCCGAAGATCTTGATCGAGCCGTCGTCTTCGATATCGATCGAAGCCTTGGTCTCTTCACAGATCGCACGAATGGTCGCGCCGCCTTTACCGATAACATCACGGATTTTGTCGGTGTCGATTTTCATCGCGATCATGGTCGGAGCATTTTCCGACAGTTCGGTGCGGGACTGACCAATGATCTGGTTCATCTGACCGAGGATGTTCAGGCGCGCTTCCAGGGCTTGGCCCAGAGCGATTTCCATGATTTCTTCGGTGATGCCCTTGATCTTGATGTCCATCTGCAGCGCGGTAACACCTTTGGCGGTACCGGCTACTTTGAAGTCCATGTCGCCCAGGTGGTCTTCGTCACCCAGGATGTCGGTCAGGATGGCGAACTTCTCGCCTTCTTTAACCAGACCCATGGCGATACCGGCAACCGGTGCCTTCATCGGAACACCGGCGTCCATCAGAGCCAGGGAAGCACCACAGACCGAAGCCATGGAGCTGGAACCGTTGGACTCGGTGATTTCCGACACAACACGAATGGTGTACGGGAACACGTCGGCGGCAGGCAGCATGGCTGCAATCGAACGACGGGCCAGACGGCCGTGACCGATTTCGCGACGACCAGCGCCACCCATGCGACCACACTCACCTACCGAGAACGGAGGGAAGTTGTAGTGCAGCATGAACGGGTCTTTTTTCTCGCCTTCCAGGGTGTCCAGCAGCTGCGCGTCACGGGCGGTGCCCAGTGTTGCAACCACCAGGGCCTGGGTTTCACCACGGGTGAACAGGGCCGAACCGTGGGTCTTCGGCAGAACGCCAACTTCGATGTTCAGCGGACGTACGGTGCGAGTGTCGCGACCGTCGATACGCGGCTTGCCGTTAACGATGTTTTCGCGAACGGTGCGGTATTCGATTTCGCCGAAGGCTGCTTTGACTTCACTGGAAGAAGGCTGGCCTTCTTCACCGGACAGCTTGGCAACAACCTGGTCCTTCAACTCACCCAGGCGAGCGTAACGGTCGGCCTTGATGGTGATGGTGTAGGCGTCGGAGATAGCTGCACCGAACTCGGAGCGGATAGCGCCCAGCAGTGCGGTCGCTTCAGGCGCAGGAGCCCAGGTCCAGGTTGGCTTGGCAGCTTCAGCGGCCAGTTCTTTAACCGCGTTGATCACAACCTGGAACTCGTCGTGAGCAAACAGTACAGCGCCCAGCATCTGGTCTTCGGTCAGCTCTTTGGCTTCCGATTCAACCATCAACACGGCTTCCGAAGTACCGGCAACGACCATGTCCAGGCTCGATGCTTTCTGTTGTTCGTAAGTCGGGTTCAGCAGGTAGCCGGTGCTTTCGTGGAACGCAACACGGGCAGCGCCGATCGGGCCATCGAAAGGAATACCGGAGATGGCCAGGGCAGCCGAGGTGCCGATCATCGCAGCGATGTCCGGATCGGTCTTCTTGCTGGTGGAAACGACGGTGCAGACAACCTGCACTTCGTTCATGAAGCCTTCTGGGAACAGCGGACGGATCGGACGGTCGATCAGTCGGGAAGTCAGGGTTTCTTTCTCGGAAGGACGGCCTTCGCGCTTGAAGAAACCGCCAGGGATCTTACCGGCAGCGTAAGTCTTTTCCTGGTAGTGAACGGAAAGAGGGAAGAAGCCTTTGCTTGGGTCAGCGGTCTTGGCGCCAACAACGGTCACCAGTACGGTGACGTCGTCGTCAACGGTGACCAGCACTGCGCCGGAGGCTTGACGGGCGATACGGCCTGTCTCGAGGGTAACGGTCGACTGACCGAACTGAAATTTTTTGATAACCGGGTTCACGGTGTCCTACCTTCTTTGTGGCTCTTGGGGAACTTGTCTTCTTGCGAAATTCTTGGGCAATGTCGGGAATCGGCCCAACGCCTGTCCAGGGTAAAACGTGTATCCAGATAAAACTTGAGGCTGGAAGCCTGCCATGGGCCAGCGGGAAACCCACTGACACACGACAGCCAACCAACCTCTAGCGCAATCGCTTATTAGCGACGCAGACCCAGGCGACCGATCAGAGTCTGATAACGACCCAGATCCTTGCCTTTCAGGTAGTCCAGCAGCTTACGACGCTGGTTTACCATGCGGATCAGACCACGACGGGAGTGGTGATCTTTACCGTTGGCCTTGAAGTGACCTTGCAGCTTGTTGATGTTGTGGGTCAGCAGTGCAACTTGCACTTCTGGCGAACCAGTGTCACCAACAGCTTGCTGGTAGTCAGCTACGATTTGAGCTTTTTCTTGAACGTCGAGAGCCATGAGGCAATCCTTTTTTCAGGAAACCATCCAAAGGACGGTTTCAACAGGCCAGGGACAAATCCCTGTATCTAAAAATGAGTAGTGACCATGCCTGCTAACAGCCACCCTCGTTCCAGTTTGCGTAAAAGCGACTGCGCTCGGTAATCCTGCGTCAAAAACAGGCTCGGAATGCTCATTAACAGCAGTTAACTCCGCTTCCTCGCCTGTTTTTTCCTTGTCTTACCTTCGCTCGCTACGCTTTTACCACAAACTGGTTCCGGTCATTCTGACCGAATCAGTCGACGCGGCGCGATGCGCCCGTCTTCGCTCACTTCACCGATACCGATAAAGCGACCGTTGTGATCTTGTACCCGCACCATGCCGAACTTCGGGGCATCCGGTGCACGTACCGGCTGGCCGTTAAGCCAGTAGAACGCGCTGTGCTCCGAGAAGTGCAGCAATGGCCAATCCAGCAAACCGCTGTCCGATGGCATCAGGAAGCGATCAACCGCTTCGTTGCCGCCTTCGGCATGTACCGCTTCCAGCTCTTCCAGCGTGACCGTCTGGGCCAGGGTGAAAGGGCCGGCCTGGGTGCGTCGCAGTTCTGCAACGTATGCGCCACAGCCTAGTTGCTCACCGATATCTTCCACGAGGGTACGGATATAAGTGCCTTTGCTGCAGTCCACCGCCAACCGGGCAGTGTCGCCTTCGGCGGCGAGCAATTCCAGGCGGGCAATAGTAACAGAACGCGGTTCGCGCTCCACCACTTCACCTGCACGTGCCAGCTTGTAAAGAGGCTGGCCATCACGCTTGAGAGCCGAGTACATCGGCGGTATCTGACTGATTTGCCCACGAAAAGCAGGTAAAGCAGCTTCGATATCAGCACGACCAACGGTCACATCGCGAACCTGCAACACATCACCTTCGGCGTCGGCCGTGGTGGTGGTCTTGCCCAGTTGCATCAGGGTTTCGTAACCCTTGTCGGAATCGAGCAGGTATTGCGAAAACTTGGTGGCCTCACCGAAGCACAGCGGCAACACGCCGGTGGCCAAGGGATCAAGGCTGCCGGTGTGCCCTGCCTTCTCGGCATTGAGCAGCCAGCGGACCTTCTGCAACGCCGCATTGGAGGTAAAGCCAATGGGTTTGTCGAGCAGAATGATGCCGCTGACGTTACGACGGATACGTTTGACCTGAGCCACCGATTACTCCTTGGCGTCTTCAGGCGTGGCGGATTCCGGGTGCTGATTGTCTTCAGCCACGGCCCGCTCGATCAGTGCCGACAGATGCGCGCCACGCACGACGCTTTCGTCGTAGTGGAAGTGCAACTGAGGAACGCTGCGCAGCTTCATTTCACGGGCCAACTGCATGCGCAGGAAGCCTGCAGCCGAGTTGAGCACCTTGATGCTTTGCGCGATTTCTTCGCTGCTGTCCTGCCCCATCACGGTGATGAAGATCTTGGCGTGACCAACGTCACGGCTGACTTCAACGGCGGTGATGGTGACCAGGCCAACACGTGGATCTTTTACTTCACGACGGATCAGCTGTGCCAGCTCACGCTGCATCTGATCGCCGATACGTTGGGTACGGCTGTATTCTTTTGCCATGTCTTGTTACCTGTTACTGCCACACGGTGAAACCCGTGGGGTCTGAAAGCGGCAAACGCCCGGCCTGACAAAAGCCAGACCGGGCGTTGCGTTTAGAGTCCGGACGCTGCGCCCGGCATTTGCATGCCTGGGCGCCGCGTGGCCCTTGAAGTGCGCGAGTTAGAGGCTGCGAGCAACCTGGACCTTCTCGTAGACTTCGATCTTGTCGCCAGCCTTGACGTCGTTGTAGCTCTTGACGCCAATACCGCATTCCATGCCGGCACGTACTTCGGAAGCGTCATCCTTGAAGCGGCGCAGGGATTCCAGCTCGCCTTCGAAGATAACGATGTCTTCACGCAGTACACGGATTGGACGGTTACGGTGCACAACACCTTCGATAACCATGCAACCGGCGATCGCGCCGAATTTCGGCGAGCGGAACACGTCACGCACCTCGGCCACACCCAGGATGTTCTCCCGGACGTCGCTGCCAAGCATGCCGGTGAGGGCTTTCTTGACGTCTTCGATGATGTCGTAGATGACGTTGTAGTAACGCATGTCCAGGCCTTCCTGCTCGACGATCTTCCGTGCGCCAGCATCGGCACGCACGTTGAAGCCGAACAGTACAGCGTTGGAAGCCAGTGCCAGGTTGGCGTCGGATTCGGTGATACCACCCACACCGCCACCGACAACACGCACTTGCACTTCGTCGTTACCCAGGCCGTTCAAGGCGCCGTTCAACGCTTCGAGGGAACCACGAACGTCAGATTTGAGGACGATGTTGAGCGTCTTCTTCTCTGCCTGGCCCATGTTCTCGAAGATGTTTTCCAGCTTGCCGGCGTGAGCACGGGCCAGCTTGACTTCACGGAACTTGCCTTGACGGAACAGAGCCACTTCACGGGCTTTCTTCTCGTCCGACAGCACGCTCATCTCGTCGCCAGCGTCCGGGGTACCGTCCAGGCCGAGGATCTCGACAGGGATGGAAGGACCGGCTTCCTTGATTGGCTTGCCGTTCTCGTCGAGCATGGCACGTACACGGCCGTAGTTCGAACCGACCAGCACCATGTCGCCTTGGCGCAGGGTACCGTCTTGAACCAGAACGGTTGCAACCGGGCCACGACCTTTGTCGAGACGCGATTCAACCACAACACCACGACCCGGGGCCGATGGGGTTGCTTTCAGTTCCAGAACTTCGGCTTGCAGCAGAACGGCTTCGAGCAGTTCGTCTACGCCGGTACCGACTTTCGCCGAGACCGAAACGAACGGCGTATCACCGCCCCACTCTTCGGAAGTCACGCCGTGAACCGACAGTTCGCTACGGATGCGATCGAGATCGGCGCCCGGCTTGTCGATTTTGTTCACGGCTACTACCAGTGGAACACCAGCGGCTTTAGCGTGCTGGACAGCTTCAATGGTCTGCGGCATGACGCCGTCGTCCGCTGCAACTACCAGGATCACGATGTCGGTCGCCTTGGCACCACGGGCACGCATCGCGGTAAACGCGGCGTGACCAGGGGTATCGAGGAAGGTGACCATGCCGCGTTCGGTTTCAACGTGGTATGCACCGATGTGCTGGGTGATGCCGCCGGCTTCGCCTGCAGCTACCTTGGCACGACGGATATAGTCGAGCAGCGAGGTCTTACCATGGTCAACGTGGCCCATTACGGTCACGACTGGCGCACGGGAGAAGGTCTCGCCTTCAAACTTCAGGGACTCGGCCAGGGAATCTTCCAGGGCGGTGTCGCTGACCAGGGTCACTTTGTGGCCCAGCTCTTCAGCAACCAGTTGGGCAGTTTCCTGATCCAGTACCTGGTTGATGGTGGCTGGAGTACCCAGTTTGAACATGAACTTGATGATTTCAGCAGCCTTGACCGACATCTGATTGGCGAGATCGCCAACAGTGATGGTCTCGCCAATCTGCACATCACGCACGACAGGGCCGGTTGGGCTCTGGAAACCGTGAGCGTTGCGCTTCTTCAGCTTGGCCTTGCCGCGACCACCGCGACGGAAGCTGTCGCTTTCTTCGTCGGTAGTACGTGGAGCAACGCGTGGCGCTGGCGCCTTCTCTTTGACCGACGCACGATGTGGAGCGTTTTTGCGCTCGCCATCGCCACTGCCACGACGATTGTTATCGTCGGCACGCGGTTTGTCCGGGCGACGAGGCTCTTCGCGTTTGCGAGCGTCGGCTGCAGGAGCAGGCGCGGCGGCAACCGGAGCGGCCTCACGAACAGCTTCTACAGGCGCGCTAGGCGCAGCAACTGCCTCAGTGTTAGCAGGTTGCGCAGCAGCAGGCTGGCGACGCGCTTCTTCTTCGGCGCGACGCTTGGCTTCTTCTTCAGCCTTCTGACGAGCAGCATTTTCTACTGCGCGACGTTCTTCCAGTTCGCGTTTGCGCTCGGCTTCGATTTCTTCCGGGCTGCGCTGTACGAAGACTTTCTTCTTGCGTACTTCAACGCTGATGCTCTTGCTACCAGCAACACGCAGGGTGCTGGTGGTTTTGCGCTGCAATGTAATCTTGCGCGGTTCTTCCACTTTCGCCTTGTGGCTGCTCTTCAAGTGAGTCAGCAAAGACTGCTTCTCACTATCGCTCACACCTTCATCGGCGGCGGTGTGCGGCAGACCTGCCTCACGCATCTGCTGCAACAGGCGCTCTACCGGTGTTTTGACCTCATCGGCCAGTTGTTTCACCGTGACTTGCGTCATGCACTTCTCTCCTCAGGCCGCGCCTAATTACTCGAACCAATGGGCTCGGGCGGCCATGATCAACTTGCCGGCACGATCATCGTCAATGCCGTCGATGTCGAGCAGGTCGTCAATAGACTGCTCGGCCAGGTCTTCGCGGGTAATTACGCCGCGCACCGCCAGTTCCATCGCCAAATCCTTGTCCATACCCTCAAGCGAGAGCAGGTCTTCGGCCGGATGGGCGTCTGCCAGCTTTTCCTCAGTAGCGATGGCTTTAGTCAACAAACGATCCTTGGCCCGAGCGCGAAGCTCGTTGACGGTGTCTTCGTCAAAGCCGTCGATGTTGAGCATTTCTTCCAACGGTACGTAGGCAATCTCTTCCAGGCTGGTGAAGCCTTCATCTACCAGCACCTGCGCCAGGTCTTCGTCGACTTCCAGCTCGTCGATGAAGTTGCGCAGGATGTCACCGGTTTCTGCTTGCTGCTTAGCCTGGATGTCCGATTCGGTCATCACGTTCAGGGTCCAGCCGGTCAACTGGCTGGCCAAACGTACGTTCTGACCACCGCGACCGATGGCCTGAGCCAGATTGTCTGCGCCAACGGCGATGTCCATTGCATGGGCATCCTCGTCAACGATAATTGCCGCCACTTCAGCAGGCGACATGGCGTTGATCACAAACTGCGCAGGGTTATCGTCCCACAGGACGATGTCCACACGCTCACCGCCCAATTCGCCCGATACGGCCTGGACACGCGAACCGCGCATACCAATGCAAGCACCTTGCGGGTCAATACGTTTGTCCTTGGAGCGGACCGCGATCTTGGCGCGCGAACCCGGGTCGCGGGACGCAGCCATGACTTCGATCAGGCCTTCGGCAATTTCCGGCACCTCAATACGGAACAGCTCGATCAGCATTTCCGGCGCGGTACGCGACAGGATCAACTGAGGGCCGCGGTTCTCGGTGCGGATTTCCTTGAGCAGCGCACGCAAACGCACGCCGACCCGGAAAGTTTCGCGGGAAATGATGTCTTCACGGGCCAGCAACGCCTCAGCGTTGTTACCCAGGTCGACGATCACGTTGTCGCGGGTGACTTTTTTCACGGTGCCGGAGATGATTTCCCCCAGGCGCTCGCGATAGGCGTCAACGACTTGAGCGCGCTCGGCTTCGCGGACCTTCTGCACGATGACTTGCTTGGCAGTCTGTGCAGCGATGCGGCCGAACTCGATGGATTCGATCTTTTCTTCTACGACATCACCGACCTGGGCGCCCGGGTGCGTTTCAGCAACCTTGCTTGGCCAGGTTTCGATGGCCGGATCATCAAGATCGGCTTCTTCGACGACCGTCCAGCGACGGAAAGTCTCGTAGGCACCGGTGTGGCGGTTGATTTCCACACGCAGATCAACTTCGTCTTCAAAACGCTTCTTGGTAGCAGTGGCCAAAGCCAGCTCCAGCGCTTCAAAAATCACGTTTGCCGGTACGCCCTTTTCATTGGATACCGACTCAACAACCAGCAGTACTTCTTTGCTCATCGTACGCCTCGCCTTTCGCAAGCCATTGGATCCGCGGGATCCGCGTCTCAGTCAAAACTGGGAATAATGTTGGCCTTGTCGATCATATCGATCGGCAACAGGAACTCATGGTCTTCTACCTGCACCACGACGTCCTGCTCTTCTACACCGCGCAGAAGGCCCTGAAAGTTGCGTCGCCCTTCAAAGGGAGAACGCAGCTTGATCTTCACTTGTTCACCGGCAAATTTTGCAAACTGATCAATAGTGAACAGTGGGCGTTCCATGCCAGGCGAGGAAACTTCGAGGGTATATTCAACAGCGATCGGATCTTCAACATCCAGGACACCGCTGATCTGACGGCTGACAATGGCACAATCGTCCACCAGCACGCCGCCCTCTTTATCGATATAAACGCGCAACATTGAGTGGCGACCTTGAGCCGAAAACTCAATACCCCAGCATTCATAGCCTAGGGCCACGACCACCGGGGCCAACAAGGCCTGCAACTCTTCTAGCTTGCTCGACACCTGAACCCCCTCGTGCATGTATGTGCATGCTGTGCAAAATAAAAAAATGGGCGAAACGCCCATCCTTGAAACGCCGTCGAACAGCGGCGTTGAAAGTGTCCAGCTAACAAAAAGCCCCTTAAAAGGGGCTCCGCTAAAACTGGTTGCGGGGGCCGGATTTGAACCGACGACCTTCGGGTTATGAGCCCGACGAGCTACCAGACTGCTCCACCCCGCGACAAAGCTGGGGCGGAAGTATACGACCGATCCCTTACAGGGTCAATGTAACCTTCCACCTACAAGAAAGCCCGCAACAGCGGGCTCTCCTGATAATTGGTACCGAGAAGGGGACTCGAACCCCTACACCCTATGGGCACAACCACCTCAAGGTTGCGTGTCTACCAATTCCACCACCTCGGCAATACAGCGTTTACAACCTTCTTACTTCTGCTCTTGAGCTGGAGGCACGTCAGTCGCTGGAGTAGCCGACTTTTGCTCTTGAAGCACCGGGACATCATCAGAAGCCGGTTTTGCTTTTGGTACTTCCAACACTGCTGGATTTGGGAGACCTACTTGAGTCAGCGCATGAGCTTTCTCTTTAGCAAAGTAACCTAACCCCAAGCTGGTTATGAAGAAACCGGCGGCAAGTATAGCAGTAAACTTACTAAGAAAGGTAGAGGAACCTTGGCTTCCGAACACAGTATTTGAAGCACCTGCCCCGAAAGACGCACCAGCGTCCGCACCTTTACCCTGCTGCAGCAAAACCAGAGCAACTACGCCCAGTGCACCCAGCAGATGAAAAACAACGATGACTGTTTCCAGCATTTTTTCAGTTTCCCGCGGCGCGACAAATCGCACCGAACTCATCTGCATTCAGGGAAGCTCCACCAATGAGCCCCCCATCGATATCCGGCATGCCGAACAGTTCGACCGCATTGGCCGCCTTCACGCTGCCGCCGTATAGAAGCCGCACACCTCGTGCGACCTCAGAATTCTCTGCCGCCAACTGCGCGCGAATGGCTGCATGCACATCCTGCGCTTGTTGCGGCGAAGCAGTCAGCCCGGTACCAATGGCCCAGACCGGCTCGTAAGCAATTACTGCATTTGCAAAGGCACCGACTCCCAGCTCCTCGATGATGCTGCCCAGCTGACGCCCGACAACTTCAAGAGTTTTTCCGGACTCACGCTGCTCAAGGGTCTCCCCTATGCACAACACCGGAATCAAGCCACAAGCCTGTGCCGCCGCGAATTTGCGATTGAGTGTCCCATCACGCTCGCCCATGATCTGGCGACGCTCGGAGTGCCCAACAAGCACCAGGGAACAACCCGCATCAACCAGCTGACTCGGTGCAATCTCACCGGTCAACGCACCTTGCATCGATTCCACCGCAGAGTTCTGCGCGCCGACCTGAATCGACTTGCCTTTCAAGCCATCAATCACTTGATTGATATACAAGCAAGGCGGGAATACCGCGACATCAACACCGCTAGGCAAGGCCAAATGACGAAGGCCGTTGATCAGCTCAGCGACACTGGCGCGGGTACCGTGCATCTTCCAGTTACCAGCTACCATAGTGCGACGCATGCTGTACCTCGTCGGTCAAAGTGGGCGCAGATGTTACCCAACCACATCATCACTGGCAAGCCGAATTCAGGCGCAAACTTCAGTTACCAGTTTTGCCAGCTCTTCGGCATAGCCGCGAACCTGTTTTTCGTCCTCGCCTTCGACCATTACGCGCACCAAAGGCTCGGTGCCTGACTTGCGCAGCAAGACCCGGCCACGGCCCGCCATGGCCGCAGTGACGCGCTCGCTGGCCTCTTTGACGGCAGGGTGCTCGATAGGGTTGTCACCGCCCGCAAAGCGCACGTTAAGCAGTACTTGCGGGCACTTGCGCAGTGCCTGACGCGCCTGGGCCAGGCTTTCTTCGCGACGACGCAGCGCCAACAGCACCTGCAGCGCCGCAATGATCGCGTCGCCGGTAGTCGTATGCTGGAAGCAGACGACATGCCCGGAGTTTTCGCCACCCACCTGCCAGTTACGCTCCAGCAGTTCAGCGATCACGTAGCGGTCACCGACATTGGCACGCACAAACGGAATACCCAAATCTGCCAGGGCGAGCTCCAAGCCGAGATTGCTCATCAAGGTGCCGACGACGCCGCCCTGCAGCTTGTTGCGCTCGTGCAAGTCGCGGGCAATGATGAACAGCAGATCGTCGCCATCAACAATTGCGCCGGTGTGGTCGACCATCAATACCCGATCACCATCACCATCAAACGCGATCCCCAGATCAGCATGTTCAGCCAGGACAGCCGCCTGCAACTGCCCCATATGGGTCGAGCCGCAGTTATCGTTGATGTTCAAGCCGTTGGGCTGGGCAGACAGGACGGTGACGTCTGCGCCAAGCTCCTTGAACACACTCGGCGCCACCTTATAGGTCGCACCGTGGGCGCAGTCGATGACGACTTTCAGCCCGGCAAAATTGGTGCTGCTCGGCACGCTGCTTTTGCAGAACTCGATGTAACGACCAGAAGCGTCGTTGATCCGCGAAACCTTACCCAGCTTGCTCGATTCGACGACGGTCATCGGCGCATCCAGCAACTCTTCGATCATGTGCTCGATCTCGTCCGGCAGCTTGGTGCCCTGGCCCGAGAAAAACTTGATGCCGTTGTCATCATGAGGATTGTGCGAAGCGCTGATCACAATACCGGCCTCAGCGTGAAAGGTACGCGTCAGGTAAGCGATCGCCGGCGTAGGCATCGGCCCCAGCAGCATCACATCAGCACCGGCAGCAGACAGACCCGCCTCCAGTGCAGACTCAAACATGTAACCCGAAATACGCGTGTCCTTGCCCACCAGGATGCGGCAGGCGCCCATGCTGCGGAACGCCATACCGGCAGCCCAGCCCAGCTTGAGCATGAAATCTGGAGTAATCGGAAATTCGCCGACCCGACCGCGGATGCCATCGGTGCCAAAATATTTTTTAGTCATAAGTGCTCCATCATTCTTATTCGGCTGATTCAACCGCTGCGATCATTCGCGCGACATCGACCGTCTCGGCCACGTCGTGCACACGCAAGATACGCGCGCCTTTGACCACGGCAAGTGCCGCGAGCGCCAGGCCGCCATGCAGCCGTTCACCCACCGGACGATTCAACGCCAGACCTATCATGCTCTTGCGCGAAACCCCAACCAACAGAGGGCGACCAAGGGCATGCAGGGATTCCATATGCTTGAACAGGCTTAAATTGTGCTGCAGGGTCTTGGCAAAGCCAAAACCCGGATCGAGGATGATCCTCTCGGGAGCAATCCCCGCTGCGGCGCACTGGGCCATGCGCCCGGCAAGAAAGTCTTTCACTTCACCGACCAGGTTGTCGTAATGCGGATCATCCTGCATCGTGCCCGGCTCCCCGAGCATATGCATCAGGCAGACCGGCAGGCCCGTGGCAGCCGCAGCATCCAGCGCGCCATCCCGCTGCAGGGAACGCACATCGTTGATCAGTCCTGCACCCAGCCGCGCAGTTTCGCGCATCACGGCGGGAGTAGAGGTATCGACAGAGATGATCACATCCAGCTCTCGGTGGATGCGCTCGACAATCGGCGCAACCCGCTCCAGCTCCTCCAGGGGAGAAACTGCACGCGCACCCGGACGGGTCGACTCACCACCGACGTCAATCAGGGTCGCCCCGGCAGCCACCATCGCTTCCGCATGGCGCAACGCAGCATCAAGCTGGCTGAAGCGGCCACCATCGGAAAAGGAATCAGGGGTTACGTTAAGAATGCCCATAACGTGCGTACGGGCCAAATCAAGAACCCGGCTGCCGCAAGGCAACCGGGTAGAGGACAACGCAGAAGTCATTTCAAACCTTAATGGTCAGCAGCCGGGCCGCCGATCGGGGCTTCAGGGCGTTCGTTCTGCACCACCGGCGGCGTGCCCGAAGTGCCTGAACCACCTTCCCAATCGCGAGGCTCGCGCGGCGTACGACCGGCCATGATGTCGTCGATCTGCTCGGCATCAATGGTTTCGTACTTCATCAAGGCATCCGCCATGGCGTCGAGCTTGTCACGGTTGTCGGTCAGGATCTGCTTGGCCGTGCCGTAGCACTGATCAATGATGCTGCGCACTTCCGAGTCAATCAGCTTGGCTGTCTCACCGGAGAAACTGGCAGCTTGACCGCCACCGCCGCGACCCAGGAACACCTCGCCCTCTTCCTCGGCGTACATCAAAGGACCGAGTTTTTCCGACAGGCCCCATTTGGTCACCATGTTCCGTGCGATCTGGCTGGCACGCATGATGTCGTTGGAGGCACCGGTAGTCACACCGTCGAAGCCCAGGGTCATCTCTTCAGCGATACGGCCGCCATACAGCGAGCAGATCTGGCTGATCAAGGCGCGCTTGGAGAGGCTGTAGCGATCCTCTTCCGGCAGGAACATGGTGACACCCAGCGCCCGACCACGGGGAATGATCGACACTTTGTAGACCGGGTCATGCTCAGGCACAACACGACCAACGATAGCGTGACCGGCTTCGTGATAAGCGGTGTTCTGCTTCTCTTTCTCGGACATGACCATGGATTTGCGCTCGGCGCCCATCATGATCTTGTCTTTCGCCAGCTCGAACTCTTTCATTTCAACGATGCGCTTGCCGGTACGGGCAGCGAACAGCGAAGCTTCGTTCACTAGGTTCGCAAGGTCAGCACCGGAGAAGCCTGGAGTACCACGGGCAATCACGGCCGGAGCCACGTCGTCGCCCATTGGCACTTTGCGCATGTGCACTTTCAGAATCTGTTCACGACCGCGAATGTCCGGAAGACCCACCACAACCTGACGGTCAAAACGGCCCGGACGCAGCAGCGCAGGGTCGAGTACGTCGGGACGGTTGGTTGCAGCGATCACGATGATGCCGTCGTTCATTTCGAAGCCGTCCATCTCAACCAGCAACTGGTTAAGGGTCTGCTCACGCTCATCATGACCGCCGCCCATGCCGGCGCCACGATGGCGACCAACGGCGTCGATTTCATCGATAAAGATGATGCATGGCGCGTGCTTCTTGGCCTGCTCGAACATATCGCGAACACGGCTGGCACCTACACCCACGAACATTTCAACGAAGTCGGAACCGGAAATGGTGAAGAAGGGTACTTTGGCCTCGCCAGCGATGGCCTTGGCCAACAGGGTTTTACCGGTACCTGGCGGACCAACCATCAGCACGCCACGAGGAATACGACCACCCAGGCGCTGGAACTTGCCCGGATCACGCAGGAACTCCACCAGTTCGCCCACTTCTTCCTTGGCTTCGTCGCAACCGGCAACGTCAGCCAAGGTCGTTTTCACCTGATCTTCGGAGAGCAGGCGCGCCTTGCTCTTGCCGAAGCTCATCGGCCCGCCCTTGCCTCCCGCACCACCTTGCATCTGGCGCATGAAGAACATGAACACGGCGATAATCACCAATATCGGGAAGCTGGCTACCAGGAGCTGGGTCCAGATGCTCTGCTGCTCAGGCTGTTTGCCTTCAACGACCACATGGTTATCCACCAGGTCGCCGATCAGGCCATTGTCCTGGATTGCCGGACGAATGGTCTTGAAGCTGTCGCCATCGTTGCGCTTGCCGGTAATCACGTAGCCGTCAACTGCTACGCGCTCGACCTTGCCATCCTTAACTTGCTGGATGAAGTCGGAATAGTTGAGGGTCTGCGGCTCGTTAGGGCTGGAGAAGTTGTTCATCACCGTCACGAGGACAGCCGCGATGATCAACCACAGGATCAGATTCTTTGCCATATCGTTCAATTAACTACCCTCTGAAGCAAGCTCCGCTACTGGCGCGTGCTTCGCATGATATTCACCGGCCTAACTTACTACATTACCTACAACTCTGGCAGGCGCCGTCTGTAACCCTTTGTGAAACTTTGACCACACAATATTCGTAAAGCTTCGTGACGAAAGCGATATAAAAAAACCTATCGCCTCCGTCAAATTCCTCAAAAACGCTCTTCACTGGCAGCGCCTTCAATGCCACGGAAACCACGACCCAGCAAATACTGCTCACGGGACCTGTCCCGGGAAGAGTCAGGCTTGCGTGTCTGCACCTTGTCGAACAGCTTGCGGATGTTCTTGTGATACTCGTCGAAGCCTTCACCCTGGAAGACCTTGACCAGAAAATCACCACCCGGACGTAGTACCCGTCCCGCCAGATCCAGTGCCAATTCGCAAAGGAACATGGCTCGCGGCATATCAACAGCGGGTAATCCACTCATATTGGGGGCCATATCGGAAATCACAAGGTCTACCTGCGAATTTCCGACCGCCTCGAGGATCTGTGCCAGCACTTCATCCTGGGTAAAATCGCCGTGAACAAAGGTCACGTCCGGGATGCTGTCCATTTCCAGGATATCGGAAGCGATCAAACGACCTTGCCCACCAATCAGACGACTGGTCACCTGGGACCAGCCACCCGGGGCGGCACCAAGGTCGATAACGCTCATGCCCGGACGGATCAACTTGTCCTTTTCCTGGATCTCCAGCAGCTTGTAGCTGGCCCGGGAGCGGTAGCCATCCTTTTGCGCCATTTTGACGTAAGGATCGTTGAAATGCTCTTGCAGCCACTTAAGGCTAGTTTTGGAACGGGCCACGGGCCACCTCGAAAATAAAACGGGTCGTGATTAACTGGGCGGTCCCGGACTCGCTCGGGTAAACTGGCCGCCGCTTTTTACAAGATCAGACGCAGGGGTCAGATTATGCCGCTCACTCAAGAGCAGAAGAAACAGTACAAATCCATTGGCCACCATCTGAAACCAGTTTTGACTGTGGCTGACAACGGTTTGACTGAAGGTGTGTTAGCCGAACTTGAACGCGCATTGGGCGATCACGAGCTGATCAAGATCAAGGTCAGCATCCTTGATCGCGAGGCGCGCTTGGCGGCCATTGCAGAACTGTGCAAAGCCGGCAAAGCGGACCTGGTTCAGGTCATCGGCAAGATGGCGCTGCTGTATCGCAAGAACTTCAGCGCCAACAAGCAACTGTCGAACGTACACCGCTTCAAGTGAAACAAGGGTCACGGGCGTGCTTCGCGCGCCCTGCCACTCCATCCTGGCGCCGGCTGTACAACCAGCACCAGCCCGGAAAACCCTAGCACAAGATAGCTGACCAGCTGCCAGCGCAACGCTTCCGGCAGAAAGATGCGCACCACGCAAAACATTGCGCACGCATACAGCGCCATCAACAGCAGTTGCCCGCGAATATCCCTCCACAAACTCCCCAAGCCTTCGGCCTTGATCAGCACCAGCGCCTGAAGCGTCACGCACGCCGCTGCAAAACCCACCAGCAACGCACTTAATAATCCGCCGACCTCATCGATCAGCAACGGTGCCAGGCCAATCAGGCCCAGCGCCGGCAGTACACCAATATGTAACAGCCATAGGCCGCCAACCCAAAGCATCTGGGCAAACTGCCAAAGCATGGCGCCCGCATGAAGCGGGCGCCGTCTTTCAGATGTGACGAACTTCGACAATCTCGTACTCGATCACGCCACCAGGCGTCTTGACGGCCACCACATCCCCCTCTTCCTTGGCAATCAAGGCGCGGGCCAGCGGCGAACCGACGGAGATCTTGCCGAGTTTGAAGTCGGCCTCGTCTTCACCCACGATGTGGTAAACCACACTTTCGTCAGTCTCGACGTTGGCGATTTCCACGGTGGTGCCAAAAATCACCTTGCCGGTCTTCGGAATGGTCGTAACGTCGATCACCACCGAGTTCTGCAGGCGGCCTTCGATGTCACGGATCCGCGCCTCGACCATACCTTGCTGCTCGCGGGCAGCATGGTATTCAGCGTTTTCCTTCAGGTCACCCAATTCCCGGGCCGTACCGATGTCCTGGCTCAGCTTGGGACGGACGACCTTGGTCAGGTGGGCGTGCTCTTCTTCCAGGGCTTTTGCGCCCTGGACGGTCATTGGGTATTTGATCATGCCTTCAATCCTGCGTGTAGATCCTGCAAGCGACGTACGGTTTTTTCAGGACCGAACTTGAGCGCTTCGCAGATAGCTTCGCCAGCAGCAATGGTGGTGGTGCAGTAGATCTTGTGCTGCAAGGCGTTACGACGAATGGAGTAGGAGTCCGCGATCGACTGGCGACCTTCGGTGGTGTTGATGATCAGGGTGACTTCGTCATTCTTGATCATGTCGACCACGTGTGGACGGCCTTCCGTCACCTTGTTCACGCGACGCACTTTCAGGCCGGCAGCCTCGATCAGCTTGGCGGTCCCGGCGGTAGCCACGACTTCGAAGCCCAAGTTGATCAGATCACGGGCCACGCCCGCAACCAGTGGCTTGTCGTCATCGCGCACGCTGATGAAGGCAGTACCGCCGGTCGGCAGCACTTCGCTGGCGCCCATCTGGGCCTTGGCGAACGCTTCACCGAAGGTATCGCCCACGCCCATCACTTCACCGGTGGACTTCATCTCTGGGCCCAGGATCGGGTCCACGCCAGGGAATTTGGCAAATGGGAACACCGCCTCTTTCACGCTGTAGAAGTTCGGAATGATTTCCTTGGTGAAGCCGATTTCCTTCAAGGTCTTACCGGCCATCACGCGGGCGGCAATCATCGCCAGGGATACACCGATGCACTTGGAAACAAATGGCACGGTACGCGAAGCGCGCGGGTTGACTTCGATGACGTAGATGTCTTCGCCTTGCAGCGCCAACTGTACGTTCATCAGGCCAACCACGCCGAGTTCCAGGGCCATTTTCTTGACCTGTTCACGCATCTCGTCCTGGATGTGCGCAGGCAGCGAGTACGGCGGCAGCGAGCACGCGGAGTCACCGGAGTGAACGCCAGCCTGTTCGATGTGCTGCATGATCGCGCCGATCACGACGTCGGTGCCGTCGCAGACCGCATCCACGTCCATTTCGATGGCGCAGTTGAGGAAGTGGTCCAGCAGCACCGGGCTGTCGTTGGACACTTTCACCGCATCACGCAGGTAACGCTTGAGTTCTTCTTCCTCGTAGACGATTTCCATCGCCCGGCCGCCCAATACGTAGGACGGACGCACCACCAGCGGGTAACCGATCTTGCTGGCTGCGCGGATCGCTTCGTCTTCGCTGCGCACGGTGGCGTTTGGCGGCTGACGCAGGTTCAGGCGCTCAACCATCTGCTGGAAGCGCTCACGGTCTTCGGCACGGTCGATCGCGTCAGGGCTGGTACCGATGATCGGCACGCCAGCAGCTTCGAGTGCGCGAGCCAGTTTCAACGGGGTTTGGCCGCCGTACTGGACGATCACGCCTTTTGGCTTCTCGACGCGACAGATTTCCAGTACGTCTTCCAGCGTTACCGGCTCGAAGTACAGACGGTCGGACGTGTCGTAGTCGGTGGAAACCGTTTCCGGGTTGCAGTTGACCATAATGGTCTCGTACCCGTCTTCGCGCAGGGCGAGGGCGGCGTGTACGCAGCAATAATCGAATTCGATGCCTTGGCCGATACGGTTTGGACCGCCACCCAGGATCATGATTTTGTCGCGGCCCGACGGCGCGGCTTCGCACTCTTCCTCGTAGGTGGAGTACATGTACGCGGTGTCAGTGGCGAACTCGGCCGCGCAAGTATCAACGCGCTTGTAGACCGGAAAGATATCCAGCTTGTGGCGATGCGTGCGCAGGTTCTTCTCGGTCACACCCAGCAGCTTGGCCAGGCGCATGTCGGAGAAGCCTTTGCGCTTGAGGCGGAACATCAGGTCGCGGTCGATAGAAGACAGGCCGAGGGTCTTGACCTTCTCTTCTTCCTTGATCAGATCTTCGATCTGTACCAGGAACCACGGGTCGATCATGTTCATGCCGAAGATGTCTTCGACGGTCATGCCGGCACGGAAGGCGTCAGCCACGTACCAGATACGCTCGGCACCTGGCACGGTCAGTTCGCGCTTGAGCACGCTCATGCTTTCCGGGTTGCTCAGGTCGAGCTTCTCGTCCAGACCGCAAACGCCCACTTCCAGGCCGCGCAGGGCTTTCTGCAAGGACTCCTGGAAGGTCCGGCCGATGGCCATGACTTCACCGACCGACTTCATCTGCGTGGTCAGGCGGGCGTCGGCTTTCGGGAATTTCTCGAAAGCGAAGCGTGGCAGCTTGGTGACGACGTAGTCGATCGACGGCTCGAAGGATGCCGGCGTTGCGCCGCCAGTGATTTCGTTCTGCAGCTCGTCCAGGGTGTAACCGATCGCCAGCTTGGCGGCGATGCGCGCAATCGGGAAGCCGGTCGCTTTCGATGCCAGCGCTGAAGAACGCGATACACGCGGGTTCATCTCGATCACAACCATGCGGCCAGTGTCCGGGCAGATGCCGAACTGGACGTTGGAGCCACCGGTTTCCACGCCGATCTCACGCAGCACCGCCAAAGAGGCGTTACGCATGATCTGGTATTCCTTGTCCGTCAGGGTCTGTGCCGGCGCCACGGTGATCGAGTCACCGGTGTGCACGCCCATCGGGTCGAAGTTTTCGATGGAGCAAACGATGATGCAGTTGTCCTTCTTATCGCGGACAACCTCCATCTCATATTCTTTCCAGCCGATCAGGGACTCGTCGATCAACAGCTCTTTGGTCGGAGACAAGTCCAGGCCGCGGGCGCAGATTTCTTCGAATTCTTCACGGTTGTAAGCAATACCGCCGCCGGTGCCGCCCATGGTGAAGGACGGACGGATGATGCACGGGAAGCCAAGCTTCTCGAGGACCGCGTTGGCCTCTTCCATGCTGTGGGCGATACCCGAACGCGGGCAATCAAGGCCGATGGACTTCATGGCCTTGTCGAAACGCGAACGGTCTTCAGCCTTGTCGATGGTGTCGGCATTGGCGCCGATCATCTCTACGCCGAACTTCTCCAGAACGCCTTCGCGCTCCAGGTCCAGTGCACAGTTCAGGGCGGTCTGGCCACCCATGGTTGGCAGCAGCGCGTCCGGACGCTCCTTCTCGATGATCTTGGCAACGGTCTGCCACTTGATCGGCTCGATGTAGGTGGCGTCGGCCATGTCCGGGTCGGTCATGATGGTGGCCGGGTTGGAGTTCACCAGGATGACGCGGTAACCCTCTTCGCGCAGGGCTTTACAGGCCTGGGCGCCGGAGTAGTCGAATTCGCAAGCCTGGCCGATCACGATCGGGCCAGCGCCGAGAATCAGGATGCTTTTTATGTCTGTACGTTTTGGCATGGGTTTGTCACTCAAATCCGCAGGTCAGTCGGCAAGCCGTCTTGAACAATCCTTGAAGAGCCTGAGGGGGCCGCCGGTTTCCCGGGCCACCCTCAGTCCGCTCAGTTAGCGTCGCTTGGCCATCTCATTGATGAAACGGTCGAACAGCGGCGCTACGTCGTTCGGGCCCGGGCTTGCTTCAGGGTGGCCCTGGAAGCTGAACGCGCTCTTGTCGGTGCGCTCGATGCCTTGCAGGGAGCCGTCGAACAGCGACTTGTGAATCGCCCGGACGTTGCCCGGCAGGGTCGCTTCATCCACCGCAAAACCGTGGTTCTGGCTGGTGATCATCACGACGCCCGTGTCCAGGTCCTGCACCGGGTGGTTGGCACCGTGGTGGCCATGGCCCATTTTCAGGGTCTTGGCGCCGGAGGCCAGGGCCAGCAGTTGGTGGCCGAGGCAGATACCGAATACCGGGATCTCGGTTTCCAGCACTTCCTTGATCGCCTTGATGGCGTAGTCGCAAGGCTCAGGGTCACCCGGGCCGTTGGACAGGAACACGCCGTCCGGCTGCAGGGCCAGTACGTCACTGGCCGGGGCTTGCGCCGGTACCACGGTCACGCGGCAACCGCGCTCGACCAGCATGCGCAGGATGTTGTGCTTGATACCGTAATCGTAGGCCACGACGTGGTAAGGCAACTCGGAAGCGTCGATGGTCGCGTGGCTGTCGGTCTTCAAGTCCCAGACAGTGGAGCGCCACTCGTACTGCTTCTTGGTGCTGACGACTTTCGCCAGGTCCATGCCTTTCAGACCAGGGAAACCTTGGGCGGCTGCAATCGCTGCTGCTTCGGAGATGTTGTCACCGGCCATGATGCAGCCGTTCTGCGAACCTTTTTCACGCAGGATGCGTGTCAGGCGGCGCGTATCGATACCGGCGATCGCCACAACGTTGTTGGCTTTCAGGTAATCGGACAGGGACATCGTGTTACGCCAGTTGCTCGCAACCAGTGGCAGGTCACGAATTACCAGACCCGCGGACCAGACACGATCAGACTCGGCGTCTTCCGGAGTAGTACCGGTGTTACCAATGTGCGGATAGGTCAGGGTAACGATCTGTTGGGCGTAGGAAGGATCGGTAAGGATTTCCTGATAGCCGGTCATGGCGGTGTTGAACACCACCTCTCCAACGGTCTGACCGTCGGCTCCAATGGCTTCGCCGCGAAAAATGCTGCCATCAGCAAGGGCGAGTATGGCTGGCTTAGTCAAGAAGACCTCCCGTAAATAAAGCCTGAAAGGGCGATCGCAGGTTGTAAAAAAGCGGAGTGACGTATGGACACGTCACCCCGCTTCTTCACCGAATTATTCTGCGCGCTTTTAGTGGACACACTAAAGCTGTAGCTTACAGAAAAAGGCTTTTTTGGTCCACCGCTAATGAGCCTTAAAGGCAGGGGAATGCGACAGGACGTCGCTTAGCGGGTAAAAACGGGGCCTTAGAATAATCCTGAGGCCCCGTTTTAGCTACTTCTTAATGCAGATCCAGCACGTCACGCATGTCGTACAGGGCCGGCGTACGACCCTCCAGCCAAAGCGCCGCACGCACGGCTCCCTTGGCGAACGTCATGCGGCTCGACGCTTTATGGGTGATCTCCAGACGCTCACCCTCGGTTGCGAACAGCACCGTGTGGTCGCCCACCACGTCACCGCCGCGAACGGTAGCAAAACCGATGGTGTCGCGAGCCCGGGCGCCAGTGTGACCTTCACGGCCATACACCGCCACCTTCGACAGATCCCGCCCCAGAGCATCGGCGATCGCCTCACCCATGCGCAGCGCCGTACCGGACGGCGCATCGATCTTGTGCCGGTGATGAGTCTCGATGATCTCGATGTCAGCCTCATCACCCATCACTCGCGCCGCCATGTCGAGCAGCTTCAGCGACAGATTGACGCCGACGCTGAAGTTGGCCGCGAACACGATAGGAATATCCTTGCCCGCCTCCACCAGCAACTGCTTTTGTTCGGCACTCAGCCCGGTAGTGCCAATCACCATGGCCTTGCCCGCCTTGCGGCAGAACGCCAGGTTTTTCAGCATCACTTCCGGCAGGGTGAAGTCGATCAGCACGTCGAACTCATCGGCAACCTGCTCCAGGCTGCCGGACAACGAAACGCCAATCCGCCCCAGGGACGCCAATTCACCCGCGTCTGCACCAATCAAGGTGCTGCCGGGACGAACAATCGCCGCCGTCAGCCCGGAGGCCGGCGAGCGCGCCTGTACGGCCTCAACCAGGGTTTTGCCCATGCGCCCGGCAGCGCCCATCACCGCGATACGTCGCATACTCACTTCCTTACAGGTCACCGAAGAAGCGCTTCACGCCTTCGAACCAGCCGGTGGTTTTTGGCGAATGCGTGTCGTCGCCGGCCAGTGAACTACGGAATTCTTCCAACAGTTCACGCTGACGACGACCCAGGTTCACCGGCGTTTCTACCGCCACACGGCACATCAAGTCGCCCGCACCGCCACCGCGCACCGGCGCAACGCCTTTGCCACGAATACGGAACTGCTTGCCGGTCTGCGTGCCCTCAGGAATCTTCAGCTTGACCCGACCGTCCAGCGTCGGGATTTCAAGCTCGCCACCCAAGGCCGCATCAACAAAACTGATTGGCACTTCACAGAACAGATGCTTGCCGTCGCGCTGGAAGATCGAGTGCTCGCGCACGTTGATCACCACGTACAGGTCGCCCGTCGGGCCACCCTGCGTACCCGCCTCCCCTTCGCCCGACAGACGAATGCGGTCACCGGTATCAACACCCGCCGGTACTTTCACCGAGAGGGTCTTGTACTCTTCGACACGCCCTTCGCCGTGGCACGAGTCGCACGGATCGGAAATGATCTTGCCCTGGCCATGGCAACGCGGGCAGGTTTGCTGCACCGAGAAGAAGCCTTGCTGCATGCGCACCTGACCAATACCGCCGCAGGTCGGGCAGGTGATCGGCGAGGAGCCCTTCTTCGCGCCCGAACCGTCGCATGGCTTGCAGTTGACCAGTGTCGGTACACGGATATTAACGCTGGTGCCGCGCACCGCTTCTTCCAGGTTCAGCTCCAGGGTGTAGCGCAGGTCGCTGCCACGCTGGGCACCGCCACGCTGACCACCGCGGCCGCCGCCAAAGAAGTCGCTGAACACGTCGCCGAAAATATCGGAGAAGTTCTGGCCACCAAAACCGGCACCGCCGCCACCCATGCTCGGGTCGACGCCGGCATGGCCATACTGATCGTAAGCCGCACGCTTGTTTGGATCACACAGGCATTCGTAGGCCTCGTTGGCCTCTTTGAACAGGTCTTCGGATTCTTTGTTATCCGGATTACGGTCCGGGTGGTGCTTCATTGCCAGGCGACGGTAAGCCTTTTTCAGGTCCGCCTCGCTGGAGCCGCGCTCCACACCCAACACTTCGTAATAGTCACGCTTTGCCATAAGTCTTTGCACTCTTAAGGACGTCCGGCAAAACCCTCCTGAGCCTTGCCAAACTCGTTGAGCCCCAATACAGGCCCGGACCCAACTCACGTCAATTCAACGATCCTGGTCGTTACTGTTTTCAGCCGGAAACCGGCCAAAAACGCGGTGACTGTCGTCCGGAAAGCAGGAGCATTCCCGATCACACCGCCAGCATCCGAGCGTTGTCGCATGCTGTAAAAATTCGCGTACCCCAGACACGCCAACGCGGGAGCAAGCTCCCGCGCGGCGACATCCTACCAGTCACCGCTTGTGAGCGGTCAACCGGGCGACCAAGTTACTTCTGGTCTTTAACTTCTTCGAACTCGGCATCGACAACATCGTCGTGCTTGGCTTCAGGTTCTGCCTGGTGTGCAGCACCGTCAGCCGGCTGGCCTTGTTCGGCGTACATTTTCTGAGCGACTGGCGCAGAGACTTTCGACAGCTCTTCAACCTTGGCTTCGATAGCGGCCTTGTCGTCGCCTTTAACGGCAGCTTCCAGGGCAACTACTGCGGCTTCGATTGCAGTTTTCTCTTCGGCAGTCACTTTGTCGCCAGCGTCAGCGATCATTTTGCGAGTCGAGTGAACCAGCGCGTCGCCTTGGTTGCGGGCTGCTGCCAGTTCTTCGAACTTGCGGTCTTCGTCGGCGTTGGCTTCAGCATCACGGATCATCTGCTGGATTTCTTCCTCGGACAGACCCGAGTTAGCCTTGATCACGATCGACTGAGTCTTGCCGGTGGCCTTGTCTTTGGCACCTACGTGCAGAATGCCGTTGGCGTCGATGTCGAAGGTCACTTCAATTTGTGGCACGCCACGTGGTGCTGGTGGAATCTCGGCCAGGTCGAACTTGCCCAGGGACTTGTTCTGACCGGCTTGCTTACGCTCACCTTGCAGCACGTGAATGGTCACGGCGCCCTGGTTGTCGTCGGCAGTCGAGAACACTTGGGATTTCTTGGTAGGAATCGTGGTGTTTTTCTCGATCAGCGCAGTCATCACGCCACCCATGGTTTCGATACCCAGGGTCAGCGGGCTTACGTCCAGCAGCAGAACGTCTTTCACGTCGCCGGCCAATACCGCACCCTGGATGGCAGCACCCATGGCAACCGCTTCGTCCGGGTTCACGTCTTTACGGGCTTCTTTACCGAAGAACTCGGTCACCAGCTTCTGAACCAGTGGCATACGGGTCTGACCGCCTACCAGGATCACGTCGTTGATCGCGCCAACGTCGATACCCGAGTCTTTCAGCGCAATGCGGCAAGGCTCGATGGTGCGTTGAACCAGGTCTTCTACCAGCGCTTCCAGCTTGGCGCGGGAGATTTTCACGTTCAAGTGCTTAGGACCGGTGGCGTCTGCAGTGATGTACGGCAGGTTCACGTCGGTCGAATTGCTCGAAGACAGCTCGATCTTGGCTTTCTCAGCGGCTTCTTTCAGGCGCTGCATGGCCAGCGGGTCACCTTTGAGGTTCATGCCGCTTTCTTTCTTGAATTCGTCAACGAGGTAGTCGATCAGACGAATGTCAAAGTCTTCACCGCCCAGGAACGTGTCACCGTTGGTGGCCAACACTTCAAACTGGTGCTCGCCATCGACTTCAGCGATTTCGATCACGGAAACGTCGAAGGTACCGCCACCCAGGTCGTAAACGATCACGGTGTGGTCGCCCTTGGCCTTGTCCATACCGTAAGCCAGAGCGGCTGCGGTAGGTTCGTTGATGATCCGTTTTACGTCCAGGCCAGCAATACGGCCGGCGTCTTTGGTCGCCTGGCGCTGGCTGTCGTTGAAGTAGGCCGGAACGGTGATCACCGCTTCAGTCACTGCTTCACCGAGGTAGTCTTCGGCGGTTTTCTTCATCTTTTTCAAGATTTCAGCCGAGATCTGTGGCGGCGACATCTTCTGGCCGTTCACTTCAACCCAGGCGTCACCGTTGTCAGCCTTGGCGATTTTGTACGGGACCATCTTGATGTCTTTCTGTACGACTTCTTCGTCGAACTTACGACCGATCAGACGCTTCACCGCGTACAGGGTGTTATGCGGATTGGTCACAGCCTGACGCTTGGCGGACTGGCCCACCAGGATTTCGCCGTCGTTGGCATAAGCCACGATGGACGGGGTGGTACGTGCGCCTTCGGCGTTTTCAATAACTTTGGATACGCCGTTTTCCAGCACGGAGACGCAGGAGTTGGTAGTCCCCAGGTCGATACCGATAATTTTGCCCATGATTTACTCTCCCGAAACTTAGATTTTTTTGCCGCAGCAGTGGTGGCTAACTGCGGCAGTGCTTAAACGCTTGACTTATAGATGGGGCCGTTACGACTTATTTCAAGCCTGCTCATCAATCGAAGGTGCAACCGGTGCAGGAGCCTTGCTCACCACAACCATTGCCGGGCGCAGCAAGCGACCGTTGAGCTGATAACCCTTCTGGAACACCTTCAAGACACTGTTCGGCTCAAGATCAGCGTTTTCCTGCATCGCCATTGCCTGGTGATGCTCGGCATTGAACGGCTCACCGCCTTGCGGATCGATAGCTTCCAGCTGATAACGCTTCAGGGTGTCCTGGAACATTTTCAGGGTCAGTTCGATCCCTTCGCGCATTGGGCGGATGTTTTCGTCGTCCGGGTTGGACAGCTCAAGGCCGCGCTCCAGGCTGTCGATGATCGGCAACAGATCACCGGCAAATTTTTCCAGGGCGAACTTGTGAGCTTTTTCTACATCCTGCTCGGCGCGGCGGCGGACGTTCTGCAGATCGGCGGCAACACGCAACGATTGATCCTGTGCGCCTGCCAATTGCTCTTCGAGCACTTGCACACGAGCGGCCAGGTCTTCACCTGCTGCCTGGTTGGCGTCTGGATTTTGCGTATCCTGCGTCTGTTCGTCAGCCATAGATTTCTCCTTTCAAAATCATGCGCGAACTCGACTCGCGCTTCTGTTCCGGTATATGGGGCCACAATTTTCAGGTTCAAGGGTGGAGGCGTTACCAAAAGTCTTTCAGTTGTCCGGGATCAATTCCCCACAGTCATTCCTTGCCGCACTTAAAAAGGCAGTCATTCAAGCAAATCGAACTAAGCATCAGGATTGTCACCCTCAAACAAAACACTGTATAAATAACCAGACCTAAAGCCTGGGAGCGGCCGTCATGCTGGTGCACCTGTCCGTACATAACTACGCCATTGTTGAACATCTGGATCTTGAACTGGATCGCGGGATGAGCGTAATCACAGGCGAAACCGGCGCCGGCAAGTCGATCATGCTCGACGCCCTGGGCCTGACCCTGGGTGACCGCGCCGACAGCGGCGTAGTTCGCCCAGGTGCCGACAAAGCCGACATCCTCGCCACCTTTGACCTGGCCGACATCCCGGAAGCCGAGGCCTGGCTCGCCGAACGCGACCTTAATAATGAAGGCCCATGCATCCTGCGCCGGGTAATCACTGCCGAAGGACGCTCCCGCGGCTATATAAACGGTACGCCTTGCCCGCTCGGTGATTTGAAAGCCCTAGGCGAGCTGCTGATCGACATCCACAGCCAGCATGAACACCAATCCCTGCTGAAAACCGACACCCATCGCCGGCTGCTCGACGAATACGCCGGTGCCACCGACCTGGCGCGCCAGGTGCAATTGGCCGCCCAGCGCTGGCGCCAGACCCGCCAGGAACTGGAGCGCCTCTCCAACTCCGGCGACGAGCAACGTGCTCGCCACCAGTTGCTCAGCTATCAGCTGGAAGAACTGGAAAGCCTGGGGCTCGGCGAGACCGAACTGGAGCAACTGGAGCAGGAACACAAGAACCTGACCAACGCCGAAACCTTGCTGGGCATTTGCCGGCAGGTAGTGGAGCAGTGCAGCGAAAGTGATTCCGGCAATGTGCTCAACGCCCTGACAGCCAGCCTCAACCGGCTGTCCAGCGTGAACAACTCCTCCAACTCGCTGAATGAAGCCACCACGCTATTGACCAGCGCACAAATCCAGGTCGAAGAAGCCGTGGGCGAGCTGAATCGCTTCCTCGATCACTTCGATGCCGATCCGGCACGCCTGCAGGATATAGAAGAGCGCCTGGACACCATCTACACCCTGGCACGGAAACACCGGATCCAACCGACCGAAGTCGCAACCATGCAGCAAAAGCTGCTGGATGAAATCGAAACCCTGAACGCCAACGATGAATCCATTGAGCGACTCGGCGAAGAACTGGCGTCCTTTGCGCGTCACTATCAAGAAAAAGCCCGCGAGCTGAGTGATCTACGCCACCAGGCGGCGACCGGCCTGGCCAGTGCGGTGGAGCAGGAAATCCAGCGCCTGGGCATGCCCGGCGGGCGCTTCACCATCGAGCTGCACACCAACACCAGCAATGAGCTGTTGCCCAATGGCCTGGAGCAGGTAGAACTGCTGGTCAGCGCCAACCCTGGCCAGCCACTCAAGGCATTGGCGAAAGTAGCCTCAGGCGGCGAACTGTCACGGATCAGCCTGGCGATCCAGGTGATCACCGCCCAGACCTCACGCGTGCCAACGCTGGTATTCGATGAAGTGGACGTCGGGATCGGCGGCCCGACGGCCGAGATCGTTGGCCAACTGTTGCGCCGCCTGGGCGATCGCGGCCAGGTACTGACAGTCACCCACTTGCCGCAAGTGGCTGCCCAAGGGCATCAACACTTGTTCGTGCACAAGGTGCGGGGCAGCGATGCCACCCATACCGCCGTGTCCAAGCTGAACAAGACCGAGCGGGTAGAAGAAGTGGCGAGAATGCTCGGCGGTATTGACCTGACCAAGGAATCCTTGGCCCACGCGAAGAAAATGGTAGTGACCGCGAAAGTCTGAGGCCCCGCTACCGGCCATTTTCTTTCTATAGAAAGCACGAAGGCGACCCTAGGGTCGCCTTCGATCGTTTCGCAGAGCGAATCTGCGTAGCTTTCTTACTTTTTCTTACGTATGTACAGAACCAAATTGTGATCCACCAATTCGACTCCGTGCTCTTCGGCGATCGCCTTCTGGAGCTTCTCGATTTCCAGGCTGACGAACTCGACCACTTCGCCAGTTTCCACATCGACCATGTGGTCGTGGTGGCCGCTGTCAGCCAATTCGAAGACTGCATGACCGCCGTCGAAATTATGACGAACCACCAGTCCTGCTGCTTCAAACTGGGTCAGTACACGGTAAACCGTGGCCAGGCCGACGTCCTCGTTAGACTCCATCAGCGCCTTGTATACATCCTCGGCACTCATGTGGCGCTGCTCAGCAGAATCGAGCATTTGTAGAATCTTGACTCGTGGCAGAGTCACTTTAAGACCGGCTTTGCGTAGTTCGCTATTTTCAACCATGGTTAGCTTTCTCGCGGATGCTGCTTCGCAGCTTCTCTTAATACGGGTATGATCGGCGTTTACGTTGTCCCAGCCAAGATAGTGGAAGTCGCCCACCGATGCAAAACACCAAGCTCTTGCTAACCAGTTTCACCTTTGTGGGACTGCTCGCACTCGCCGGTTGTTCATTCCCCGGGGTTTACAAAATCGACATCCAGCAGGGCAATGTCGTCACGCAGGACATGATAGACCAGTTACGCCCGGGAATGACCCGACGGCAAGTACGGTTTATCATGGGCAATCCCCTGCTGACCGACACATTCCATGCCGATCGCTGGGATTATCTCTATAGCATCCAACCTGGTGGCGGTGAACGTCAGCAGGAGCGGGTCAGTGTCATCTTCAATGGCAATGACCAGCTCACCAGCCTGTCGGGTGACTTCAAACCGGGCGTAAGCCGCGATGAAGCCTTGCTGGGCAAGGACAACGGCACCACCGCCCCTGCGCCCGCGCAGAACGAGGAGAAGCCCCAGTCCGAAGTACCGGCCAAGCCAGGCTCCTTGCTGGACCAGATCCAGAAAGGCGTCGACGGCGTACAAACCGTTCCGGTACCGACTCCAGAACCTCTGGACGCCAGCCCGCAATAAGTTTGTAGCGCTCGATAAAAAGCCCGGCATGCCGGGCTTTTTGTTGCCTGCCGTTTCGCAAGCTATGAACGCTGCTGTTTTGCCTTCGCCGCCTTGGCCGCACGCAAGCGACGAATCTCCATCGGATCTGCCAGCAAGGGTCGATAGATCTCGATTCGGTCTCCGGCCTGCACACAACGAACATCCGCGTCCGCCACCACCTTGCCGAAAACCCCCAAGGGACAACTCTGCAGATTCAGCTCCGGAAATTGCGCAGCGATTCCCGAGCCCAGCACCGCCGCCCTGAGGCTTGAGCCCGGCGCGACTGCCAGGTTCATCAATACCTGGCGATCCACTGCGGCGTACACCACCTCGATCTCAACCAAGGGCTCAGCCATGCATTTGTTTGGCGCGCTGGCAGAACGCGTCCACCAGGGTATTGGCCGCCTGATTGAACAGCGGGCCCAAGGTGGCACGCACGATAGGGCCAGCGTAATCGAACGACAGGTCCAGGCTGATCTTGCAGGCCTTCTCGTTCAACGCCTTGAATACCCACACGCCATGCAACTGAGTGAACGGACCTTCTTCGAGATTCATCTCGATGGACTGCCCGGGCACCAGTGTATTGCGCGTCACAAAGTGCTGACTCAAGCCACCCTTCGCCACCCCCACGCTGGCGACCATATGCTCATCACTGCTCTCCAGCACCTCGGCAGTCGAACACCAAGGCAGGAACTCCGGGTAACGCGCCACGTCGTTGACCAGGTCATAGAGCGCCTGTGCCGGGTAAGGCAGCAGGGCCGAACGTTGAATATGCGTCGTCATGTGAGCGTTATTTCCACAGCTGAGCGGCAAACATCGCGAAAGGACAACAGGATTCGCGAAAGAAAAAAATCAAAAACCAGCCTGCATTGTCCGGGATTCATTCAACACGCTCAAGCACGCAGGTTGACCGTAGCCGACGCGCTCGCAACTCCCTATAATGCCGCCCCTATGGCTAAACAAAAGAAACACCCAACAGGGACCATCGCGCAAAATAAAAAGGCGCGACACGATTACTTCATCGAACATCGTTTCGAGGCTGGTCTGGTCCTGGCCGGCTGGGAAGTAAAAAGTCTGCGTGCCAGCAAGCTCCAGCTGGTCGACAGTTACGTGCTGCTCAAAGACGGTGAAGCATGGCTGCTCGGCAGTCATATCACGCCGCTGATGACCGCCAGCACCCACGTGATCGCCGACCCGGTGCGCACGCGCAAACTGTTGCTCAATGCCCGCGAACTGGAAAAGCTCCAGGCCGCCGTGCAGCAAAAGGGCTACGCCTGCATCTGCCTGTCGTGGTACTGGAGCAAGCACCTGGTCAAGTGCGAGATCGCACTGGGCAAGGGCAAGAAGGAATACGACAAGCGTGACACCGAGCGCGAACGCGATTCCAATCGGGAATTGCAGCGTGCCGTGCGCAACAAGGGCAAGGAAGATTGATTTTCCTGTGACCTGATGTGGCCGAGGGAGCCTGCTCCCTCGGCCGCAACCAGCGCTACATCCCCTTGCGCCGCTCCGCCCGCGCCATGCGCTGAACCTCCTGACGCACTTCTTCCAGCACTTCCTGCACATACAACAGGTGACGTGTTGAAACTTCCCGTGCCTGCTCGGCACGCCCTTCGATAATCGCCAGGTAAAGGTCACGGTGCTGGTTGATCAGCATGTCACGGGTCTCGGTACGCTGCTGATACATGCCGCCAATGTTGGTCACCACGTTGCGTTTGAGCAGGTCGAACAGGCCGCGAATGGTGTGCAGCAATACCGCGTTATGACTGGCCTCGGCGATGGCCAGGTGAAACCTCGCATCCGCCGCGCCCTCTTCCGCCCGGCTTACTTCATCTGAACGAGTGTAGCAATCCTGCAATTCTTCGAAAGCCGCGGTGAGCCGCTCGCGGTCTACCTCAGTAGCGCGCAACGCGGCGTAATACGCGCACGAGGCTTCCAGGGTCTGACGAAACTCCAGAAGATCGCGCTGAGCCTCGGGATTATTTTCCAACAGATGCAGCAGTGGGTCGCTGAAGGTTGAACCCAGCGACTCCACCACATAATTGCCACCACCTTGGCGGCTGACCAGCAAACCTTTTGCTGCCAGCTTCTGGATCGCCTCACGCAAGGACGGACGCGACACCCCAAACTGCTCGGCCAGTGCGCGCTCGGCCGGCAATCGCTCGCCCGACTTCAGCGTGCCCTCAAGGATCATGCCCTCAAGCTGCTCGACGATATCGTCAGACAAACGGCGCTGACGCACCTGATCAAACCCCATAACTCACTCTCCACCATCCCGACCACTCGCCGGGGCCCCTATTCTGGCCTATCGCGGCGCATCCGGCACCTATCAGAACGCTCTCGTTTCAGCCAATCAGCACTCGTTCACGCCGACCTACGACCAAAGATTCCCAAGCGGCAAATTGACACACCCCCTGAAGGCTCTTAATCTAGCCAACGGTGATTGTAAATTGGTAATACCAATTATCCAAGCAGTGCCTGACCAACAACAATTAGGGGCCACCCCATATGCAAACCTGGCAACAGCTCTACAGCCCGCTCGGCAGCCTCGGCCTGTCCGCACTGGCCGCCGTTATCCCCATCGTATTTTTCTTCCTGGCCCTGGCCGTGTTCCGCCTCAAAGGCCACGTGGCGGGCAGCATCACCCTGGCATTGTCGATCCTGGTGGCGATCTTTGCCTTCCAGATGCCGGTGGACATGGCGCTCGCCGCCGCCGGTTATGGCTTCGCCTACGGCCTGTGGCCCATCGCCTGGATCATCGTCGCCGCCGTGTTCCTCTACAAACTGACGGTCAAAAGCGGCCAGTTCGAAATCATCCGCAGCTCCGTGCTGTCGATTACCGACGACCAACGCCTGCAAGTGCTGCTGATCGGCTTCTGCTTCGGCGCGTTCCTCGAAGGTGCCGCCGGTTTCGGAGCACCCGTGGCGATTACTGCCGCACTGCTGGTAGGACTGGGCTTCAATCCGCTGTACGCCGCCGGCCTGTGCCTGATTGCCAACACCGCACCGGTTGCCTTCGGCGCATTGGGGATCCCGATCATCGTGGCCGGCCAAGTGACGGGCATCGACGCCTTCAAGATTGGCGCCATGGCCGGTCGCCAATTGCCCTTGCTGTCGCTGTTCGTGCCGTTCTGGCTGGTGTTCATGATGGACGGCCTGCGCGGCGTCAAAGAAACCTGGCCAGCCGCACTGGTCGCCGGACTGAGCTTTGCCGTCACTCAGTTCTTCACCTCGAACTTCTTCGGTCCCGAACTGCCGGACATCACGTCAGCCCTGGTCAGCCTGGTTTCCCTGACCCTGTTCCTGAAAGTCTGGCAACCCAAGCGCAGTGCCGACGCACAAATCGCAGGCGTCACTGCTGGCGCAACCATCACCGCCAGCGCCGGTGGTTTTGGCCTGCCCCGCAACACCCTGGCTTCGCCTTACAGCCTGGGGGAAATTTTCAAGGCCTGGTCGCCGTTCCTGATCCTGACCGTGCTGGTCACCCTCTGGACCCTCAAGCCATTCAAGGCGATGTTTGCCGCAGGTGGCGCGATGTACAGCTCAGTGTTCAACTTCGCGATCCCACACTTGGATCAACTGGTGATCAAGGTTGCGCCAATCGTTGCAGCACCAACTGCGATCCCGGCAGTGTTCAAGCTTGACCCGATTTCCGCGACCGGTACGGCGATTTTCTTCTCCGCCCTGGTGTCGATGCTGGTGTTGAAGATCGATTTCAAAACTGGTCTGACCACCTTGAAAGAAACGTTTTATGAATTGCGCTGGCCGATCCTGTCCATCGGCATGGTGCTGGCCTTTGCCTTCGTCACCAACTACTCCGGCATGTCATCGACCATGGCCCTGGTACTCGCCGCCACCGGCGCGGCGTTCCCGTTCTTCTCGCCATTCCTCGGCTGGCTCGGGGTGTTTCTGACGGGCTCCGATACCTCATCCAACGCGCTGTTCAGCTCACTGCAAGCCACCACTGCACACCAGATCGGCGTGAACGACATCTTGCTGGTGGCGGCCAACACCAGCGGCGGCGTGACCGGCAAGATGATCTCGCCGCAGTCGATCGCCGTGGCGTGCGCAGCGACGGGCCTGGTGGGCAAGGAATCCGACCTGTTCCGCTTTACCCTCAAGCACAGCCTGTTCTTCGCGACGATTGTCGGGCTGATCACCTTGGCCCAGGCCTACTGGTTCACCGGCATGCTGGTGCACTGAGACCTGCGTGTAATAGGGTAAGAACCGACGCCGGGCAGCGATTCCGGCGTCTGCTATTTCTGGAGGACCGATGAGCCTGCCTGCTGCCTTTCTGACCGACGCCGCACAACTGATCCCGAAAGATCGTCGTTTTGACGACCCACTTTCCACCCTCGCCTTCGGCACCGACGCCAGTTTTTACCGACTGATCCCACAGTTGGTGGTCCGCGTTGAATCGGAAGATGAAGTGGTGGCCCTGCTGCAACTGGCCCAGCGCGACTGCGTGCCCGTGACCTTTCGTGCGGCGGGCACCAGCCTTTCCGGGCAAGCCATCAGCGACTCGGTGTTAATCGTGCTGGGGGACAATTGGAACGGGCGCGAGATTCGCGGCCAGGGCACACAAATTCGCCTGCAGCCCGGCGTGATCGGCGCCCAGGCCAACGCCTGGCTGGCGCCGTTCGGGCGCAAGATCGGGCCGGACCCGGCATCGATCAACGCCTGCAAGATTGGCGGCATCGTCGCCAACAATGCCAGCGGCATGTGCTGTGGCACGGCACAGAACACTTATCACACCCTGGCGGGGATTCGCCTGGTACTGGCCGATGGCAGCCGCCTGGACACAGAAGACCCCGCCAGCGTTTCGGCCTTTCGCCAGCGTCACGGCGAGCTGCTTGAACGCCTGGCAACACTGGGTCGCGAGACGCGGGCCAATGCCGAACTGGCTGCAAAGATCCGCCACAAATACCGTCTGAAAAATACCACCGGCTTGTCACTCAACGCCCTGGTGGATTTCGACGAGCCGCTGGATATCCTCAGCCACCTGCTGGTGGGCTCCGAAGGCACCCTGGGCTTTATCAGCGCAGTGACCTACGACACGGTGATCGATCACCCGAACAAGGCCTCGGCGCTGATCGTGTTCCCCGATGTAGAAACCTGCTGCAACGCAGTGACTGCACTCAAAACCCAACCTGTCTCGGCGGTGGAGCTGCTGGACCGTCGCAGCATGCGCTCGGTGCAGGACAAACCCGGCATGCCGGCTTTCGTACAACAGCTGTCGGAAAACGCCTGCGCCCTGCTGATCGAATCCCGCGCGGCCTCGCCTTCGCTGCTGCATGAGCAACTGGCGCTGATCATGGCGTCCCTGGCCGATTTCCCGGTGGAGAAACAAGTCGACTTCACCGAAGACCCGGTGGAAAACGCCCGCCTGTGGGCGATCCGCAAAGACACCTTCCCCGCCGTGGGCGCCGTGCGTAAAACCGGCACCACCGTGATCATCGAAGACGTGACCTTCCCGGTAGAACAACTGGCCATCGGCGTTAATCGCCTGATCGAGTTGTTCGACAAACATCACTACGACGAAGCGATCCTTTTCGGGCACGCCCTGGAAGGCAATCTGCACTTCGTGTTCACCCAAGGCTTCAACAGCGCGCAAGAAGTCGCACGCTACCAGGCGTTCATGGACGACGTCGCCCAATTGGTGGCGGTGGAGTTTGGCGGTTCGCTGAAGGCCGAACACGGCACCGGTCGCAACATGGCGCCCTTCGTCGAACTGGAATGGGGCAGCGATGCCTACCAGTTGATGTGGCAGCTCAAACGCCTGCTCGACCCCAACGGCATTCTCAACCCCGACGTGGTGCTCAGCGAGGACCCACAAATCCACCTCAAGCACCTCAAGCCGCTGCCTGCCGCCGACGAGCTTGTGGATAAGTGCATCGAGTGCGGCTTCTGCGAGCCGGTGTGCCCGTCGAAAGGGCTGACCCTTAGCCCACGCCAGCGCATTGTGATCTGGCGTGATATTCAGGCCAAAAAGCGCGCCGGTATCGACACCACTGAACTGGAAGCGGCCTACCAATACCAAGGCATCGACACCTGCGCGGCCACCGGGCTTTGCGCCCAACGCTGCCCGGTAGGAATCAATACCGGCGACCTGGTGAAAAAGCTGCGAAGCCGCGATGCCGACCGTACGAAAACCGCCGAATGGCTGTCGACGCATTTCGCCACCGCCCTGCAAGGTGCGCGCTTCACACTGCACGTGGCCAACGGCGCCCGCCTGTTGCTGGGCGCTCCGCGACTGGCGAAGCTCTCGGCCACTGTAACCCGGCTGTCCAAAGGGCAAATCCCCCAGTGGACGAATGCCATGCCGCAACCGGAAAAGGCCATTCGCTTCAGCCCCGCCTTAAACGATGAACGACCACGGGTGGTGTACCTCGCCGCCTGCGTATCACGCGCGATGGGCCCGGCAGCCGGTGATAACGAACAGATGTCGCTGTACGACAAAACCCGCGGCCTGCTGGAAAAAGCCGGTTACCAGGTAGTCTTTCCCGACAATCAGGACAACCTCTGCTGCGGCCAGCCTTTTGCGTCCAAAGGTTACGCCGAACAAGCCGAACACAAACGCCAGGAACTGATCGGCGCCTTGCTCCACGCCAGCCGTGGCGGCCTTGATCCGATCTACTGCGACACCAGCCCGTGCACCCTGCGCCTGGTCCAGGACTTGGCCGAAACCCGCCTCGACCTCTACGACCCGGTACGTTTTATCCGCACGCACCTGATGGATCGCCTCGACTTCACCCCGCAAGAAGCCCCGATCGCCGTGCACGTCACCTGCAGCACCCAACACCTGGGAGAAAGCCAGGCGCTGATCGACCTGGCCAGGCGTTGCAGTAAAAACGTGGTGATCCCTGAAGGCATTCACTGCTGTGGTTTTGCCGGGGACAAGGGCTTCACCACACCGGAGTTGAATGCTCACTCGCTGCGCAGCCTGAAGGACGCCGTGCAGCATTGCAGCGAGGGCATCTCCACCAGCCGTACGTGTGAGATTGGCCTGACACAACACGGTGGAATTGATTACCACGGCCTGGTGTACCTGGTGGATCGAGTCACCCAGGCGCGCCCCCACTAGGGCCGCCCTCTTTGGGTGCAAAACCTAATGATTTCGGGGTTTTTCGACTAATCCAGCGACAAAACAGAACCCCTGCGCGCCGGCGTAGTCATCTGCATAGGCCTCGACACACGAGGCTCCTCAGTGACCTCGCTGGCTGCACGGAAAACCGGCAGCATCGAGCCCTATTTGCACAAGGAGATACCCATGAAGCGTTCCGCTCTTGCTGGTTTGTTCATTACCGCTGCGATGCTGGCGTCACCCGTGTTTGCAGCCGATAAAACAGATAGCCTGTGCCAATCCAATCTGGACAGAATCAACAACGGGAAAGCGTTGCTCGCCACCGACACCAGTGGCAAGGCCGGCGAAATCGACACCGCCGTTTCCCAAGCCAAAGCGGCCCATGCGGCAGGCGATGACAAGAAATGCATCGAGATCACCTCCAAAGCGATTGACGACCTGCAGAAAATCGACAAAGGCGGCAATCAGTAAATCGCCCACCGTTGGAGGCCAACCTTCGGGTTGGCCTTCTGTGACCGATTGGCGTACACTGCACAGGCTTGTCGCTCACTAAGAAACAACGAGTTACAAGCACGGGGCCGTTTAGGATTCGACGCCGGTCGCGAAACTTTAGGTGCATGCCGAGTTGGTAACAGAACTCGTAAATCCACTGTTGCAACTTCTTATAGTTGCCAATGACGAAACCTACGGCCAGGAATTCTCTCTCGCTGCGTAAGCAGCTTTAGATCCTGAGCTTCTGGTACCTTCGGGTCCAGCAATCACCAGGGGATGTCTGTAAACCCAAAGTGATTGTCATATAGAACAGAATCGCCGTGCAGTACGTTGTGGACGAATCGGCTAAAACTTACACAACTCGCCCAAAGCACCCTGCCCTTCGGGTCGCTGAGGGTTAACTTAATAGAAACGGCTACGCATGTAGTACCGACAGCGGAGTACTGGCGGACGGGGGTTCAAATCCCCCCGGCTCCACCAAATACTAGTTTCCACATGCTCCCACATGATCGGAAACACCCCAAGAAGCCCGCCACGTGCGGGCTTTCTTGTGTCTGGACGCTTATGAATGATCCCGTACAGCATTGCACCCTGTGTATGCCTGCTTGTATGCTCGCCTAAATATTGAAACTAAGGCATACACAAATGAAGCGTTCGGAGATAAAGCGCCGTCCTATGGCTGATACCACTCTGGCCAGCCTTGAGCCAGAGGCCAGCACCTACCGGGAGCTAGATGGTGCCGGTCTTTATCTGCGCGTTAAGCCCACCGGGCAGAAGTCCTGGGAGCTGCGCTACAAAAAAGCCGATGGCAAATGGTCTTGGCTAGGCTTGGGAGGTTACGGCAAAGGTAGCCACCAGTTAACCGGCGAGCAGGCACGCCAAAAGGCGGCAGAGTTGCGCAATGGCACGGCAAAAGATGGCAGCATGCTTGCCACTCAGCGAGCCAAAAAAGCCGCAGAACTTGAGGCTGCCAACAACACGTTCGAACATCTGGCTCGCGAGTGGTACGCCAACAAGCGCAAAGGCTGGAGTGCAGGCACTGCAACCCGGACCATCGGCGCTCTGGAACTGCATGTGTTCCCAGTCTTTGGTAAGAGACCCTATCAAGGTGTCCTGCCCATGGAGTGGATGGAGCTCCTGCGCGGTATGGAGCAGACCGGCATTGTCGAGCAGACCAGTCGGGTACGTGGCATGTGCCGGGAAATTTACGACCTGGCCCGCGTTACCGGGCGCGCCACTCACAATCCGCTTGAAGGTCTGCACAAATTTTTGCTGACTAAACCCGCAGAAAACTATGCCCATGTTTCAACCGACGAGCTGCCGCCTCTGTTACGAGCGATCAGAGCGTACCCGAGCGCGGCAGACGTTCGTATCGGTCTGCACCTACTGTCTATGCTCGCCTGCCGACCGTCTGAGTTACGTGAGGCCCGCTGGTCCGAGTTCGATCTAGATGGTTGCCTGTGGACCGTTCCCGCCGAACGAATGAAGCGTCGTCGCGAGCATGTAGTTCCCTTACCACGCCAAGCCGTCGACCTGCTGCGCGATCTTCAAAACCTCACAGGTGCGTACCTACTGTTATTCCCTGGCCGTAGCGACACCACCAAGCCACGCTCCAATACGGTATTCCTGATGGCCCTGCGTCGCCTCGGTTATGAAGGTCGGCAGACCGGCCACGGGTTCCGCCATATCGCCAGCACGACCCTCAACGAACACGGCTTCGACGAGAACCACATTGAGGCTCAGCTATCACACGTCAAAGACGGCATTGCAGGCGTGTACAACAAAGCTCAGTACCTGGCGCAACGGACGACCATGATGCAGTGGTATGCAGACCACCTTGACAAGCTGGCAGCAGGTAACGTTGTGGAATTCAAAAAAACGCAGTAACTCCAGGTAATACCAATACTAGACACCTCATCTTGCAATGTTAAATATTAGAAGCCATGAAAGCATGCCTGACTATATAAGCGAAAAATTAGCCATTAAAAAACTATCCGAAATTACCAAAGGTAAGATCAACGAGGAAATTAGCGATTCACTAATGCAAGAACTTGTCAATTGCGGCGTCATCCCGTCATACATTAAATTTCATCCAAAAGATAAGACCGCTTACCTTGATAAATCATTTTATTTCTTCTTCCCAGACTGCGAAGACGAGCCGCAGATGAAGCGAGGTTGGGATAATGGCTTCAAATCCCCAATTCAAGCTTTGCCGTTTCCTCTTCGAGAGGGCGGAATACTTAAAATGGCAGAATGGACTGTCCTCGGACAGCAAAGGCTGCCAACATTAAGAACTTTTGACTATCTAGTTATGGCAGTTCGTTCTAATGGGCAGCCAGAGCATCTGACAGATCAGCACTTCGTCAGACTTTACACGTTACAAGAAATACGCCAGTCAAAACAAAATGTAATTCAATATATCGAAACCGGAAAATACCAGCGCGCCGTTCATAGTTACTGCGATGAGTTCCCCGGAGTCGAAGATGAAACGGTGTTAGTGGGCATGAGCCCATTCACTGACGATCCAGACCACTTCAATCCAAATCGAAGAACTCGCAAACAAGTTAATTCATCATCCAGCGGCGAAGCACCAGGGGAAGACAAGCCATGTATGCGGCTAATTATTTCGGCGATGCACGAAATGATCTATGAGCTGCGCGCCGAGCTTGGAAAAAAACTACGCAACGATGAACATCTGATAGAAGAACTGCAAAAAATTCTGCCTGAGAAAACCTATAGAGGAATGAGCGAGGACAGCCTGAAGAAATCGTTTGCAGCGGCCAGTAGCTGGCGCGATTTTGTGAAAAAAAGGTACGAGTAGCAGGAGACCTGACCGCACTCATCACGGGCGACCAAAATACTTTTGCAATTGCAATGACTCCGACGGACCGGGTGCATAACGTAGCAGGCCTCAACCGGATGGAGGCATATGAATGCATCTAAATCAACCAGCACTAAGCAAAGGCTTAATCCGACAATCCGCGCTATGGCAATGGCTTGGAATGACCCGCTCGGGCCTCGCCAAGCTCCAAACGAAAGACCTAAACTTCCCCAAGCCCATCAAGGACGGTGACTCCCGCCAATCGGCTGTTTATTACGTCGTGGCCGAAGTTGAAGCCTGGCTGCAATCCAAGATTGCCGCTCGGGACAAAGCCCAAGGCGACCACTCTGGGGAGGTGCAACAGTGAGCGGCCCAAACGTTATCCGCTCCAGTCGTGCCCTTTTTGTGCAGTCGTGCCCATGCCCCAGGCTGGGCACTACTGAGGGCACAAGGGCACGACTGCCGAAATCGGTTGCCAGTGATAGCTTTCGCAGTTATCGTCTTGCGGTCGCTGCAAATTCAGCGACCGGGCTTGGTAACCCGATCAGCAAAAGGCGCAACAGCGCCCCTATTACGATTGCAGGCGCTTTTTTTACGTCCGCATTTCCGTTTTATGGCGGCTGTGCGTGGGAGACCCTCGGGTCTGCCGGGTTCCTTTTGCCCCGGTTTACCAACCCGCGTACAGCTGCCACCCATTCGCTTGGTAACGAATGTGGCAGCTCCTCAGCAAAAGGAGCGTCACCCATGCTTACCCGTCTTTTCAGCCTTACTCCGTCCGAAGTCCATAACAAAGTCGAGCGTCACCGTGCTCGCGCTGTCGCCCAACTCAAGAGCAAATCCAGCCTCAAAGTTCGCCATCAGCGTTACAACGCCGAAATGACCCGTGCCCGCTTTTTTGAAGCCATGTTGACCGGAGGCGCACAGTGAAACATCTGACTACTATCGAAGTTTGTTTTATTTCTCCGGCCCACGCTCACAACAAACAACAAGTATTTAGCGTCAACCCCGACATTGATGCTGAAAACGCTTTGTATATAGCTTCGGACCTAATCGGCAGTGTGATGGATGTCCTCACAGAGGCGGCTGTTGGGGATATTCCACTTGAAGGCAATAGCGCCTTTATGGTGAGTCATACACTTGAAAGCGCCAGAGCTGCGCTTTATTCCGTGCTGGGTAAATTAGAAAAAACTAACGACTTCATTCCCGGGGAATAAACATGACCACTCTAAATCAGCGCCAAGTTGCGCTGGCGGGATCGGCTTGCCTGAATAAAGTTCTTAGTTGTCTCGACAAAGTTAAAGCTTCCGGCACTAACAAATGGAAAGCGTGCTGCCCTGCGCATGACGACAAATCCCCAAGCCTAGCAATAACCGAAACATCAGACGGCACTCTTTTGCTCAAGTGCTGGGCCGGATGTACCGCTCAGGAGATTGTTTCGGCAATGGGGCTGGAGTTGCGCGACCTATTCCCTGGTACAAAGCAGCCACGTCGCGGACCAAGTAAGCAGGCCATTGAACATGAGCGCACCGTATACCTGATCGGAAAGGCGCTGCTCGATAACGGCAAGTTGTCCGGCGACGATCTGCAGCGTTTTAACCTCGCCAAACAGCGTCTGGGGGTTAAATGAACAATAAGGATAGATTCGCCGAGCAATGGGAGGAGCTGAACAAGCCGCTCAAAGGGGCAAACCTCAAAGTATTGCCAACAGTCCCCGCCGTCTGGAAGGTAAACGCGGTCAGCGCAGCCGATATCAAACCGGTGGCCATTCGCTGGCTGTGGCCTGGCTGGTTGGCCAAAGGCAAGTTGCACATACTCGCGGGTGCTGGCGGTACCGGGAAAACTACCCTGCTGATTAGCTTGATCGCGACCATCACCACAGGCGGACGCTGGCCAGACGGTGAGCTTTGCCAAGAGCGCGGCAATGTTCTGATTTGGTCGAGCGAAGACGACCCGGCAGACACGCTGGTGCCGCGCCTGATCGCGGCTGGCGCTGACGTGAACCGGGTACACATTATTCAAGGGCGCCTCAACGCTAAAGGCGAGGCTGACCCCTTCGACCCATCAAACGATATTGGTTTGCTGCGCGACACCGTGCGTGATTTGGGCGGTGTGTCATTGCTGATGCTCGATCCAGTGGTCAGTGCCGTGAAAGGGGACATGCACAAGGCCAATGACGTTCGCCGTGGCTTGCAAGGCGTGGTGGACTTTGCTGAGGCCAATCTCTGCGCCGTTGTCGGTATCAGCCACTTTGCCAAGGGGGGCGCTGGATCCTCGCCGGCTGATCGTGTGATCGGTTCGCAAGCCTTCTCGGCACTGGCCCGAACGGTTCTGGTCGCCGCCAAACAGCAAGATTCTGATGCAAGGGTGTTGGCGCGGGCCAAGTCCAACATCGGCACCGACGAAGGTGGCGTGTCCTACACCATCGAGCCCTGCACCATCGACGGAGGCATTGAAACGACGCAAGTTGCGTGGGGCGATCTGATACAGGGATCGGCGCGGGACATTCTGGGTGACGTTGAGTCGGTCGACGAAGATCGCCTGGACGATGCTGATGATCCAGCCGAAGCACTCCGACGAATCCTGAGCGCGGGGCCCCTGACCGGGAAAGAAGCCAAAAGACTGATGACCGGCAACGGCTATACGCAAAAGCAGATCCGCAACGCCCGTGAGCGACTCTCAGTAGTGACAGCACGGTCCGGCTTTGGCGGCGACACAATTGTGAGCTGGTCGCTCCCTCAAGCGAAAGGTCAGTTCGCGGCATTCCCTCCAGTCGTGCCCTCAGACGGCCAGTTGTGCCCACCCTTGGACATGGGCCCGACTGGAGAAAAAGGGCACGACTGGAACAACTTAATCAGTAAGGCACCTCCGCAGAACTTCACCGATGACGATTCGGAGGAAGTCTGATGGCCGCCCTCGCCTACCTGCTCAATCTCGGGTTTTCGGCGAAGTTGAGCGGAAAGCGTGTTCGGGTTTCGCCCGCAAGCAAGCTCAATGACCAGGTGCGCGCCTACATCAAAAACCACCGGCTCGAACTGCTGGCTGAGCTGGCCTCGAATGACGGGATTGAGCGCCGCTGCCATTGGCGGGTCATGCGCGATGGCAAACCGCTCTGCACGATGATTGGGGAGCCCATGACCCGAGCGGAAGCCCTCAATACAGCCCTGTGGCGCTGGCCAGACGCGGACCTTGCCTAGGTTCCCGCCATTGGTGGATGGCGCGGATCTGCTCCATCCACCAATGGTGAAAGACCACTAACGCTCGCACCGTTACCGGATCGGTACCAGAGATGGGCTCAGATTTGAGCGCATTAACTCCCGCCAATGGCAGACGCAACCTCAGAGACTGGAATCATGAACACCCTGCACGTAAACATCACCGATGCCGAGATACGCAAGCAAGCCGCTGGCCCTGTGCGCCAGTTGCGCGATCACCGCTATCCCGAGTTGCGTTTCCGCTATTCAACCACCGACCGTACTAAGGGCGCCTGGCACGTCGTGGTGCGCGGCAAGTGGGGCAAGGCAGGAAACTATCCCGGCATCAATGCCAAGCTGATGCAGACCACTTTGCCTGCCATCCTCGCACGACGCTCTATTGACCCGGATGCCACCTCGACCACTACCAGTTGGACCAAGGTGGGTGATGTGCTGACCTGGTACGCCGACCGCATGAGCCGTGACCGTGGCTTGTCTACCAAGCGCAAGGCCAGCGCCCAGTCCGCGTTACGTTGTCACCTGGTGCCACGGCTGCAAAAACTGGAGCTAGCCAGCCTCGACCGGGCCAGCCTCGACCGCCTGCTGATGTGGCCGATGCAAGAGCGTTTCGCGCTGTCGTTCGTGCGCTCGGTCTATGGCGTGCTGGCCGTCGCCTTTCGGCAAGCTACTCGCCTGGCGCTGCTTGGCGTGAACCCTGTGGTTGACCTCAAGTACACCGACTTTGTGCGAACCCGGATAAAACCAAAGCCGGCCCGATTGCGCGGCGATGACGTGCCCGCCCTGCTGCTGGATCTGGCCGATCGTTTCGAGTGTGCGCCACTGGAATCCATGCTCGCGCTAATGATGCTCTGTCACGGCACCCGACTGGGGGAAACCCGGCAAGCCCGCTGGAAGAACCTCAACCTCACCACCCGCCAATGGTTCATCCCGGCAGAGGACACCAAGACTAAGGCAGAGCACACGCTGCCACTGACGGAGCAAGCCTGCGCTCTGATCGAGCGTTACCGGGCCGCTCAACAGACCACTGGGTATCAGGGACCATTCCTGTTCCCTGGGCGCACTGGTAGGGCCATTAGCGCGTCCACGGCGAGCACCTTGTTCAAGGGGATGACCAAGAGCGAATGGTCGAGCCACGACCTGCGCAAGGTGGCGCGCACCGCGTGGGCGGATCTGGGGGTGGATTACATGGTGGGTGAAATGCTGCTCAACCACGCTATGAAAGACCTAGATGCGACCTACATCCACACCACTGCCGAGGGCATGAAACGCAAAGCCCTGGAGACGTGGCATCGGCACCTTGATGGTTATGGCTTCATTGCCTTGCACAGTGAGACATATCCAGGACACACGGGAGCGCCATCACCTACGCAGCCTTCTAACGGCGTGGCCTCTAGCGATTCTATGCATCCATCCCAAGGGAGGAGGTTAATCGGCAAAGGCCGGGGAAATAACACATGCCAAACGTCCACACCATTGCAAAAAACTACACACCAATGACTGACCCTGGAGGTCAAACTATGAAAGCACCCAAGAAGATCAGCGACCTGAGCAAAGCCATCTCCGAAGGCTTTGCCATCATCGAGCAGATCAGCAGTGACATTCAGCGTGCTGAGACCGCCGCACAGTTAGCGGATACCATCGCAACCCAACTGGACGAACTGAGCCGCGAGCGTGCGGAGCGTAGGGCTATGGCATTCGTGTGCAAGACCACGGCGGATGTCACGGACCTGAACGCTCGCGAGGAAGAACTAGAGCGCGCTAGCCGTCAAGCTATCGAGGACGGCCAAGCGGCAACCATCGCCATTGGCATGCTAGTCGAGAAGCGGGACGGCATCGTGGTAGAGGTCGAACAGCTCAAGCAAGAACGACGCGGCCTCACAGTCGAATGGCTGAAACAACTGCGCAACGACGCGATCAACCGCTACATACGCGTCCTAAGCGATATCGGCGCGCCACTGGCCGATGCTTGTGCAGCTGACCGTGCGATGCAGGCGCTTGGCGCTGGCGAGCACCTAGCGAGCAAAATGATCAAGAAGATCCGTGTCGCGGACTTTGCCATTCCGCACAGCCACAAGATCCGGCGTAGCACCTCCAGCATTGAAATATACGACGCGCCAGTGCCCTGGCTGCACGACAAGACGCTGGGCGATGCCGAAACCCAGGCGCTCACTGACGAACTAAGGAATGTAGGGCTGAATATCTCCAGGCCGTGAACCGCACCACACTAGTTCAGCGCCGATCCGAGCGATAGCTTTGGTCGGCGTTGCTAATACGAACGACACGCACACAAACCACATTGGTTATAAGCACTCTTTGGCGGTGTATCCGTGCAGTGCTGCCGTGACGAAGTCACACGACAGTGATTCATTCCGCGCCATCGCTGTAGACATCACTCCCGTCAGTCTCCAGTAAGACCCTTTGCAGTAGCAACGGACACGTCACCCGCTAGCCTTCAAAGGCCATGCCCCTCCCCCCTATGTTGGGTCCCTCCTGGCCCTCCTTGCAGCGTGGGCATTGCGCGCCGCGCTGCGCCTCCAGCTAACGCATATGAAATTTGGGTAACAGAAATATTCGTCTCCAGTGAAGGGAGCAATGGCGCACTCAATAATCGCTCAATGGCCCAGCCCGCCAGCCCCTCCGGTTATTAACTCGATCGTGTCGCGACTCTATTTCTGTTACCCGGGGCATACAATTTTACCTGCAACGAGTAACAGCACGGGTAACAAAATCGACTGCTACCGGGTAACAAAAACAGCCCAGGGCCGACCAAGCGATGCCGCCCACCATTACCCCAAAGCCGTAACAAAAAAGCACATGTATAGAGAGTACGATGACTACAACTTTTGTTAAAACAGGCTAATGCACACCGTAGCGATGAACGGCAGAACACGGGCAAACAGCAGTCGTTCTCAGTAACCTGTATTCGGCCAAGAGCGGACCACCAGAAGTGCCTAAGAAACTCGGCGCGATTCACATCGTTAGTAACGAGAAACGGTCGATTGTTGGCACCACAAAAAACTCGCGACCAGCATAGGCTTAGTTATTTACAATCATCGGCAATTAGACTGCTTCAAGAGGTGGACTAAACGGCGCCAACGATGCTTTTCCTGTCACCTTGTTTTCAAAGTGGTTAGACATAACCTCTGAAAAAATATTGACTACGACCTGAGGATCAAAACCTTCTTGGTGCTGAAAAAGCACGGCATCATGCATTGGCACTTTTAGCTCGACTCGTGGATCGCCGCTCATCGCAATTAAAGCTTTTTTAAATATAAGCGATGCGGTTCCTTGGACTTGCTGGCTGATTGAGGATCTTTTCTCCTTCTCACTTAGAGCTCCCGTTCGCTCTCGCTTAATGTGGTTGCCAAGAGCAGTTCCAATTTTGCCCTCTATTTCAAACCGGGTATAAACTCCAGTTTTCCAATCCTCAAATCTGGCAAATTGCTTAAAAAAAACTTTTGCATTTTGTCTGTCTGCGCCGTACCCGTACGCCGCATCAATTAAGTCACGGTGCCTCATTCCATACGCGTAAGATAAGAATAGTCGCTTGGCCTCTTTTCGCCTTGTTACATCACGAAAAATAGAGTCAGCCGCTATTTGATAGAGATCACCTTCCGCATAGAACCTCGTAAGTAACGGATCGCCGGAAAGTGCGGCCATTATTCCGGCCTCGTACTGCTCGTAATCGACGTATGAGAAAAATTGCCCTTCATCTGGAATAAGTATATCTCGGTGCTGCTTAGCGAGATTTTGCAATGATGGGTCTTTGAAGTATATGCGCGAGGTAATCGAACCGAATGAATCTACTATTGGGAAGATTTTTTTCTGGCTGAGCGGTATTGCCGCCAATACCATTCTGGATTTTTGAATTTTTCTTAGGTTGAGTACGTCGTCAGCGTACTCGTCCTGCATTGGGACGAAATTAAGAACGTAATCTACGTTTACGCCAGAAAAATCAAATCCGCGAGGCTCTAGGTATTCTACGACATCTTCATCCGATGGGACTTCTAGAGGAACACTGTACTTGGACGAGAATTCCTTTAGGGCCATATAAAAATCGAATTCTATCTTATTCTTGTGACCTCTAAGCACTTCCGTGTTTATATTTATTCCAGTCGCAGCAGAACCTATCAGGTAGCGCGCGACAGGCTGTTCTATTTGGATTAGCCTGTCCCATTCCTGCTCGTGCTTTGCTTCAATTTCAACTTGGTTAGAGTACGACACGAGAGCATCGGCAAACACGGAAAGAGTTTCTTCGCAGATTTCTTCTTTCCTGTTAAATATCGCAAGATATTTTTGTATGGTCTCTTTAGGCATAAGGCTTTGTAGCGAATTGGTAATGTCTACCTTTTCTTTTTTTTCTCTCTCGGATCTCTTTCCGGAGATAGAAATTCTTAGCTCTTCGACGTCTATGATTAGTTTTGGCAGCCTTCCACTTAGCCTGAAAAGTATTGGGGCTATAAGCCAGTAATCATGGCACACCAGCTCTTCTGTCTGAGAGGAAATATCGTCAGCAGATGCCTCCTTTAGAACTTTTTCAGACCAAAGAAAAAATCTGTCTTTTCCTTGGTCCGTGTAGTCCCTGATGAAGATGAGAGCCTTTTTAGTCATATGGGCTTATCTCTTCGTATAGTTCCATCGGGCTTCTTGATTCGCGCTCTGTAAGGGGGCGTCCGTCTTTGAAATGAGATCTTGCTCGAACAGCGGTACCTTTTATTTTTGTTTTCAACTCTGATATTAAAGGGCGTAAGTCTTCTTTACCAAACTCGCTAGTGGCAAGCAAAAAATTCCTTTGATGGTAAAAAGGCCATGTACTTTTGAATTCCGGGATAAATGGAATTAATGCAGCGCTTTCATCAACGCAGCGAAGGTATATGAAGATCGCAGCTCCCTCTGCTTGAAGAACGTCCGCCTGTATTTTCGCGGATGCGTACTGCAGAATTTCTTCACTTTTGTAGCGATTCTTTGCGAGCAATAACCAAAGATGAAAATTTTGCCAGGAGTGAATGGACTTCTCATCATCCATCAAGTATTGCGTAATTTTACCGAGATCATCTTCCGTTAAGTTTAGGGCTGAAAGAAGACGGCAGTATTGGTCTGTAGAGGCAGCGTGGTCTTCTAAAGTTTCTATCAGTAGCAGTTTAAGATCATCTGAAATCTCCGTATGGACATCAAAGAGCTTTGCTTCGCTTAGTTGAATTAGACGATTTACCGCAAACCGAAACTGTCGTGACTGAGTTTGCTTGTTGTCTATGCAGTCTTTCAGCAACTGATATATATACTTTGCCGATCGAGCTATAACTCTCCTGCTTCTGGAGCGCCACATGCTGTCGATTGTAAGTGTTCTATCGTCGGTAGTCGGGAAGTTTTCGGCAATTTCGGATTCTGGAGTATCCTTCGTAAGGATCGCGGTTTTTCCTGAGTTAATATTCATTCCGAGTTTCCGAAGCTGATTTATTAAATCTGTAAGTGCTTTTTTAGCTGTTCGCGGTGAAGAGCAAATTATCCTGATGTCATCCACATACCGATAGTAGTCGTATCCCAAAGCCACCATGTTCTGGTCAACTGAGTTTAGTACTATGTTGGCAATGAAAGAAGAGGCATCTCTATTTTGAGGGAGACCATGCTTCTCGTTGTACCCCCATCTTGTCAGAAGAGTACAGAGAGTATGTACTGCATTTCGAATTAAAGTCTTTTCCGGCCCTGATGCTTTCACTTGTTCAAGCATCGTTTCGAATGCTGTACTTATGGCCGCCAGGGAAATATTCTCAAAATAGTTAATCAGGTCGGTGACTAGCAACGATTGGTCGTTAGAAAGTGCTGTTTTAGTTACGCCCTCGAAGGTTTTCCATAAGTCGATTCGACTTTTGAATATATATTTCTCAGAGGCTCGCCTTTTGTTATACCGATGACCCAGCACACGATGGGATAATAGCGGATCATAAAACGGTATCAAATAAGAGCATATTGCTTGATATATAAAACGATCATAGAAGTCCGTCTCTAATGAATATCGAACTCCTAGACCCTTTTTAGGAATGTCATACGCCTGTCTTTCACTGCCTAAGTAACGCCCATTCTCCTCAAGTAAGAGAGACTTTAATGTGTCGTGCAGTTGCGGTTTATTTGAAAACAAGTCCTGGTGCTGGAGTACATCAACAAACCAGTCGTCGCGCATATCTTGGTTTAAGTGTTGTAATACCGAATCGATGTCAATGGGAAATGCCAGCAGCTCAAGGGAGTCTTTATTGGCTAAGATTACAAGCTTTTTGGAGGTTGACTCTTTGAATAAGATGCTTAGTTTTTTCCGAAATATATTATCTTTAAGCAGTGCTTTGTTGTTCTGTATCTCTGACAACAACAAGTCTAACGTAAGATGAAGTGGATCGCCTTCACAGAGGGCTGTGATCTCGCCGCTCTTTTCGGAAGCAATTTCTGTTTCCATACTTCAATCCTTGATAGTTGTGGTAGTGCAGCAAAATCACCCATCTATATTGCTATTTATTCACGCCACAAATTAGACCTCGTTGATTCTTGTGGCGATGCGTGAAAATGCTGCGAGATCGCGTTTATCCGAATCTTCCGGCGAAGTCTACTTGGTAGCATGTCCGCTGGCGTATTGCCACAGGAATACGAAGAAGCATTGAGGCTAAAATTTTCTGTCCAAACGTGGCTCCTCCGGTGTAGTGACACCCGGCAATGTCGTCGGGAGTGTGGCACGCGATGGCGTCTATAACCGTCTGACCTGAATCGCTACTGATTTTGTACACACCTTGAAGGTCAGCTACTGGCCGGGGGCTGCCGCTCGCTTATGGCCGCAATCGCCCAAAGCGGACAGCGATCCCCAATACATACTCTGTCCCTTTTCTGCGTAGCGCTGCTTCACGTTGCGCTCCCCGAGATGATCAGGTGCTGTCAATGAGGTTGGTATGGACGCGTTTCGATACAAGCCGATCTGGAGCCTCACGGGATTGATGTACGCCTCGACCTGCGTTCCCGGCAACCCTTCGCGTTAACTACATTGCGCTGCATCTCTGGAAATACAATTGAGCCTGGAAACAAGGGGGCTATCAGCGGTCCAGTTGACACCAGTACCTTTTTTTAGCGTACCGTAGTGGCTATCCACCATTACTCGGCTACCCGGCCTTGGGTTGACCGCGGAGCTGGCTCCCAGCCCTTATCTTAGGATGACCCGCACTCATGGATGATCTTGGTTTCGACTTCATTAACGCTGTTCAGTGGTTCCCGCACGAGCAGGAGCAGCCGTACGTGCTGGTCAGGATGACTACCCAGCAGGTGGCGCTTTTGGAGGCGGCCATCGCCGAGCCATTGCGTCGCTGTTACATCACCGATGATGTTCTTCACGCTGCGGCGGATCGCCATGGGCTCACTCTTTCGGATGTTCTGGCGAGCAAGCTTCCGGATGCCGGCGCAACCATGGCGGGAGATTTTGGCGAGGTGCTCGGTTATTTTTACCAGTCCGCCAAGGAGTATCCGGGTGCCGCCATAGGCCCGAAGAAATGGCGGCTCAAGCAGGACAGAACCAAACCGGCCCCCAAGTCGGATGTCGTTCACTTCATCATGCCCCATCGCCCAGCTGCCAGTGCTGATGACCAAGTGCTTTGTGCTGAGGTAAAGGTCAAATCCACCGGCGCTCCATCAGACCCAATCGGCTCTGCTATCACAGACTGCGCAAAAGATCGCACCAGCCGGCTCGCGAGCACACTGGTGTGGCTACGTGAGCGCGCCATCACTGAGGATCTCGGTGACGTCGACATTCCGCTTCTCAACCGGTTTATCAACGCGGTTGATTATCCGCCAGCGGCCCTGCGATACAGGGCCGTTGCCGTTATCTGTGAGAACTTTGTCACTGCTGAGCTGAACAATGCGCCCGCCACGGCCAGTGACGAGTACACACTCGTGGTGATCTCAGTGCCGAATCTGCACACCACCTACAACGCAGCTTTTGCAGCTGCGCGGGCTTCGGTGCTTTGATATGAGAGCCTCCCTCCAGACTTGGATTAACGATGCAGACATGGCCCGGCACCTGGGTCAGTTTTCCGTAGCTGCATTACCCATTGAGCTTGCTCAGATCGGGAATCGCCTTGCCGACTATTACATCTCGCTCGTGGGAGAGCTGTTCGACGGAATTCACTCCACGAATACCCCAAGCGACGACTGGGCACAGCTGGGCAATGCCTTCCTCCAATTTTCGACAGAGACTCCGGCTGAGCAGGTTGAAGCGTTGGGTATCTCGAAGGATGAAGCTGCGCTGTTTGCCGCAGCAGCGTTCTACTTTGGCGACTTTCCAGCGTCGGCCTGCCTGGCCATGCGTCAGTCGACTCGGCCGACTGATCCACAAAGCCCATGGGCGGCGTGCTATGACTTCCTGGCCCGCCCGAGCAACCTAGGATCTCAGACTGCCATCGAGGTCCGGGAGCATCTGCGCAGCGGCGACCTATTCGGTCTTAGCGACAACGTAGAGGCGAGCGCCACTGAGGCACAAAGCGCATTAGCGGATGGGCCGCATACGTGGGTTGCAGCGGTCTTGCTCAGTCGACTGCTGGCTCGTTTCGAGGCATCGAATATTCGGGCTGTGCTGCCAGATGGAGCGAATACTTTTTGGACGCCTCTAATCAACTCTTTCATCGAACGCAAACCATCGACCTGGGAGTTCTTCCCCTCCCAGATACAGGCGATTGAAAGGGGATTGCTCGGCAACGCCGAAAGCTATTCCTTGCAGATGCCTACGGGGGCCGGCAAAACCACGCTCTGCGAGACCTTGCTGTACTGGCACCTGAAGCGTAACCCGACCCACGTCGCGATCATGATCGTGCCGTACCGGTCGCTGGCTTCGGAGCTTCGCCATTCTCTGGTACGTCAGCTAAACAGCCTGGGGATCGCGGCGCGCTGCGCGTATGGCGGGACGATTCCGTCGGGAGACGAGGTGCATGGGCTCGATCACATAAACGCGCTTATCGCGACCCCTGAGTCGCTGTCCGGAATTCTCAGTGCTGACCCAGCGTTCGCCCAGCGGATATCGCTGGTCATTTGCGATGAAGGGCATTTGCTCGATAGCTCCGGCAGGGGTGTTGGTCTGGAGCTATTACTGGCGCGGATGAAGGCCCGCCAAGTCAATCCGATCCGCTTCGTTTTCATGTCGGCCATCATCCCGAACATCGAAGAAATCAACGCATGGCTTGGAGGCGATGAGGACACCGTCATCAGAAGCACCTATCGACCGGCGATCGCCGAATTTTCCGTCCTTCGATCCGATGGTAGTGGAGTGGGCAAGTCCGTTCGTCTAGATATGCACCCCCATGCTCAGCAACGGCAGTACTCGATCCATGGCTTCTTGGATCGGAACACCTTCCAGTACGTGAACGCACGCACGGGGCGCACGAAGACCTATGGCTTCTCATCAACCAAGACTCTGGCTGTCGCCGCCGCCCGGAAAGTCTTGTCGATGGGAACCACGGCGATATTCGCCGCAAACAAGCGCGGTGATCAGGGGGCGATCGGTTTGGCGGAAGAGCTCATCAAGCAGTTGGAGTGTCCATTACTTTTACCCAAGCCCATTGATCATGCAGATCTTGAAGCGCTGCGCACGCGCGTCGACTACCTCGAAACTGAATTTGGTGCAGATTGGATAGGTACGAGGTCGCTGAGCAATGGTGCTGTGCTGCACCACGGTGACATCCCTCAGGAGACTCGAGAGGTTTTGGAGGAGCTCCTGCGGGATCGGCGAGTCCAACTGGTCATCTGTACCAGTACGCTCGCGGAAGGGGTAAACCTACCGATCCGCTCGCTCGTTCTGTATTCGGTGCAGCGCCGCATTGGCAGCGGGCGACCCGAGAACATGCTCGCCCGTGACATCAAGAACCTGGTTGGTCGAGCCGGTCGTGCCGGCGCCAATACCAGAGGGTTGGTGATCTGTGCGAATCCTGATCAGTGGCGGTTGGTTCTCCCCGTCGCTACTGCGGGGGCAGGAGAGCCCGTCAAGGGCTCATTGCGCACCTTGATTGGAGAGCTTGAGCACTTCCTGAGAACCCACAGTATCGCGCTCGACAATCAGTTTTTGGAACGCCAGCCTGACAGTCATCCGCTCATCGATGGCGTGGATGCAACGCTCATTGAGCTGATCGCGGAAGAGATCGGGGACGCTGAGTTTATAAGGTTGGCTACCGACCTATCTGACCATACGTTTGCTGCCTACCAGCTTCCAGCTGGTTCCGCCGTCACGCTTCGTACGGTCTTTGAGTTGCGCGCCCGGCGTCTGATTGCGCTCAGGGCAGATGGCAAGATCGCTTGGCTTCAAGATACTGGAGCCAAGGTGCGCCTTCTGGATTTCGTCGAACAGGTTCTGTTGCCGAGCAGGGCAGATTGGGCGAGCCCAATAGACCCTGCTTCGGACGATCTCCTTTCAGCGATGCTGGAATGGGCGTGGCAGGATACAGAGCTCAAGTCAGATGTGCGTGTGGCATTCAGGCTGGACAATGATCAGGATCTTGAAACAGTCAAACCCAAGTTCTTCGGGATCATTCGGCAGTGGGTACGTGGTACAACGTACGCCGAGATCGCCCAATCAACGCGGATGGAAGTTGACGAGATCCTTGGGATACACACGCGCGCGATCACGTATTCGTTGCAAACACTAGTCGAACAAGGCGTTTCGCTTCTTGCCCGACTATTGCTCGAACGTGGGATTGCGGTGAACGAAGGGGTAGCTGCATTCGTCGAGTATCTCAAGTTTGGTGCGCCCTCACGTTTCGGAGTCCTGCTTGCTAATGGTGGGGTACGGCATCGAAAAGCGTACGTCGCACTGGGTAATGCGATACAAGCTTTAACCCCTGCTGTCCAACCCGCGACTGCCAAGGCTGTGGCGCTACGGTCACTTGAGAGTTATCCAGATGGCTGGCGTAACGCGCTAGGTGAATTCGTCTACTCCAACACCCTGAAGGATCTTGGCAGGGTGGGCTAGACCGACACTGATGCGTATTGGTAACGGCTTTGCAAGATTGTGGGCTCAGTGACAAGACCAAAAAGAGCTATTCAGGCGGGGTCTGTGCATCCTGGAGGAGGATAGTTGCTCAGGTTTCCAGTACAGAAAAGGGGGACAGATTATTTACTGGGATCACTGTCCGTTTCTGGCCGATGGCAGCCATTTTGCGTTGGCTGACACATCCCATTAGGGCTGCCACCACTAACTGAAAACTGCAAGTCGGCGCGAACGCAAATGACTGTTTAAGTCGGATGCACACCTTCTGAAAGCGGTTCAACTGCTTAACGAGCATTCCAACCGCTGGTGTAACGAGTCGTAATCCATTCGTATGAATATGATTTTTAGGTTATGGCCCTACGAACAATCATAGCTAGTCATTTTGCTGCCGGAAGCTTCACAGGCACGAGCACCATGTATGCCAGTGTGTATGCCTTGAATCCTCGAAGCACCTAAACCTCAATGATTACTTGAACATTACAATCACGTTCAAACGTCCCCGGCCCACCAAATTACGAATCACCACCAAAACCCGCCTTGTGCGGGTTTTGTTGTTTCTGGAGCCCTGAAAACACGCCACCGAATGACCCTTCGGATTTTTCCTGCAAAACGGCGCGCCCTGCGTGAACTGGCGCGAGTCACCCCACGAAGTTAGCCTTCCCTGGTTGCTGCTCATCAGCGACCGGCTTTGACAGGCCGAAAAGTGTAACCTTTCACTCCCCTTGATAAGTCGGCATGCTTCGCGCATTCCGCCTCGTTCATGGCGGCTGTGCGTGGGGCATCTTCGGGTGCGCCGGGTTCCTACACTTCCGGTCTGTCAACCCGCGTACAGCTGCCACCCACACCTGTTTGACAGCAGGGGATGGCAGCTCCCGTCACCAGTGTAGGAGCGTCACCATGAAAAAGATCACTCCCAATCCGCCATGCTCGGGCCAATCCGGCACGGATATCTTCTGTATCGCCCAAGACATCGACCCTGAAACCCTGCTGGTACAAGCCTGCGAAACTCTAGCTTCGCTGAACGCGCTCACTACTGATCTGGCCTTCGAGTTTGATGGTGCGTTTCGCCATAAGCTTCTGGCCACACAACAATTGAGTGTCTTGAGTGAGTTGCTGGTGACGCGTGCACTGGACATTCTTGTGCCGACAGCAGATTCAAAAGCTGCCGCAGGAACAGCTTCCTAGCACTAAAAATAGCGACCAACTGGAGCGCGCCAAAAAGTCAAAAAAGGTGGGCGGCCATTTCTTCGAGAATAAATCCGCCTCCTTTTTCCGACGGCCCCGACTTATCTTACTTACAGCTTGAGCCACCATAATCTGATCTTCCCCCGTGCCATCATCAAACAAGGTACATTTACGCCCATCGAGCATGATCAGCAGTGCCGGAATGGAGCGACCAGGCCGGTTTGAAAGGGAATTGGGGTTATGGACAAAAAGTCGCTTTCCGAGCGGGACATCTGCAGCAAGTACATCGCCCCAGCCGTTCAGCAAGCTGGATGGGACATGCACAAGCAGGTGCGCGAGGAAGTCAGCTTTACCAAAGGCCGCATTATCGTCCGAGGCAAACTTCACAGCCGCGGCGAAGCACACCGCGCAGACTTCATCCTCTACCATCAGGCCAACCTACCTATCGCTGTAATCGAGGCGAAGGACAACAAGCACTCCGTTGGCTCCGGCATGCAGCAAGCCCTGGGCTATGCAGAGGCCCTGGACGTACCGTTCGTGTTCTCCAGCAATGGCGATGGTTTCCTGTTTCACGACCGCAGTGGCACAGGCAGCCAGTTAGAAACCGAACTCACCCTTGATCAATTCCCCAGCCCTGCCGAACTATGGCACCGCTACTGCCAGTGGAAGGGGCTGGATACTACAGCCCAACACAAGATCGAAGCTCCCTACTACGACGACGGCTCCGGGCGCATGCCGCGCTATTACCAGATGAATGCCATCAACCGCACCGTCGAAGCCGTAGCGCGTGGCCAAGACCGTATCTTACTAGTGATGGCCACGGGCACCGGTAAGACCTACACCGCCTTCCAAATCATCTGGCGGCTGTGGAAATCGAAACAGAAGAAACGAATCCTGTTCCTGGCTGACCGCAACATCCTGGTCGACCAGACCAAAAACAACGACTTCAAGCCCTTCGGCCAGGCGATGACCAAGATCGCCAAACGTCAGATCGATACCTCCTACGAGATCTACCTGTCGCTCTATCAGGCCGTCACCGGCACCGATGAAGAGATGAACATCTACAAGCAGTTCTCCCGCGACTTCTTCGACCTGATCGTGATCGACGAATGCCACCGTGGCAGCGCCTCCGAGGATTCCGCCTGGCGTGAAATCCTCGAATACTTCTCCAGCGCCACCCATGTCGGCCTTACTGCCACACCAAAGGAAACCAAAGAAGTATCCAGCATCACTTACTTCGGTGAACCGATTTACAGCTACACCTTGAAGCAAGGCATCGAAGACGGCTTTCTCGCCCCCTACAAAGTGGTGCGCATCGACTTCGATAAAGACCTGCAAGGCTGGCGGCCACCCAAAGGCATGCTCGATAAGAATGGCGAGCTGATCGAAGACCGCATCTACAACCTCAAGGATATGGATCGCACCCTGGTGATCGAGGCGCGCACCCAACTGGTGGCGCAGAAGGTCACCGAACTCCTCAAGGCCACCGATCCGTTTCAGAAAACCATCATCTTCTGCGACGACATCAACCACGCCGAGCGCATGCGCCAGGCTCTGGTCAACCTCAACCCCGAGCGTGTGGCCGAGAATCGCAAATACGTCATGCGTATCACCGGCGATGATCAGGAAGGCAAGGCCGAGCTGGATAACTTCATCAACCCGGAAGAGCGCTACCCGGTGATTGCCACCACCAGCAAGCTGATGACCACCGGCGTCGATGCTCAGACCTGCAAGCTGATCGTGCTCGACCAGCACATCAAATCGATGACCGAGTTCAAGCAAATCATCGGTCGCGGCACTCGCATCAACGAGGATTTTAGCAAGTATTGGTTCACCATCATGGACTTCAAAAAGGCCACCGAGCTGTTTGCTGACCCGGCCTTCGACGGCGACCCGGTGGTGATCTACGCCCCCGAAGGTGATGACTCCCCTGTACCGCCGGATGATCCGCTTGCCGATGAAGACGGCATCAGCGCAGGCAACGATACCGACAGCGATGACCTGGAATTCACCGGCGAAGATGAGGGCAAGAAGCGCATCAAGTACGTCATCGACAACATTCCGATTTACGTCATCGCTGAGCGTGTGCAGTACTACGGCCCGGATGGCCGACTGATCACCGAATCGCTGCACGACTACACCCGCGCCTGTGTGCAAAAGCAGTTCGCCTCGCTGGATGATTTCCTCCGGCGCTGGAGTGATTCCGAGCAAAAGAAAGTCATCATCGAAGAGATGGCCGTCCAGGGCGTGATGTGGGAAGCCTTGGCCGAAGAGGTTGAAAAGAAACAGGGCAAGCCGCTCGACCCGTTCGACCTGATCTGCCACGTCGCCTTCGATCAGCCTGCCCTATCACGGCGTGAGCGAGCCGAGCAGGTGAAAAAACGTAACTACTTTGCCAAGTATTCCGGCGCAGCCCGCCAAGTGCTGGAGGCGTTGCTGGATAAATACGCCGATACCGGCATCGAGCATATTGAGGACATCAAAATCCTGCAGCTTGAACCGTTTAGCCAGATCGGTGTGCCCATCGAGTTGGTCAAGGCCTTTGGCGGCAAGGCCGGCTACAACAAGGCCATCCATGAGCTGGAAGACGAGCTTTACGCCAGTTAGCCCACATCGCCCCAAGGATGGGGTAGTCGCGCGGCGGCGTACCCCCCAACAACTAACCCCTATACAATCGTCCGATTTACTGCGCCCTCCCGAGAATTCGTCATGTCGATTAGCTCCACCATCAAATCCATCCAGGACATCATGCGCAAAGACGTCGGCGTCGATGGAGACGCCCAGCGCATCGGCCAGTTGGTCTGGCTGCTGTTCCTCAAGATTTTCGATGATCGCGAGCTGGAATGGGAACTGATGAACGACAGCTACAGCTCGCCGATTCCCGAGAGCTGCCGCTGGCGCACCTGGGCCGCCGACCCGGAAGGCATGACAGGTGACGACCTCAAAGGCTTTATCGACAACAACCTGTTCCCCCAACTGCAGAACCTGCCTGAATACAGCAGCTCGCCAGCGGCCTTCGTGGTGCGCAGCGTGTTTGAAGACGCCTACAACTATATGAAGTCCGGCCAGCTGCTGCGCCAAGTGATCAACAAAATTCAGCAAGGCGTAGACTTCAACAAGGCCCAGGAGCGTCACGAGTTCGGCAACCTCTACGAGCAACTGTTGCGCGACCTGCAGAGCGCCGGCAATGCCGGAGAGTTCTACACACCGCGTCCGGTCACCGAGTTTATGGTGCGTATGGTTGACCCCAAACTGGTCGAGAAGGTTATGGATCCGGCCTGCGGCACAGGTGGCTTTCTAACCTGCACCATCGAGCACAAGCGCAGCCGATATGTAAAAACCGCCGAGGACGAACGCACCCTGCAGGCCAGTATCTTCGGCGTGGAGAAAAAGCCGCTACCGCACCTGCTTGCCACCACCAATATGATCCTGCATGGCATCGAGGTGCCCAGCCAGATCCGCCACGACAACACCCTGAGCCGCCCGCTGATTAGTTGGGGCCCGGCGGAGCGGGTCGACTGCATTGTCGCCAACCCGCCGTTCGGTGGAATGGAAGAGGACGGCATCGAAACCAACTTCCCCGCAGCTTTTCGTACCCGGGAAACCGCCGACCTGTTTCTGGTGCTGATCATGCACCTGCTCAAGGATGGTGGTCGCGCCGCCGTGGTGTTGCCCGATGGTTTCCTGTTCGGCGAAGGCATCAAAAGCCGTATCAAGGAAAAGCTGCTCAACGAATGCAACCTGCACACCATCGTTCGCCTCCCTAATGGAGTATTCAACCCTTACACAGGCATCAAGACCAACCTGCTGTTCTTCACCAAGGGCACGCCGACCAATCAGGTATGGTTCTACGAACATCAGTACCCAGCCGGCGTAAAGAACTACTCCAAGACCCGGCCCATGCGTATCGAAGAGTTCGCGACGGAAGAAGACTGGTGGGGCAGCGAGGCCGATGGCTTTGCCTCTCGGGTGGCAAACAAATTTGCCTGGAAGGTTAGAGTCGAAGATCTGCAGGCAAACAACTGGAACCTGGACTGTAAGAACCCGCATATTGGCGAGCAAGTCAGCCACGACTCGGAAGAATTACTGCGCGATTACGCAAAGCTGCAAGGCGAGATCGCTACTCTGCGCAGCCAGCTTAAAGTCGTGCTGACGGAAGCTCTGGAGCGTGAAGTATGACCACGCTGCTCACCGACAATCTGCCGCTGTTGGCCGGTGCGCCCAACGGCATCAAAAAGCTGCGTGAGTTGATTCTGGAATTGGCGATTCGCGGAAAGCTGGTAGCCCAAGATCCCGGCGATGAGCCGGCCAGTGAGCTGCTCAAGCACATCGAGGCGAAAAAGCAACGTCTAGTAATTGAAGAGGGCATGCGCACTACGGCAAGAGATGATATTCCAGAGGATGAACACTACCTTAAGCTCAACGCTGGCTGGGAGTATGCTCGACTTGGAAACCTTGCCCGCTTTATTGATTATAGGGGTAGGACACCTACAAAAACGCAATCGGGCATTCCACTTATTACGGCGAAAAATGTGCGAATGGGCTTCATCAGTCGAGAGCCCCAAGAATTCATTGCAGAAATAGATTATCCGTCATGGATGACCAGAGGTTTTCCACGGTTGGGAGATATGCTTTTTACCACCGAGGCCCCCCTTGGAAATATTTCTCTGATTGATATATCAGAGCAGTTTGCATTAGCTCAGCGAGTGATTTGTTTCCAACTGCATGATCTAGCTACTGGACCATTTTTGCAGCTGGCAATGATGTCCTCCACTCTTCAAGTTCAGTTCCTTGACGTTTCGACAGGAATGACTGCGACTGGGATCAAAGCCTCACGACTCAAAGAAATACCAGTTCCAATTCCTCCTCTTGCCGAACAACATCGTATCGTCGCCAAAGTCGATGAGCTGATGGCCCTGTGCGATCGCTTGGAAGCCCAACAGGCCGACGCCGAAAGCGCCCACATTCAACTGGTGCAAGCGCTGCTCGGCAGCCTGACCCAAGTCACCGACGCCGCAGACTTCACAGCCAACTGGCAGCGCCTGGCCGAACACTTTCACACCCTGTTCACCACCGAACCCGGCATCGACGCCCTCAAGCAAACACTGCTGCAACTGGCCGTGATGGGTAAACTGGTTCCGCAAGACCCCAACGATGAGTCGGTTAGTACAATACTCCCCAACTTGGACTCTACAAAAGAAGCTTCACATCTCACCAAACAAGATAAGCAGTCACACCCTTTTCCTCTCCCATCTCAGTGGAGATGGGAAACTCTCAACAAGCTCCTTGAGAGAGGGCGAGAGATATCTTACGGTATTATCAAGTTAGGCATAGAGCCAAAACAAGGTGGCATCGCCACATTAAGATGCAGCGACGTAAAACCCGGGTATATCGATCTACATTCTGTTAGAAAAGTTTCTCAAGAAATCGAAAGCGAATATACAAGAACGCGACTTACTGGAGGAGAAATTGTTATAAACATCCGCGGCACGCTTGGAGGCGTAGCCGTGGTAAATGCAGAGCTCGCAGGCTACAACGTTGCAAGAGAAGTCGCCGTAATCCCAGTTTCTAAACAATTGAGCGGCCACTATATGGCAATCGCTATGCAGTCCAATTATTTTTGGAGCGCAATAACAGCAGAACTACGGGGCATTGCATATAAAGGTTTAAACCTAGGCTCACTACGCCTATTTCCAATCCCTATTCCACCAGTACAAGAACAGCACCGTATCGTTGAAAAAATAAATCAACTAACAGGCATCTGCGATCAACTCAAATCCCAAATAAGACTGGCCAGCAAGCTCAATGAACAGCTAACTAACAACCTAGTTAAAGAGGCGCTGGCATGAGTACCTCGCAAATAATTAAGGCAGCGATCGAAACAGCGGCAGCGCTTATCGATGAGCATCAAGAATACGTAAGCAATCAGGATTTCAACAACCGACTCGACCAAGGCGAGCTTGAAGGATACGAAATTATCCTCAGGACGCCAACTGGTGAGCAACTACTTGAACCTATCAGCAGAGCCATATTTTTTGCAGACCCTCCAACATATCAGCAACTTCTCCGGCAGGATCGAAAAAGCACTAAAAGCTCAGCTCTATGGCTTGATCAATTTCCGGAGAATGAAGGCGTATATGAAGAGCTTTTAAGCATCATAAAGCGTCACAGCACTGTAATACCCTTTGTCGGAGCGGGTTTCTCTGTTGCTGCAGGCTGCCCCTCTTGGTCAAATTATATAGCAGCACAGGCCAGACGTGCCGGATTAAACGAAGAAGAAGTACAAGAGCGTCTTCACGCTGGCGACCACGAACGAGTGATGGATGAAGTTATTCAGGAGCAAACCCTTCCCGTATTTAGTCGAGATTTTAAGCATGCATTCGCGGGGGCAAAAATAACTCCCGCCCTCAGCCCATCTGCTGACCTTGTAGACCTGTTTGATGGATGCATGATCACCACCAACTTTGATGAAGTGCTGGAGAGTTGCCTAGAGGCTTTGGGCGCACCATTCAGAGAGAAGCCCGTTGGAAATGAAAAGAGCGGTCGATTCATTAGAGCAATCTATAGTGGATCCAACTATCTATTGAAACTACACGGCGGAATTGATGAGCCGCGTAATCGAGTACTGACTCTAGATGAATACAATGCTGGCTATGGAGCTAGCGGCATCGACTACGACTACCCGATACCTAGCCTCCTGAAAAAAATATTCGGAAGCTTCAGCGTAGTATTTATGGGATGTAGCCTAATTTCGGATCGCTACTTGTCAGTACTTAAGGAACTGTACGGCTCTCATCAAGAGTACATGCCCAGACACTTTGCGATATTGAATACGCCACGTGATGAAGGAGAGCGCCGAGCCAGAGACCAGTTCCTCGCGGGTCATGGTATCAGCCCAATCTGGTTCCCAGATGGCGAGTGGGACTCTCCCTCTCAAATACTCAAACTGCTCAAAGTTGAAAAAATTTAACGGGGGTTCGAGCCCCGTTAACACGGACACTTTCGAGTAACCTCTCACCGAGCTTAAGGAGTAATGATTCAGTCACTCGGTATTCCAAATGGTATTCCACCAAAATTATAGAGCGATCTATTGTCATATTTATCAATAGTATAGTAGGCCAATTCAAATTACCCCGGCCCACCAAATACGAAGCACCACCAAAACCCGCCTTGTGCGGGTTTTGTCGTTTCTGGCCTCCTGAAAACACACCGCCGATTGAACCTTCGGATTTTTCCCGCAAGACATCGCGCCCTTGGTGAACTGGTGCTCATCAATCGACACGACTAGCCTTGAAACGTCGCTGCAAAATCAGCGACCGGGTTTAGCAGCTCGGTTAATATCAAGGCATGCAATGCCACCATCCGTTCAAGCGAAGCATCTTGCGTCCGCTTGTCCGCGTTATGGCGGCTGTGCGTGGGGCACTTTCGAGTGCGCTGGGTTCCTTGATTCCTGGTCTGCTAACCCGTGCACAGTCGCCACCCTTTTCGTTTAGCAGCGACGTCTGGCGACTCCACCAATCAAGGAGTTGCAGTCATGAAAAAGCACAGCCCCAACCCCCCATGCCCGAGCCAATCCGGCACGGATATCTTCTGTATCGCCCAAAACATCGACCCCGAAACCCTGCTGGTACAAGCCTGCGAAACCCTCGCCTCACTGAACGCTCTCACTACCGACCTGGCTTTCGAGCTTGATGGCGCCTTTCGCCATAAACTTCTGGCCACCCAGCAATTGAGCGTCTTGGGTGAGTTGCTGGTGACGCGCGCATTGGACATTCTTGTGCCAACGGCAGACTCAGCAGCTGCGGAAAGGACCGTTTCCTGACAGGTAACATAGCGATCCGCTTGAGTACCCCAACAGTAAGAAAAAGGTGAGGGTCTGTTTTCTTTTAAGATAGACCCCTGCTTTTTGAAACATAAGGATGTGTGCCGCAGTGAACAAGAATTCCTACGCCTACCTGATACCCGTCGTGCTGGGAGTAACGCTTCTCTTGGCCGTGCTGTTTATATGGCAGTTCAGCATCTCACCGGCCATCCACTTCAAACCGGTCGCTGGGAAAGCCTGTTTATCCGTATCGCTCGTCCTGACCCTGGCTGCGTCCGTGATTGTCTGGCGTGTAAGACAACCACAGCTACGGCTCGAAAAAAAACGGACCCTGCTTAAGGCGTTTGCCGGGATGTTCATCCTATGCACGCTGTTATCGGTAACGCTGTTTTCGTTGGCCATTTTATGTTCAGGCGGCACCCGCAGCAGCTATACAGCTCACTACGAATATTCGTCGGGCGGAAGTAAAAGCTGCAGCGGAATCAGGGTGTTCGATCCTGAACTGAATAAGACGATTAAAATCTGCCGCCCCACGGGGATCGGGCACCGCGATGAAGTAAGGGTGGTGAAAGTCAGCAACGAATTGGGGATCGTTGTAAAAGAGGCCGTAATCCTTTGAGCGAGAACGCCCTCCAGACACTGATCAGCAGCGATGTCCAACGCTGGCACTTACTGGCCGTCGTCCGCTCCCTCGCCCTCCCCGACTGCTGGATCGGCGCCGGCTTCATACGCAACGCCGTGTGGGATCACCTCCACGGTCGCCCCCTATCACCACTGACCGGTGACGTCGACGTACTGTGGTTCGACGCCACCTGCACCGACCCCGCCGAAGACCGCCGTCTCGAAGCCCTGTTACGCGCAGCAGAACCCTCCATCGACTGGTCAGTCAAAAACCAGGCGCGCATGCACCTGCGCAACGGCGACGCGCCCTACTGCAACGCCAGCGACGCCATGCGCTTCTGGCCAGAGACGGCCACCGCCGTAGCCGTCAGAAGAACCGCAGAAGACCTGTGCGAAGTTTCAGCACCACTCGGCCTGGATGACCTGTTCAACCTCCAACTCAACCCCACACACCGCTTCACCCAAGAAAAACACGCCATTTACCAGCAACGCATCACCTCCAAACGCTGGCTCACCCGCTGGCCACTGCTGAAACAGCCCTGACCCTGCAAAAACCACACATTCATTCACGAATTATTAAGAATCACCCTCGTATACTCACCGATCGCCCGGACTGTTCCCCCGAACGGTCCCCTGCCCCGGTAGCCAGAATCCATGACGCGTTCCGCTCCTCTGCTGCTCCTGCTTGCTGCGCTGTTGTTCTTCTCCGCCCTTGGCAATCACGAGCTCCAAGGCTCGACCGAGGCCCGTGTGGCCGGGATTGCCATGGCCATGCACCTGGATAACGACTGGGTGGTGCCACAGTTGTTCCGCGAACCGTTCCTGGAGAAACCGCCCCTGAGCCTGTGGCTCGACGCCGGGGCGATCCGCCTGTTTGGCGGCACCACCTGGGCGGTGCGCCTGGCCTCGGCGTTTGCCGGGCTGTTCAGTGTGATGCTGCTGTACGGGATGCTGCGCAAGTTTGGCCGGCCCAAGACCCTGGCGTTTGTCGCGGCGCTGATGCTGGCAACCATGGCCAGTTACTGGAGCAATGTGCGCGGCGTGGGTGAAGACTCGCTGCTCACCCTCGGGGTCACCACGGCCCTGCTGGCGTTCTACCAGGCCAACCGCCCCGAGTCGGAGCGCGACCGCTCCAACCTGGGCAGCTGGCTGCTGTTCACCTTGGGCATGGTGATCGCCACCTTGAGCAAAGGGGTTCTGGGCCTGGCCATGCCGGGCATCGTGATCTTTGTCTATCTGGCCAGCACCAGCCTGATGGATAAACAATTCAAACTGGGCGACTGGATCAAACCCGCACTGTTCACCCTGTTGGCGCTGGTGCCGCTGATGATCTGGCTGGGTTTCCTGTACCAGCGCGGCGGGCTGCAAGCGGTGGGTGAAGTGCTGCTGACCAACAGCGTCGGGCGCTTCAGCGGCTCGTTTGTCGAAGCCGGTCACTACGAACCGTTCTATTACTACCTCGCCAAACTGCCCGAAGCCTTTTTGCCCTGGAACATCCTGGTGTACCTGGGGCTGTGGCACTTCCGTAAAAGCCTGGTGCGTAACCGCTACCGTCTGTTCTTCAGTGTGTGGCTGGTGGCGCAGTTCACCCTGCTGACGTTCGCCTCCAGCAAACGCACGGTTTACCTGATGGCGCTGACACCTGCCGCAGCGGTGCTGGCCGCCGAGTATGGCGGCGTGTTGCTGGGCTGGTTGAAAAGTCGCGGGCAGGTTTCCCACGTTGCCGAACACGTTTATGAACATCGTCGTGGCCTGCTGGGTGGTTTTTTCGCTGTGGTGATTGCCTGCTACCTGATCGCTGCGTTCTGGTACGCGCCCAAGGCCGATGTGCGCCAGTCGTTTGTGCCGGTGATCCGTGAGATCCAGGCCATGCAGGCGCAAGGCAAAGAGGTGGTGTTGTATCAGGCAAATGAGCGTATCGCCGGCGCCGGGGTGTTTTACATGCAGGCCTATTTGCAGATTCTGCAGACGCCGGAAGCGCTTAAAAGCTACCTTGCCGCCAAGCCCGGCAACGTGGCGCTGGTGGATAACACTGACCGGCTGAACGTACCCATGACGGTGGTCAAGGAGATGTCGGTCAACCGCCAGCCTTACTATTTCATCGAGCAGTAACGGGCGGCTACCACAGCGCCAGGTCGTACGTGAGGTACACCCGGTAGTTGTCACGATCGCTCGCGTAGGTCGAGCGATACGTGGCCTTGCGCAACTCGATGCCCACGCCTTTGAAGACACTGTCCTGGATCACGTAGCGCAGGTTGGTGTCCGACTCCCACTCCCGGGCTTCACGGCCCTTGAAGTCACCGTTCTGGCCCTTGTAATAACGGGTCATGAAGCTCAACCCCGGCAGCACAGCGGCGAAGTCATAGTCATAACGCAGCATCCAGGTTTGCTCACCGGCCTGGATGAATTTGCCGACACCGGCGTTGCTGAAGGAATACACCGTCGACACGCTGGCATAGGGCAAGGCGGTATCGCCGGTGACTTTCTGATAACCCACACCCAGCGCCTGCGGCCCTAGCCGGTAGGTGAACAGCCCGCTGAACATGTCGCTGTCGACTTTGCCGTTGCGTGCCTCGCCCGCTTCGTTGCTGATGAAGTAACGCAAATCGCTGGTCAGGCTGCCGGCACCCACTGGCTGCTTGTGCACCAGGCCGAGGAATTGCTGGCGATAGAATTCTCGCATTTCGCCGTAGTACCAGGTGCCGCTCAGCTTGGGTGTGAAGGCGTAGGTGGCGCCGGCGAAATCAAAGTCGCTGCCCTTTTTGCCACTGTAGCCCTGGGGATAAATGTCCACGCTGTCGGTCGAGTTCCGCAGCTTGAACTTGTCCAGGTGCCCGGCGTGCACGTACAGGTTACGGATGCCGCTGTACTCGATCTGAGTGCCCTGGAACGTTTGCGGCAACAGCCGGCCATCGTTGTACACCAGCACCGGAATTTTCGGCAGCAGTGTGCCGGTTTTCACCACGGCTTCGCCGATGCGCATCTTGGCGGTCACCCCCAGGCTGGAGAATTCGCTGGCCGCGCGGCCGTCGTCGTGCACGGGCAATAAGCCGGTGCCGGCATGGGCGCGGCTGGAGTCGAGCCTGATCCCCGACAGCCCCAACGCATCCAGGCCGAAGCCCACGGTGCCCTCGGTATAGCCCGATTGCAGGTTGAGCAAAAAGCCCTGGGCCCACTCTTTGCGGTCTTCGCCGCCGTCGCGGTAACCGTCGTTGAAATAGTAATTGCGCAAGGTCAGCTTGCCGTGGGAATCCTCCCAGAACCCCTGGGCCATCAACGCCGGTGACAGGCTCGCCAGCAAGCCTGCAGACACCACTCCTCCCCTCGTGAAAAGCTCACGCATAACCGTCTCCCGAATGCCGTATTGTGGTTTTTTATGGGCAGTTGCTGCCTGCGACAGGCTGGACGGCGTGTCGCATTGCGGCGGACACTAACGGCTCCTCGAACACCCGGCAACGTTATGCGAGAAGCGCATCAGGCTATGCGCAAAGCCCTCAAACCACAGGAACATCACGGTGAATCTCAAGCAGCTCGAAGCCTTCAAGGCGATCATGTCCACCGGTTCGACTATCGGTGCGGCGACCCGTATGGGCCTGTCGCAGTCCGCCGTCAGCCGGTTGCTGAGCCAGTTGGAAGAGGCATTGGGCTTTGCGTTGTTCCTGCGCAAAAAGGGCCGCTTGATGGCGACCCCGGAGGCTGAAGAACTGCTCACCGAAGTGGCTGGCCTGGTGGACGGCATGCAACGTATCCAGCGCCTGGCGGACGAGATGCGCGTGGGCCGTTCGCGCAAGAGCCTGATCAAGGTCGGGGTGCCCACCAGCATGACCCAGGAGCTGTTGCCGCGGATCGTCGCCGAGTTTCTCAAGGGTCGGGAAGACATCGTCGTCGAGTTGCTGACCGGCTCCTACGACATGATCGAGCGGGCCGTGCTCGACCGTTCCGCCGACCTCGGTTTTGTACGCTTGCCCACCGAGATTCCCGACTTCGAGATTGAACCGGTGCTGGAAACCGAAGGCGTGTGCGTGATGCCGGCGGACCATCCATTGGCCCGGCATGCCTGCATCGAAGTGCAACATTTGCGGGACGTACCCCTGGTGATGCTGGGCCGGCAACGGGCACTGCGGGCCGAGTTGAATCAGGTGTTTCGCGCGGCCAACCTGACGCCGCAGGTGCGGGTAGAAGTGCATTCAGTAGGCGCCGCGTGCAGCTTTGTCGCCGAGGGCCTGGGGGTGTCGATCGTCAATGGTTTGCTGGCCAGCCACTTCATGCATTTGCCGATTGTGGTCCGCCCGTTTCGACCGGCATTGCCCTATGCATTCGGCCTGGCGTTTCGCGCGAACGAGCCCAGGTCCAAGGTGGTGACGGCGTTTGCCGAACACCTCAAGCAGCGCCTGGCCGCACAAAACGCATAGCCCAACCCAGCCCGCGCATAACGTTGTCGCCGCTAAAACTTTGCCCTAGTGTCCGCTCCACAAGTGTCACCCGACACCACAATAACAGCGCACACCGGGGCAACCAGCATGACCGAACCGCAGATCGTCCGTACCCACTCGCCCACTGAAACGCCGGTGGAAAAACCGGCGCAGCGCAAGCAGATCAACCCGGCCATCATCCTGTTGAGCATCGTGCTGCTGGCCGTCGCCTTCACCTACGCGGTGAACTCGGGCAAGTTCCAGCGCCAGAACGGCCTGGTGGTGCCGGGCTCCTATCAGGTGCTGGAAAAACACGACGCCGTCGGCCAACTGTTCTCCCTCGAACCGCGCAAGGCCGGCGATACCGTCGCCCGGCCGGTGTCGCTGGTGGAAGGCTTCATGGCCATTCCCCAGGGCATCGAAAAACGTGCGGCGCTGATTTTCATGGTGTTGTTCATCGGTGGCATGTTCGGCGTACTGAACAAGGCCGGGGTGATCGACGCCGGCCTTGAGCGCCTGCTGGGGCTGACCCGGGGCAATATCTACGTGCTGGTGCCGAGCCTGATGCTGGTGTTTTCCGCCGGCAGCACCTTTATGGGCCTGGCCAAGGAATTCATCCTGATCGTGCCGTTGATGGTGGCCATGGCCAACCGCCTGGGGCTGTCGAACCTGATCGGGCTGGCCATCGTGACCATCTCGGTGAAGATCGGCTACCTGGCCTCCATCTCCAATCCGGTGGCGCTGTCCGTGGCCCAGCCCATGGTGGGGCTGCCGATTTTCAGCGGCTTGAGCATGCGCGTCGCGGCCTACTGCACGTTCCTGCTGGTGGGCATTGCGTTCGTGTTGTGGAGCATCCGCAAACATGGGTTTGATGCCAGCGCGCAGATCGCGTTCGAACGTAAACCGCTGCCCCTGCGCCACCTGTTGAACCTGATTGTGCTGGGTGCCGGCATTGGCTTCCTGGTGTACGCCTCTAACCGCTGGGAGTGGAAATACCACGAGCTGTCGGCGTTCTACCTGCTGCTGACCGTAGCCTTCACCGTGATCGCCGGGCTCGGCGCCAGCACCGCCGCCAGTGCGTTTGTCGACGGCATGAAAAAGGTCCTGATTGCCGGCGTGTTGATCGGCCTGGCGACCGCCGTGGAAATCATCCTCAGCACCGGCCAGGTGCTCGACACCATCGTCAACACCCTGGCCAACCTGGTGGGCGATCACGGCCCGGTGGTGTCGGCCTACGGCATGTTCTTCGCGCAATTGGGGCTGGATGTGCTGATCCCGTCCACCTCGGGCCAGGCGGCGGTGACCATGCCGATCTTCGGGCCGCTGGGGCAACTCTCCGGTGTCAGCCCGCAAACCACGGTGTTCGCGTTTTTGATGGGCAACGGCCTGACCAACATGATCACCCCAACCTCCAGCGGCCTGCTGGTATTGCTGGCCACCGCCAACGTTGGCTGGGGCCAGTGGGCGCGCTACATCCTGCCGCTGTTTCTGATCTATGCCGTACTGGCGATGGTGCTGTTGGCCATTGCCGTTGGGACCGGATATTGAACCCATGAGTGTTTTTTCCATGCAGACGCTGCACAACCAGATGATCGCCATGCGCGACGGCATCCACCTGGCCACCGACATCTACTTGCCGCCGGGCGCGGGCCCGTTTCCGGTGGTGATCGAACGTACCCCTTATGACAAAAGCAAACCGTCGCGCTCGGAAATCCGGCTCGACGGCCAGCACATTTCCCGCGAGCAAATGGCCGCACGCTTTACCGCCCAGGGCTGTGTCGCGATCTTCCAGGATTGCCGCGGGCGCTACGCCTCCGAAGGTGTGTTCACCAAATACACCGCCGAGGGCGAAGACGGTTTCGACACCCTGGCCTGGATCGTCGGGCAGCCCTGGTGCAACGGCAAGATCGGCAGCATGGGCCTGTCCTACGCCGCCCACACCCAACTGGCGATGGCCTGCCTGCATCCGCCCGGCCTCGCCAGCATGGTCCTGGACAGCGGCGGCTTCGCCAACGCCTACCAATGCGGGATTCGCCAGGGCGGCGCATTCGAACTCAAGCAAGCCACCTGGGCCTGGCGCCAGGCCAAGGAAAGCCCGGCGGCGCTGGCGGACCCGGCGATCCTTGAGGCGCTGGAGCAGGAAGATATCCACCAGTGGTTCACGCGCATGCCGTGGCAGGCCGGGCAATCGCCGCTGCGCCACGTGCCGGAATATGAAGCCTACCTGCTGGAACAATGGGCACAGGGTGATTTCGGCCCGTACTGGCAGTCACCGGGGATCTACGCCGAGGGCCACTATCAGGATTTGCCGGATATCCCGGTGCTGTTCATGTCCAGTTGGTACGACGCCTACGTGAGTTCGACCCTGGCCAACTATTCGGCGTTTTGCGCAGGCACCCAGGCGCAACACCAACTGATCATGGGCCCGTGGCTGCACGGCGATCGCAACATCACCCACAGCGGTGACGCTGAGTTTGGCGCCCTGGGTGCATTCGATGGCCAGGTCGCCAAAGACTGGCTGAGCTGTCGCCTGGACTGGTTTGAACGTGCCCTCAAGAACGCACCGCTGGCGGCGCCGGCACCGGTGAAGGTGTTTTTGATGGGCGGCGGCACTGGCGCCCGGGATGGGCAGGGCCGCCTGCAACACGGTGGCCGCTGGCTCGAAAGCCACCAATGGCCGTTGCCCGGCAGCCAATCGTTGATCCTCTATTTGCAGGAAAACCGGCGACTGACAAACACCTGCCCCAGTACCGATGAAGGGCAACTGAGTTACCACGCCGACCCCGCCAACCCCGTGCCGACCCTTGGCGGCGCCCTGACCTCCGGCAGCCCGGTGTTCGCCGGCGGCGCGTTCGACCAGCGCGAGCGCGCCGACTTTTTCGGCACCCAGGGTGATAATCGTCCGTTGAACGCGCGTGAGGATATCCTGAGTTTCCAGACCGAGCCCCTGGCCGAGGACCTGATCGTCGCCGGCCCGCTGCAGATAGAACTGTGGATCGACAGCGATGCACCCGACACCGACTTCACCGCCAAACTGGTGGATGTGTACCCCGACGGCTATGCCATGAACCTCACCGATGGCATTCGCCGTGCCCGCTACCGCGACTCATGGGAACAGCCGACACTGTTGACGCCGGGGGCGCGGGTCAAGGTCGTGATCGAGCCGTTCGCCACCTGCAACCGCTTCAAGCGTGGCCACTCCCTGCGCCTGGACATCGCCAGCAGCAACTTCCCGCACTTTGACGTCAACCCCAACAGCGGCGAGGCTCAGGGCCAGGCGCAGCATCCACGAGTAGCCCGCAACACCGTGCATATGAGCCGTGATTATTCCTCGCGCTTGATCCTCACCGTGCTGCCCACCCATGCTTTGCCCATACCGGCAGCCGATTAACTAAGTACCCCCAGCCGGGCGCTCAAACCCCGCAACCTCGGATTTCATCCAATACCCGAGGTTTTCCCCATGAGCGCCCTACTCTCCGATTCCGGGCCCAGCCCTTCGCAACTGCGTGCCTACCTGCTGCAAATCGGCCAGCCCCTACCCGGCCAACTCCCGGAGGAAAAGCCTTCAGCGCAGCTCCGGACCATCGAGCAACTCAACACCCAACTGACCGAAGAAGCACAGCGCATACTTCAGCAGGTCAAGGTGACCTACACCCTTCCCGCCCATTGGGTCCTCGAAGGCGACCAAGGCCGGTTGAACCGCAACCGAATCAACCTCGCCGCGCGTAAAAAACTTGAGGCACTGGAAGCTGAACGGGTTCCCGACGGCCGGGTACTCAAGCGCTGGATACTCGATCAACATCAGGCCGCGCTGGAAGCCGAGGCTCGCCTCAAGGTTGAGGACCGGCTGCTGTTGCCCAGTGACCGTGACCGGGTGCTGAACATTCCGGGCGGCCCCTCGTTGCGTCCGGCAATGTATGCGTTGAGCTTCAGCCACCGCGAACGCACCATCGAGTTTGCCGGGGCGTTTGTCCTGACCGCATTGCGGACACCCGTCACCCATCTGACGGGGGATACGGAAGTCGGCGATGTGCTGCTGTTCACACCGTCCCGTGGCCTGGAGACCTTCACCTCACTCAACCTGCTGGACCGCGCCCTGCGTGAGCGCATGGACCATCCCGCATGGCGCCAGGAGTTGCTGCAACACCTGCCACGTCGCGATCAGCACCTGGGCGCAGCAGGCACCTGGCCGTTGCAGCTGAGCGCCATCGACTCCATGCCCCTGGCCGAACACACCTACAACGCCCTGCTGGCCAAACAGCGCCAGGACATCGACTTTGCCCTGGGCTTGAACGGCAGCCCGACGCCAACGAGTGTCGCCCAGCTCACAGCCGAAATGGACCAGGCGGTTGGCTGCACACTCTGGAACCTGGATACGCGCCTGGAACTGCGAGCGCAGCAGTTGTTGGACAAGCTGCTGCACGCTGCCGCACCGGACTGGTTTCGCCGCGCCACCCACGCGCAACACCAGACCCTTGTGCGACATACACAGGCCTACGAACAGGCCCGCGAAGATCTCCTGGCGCTGCTGGGGCCGGCGGCGTCCCCCGAGCACCTGGCCCGCACGCAGTTGCTCGAACGCCTCGATCAAGAGCTGGACATTCAAACGCTGGTGCCCGAGCAACTGCTGATCAGCACCGAGCGTACGCTGATGTCCGGCAACGCCTATCAACAACAACACACCCTGACGGCATTGGCCGTGCGCGGCCTGCATGTCGGCGATACACAGCCAGGCTCGGCGTTTCTCCAGGACACCCGGCTGACCTACGCCGGCCAGCCACTGCCGCCCGAGTTCAGTGCGATCACCCCGCACTACCTGGCCGAGCTGCTCGACACCCTGCAACCGCGCTTTGACTTTGCCGGCGAACAGGCACGCGCCCTGGGCTCCACGGTGGTGAAGCGCGCGATGCAAGACATGGTCGACACACGGTTACAGGCGCTGGCCTACAGCGCCCTGCTGCAAAACCACATCAGCACCGCGGATTACCAGCTGTTTGAAACCCTCAAGTCGGGCCCTGGCGCCACCCTCAAGGCCAGTTGCTTAGCGTTGCACGAGGCACCGCTCAAGGACTTGTGGGTGATGCGCCAGCTCGACGAAAAAGGTGCCACCCGACGCCTGCTGCTGTGTACGCCGCAAGCGCCGCGTACCGAGCAGTTCCTGGCCTTTGGCAGTGAGCGGGAGTTGCAGGCGCACATTCTTGGCTGGAGCCAGGAGGTGCCGTCGCCCGACCGGCCGGTGACGATGCGAACGTACCTGCTTGAACAACTGGTCAGCCGTATCCGCCCCACGTACAACCTTATGCTCTCGACCCTGGGCTTCAGGCCGGACGCCCTGGAACATCAGATGATCATCCTCGGCCCCGCCTCCACCTATCAGGACTGCTTGCTGGAAATGAGCGAGAACCTGCTGGCCATGCAGGCGGATGAACACCTGCATCGCACCCCGGACTGGTTGAGCCGCGCCTCGAAGATTGACCGCCAGACCCTCGCCGACCTCAACGAAGACGCCGCCGGTGCGGCCCAGGTCTATAGCGCCAGCCCAGGCAGCCCGGAGCAGTTTCCGGACTTCGACAGCTACCTGTATGACGCGGCACACCGGGCGCTCAACACGCTGCTGGGCCACCCCACACCGGCGGTCGACCCCAATCAGGTGTACGTCATCACGCCCCGCGAGCATGTCTCCTACACCACCCTCTACCGCAACGGCTATGACTACAGCCTGGGTTTCCTCAACCCCGCCGCCGACACCATGGCGCACTTCAAGGGCCCCGCAGGCGTCGACCTGAACCGGCTGAACGCGGAGGTCGTGAGCAAATCCATCAGAGGCACCTGGATCGGGTCGCGCTACATCCAGCAGGTGGAAAAAACCCTGCTTGATCCGCTCGCCCCTCACTACCCGTGGCGCCGCAACATGGCACTGGAACTGACCCAACTGCGCATGAAAAAAGCCGCCTGGGAAAGCTGCCTGCAAGGCCATCTTGCGCGCAGCGACCTGGCCTGGCTGACCCGGAGCATCGACAGCCTGGGGGACAGCCGCCTGGCCACGCGCGCGCTGTACCCGGTGTATCCGCTGGAGCTGTGCGGGCAAGTCATCGACGGCTGCTACCGCTTCCACCACGGGGATGACGTGCCCTTGCTGTACACCCCGCAATCACCGGACGGCATCGATTTTCGCGCGCAAAAAGAATTCAACGAGCGCCTGAAAAACGTTGAAGGCATGGCCAGCTACTACACCAAGCGCGTGGCGAGCCTTGAGCGCAGGGCGTTCGAGTCCACCCTGCGTGACCTGCTGAACCGCCTGGAGCCCCAACAACGTGGCGTTTACTCCAAGCCGGTGTTCGACGTCCCCCGCCCCTTTGAACCCCTGCGGGACTTGCGCTTCTACGTGTACGACAAGCCGCTGCGGCACGTGCTCGACGACGTCCGGAGCACCACCACCAGCCGGTTCGAAATGATCATGGACCTGGTCATCCTGATTGCCGAACTGACCATCGCCGTCGTCACTATTCCGTTTCCGGTCCTGAGCCTGGCCCTGGGTACGCTGCTGGTATTCAAGGATTCAATGCTGGCCCTGCATGCCTACCATCGCGGCGATACCCAGGCGGCGCTGAATCACTATTTCAGCGCGCTGCTCAATGCGGGCGGTGCCGTCCTGACCGACCTGCGGCCGGTGCTGCTGTCGGCCGGCAAGCTCGTCAATAAACCCCTGCGCCATATCGCCCGCCTGCCCCGGCAGCAGGAGGCGATGACGCTGATCCAACAGCTGCCGCCCCAGCCAACCGCCATGAGCGGCATGCGCCCGGTGGCGTTTGGCGGCGATACGTTGTGGGCGGCGCAAACGCCCGACAGCCTGGGCCGGTTCCTGCTGTTTCGGTATGACGCCGTCCAGGATCAACTGCGCTCCACCGGCAAACTGGTGAGCAAAAACGCCGACGGCCAATGGCTGCGCGCCGGGGTCGCCGGTGGTGCGCCCAAGTATGAAAAACTCCAGACACCCTATGAACTCTCGGAAAAACTGGGCAAGCACGTCGCCGACGTCCTCGCCCCTGAAGACCGCACGGCGATGTTCCTCCTGGCACAGGGCCTGGACGACTCAATGAATACCCACATGATCTGGTCAATGCGGCACGAGTTGCATCCCGCCCTCGAATCGCACCTCACGCAGGTGCAGCGATTGACCCGTGATGCCGATGACTTTTTTTCCAGGCTGCCGCCCCCGGTCAAGCGGGCCGAGCCCCTGGACCTGGCAGCAGACCTTCTCCCCGCCGATCTGCTGCGACGGCTACTGGATGACGCACAGCACCTGGTGATCGGCGAATCGTACTTTTCCATCGCCAGCAAACAGTTGCTGATCGAACACATGCCGCTGCTCAAGACGCTGCACGTGAAGGCGATCTACATCGAACACCTGTGGCGCGACGTGCATCATTTGCAAACCCACTCGCGGTTCTCCAAAGGCATTTCCAAACAGGCCAAAAAACAGCTCACGTCCACCGACCACGCCCACTTCATGGACCCTGAGGGTGAGCATGGCTATTGGAAGCTGGTGGAGGCCGCGATGCAGAACGGTATCGAGATCAGGTCGCTGAATGCCTCCACCTGTTACGACCTGGAAAACGTCCTCGGCCTGATCGACTCACGGCCAGCAGCGACGCGCCCCGTATCGTTGATGAATTACTACTCTCACACCGTGCTCAACGCCGATATCGAAAAGGCACCCGGCGAGCGCTGGATCGCCCTGGTGGAGCACAGACGCATGAGCACCTTCCGAGGCACTCCGGGTATCGCCGACCTGCAAAAAAGCATCGCCTTGCGCATCGAAGATTCCTTCGGCCAACCGACGCGAGTGGTCGCCGATGTGGCCGGTTCCATTCCCGGAGATCCGCTGGCCAAGGGCGACCTGAAACTGTCCTTGCGCACGTCTGTGCAAGCGCTTGAACCACCGTCGCCGCGCCCTGGGCCGTCGGTGGAGCACAGCCATTTCAATCGCTTTGACTTACCCGAGGAACACCTCGCGCTGTTTGGCCAAGAGATCACACTGCCGCTGGGCAGCAAGGAAGCGATGTTCAACACCGTCTACCCCGAACTCGCCAGCGTCCGCCGAAACGCACAAAAGGCCTTTGAAGCCACCCGCAAAAAACTCCGGGACGACGCACAACAGTTCTTCAGCGAACACACCCCACCTGCCCGCGCGGCCTTGCCCGAGGTGGCCGAAGCCCTCGACGAAAAAGCCTTCATTGACCGGGTGTTGGAAAGCGCCGAAGGCCTGGTCGTGGGTGAGTCCCATGGCGCCACATCGAGCAAAGCGTTCCTGAGCAACCATATGGAACACATGACGAGCCAGCGCAACGTCAAGACCCTGTACCTGGAGCAACTCACCACCGAGTTGCATCAGGCCGACCTGGATATTGCCTACAGCACCGGGATCCTGACGAACGAGCTAAGGGCCTATCTGCGTGCGCTGGACACCGGCCACGGCGTGCCAACCAGCAGCCCTCACACCTTCTCCAGCCTGGTACAGGTGGCCATCAAATACAAAGTACGTATCCGCGCCCTCGACTGCATTGCCAGTTTGCGGGTGGACGGGGTGCGTCCGAGCCGCACCTCAATGTTCAACTACTTTGCGACGCAGGTGATCAAGGCCGACCAGTTGCGCGCCGGCCCCCACAAATGGCTGGCCCTGGTGGGCGAGACGCACCTTCACACCTACCACGGTGTGCCGGGGATCGCCGACCTCAACAAAGGCATCAGCCTGCTGCTTGCGGATGTGCCGCCCGGCTCGGGCAAGGGATTTGCGCTGGAGCCCGGCCACATCGCGACATTGCCGCCCGAGCAGAAATGGCCGCTGGTGCGCTATGACTTCAAGAAAACCATCGAAGTCGCCGGTACCCCGCCGACGTTGACCGCCACGCCGCTGAGCGGCCTGCAACAGCGCCTGAGGCGCCCTGGCGATTACCTGATACAGGGCGCCACGGACGACGCGAAGGAGATCGTCCACATGGACCGAAACCGCGTCTTGATCCACACCCCGCTGCGCCGCGACGTTAAGGGGCATTACGTCAATCGCTGGCATTTCGACAACCTGCGCTTCGCCACGCAGGAGCATCTGATGACCTTTATTGAAACCCATAAACAGATGAGAAAAATCGACTGACCCTCAGTGGGCGCTCCTTGAATGCACGGGGGCGCCCTTATCCAAAAACGACCGTCCGTCAGCCACGATCAGTGAATCCTGCCTCCACGAAAAAACCGTTTCAGCTCTCGCCAGGGCTGCCGATACACCCGTACTACCCCATCGCTGGGCGCTCTTCCAGCACACACCGCAAATCTGTTCCTGGAGGAATTCGATGAATCGTTGGTTCGGCAATATCAGTGTAAACATGAAACTGGGCCTGGGCTTCGGCCTGGTACTGGTGCTCACTTCGATCCTCGCGCTCACCGGCTGGACCAGCCTGGGCAGCCTGATCGATCGCAGCAACTGGATGAGCGACATCACCCAGCTCAACGCGTCGCTGACCAAACTGCGGATCGTGCGCCTGCAATACATGCTGGCCAACGGTGACGAAACCGTGGCGCAAAACGTGCAGACCAACCTCGACAGTTTCGCCGCCCAGCAACAAAAACTGCTGGACAGCTTCAAGAGCCCGGACAATCTCAAGCTGCTCAACGAGCAAAAAGCGATCATCAGCTCCTATCAGCAGTCCTTGAATAAAATGCGCGAGGCCTACCGCAACGGCAACGCCGCCCGCCAACTCATGGGCGACAAGGCAGACATCGCCAACGCGCAGATCAGCGCCCTGGATGCCAGCGTGCAGCAGATGCCCGACAGCGCCGAGCGCTTCACCCAGTTCCAGGCCGTGACCAGCGCCAAGGAACAGTTCCAGCTGGCCCGCTACGAAGTGCGCGGCTACACCGGCAACGTCAACGCCGAGACGGAAGCCCGTGCGGCGGCGCAGATCGAGAAGGCCATCAGCGGTTTGAAAGACCTGCATGCGGCGTTCGGCGCCAGCCAACAGACCGCCCTCAGCGCACTGGAAACCGCCCTCGGCGCCTATCGCAGCGCGGTACAGAATTACAAGGCGGCCAACGCCAACATCGTCTCGGCCCGGGCAGAAATGACCACCCAGGGCACCGACATTGTCACCCTCAGCGACAAGCTGTACGACATCCAACTGCAACGCCGCGACGCCGAAAGCGCCCAGGCCCGCAGCCTGCAATTGATCAGCACCTTGCTGGCGTTGCTGGTGGGCATCGTGGCGGCCGTGATCATCACCCGCCAGATCACCCGCCCACTGCGCGAAACCCTCGCGGTGGTGGAACGCATCGCTTCCGGCGACCTGAGCCACAACAACCAGGTGACGCGCCGCGACGAACTGGGCGTGTTGCAACAAGGCATTCAGCGCATGGGCACGACCCTGCGTGAACTGATCAGCGGCATCCGCGACGGCGTGACCCAGATCGCCAGCGCCGCCGAAGAGTTGTCGGCCGTGACCGAGCAGACCAGCGCCGGGGTCAATAGCCAGAAGATCGAGACCGATCAAGTGGCCACCGCCATGCACGAAATGACCGCCACCGTGCAAGAAGTCGCCCGCAACGCCGAACAAGCCTCCCAAGCCGCCTCGGCCGCCGACGGCGAAGCCCGGGCCGGCGACAAAGTGGTGGCCGAAGCCATCGCCCAGATCGAACGTTTGGCTGCCGAAGTGGCGCGCTCCACCGACGCCATGACGCACCTGCAACAAGAGAGCAACAAGATCGGCAGCGTGATGGACGTGATCAAGGCCGTGGCCGAACAAACCAACCTGCTGGCGCTCAACGCCGCCATCGAAGCCGCCCGCGCCGGTGAAGCCGGGCGCGGTTTTGCGGTGGTCGCCGACGAAGTGCGCGGCCTGGCCCAGCGCACCCAGAAATCCACCGAAGAAATCGAAGGCCTGGTGGCCGGTTTGCAGAACGGCACCCAGCAAGTGGCCGCCGTGATGAACAACAGCCGCAGCCTTACCGACAGCAGCGTCGAACTGACCCGCAAGGCCGGTGTATCACTGGAAAACATCACCCGTACGGTGTCGAATATCCAGTCGATGAACCAGCAGATTGCCGCCGCCGCCGAACAGCAGAGTGCCGTGGCGGAAGAGATCAGCCGCAGTATTGTGAATGTGCGGGACGTGTCGGAGCAGACGGCAGCGGCCAGCGACGAGACGGCCAAGTCGAGTGTGGAACTGGCGCGCCTGGGCGGGCAGTTGCAGCAGATGGTCAGCCATTTCCGGGTGTAAACACACCTTCAACGCAAGC
>NZ_JACARC010000043.1:118133-128193 GCF_013386825.1 Pseudomonas sp. IPO3778
CAAGCTCCCTCGCCACATTAGAACGGGTTCAAACCGCTACTTCTTCGACAAACACCAACCGGTTCCCCGACGGGTCGCTGATGCTCATCTCACGACTGCCCCACGGCGTGTCTTCAATCCCGGGCTTGGCGTTGCGGTAGTTTTTGGCCAGCAACTGCTGCTGGTACGCCTCCAGCCCCTGGGCTTGAATCCGCACCGCCGCACCGGGCGTGCAATCGCCATGGTGCTCGGACAAATGCAACACGCAATCCCCCAGGGAAACCTGCAGGTACAGCGGGAAATTGTCTTCAAACCGGTGCTGCCAATCGACCTTGAACCCCAGGAAATCGACGTAGAACGCCAGCGTCTTGGCCTCGTCGAAACTGCGCAAAATGGGGGTGACTTTTCCTAAGTGCATGGCGATTGCTCCGTGTTTGAGAGCCGCAACTATAAAGCCGCAAACCCTTTACGCAAATCCCCGCTGCGCGCCAGGAATCGTCCGGGCCGCTGGCCGTTGGCCTGGCCGTCGCTGTAGCTCAGTACGCCGTTGACCCACACCCCGTCAATCCCTTCCGCCGCGCGCTGGGGCGCCTTGAAGTCCGCCACATCCCGCACCCGCAACGGATCGAACAACACCAGGTCCGCCCAGTGCCCTTCGCGAATTTCACCGCGCTCGGCCAAGCCAAAGCGCGCGGCCGACAAGCCGGTCATCTTGTGCACGGCAGTGTGCAGCGGGAACAACCCAAGGTCCCGGCTGAAATGCCCCAGCACCCGGGGAAACGCGCCCCACAACCGTGGATGGGGGAACGGATCTTCCGGCAAACCATCCGAGCCGATCATCGACAACGGGTGCGCCAAAATACGCTGCACATCCGTCTCATCCATCCCGTAATACACCGCGCCGGCAGGTTGCAGGCGACGGGCAGCGTCCATCAGCGGCACCGCCCATTCAGCGGCGATGTCCTGCAAATCCCGCCCGCCCATTTCCGGGTGCGGTGTCGACCAGGTAATGGTGATACGAAACGCATCGGTGACTTGCTTGAGGTCCAGGGTCGAAGAGCTGGCTGCATAGGGATAGCAATCGCAACCCACCGGATGAGTCTTCGCTGCGTGTTCCAGTGAAGCTAACAAGTGCGGACTGCGCCCCCAATTGCCGGCGCCCGCGCACTTGAGGTGGGAAATGATCACCGGTGCCTTGGCGTGACGGCCAATCTGAAACGCCTCGTCCATGGCCTCCAGCACCGGCTCGAATTCGCTGCGCAAATGGGTGGTGTACACCGCGCCGAACGCCGTGAGTTCTTCGCTCAGTTGCAGCACTTCATCGGTCTCGGCGTTGAAGGCGCTGGCGTACGCAAGGCCAGTGGACAACCCCAGGGCGCCGTCCGCAAGACTCTCCTGCAACTGCACGCGCATGGCGGCGATTTCATCGGGCGTTGCAGTGCGGTGCAGGTCGTCCATATGGTTGCTGCGCAGCGCCGTATGGCCGATCAGCGCGGCCACGTTGACCGCTGGATGGGCACTTTCCACCGCCGCGCGGTAATCGGCAAACCGCGGATAGGCGAAGGCCTCGCGCGTGCCCAGCAGGTTCATCGGATCCGGCGGATCAGCCCGCAGGCTCACCGGCGAAGCGCTGATGCCGCAGTTGCCGACGATCACCGTGGTGACGCCTTGGCTGAGCTTGGGCAGCATCTGCGGGTGACGGATCACCACGGTGTCGTCGTGGGTGTGCACGTCGATAAAGCCCGGTGCCAGCACGCGCCCGGTGGCGTCGATTTCGTGCTCGGCGCTGTCCCGGGACAAGTCGCCGATTTTCTCGATACGCCCTTCGCGCAACGCCACATCGGCGACATAGCCGGGGGTGTTGCTGCCATCAATGATCAAAGCCTGGCGGATCAGCGTGTGGTACTTCATCTCAATCTCCAAGCGGCAGGCTGTCGGGGCCGCCGCGATAATCGTCCAGGGCCAGTTTGATCCGTCGCAGGCGTTCCTGGTTGTCGTCCGGCATGGCCAAGGCCAGCTCGGTGGCGAGCACGTCGATGGCCAACAGCATTCCGTAGCGCGCCGCCGTTGGCTTGTAGATAAAACTGGTTTCCGCCGGTTGCAGCGGCAGCAGCACGTCGGCCAACTGCGCCAGCGGGGAGTCCGGCAGGGTGATGGCGATGATTTTTGCGCCGTAGTTACGCGCCAGTGCCACCACGCCCAGCACCTCCGGGGTGATGCCGGTCAGGGAGCAAACGATCAGCGCATGGTCCGGGCCCAGGGTGGCGGCGGTCACGCGCATCATCACCGGGTCATGGCAGGCGGCGATCGAGTAGCCCAGGCGCACCAGGCGCACTTGCAACTCGTCGCTGCACAGGCTCGATGGCCCGCCCATGCCAAACGCGTGGATCATCCGCGCATGGCCCAGCAGGCTCACGGCGTCGACAAAACTGCGCTGGTTAAAGCCGGACAAATGCCGGCGCAATGTCGCTTCGATATCGCTGAGAATCTGCCGGTGAAACGCCGATTGCTCGGGCAGCCCGGCCGGGTCAAGGAATCGGCTGCCGACGCCACTGGCCTGGGCCAGTTGCAGGCGCAGGTCACGCAGGTCACGGCACCCGACGCTGCGGGCAAAACGCGACAAGGTGGCGGTGCTGACCTCGGCCCGTTGGGACAGTTCTTCCAGGCTGGCGGACGCTGCAAAGCCGACATCCTCGAGCATCAGCTTGGCGATACGCCCTTCGCCGGCGCTGAAGGAATCCTGGCGGGCGCGGATCTGGTAGAGGATGTCCATCGGTTCGGCTCCGGGTTACAAAATGCAGGACAGGCCATACGTCAGACCGAAGGCGACCACCGAAATCAGGGTCTCCAGCACGGTCCAGGTCTTGAAGGTCTGGATCACCGTCATATTGAAGTATTCCTTGATCAGCCAGAAGCCGCCGTCGTTCACGTGGGAAAAGATGACCGACCCCGCACCGGTGGCCAGCACCAGCAATTCCGGGTGAGGATATCCCAAGCCCATGGCGACCGGCGCCACCACACCCGACGCGGTGGTCATGGCCACCGTGGCCGAGCCGGTGGCGATGCGCATCAGCGCGGCGAACAGCCAGCCCATCACCAATGGCGACAGGTTGAAGGCGTGTGCCAGCCCGAGGATTTCATTGGTGACGCCGGCGTCTACCAGAATCCGGTTCAAACCGCCGCCCGCGCCCACCAGCAAGGTGATGCTGGCGGTGGGTGCCAGGCACTCATTGGTGAACTTGAGGATGGATTCGCGGTTGAAACCCTGGGCCAGGCCCAGGGTCCAGAAGCTCACCAGGGTTGCCACCAGCAGCGCAATCACCGAGTTGCCGATAAACAACAGGAACTGGTTAAAGGCGGTGCCTGGCGTAGAAATCACGTTGGCCCAGCCGCCAATCATCATCAGCACCACCGGCAACAGGATGGTGCCCATGGTCAGGGTGAAACTCGGCAAGCGAGTGCGGGGCTCGCGGTCGATGAACTGGCGCTCCAGCGGGTTTTCCGCCGGCAGGTGAATGTGCGGCACGATGAATTTGGCGTACAGGGGACCGGCAATGATCGCCGTCGGGATACCCACCAGAATCGCATACAGCACGGTTTGCCCGACCGACGCGTTATAGGCCAACACCGCCATCATCGCCGCCGGGTGGGGCGGTACCAGCGCATGCACCACCGACAAGCCGGCGACCATCGGCAAACCGACCATCAGGATCGACACACCCACCCGCCGCGCCACGGTGAACGCGATCGGCACCAGCAACACAAACCCGACCTCGAAAAACAGCGGCAGCCCCACCAGGAACGCAATGCACACCATCGCCCAGTGGGCATTGCGCTCGCCGAAGCGGTTTATCAGCGTGCGCGCCACCTGCTCGGCGCCGCCGGACTCGGCCATCATCTTGCCGAGCATGGTGCCCAGCGCGACCACCAGCGCAATATGCCCCAGGGTCTTGCCCACACCCGCTTCGTAGGAGCCCATGATCGTATCCGCCGGCATCCCGGCCAGCAGCGCCAGGCCGATAGACACCAGGGTGATGACGATAAACGGGTTGAGCCGGTAACGCGCGATCAATACGATCAATGCAATGATGGCGATGGCGGCGTAGATCAACAGCCAATACCCCGGTGATGCGGCCATGCGGTACTCCTCGGAAAGGGTCACGTCGAATAGGTTGTGAAAGTCATAAATCATTACCGAGGCGTATTTTCAATTTTTATGAAAGTAATTTTCGCCCACAGACACGCCCTGTCGCCCTGGGATATGTCCAAGGTCAGTGGATGAAAATTCGGGGGGCGTTCTTACATGAAGATTGCCGGGGCTGGAAACTCAACGGTGCAGGGCGAGTCTTAGACTGCACACCGACTCATGACCAGGAAAACCCAGAATGAATCGTCAACACCTGCTAGTTCCCTTCGCCGCCAGTGCACTGCTGCTGGCCTTGTGCGGCACGGCTTCGGCCGACGAGAACCCGGCGCTGAAAAAATGCATGGACGGCGCCAACACCACCGCCGACATGGTTGATTGCAATGCCAAGGAAACCAAGGTCCAGGACGCGCGCCTGAACACCGCCTACAAAACCGCCATGACGGCGATGGAAGGCAACCGCAAGCAGCAATTGCAGGATGTGCAGCGTCAGTGGATCAAGTTTCGCGATGCCAACTGCGGCTTCATCGGCTCCGCCACCGGCGGCACCATTGACCAAATCAACGGCTCCGGCTGCGTGCTGGACATGACCCAGACCCGCGCCCAGGAACTGGAAAACCTGGTCGGGCCGTGATTTCAGATGCGTCACCGGGCACTGTAGGAGCGAGCTTGCTCGCGAAGGACGTTAACGATGACGTTGGGCACCTGATACCACGCGACGCTCTCGAGTTTTTCGCGAGCAAGCTCGCGCCTACAAGGGCGCTGGGTCAGTCGTGCTGTACCCGGGCGCGCTTGAGCAGTTTGCGGCAGCGCTCAGACAGGTGCAGCACCCGCAAATGCTTGCCGGCCTTGGCGTAGCGCTCCCGCAGGGTCATCAAGGCGGCAATCGCTGAATAGTCGACAAAGCTCAAGTGACGGCAATCCAGCGTCACCTGGGCCGGGTCGTTGGCCGGGTCGAAGCGGTTGAGAAACGGCGTGGTCGAGGCAAAGAACAGCGTGCCGTGCACCCGATAGAGTTTGCTGCCGTCCGCTTCCATATGCTCATCGGCATACAGTTCACGGGCCTGCTGCCAGGCGAAGTTCAGCGCCGCAATCACAATCCCGCACAGCACCGCCGTCGCCAGGTCGGTGAACACGGTAATCACCGTCACCGCCATGATCACCAGCACGTCGTTGAGCGGCACCTTGTTGATCACCCGCAGCGAGGCCCAGGCGAAGGTCTGCTGGGACACCACGAACATCACCCCCACCAACGCCGCCAGCGGAATGCGCTCGATCAGCGGTGACAGAAACAGAATAAACAACAGGATCATCACCCCGGCAAACACCCCGGAGAAGCGCCCGCGCCCGCCGGAACTGAGGTTGATCACGGTTTGCCCGATCATCGCGCAACCGCCCATGCCGCCGAATAATCCGGAGACCATATTCGCCGCGCCCAGGGCCACACTTTCGCGGTCGGGGTAGCCACGGGTTTCGGTGATTTCGTCGGTGAGGTTGAGGGTCAGCAGGGTTTCCAGCAGGCCGACCATGGCCATCAGGATCGCGTAGGGCGCGATGATGTGCAGGGTTTCAAGGGTCCAGGGAATCTGCGGCAACGCGAAGGTCGGCAGGCCACCGGCGATGTGGGCCATGTCGCCCAGGGTGCGGGTCGGCAGGCCGAGCAGGTACACCGCCAGGCCAACACCGAGGATCGCCACCAGGGCCGGCGGCACCGCGCGGGTCAGGTGCGGCAGCAGGTAGACAATGGCCATGGTTGCCGCGACCAGACCGGTCATCACGTACAGCGGCATGCCGCTGAGCCAGGTGTCACCGCTCTTGAAGTGCTCCAGCTGCGCCAGGGCAATGATGATCGCCAGGCCGTTGACGAACCCGAGCATCACCGGGTGCGGCACCATGCGCACCAGCTTGCCCAGGCGCAGCAGGCCGAAGGCGACCATGATCAAACCGCCCAGCAACACCGTAGCCAGCAGGTACTGCACACCGTGCTGCACCACCAGTGCCACGATCACCACCGCCATCGAGCCGGCGGCACCGGAGACCATGCCCGGCCGGCCGCCGAACAGCGCGGTGAGGGTGCAGATGATGAACGCGCCGTAGAGCCCCATCAGTGGGTTGAGGTGAGCCACCAGGGCGAAGGCGATGCATTCGGGCAGCAAGGCAAAAGACGTGGTGAGTCCGGCCAGGGCGTCGGCGCGCAGACGGGTGAGGTTCATTGAAATACCGGGGGAGTTGCGGGGATAAGGCTGGGGATGGTACGGAATTGGGCGCTGCGGAGCCAGCGATTGTGGCCAATCCTGTGGCGAGGGAGCTTGCTCCCGCTGGGCTGCGAAGCAGCCCTAAAAAGAACACTGCGGTGTTTCAGTTCAATTTTGACAACCCGTTTGGGACTGCTGCGCAGTCCAGCGGGAGCAAGCTCCCTCGCCACAAAAAACAGGGACCACGCAGCCTGGCATCAAACCATCTCGTTACGAATCCACTCGACTACAGACGTCCGCTTCGGCGCCCACCCCAGCAGTTCCCGCGCATGCTTGCCACGCACCCGGCTGTTGGAGCCCAAGCCATAGTTGGCCATCTCATAACCCCACTCGGCCTCGGCATCCGCCAATGGCCAATCCTGTGGTTTGCCCAGTTTCAGTGCTTCGGCAATCGCGGTGGTCATGTCGACAAACGCCGCCTCGCCACTCTCCACAAAGTAGAAAGTGCCCGGCACATTCTTTTCCAGCGCCAGCAGGTACAGCGCCACCACGTCTTCGATGTGCACGTTGGACCAGATGTTCTGGCCAGTGCCCACATGACGCACTACGCCACTCTTGCGCGCCTGCTTGAGCAAGCGTGGCAATTGCACGCTGTCGCGCTTCACGCCCAGGCTGTGGCCGTAGATCAGGGTGTTGCAGATCACCGCCGAGTTCACGCCGTCGTTGGCGGCAGCCAGGATCAGATTGTCGATGGCCACGCGGGCGGCCTTGTCGACAGTCGGCTCCGGCAGGCTGTCTTCGAAGTAGATAACGTCGCTGGACTTACCGCCCGACGCATCACCGACGATGCTTGAACCGCTGGTGTGCAGGAACGGCTTGTTGGAACCCTTCAGCGCAGCCAGCAAGGTCTCGACGGCGCCACGATGGTCACTGCTGGCGGCGTTGATCACGGCGTCAGCCTTGCGCGCTTGCTCGGTCAGCAGTGCGCTATCATCCAGCGTACCGGTCACCGGGGTGATGCCCAGTGCCGTCATTTCTGCCGCCTGTTCGGCGCTGCGCACCAGGCCGGTGACGTGATGGCCGGCCTTGACCAGGCCTGTGGCGATGGAACCGCCGATAAAACCGGCAGCGCCGGTAACGAATACGTTCATGGAGGTGTCTCCCTGCGTGAGTAATGGATGGCGTCAGTATTGCGGACCCATCCGTGCGGAATAAGTCCGTATTGCCCAATTCAATCTTGCGCAGGGGTCACGAATCAGCTGGCGTAGCTGGCCAACTTGCCCTGGATAAAGTCCAGGAAGCACTGGATGCGCAAGGCCAACTGCGAGTTGCGGTAGTACACCGCGTTGATCGGCTGGCGATAGCCGCTGTTGAACTCGGCCAGTACCGGTATCAAGCGCCCGGCCTTGATGTCCTGGGCGGTCATGAAGTCGGACAAACAGGTGATGCCCTGCCCTTCCAGCGCCAGTTGGCGCAAGGTTTCACCGCTGGAAGCGGCGACGCCCGGCTGGATCTGCCAGCGATCCCCGTGCACATGGCGCAGCGGCCAGTGGTTGAGGGTTTCGGTCTGGGTGAAGCCGAGCAACGTGTGTTCTGCCAGTTCGGCAACGGTGGCGGGCGTGCCGCGCTGTTCCAGGTACGCCGGGCTGGCGAGGATATGCAGCGGGCTGCAACCCAGTGAGCGGGCGTGCAGGGTCGAGTCGGCCAGGGCACCGATGCGGATCGCGATGTCGGTGCTCTGCTCCAGCAGGTCGATGATCAGGTCGTTGCTGTTCAGCTCCAGCTGGATGTCCGGGTACAGGCCGCGAAACTCGGCGATGTACGGCACGATCGCGTGCAGCATGAACGGCGACGCCGCGTTGATCCGCAGGCGCCCCGACGGGGTTTGCTGGCGCGACGACAGGCGCTCTTCGAGGTCGTCCATCTGTTCGAGGATCACCTTGGCCCGCTCGAAGAAATACTTGCCCTCTTCGGTCAGGTCCATGCGCCGGGTGGTGCGGTTGATCAGGGTGGTGTCGAGCTTGGCTTCCAGGCGCGACAAGGTGCGGCTGACCGCCGAGGGCGTCTGCCCGACCTGTTCGGCGGCGGCGGAAATCGACCCGCATTCAATCACGCAGACGAAGATCTGTAGCTCATCGGATCGGGCTTTCAACGTGAATCCTCTTTATAGCGGCTGCACGGATACTAGCCGCATTACAGACTCAGGTTAAACACCCGTGCCAGATGCTGCTCGTAGCGCGCCACGTCAGCTTCGATGGCCGGGCGTTTCATCACGTCCACGCACAGGAAGGTCGGCAGGCCGGTCATGCCGAGGAATTCGTTGGCCTTGTGGAACGGGAAATACACCGCGTCCACGCCCTTGGCTTCGAAGAAGTCGGTAGGGTCGTCGAAGGCTTGCTGCGGGGCGTTCCAGGTCAGGGACAGCATGTAGTGCTTGCCCTGGATCAGGCCGCCGCTGCCGTATTTCTGCGAAGCGTCGGAGCGGGTGCGGCCGTCGCTGGCGTACAGGCTGCCGTGGCCTTCGGTGAAGACTTCGTCGATGTACTTTTTGACGATCCACGGAGCGCCCATCCACCAGCCGGGCATCTGGTAGATGATCACGTCGGCCCAGAGGAATTTGGCGACCTCTTCGGCCACGTCGTAGCCGGCGTCGATGTGGGTTTCCTTGACGTCGATGCCGCCACGGTCCAGCACGGCCAGGGCGGCTTCATGCAGGGTGCTGTTGTAGCGACCGTCAGAGTGGGCGAATTTTTTACCGCCGTTGAGCAAGAGAACTTTTTTCATGGGTGTGCCTAAAGATTAAAAATGTCTAAAGGCAGGGTAACGAGGTCGAGGCTTTGGAATAAGCGCCGGGCAGGCAAAATACATTTGACCAAAAAGCACGAATCAGCAATTGATTGTTAACCACTGATCAGCAGATGACCGCCCAGCGCAGCCATGCCGATAAAAAACACCCGCTTGAACAGGACTGCGCTGATGCGCTGGCGCAGGGCCTGGCCCAGCCACATCCCGAGCAACGCCGGTACCAGCGCCAGCAACGAGGCATTCAATTCGCCACCGCCCAGGCTGCCACGCCAGAACAACCCGGCCGCCAGCGCCAGGGTCGACACGGTGAACGACAGCCCCAGCGCCTGCACCAGTTGGTCGCGGCTCAAGCCCAGCGCTTGCAGATACGGCACCGCCGGTATCACGAACACCCCGGTGGCCGAGGTGATGACCCCGGTCAGCACGCCGCACAACGGCCCCAGCCAGCGCTCGGTGGCCGGGCTCACCTTGAACGTCGGCAGCAACAGCCCGCTCAAGGCATACACCAGCAACGCCCCGCCCAGCGCTCGCACCACCCAATGCCCGCCGTCCATGCCCAGCCACAACGAACCCAGCCCGGTGCCGAGGAAAATCAGCAGGAGCATCGGCCACAGGCGTTTGATCAAGGCGCTCAGGTGACCGCCGAACGCCAGTTGCCAGAGGTTGGTGACGGTGGACGGGATGATCAGCAGCGCGGCAGCCTGCGCCGGCAGCATAGCCAGGCCCAGCATACCCATGGCCACGGTGGGCAGGCCCAGGCCGATCACGCCCTTGACCGTGCCGGCCAGCAGGAAGGTGCCGATCACCAGCAATGTCAGGGCCGGACCGAGGTTTTGGTAGAACGCGAGAAAAGTATTCATGGGTTGATTTTGCGGGCTTGGGTGTTGCTTGAAAATTCGCCATATACTGAGGCAGCCTCTTGTTTTGCATGAGGCTG
>NZ_JACARC010000043.1:128223-129133 GCF_013386825.1 Pseudomonas sp. IPO3778
ATGAGGCTGGCACAGCCACCCTGGAAATTCGCCATGCACTTTGACCTGATCGACCTGCGCCTGTACCTGCACATCCTCGACACCGGCAATATCACCGCCGGCGCCGGCCGCAGCCATTTGTCCCTGGCCGCCGCCAGCGCGCGGATTCGGGCGATGGAAGCGTCGCTGGGCGTTGCGTTCCTCGAACGTGGCCGCCGTGGCGTCACCCCGACCCCGGCAGGCAAAGCCCTGGCCCGTCACGCCCGCCTGCTGTTGCAGCAAGCCGAGCACCTGCAACAGGACCTCGCGGAGTACGCCAACGGCGTCAAAGGCCAGGTGCGCCTGCTGTGCAACACCACGGCCCTGAGCGAATACCTGCCGGAACTGCTGGCGGACTTTCTGCGGGAACACCCCAACCTCGACATCGACCTGCAGGAACGGCCAAGCCTGCGCATTACCCACGCGTTGCGCCAGGGCGCAGCAGACCTGGGGATTATTTCCGATGCCGTGGACACCCACGGCCTGCAAACCCTGCCCTTTCGCGACGACCCCCTGGCGCTGATCATGCCGCTGGACCACCCTTTGGCCGGGCGTGCCGTGAGTTTTATCGACAGCTTGCAGCATGACTACGTGGGCCTGGCCGCCAACAGCGCGCTGGCGGTGTACCTGGAAGAACAGGCGTTGCACGCCGGCTTTCGCTTGCAGACACGCATCCGCGCAGACAGCTTTGATGGAGTGATTCGCATGGTCGCCCGGGGCGCGGGGCTAGGGATTGTGCCCCTGGCCGCACTGGAGCGCTGGCCGTTGGAGCGACGTTTCAAGGCCCACCCCCTGACCGAGGAGTGGGCCTGTCGCAAGCTGCTGTTATGCGCCCGCGCGTTCGGACAGTTGCCCGGTTACGCCACCCAACTGCTAAACGCCCTCTCCTCCT
>NZ_JACARC010000043.1:129181-156528 GCF_013386825.1 Pseudomonas sp. IPO3778
CTCCTACAGGGGTTTGGCGGCCCTTGCGGAAGAACACGTAGTACACCAGCGACAGAATCAGCAGGAACGGCACCCCGAACACCAGCGTCATCTTGAACGCGTCGGTGAAGAACGTGGTGATCATCACCGCCCCCATCAGCACCAGCCCCAGCAGGGTGCTGTAGGGAAACAGCGCCAGTTGGAACGACAGCTTCGCCCCGCCGTGACGTTGGCGATAGCGGCGGAAAAACAGGTGCGTGAGGAAGATCATGAACCAGGTGAAGATCGCGCCAAACATCGAGATCGCCATCATCAGGGTGAACGAGCTTTCCGGGTACACCACGTTCAACAGGGTCGCCAGGGCGATGCCCGAGCTGGACAGCAGCAACGCGTTCAACGGGATCCCGCTCTTGCTCAAGGTGCCCATGGACTTGGGCGCAAAACCGGCGCGGGACAGGCTGAACATCATGCGGGTGGTGATGTAGAGCTGGCTGTTCATCGCCGACAGCGCGGCGATCAGGATCACGAAGTTCATCACCCCAGTGGCGCCGGGAATGCCGATGGTCTGCATCACCGTGACGAACGGGCTCTGGGCATGCCCGGCCTGGTTCCACGGCACGATGGCCAACATCAGCGCCAGGGTCAGCAGGTAGAACACCACCAGCCGCACGATGGTTGCGCGGAACGCTTTCTTCACCGCCTGCTCCGGGTCGGCCGCTTCACCGGCGGCCACCGCGATCATTTCCACGCTCAGGTAGCTGAAAATCGAGACGATCACCGCGATCCACATGCCGCTCAACCCGTTCGGGAAAAAGCCGCCGTGGGCGGTGTAATGCTGCACGCCGTAATCCGGGTTGCCGGAGCCGAACACCACATACACCGCGAGGATGATGAAGCCGACGATGGCGCTGATCTTGATCGTGGAGAACCAGTACTCGAAGTTGCCGAAGGTCTTGACGCTGATGGCGTTGAGCACGATCAACACGCTGGAAAACGACACGATCCACACCCACTCCGGCACGTTGGCGAACCAGTACTTCATGTACATCGCCACCGCCGTGACCTCGGCGCCCACCGCCAGCACAATCGCCGCCCAGTACGCATACCGCACCAGGAAGCCCGCGAGCGGGCTGACGTAAAACTCGGCATACGCGCCGAAGGAACCCGAGGTGGAATGCGCGACCGTCATCTCTGCCAGGCAGCCCATCAACAGCAAGGTGATCAGCGCGCCGATGGCATAGCTGACCAGCACACTGGGCCCGGCATAGCCGATGGCATAAGCACTGCCCATGAACAGCCCGGTGCCGATGGCGCCACCGATGGCGATCATGCTCATCTGGCCGGAAGTGAGCTGGCGCCTGAGGCCCAACTCGCGATTGGTTATTTCGGCAAAGCCTTGGTCTGGCGTGGTCACGTGGCGTGCCCCTTTATTATTGTGGTTGCACTGCTTGTTGCTTGCCCTGAACCTTGTGGGAGCTGGCTTGCCTGCGATGCAGACACCTCGGTATGTCAGTTAAACCAAAGTGATGCCATCGCAGGCAAGCCAGCTCCCACAGGGGTTTTGTGTTGTATCAGGTAACGCTATGGCGCACTTTGAATTGCGGCTGGTCCCAGGTTTTCTGGTCGAGAATCTCGCCGAGGATTTCCACGGCGTCCCACACTTCAGTGAAGCTTGTGTACAACGGCGTAAACCCAAACCGCATGATGCGCGGCTCGCGATAATCACCAATCACGCCACGGGCGATCAAGGCCTGGATAACCGCATAACCTTGCGGGTGTTCAAAGCTGACATGGCTGCCGCGCCGGGCATGTTCACGCGGGGTGATCAGGGTCAATTCGTGGGCGGCGCAACGGGACTCCACCAACGCGATAAACAGGTCAGTCAACGCCAGGGATTTAGTACGAAGGCTGGCCATGTCGGTCTGGGCAAAAATATCCAGGCCACACTCCACCATCGCCAGTGAGGTAATCGGCTGGGTGCCGCACAGGTAGCGCGCAATGCCCTGGCTCGGCGCATAGCGCGACTCCATGGCGAACTGCCGGGTATGCCCGAACCAGCCCGACAGCGGCTGCGTGACCACATCCACCAGCGCCGGGTTGACCCACACAAACGCCTGGGAGCCGGGCCCGCCGTTGAGGTATTTGTAGGTGCAGCCAATCGCGTAATCGGCGCCCGCCTGATGCAGGTCGACCGGCACCGCGCCCGCCGAGTGCGCCAAGTCCCAGATCGCCAGCGCGCCACATTCATGGCTCAACGCGGTCTGGGCCTGCATGTCGTACATGTAGCCCGTCTTGTAGTTGACGTGGGTGAGCATCACCACGGCGGTGTCTTGGTCGATGGCGTGCGGCAGTTCGTCCGGGCTGTTCACCAGGCGCAGGGAATAGCCCTGTTGCAGCAGTTCGGTGAGGCCTTCGGCGATGTACAGGTCGGTGGGGAAATTGCTCGCTTCGCTGACGATCACCTTGCGGCTCGGCGCCCGCTCGCGCTGCACGGTCAGGGCCGCGCTGAGTACCTTGAACAGGTTGATGGAGGTGGTGTCGGTGATCACCACTTCACCGTCGCGGGCACCGATCAGCGGCGCCAGGCGATTGCCCAGGCGCTGGGACAGGTCGGCCCAACCGGCGCTATTCCAACTGCGAATCAGCCCGTTGCCCCACTCCTCGGCGATCACCGCGTGCGCCCGCGCCAATGCAGCCACCGGGCGCGCACCGAGGGAGTTGCCGTCGAGGTAGATGACCCCGGCCGGCAAGGCGAATTGGTTGCGCAGTGGCGCCAGCGGATCCTGGGCGTCGAGGGTCAGGCAATCGGTGCGGGTGGTCATGGTCAGTCCTGTTCTTGTAGTAACAATGAGCCAAATAATGAACGAAGCTTTAGAGAATTTTCGTGCAAAGTGGTGGGCAACAGGCTAATTAAGCTGTAGGAAATTCGAATTTAACCCCCAAACACGCGGATTTATTCTAACCATGATGCTCGACGCCACCGACCTGCGCCTTCTGCATTTCCTGCAACAGGATGGCCGTATCAGCAACCAGGAACTGGCGGAGAAAGTCGCCTTGTCACCATCGGCCTGCCTGCGGCGTTTACGCCTGCTGGAGAGCGAGGGCATCATCAGTGGGTATCGGGCAGTGTTGAACGCTGAGCACCTGGGGATTGAACTTGAGGCCATCGTCCACCTGTCGTTGCGCCAGGATGTGGAGGATTGGCACGAGACGTTCATCAAGAAGGTGCAAGGGTGGCCGGAGGTGGCCAGTGCGTATGTGATTACCGGGGCGAGCAACTATGTGTTGCGGGTGCAGGCGCGCAACCTCAAGCACTTTTCGGACTTTATCGTGAACCACCTGAACCGCACGGCGGGGGTGATGGATATTCGCTCGGAGATCGTGTTGCAGAAGATTAAGGACCGGGATGACTTGCTGGACCTGGTTGTTCGCAAATAGCACGAACACCACACATCAAAGGTGGGAGCTGGCTTGCCTGCGATAGCGGTGTTTCATTCACCACCGCTATCGCAGGCAAGCCAGCTCCCACATTTTTTACCGCGTTCAGTCTTCGAGCGCACGGACTCGCTGCATGCGTTTTTGCTCTACGGGCGCCGCCGCCGGCTGCAACTCAAAGTCAAAATCAATCTGCGCAAACTGCCCTTCCACGCCAAATTCCTTCGCCAGGTTCGCGTCCTCGCTGAAGCGAATTTCGGCGATCAATTCATCCCGGGTCGCATAGGCAAAATCATCATGCAGGTACGGGTCATCCGACAGGTTGATCTGCGTGGTCAGGTGCCGGTGGCCCGGTGCCGAGATGAAGAAGTGAATATGCGCCGGCCGCTGGCCGTGGCGCCCCAACTGGTCGAGCAACTGCTGGGTCGGCCCGGTCGGCGGGCAGCCATAACCGGACGGCACGATGCTGCGGAAACGATAGTTGCCCTGGGCATCGGTCTCGATCCGCCGGCGCAGGTTGAACTCCGATTGCGTGCCGTCGAACCACGAATACGTGCCGCCGGTATTGGCCTGCCACACATCCACAATCGCCCCCGCCAACGGTTTGCCATCGGTGTCGCGCACCTGGCCCTGCATGAACAGCGGCACACCCGGATCCAGCCCGTCATCCAACCGCGCTTCGTACTGGGACAGCGGCGCCCCGGCCACATACAACGGGCCTTCGATGGTGCGTGGGGTGCCGCCGGATTTGCCGGCTTCCTCGTCCGCCGCGTCCATCAGCATGTCCAGGTAATGCTCCAGGCCCAGCCCTGCCGCGAGCAACCCGGCCTCCTGGTTCTTGCCCAGTTCGTTGAGGTAGTTGACCGCCTTCCAGAACTCTTCCGGGGTCACTTCCAGGTCTTCGATGATGTTGACCGTGTCCCGCAGGATCCGGTAGACCAGCGCCTTGGCCCGTGGGTTGCCGCCGTCGTTAAGGTTGCCGCTGGCTTCTTCGAGAAACTGTTGGGCGTGAGCAGTCTGGGAAAGTCGGATGGACATGGTGCAATCCTCATCTTGTAATTATTAGGTGAAAAAACAGACTCAGCGATCATCCTCACGGATCGACGATGGATGCCGGCACAGGGCATTCACTTCGATGGCCATGTAAGGATAAAGCGGCAGTTGCATCAACAGGTCATGCAGTTCTTGCACGCTGTCGACGTCGAACACGCTGTAGTTGGCGTACAGCCCGGCGATGCGCCACAGGTGGCGCCATTTGCCCTCTTGTTGCAGGCGCTGCGAGAAGGCTTTTTCTTCCGCCTTGAGGGCAGCGGCACGCTCGGGGTTCATGTCGACGGGCAGGTTCACGGTCATTTTTACGTGGAACAACATCGCAGGTGTCCTCGGGTTATTTATCGCGACGGAAGAACGCCAGGCGCTCTTCATCGATGGCCAGGCCCAGGCCCGGAGCGGTGGAGACATGCAGGTGGAAATCGCGGTACACCAGCGGTTCGGCCAGGATGTCTTCGGTGAGCAGCAGCGGGCCGAACAGTTCGGTGTCCCACGCCAGTTTGTTCAAGGTGAGAAAGGCATGGGCCGAGGCCAGGGTGCCGATACCGCCTTCGAGCATGGTGCCGCCGTACAGGCCGATACCCGCCGCCTCGGCAATCGCGGCGGTGCGCAACACCGCACGCGGGCCGCCGTTTTTGGCGATCTTCAGGGCGAACACCGAGGCCGCGCCTTCGCGGGCCAGGTTGAAGGCGTCTTCCACACATTCGATGGATTCGTCGGCCATGATCGGTGCCGGGCTCGACAGGTTGAGCCGCACCATGCCGCCACGGTTGTTGCGCGAAATCGGTTGTTCGATCAGGTCGATACCGTTGTCCCCCAGCACCTTGCAGGCGCGCAGGGCCACGGCTTCGTCCCAGGCCTGGTTGACGTCGACCCGTACACTGGCGCGGTCGCCCAGGGCTTTTTTGATCGCGATCACGTGGGCCAGGTCCTGGCTGACGTCACCGGCGCCGATCTTCAATTTGAAGATGCGGTGGCGGCGCAGGTCGAGCATCTTCTCGGCCTCGGCGATGTCTTTTTCGGTGTTGCCGCTGGCCAGGGTCCAGGCCACCGGCAAGGCGTCCCGTACGCGGCCGCCGAGCAATTCGCTGACTGGCAGGTTCATGCGCTTGCCGAGGGCATCGAGCAACGCGCTTTCGATGCCCGACTTGGCAAAGGTGTTGCCCCGAATGCTGCGCTCCAGGCGCAACATGGCCGCGTTGATGTTGCTGGCGTCCTGACCCAGCAGCAGCGGCGCAAAGTGCCGGTCGATGTTGATCTTGATGCTGTCGGGGCTTTCATTGCCGTAGCTCAGGCCCCCGATGGTGGTGGATTCACCAATGCCTTCGATGCCGTCGGCGCAGCGCACGCGGATGATCACCAGGGTCTGGTTCTGCATCGTGTGCATCGCCAGCTTGTGCGGGCGGATGGTGGGGAGGTCGACGATGATGGTCTCGATCGACTCGATGGCGCAAATCGGCATGGCAATACCCGTTGGGTTCTTTATTGATTTTGGCCGATTCTGTACCGCATTTTTTCTGGCTTCCAATATAGAATTGGTCTCGAACAATACCCCCAAGGTATGAAAGGAGTCCGTATGGAACTGCGCCATCTGCGTTACTTTCAGGTGCTGGGTGAAACCCTCAACTTCACCCGCGCCGCCGAACGCCTGCACATTGCCCAGCCGCCGTTGAGCCGGCAGATCCAGCAACTGGAAGACGAACTGGGTGTGATCCTGCTGGAGCGCGGCCGGCCGTTGCGCCTTACCGAGGCCGGGCGGTTTTTCTACGAACACGCCAATGTGCTGCTGGAGCAACTGGGCAAGGTGTGCGACAACACCCGGCGTATCGGCCTGGGGCAGAAGACCTGGCTGGGCATCGGTTTTGCGCCGTCGACGCTGTATGGCGTGCTGCCCGAGTTGATTCGCCGGCTGCGCAGCCACGATGGCCTGGAACTGGAGTTGGGCCTGTCGGAAATGACCACCCTGCAACAGGTCGAAGCGCTCAAGGCCGGGCGCATTGATGTGGGTTTCGGGCGGATTCGCATCGACGACCCGGCCATTGTGCAGCGGGTATTGGTGGAGGATCGACTGGTGGCGGTCCTGCCGGCCGGGCACCCCTTGCTCGGCGCGCCGGCCACCCTGGCGCAGTTGGCCGCAGAGCCCTTCGTGCTGTACCCCGGCAACCCGCGCCCGAGCTACGCCGACCATGTGATCGCGCTGTTTGACGCCCACGGCTTGAGCCTGAAGGTGTCGCAGTGGACCAATGAATTGCAGACCGCTATCGGCCTGGTCGGCGCGGGCATGGGCGTGACCCTGGTGCCGGCCTCGGTGCAAGTGCTGCACCGCGCAGACATTGGCTACACGCCGGTGGTGGAAGCCACCGCCACCTCGCCGATCATTCTCAGCCGGCGGATCAATGACCAGTCGCCGGGGCTTAATCATTGCCTGCAATTGGTGGAAGAGTTGATCTGAGATCTCACAACCAACACAAATCCCCTGTGGGAGCTGGCTTGCCTGCGATAGCGGTGAGCCAGAAAAGAAAATGCATGCTGATCCACCGCTATCGCAGGCAAGCCAGCTCCCACAGTTGATCTCCGTTGTTTTTGAGTAATGTGTTCAGCCACGCATGCGCCGGGCATCGTTGCGCTGAAGGGTCTGGCTGGGTGATTCGTCGAACAGCTTGCGGTACTCGGCCGAGAAGCGCCCCAGGTGGGTAAAGCCCCAGCCCAGGGCGATTTCGGAGATGGTACGGGTTGAGCCGTGTTCGAGGATTTGCTGGCGCACGGCGCCCAGGCGGTATTTCTTCAGATAGGCCATGGGCGACAGGGCGAAGTATTTGCGGAAGGCATCGAACAGCTTGAAGCGCGACACGCCCGCCGCCGCCTCCAAATCCTCCAGGTGCACCGCCTCCCGGGCGTTGTCGTGGATGTACTGCCGGGCACGGATCAAATAGTGCGGCAGCTTCACCCCCAGCACGTCCCGCAGTTCTTCGGAATAGTTATTCGGCTGGGCCAGGATCAGGCCCTTGATCAGCGAGCTTTCCAGGTCCTGGGTAAACGCGGCCTGGTCGTACAGCTCGCTGCTGCGCTCAAGCTCGGCGATGAAATACCGCGCCATGCGCCACCACGACGCGGAGGCGCCGTCCACCGCGTCCATCACCGACTCAAAGCGCAAGGGCGCTTCAATCGGCCGTTGCAGCAAGCCTTCCAGGGATTCGCTCATGGCCGCCCGGGTGATCACCACCTGCAACTTGCGGCAATCGCCGGAGATCTCCAGCACCTGGTGTTCGTTGGGCGAGATGATCACGCCCTGGTCACGGTTGGACCTGAGCCGTTCGCCGTTCTTGCTCAGCTCCTGCTCGCCCACCAACGGCAGGGTCAGGCTGTAGCTGCTGAAATGCTCGGTGTCTTCAATGTCGATGGTGACGTCGGTGCCGTATTCGATAATCCCCAGCGTCGTGGCGCGGGACTTGAACACATTGGCGCTGTGGTGAAAGCGGATACGTTCCGGCGTTGCGGTTTGCAGCCGGTGCGGCCCACAAATGCCGGACATCCAGCTGCAGGCGCCTTCAAGGTCGAAGCGCTCGATACGTATATCGCGTGTATTGCTATTCATCACGGGGCACCCACGGCAATTGTGGCCGGCGCGCTCTGACGGCGCGTCCTGGTAGAGCAACAGCAAGTTTTGCGCCACGCCAGCGGGATCGCCATTGGGTGGATAGCAACCGTCGACTAAGTGGATAACAAGCAGACTTTTCCGACAATCACCTTGCAAGACAGTAGCGCATTCCGCCACCGCCCTGCACCGCCGTGGGTATTTCGTGCACAACTAAGTGGCCCACCTTCCCCGATTAACCGGATAGCCCACCGCCCCACTGCAGCCTCTTAATGGCCTACCCGTTTAGCCATTACCCAAAAGGTGCCTCCCATGAGTGGTGCAAGAAGCGTTGAGCAGTGGAAGAGTTTTATCGAAGGCTGCCTGGACTTTCGTCCGGTGGATGAAGTGTTCCGCATCGCCCGGGACATGTTCACCGAGCCACAGCTGTTTGATCTGGAGATGGAACTGATCTTCGAAAAGAACTGGATCTACGCCTGCCACGAAAGTGAATTGGCCAACAAACATGACTTCGTGACGATGCGCGCCGGACGCCAGCCGATGATCATCACCCGCGACGGCGAAGGCCAGCTCAACGCGCTGATCAACGCCTGCCAGCATCGCGGCACGACGCTGACCCGGGTCGGCAAGGGCAACCAGTCCACCTTCACCTGCCCGTTCCACGCCTGGTGCTACAAGAGCGACGGCCGGCTGGTGAAGGTCAAGGCGCCGGGGGAATACCCCGAAGGGTTCGACAAGGCCACTCGCGGCCTGAAAAAGGCGCGCATCGAGAGCTACAAGGGCTTCGTATTTATCAGCCTGGACGTGAACGGCAGCGACAGCCTGGAAGACTTCCTCGGCGACGCCAAAGTGTTCTTCGACATGATGGTCGCCCAGTCGGCTACCGGTGAGCTGGAAGTACTGCCGGGCAAGTCGGCCTACACCTACGACGGCAACTGGAAACTGCAAAACGAAAACGGCCTGGACGGTTATCACGTCAGCACCGTGCACTACAACTATGTGGCCACGGTGCAGCATCGCCAGCAGGTCAACACCGAGAACGGCACCGGGTCCGGCACCACACTGGACTACAGCAAGCTCGGCGCCGGCGACGCCAACACCGATGACGGCTGGTTTGCGTTCAACAATGGCCACAGCCTGTTGTTCAGCGACATGCCCAACCCCACCGTGCGTTCGGGCTACGCCACCATCATGCCGCGCCTGATCGAAGAGCATGGCCAGCAAAAAGCCGAGTGGATGATGCACCGCCTGCGCAACCTGAACATCTACCCGAGCCTGTTCTTCCTCGACCAGATCAGCTCGCAGTTGCGGATCATCCGCCCCATCGCGTGGAACAAGACCGAGATCATCAGCCAGTGCCTGGGGGTGAAGGGCGAGTCTGACGCCGACCGCGAAAACCGCATTCGCCAGTTCGAGGACTTCTTCAACGTGTCGGGCATGGGCACACCGGATGACCTGGTGGAGTTTCGCGAAGCCCAGCGTGGCTTCCAGGGTCGCCTGGAACGCTGGAGCGATATCTCCCGTGGCAGCCACCGCTGGGAAACCGGGCCGACGCCCAACAGTGAATCCATCGGCATCCAGCCGGCGATGACCGGCACCGAGCTCACCCACGAAGGGCTGTACGTCAACCAGCACCGCAACTGGCAGAAATTCCTGCTGGACGGCCTCGATGCCCAAGCCCTGAAACTGCGGGAGGTGGAATGATGAATGCGCAATTGCAGTACCGGATCGAGCAGTTTTTTTACCGTAAATCCGAGCTGTGCGATGCCCAGGACTGGGACGCCTACGTGCAGTTGTTCGACCCGCAGAGTGAATTCCACCTGCCGCAGTGGGACTCGGAACACGTCTACACCCGCGACCCCAAGCGCGAGATGTCGCTGATCTATTACGCCAACCGTTCGGGGCTGGAAGACCGTGTGTTTCGCCTGCGCACCGGCAAGGCGGCGTCGGCCACGCCGATGCCGAGAACGCTGCACCTGATTAATAACGTGCGGATTGCCGAGCAAGCGGACGGGCTGCTGGAAGTGAAGCTGAACTGGCACACCCTGTTCTATCGGCTGGCGACGTCGGAGCAGTTCTACGGCAGCGCCACTTACAGCCTCAAGCCCGATGGCGACAGCTGGTTGATCACCCGCAAGCATGCGCTGCTGCTCAACGACACCATCAACTCGGTGCTGGATTTCTATCACCTGTGACACGCGCTTTTGTGGCGGGCGCGATCCTGTGGCGAGGGGGCTTGCCCCCCGTTGGGCTGCGCAGCAGCCCCAATAACGAGGTCTGACAGATGGATCGCGGTGCCTGGATTTGGGGCCGCTTCGCAGCCCAACGGGGGACAAGCCCCTCGCCACAAAAGCTCGCTCGCCAGATACAACAACTAAACTCGCGGAGCTCTGCGAATGAATCACAAAGTGGCCTTCAGTTTTGCCGACGGCAAGACCCTGTTTTTCCCGGTGGGCGCCCATGAGATCCTGCTGGACGCGGCACTGCGCAACGGGATCAACATCCCGCTCGACTGCCGCGAAGGCGTGTGCGGTACCTGCCAGGGTCGTTGCGAGTCCGGCGACTTCACTCAGGACTACGTGGACGAGGAAGCCCTCTCCAGCCTCGACCTGCAACAACGCAAAATGCTCAGTTGCCAGACCCGGGTCCAATCCGACGCGGCGTTTTATTTCGATTTTGATTCCAGCCTGTGCAACGCGCCGGGGCCGGTCCAAATCCGCAGCACGGTGAGCGAAGTGCAACAGGTCTCGGCCAGCACGGCGATCCTGCACCTGCAACTTGAAAACCCATTGGATTATCTGCCGGGCCAATACGCCCGCCTGTCGATTCCCGGTACCGACCGTTGGCGCTCCTACTCCTTCGCCAACCGCCCGGGCAACCGGTTGCAGTTCCTGATCCGCCTGCTGCCCGATGGCGTGATGAGCAACTACATCCGCGAGCGCTGCCAGGTAGGTGACGAACTTATGCTGGAAGCACCACTGGGCGCCTTCTATTTAAGGCACGTCACCCAGCCGCTGGTATTGGTGGCCGGCGGCACCGGGTTATCCGCGCTGCTGGGCATGCTCGATGAACTGGCCGCCAACGGTTGCCAGCAGCCGGTGCACCTGTACTACGGCGTACGCGGCGCGGCCGATTTGTGCGAGGCCGCCCGCATCAACGCCTACGCCGAAAAAATCCCGGGCTTTCGCTACACCGAAGTGCTCAGCGACCCGCCTTCCGACTGGAACGGCAAGCGCGGCTACCTTACCGAGCATTTCGACCTGGCCGAATTGCGGGATCAATCGGCGGATATGTACGTGTGCGGCCCCCCGCCGATGGTCGAATCCATCAAACAATGGCTGCTGGATCAGGCACTTGATGGCGTTCAGCTGTATTACGAAAAGTTTACCGAGAGTAATATCTGACCCCTCAGCGGTATGAGGGGCGGGTTCGGTAGGCGATCACCCCGGAAAAAAAACAAGTAAAAGGGAATGTTAATGGCGGATGACATGGTTAACCCGGTGGGCCTCAAGCGTGGCCTGAAGAACCGGCATATTCAGCTGATTGCCTTGGGAGGGGCGATCGGGACCGGGCTGTTCCTCGGCTCGGCGGGCGTACTCAAGTCGGCAGGGCCGTCGATGATCCTGGGCTATGCGGTAGCCGGTTTTATCGCGTTCCTGATCATGCGCCAGCTGGGCGAGATGATCGTCGAGGAGCCGGTGGCCGGCTCCTTCAGCCACTTCGCCCACAAGTACTGGGGCGGTTACGCAGGCTTCCTCGCCGGCTGGAACTACTGGGTACTCTACGTACTGGTAGGCATGGCCGAGCTGACGGCGGTGGGCAAGTACATCCAGTTCTGGTGGCCGGAGATTCCGACCTGGGTCAGCGCGGTGGTGTTCTTTGTGCTGGTCAACCTGATCAACACCCTCAACGTGAAGTTCTTCGGTGAGACCGAGTTCTGGTTCGCGATCATCAAGGTGGTGGCGATTGTCGGCATGATCGTGCTTGGCTGCTACCTGCTGTTCAGCGGCACCGGCGGCCCCCAAGCCTCGGTGAGCAACCTGTGGAGCCACGGCGGGTTCTTCCCTAATGGCGGCATGGGGCTGTTGATGTCCATGGCGTTCATCATGTTCTCGTTCGGCGGCCTGGAGCTGGTGGGGATTACCGCCGCCGAAGCCAGCGAGCCACGCAAGGTGATCCCGAAGGCGATCAACCAGGTGGTGTACCGGATCCTGATTTTCTACGTCGGCGCACTCACCGTGCTGCTGTCGTTGTACCCGTGGGACCAACTGCTGCAAACCCTCGGCGCGTCGGGCGATGCCTACAGCGGCAGCCCGTTTGTGCAGATCTTTTCCTTGATCGGTAACGACACCGCCGCCCACATCCTCAACTTCGTGGTACTGACCGCGGCGCTGTCGGTGTACAACAGCGGCGTGTACTGCAACAGCCGCATGCTGTTCGGCCTGGCCGAGCAAGGCGATGCGCCCAAAGCGCTGATGAAGTTGAACAAGCAAGGCGTACCGTTGCGCGCCCTGGGCATTTCGGCCCTGGTGACGCTGCTGTGTGTGGTGATCAACTACGTCGCGCCCCATGATGCACTGGAGCTGCTGTTTGCCCTGGTGGTTGCCTCGCTGATGATCAACTGGGCGCTGATCAGCCTCACCCACATCAAGTTCCGCAAGGCCATGGGCGAGCAAGGCGTGGTGCCGTCGTTCAAGACCTTCTGGTTTCCGTTCAGCAACTACCTGTGCCTGGCGTTCATGCTGATGATCATCTGCGTGATGCTGGCGATTCCGGGCGTGCGGGCGTCGGTGTATGCGATTCCGGTGTGGGTCGGGATTATCTACGTGGCGTACCGGTTGCGCTTGAATAACGCGAAGGCAGTCACAGCGCAATAACCCATGTGGGAGCGGGCTTGTGTGGGAGCGGGCTTGCTCGCGAAGGCGTCGTGTCAGTCACCTGATGTATTGACTGACCCACCGCTTTCGCGAGCAAGCCCGCTCCCACCCTTGGATCGCATTGCAAATGAAAAGCCCCGGTACTCATGAGTACCGTGGCTTTTTGTTGGGCCTTGGTTACAACGTGGAACGCACCCGCCACAGCTCGGGGAACAGCACGGTGTCGAGCATCTTGCGCAGGTAGCCCACGCCTTCGGTGCCGCCAGTGCCGGGCTGGAAGCCGATGATCCGTTCCACCGTGGTGACATGGCGGAAACGCCATTGGCGGAAGGAGTCTTCCAGGTCGATAAACTTTTCGGCCAGTTGGTACAGGTCCCAATACCGGCTCGGCTCGCGATACACCTCGCGCCACGCCGCCTCCACGGACTCATCGTGAACCGTCGGCGCCGTCGGGTCGCGCTCGGCGCGCTGCGGGTCGATGGCCAGCCCGGCCTTGGCCATCAGGTTGATCGCCTCGTCATACAGTGACGGCGTGGCAATCGCCACCTGCAACTCTTTCAACAATTCCGGGCGATGGGCGTGAGGCCGCAACAGCGCGGCGCTTTTGTTGCCGAGGATGAATTCGATTTCCCGGTACTGGAACGACTGGAAACCCGACGACTGGCCCAGGTACGGGCGAATCGACTTGTACTCCGACGGCGTCATGGTCGCCAGCACCGCCCAGGCGTGCACCAGTTGGTCAAAGATCCGCGACACCCGTGCCAGCATCTTGAACGCCGGCGGCAACTCACCCAACCGCACGTGTTCGCGGGCGGCCTTGAGTTCGTGGAGCATCAGCTTCATCCACAACTCCGAGGTCTGGTGCTGGATGATGAACAGCATCTCGTTGTGGTCCGGCGACAGCGGGTGCTGGGCGCTGAGCACTTTGCCCAGGTCCAGGTAGTCGCCATAGCTCATGGACTCGGAAAAATTCAGCTCGGCGTTATGCCATTCTTCCGGCGGCTGGTAGTCAGGGGAGAAAGGACACTGGCTCATCGCGTGGGCTCCTTGAGCGGGCGCAGGATTGCGCGTACCGGGCTGGCATCGAGGTTGGCAAAACGCAGCGGCAGCGCGATCAACTCGTAATCGCCCTGCGGTACGTCGTCGAGGACGATGCCTTCGAGAATCGCCATGCCATGACGGGCGACGGCGTTGTGGGAATCCATGGTCTTGGACTGCTGCGGGTCGAGGGACGGCGTGTCGATACCAATCAGGCGCACACCGAGGCCGGCCAGCAGCTCGACGGTTTGGGGTGCGACCGCGGTGAAATTCGAATCCCAGGCCTCCAGCGGTGCCTGTTGATAAGTGCGCAGCAGCACCCGCTCCGGCAGGTTTTCCAGGTGACCTTCCAATTGGTGCGGCTGCACCAGCGCGCCACTGCCCAGGCAATGCAGCACCCGGCACGGGCCCATGTACACCTCCAGGGACACTTCGCCGATCGGTGCACCGTCAGCGCTGTAGTGCAGCGGGGCGTCCACGTGGGCGCCAGTGTGGGGCGACAGGGTGACGCGCCCCACATTCACCGGGCACTCGGGGCCGAACTGCCAGACCCGCTCTTCCTGAAACGGCGTATCACCCGGCCAGGTCGGGGTCGCGGTGCTCAAGGGCGGGCTGATGTCCCACCACGTTTTTATTGGATTCATTTCAAGGCTCTCGGTCGTTACTGGGGTGAATGATACGAGGGCCAGCTGTAAATATTCTTGCGAATTCCAGCGCAAAGCAGGAAATCTTTCGCACTTACTGCGATGAAATGGCTGATTGGTGATTGGATGTTTCAAAAGCACCAAGCTGGGCAACTCCCCCTGTAGGAGCGAGCTTGCTCGCGAAAAACTCGAGAGCGCCTCGTTGAGTCAGGAAGCCAACGTCAACGTTAACGACCTTCGCGAGCAAGCTCGCTCCTACAGGGATCGAGCTCACCGGCAGTCGGCGCTTGCGGGCATCCCGATGTCGAGTTCAGACCACTGGCGGGCAGCCCAAGGCGATAGGGTTCGGACTTCCCTCCCACTGCCACGGAATCATCATGTCCAAGCCGATCACCGTACTGCGCGACACCCACCCACTGCCGGTGCTGGACGCCTGCAAATGGGAAAAACTCGAAGGCGACCCGCACACCGTCAACCTCAATGCCTACACCAGCGAGGACGGCAGCAAGATCATGGGCACCTGGATCTGCACCCCGGGCAAGTGGCGGGTGGAGTATGTGAAGTGGGAATACTGCCACTTCCAGGAAGGCTACTGCGTGATCACCCCGGACGGCCTGGAGCCGATCCATTTGCGGGCTGGGGATATCTTTGTGGTGGAGCCGGGTATGAAAGGGACGTGGGAAGTGGTCGAGACGGTGCGTAAGTATTTTGTGTTTGCCTGACCGTCCCGTCTGAAAAGGGGTCGCCCTGGCCCCTTTTGCATCAATAACAACCGACCTCACCGCTTATAAAATCGCCCCTTCTCCCTACCCCTCTCCCTATAACAAACGCCGCCATTCGCGACAAAAATCTCAACATTAAAAAATAATCAATTGGTCTTTTGTATCACAATATTGTGAGCGCCATTTTCTTGAAAAAAACTCATGACGCCGCGCGCCAAACACATAATAAAACTCACCAAATAGTACAACCACTACTTTAGTTATAGATAATATTGGCTTTTGACACCCCCCTACAGTTTGAGATAGCTTTCTTGCAATCCATCCATACCTGAATCCAATAACGTTATAACCCCATGATAATAAGAAGCACGGAGAAGGTGCAGAACTTCACATAATCGCAACCTTCCCTGCACATTGATGGAATACGCACAGCGATTTGAATTAGACTTCCAATGAATCCGTTGATTACCCATTGGTTTATTCTAAGGGCTCCACACGTATTCCAGTACTTACTGCACGCGGCAGTCGAGACCGCGCTTCTGCAAAAGGATCAAGAAAATGCCTGACAAAACAACACGCCTGACCATTCTCATCGACTATCCGACCAAGCAGCGCCTGGAGTCGTTATCTGAGGAAGTTGACCTTACTATTTCTCAGGTCATTCGTAAGCTGATTCGTGATCATCTCCAGCAATACGAGAGCCAAGTCGCTCCCTCCGTCCTGGAGCCGGCGAAAGAGGATTCATCGCTTTATTCCTGATATATAAGCCTGGTTGATTTGCCTTTATTAAAAAGCACGGCATAACGTCCTCCTTATCTATCGCTCGGTGTGCGGTTTAATCATCAAACTGTGCACCCCTCCTCTCCAAGTTAATGACTGGTGACGAACCATGCCTGTGAAACAGCAATTACTTGCTTGTTATGCTCATTTGAGCAAGGAAATTAATGGGCCCGCTGTATCATCGGACACTGCGCTGCCCTGCACCTTATTTTTCTCCATGAGCGACAGCACACGGCGCGCACATGTTTTTCATATTACGGCAGACAACTTCGAAGCCGCCTGGCAAAGCGGCGTACAACAATTACAGGACGCCTCCAAACAAGACCGGGTGCAATCGGACAACATCGTCGAACGTTCATGGATACGCGTCGAATGCGCGATCAACGTAACCCCCATCACCTGGGCCGAGCTCAATGCGCGCTTCAAGCGTCACAAGCGTAACTACTTCCGGCGCGGTATCGCCTTCGATGCAAGGCTGCAAATTGCGATTACCGAACAGGAACTGAACGCCAATGCGATCCTGTACGGCGGCAACACTATCAACCACGCGATCTTCAATGCCGGAAATTTTTCGGTGTTCGCCAGGCGCCGTTTTGCCGGGCTCGATACCGCCCACCTGATCGCCACCCTTGAACCCGACACCCCGGTATTCATGTTCGACACCCTGGGCGTTTTTTGTGCCGAAGACGGCGTGCCCCACGCGCTGAACCCTGGCCCGACAGAAACCGGCTGGCGCACGTTGGCTGCGCTGGAGCCCGGCATGGCAAGGGCAAGTATCACCACCGCCGCAAGCTACCTGGGCACCCAGGTGCAGGGCAGTGGCCAGTTCGTCTACGGCTACTTCCCGTGCTTTGACCGAGCGATAAAAAACTACAACACCTTGCGCCATGCCAGTACCACCTACTCGATGATCGAGGCCTGGGCACTGACCGGCGATGAGACGCTCAAGTCCGCCATCGACCGCTCGCTGGGCTACCTCACCCAGGAGCTCATCAAATCCTACGTGCTGCCCGACAGCAGTGTGGCCGCGTATCTGCTCGACACCGGAGACGAGATCAAACTGGGCGGCAATGCCGTGTGCCTGCTGGCGCTGGTGAAATACAGCGAAGTCACCGGTACCCGCCACTATCTGCCCGTGCTGGAAGCCCTGGCCAATGGCATGGCCTGGATGCAGGACGCTTCCACCGGCGCCTTCGTGCATGTATTGCATGGCCGCGACCTGGCCGTCAAAGAGGCGTTCCGGATCATCTACTACGACGGCGAAGCCGCGTTCGGGCTGATCCGCCTCTACGGCCTGACCGGCGATGAGCGCTGGTTGAACGTGGTGGAAAAAGCCTTCGACTACTTCATCGAAAAAGAGCACTGGCGCGAGCACGATCACTGGCTCAGCTACTGCGTGAACGAACTGACCCGCTACCGCCCTGACGAGAAGTATTTCCGCTTCGGCTTGAATAACGTCACCGGTTATCTGGGGTTCGTGCAGCAACGGATCACCACCTTTCCGACCTTGTTGGAATTAATGATGGCCGCGCAACAGATGCTCGAACGCATCGACCAGCAAGCAGAATTGCGCCACCTGCTCACCGAGATCGACCTGCACGCGTTTTACCGCGCCCTGCATCATCGTGCGCGCTATCTGCTCAACGGGTATTTCTGGCCGGAGGTGGCGATGTATTTCGCCAACCCTGCGCGCATTGTCGGCGCGTTTTTTATCCGGCATCACGCATTCAGGGTGCGCATCGACGATGTGGAGCATTACCTCTCGGGGCTGATTGCCTACCACCGCTACCTGCTCAACGGCGCGCCGCAAGTGAGACGGGCCCGGATTGCAGCCCCCCTCGATGGGTACTGGGACGCCAATACGCTAGCCCGAGTGACCCAAGGCACGTGGGCCAAGCAACCACCGGCTGGCTGGTACGCATCGGGTTTGACGCCGTCCATGCAGTTTTTCAAACCGCAGCGCATGCTTAACCGGCACCCCAGCAAGGTGGGGCCCAACGAAGTACAGTCAGCATTGCGCTGGGGCCATGCAAGCCCGGAGCGACGCCCTTCGGCGTTTCTGTGCGTAGACCCGACGCCCTACCTGAACAGCGGCCTGCCCGTGTTGCAGGTCGCCGATACCAGCGAGGCCATGCTGCAAATGGGCCGATACGCCAGGCAGCAATTCCCTGGCCAGGTGTTCGGCGTCACCGGCAGCTTCGGCAAAACCACCGTGGTCGCCATGCTCGCCCACACGTTGAAACACTGGGGCGAGGTGGGGCACACCGAGGCCAACGCCAACCTGCCCCATGGCATCGCCTGGAACCTGGCGAGCATGCCCCGCCCCGCTACATTCTGGGTAATGGAAATGGCTGTGGGCCGCATGCTGATCAACTCGGAACTGGTGCGCCCACACATTGCCATTGTCACCGGGCTGGCTCCGGCGCACCTGGAATACCACGGTACCCTGGAAAACCTGGCGCGTAAAAAGAGTGCGATCTTCCGCTCGATGGCACCCGGCGGGCACGCGGTATTGTGCCGCGACATGCCGCACTACGAAGTATTCGCGCAGGCCGCCGAAACCGCGCGCTTGCACGTGACCAGCTATGGCGAACACGCCAATGCCGACGTGCGCCTGCTCGAGGTGTGCAGCGAGACGGAACGGGTATACGTCACCGCGCAACGTGGCACGCAACGGCTGAGCTTCGGCCTGAGCGCTCGCGGCCGACACATGGTGCTCAACGCGCTGGCCGTACTGGCATCGCTGTTCGCCGCCGGACTTGAGGCCGACCAGGCACTGGACGTGTTGAACGGTTTCAAACCCGTGGAGGGTCGAGGCAATATCCTCTCGATCAAATGCACTGACGGGCACTTCCAGCTGATCAACGACGCCTACAACGCCAACCCGGGCTCAATGGCCGCCGCCTTGCGCTCAATGGCCGACCTGCCCGTGGCCTCGCGGCACCGGGTGTTGGTGTTGGGTGACATGCTGGAACTGGGCCCCGACGCTCAACGCTACCACCTGGAATTGGCCGACCCGCTGCGGGCGGCGGCGCCTCGGCATTTGGTGCTGTGCGGGCCACTGATGCTTGAGTTGTACCGGGTGCTGCGCGGCGAGCTGTCGGTGCAGTGGTTCGAGGATGCCGAGGCATTGAGCCAAGCGTTGGCGCGCCACCCCGATCAGTGGTTCCAGCCGGGGGATTGGGTGCTGGTCAAGAGCTCCGGCGGGACCGGGCTGTCGCAGATCTGTGATTGGCTGAACACGGCCGAACAAACCGTGCCCGCGGGTTAGCCCGCGCAGCCGGCTGCCGTTTTCAAGCCAATATCATTGCGCAGTTGATGAAACGCCGCAGGCACACCCTGCGCCTTGACCAACTGCGCGTGATGCCCCGCGCCAACCAACCCCTGGAAAAAGCGTTCCTGCAACCCGAACGGTGTTACCTGGTCGTCCACGCTGCCAATCACAAACAACGGCCGCGCAGGCGCTACGGCAATGCCGGCGATGTGCTCGACGGGATCGTAGGGGTGCAATAACCCATTGGTGTCGCGGCCCGGCCGCGAAGGCAGGCCTTGGGTTTGACGCAACATCTGCGCGCGCTGCACCAAGGCGAACGCACCGGAAGTCATGACCGCACACTTCACATCGGTACGCCCCAACGTCAACAACGCCGCCGCCACCGTGGCACCACCGCTGTGCCCCAACAACACAAACTGCCCAATGCTGTAGCGCTTGCGCAGCTCGTTGAGCGCACCGTCCAGCGCAATAAACTCTCGCGCCTGACGCCGCTGCCCATGGTTGCCACTGGAGCCGTAGGTGCCAGGCCGCGCCACAATCACCACTGGCACACCTGCACGCCGGCTGAGGGCCTTGGCTTGCGCGACCTTGGCCGCCAGGGTGTTGCCACGGATCGACTCGGGCGAGCGGTGCATTTCCACGTTACGGTCGCCATGAAACATCGCGATCACCACGGGTGCATGGCTCAGCACCGCCCCGGCAAAATAGCGAATGCACTCATCGCCCCCGGCCAACTCGACCCACAGCGAAGAGTCGGTCTGGTTGCAGGTCGCCTGATCGGCCGGGGTGTTCCAGAGCAACGGCGTCGAGTCATCCCCCAGGGCCCACACGCCCGGTACACCGGCACACAGCAACACCCAGCACAATGCAAACCTGGCCACAGCCACCTCGCCTAGCGCTCGCGCAAAGCCTCACGCGCACGGTTCATGGGTTTGATCAAATAATCGAGCACGGTTTTCTGGCCGGTCTTGATATCCACCGAAGCGATCATCCCCGGCACGATGGAGAACGACTTGCCCGACTTGTTTTTCAAGGTATCGGCGTCCGTTCGAATGAACACTCGGTAGTAGAAAACTTCCGGCTTGACTTCATCCTGAATGGTGTCCGGGGAAATGGTCACCACCTTGCCATCCATACCGCCATAAATGGCATAGTCGTAGGCGGTGATTTTGACCTTGGCCACCTGGTCGGGATGGATAAAGGCAATGTCTCGCGGGGAGATACGCGCCTCGATCAGCAGCTGCTCATCCAGCGGCACGATCTGCATCAGGCGCCCGTTGGGCGGGATAACTCCGCCGATCGTGGTGACCTCAATGCCCTTGACGATCCCGCGCACTGGCGAGCGCAGGGTCAGGCGGGTCACCGAATCCGAACGCCCGCGCATGACCGACGACAACGTCTCGACATCGGCGTTGACCTTGGCCAGGTCCTCGCCGGCGCGCACCATATACTCGGAGCGGGCCTGGGTCAGTTTCAATTCCAGCTCGGCTTTTTGGCGCTTGAGGCGCAGTACTTCAACGTTACTGGCCGCACCGACCTTGGCCAGGTTTTCGGTGATTTCCAGCTCGCTGCGCACCAGCCCGAGGGACGAGCGCACGCCGGCCAACGACTCTTCGAGGCCCTTGCGCCGGGTATTGAACAGGTCGGTTTCGGCGCGTACCAGTGCCGGGTAACGCTCAAGCTCCGGCGGGAACAGCAACGGTTTGCTGTCTACCTCGGCCTGCAAACGCGCAACGCTGGCCAGCGATGCCCGGTATTTGGCGGCAGTTTCATCAAAGTTGGATTCGGTCTTGGTCGGGTCAAGCTTGGCCAACGTCTGGCCATTTTTGACGATATCGCCCTCCCCCACATTCAACTCAGTGATGATGCCGCCTTCCAACGACTGGATAATTTGCTCACGTGAGGTAGGGATGACTTTACCGCTACCCGTCGAGACTTCGTCCACTTCAAAAAAGTAGGCCCAGGCACCAAACGCGATCAGCATGACAAACACCCACCCCACCACACGTGTGGCGCGTACCACGGTGCGCTCATCCACACCGTCGTGGGCATGCCGGGCGCCTTCGTCTTCGGTGGCAAGCAGGGGAATGGTTTTCGGCTCATGGCTTTTCACTGGGTTTTCCCCTTGGGTTTGGACAGCCGCGCAATCGCGTTGTCTTTGCTGTCATCGACGATGATCTGGCCGTTGTCGACCACGATCACCCGATTCACCAGTCTCAATACGCTCATGCGGTGCGTGGCGATAATCAGCGTGCGGTGGGCGGCCCAGCGGTCGAGGTTGTGGATCAACTGGCGCTCGGTCGCTTCATCCAGGGACGCGGTGGGTTCGTCGAGCAGCACGATATGCGGCTGGCGAATGATCAGCCGCGACAGCAGAAGCGACTGACGCTGCCCGCCCGACAGGCCGAGGCCGCCTTCCAGGATCATATGGTCCATGCCGTCGGCGAACTTGCCGATAAAGTCGCCAGCGCCCGTCAGCGCCAGGGCCTGGAGGATTTCCTGGTCACTGGCATGCGGCGCCCCCATGATCAGATTGTCGCGCAGCGTGCCGTGGAACAGCCGCGAGTTTTGCGTCATCAGCCCGACATCGCGGCGCACATCCGCCGGGTCGATGTGACTGAGGGCAACGCTGTCAAGACTGATGGTGCCGGCCTTCAGGTCGAGCATCCCGGCCAATGCCTGCAACAACGTGGACTTACCCGCACCGTTACGCCCCAGAATTGCGATGCGCTCGCCCGGCTGGATCTTCAAGTCCGCCACACACAGCGCTGGCACGGGGGCATCGTCGGAGTACTGGAACGTCGCCTGGCTTAGTGCGTAATGCCCTTTGATCACCGGCAAGTGCACGCGCTTGCTGCCCTCGGGATGGTCCACCGGCGACTCCATGATCCGGTTCAGGCCCTGCAGCGCGACTTTGGCCTGCTGCCAGCGCGTCAGCACCTGGGTAATCTGGGACATCGGCGCCATCATCCGCGACGCCAGGATCGACGCTGCGACAAGGCTACCGGTCGTCATGTCGCTGGCCATGACCATTGGCGCACCGAACACCACCACCACGGCAAACACCGAGCCCTGCACATTGTTGCTCCAGGCGACCAGTTTGTTGGTGAGCATGCGCAGACGAAGACTGGCATCGCCACAGGTGGCGTTGTAGTGATTCCATTGTTGCTGGAAACGCTGCTCAGCCTGCAACGCCTTGATGTCGTCCAGGCCTTGCACGGTTTCCACCAGCATGGCGCTGCGTAACGAGCTTTCACGCATCGACTCATTCGCCAGTGCCGCGAGTTTTTTTTGCGCCAACAGCCCCGGCACTATCAGGAACAGAACCGCCACCAGCGGCACCGCCACCAGCGGGCCGGCGATCAACCAATAGATCACCAGAAACAGCAGGAAGAACGGCAGGTCGGCCAGCGCCGTGGCGGTGCTGGAGGTGACCAGTTCACGCAGTTGTTCGAGCTCCTTGAGCTGCGAAATGAACGAGCCGGTGGACTTCGGCCGGGCGCTGTTGCGCAGGCGAATGGCATGCCCGAACACCAGGTCGGAGACGCGCAAATCCGCGCGTTTGCCAAGCATGTCGGTGATGCGCACGCGGGTAATGCGCATGATGAAGTCAAACACCAGCGCCAGCATCACGCCGCCAAACAGCACATACAGCGTGGGCATGGATTCGGCCGGGATGACCCGGTCGTACACCTGCATGGAAAACAGCACCCCAGCCAAGCCCAGCACGCTGGTGACCAGCGATGCGAGTACCACATAGCCATAAGGGCGCAGGTCGCGCAGTACGATGTTTTTGAACCAAGCCTTCTCATAAGGCTTGATGTAGTCGTCAACACGCCGGTCACGCACCACCGCCATGGGGCGCAGAATCACCGTCTTGCGAGCTTGTTCCAGCAGGTCCTTGCGGGTGAGCCGGCTTTGCAGGCCGCCATCGCCGCTGTAGGCGATGCCCAGGTTGTCGCCGTCTCCGAGAGTTTCGAGGACGCCGACCTGGCCGTCGGCAAATTGCAGCACCAACGGCAGTTGGCGCTGCATCAGCGTGGACTCGCTGAAGTCAGCGATCACACAGTTCAATCCGGCCTGGCGGGCCATCTGCCGCACCACGTCTTCTACCGAGGCGCCTTCGGTCCACTGTGCGGCGATGCGCACACTTTGTGCCGAGCATTCCAGGCGGTAATGCCGGGCCACGCTCAGGATGGCCTCCAGCCACACTTCATAATCCACCGCAGGCGCCGGGTTCAACGGCGTCGGCACCGCGTTGGTTGGGTCCGCAAGCATCACGGCATCATTCATGGCCGAATCTCCACACCTTGCAGGGTGCTGTTGTCCAGGTGGAACGCCGTGCGCAGTGCGCCCGTGTTGTAGAGGCAATCGATTTTCAGGCGCCGCAGATCGGCGGCGGTGTTTTCCCGGTCCATGCGCGCCTGGTGAATTTCCTGTTCGGCATTGAGCAGGTCGAGCAGCGGCCGGGTGCCCAGTTCGAGGTACTGCTGGCGATAAAGGTCGCGGGTTTCGGAGATGCTGCGCTCACGAAAGTCCAGGGTGGAAAGGCGTTGGCTGAGGCTTGAGATCTGGTCTCGTGCCTCCAGCAATCCTTGGCGCACCGCAAGGCTCGCGGCGTCGCTGGCGGCATCGGCGGAACGCAAGGCCTGTTGCGCGGCCGATTTGCGCGCGGTGATTGCGCCGCCCTGGTACAGCGGCATTTTCACGTTGAGAAATACGCCATAGCGGGTACGGTCGCGGCCGCCAGGGATGTTGCTGTCATCGTTGTTGTCCAGGTAGTGCGTGACGGACGGGTCCAGCGACACGGTCGGCAATGCTTCGGCGCGGGCCTGGGCGATCAGCGCCAGCGCATCAATACGTTGCGCCTGGGCAATCAGCAGTGTCGGCGTGACGGCCGTATCGGGGACCACGCCCATGCAGGATTGCTCCAGGCTTGCCGGAAACCCATTGGCAACACTCACCGGTGACTGCGCCCCCAGCAGGCTGCTCAGGGTGCTGCGCCAGCGATTGAATTGCGCAGCGAATTGCAGTTGCGTCGCCATCGACGCCTCGACCCGCGAGCGGGCCTGGATGAGGTCCGAACGGGTGCTGGCACCCATGTCGCTGCGTTTTTTCGCAAGTTCTGCAATCGCGGAAATACCGTCGACTTGCTCGCGCGCCAGTTGCACCAGCAACTGCGAGCGCTGCAATTCGATCACCGCGAATGAGGTGTCCCGTGCCACTTGATCGATCGACAGCAACACCGTTGCCTGGCTGGCACTGACCCGCGCCAGGGCGCTGTCGACAGCGCTTGAGACCTTGCCGAAGTCATACAGCATTTGTGATGCCGACAAGGAAAACGCGCGGCTCTGGCCGTTGCCGCTCAGGCCACTGTCGTAGCCCGAATTGAAGCCGCCACTGACTTGTGGGTAATAACCGGAACGGGCGATCGTCACGTTCTCGTTTTGTTGGTACAGCTGGCCGATGGCCTCGGAAATTGCCGGGTGCCATTCCACCGCCAACTGAATGGCGCGTGTCAGGTCGAGGTTGTTCGGTATGACGTGTTCGGGTGCCACCGGTGCGCTGACGCCCGTTGGCCCGCCGGGTAAATGAGTGCCCAGGTTGCTCGGGCTAATGATGTTGACGCGTTCTTCATCGTCGATATACGACGCTGCCATAACCGGCTCAATAGCGGGCGCGATCATTGCGACTGCCAGAATTACGGCAGACAGCTGCTTGGCCAAACTCTTTTGCCTCACTGCTAGTCACCTGACTGTTATCAAACCTGGTAGGTACAACAACGGACCGTGACTGACGTCACGACCCATCGCTGCAATGCCGTTGGTGGGAAAACCGGGCCTTGCGACCCGGTCGGTGAGGGTGGCGTTACACCACGCTGATGCCGCTCTGTACCCAGAGCTGATGGGTTTCATCTTCCGGACTGGTGTAGATCACGTACTCAAGACCGTTCTCTACCTGGGTCACTCCGGCGCTCCAGTCACCGGTCAGGTGCACACTGTCCTGATCGTCGCCCTGGATCATCAAGCGATCCGATTCAGGCCCGGTGATGGACACCAGGTCTTCGAGGCTCAAGGTCAGGTCAACGGCGCTGACATCGTTCAGGTCGATGCTGTGCACCCCGCTGACGTTGCCAATCAAGTCGGTGAGGTTGATGGCTGCATCGCCACCCTCCCACAGCAACCCTTCTGCACCCGTGCCAGCATCGACATGGGTGAAGTCGGTGTCGTCGGCCACCACAGCGTCGTGGTGATCGCCGTCAACGTTGGCACCGTCATCCGCCACCGCGTCCACCACACTGCTGGCAGCGGCCACGCCGGCACCGTCAGTGGCAGGCACACCTGGGTTAGCGTCGTCCCAGACCAGATCACGATCCGGCGAGTCGATGCGCACGTACAGGTCGGCCGTGTCTTGCTGGCCGGTGGGTGTGGTGAGTTTGTAGGTGAATTTATCCACCTGGCCAATCTCGTCCAGCGCCAGCCCGGCATGCGGGGTATAGACGTACTGGCCGTCGGCAAATACGGTCAGCGTGCCGTGGTCACCGTCGATTTTCGTCCCCGTCTGCCCAGGAATCACATAGACCCCGTTGACCAGCACGCTGAGTACTGTCAGCGGTGAACCGAGTACATCCGGCCCGGACAAGCTGTCAGACAGCAGGTTGCCTGTCGCATTGGTCATCTCGCCGGTCACGAACTCCGTGAGGAAGGTCGTGGTGAGTTTCTGAGCGATGTGGATTGCGCTCAGCGACAGCACTGAACCGGTCGTCCCGGTGACGCGATAGGTCCCGGCATCCAGCCCTTTGAACGTGTAGTTCGTCAGGGTGGTGGTCTGCTGGGTGACCCACTCGTTACCGATGAACTTCTGCAGGTTGACGGTGGTGGCTGGCAACACTGATATGCCGGTGACGCTGACGTTGATCGCAAGCTCTGCGGTGGTGCCCGTGGCAACCTCGATGGATGCACCGTTGCCAGTCACGTTGCCAAGGCCGAGCAATGGCAGGTTGTAGCTCAGGATCGCCAAGTCGGCCTGGGTGACCAGGTTGACGATGTCGATCTGCGCCGAACCCAGGTCATCATTGGCGACCGTGTTGATCACGCCTGGCGCCGATGGGTCGGTGGCGTTCCAGGTCACGTCGACACTCGGGCTGTCGATGCGTACATACAAGGTTGCCGAGGCCGAACCACCAGCACCATTGACCAGGTGATACTCGAAGGCATCCACCTTGCCGATGCTGGCGATATCCCCATTCGGGGTGTACTTGTAGTCGCCGTTGGCAAAGATCGTCAGCTGACCATATTGGCCTTCCAGCACCGTACCGGTAGTGGCGCTGGCATCGACAAACTCGCCGTTGACCTCCACCTGCACCGTCACTGGACCGCCGGTTCCCGGCTCATCCGGTTTGCCTTCGAAACCCGGGTCGGTGATGACGTTGCCGATGACATCCGCCCCCGCAACACCGGTGAACTCGGTCAGGCTGTCGTTGGTGACGCTCAACTTGGCCGTGGCCCCTGCACCGATGCTGACCAGGTTAGGGTCGAGCTTGAGGGTAAAGCGATACTGCCCGGCTTCCAGCCCGTCGATTTTGGCGCTGGAACTTTGTCCGAACAGGCCCAGCAGGTCGAGCAAGCCCGAACCGTTACTGCCTTGCTGCACCGGCAACCATCCACCGGCACCGTCGCTCACTTCCAGCGTCGCAGTGAAGCCACCGCCCAACAGCGAAACCAGGTCGGCCTGGGCAAACTCCAGGTTGAGTGTCCCGCTGGAACCCTCGGCAACCGAGAACTCCTGCTGCTTGGTGTGATCGCCCAGGATGATGCCGCCGACACCCAGCAAGGTGAAAACGCGCATATCGGCCAGGCCGGTGTTGGACGTTACGGGTTTGATGGTTACTTCGCCGGTGGCGAGATCATCGAAGGCTTCGAGGTCGGCGTCGGCATCGGCGTCGGCGTCGGC
>NZ_JACARC010000044.1 GCF_013386825.1 Pseudomonas sp. IPO3778
CAGCAACGGATATGCACACAATCCCCCCCTTCACAAACCCAAGCCCAAAGAAAAGGCCTCGAACCAGCGAGGCCTTTTCTTTGGGCTTCAATCTCTTCAACTTTGTGGCCTCATCCCTTGGGACATCCCAAACATGAACAACAACAAATCATGATCAGGCTTGGCCGCAACACCGACCTTGGCGATCCGCGGCATCGGGCACTGCTGCCCGACACCCTGCACCGCACTGAGGACTTGTGTCCGGGGCTGCTCCCACGCAGCCAGGGCCAGGGCAGCAATGCCCAACGCCCCCAACAGAAACAAACCTCGTGCAATTTCTAGCTTCATTACGTTAAACCCTTGATAGCGCTGCCAAACGCCGTCTCGTAAAAGTAGCTCAGTTTCTTCCAGTCCGTAGGGTTCCACGACGAATGGCGGCGCAGTTGCAACATGTCATGCCGCGCCGCCCGCAACGCGGTCAACCGCTGACGGCACTTCTCGAAATCCAGCAGCGCCACTTCAACCTTGGCCCCATCGCCCTCGCCCGTCACCCGCACGAAGATATGCTTGATATAGAGGCAACCATGCTGCCAACGCCCCTTGTGCATCCGCGCCAGGGTCCCGGCGAGTTCCTTGAGCAGGCGCTCATGCACCCGCTCACCGTACTGCTCACGACCACCCGCGGCGTACCAGTTTTCGATCTCGTCGAAACCGTCCAGCGACGCCGTCACCAACAACGCCTTCCATTGGTGCTCCGGGTCGCGACGGGCTTCGCAGAACACCATTTCCGGCACTCGCACATCCAGCAAACGCAGGCCCTTGAGGGCGTCACGCTCACGTAACACGGTGGGGCGTCCAAAAGGATGGAGCCAACTGCGGTAGATATGGCCGGTCTGGCGCTTGCTGTAGAGCAAACGGCCATTGGTGCCCATCACCCGTTGCACGCCACTTTCACCGCCACGACGACGATTGGGTTCCTCAACCCACTCACCCTCCTGACGCCAGAAATAATCAAATCGCTCCTCGGGAGCTACTTCACTACCTGCTAAACACTCAACAGCCATCCTGTTACCTCTTGCGCAATACATACACTCGCCACATGGCGTAGAGCGGTATGAAGTCCAGAGACTCCTGAACACGGAAACCGGCCTGTTCAAACTCTGCCTCAACAGTAGCAGCCGGTAACACGAACCGATTTTGGTAACCTTCCTGCTCACCTTTATTGCGACGCCGCACTTCAGCACGCTTGCGTTTCCAGGCCTTGAAGTTGCCGTCCACCCACAACGAGATAATCACGCTGTCGCGGGTAACCCGCTGAAATTCGCGCAGTATTGCCAGCCTGTGCTCGGGGTCACCAATGTGGTGCATCAAGCGCATGCAGAAAATGCTGTCGACCGCGTTATCTGGCAAATCGATATCAAAGGCAGACGTTTGCAAGGGGCGTACCCGTTTCACCACATCCGCCGGTTGGGCGACGGTGGCGATCTTCAACATCGACTCCGAATTGTCGGCGCCGATGATCACGCGGTTGGGCTTTTCGGCCAGCAACGGCCAGAAACGCCCGGCCCCACACGGCAAGTCCAACACCAGGCCAGGCTCACCGGCCATGGCCAGCGCGCCGCGCGCCAATTGCTCGTCGCGCTTGTGGGACAACCGGCGAGCCAGATTGTCCTGATGTTTGAGCAAATAATTCTGCGCGTGCTGATCGTCGTACTTTTCGGAAAATTCGAGCTTGATCGGAGTAGGCATCAACGGGTCTCCAGTTGCTGATGCCTACAACCTTAAGCAGAATCCTGTGATCAACAGGTCAACACATTGTGAAAAACTTGTCCTGTCGAATCGTATACATTACAAAACTTTGCAGACACAAGTCGTGGCATGGTGCCATCTTCGGCGAAAAACAGGGAGTCTGCCGCAGGGTAGCGGCAGCGCGGGCATCAGGCGTTGACCTGACTCAACTCGACGTGAAAGCGGCAGCCGTTGGGCTCCATGGTGCTGAGGCTGACGCTCCAGCCCTGGTTCTCGCAGATGCGCTGGACCAGGGACAAACCCAACCCCAGACCTTCGCCGCGTTTTTCACTGCCACGCACGAACGGCTCGAACATCGCTTCGCGCTTGTCCTCGGGAATCCCCACGCCCGTGTCTTCTACCACAAAACCATTCGGCTCCAGGGTAAGGCGGATCAAGCCATGCTCGGTATAGTGCAGGGCATTACGCAGAAGGTTGCCCATGACCGCGTGCAGGAAGGTCGCGTTGTAGCGGGTGTCCAGCGGATTACCCGGTTGATAGATCAGCTCCAGGCCTTTGCGCTCGATAGGCTCACGCCATATCCCCAGAAGGTCTTCGGCCACCTGCGCCAGATTGGCCTGGGGCGACATGCCGGCCTCTTCGCGCTGGGCACGGGCCAGCATCAGGAAGGTCTGCACCAGTTCGCGCATTTCCTCACAGGCCCGAGCGATCCGCTCAACCTGTTTGCGACCGCGCTCATCAATCGCCGGGTTCTCCAGCAACAGTTCGCAGGAACTGGCGAGCACCATCAGCGGGGTGCGCAACTCGTGGCTGACGTCACTGGTAAACAGCTGCTCCCGGGACAACGCTTGGCGCAGACGGCCCAACGTCGCATCGAAGGCCACCGCCAGTTCACCGACTTCATCCGCCGCGTAATCCGGCGCCAGGGGCGGCGCCAGGCCAAGTAGCTGGTCGCGATGCCGCACCTGACGCGCCAGGCGTACCACCGGCGCCATGACCTTGCGAGCCAGGACCCAGCCGAGGAATACCGCCAGCGCCAGGCTAAGCACAAACCCCACCAGCACCACGGCAAACAGCACGCGCTCGCGCTCTTCGAAATCGCTCTGGTCTTGCAGCAGGACATAACGGCGGCCATCGACCACCTCGACCATGGCGTGGTAGGACAGCGCCTCGCGGAACACCTCATGAAACCCAGGCTCCAGGTGGCGCAAGTCCTTGGGCAGTTCGAAATCGCCGGGGCCGCCGCTGAAGTAGAACAACTGGTCGGGCTCGGGACGGTGGCTCCAGTCCTCGACGCTGTCCATCAGCAGCAGGCGCTGCAAGTCACCGCCGAGGCCTGCCGAAATGAGTTTTTCTTCCACCAGGTGCACGGTCGCGACGATGCCCATGGCGAAGGCCCCCGCCACCAACGCGCTCATCAAGGCAAAGGCAATGATGATCCGTTGGGCAAGGCTTTGCTTAAACTCCATCACGACCCTCGGCCAGGCGATAACCCACACCGTGCACCGTTTGCAGCAACGGCTTGGCGAAGGGTTTATCAATCACCTGACGCAGTTGATGGACATGGCTGCGCAAGCTGTCGCTGTCCGGGCAGTCATCCCCCCACAGGGCTTCTTCGAGAATCTCGCGGCGCAACACGTGAGGGCTTTTTTGCATCAGCACCGCCAGCAGCTTCAGGCCGACCGGGTTGAGTTTGAGCAGGCGCCCTTCGCGGGTGACTTCCAGGGTATCGAGGTCGTAGCTCAGGTCACCGACTTGCAAGGCACGGCGACCGCCGCCCTGGGCACGCCGCAGCACCGCTTCGATGCGTGCGGCCAATTCCGACAGCGCAAACGGCTTGAGCAGGTAGTCATCGGCGCCGGACTTGAAGCCCTGCAGCCGGTCATCCAGTTGGTCGCGGGCGGTGAGCATGATCACCGGCGTGTCGCGACGCGCGTCTTCACGCAGGCGTTTGCACAGGGTGTAGCCATCAATGCCAGGCAGCATGATGTCGAGCACGATCAGGTCGTAGTGTTCGGTGGCAGCCAGGTGCAGGCCCGACAAACCGTCCTGCGCACAGTCCACGGTGTAGCCCTTCAGCCCCAGGTAATCGGCCAGGTTGGCCAGAATATCGCGGTTGTCTTCAACCAATAAAATTCGCATGGGCAGTGTCTCCGTACGCGGTAACGGCCGTGTTGGCTCGCGCAGCTTAAGGCCAAGTATGGCTCACGGCTAGGCCTGAAGGCCGCGTCGATTACTGTTTTCAACTGATTGCGAGACTTAACGAGTTTTTCACTATAGGTTCACAACCTGACTACAGTGTCAGCGCGAAGATCGCGCCCATCGATAATAAGGAACATTGACATGGGTTTTCCAAAAACGGCGCCAATGCGCTATTTGCTGTTGGTAACCGGTGCCTGGCTGGTTGTTTTTCTACTGACCCGCATTCTGCTGCTGGTGACCCATCTGGACGAAGTGAGTGGCAACCTGCTGCCGGTCTTTGGCGTGGGCCTGCTCTATGACCTCGGTTTCCTCGCCTATGCCGCCCTGCCCCTTGGCCTCTACTTACTGTTATGCCCACCGGCGTTATGGCGCCGCCGAGGCCATCGCTGGTTCCTGCAGGCGGTACTGACCGTCAGCCTGTTCGCCATGCTGTTTACCAGCGTTGCCGAATGGTTGTTCTGGGACGAGTTCGGCGTGCGCTTCAACTTCATTGCCGTGGATTACCTGGTGTACTCCAAAGAGGTGCTGAACAACCTGCTGGAGTCGTATCCGATCGGCAAGCTGTTGAGCCTGCTGGCGGTGACGGCGATTGTCCTGAGCCTGGCCTTGCGCAAACCATTCAACGCGGCCATGCATGCGCCACTGCCGGTGATGCGCAAACGCCTGCTCAACGCCTTGGGTTTGTTGGTGGTAGCCGGCCTGAGCCTGCAACTGATCAACCAGGACAGCCCGCGCAGCCATGGCGGCAACGCCTACAACAACGAACTGGCGAGCAACGGCCCCTATCAGTTCTTCGCGGCCTTCCGTAATAACGAACTGGACTACAACCAGTTCTACCAAAGCCTGCCGGCCGATGTGGTCGCCAAGCAATTGCGCGCCGAACTCAGCGAGCCCAATGCACGGTTTATCGGCACCGATCCGCTGGATATCCGTCGTGCCATCACCAACCCGGGCACCCTGCGCAAACCCAATATCGTGCTGGTGACCATCGAAAGCTTCAGTGCCAAGTACATGGGCAGCAACGGCGACGCGAATAACCTCACGCCCAACCTCGATGCGCTGCGCAAACAAAGCCTGTACTTCAATAACTTCTACGCCACCGGCACCCGCACCGACCGCGGCCTGGAAGCCATCACCCTGGCCATTCCGCCAACACCGGGGCGCTCCATCGTCAAGCGCATCGGCCGGGAAAGCGGCTTCGGCAGCCTGGGCCAACAACTCAACGCCATCGGCTATGACAGCGTGTTTGTCTACGGCGGCCGTGGCTACTTCGACAACATGAACGCGTTTTTCAGCGGCAACGGTTACCGCGTGGTCGACCAGAGCAGCGTGCCCGAAGCTGAAATCAGCTTCAAAAACGCCTGGGGCATGGCCGACGAAGACCTCTATAAACAGACGCTGAAACTGGCGGACGCCGACTACGCCAAACAGCAACCGTTCCTGCTGCAATTGATGACCACCTCCAACCACCGGCCGTACACCTACCCGGCAGGCCGCGTTGATATCAAATCCGGCGACGGGCGCAATGGCGCGGTGAAGTACACCGACTACGCCATCGGCCAGTTCCTGGAGGCGGCGCGCCAGAAACCGTGGTTCGACAACACGATCTTCATCTTCGTCGCCGACCACACGGCCGGCAGCGCGGGCAAGGAAGACCTGCCGATGGTCAATTACCAGATCCCGTTGTTCATCTACGCGCCCAAACTGATCGACGCCGGTGAAAACGCGAAGCTGGCCAGCCAGATCGACCTCGCGCCGACGCTGCTGGGCTTGCTCAACCTGAGCTACGAATCGACGTTTTTTGGCCGCAACCTGCTGCAGGACAACCCGCTGCCGCCACGGGTAGTGGTCGGTAACTACCAATACCTGGGCTTGTTCGACGGTAACGACCTGGCGATCCTCAGCCCACGCCAAGGCCTGCGTCGCCATGACCAGGCACTGGGCGACAGCCATGAAACCCGTGTGGGTAGCGATGACCCTTTGATCCAGCGGGCCATCACTTACTACCAGGGCGCCAGTTATGGCTACAAACAACAATTGCTGAGCTGGAGGGCGCCCAAGGACGAGGTTCCCCAGGTGAGTGCACGCTAACCAAAATGCCCCGGCCAGGTCTGGCCGGGGCTTTTTTTAGAGTCTGAGTTCGCCATGCACACCCCTGCTTTTCGTCCGGTTTCCAAACCCCTCAACTTTTGGCTGGGCCTCGGCGTGCCTGCCATTCTGGCGGTGGCCATGCTGCTGCTGGAACTGACGTCGCTGGACATGGACGTGGCCAAGTTGTTTTACAACGCTGCCGAAGGCGGCTTTGTGGGCCGACACAGTTTTTTTCTGGAAGACATTCTTCACGATCGCGCCAAGCAGATGGTGATTGTGTTTTCGGTGCTGGCAATCGCCGGGTTTGCCGGGGCATTTATGGTTGAGCGGCTTAAACCCTATCGCCGGGAACTGGGCTGCCTGGTGCTGTCCCTGGCGTTGGCCACTTCGTTTGTTTCGCCGTTGAAGACGGTGACCGGGGTGCAATGCCCGTGGAGCGTCAAGGAGTTTGGCGGCCAGGAAACTTACAGCGAATTGCTGAGCCCCCGGCCGCCCACCGATAAGCCGGGGCGTTGCTGGCCCGGCGGGCATGCGGCGACCGGGTTTGCCTTGTTTGCGCTGTTTTTTGCCCTGAGGGATCGCCGCCCGCGGATGGCGCGTGGGGCGTTTATGTTTGCCCTGGGGCTCGGCACGGTGCTTTCGGTGAGCCGCACAATGCAAGGGGCACACTTTCTTTCCCACAACGTGTGGACGGCAATTTTCAGCTGGCTGATCTGTTTGGGGGCGTATTATTTTTTACTGTACCGGCCCGTGAAAACATCGCCGATGCAGGCCGCAACCGCTTGATGAACAGCCCTTGCCTCACCGGGGGCAAGGGCGCAACACTCTGCGCACTTTTCCGGCAACGATCCCGCTGAGCCATGTCCGATACCCTGCTGCTGATCGAAGACGACTTGCCCCTGGCGGCACTCACGGCCGAGTTCCTGCGCGCCGAGGGCTTTACCGTGGCGGTAGAACACCGTGGCGACCGCGCCGCCCAACGCATCCGCGATGAGCAGCCGGCACTGTTGATCCTCGACGTGATGCTGCCAGGCATCGACGGTTTTACCCTGTGTCGGCAGATTCGCGACCATTACCCCGGGCTGATTCTGATGATGACCGCCCTGGACGAGAACGCCGAGCAACTGGTGGGGTTTGCCGCCGGGGCCGACGACTACGTGGTCAAGCCGATCGACCCGCAGCTGTTGTTGGCGAGGATCCGCTCGCTGCTGCGCCGCCACCCCCAGGCACCCCGCAGCTACTACCAGTGGGGCGCGTTTCGGCTGGACCTGAACAACCACTTCGCCTGGCTTGGCGAAGCATCCTTGCAGTTCTCGGTGGCCGAATTCGAGTTGCTCGCCATCTTCGCCCGCCACTGCGGCGTATTGCTCACCCGGGAAAAACTGCTGCAACGCCTGCGCGGCCTGGAGTACGACGGGCTGAATCGTTCGATTGATATGCGGGTGTCGCGCTTGCGCAAAAAACTGATGAGCCTTGAGTGCCCCGTGACCATCCAGACCATCACGGCGCAGGGTTACCTGTTCGTCGAAGTCCCGACGGGGAGCGAGCATGCTGTCTAACGTGCGTCCCTGGATGGCAATCGCGGCCGGCACCGGTTGGGCGGCCCTCACCCTTTACCTGTTGTGGCTGTGCACAAACGCCTCGGTGTTTGTCGGCGAGTACAGCTTTCTGCGCCTGATGGCCGGTCCGGGTTATCTGGTGGCCGAGCAACTCAACGCCTTGCCCGTCGAACAGCGGGAGGCACGTATCGAGTCGCTGCAAGCCCGCTTCCAGTACCCGGTCAGCCTGGTGAAAAAGGATGATATCGAGCTGCCGCCCGAAGCCATGGTGATGCTGGAGCACCATCAACCGGCGCAGAACAGTGATGAGGATGTCACCTACTTCCCGCTGGACGATGACACGGTGATTCAATTCGGCCCCATGTGGGGAACCGCCGAAACCAAGGACCTGCTGCAATTTCCCGTGTATTGGGTGACCGCCTGTGTGGCCGGCCTGCCGGTGATGGTGTTTCTCTGGGTCGCATTACGCACCCGACGCAAATACCGCCACGACCTCAACACCCTCAATGCCAGCCTTGGCGCCCTCGCCCGCACGCCCAACACCTTGCTGCCGGCGATGAGCCAGGAGTGGGCGCCGCTGCTGCAGACCCTGCGACGGCATGCCCAGGACATTACCTCGATGGGCGAACGCCACCGGGAGGTTTCCCAGGCGGTTTCCCACGAACTGCGCACGCCACTGGCCCGGATGCGGTTTGCCCTGGCACTGCTGAGCAAAAGCGCCGACCCCGACACCCGCACCCGCCTGCAGGACCGCTTGCAAACCGACATCGAAGAGCTGGAATCGCTGGTTCGCGCCAGCCTCGCTTTTGCCCGGCTGGCCGATGCACCCAGCGATCTGCAGCATGAGCCGATCAATATCCATGACTGGCTGCAGCAAGAGTTCGCCCTGCTGGACGGGCACCATCGCCTGCTCACCCTGGACACCGACCCGGCCGACCTGGAACTGATCGGCGACCGCGCCCTGCTGCACCTGATCGTGCGCAACCTGCTGAGCAATGCCATCAACTACGCCCGCGAGCGGGTGAACGTCAGCGCGTCGCGCCAGGCTCAGCACCTGGTGCTGCATGTGGACGATGACGGCCCCGGTGTGCTGCCGGAAAACCGCGAAAAAATCTTCGAGCCCTTCGTTCGCCTGGCCATGGGCGGCGACGAACCCAGCGGGTTCGGCCTGGGCCTGGCGCTGGCCAAGCGTGCCGCCCATTGGCACCGTGGCGAACTGTCGATTACCCGCAGCCCGTTGGGCGGTGCACGCCTGACCCTGACCCTGGCGCTACGCCCGGGTTAGGCTGTTACAGCCTGTGACAGTGGAATGTGCACGCGGTCGCTAACCTCGCGACCTGATTCAGGATCGCGCGCGCCATCCTGAACCCATGCCCTTTGGATCAGGTTGGAGAGTCACTTCATGCATCACCCTAAACGGCATCTGCCCACGCTGGTGTTATCCCTGTGCATGGCCGCCGGCTCATGGTCGGGCAGCCTCTTGGCCCAGAGTGTTCATGCGCCCTATTACCCCGGCACCATCCTGCCCAATCGCCAGCCGCAGGCGATCATGGATCAACAGCTGGTCACGTTCTACAAAGACTGGAAGGCGGTTTATCTGTCGGGGGAATGCGGCAGCGGCCGGTATTTCGTCAAGGTCAACGCCGACCACAAACCCGTGGGCGGCGGCACGGCGCCTGGCACTATCACGGTGTCCGAAGCCCATGGCTACGGGATGCTGCTCACGGTGATGATGGCGGACTATGACACCGACGCCCACAGAACCTTCGACGGCATGGTGCGCTACTTCCAGGACCATCCGGCAGCGTCCGACCCGGGCTTGATGGCCTGGAACCAGGTCGAGGGCTGCGGTGACGCTCCCGACCGCTTTCGCGGTGACGTCAGCGCCACCGACGGCGACCTGGACATCGCCTACGCCTTGCTGCTGGCCGACCAGAAATGGGGCAGCCAAGGCACTGTGGATTATCGCAGCGAGGCCAACACGGTGATGGCGGCGATCATGAAACACGAGGTGCACCCCAAGACCCACCATGTGATGCTCGGCGACTGGGCCGGCACCGACGGCGACGCTGAACTGGAGTACACCACCCGCAGCTCGGATTTCATGCCGTCGCACCTCTACAGCTTTTTTGCCATGACCGGGGATAAACGCTGGCAGGCGGTTCGCGACAAGACCTATTCGATCATCAACACCTTTACCCAACGCTACAGTGCCAACAGCGCCCTGGTACCGGACTTTATCAGCCACCTGGACACCTCGATCACCCCCGCGCGGCCTGAGCTGATGGAAGGCAAATACGACGGCGCTTACGCGTGGAATGCCGCCCGCTATCCGTGGCGCATCGGCCTGGATTACCTGATGTACGGTGATCCAAGGGCCTTGGCCACCTTGACCACCTTCAACCGCTGGGCGCGCTCCACCACTCACGATGAGCCTGGCGCATTCAACAGTGGCTATCGGATCGACGGCAGCGTCATCGAGGAAGAGCAGAATGAGCCGGCCTTTGTGTCGGCACTCGGGGTCAGCGCGATGATCAGCGCCGACAATCAGCCGTGGCTCAATAACATTTGGGACAACCTGCAGCGCCGGTCCCTCCGAGACCAAGACTACTACGGCAACACCCTCAAACTGCTGGGCATGGTCATCATGTCTGGCCATTGGGAGCGGCCCCAACCTGCGCCCATCAAAAAAGCCGCACACATGCCTGTCCATCCGTCATCCGGCACTGCGGCACCGGGACCCGTGGCATCTTTGCCGCCCGCCTCGCACCTGATGCTGGCCCGCGGCTTCATGTTCAAGAAACTCCTGGGGCGCCGTGGCGTCAGTTGAAGCACGTACATAAAGCGAGACGCGGAGCGTCGGTGGCGGCATTCCCACGCAGCGCGGGGGAACGATCAAAAAAAAACCCCGCCTGCATCGCTGCAGGCGGGGTTTTTCAGTATCGGGGTAAGGCTGGCTTACATCATGCCGCTCATACCGCCCATACCGCCCATATCTGGCATACCGCCGCCAGCTGGAGCGTCATCTTTGATCTCGGCGATCATTGCTTCAGTGGTGATCATCAGGCTGGCAATCGACGAAGCCGCTTGCAGAGCCGAACGAGTCACTTTAGCCGGGTCCAGGATGCCCATTTCGATCATGTCGCCGTATTCGCCGGTAGCAGCGTTGTAACCGAAGTTACCCGAACCCTGCTTGACCTTGTCGACCACTACGCTTGGCTCGTCGCCGGAGTTGGCAACGATCTGGCGCAGCGGTGCTTCAACAGCACGACGCAGCAGAGCGATACCGACGTCTTGGTCAGCGTTGTCGCCTTTGAGCTCGGAGATAGCCTGCAGAGCGCGAACCAGTGCCACGCCACCGCCAGGTACCACGCCTTCTTCAACGGCTGCACGGGTAGCGTGCAGGGCGTCTTCAACGCGGGCTTTCTTCTCTTTCATTTCAACTTCGGAACCGGCGCCAACCTTGATCACTGCAACGCCGCCGGACAGCTTGGCCAGACGCTCTTGCAGTTTTTCACGGTCGTAGTCGGAAGTGGTATCAGCCACTTGAGCGCGGATCTGGGTAACACGTGCCTGGATGTCAGCTTCAACACCAGCACCGTCGATCACGGTGGTGTTTTCCTTGGTCACGGTGACGCGCTTGGCATTACCCAGGTGTTCCAGGGTAGCGCTTTCCAGGCTCAGGCCGATCTCTTCGGAGATAACGGTACCGCCAGTCAGAACAGCGATGTCCTGCAGCATGGCCTTGCGACGATCGCCGAAACCAGGTGCTTTAACAGCAACCACTTTCACGATACCGCGCATGTTGTTCACAACCAGGGTCGCCAGGGCTTCGCCTTCAACGTCTTCGGAAACGATCAGCAGTGGGCGGCCGGCTTTGGCAACAGCTTCCAGAACTGGCAGCAGTTCACGGATGTTGGAGATCTTTTTGTCAACCAGCAGGATCAGCGGGCCGTCGAGCTCGGCGGTCATGGTATCTGGCTTGTTGACGAAGTACGGGGACAGGTAGCCACGGTCGAACTGCATGCCTTCAACAACCGACAGTTCGTTTTCCAGGCCCGAGCCTTCTTCAACGGTGATCACGCCTTCTTTACCGACTTTTTCCATGGCTTCGGCAATGATGTCGCCGATGGAGCTGTCGGAGTTGGCCGAGATGGTGCCGACCTGAGCGATTGCCTTGGTGTCAGCGCATGGCTTGGACAGGGACTTCAGCTCTTTGACAATGGCGATGGTCGCCTTGTCGATGCCGCGTTTCAGGTCCATCGGGTTCATGCCGGCAGCGACGGCTTTCAGGCCTTCGTTGACGATCGACTGAGCCAGAACGGTGGCGGTGGTGGTGCCGTCGCCTGCGTCATCGTTGGCACGGGAGGCAACGTCTTTGACCAGCTGCGCGCCCATGTTTTCGAAGCGATCTTTCAGCTCGATTTCTTTGGCGACGGAAACGCCGTCCTTGGTGATGGTCGGAGCGCCGAAGCTCTTCTCGATGATCACGTTGCGGCCTTTAGGGCCCAGGGTCGCTTTTACTGCGTCAGCCAGGACGTTGACACCGGCGAGCATTTTCTTACGGGCGGAATCGCCGAATTTAACTTCTTTAGCAGCCATGATCGATATTCCTTAAATACTTTGTAGTAACGGGAAGATGAGCGGGGAAATCAGCCTTCCAGAACAGCGAGAATCTCGTTCTCAGCCATTACCAGCAGGTCTTCGCCGTCGATTTTCACAGTGTTGCTGCCGGAGTAAGGGCCGAAAACAACCTTGTCACCCACTTTCACAGCCAGCGCACGTACTTCACCGTTTTCCAGGGTTTTGCCTGGGCCAGCAGCGAGAATCACACCGTGGTTGGCTTTTTCAGCAGCCGAACCTGGCAGAACGATACCGCCAGCGGTTTTCTTTTCTTCTTCACTGCGACGGATGACGACGCGGTCATGCAGAGGACGAAGCTTGCTCATTGTCGATCTCTCCTAATTGTGTTTTTCATCGGCCGGTGTCAATTCCGGCTAGTTAAATTCCGGCGGTGCCGGTCGCGGTTCGCGGTGCGAAACGCGGAAGTCTGTCTGATGTCGCCACCAGAAACCTTGCGGTGACCGTTACATAAGGGCGCATAAGCTTATTACAAGGGTGCAGAGATGAAAATTTTTGTGTCGGGAGCGTCTTTAAAAGCCACACGGCACCCGAAGGTGCCGTGCCAGTGAGGAGATTACTTGGGGTCGCGGTGTTCGAACTCGCCTTCGATCACGTCACCTTCACGCCCCAGGGGCTGGCGCGGAGCCGGGCCGCCGCGGGGTTGCAGGTCGTCGGCAAAGGCGCGCTGGCGGATCGCCGCCTCTTCGGCACGCTGGCGCATCTTGCCCGCCAGCAGCTTGCGAGTGAAAGGCAGCAGCATCACCAGGCCGACCACATCGCTGATGAAACCCGGGAGGATCAGCAGGCCACCGGCCAACGCCATCATCAGGCCTTCCAGCATGGTCTGGGCCGGCAGTTCGCCGCGATTCAGGCTTTCACGGGCACGCAGCGCCGTGGCCAGGCCGGCGACGCGCAGCACCAGAACGCCGAGCATCGAGCCGAGAATGATCAGCAGCAGCGCCGGGAAAAACCCGATTGCCCCGCTGACTTGTACGAATACGAACAGCTCCAGCACCGGAAACAACAAAAAGAGCAACAAAAAAGGGCGCATCAAATGGTTCCTCAACGCAAGAATGCCTTGCTACTTCACCTTAGATGACGTCGCCGTTTCGTGAATTCAAGCTTCAGCGGCTGCTTTTTTCGGCCAGACCTCGGCGTGAGCCAGGAAAACCAAGGCTTCGCGTACTTGTGTCGGCGTGTTGCAAGGCTCTGCAAAGGGCAGCCAATAGAGGGCCTGGCCAATGCGCAGGTGCATGCCTTCGCTGTCGATACCGGCCAATTGCGCAGGCTCGGAAGTCGGTAGCCCAGCCAGCTCGACGTAGTGAGCGATGGCCTTGGTGTGGTCGCTGTTCATGTGCTCGATCATGCTCAGCTCGGCCTTGCCGGCGAACGGGTTGGCCAGGGTCAAGTTGTCGACCCAGTGGATCGCGCCAAACCCGCCGATGTAACGGTGGCGCACCGGCTTGAGCACCCAGAAGTCAAAATCATGGGCCTTGTGGTAGTTCGCAGAGTCCGGGAAGTAGCGGTAATAACGCTCGGCGGCGGCTTCAATCGCAGCACTGTCTTCGAGCTTTTCGGCTTCGGCCAGGTAGGTCAGGCGCCCTACGGCTTGCACATCGTCCGCCTCACGCTCACCCACCAACAGGGAGCACTTGGGGTCTTTCTGCAGGTTATGGGTGTGCTGTGCGATTCGGCTGATCAGGATCAGCGGCCGGCCCTCGGCGTCCAGGCAGTACGGCACCACTGAGCCAAACGGGAAACCGGGCATGGCCTTGGACAAGGTGGAGAGTGCCCCACGGTATTCCTTGAGCAGTAGTTCTCGGGCATTCTTGGCAACGTGCGCGCTCAACTTATGACTCCTTTGATAAATTTCGTCAAAAAACAAACTTGGATAGCCGCTTAATTCTGCCCACAGGACTTGCGAATGCATCTCAACGACAAAGTAATCATTATCACCGGCGGTTGCCAGGGTTTGGGCCGTTCCATGGCCGAGTATTTTGCAGGCAAAGGCGCTCACCTGGCGCTGGTGGACCTCAATCAGGAAAAGCTCGACCAGGCGGTGGCCGCCTGCAAGGCCCACGGCGTGAAGGCTCGGGCCTATCTGTGCAACGTGGCCAATGAAGAACAGGTCACCCAGACCGTAGCGCAGATCGCCGAAGACTTTGGTGCGATCAACGGGCTGATCAACAACGCCGGGATCTTGCGCGACGGCCTGTTGCTCAAGGTCAAGGACGGCGAGATGACCAAGATGAGCCTGGCCCAGTGGCAGGCGGTCATCGACGTCAACCTCACCGGGGTGTTCCTGTGCACCCGCGAAGTGGCGGCAAAAATGGTGGAGCTGAAGAACCAGGGCACCATCATCAATATTTCGTCGATCTCCCGCGCCGGCAACGTCGGCCAGACCAACTACTCCGCCGCCAAGGCGGGTGTCGCGGCCGCTACTGTGACCTGGGCCAAGGAGCTGGCGCGCTATGGCATCCGCGTGGCGGGCATTGCTCCGGGGTTTATAGAGACCGAGATGACCCTGGGCATGAAGCCCGAGGCCCTGGAGAAAATGACGTCGGGCATTCCCCTCAAGCGTATGGGGCGGCCTGAGGAGATTGCCCATTCGGCGGCGTATATCTTCGAGAACGATTACTACACCGGGCGGATTCTGGAAATGGACGGCGGCTTGCGCCTCTAAACTACCAGGTGACGCCGAACCCTGCGGTGTAGCGGGTCTTGCTCAACGCGCTTTCCGAGTCGCCACTAATAATGTCGCGCTCGGCCTTGAGGTTGAGGGAGGCCCATTCGGTGACTTTGTACCGCAGGCCCATTTCTGCATCCAGGGAATAAGCGGACGGACCTGACAGCGGCTTGCCCACCTCGCCGTTGGTGAAGAACTCCACCGTCTTGCCCACCAGGAAGCGGTTGTAGTTCCACTTCATGGCCAGCGAGTAGAAGTTGTCGGTGCCGCCTTCCTGATATTCGTAATCGGTGCGGTTGACCAGCGAGCCAAGGGAGAACGCCCCCAGTTCATCGTCCCAGAATTGATAGCCCGGGCCGGTACCCACGGTGCGTTGGCGGGACAGGTCTTCAACCTTGTCACGCTTGTAGGTCAGGCGGCCCTGCCAGAACCAGTGCTCGGTAAGAAACCGGTCCAGGTCGTATTCCAGCGCCCAGTTGTCGGTGGTGGTCACGTCGTCCTGGAATTCGCGGTTGTATTCGCCCTGGGCGGTATGACGCCACTGGCCATGACGGGCGGTGGTCTTGAAGTCGATGTCGTAGTCGTTGGTGTCTTTTTCCGCACGCTTGTAGTCCAGCGCCATGTCGACATTGCCCTTCCACACCAGGTCTTCGATCACAGGCTTGGGCTTGATGATCTGCTGGATGCTGGCCAGTTCGACGGTCTTGGGCGCCTCGCCGTTGGCCAGGGTGACTTTGCCGTCATCGGCCGCCTGCAGGGACTTGGCCTTCTCACCGGTGTAGGCGTCCTGCTTGACCAGCAACTCCTGATCGCTTTCCAGGGTCTTCACCTGCTTCCAGTCCACCGGGATGGCGCCGGCGTAGTCGGTCTGGATCAGCAGTTTGCCTCCGTCGAAAACCTTGATTTTGCCGGTCAGGCGGTCACCGTTCTTCAACCAGACGGTATCGGCGAGCAACGGCGTGGAGGCGCTGAAAACAGCGAGGCACAGCAGGGTTCTGGACAACATAAGCGGATATGGGGCTCGAGTTTGGCGAAAAAACGGGCATTATCGGGTTGGATAACTTCTTAGCAAGGACTGACTCGGGTATTTGTATCGAGTTCCATTCTCAGGGTTACATTTGCAGACATTTCCTACGAACAGACGGATATTTCCTTCGGACATGCCCACCGTGATCGAATCAACCGACGCCCCGCAGAGCCCCGCTGAAATGCGCCGCACCGTGCTGTACCTGACCCTCGCCCAAGTGCCCGAAGGCTGCGTGATCAGCTACGGGGAGCTGGCGCACCTCGCCGGTTTGGGTCGCGCCGCACGCTGGGTGGGCCGCACGCTGAGCCAACTGCCCGAGGACACCAAACTGCCCTGGCATCGCGTGTTGGGTGCCGGTGGTCGGATAAGTCTGCCGGTGGGCAGTGCCTCAGGTGACGAGCAACGCGCGCGTTTGCGCGGCGAAGGCGTCAGCATCCTGAACAATCGTGTTGATATTCAGCGTCATGGCTGGCGCCCGGTAGAGCACAGCGGTTAGAGTGCGCGCTTTATTTGCGTAATTCTGAGGCAGACTCCAGCCCATGCCCCGTAAAACCTGGCGCGCCGCGCTCGCCGCCTATGCCAGCCCCTCGACGTTAGTGCTGTTGCTGCTCGGCTTTGCTGCCGGCTTGCCTTACATGTTGGTGTTCTCGACGCTCTCGGTGTGGTTGCGTGAGGCCGGTGTGGCCCGCGAAACCATCGGTTACGCGAGCCTGATCGGCCTGGCCTATGCCTTCAAGTGGGTCTGGTCGCCCTTGCTCGACCAGTGGCGCCTGCCACTGCTGGGCAAGCTCGGACGTCGTCGTTCCTGGTTGGTACTGTCCCAGACGCTGGTGATCCTCGGATTGATCGGCATGGGGTTCTGCGATCCGCAAAAGCACCTGTCCTGGCTGATCGCCATCGCGGTTATCGTCGCCTTCGCTTCCGCCACGCAAGATATCGCCGTCGACGCCTACCGCCTGGAAATCGCCAGCGACAGCCAGCAGGCCGCGCTTGCCGCCAGCTATATGTCCGGTTATCGCGTGGCCGCCCTGCTGGCCACCGCCGGCGCACTGTTTTTCGCTGAAGGCTTCGGCTCCACCGGCTTCAATTACAAGCACTCGGCATGGGCCGGCACGTACGTGCTGTTCGGCGCACTGATGGTGCCTGCGCTGCTGACCACCCTGTTCATGCGTGAGCCCAATGTGCCACTGCGCACCCAATTGCAGGCCGGGCGCTACAGTTTTGCGCATCAACTGGTGTCGGTGTTCGTGTTGATCGTGCTGCTGGTGTCGGTGCCGGCGATGTTTACCCAGCTCTACAACACAGACTTCGCCAGCGTGCTATTCCATGGTGTCAGCCTGCTGGATCTGCTGCTGGAAGACCGCGCGTTCCTGCGGGCCATCCTCTATATCATCCTTACCGCCCTGTGCCTGTCGACCATGGGCCGCCGGGGCCTGGCGCCGGTACTCACGCCGGTCAACGACTTCATCCTGCGCTACCGCTGGCAGGCGTTCCTGCTGCTGGGGCTGATTGCCACCTATCGCATGTCGGACACCGTGATGGGCGTCATGGCCAACGTGTTCTATATCGACCAGGGCTTTACCAAGGACCAGATCGCCGGCGTCAGCAAGGTCTTCGGCCTGATCATGACCCTGCTGGGTGCCGGCATGGGCGGCCTGCTGATCGTGCGCTTCGGGATCCTGCCGATCCTGTTTATCGGCGGCATTGCATCGGCCGGTACCAACCTGCTGTTCGTGATGCTCGCCGACAGGGGCCCGGACCTGCAGATGCTGATTTTCACCATCTCCCTGGATAACTTCAGTTCGGGCATGGCGACTTCAGCGTTTGTTGCGTATCTATCGAGCCTGACCAACTTGAAGTTCTCCGCCACCCAATACGCCTTGCTCAGTTCGATCATGCTCTTGCTGCCCCGCTTGATCGGTGGGTATTCGGGGGTGATGGTCGAGAAGTTCGGTTACCACAACTTCTTCCTCATCACCTGCCTGCTGGGTGTACCGACGCTGATCCTGATTGCCGTGCACTGGTTCCAGGAAAGCCGGCGGATTCGCTTGAATCCTCCCGAGGACACCTCCCCCCTGTAGGAACGAGCTTGCTCGCGAAGCACTCACAGGCACCGCATTTACCCCGGTTTCCCGTGTAATCGTTGACGATCTTCGCGAGCAAGCTCGCTCCTACAGACAGCTCTGCATCCTGATGCCTGTACGTCGGCAGCAAGCGCCCGTACAATCCAACGTCATTTCAAGTCCAAGCAACCGACAACGGCCTACCATGCGCACCAGTCAATATTTGCTCGCCACACAGAAAGAAACGCCTTCCGACGCGGTCGTGATCAGCCATCAGTTGATGCTGCGCGCCGGCATGATCCGCAAACTGGCCTCGGGCCTGTACACCTGGCTGCCCATGGGCTTGAAGGTGATGCGCAAGGTCGAAGCCATCGTTCGTGAAGAAATGAACGCGGCCGGCTCTCTGGAAGTGTTGATGCCGAGCACCCAACCGGCTGAGCTGTGGCAGGAATCCGGGCGCTGGGAAGAGTACGGCCCTGAATTGCTGCGCTTCAAGGATCGTCATGGCCGCGACTTCTGCGCGGGCCCGACCCACGAAGAAGTGATCACCGACCTGATGCGCAACGAGTTGAGCAGCTACAAGCAGCTGCCCCTCAACCTGTACCAGATCCAGACCAAATTCCGTGATGAGATCCGCCCACGCTTCGGTTTGATGCGCGGCCGCGAATTCATCATGAAGGACGCCTACTCGTTCCACCCGGACCAGGCGTCCCTGCAGGTCACTTACGACCGCATGCACACCGCGTACTGCAACGTGTTCACACGCCTGGGCCTGAAGTTCCGCCCGGTAGAAGCCGACAACGGTTCCATCGGCGGTGCCGGCTCCCACGAATTCCACGTGCTGGCCGAGTCCGGTGAAGACGACATCGTGTTCAGCAACGGTTCCGACTACGCGGCGAACATCGAGAAAGCCGAAGCCGTGCCACGGGAAACCTCCCGCCCTGCGCCGGCTGAAGAGCTGCGCCTGGTGGATACCCCGGAGACCAAGACCATCGCGGCCCTGGTGGAGAAATTCAATCTGCCGATTGAAAAGACCATCAAGACCCTGATCGTGCGCGCCGAGGAAGAAGGCAAGCTGATCGCCCTGGTGATCCGTGGCGACCACGAGCTCAACGAAATCAAAGCCGCCCAGCAGCCAGGCGTTGCCAGCCCGCTGGTGATGGCCACCGACGCCGAACTGCGCGACGCCATTGGCGCCGGCGCCGGTTCCCTGGGCCCGCTGAACCTGCCGCTGCCGATCATCATCGACCGTTCGGTAGAGCTGATGAGCGACTTCGGCATCGGTGCCAACATCGACGACAAGCACTACTTCGGCGTGAACTGGGAACGTGACCTGCCGGTACCCACCGTTGCCGACCTGCGCAACGTGGTGGCCGGTGACCCAAGCCCGGACGGCAAGGGCACCCTGGAAATCAAGCGCGGCATCGAAGTCGGGCACATCTTCCAGCTGGGCAACAAGTACAGCAAGGCGATGAAGTGCGAAGTGCTGGGCGAGAACGGCAAGCCGATCACCCTGGAAATGGGTTGCTACGGCATTGGTGTTTCCCGTGTGGTAGCGGCGGCGATCGAGCAGAACAACGACGAGAAGGGCATCATCTGGAGCGACGCCCTGGCGCCGTTCCAGGTTGCCCTGGTACCGCTGCGCTACGAAACCGAGCAAGTGCGCGAAGCCACCGACAAGCTGTACGCCGAACTGACGGCTGCCGGTTTTGAAGTGCTGCTGGATGACCGGGACAAGAAAACCAGCCCGGGCATCAAGTTCGCCGACATGGAATTGATTGGCATCCCACACCGGATCGTGGTCAGTGACCGCGGCCTGGCCGATGGCAATCTGGAATACAAGAGCCGGACCGAAGCCGAAGCCCAACCGTTGCCGGTGGCTGACGTGCTGTCTTTCCTTCAGGCGCGTATTCGTCGCTGAAAACCAGATCAAGAGTCGTCATGTTCAAGCGAAACACCATAGCCCTGGGGGGCGCCACGTTATGTGGCGCCCTGCTGGTCAGCGGCTGCGCCAACCAAATGTCCCAACGCAGCGAACACGAGGAACGTATCGAGCGCAAATTGCTCGATCACAGCCTGCAGATCGATGTGGGCGAGCCTAAGGTGCTGGAGCTGCCGCAACGCCGGGTTCGCATTCACGAGCAAAAGACCTTCGAGGTCACCGAATTCGAAGTCAGCCGGCGCTACGACCGCTACACGCCCTACCAGCCCTGGCGCAAGCTCTATGAGATGCCTCTTGGCGCGGTCGCGCTGGTGGCAGGGGTCGGCGCCAACGTGGCGAATATCTTTGCCCTGGGCAACCTGCCTGCCAGCATGACCCGGGACTGGCTCACCTACGGCGTGGACGGGATCAACCCGTTCATGAACGTGCAATCCAACGGCCGCGCACAACAGAACCTGGCGGGTATCGATGAAGTCCAGCGCGACAAGCGCGTGGAGTATTCAAGCCTGCCCTGGAGCGAGCGCCCGGTGCAGGTGACCGCCGGCAAGCAGACCTTTGACCTGACCACCGATCGCAATGGCGTACTGCGCCTGAACCTGTTGGACAGCCCGTTTGCCGAGCAGGACCTGAACCGCATCAGCACCCTGAAGATCAGCGTTGAAGATGCCCAGGACGACGTGCACTCGGACTCATCCCTGGCCATCAGCAGCACCCTGCGGGGCAAATTGCTCGAAGCTCATGCGCTGATCTACGACGACCTGGAAGACGACGAAGTCAACGAGTGGGTACACCGGGTCAAACGTCTGTCGGAGCTGGGCCTGGAAGAAGAAGCCAGTGAGCTGGAACAAAGCCTCATTGAGCTGACCCGCAATGATCCTGAGCTACAGCAGGAATTCCTGCAGGCCTTGACCAAGGACGCGGGGCGTCTGGTGGCGGATCCTGAGGCACGCTGAAGCCTTTAAATGTGGGAGCGGGCTTGCTCGCGAATGCGGCGTGTCAGCCAGCATATGCATCAACTGACACACCGCATTCGCGAGCAAGCCTGCTCCCACATCTGGTTTTCGGTTTCTACCAGGGGAATTGGAGCTGCTCGTTGCCGCTGCTCAAATCCAGCAATCGAACCCCAATCCCCAGCAATCGCACCGGCTTGCCGCCACGATTGAACGCCTGGGTCAGCAACTGCCGATAACTCTCAAGATCCCGCCCTGCCCCGGCCTGTTCCAGGGTGGTCTGGGTAAAGTCGTGAAACTTCACTTTGACGAACGGCTTGCCCGCCCGATAGCTGCTGTCGATACGCGCCATGCGCCCCGCCAGGGTGTCCATCAGCTCGGGCAGCTTTTCCAGGCAACTGGGCAAATCCGGCAGGTCGACATCGTAGGTGTTTTCCACGCTGATGGATTGCCGGCGACTGTCGTTCTGCACCACCCGGTCATCGATCCCACGGGCCAGGCTCCAAAGCCGCTCGCCGAAGCTGCCAAATTCCCGCACCAGCGCCAGCTTGTTCCACTCCCGCAGTTGCAGACAATCCTCAATTCCCAGCCGCGTCAGTTTGTCGGCCGTCACCTTGCCCACACCGTGGAGCTTTTTCACCGGCAACGCCGAGACGAAGTCTTCCACCTGGTCAGGGGTGATCACAAACAGCCCGTTGGGTTTTTTCCAGTCGCTGGCGATCTTGGCGAGAAACTTGTTCGGCGCCACGCCGGCAGAAACGGTGATGTGCAATTGGTTGGAGACCCGCCGGCGAATGTCCTGGGCAATGCGCGTGGCGCTGCCGCCGAAGTGCGGGCTGTCGGAAACGTCCAGGTAGGCTTCGTCCAGGGACAAAGGCTCGATCAGGTCGGTGTAATCGCGAAAGATCGTCTGGATTTCCTTAGACGCTTCTTTATAGGCATCCATGCGCGGCTTGACGATGGTCAGGTCCGGGCACAGCTTCAACGCGTGCCGGGACGACATGGCCGAACGCACACCATAAGCCCGGGCTTCATAGTTGCAGGTCGCGATCACGCCACGACGGTCTGCCGAGCCGCCCACCGCCAGGGGCTTTTGCGCCAGGGTCGGGTCGTCGCGCATCTCGATGGCGGCGTAGAAGCAATCACAGTCGACGTGGATGATTTTGCGCTGCGTCATATATAAGGCAGTGGTTCAGGGCAGAAAACGAACAGGTGGGCAGTATCTCACTGACACCTGTATATAGCACCAGTAGTTTGAATCTTCCGCCTAAGCGGTAGGAAAATTCCTCGATGAATTCATTTTCTCAATCGAAAGCCACCCCCCAATAGAGCTGAAAGCCTTGGCCAGACTGGCCCCGAGGCCTATCAAGGGGCCACCTTGGAGAGCTAACCGATTGAACCACAAGCGCTTTTCTTTGAATCAGCGGTTGACACACCCGCGTTCCTCTGTAGAATGCCGACACACAGACGCGGGATGGAGCAGTCTGGTAGCTCGTCGGGCTCATAACCCGAAGGTCGTCGGTTCAAATCCGGCTCCCGCAACCAAACATCAAAAAAGGCTACTCGAAAGAGTGGCCTTTTTTGTGCCTGTCTGTTTTAGCCCCTCTTATTGATTGTCTGACAAAAAACCTTTCCCAATCGCGCACTTACCGCACGCGCATGACAATCCGAGGCTAATTCGCACTTATTTGACCCGTCGGCCGATTAACGGTTGACACCCTGCCGTTGCTCTGTAGAATGCCGCCACACAGACGCGGGATGGAGCAGTCTGGTAGCTCGTCGGGCTCATAACCCGAAGGTCGTCGGTTCAAATCCGGCTCCCGCAACCAAACATCAAAAAAGGCTGCTCGAAAGAGTGGCCTTTTTTGTATCTGACGAAAAAGTCCTTTTGAAACAATGGCATGGCATCTTTCATGAAACCGTACACGGTTTGTAGAGTCCATCTCATTGCAAGCTATGCTAAGTCTTCAAGCACTGTCCTTCTACGACCATTGGGCGCTGTCGCTGCACTGCGCGATACGCGTTAATATTTGTAATTATTTTGTCCATAGGGATTGGTAACTTGGCTGGATACCTCCATCCTGTCGCGCACAATCCACGAGGTGATTGATGCGCGCCAACTCGTCTGAACCACAAGACACTGTCACAGCGACACAACCGATCACTCCCACCCGTTTGCGCTGGCTGGATCTGTTGAGCAAATACCGCCAACCCATCGGGCTGGCCGTTACCTTGTTGCTGTTCGCAATCGCCCTTATTGCCTGTCGCCACCTGCTGCTTGAGCTGGACCTGTACGCGCTCCACGATTCGATCCTGGAAGTGCCCAAGCCCGCACTGCTGGGCGCATTCGGTGCCGCTGTCGCCGGCTTTATCATTTTGTTGGGTTATGAGTTTTCCGGCGCCCGCTATGCCGGCGTAAAACTGCCAGCCAAGACCCTGGCCTACGGCGGCTTCACCGCATTCGCCATCGGCAACGCCATTGGCCTGTCGATGCTCTCGGGCGGTTCGGTACGCTATCGTTTATATGCACGGTATGGCATCGGCGCCTCGGAAGTGGCCCGCATGACCGTATTCGCCAGCCTGGCCCTGGGCTGTGCCCTGCCGCCACTGGCTGCCCTGGCCACCCTGAGCAACCTGCCTGCTGCCTCCAACGCGCTGCATTTACCGGCCAGCCTGCTCGGTGGTATCGCAGGCGCGGTGCTGCTACTGACGGTTGCACTGTGCATCGGCATCTACCGCCGCCGCCTGCCGGAACAGCCCTACCCGGACAACCTGCTGGTCAAGGCCGGCCGCCGCACCCTGCGCCTGCCGGGTCGTCGCCTGACGTTCCTGCAACTGATCATCACCGCCCTCGACGTCGCCGCGGCCGCCACCGTGCTGTATATGCTGCTGCCGGAAGCGCCGCCATTCGGCCCGTTCCTGCTGGTGTACCTGCTGGCCCTGGCCGCCGGTGTACTCAGCCATGTACCGGGTGGCGTTGGCGTGTTCGAAGCGATCCTGCTGGCGGCCTTTGCCGACAAGCTTGGCGCCGCACCACTGGCCGCTGCGTTGCTGCTGTACCGCATGATCTATGTGGTGCTGCCGCTGTTGATCGCCTGCGTGTTCCTGCTGGTCAATGAAGCCCAGCGCCTGTTCCAGACACAACAAAGCCTGCGGGCGGCCTCCGGCCTCGCGGCACCGATCCTGGCCGTACTGGTTTTTTTGTCCGGCGTGGTCCTGCTGTTTTCCGGCGCAACCCCGGAAATCGACTCACGCCTGGAAAACATCGGCTTCCTGATTCCTCATCGCCTGATTGACGCTTCGCACTTTGGTGCCAGCCTGATCGGCGTGCTGTGCCTGCTATTGGCCCAGGGCCTGCGTCGCCGGTTGTCCGCCGCGTGGATGCTGACCATGGTGCTGCTGCTGACCGGCGCCCTGCTCTCGCTGCTCAAGGGTTTCGACTGGGAAGAAGCCAGCCTGATGACCATGACGGCAGTGCTGCTGGCGATCTTCCGGCGCTCGTTCTATCGTGCCAGCCGCCTGACCGAACTGCCGTTCTCGCCGCTGTACCTTGTCGCCAGCGTGTGCGTGCTGGGCGCGTCGATCTGGCTGCTGCTCTTCGCCTACCAGGACGTGCCCTACAGCCATCAGCTGTGGTGGCAGTTCACCCTCGACGCCAACGCCCCGCGCGGCCTGCGCTCCCTGCTGGGTGCTGCCGTGGTGCTGGTGGTGGTATCGCTGACCTGGCTGCTGCGCACCGCACGCCCGATCATTCACTTGCCGACACCCGACGAGCTGGAGCGTGCCACCAAGATCCTGATGAACTCGGCGCAACCCGATGGCGGCCTGGCGCTGACCGGCGACAAGGCGCTGCTGTTTCACCCCAACGACGAAGCGTTCCTGATGTACGCCCGTCGCGGCCGCAGCCTGGTGGCCTTGTATGACCCGATCGGCCCGACCCTGCAACGGGCCGAGATGATCTGGCAGTTCCGCGACCTGTGCGACATTCACCACGCCCGCCCGGTGTTCTACCAGGTGCGCGCGGAGAACCTGCCGTACTACATGGACATCGGCCTGACCGCGATCAAGCTGGGTGAAGAAGCCCGGGTCGACCTGAAACGCTTTGACCTGGAAGCCAAGGGCAAAGAGATGAAGGACCTGCGCTACACCTGGAACCGCGGGAGCCGCGATGGCCTGTCCCTGGAGATCCACGAACCCGGCCAGGCCCCGATGGAGGAGCTGAGGGTCATCTCCGACGCGTGGCTGACCGGCAAGAACGTGCGGGAAAAAGGTTTTTCCCTGGGACGATTCAGCGACGAGTACCTCAAGCACTTTCGCATTGCGATCATTCGCTTCGAAGGGCGCCCGGTCGCGTTTGCGAACCTGCTGGAGACCTACAGCCACGACCTGGCGAGTCTCGACCTGATGCGTGCGCACCCGGACGCGCCGAAGTTGACCATGGAATTCATGATGGTCGGCCTGATTCAACATTATAAGAACCATGGCTACGCCCGCTTCAGCCTCGGCATGGTGCCGTTGTCGGGCCTGCAACCACGACGTGGCGCCCCATTGACCCAGCGCCTGGGCTCGATGGTGTTCCGCCGTGGCGAGCAACTGTATAACTTCCAAGGCTTGCGCCGCTTCAAAGACAAGTTCCAGCCTGACTGGGAACCCCGTTACATGGCCGTGCCCGCAGGACTTGATCCGCTGGTGGCACTGGCCGATACCGCCGCCCTGATTGCGGGCGGCTTGACTGGATTGGTGAAACGCTGATGATTCGACGCTCCTGGCGGTATGTATTGGCCTTTGTAGTGCTGCTCGCCCTGGTGCTGGGTGGCGGCTATTGGTACTGGAACCGCCCTGCCCCACAGCCCACCCTGGAGCAATTGCCCCAGGCCGATGGCTCGGTCATGACTCGGGTAACACCGGGTACCACCCCCAAGGCCCGCGTAGCGGTGGCCGTGCTGGCCGACGAAACCCTGACCGACAGCCAACTGATCGCCCTCAGCCAAGGCGGCGCAGCGCAGATCGTGCAGGTGATCTTGCCCAAGGACGACTGCAAGCTGCAGGAACAAGCCCTGAAAGCGGCCCTGGGCCAGCTTACTGGCCCGCCGACCCTGGTCAGCGGCATCGGCCCTGGCGCGTCCCTCGCCTGGCGCTGGCTGGCCGCACAGAACGACGACAAGGCCAACGCCATCTCCGTCGGCTTCGCCCTGGCACAACCTGGCTGCAACGACCCGCTGCCGAAAACCTCGGCCCACGGCAGTTGGCTGGTGGCCTGGAACGATAACCCTGACGACGATGCCGCCAGCTTCGTACGCGATACGCCGCGCGCCACCACCAGCATCAGCGACTACGACGTTCACTACCCGCAAGTGCTGAACAACGAACTGCGCAAGCAACTGGTGGGTTCGGACAACGGCGGCCTGGCGATCCCGGTGGTCGAAGTGCCTGCTGGCCAGGCCAAGGACACCGTCACCCTGTTCCTCTCCGGTGACGGCGGCTGGCGTGACCTGGACCGCGACGTGGCCGGGGAAATGGCCAAGATCGGCTACCCGGTGGTCGGCATCGACACCCTGCGCTACTACTGGCAGCACAAGACCCCGGAACAAAGCGCCAAGGACCTCACCGAGCTGATGCAGCACTACCGGCAGAAGTGGGGCACCAAGCGTTTCGTGCTGACCGGCTACTCGTTCGGCGCCGACGTATTGCCGGCCATCTACAACCGCCTGCCGGAAAGCGAGCAGCAGCGTGTAGACGCAATCATCCTGCTGGCGTTCGCCCGCACCGGCAGCTTCGAGATCGAAGTGGAAGGCTGGTTGGGCAACGCGGGTAAAGAAGCCGCTACCGGCCCGGAAATGGCCAAGCTGCCACCGGCCAAAGTGGTGTGCATCTACGGTGCCGAAGAAACCGACGAGAGCGGCTGCACCGAGAAGACGGCCGTTGGCGAAGCCGTGAAGCTGCCTGGCGGCCATCACTTCGACGAGAACTACCCGGCGCTGGCCAAGCGTTTGGTGGACATCATCGATAAGCGCCAGGGCAAGACCCCGGCCGAGTAAGCGCCCACAAAAAAGCCCCCGCTGCCGTAAGGCACCGGGGGCTTTTTGTTGGGCTTACATTTCTACCTGGGTTCCCAGCTCGATCACCCGGTTAACCGGCAGCTTGAAGAAGCGCAGGTTGCCGTTGGCGTTCTTGAGCATGAAGGCGAACAACCCTTCACGCCAGCGCGCCATGCCCTTGATGCGGGAAGCGATCACGGTTTCACGACTGAGGAAGTAGGTGGTGCGCATCGGGCTGAAGTCCAGGTCATCCAGATGGCACAGCTTCAGCGCCTCGGGCACGTCCGGCTCATCGGTAAAGCCGAAGTGCAGGATCACGCGGAAGAAGCCTTCGCCGTAGGCATCCACCTCGAAGCGGCGTGAGACAGGCACACGCGGAATGTCTTCATAGACCACCGTCAACAGCACCACCTGCTCGTGCAACACCTGGTTGTGCAGCAGGTTGTGCAACAGCGCGTGGGGCACGGCGTCGGGCCGCGCGGTGAGAAACACTGCCGTACCCTGCACACGATGGGGCGGCTGCACGCGGATACTGCTGATAAAGATCGGCAACGGCAGGCCACCCTCGTCGAGGCGGTCCACCAGCAACTGCTTGCCGCGCTTCCACGTGGTCATCAGCACGAACAGCACAATCCCCGCGAGTACCGGGAAAGCACCGCCCTGGACGATCTTCGGCACGTTGGCCGCGAAGTAAAGCCCGTCCACCAACAGGCAGCAGACCAATACCGGCACCGCCAGTATCGGTGGCCATTTCCACAGCAGCAGCATCACCGCCGACACCAGGATGGTGGTCATCAGCATGGTGCCGGTGACCGCGACGCCGTAGGCCGACGCCAGTGCGTTGGACGACTCAAAGCCCAACACCAACAGGATCACACCGACCATCAGCGACCAATTCACCGCGCCGATGTAGATCTGGCCCTGCTCGGCGCTGGAGGTGTGCTGGATATGCATGCGCGGAATGTAACCGAGCTGGATGGCTTGGCGAGTCAGGGAGAACGCACCGGAGATGACTGCCTGGGACGCGATCACCGTGGCCAGTGTGGACAACACCACCAGCGGGATCAGTGCCCAGCTCGGCGCCAGCAAGTAGAACGGGTTACGCGCGGCTTCAGGATCGCCGAGCAGCAAGGCGCCCTGCCCGAAATAATTGAGTACCAGCGCCGGCAACACCAGGATGAACCAGGCGCGGGCAATGGGTTTACGGCCGAAGTGGCCCATGTCGGCGTACAGCGCCTCGGCACCGGTCAACGCCAGCACCACGGCGCCAAGGATGGCCACACCAATGCCCGGGTGAGCCTGGAAGAAGCGCACGCCCCACATCGGGTTCATGGCGTTGAGTACTTCCGGATGCTGGGTGATGCCATACACGCCGAGGCCGCCCAGCACCAGGAACCAGGTGACCATCACCGGCCCGAACAACTTGCCGATGCGGTCGGTGCCGTGTTTCTGGATCAGGAACAGGGCCACCAGCACAACCAGGGCCACCGGCACGACCCATTTTTCCAGGCCATCGAACGCCAGCTCCAGGCCTTCCACCGCCGATAACACGGAAATCGCCGGGGTGATCATGCTGTCGCCGTAGAACAGCGCCGCGCCGCACAGGCCACACACCACCAGGAAACTGCGCAATCGCTTGCGCTCCCCCGCCGCCCGGCGCGCCAACGCGGTCAAGGCCATGATGCCGCCTTCGCCCTGGTTATCGGCACGCAGCACGAACAGCATGTATTTGATCGATACCACCCAGATCAGCGACCAAAAGATCAGCGCCAGGATCCCGAGCACGCCGTCATGGTTGACCTGAACCCCATAACCGCCAGTAAACACCTCTTTAAGGGTGTAGAGCGGGCTGGTGCCGATATCGCCGTAAACCACCCCCACTGCCGCCACCAGCATGCCGATCGGCTTTGCATTGGAATGCTCGGCACCTGCCGCCTGACTACTTGCCTGACCCATCAACCACTCCTGCCCTTTGACCTGCGGTCTTTTATAAACAGCGCGCCTGCTGCGGACGCCTATGCTGTCCACAGCATGCGCCGTTTTACTTCTCGTTACAGACGATTTATTGACCGAGGAAATTCACTCAGGTGCAACGGCGCGAAGCATAGCGCAGCACTCGTCGTATTTCCCTGCATAAAGCTGGTCAAGAGCGATTCCCGTCGATAGAATTGCGCACTTTTTGATCAGAGGCACGCTAAGTGCCCGTCCGCCGCCTTTCGTGCACGACTGGCGGCGTCATTCAATACCGAGGTTAGACATGTCCACCACCATCGCAAAAGCCAACCCCAAGGTCGGCTTTGTATCCCTGGGTTGCCCAAAGGCCCTGGTCGACTCCGAACGCATCCTTACGCAACTGCGCATGGAAGGCTATGACGTCGTGTCCACCTACCAGGACGCAGACGTGGTGGTGGTCAACACCTGTGGCTTCATCGACTCCGCCAAGGCCGAGTCCCTGGAAGTGATCGGCGAAGCCATCAAGGAAAACGGCAAGGTGATCGTCACCGGTTGCATGGGCGTGGAAGAAGGCAACATCCGCAAGGTGCACCCGAGCGTGCTGGCCGTGACCGGCCCGCAGCAGTACGAGCAGGTGGTCAACGCCGTGCACCAAGTGGTGCCGCCGCGCCAGGACCACAACCCGCTGATCGACCTGGTGCCGCCACAAGGCATCAAGCTGACCCCGCGCCACTACGCGTACCTGAAGATTTCCGAAGGCTGCAACCACAGCTGCAGCTTCTGCATCATCCCGTCGATGCGCGGCAAGCTGGTGAGCCGCCCGGTGGGCGACGTCCTGGACGAGGCCCAGCGCCTGGTCAAATCCGGCGTGAAAGAGCTGCTGGTGATCTCCCAGGACACCAGCGCCTATGGTGTCGACGTCAAATACCGCACCGGCTTCTGGAACGGCGCGCCGGTGAAAACCCGCATGACCGAACTCTGCGAAGCCCTGAGCAGCCTCGGCGTATGGGTGCGCCTGCACTACGTTTACCCGTACCCGCACGTTGACGAGCTGATCCCGCTGATGGCCGCCGGCAAGATCCTGCCGTACCTGGACATCCCGTTCCAGCACGCCAGCCCGAAAATCCTCAAGGCCATGAAACGCCCGGCCTTCGAAGACAAGACCCTGGCGCGCATCAAGAACTGGCGCGAGATCTGCCCGGACCTGATCATCCGTTCCACCTTTATCGTCGGCTTCCCGGGCGAGACCGAAGAGGACTTCCAGTACCTGCTGGACTGGCTGACCGAGGCCCAACTGGACCGCGTCGGCTGCTTCCAGTACTCGCCGGTGGAAGGTGCTCCGGCCAACCTGCTGGACGCTGCCATTGTTCCGGACGACGTCAAGCAGGACCGTTGGGAGCGTTTCATGGCGCACCAACAGGCGATCAGCTCGGCGCGCCTGCAACTGCGCATCGGCCGGGAGATCGAAGTACTGATCGACGAAGTCGACGAACAAGGCGCTGTGGGCCGTTGCTTCTTCGACGCACCGGAAATCGACGGTAACGTATTCATCGACGATGCCAGCGGCCTGAAGCCGGGCGACAAGGTCTGGTGCACCGTGACCGACGCCGACGAGTACGACCTGTGGGCTGAAAAGCGTGCATAAGATGTAAAGAATTGAAAAAGCCCTGCCTCTGGACAAGATGCGGGGCTTTTTTAGGTCTATCGTTTTGCCCATCACCGTTAATCAAGGCGAAGGGCAGCGGTCATGCGTCAGCATTCGGTTATCCATACACCCAAATCCAGCGACTATCAGGAACTCACCCGTATCTGGGAGGCTTCAGTGCGGGCCACCCATGACTTCCTGCCGGACAGCTACATCGAATTGCTGAAAACCCTGGTGCTGACCCGCTACCTCGACGCGGTGATGCTGATCTGCACCAAGGACTCACGCCAGCGCATCACCGGGTTTGCCGGGGTGGCGGCGGGCAAGGTCGAGATGCTGTTTATCGACCCCGCGCACCGTGGCCAGGGTTTGGGCCGGCAATTGCTGCGCTACGCCATCGAGTCCATGAATGCCGACCAACTGGACGTCAACGAACAGAACCCGCAGGCCCTGGGCTTTTACTTCAAGCAGGGCTTTGAGGTGATCGGACGCACGGAGCACGACGGTATGGGGCAGCCTTATCCGTTGCTGCATATGCGCCTGAAACAGATCCAACACGCACGCCGTGGCTGACACAACACGGATCAAATGTGGGAGCTGGCTTGCCTGCGATGCGGGCGACTGGCTTTTTCAGGTAAACCGCGTTGACGCCATCGCAGGCAAGCCAGCTCCCACAAAAAGCCCCAGCGGCAAAATGGAGCCGGGATTAACCGGCGCCACACAGGTACAATAGCCGCCCCCTTTTGTTTCGGCCCTTGTCATGACTGAACCCCTACGCCTCTCCAAACGCCTCATCGAACTGGTCGGTTGCTCCCGTCGGGAGGCTGAGCTGTTCATCGAAGGCGGCTGGGTCACGGTGGATGGCGAAGTGATCGACGAGCCGCAGTTCAAGGTCACCACCCAGAAGGTCGAGCTTGACCCTGAGGCCAAGGCCACAGCGCCGGAGCCGGTGACCATCCTGTTCCACGCGCCTGCCGGTGTGGATACCGAGACGGCCATGGCGTCAATCAGCGCCGAGACCCTGTCGGAAGAACACCGCTTCAGCAAGCGCCCGCTCAAAGGCCACTTCCTGCGCCTGACCGCCAGCAGCGACCTGCAAGCCAAGGCCAGCGGCCTGCTGGTGTTCACCCAGGACTGGAAGATTTTGCGCAAGCTGACCGCTGATGTGAACAAGATCGAACAGGAATACGTGGTGGAGGTGTCCGGCGACATGGTCGCGCACGGCCTGAACCGCCTCAACCACGGCCTGACCTACAAAGGTAAGGAGTTGCCAGCGGTGAAAGCCAGCTGGCAGAACGAGAACCGCCTGCGCTTTGCGTTGAAAAACCCGCAACCGGGTGTGATTGCCTTGTTCTGCGAAGCCGTTGGCCTGAAAGTCGTCGCCATTCGACGCATCCGCATCGGCGGAGTGTCCATCGGCAAAGTGCCGGTAGGCCAATGGCGCTATCTGTCCGGTAAAGAAAAGTTCTAAGACTTTTTTCGCCGCCGAATCTCTCGATACCGCCTGCCTGGGCGGTGTCCACAGTTGAATGACCAGGATTGCCCACATGATTCACAACGACGTACTGCGCAGCGTGCGCTACATGCTCGACATCAGCGACAACAAGATGGTCGAGATCACCAAGCTCGGCGGCATGGACGTCACCAAGGACGACCTGCTGACCTACCTCAAGAAAGACGAGGAAGAAGGCTTCGTGTTCTGCCCGGATGAAGTCATGGCGCATTTCCTCGATGGCCTGGTGATCTTCAAGCGCGGCAAGGACGAGAGCCGTCCACCCCAGCCGATCGACCTGCCGGTGACCAACAACATCGTCCTGAAAAAACTGCGCGTGGCCTTCGAACTGAAGGAAGACGACATGCACGCCATCCTCAAGGCTTCCGAGTTCCCGGTGTCCAAGCCGGAACTGAGCGCGCTGTTCCGCAAGTTCGGCCACACCAACTACCGCACCTGCGGTGACCAGTTGCTGCGCAACTTCCTCAAGGGCCTGACCCTGCGCGTTCGCGTAAGCCCGTGACCTACAGCGTCTCGCCCATCGGCTTTGTGCGCTCCTGTTTCAAGGAGAAGTTCGCCATCCCGCGCCAGCCACAACTGGCGCCCGCCGCCCGTGGCGTGCTGGAACTGGTGGCACCGTTCGATCAGGGTGAGGCCGTGCAAGGTCTGGAGCAGGTCAGCCATGTGTGGCTGCTGTTCCTGTTCCACCAGGCGCTGGAAGACAAGCCACGGCTGAAAGTGCGCCCGCCTCGCCTGGGGGGCAACACGTCCATGGGCGTGTTTGCCACCCGCGCAACACACCGGCCCAACGGGATTGGCCAGTCGGTGGTCAAGCTGGACAAGGTGGAAGACGGCCGCCTGTGGATATCCGGCATCGACCTGCTGGATGGCACGCCAATCCTCGACATCAAGCCGTACGTGCCGTACGCGGACATCGTTGACACCGCCACCAACCGCATCGCCAGCGCCGCGCCAGCGCTGATCCCCGTGCAATGGCTGAAGACTGCGCTGCTACAGGCAGAGGGCCATGCTCAGCGCCTTGGGGAGCCATTGGTGGCGTTGATCGAGCAATGTTTGGCGCAGGACCCACGGCCTGCGTACCAGACCCCAGGGCCGGAGCGGGAGTACGGGGCACAGTTCTGGGATGTGGATGTGCGCTGGCACTATCCCGAGGCCGGGATGATTTGTGTGCTGGAAGTGATTGCCGCCAAGTAAATCCCGGAAACGAAAAAGCCCGCGCTGCCTGTGAAGGCAACGCGGGCTTTTTAGTCGCACCAAAGTCATGTGGCGAGGGAGCTTGCTCCCGTTGGGCTGCGCAGCGGCCCCAAAACCTGCCCCCCCATTTTATCTGGAACAACCAGGTGGCCTCGCCGGGACCGCTTCGCAGTCCAACGGGAGCGAGCTCCCTCGCCACAAAAGCAAATCGGTTCCCTTATTTCTCGACGAACGCACGCTCGATCAGGTAGTCGCCCGGCTCACGCATGCGCGGGGAAACCTTCAGACCAAAGCTGTTCAGCACTTCGCTGGTTTCATCCAGCATGCTCGGGCTGCCGCACAGCATGGCACGGTCGTCTTCAGGATTGATCGGCGGCAGGCCGATGTCGCTGAACAGCTTGCCGCTGCGCATCAGGTCGGTCAGGCGGCCTTCGTTTTCGAACGGCTCGCGGGTCACGGTCGGGTAGTAGATCAACTTGTCACGCAGGGCCTCGCCGAAGAACTCGTTCTGCGGAAGGTGCTCGGTGATGAATTCGCGGTAGGCGACTTCGTTGACGTAACGCACGCCGTGGCACAGGATCACTTTTTCGAAACGCTCGTAGGTTTCCGGGTCCTGGATCACGCTCATAAAGGGCGCAAGGCCAGTACCGGTGCTGAGCAGGTACAGGTGTTTGCCAGGTTTCAAATCGTCAAGCACCAGGGTGCCCGTCGGTTTTTTGCTGATGATGATCTCGTCGCCTTCCTTCAAGTGCTGCAATTGGGAAGTCAGCGGGCCATCAGGCACCTTGATGCTGAAGAACTCCAGATGCTCTTCCCAGTTCGGGCTGGCAATGGAGTAAGCGCGCATGAGCGGGCGGCCATTAGGCTGTTGCAGGCCGATCATCACGAACTGACCGTTCTCGAAGCGCAGGCCCGGATCGCGGGTGCACTTGAAGCTGAACAGAGTGTCGTTCCAGTGATGAACACTGAGGACACGCTCGTGGTTCATGTTGCTCATGTACGGGGGACTCCTGGAAATGGGTCTGCGCCAACTGTTGGATGCGCAATTGCACAGCATTCTAATGGCGGCGACAATATCTGTTAACTGGATTATTAAGATAAGGGTTATCGGTTATATCGATATGCGATTTACTCTACGTCAACTGCAAGTCTTCGTCGCCGTCGCCCAGCAGGAAAGCGTCTCGCGCGCTGCTGGCCTTCTGGCCTTATCTCAATCCGCCGCCAGCACCTCGATTACCGAGCTGGAGCGCCAATCCAGCTGCCAATTATTCGACCGCGCCGGTAAACGCCTGAGCCTGAACGCCCTTGGCCACCAGCTATTACCCCAGGCGGTAGCGCTGCTGGACCAGGCCAAGGAGATCGAAGACCTGCTCAACGGCAAGTCCGGCTTCGGCTCCCTGGCGGTGGGCGCCACCCTGACCATCGGCAATTACCTGGCGACGCTGCTGATCGGCAGCTTCATGCAGCAGCATCCCGAGAGCCAGGTGAAGCTGCATGTGCAGAACACTGCGCATATCGTGCATCAGGTGGCGCACTACGAAATTGATCTGGGTCTAATCGAAGGCGACTGCAGCCACCCCGACATCGAGGTGCAAACCTGGGTGGAAGATGAGCTGGTGGTGTTCTGCGCGCCCCAGCATCACCTGGCCAAGCGCGGCCAGGCCACCATGGAAGAACTGACCCATGAGGCGTGGATCCTGCGGGAACAAGGCTCCGGCACACGCCTGACCTTTGACCAGGCCATGCGTCATCACCGCAGCGCGCTGAATATTCGCCTGGAGCTGGAGCACACCGAGGCGATTAAACGGGCAGTGGAATCAGGGTTGGGGATTGGCTGCATCTCCCGGCTGGCACTGCGCGACGCCTTCCGGCGTGGCAGCCTGGTACCAGTGGAAACACCGGACCTGGACCTGGCCCGGCAGTTCTACTTCATCTGGCACAAGCAGAAGTACCAGACTTCGGCGATGCGTGAGTTTCTTGAACTGTGCCGTTCCTTTACCGCCGGGGTGCAGCGCAGCGACGAGATCGTGCTGCCAACCATCGCTTAAATTAGGATAACGGCCCACACCAGGGTAATCATGGTCAGCGCGACGAATTGGGCGGCGCTGCCCATGTCCTTGGCGTTTTTCGACAAGGGATGCAGGTCCAGGGAAATCCGGTCAATCGCCGCCTCGACGGCCGAGTTGAGCAACTCAACGATCAATGCCAGCAGGCAGACTGCAATCAACAACGCCCGCTCCACCCGGCTGACATTCAGGAAGAAGCTCAGCGGGATCAGGATGACATTGAGCAACACCAACTGACGAAAAGCCGCCTCGCCGGTGAAAGCCGCACGCAGGCCATCCAGGGAATATCCCCCCGCGTTGAAGATACGTTTGATACCGGTTTGACCTTTGAAAGGCGACATAGAGTAGGCAACTGAGCAAAAAGGTGTGGGGAAACTAGAGTAAGCAAAGTCAAAAAAACGTGAATGAACAGCGTCTTAATGCTGCGAAATTGACTCAAGTTGTTGCAAGAGCAGCGCTGCCTGGGTCCGCGTTCGGACACCCAGCTTGCGGAAAATCGCCGTGACGTGAGCCTTGATGGTCGCTTCCGACACGCTCAACTCGTAGGCAATCTGCTTGTTCAGCAGGCCTTCGCAGACCATGGTCAACACGCGGAACTGCTGGGGCGTCAGGCTGGCCAGGCCATCACGGGCGGCCTTGGCTTCGTCGGAGACATTAATCTCTTCAAAGGCTTGCGGCGGCCAGGAGACATCGCCATCCAGCACTGTGCGCACGGCGTTCTGGATGTCTTCCATGGAGCTGGACTTGGGAATGAAGCCGCTGGCACCGAACTCCTTGGAGCGCACCACCACGGAGGCCTCTTCCTGCGCCGAGACCATCACCACCGGAATCTGCGGGTATTGCCCGCGCAGCAGCACCAGCCCGGAAAAACCATAGGCGCCGGGCATGTTCAGGTCCAGCAGGACCAGGTCCCAATCGGATTTTTCGGTGAGGCGGGTTTCCAGCTCGGCAATGCTGGCGACTTCGACGAGGCGTACATCCGGCCCCAGGCCCAGCGTGACCGCCTGGTGCAGCGCACTGCGAAACAGCGGGTGGTCATCGGCAATCAGGATTTCGTATGTGGCCATTTATTAAATGATCCTGTTTTTTATGGGGGCACCGATGGGTTCAGTGCCCGCCAACACGCAAGGTGGCTGCCAGGCCAGCAGTCACCCAAGGGCGCGCTCAACGTCAAAAAACGACGTATCCAATCTGTGACAGCGCCCCAATCGGCGCCAAGCATGCCCAGCGTAGCCTGGGTGGTCAAGCGCTACGCCCGTGGCTATTTTAGCGGGCTGCGCGTTTACGCGGCCATCATGCAAAGGTCGGCTGGCCATGACCCCTATAGATAAGGTGCAAGGCGAGTATGGACGATGTCGGCCGGGTCCAGGACCAACTGAAACTTGGCGGCCAGGTAATGGGTGCTGAACACGTCCAGATAGGCGTCCAGCACTTCGCTGGCGGCCAGGTCTTGCGCCAGTTCCAGGCACAGGGCCGCCACTTCGGCCGTGCAGAAGTGATCATCGCGCTTGGAGCGGCGCAGCTTGTAACGCGACAGTTGCTCCGGCGCCAGGCTCAGCACCGGCAGGTGCTCCAGGTACGGGCTCTTGCGGAACATCTTGCGCGCCTCGCTCCAGGTCCCGTCCAGCAGAATGAACAGCGGGCGCTTGCCCTCCTCCAGGCTGACCTGGTTAACCACCCGCTCCGGCGCCACAAACTCGCCGGGAAACACGATGTAGGGCTGCCATTGCGGGTCGGCCAGCAAGGCCAACAACGCCGGTTCAACCTCCGTTCGTGACCAGGGAAACGCAGTGGTGTCGTTGATCACATCGGCAATCAGCCAGCCGGTGTTGCTGGGTTTCATGGGCTCTACGTCATGCATCAACAAGCACATGCCGGATTTCGCCTCAACTTTGGGCCGCCACGCGCACAGGCAATACTCGGGAATCACCCTGCAGCCGGGGCAGCGCTCGGCACGCGAGCCCCGTGCAACAAACGGTTTTACGGCGCGCGCCAGGCGCTGGGTGCGCAAACGGGAGACGGCATGGCTCATCGGCGGCGCCGCAGGAACGTGGAAATCGACACGGATAGAACTCGGGAAGGCAAAAAGTTGCCGCAGTTTACCAGAGGCGCCCGTACCCACCTGCACTTCCCGGCAATACGCTGGCCGTAGTGGCCCGGGGTCACCTATAATCCCGCGCCACTGAACGCACAGCGCAGTGGCTGGTCTATGCACCAGTAACCGAATCAGGAGAGTTTCATGCTGCGTCTTATGCCACGCTTTATGCTGCGTGTTGTCGTTCCGTCCGTCGCCCTGGCGCTGGCCTTGCCTTTGGGTGCCCAGGCAGCCTCGCTGCTGGAGGCTCAACTGAACAAGAAGCTGCAGAGCGTCGCCCAAGAAAGCAACAAAGACCTGCCACGGGAAATTGACGAAAAAACCCTGGAAGTGGCCTACACCGTTGAAGGCTTGCAGCTGATTGACCATCTCAGCGTACAGCCAGACCGTGCAGAGCAAATGCGTGCCAACCCCAAGGCTGTGTACTTCCAGCTGGGGCAAAGCGTGTGCCTGAACAAGGGCTATCGCGAGCTGATGGCCAAAGGTGCCGTGATGCGCTACGAAATCACCGAGAACAAAACCAACCGCCCAGTGGCGTCGGTGAAGTTCCAGGAAGCCGACTGCCCGGCGCCGGCTGCCGCCAAAAAGAAAAAGTAAGCGATGCTCCCTGTCGCGCGCCGCTGATCAGCGGCGCGCACTATGCCCCTCTGAACCCTCCGGCCTCGCCCGCTCGCGGCAGCGTCTAAACTCCCTTACAAGTGATCAATAAGCGGTTGCCAGCCAAGACTTTATGGGCTCATGATCAATTCATCCGGAAAGCCCGGAACATTGGGTTTTCACACCGTTCTGTAACATTTTCAGGGCAAAAGAAGGTTGCCCTTCTGTGCGTGCAGTGCAAAGGTTTTTAAACATAAGGAATATACAGAACCGGTTTCGCCCACCTCGTTAATCAGAGGCAACGACACATGCAGTGTCGTGGTCCCGTCGAATTTCTCGCCGGCACCCAGGGTTCTGTGAAGAAGGAGAAGTTGAATGCCTTACGAACCGAATGAACTCCTGATCCGCCAATTTCAAGAAAACGGCACCGACCTCACGCAGCAGGTCGACGCGCTACTCAACCTGATTGCGCCCAGCAGCCCGAACATCCCCCTTTATCGCGACATGATCTTCACCGTGTTGCGCATGGCGCAAGACGACCGCAGCCGCTGGAACGCCAAGATCACCCTGCAAGCGATCCGGGAACTGGACCACGCTTTCCGCGTGCTGGAGCAGTTCAAGGGCCGACGTAAAGTCACGGTGTTCGGTTCGGCGCGTACACCGGTGGAGAGCCCACTGTACGCATTGGCCCGAGAAGTGGGCGCGGTCCTGGCCCGCTCGGACCTGATGGTGATTACCGGTGGCGGCGGCGGCATCATGGCGGCGGCCCACGAAGGGGCCGGCCTGCAACACAGCCTGGGGTTCAACATCACCCTGCCGTTTGAACAGCATGCCAACCCGACCATCGATGGCACCGAGAACCTGCTGTCCTTCCACTTCTTCTTTACCCGCAAGCTGTTCTTCGTCAAGGAAGCCGACGCCCTGATCTTGTGCCCGGGCGGCTTTGGCACGCTGGATGAAGCGCTGGAAGTGCTGACCCTGATCCAGACTGGCAAAAGCCCGCTGGTTCCAGTGGTACTGCTGGACGCACCGGGTGGCAGCTTCTGGCAAGGTGCCCTGGACTTTATCCGTAGCCAGCTTGAAGCCAATCGCTACATCCTGCCCACCGACCTCAAGTTGGTGCGCCTGGTATACAGCGCTGAAGCGGCGGTGGAAGAGATCAACCAGTTCTACGCCAACTTCCACTCCACTCGCTGGCTGAAGCGTCAGTTTGTGATTCGCATGCATCATCCGCTGAGTGACCGTGCGTTGGCCCACTTGCAGGAGGCGTTTGCCAGCCTGCGGCTGAGTGGGGAGTTCCAGCAAACGGCGTACGTTGGCGAGGAGCATGACGAGCCAAGCTTCAGCCACCTGACGCGGCTGGTGTTCAACTTCAATGGGCGCGACCAGGGGCGGCTGCGGGAGTTGGTGGACTACATCAACTTGCCGGAAAACTGGGCCCAGGCTCAGGGGAAAACGCAGCAGCGGGTGACGGAGACGGCGTGACCCTGAAACGCAAAAAAGGCCCGCTACTTTCGTAGCGGGCCTTTTGGGTTGTGTCAGGTAGGACGATGCGCAGGTTGGGGCCGCTGCGCAGCCCAGCGGGAGCAAGCTCCCTCGCCACACCAAGCCCCGTAATAATCAGAGCAACCATTTACCAGGCACAGCCTTCAGTCATCCATATCCCGACCGCTCAACAAGCGGCTGATCATCTCCATCGAGAATCCACGGTAACTCAGGAAGCGACCTTGCTTCGCCCGTTCCCGCGCATCAATGGGCAGATGACCGGCAAACTTGCGACGCCAGGTATCTTCCAATTGCGCCTGCCAACTGATGCCGGACTCACGCAAGGCAAGTTCGATATCAGCACGTTGCAGGCCACGTTGGCTCAGCTCTTCGCGAATTCGCGCAGGGCCATAGCCGGAACGGGCTCGGTAGGAAACAAAACTTTCGAGGTAACGGGATTCCGACAGCAGCCCTTCTTCCGTCAAGCGGTCGAGGGCTGCGTCGATCATCTCGGGATCTGCGCCGCGCTGACGCAGTTTACGCGTCAACTCGACTCGACCATGCTCGCGTCGTGCGAGCAGGTCCATTGCAGTGCGCCTTACGGCGACGGGTGTATCCAGTACAACGCTCATCGTTTGGCTCAGATGTCAGCGTCGGCCATGTCGTCAGCCGTTTCCCGGGTGGCCGTCGATTTGACGTCGGCAGTCGGGGTCAGCAGTTTGTCGCGGATCTGCTTTTCAAGCGCCGTGGCAATCTCAGGGTTGTCCTGCAGGAACTTGGCCGAGTTGGCCTTGCCCTGGCCGATCTTGCTGCCGTTATAGGCATACCAGGCACCGGACTTCTCGACGAAGCCGTGCAGCACGCCCAGGTCGATCATCTCGCCGTTCAGGTAGATACCCTTGCCGTAGAGAATCTGGAACTCGGCCTGACGGAACGGCGGAGCCACCTTGTTCTTCACGACTTTAACGCGGGTTTCGCTACCGACAACCTCGTCACCTTCCTTCACCGCGCCGGTACGACGGATGTCCAGACGGACCGAAGCGTAGAACTTCAGCGCGTTACCACCGGTGGTGGTTTCCGGGCTGCCGAACATCACGCCGATCTTCATCCGGATCTGGTTGATGAAGATCACCAAGCAGTTGGCGTTCTTGATGTTACCGGTGATTTTACGCAGGGCCTGGGACATCAGGCGCGCTTGCAAGCCTACGTGCATGTCGCCCATTTCGCCTTCGATTTCAGCCTTGGGTACCAGGGCTGCCACGGAGTCGATGACGATCACGTCGATGGCGTTGGAGCGCACCAGCATGTCGGTGATTTCCAGCGCTTGCTCACCGGTGTCCGGCTGGGAAACCAGCAGGTCGTCAACGTTGACGCCCAGCTTGCCGGCGTATTCCGGGTCCAGGGCGTGCTCGGCATCGACGAACGCACAGGTGGCGCCCATTTTTTGTGCCTGGGCAATCACCGACAGGGTCAGGGTGGTTTTACCGGAAGATTCAGGACCGTAGATTTCAACGATACGGCCTTTTGGCAGGCCGCCAATGCCGAGCGCGATGTCCAGACCCAGAGAGCCAGTGGAGATAGCCGGGATCGCCTGACGGTCGTGATCGCCCATACGCATTACGGCACCCTTGCCGAATTGACGTTCGATCTGACCCAGGGCCGCAGCCAAGGCTTTCTTCTTGTTGTCGTCCATTAAAGTCCTCACGTAATCAATAAGGCCTGGCGGCCAACACCTGTATAAGTAGACAGTATTGTTCCACAAAGATCCGTGATCGCCTACCCCTGATTTTCTATTTCTGCTGCAGCTCGTCGCAACAAGCCCTCTAGCGCGGCCTTTACCGTTTGTCGGCGGACCTCGTCGCGGTTGCCGGGGAAGTGTTCGAGCTCGGCGGTTATCTCCTCGCCAACCCCAAAGGCCAGCCATACCGTGCCCACCGGCTTGTCCGGCGAACCGCCATCGGGGCCGGCCACACCGCTGACCGCCACGGCAAAACGCGCCAGGCTTTTCTCCTGGGCCCCCCGCACCATGGCCTCCACCACGTCGCGGCTGACGGCCCCGACTTTGGGAAACAGGGCTTCCGGCACATTCAACTGCCGGGTCTTCTGCCGATTGGAATACGTGACATAGCCCGCTTCGAACCAGGCCGAACTCCCGGGAATCCGCGTGATCGCCTCGGCGATACCGCCGCCGGTACAGGACTCGGCCGTGGTGACGTGGGCATTGAGTACCTGCAAGCGTCGGCCAAGTTCTGCGGCGAGTTGAGTAATTTCCTTCACGGTCGTCTCCTGGAGTGGGCGGGCGTTTGCCTACCCTACAGGAGACGATGGGCCATGCAAGTTACAAGAGACTAACGCGCGACAGCCCGGACATACGCCTGGCAGGCACGCAAGGCGATCAGCGCGTTATCACCGTCGTCGGTGATGCCGATAATTCGTTGAGCATGCGCCGGGTCAAGTCGGGCTCGCGTGGCTGCATGAACCACGCTGCCGGGGGTGGTGGTGGCTGGCATTGGGCAGCCGTCGTTGGGGTCGAGAAGGACTGACAACCGCACATCAGCATTGGCCAGGCGATCCCGCAGGTGAGCCTGATCGCGTTGCGCATCGGAAAGCTCCCGGGTGTGTTGTTGGTCGCTGGCGCTGAGCTGTTGCTCCAGTGCTAGCCGTTTGTCCTGTTCGGCCTTGTGTTGACGTACCGCCGCCTCGTTTTGCTGGCTGAGGATTTCAGCGTGCAGCGCCTCTTGGTGCTCAAGTTGCAGGCCATACCGCCAGGCTTGCACCTGCCACGCAATACCCGCCGACACAGCCAACAACAGCAAAAAGCCCAGCAGGCGATACGAACTCAGGCTACCCATAGCACCGCCTTCGCTCGCGCCCACAACTGCATACGGTTCTCCAGACCGTTAAGGCCGCCATTGATGCGCCGGGTAATGGTGGTGAACTGGTCCTTGTCAGCCAACTCGTTCAAGCCATTGCTCTGCCAGAACCACGCGGCGGATTCGCACGCCCATTGCGGCTGTTCCAGCAACTCCGGCTGCTGCAACAGACGCTCATCACCGAACAACGCTTGGCTGCACGTCAGGTAGTTACGCCGTCCGGTGATCTGGATCAGACCGCGGCCGCAGTACTTCTGGCCGTCGCCATCGGCTTCAGGTGAATTGCCCAGGCGGGCTGCCAGGGTGCCGGTGTCGTATTTGCTGAGGTATTGATCGCTACCCAGTTCACGCAAGTAACGCAGTTCGCCGGATTCGTGGCCGATTTGGGCGAGGAAGGCGGCGATGCGTTTTGGACCTGTGATCTGATGTTTAACCATTGCCTCGTTTAGAGCAGAAACAAAAACGCCGGCGAGGCGGCCGGCGTTCTGGAATATCTGCTGGAGTTGCTGTTGTGTCATTGACATGAATTTCCCAACTAACTGATATGAGGATCTCAGGCAGGTGCTACCGGCCAACTGACATCCGCAGGAAACTGTTGGTCAATCCGGTTCAACGCGACTCGGTACCGCCTCCGCTTCTTGAGGTTGCCAGTAGCACCTCGCCAAAGCGCTCGCGGATGGTTTGCCGAAGCAGTGCCGCTAGACAGTCAAGCCACTGGCGACAATCGAACTGCGATAGCCCGTCTTCGGCACCCCGCTATGCGTCACCGTTTTGATCGACCATCGCCCTTGCATATACGTCGGCCAGGTCTCGTCCAGCAGCAAAAGGCCTTCGGCCGCCAGCAATGGGTTACCCGGGCAATCAATGGTGAGTGTTCGCCCCTTAAGGCTGGCCCGACCCAACTCGCGCTCCGCCACCACCCGGGCTTCATTTTCGCTCTGGTAGCGCTGGCGCAAGACGGTAAACGGGGCAACGCCAACCTGGACCACCCGCAGTTTTGCTGCCGCCGCATCCCACCAACTGGTTTGGCAGCCTGCGTATTTGGCGCGGGCTTTTTCCTCAAACTTGGCGCTGATAAAGGCCTGCTCGCCGGGACGGTTGCTCTGGGTCACGGAGAGTTTTACCTCCGGCAGCATCTGGCCAGACAGCGTTTTGACCTGCCCGCTGTCGGCCAATACATACAGCTCGTTGAAGGGCTTGCTGACCCCACCGTATTTCCCGGCGAGCCGCGTGATAAAGGCCATGTCGCTTTCGTTGGACTGATCGATATGGGGAATGAAAATACCCTCCAGGCTCGGCGCAACACGGGGTGAAAAGCCGTGGCGGGTCACCAGTTGGCGAAACAGTGCTCCCAGGGTTGTCGGCCCATAACTGGCAGACCGGCGCTGCCGGTAGCCGGTTTCATCCAGCACGCTGAAGGGGGCTGCCGTGGCCCCCACCACCAGGCGCATGGGAAAGAGGAACGGCGTTAGATGGGTCACCACAAACTCGCCCTTTTCCACCAGCCCCGTTTCCAGGTAGCCGGCCCGGAAACCGATCTTCCCGCTCAGGCTCGGCAAGCCTTCCAGGCCCTCGATGTTGAGGGTCAGTTCCAACTGGTCAGATTCAATGCCGGTGGTATCCGTATGGTTCCACTGCATGATTCGTTCGTTGAGCAGCGCCGCATTGGCGCCGTAGAACTCGACGACCGGGGTAAATCCCATTGCCATGAAACCTCCTTAATCCCAGGCCAGAACCGGGCGCACTGCCGCCGGCCGGGACTCCACTTCGGGCACGATGACCCAGACACCCGCCGGCAAGACCGGACCCTGCTCGGCGAGGTCGGGATTCAAGCGCCAGAGGTTTTCTTCAGCCATGTCGTCGCAGCGACCCAGCTCACGGTAGAGCAGCAGGTTGACCGAATCACCGGCAAGACTTCGTACTCTACGCATTGACGAATTCCTCCAGCACCAGTGTCCAGCCGATCACCAGCGCGGTGCCGTCATCGATCACGCAGGACTGATCTTCCGACACCGTCATGATGCGCCACAAGCCCCAGTTGCGACCGATACCGTCCACCAGCGGCAGTGGCGCTCGACCATTCTGCAAGGCACGCAACTCATCCAGCCGTTGCATGCCCACGGCATAGGCGGCTTTACCTGTGAACGTAAGTTTTTCCAGGCTTTGCCCCTTCTGCCGCGACAGGGGTTTGCTGGCAATGATCTCCAGATTTTCCCAGCCTCCGTCAGCGAGTCGGTTGAGGCCGGAATAGGCAAACCCGCGTGACAACCCGAAGATAAAATCCCCCAGTACCATTTGCTGTCGCATCAGGCATATCCCCCTAAATCTGTCAGCGCCGCGTTACGCCGTGTGCTCAAGGCGTCGGTCAGTGTCGGTATGGCTTGGTATTGCAGCGCCTGAATCACGCCATCGATGATGGGTTGGGCATCGGCAAGGTTTACACCGCTGATCTGGATGCTAGGCGCGAGGGTGATCTGCAGGTTGTCGGCGCTGGCGCTGTTGAGTTCCTTGCTCAGCGCATTCGGCGCTGGCAGACGATCGCTTGGGCCGAACAATTTGTCGCCAAGCCAAGTGCCCGCCTCACTGCCCAGCAAACCACCGATTACACCGCCGACAGCGGTGCCGACACCAGGGAAAATCAAGGTACCGACAGCGGCGCCAGCGGAGGCGCCCGCCCAGGCACCGCCTGCGGTACTGAGGCCGGAGGCGACCGCTTTTGCGTCGCCATTGCGTACGCCCTGTACCACATCCATGGCGGTGTCGACGTACTTCAACGGACCGAGGCGGCGGGTGCCTGCCGATTCCAGCTTGGCAAACGCTCCCGACAAACTCGCGGCGAGCCCTTTGCCCGCACCGCGCGCCATAGGCCGGCTGGCCGGCGGCGCCGCGTAGGAGGCAAACGAACTGCCAGGGAGATGGGTCGACGCCTGGGCCGCCTGTTTGGCAGAGAACGGAGCAAGCGGCTGGCCCATGGCGTTGAGCTGGGGTGTGGCAGTTGCCGAGGGAGGAAGACGTTGCTGCTTGAGATCCGCCAACTTGCCATCGACGGATGCCGCCGGTCCACGTGGAACTGTTTGCCCTGGTTTGGGAAGCTTGACGCGCCGGTTCTTCATATTCCCGGGGGGGCGAGCTTTGTCTTTCTTCCGGAGCGTCTCTCCAATGCTTTCGGGAAGCTGTGCAGTCGCCGTTTCAAGGAGGCCGGCTGTGCCAGGGCAACATTGCTTGTCGCCGCCCTTGTCCTTGCCTTTATCAAGCCCCCCGTCCTTGAACAGTTTCCCGACTCCGGGAATCTTGCCGAGGGTCACATCGACCACATTGCCCATCACTCGGGTCTTGATCGTATCCCACAGGCTCGACCCCAAGTCCTTCCCGAGATCGGCCCCTGCCTTGAGGCCCTTGTCCACCCAGGAATTGGTCGTCAGTGCCGGTTCTTTCTGTTCGCTTTTCGGTGCATTAGAGGCGGCATCAGCTGTCTTGGTCGCCAGCGAATCCCCGTTAATGAACAACGTGCTGTTGAGGGTTTCCAGGGTCTCGCGCAGCCGTACCTGCTCCAGGGCCAAGCCGTTGATTTCCAGGCTGGCGCTGGCCAGCGCCAGGACAAGATCAGTCTGCCCGGCAGGCACCGCATCAAGGGAGGAGGGTCCAGTCAAGTCCTGGGCCGCCGGTGACAGGTCCGCCGAAAGCCCTCGGTCATACGTCTGCCCGGCAAACGCCAGTGCATAGTTAATTTGCATCCCGCTCTACTCCTGTTTGATGCCAAGGCGAGTGATCGCGATGTCGTAGCGGCGTAAGGCTTTTCCGACTTCCCAGTCCAGGATCTCCGCTTCGTTTACCAAGTAAACCAGCGGCACGACGTCGAGGATTACTTCGATATCGCGCTCCGAAAGAAGGCCGCCGGTTGATTTAAAAAATCGTCGATGCGCTCCTGCAGTTCGGTCCAGTCGGGCACGGTCAGGTCCGCCAGGTCGGGGATCATCAAGCCGCTGCAATGAGCGGTGATGAACTCGGCGCGCTCTTTGGCCGTGGTGAGTTTTTTCATCACTTTGGTGGCGCGCAGGGCGGGCATTTCCAGGGTCACCGCGGTCAGTGTGCGGCCGGCCGCGTTGAGCGGCAGCAGCAGCTTCACCTGTTCGGTGGTGATTGAGTCGCTTGGTTCGCGGGCTTCGTCCAGGAAGAACGAGGCCGGACGGGTTGACATGTCATGCACGTATTGGGCGATGGTCACGTAGTCCGGGCGCTTGAGCTGGTCGAGCTCTTTTTCCGACAGGCCGGTGGCGAGTTTCGCCAGTTCAAAAAACTGGCCGTCCTCGTCGTCACCGGCCCGGGCCAGCGCGTCTTTCTGCGCGGCGTAGTACAGCGGCTTGAGTTGCACCTGCTCGATTGTCGCGCCGGTGTCGGCGGTGATCGGGGACAGCAGGATGTGCAGCGGTGGCATCCAGGCCATGGGGCTATTCCTTGATGAGAAAATATCTGCAAAGCAACACCGGTCCATGTGGGAGCGGGCTTGCTCGCGAATGCGGTCTGTCAGTCACACCTGTATTGACTGACCCTGCGCATTCGCGAGCAAGCCCGCCCCCACCCTGTCGGTGTTCACTTCAGGCGCCGTGGAGGCTTAGGGCATCAGCACTGCGCGGCGGGCATCACCGAGGATGTCGACGCCGTTGAGCACGAACTTCTGGGTGCGCACGTCGATGTCGATCACCGGGATGCCGTTTTCCAGGCGGGTGTAGGTGCGGCAGGACAGCTCCAGGGTGGTGGTTGCTTTCTCACCCATTTTCAACTTGCCCTCCTCAAGGATTTTGAGCTTGCCGCCGACGGTGTGATAGGTGAAATAGGTCCGGCCATCCTGATCCTGGCCGGCTTCACGCACGTTCAGCAGGATGTCGTCACCCAGCCGCACACCCAAGGCCAGCATGATTTCCGGGCCGGCGCCTTGCAGGATCAACTTGGCACCCAGCGCCTTGGCGCTCTTGGCCATTTCCTCGACGATAAAACGCCCGCCCGTCATGAGTTCCATGTCGAACTCGATTTTCGGCGGGGTGAATTCTTCCACGGTGGCCGACAACGGCAGGCCTTGGAGGGTGGCCGCAATGGCCTGTCTGACTCGGTTGGTAAACATTAGAGAACGTCCTCCAGGAACTGCTCGATGATTTCATCACGGGCGTTGAGTTGATAAATCATGTGTTCGTTCGGCGCGTAGCGGCCGTAGTCGATGACGATGAACCAGGTGCCGTTCTTGTACTTCTCGACACTGTTCAGTTCCGGGTGCAGGTACACGCTGCCGCCGGGGATGGTTTCGTCGGCCACCAGAGTTTGCAGCCAGTCGTTGATGCGCTTGACCTCCTGGTCCATGAAGGACTTGGTGAGGTTCTTGGCCATGGCTTTCTGGCCGGCCTTGACCAGCTTGCGGCTGATGGCGTCTTCCAGGCCCACGTAGCTGATGAACTTGCCGGTGATGGAGCGGTTACCCAGCAGCGAGAAGCCGCCGAGGATGGTGCGGGCGTAGTAGCTCACGCCGTAGCGGTTAAGCAGGTCGCCTTCAGTGGAGGTGTCGAGGATGTTGTACTCAACCACGCGGGAAACGTCTTCGGCGAACGTCACCTGATTGCCCGGGCTTTCCCATTGCTTGACCTTGGCCAGTGCCGCGATGGCCAGGGACGACGGCGCCAGGAACACATTTTTCTTCGCAGCCTTGGAGTACACCGACGGCATGTTGTGCACCAGCAGGCAACGGTCGAAACCGAGGTCGGCACCGCCCAGTTCGCCGCTGTAGGTCACTTGGTCGGCAACGGACGCGTCCTTGCCATCCAGCACCACACGGGCCTTGATGCGCTTGCCGAAGGAAGCGAATTCGCCGGCCACGGCCTTGGTGCCGGTGAAGCCCGGGGCGCCGATGATGGTCAGGTCTTCGGGGACGCTGGCCAGGGCGGCGAGGCCCAGTTTGCGGCCGGTCACCGGCTCTTCACCGCCGATCACGTTATTGAGGGTGTCGGCCGGGGTGGTGCCCTCGTCGACGATCACCACGTAGACCGGCACCTTGACCACTTTGAGGATCTGGTACACGGCGTGGAACAGCGTGCCGGTCTCGGCGCCGGTGGGGTCCAGCAACGCCTGGGTGGTGAAGCTGTTGATGCGGAACGGGGCGTTTTTCGGGATCGACGCGTGGGCATTGGGGGCAGTGCCCACCAGGCCGATCACGTTATCACCCAGGCCACCCATGGCCTCGGGGGATTCAGTGGCATTCACGGTGATGCCGTTGTGCTCGAAGTTCAAAACCTCAGCCATGATCAGTCAGCCTTCTTGGGAGTGGAGTTGAGGACGCTGGTGAGCTCCAGGCGGCCAGCGGTGCGCAGGGCGCAGGCTTCGACATCCAGCAGGTCGAGTTCCTGACCGACGGTGGACCAATGGCCGGCGCCGGTGGGGAACGGGATGAGGACGGTGTATTTCTGACGGTTTGGCATTTGCGAAATTCTCCAGACGCAAAACGCGAAAGCCCCTGGAAGAGGGGCTTTGGGCGGGCGAAAAAAAACCGCTTTCGCGGTGTGTGGTTCAGGTGCGATCAGGCAATGGATAAAGTGCTTTGATCTCCGCAACTTTGTCGCGCCACGCCTTTTCTTTTTCAGGAGTTTCGTCGTATTGCCATTCAAGGAACAGCGGGTCAGCTTCAGTCACATACAGGGTGCGACGCGCCGCGATGGAACTCTCTAGCTGAGTGGTTTTCGCGGCCTCAATGCAAAGCTGTTCTGCTTGTTCGACGGAAAAACCAAGATTTTTGAGAATCTCAACATCCGCTGGAATATTGATCAGCTGCTCACCTGCAGGTGTCACGGCAGTTTTAATAGAAAGCGTCATTCAAACCCCCTTCGATGCATAGATTTTGTCGTTGTCGTAGGAGTACGCCAACCGCTTCTCGGGCAACGTTGCTCCCAAGACCGCGTCAGCATCTACCAAACGATACGGTCGAACGCACCAACGAATCTCCCAATCACCTTGAGTACTTTCGCCAATAGCCACCTCGCTATCGGAGCGGCTGAAACCAACAGCGCCGGCAAACGATTTAGTCACCGTGTACCCCAATCCTCCGCGCAAATAAACACCGGAATGCATTGCCGCCTGAATTACTTGACCGTCTGCTACATCTTGATACAACGGCCTGACGCCCGTGATATGTCGTGCAACACAGATCATCCCGAAACTTACACCTCGAACCGACTCCCGGTAAGTTTGAGAAATACGCTTAATACTCAATAAATTACCGTCGCCGTTCCAGATGTAACCGCAACCCTCCATCTGCAAATTCAGCCCCGCGATATGATAGACACCCTTACCAAAAGGTTCTAACTCTTGATCACGACTGTAGATCCGGGAAAGAGTAATTTCTGTTTCACCACTCTCATTACCTGGCATCGTCCACCAGACAGGATAAAACGTATCGGTCGGTAGCCCTGTTAGATCAATTTCCTGTTTATAAAGCGCGCGACCATTAATATCTTTGGCTTGCACACTATTACGCCAAGCTGTGAACTGACTCGATGCAGCCTCTACTTGCGCATCAATTTTTCCAATCTGGTTAGTCACCGTTTCCGTCAGCTTATTACACGCATCTACAACTTTCGTGATAGTCGTTTCAATTCCCATCATCCACTCCCTGTCAATTAATCTTTCCAGCACTTTTGTCAGTGCAGCTACTTCGTTTCGAGATGCATAACCCGCAACATCAGATCAACGTGACGAGACATATTGCCAACCGAAGCCGCCGCCATGATTGCGATCTCTTCAGCCATCAATACATTCAGGTTTTCACTCCCCACAACTATCATCACGCTATCCGCCGGCAACGGCGAAATATCCAACGTGAACTTCTGCAGCACCCGAGCCGCCGCAGCTTTATACGTTAGCAACTTCCCCGCCACGGAATACACCGCCAACAAAGTCCCACTGGCAAGGTAAAAACCGAACTCGCCAATCTCATACTCAGCCTCACCATCAAACAGCGCGGCCATCCTGAGTTGCCGGTCGCCCAAGTCCTCGTAGTCCACAATCGCCACCCGCTGGCGCTCATCACGCAGGGCAACTTCAGTGCCGTCGGGGTTGTACCGGCCGGTGCCGGCGCCGATGTGGGTGATTTCGCCTTTCAAGCCCTGGTTCTTTGCCTGCAGCACTTCATCCAATCCCTTGGAGGTGAAGCGCACCAGGCGTGTAATTTCATCTGTCATGTCTGCGCCCTGAGGTCGTAGTCGTTAAGGGTGTAGTGCCGGGCAACCCCGGCACTGTTAAGCCGGGCCGCCAGCCCGAATTCAGGCAGCACGCCACACAGCTGCAACTCACCATCGCTTAGTGGTGTGTGAGCCACGCTGCTGCACACCAGTGCCCCCTGTAACTTCACCTCGGGCAGTGCGCCGGGCGGGCTTTCATCACCGATGTTCAACGCCGGATCAGCGGCCGCGGCAACACGTAAACCCTGGGAGGTCTCGTGCACGATGGTGATCGTGCCCAGGTCCCGCTCGCTCTTGGCCGCGTTGATGCGGCGGATCAAACGGTTGTGATCACCGCTGGACCAACTGCGACCGATGATTGCCTGCACGTCAAAGGTGTAAGGCAAACCGGTTGGCCGCTGTTGATACCAGGCGCTGAGGTTGGGGGTGAAACCCAGCGATTCGACGGCGTAGCTCAACGCCTTGGGCGTACCGGCCTGACGCTGGATCTGCCAGGACAAGGCCACGGTGAGGCGCTTCTCCGATTCGCTGGCATCGGCATCCCATTCACTGACGCCGCGATCAGCGGCCAAGTAGGGAAGGAATTCAACCGGCGTCTGCAACGGGTTCATCAATGCCGGGAAGGGCGGAGTAACCCGGTCGAGCAACTGCCCGAACCCCAAGTCCAGCGCCTTCTCCAACGGCGAACTGTTAGCGGGCAGCAAGCTGCTTTTTCGCTCACTCATAGCGTGCGCACCTCCACCTCGACACCCGTGCAATACGGGGCCTGGAATGCCGTGCTGACAATCGGCTCCAGCGGTTCAAGGATTTGCAGTTGGGCAGCGCCTGCCGAGTGGATGGCGTAGTCGATCCAGCTCGGGTCCACCCGGCCTTCCAGGCGATGACAAGACTCTGCATAGTCTTGCAGCAGTTTCTGGGCGGCGACTTGAGTGAGCCCGGAATCCGGGCCGGGGTTGATCTTCGCCACTACGCGAATTTTGTAGCGCAGGATCTGAGCCGCCTGCACCGTGACGAGATCCGTTTCCGGCCGCACATCAGGCCGGGCGAAATGCCGGCGTACACCGTCGAGCAGATCAGCAGGTGGCGTGCCATCGCCGTCTCGGGCCAAGACCGTCACCATCACTTCACCCGGCGCGGTGCGACGGCCGTTGCCATCCTTGACCCGAGCCGCATAGCCGTCCGGGTCGAAGGTATAAGTGACCGTCACCACCCCGGGCGTAGCACTTTGCACTTTCACCGATGGACGCTCACCCAGGGTGAAAACCTCCCGGCGATACTGCATGCGCGAGCCTGCCGCTGGAGCATGGGGCGCGAGGTAGTAACGCAGTCGGGCGTCATCGTCGCTCTCCAGCGTCGGCGGCACTGGCGGGAAAGCCGCCGGGTCACCGGGGTCCAGCACCTGGCGCTCCAGGCCCATGTCGGCCAGGCGTGCGTCGAGGTTGCTGCCGGTGGCCCACCACGCCAGCATCTGCTTGATGCGGGCGTTGTATTTGCGCTCGTGGGTTTGCAGGCGAACGCAAAAAGCTTCGAGCGCCAACGTCAGCAACTCGCTTTCGTTCTCCAGGCTGACCTTGAGCTTGGCGGCATTTTCCGGCGCACGGGTGGCGACGTAATCAACGACAAACGCCTTGAACTCCGCCAACAGCGGTTCGAACTCGTCGACGGCAATGATCGCCGGCTCGGCCAACTGGTTCTGGCCGGGTATCAGCATGCTCATGTCACCACCTCGAAGGATTGTTTGCGGTTTTTCCAGGTGCCGGCAAAGCGCAACAACAGGCCGGCGCCCTGGCGGTTGGCAACGATGACTTGCGGCTCGAAGTCGGCGATGCCGTTCTGTGGGTTGTAGAACGCCTGGGCGGCATGGCTCTGGGCGAGAATCAGCAAGTCATCACCAAGGTTTTGCCCGAGCAGTTGGGGGATCATCGAGCCGTACAGCGGACGCTTCTGGCGGGTGCCTAACGGCGTGGTCAGCGCTCGGGTGGCGCGCTGGACGAATTGCAGCCAGTCATCAACGGCCGCCCCGGTGTTCCGATCGATTCCAATCATGGGATGTCCTTATCAGGGGCTGATGACCCGGCCTTGGTGGTCCACCACCGGGCCGGTGAAGTGCGCGCCGCCGGCATCCAGCAACAGGCTCGTACCGCCGACTTGCAGCGTGATGCCCTGGGCGCTCATCGTGAGGCCGGCGGCGCCGACCTTGATGTCGACCTGTTCGCGGGAACCGATGAACGTGGTGGGGCCATTGACCCAGTTGAAGGTGTGGCTGGCGTCGTCGTAGTCGCTTTGGGTACCGTCCTGATGGCGCCGCCGGGTCAGCGTCGGAACGCTGGAGACCGGCGGAAAACGGTCGCTGTTCAAACCGAACAAGGCCACCGATTGCGCCCCGCCCTCCCCGCCGCCGTAATTGAGCAGCAAGCATTGCTCGCCCACTGACGGGATGCGGGTTTCCGTCTGTGCACCGGCGCTGGGGTTGAAAAAGCGGATCGCCGGGGTGAGCAAGTCGCCGTGGCTGACCTTGCAGGTATTGCTGGCGGCGTCGACCTCCTGGCACACGCCGATGCGGCAGAAACTGTCGGCGCGGCGATACAGGTCTTCGAGCTGAGATTCCATTTCAGCCAGGCGCTCGATGATCGGTCCCAGTTGCATGCGTAACAGCGCGTCGAACATGGGCTACTCCGCCAGTGGTTTGTATTGGTCGGGGTCATCGATGTTCGAGACTTCCCAGGTGCAGGCGAACAGGGGTTTGCCGGTGGGATCGTTGAGCAACGGCGGTCCGATATAGAGGGTTTGGGTGAAGGTGACGGTCCAGGTGTCGTAGTCCGTTTCTGCGGTGGTGCGTACTGAGGGCGCGGCGACGATATTGGCCGGCAGGTCGCACTGGTCCTGCGGCAGGCTCCAGCGGTTATCCAGCACCAGGTCCATCAGTTGGCTGGCCAGGTCGCAGGCATCAAAGGGCAAGGCACCCGGGGCGACCATGGCCTTGAGTGAGATCCCCAGGGCATGAGCCTTGCGCCCTTCACGGGAACGGACGCCCGGGCCATTGCCTTCGACGGTGATCAATACACCGGTGTTATCCCCGGTGCCCTGGAAGTCCTGATGATTGCCGACCTTAAGGTCCGGGAAGGCAACTTGCAGCGCATCTTTAATGGCCTGGGGCAGTTGGGAGGGTCTTTCGATAAGCGTCATTTAAGTAGCGTCCTTGCAACGGTTACTGCGGGTCCTGACGGGTGCCTTCGTTGACGCCGATGCGCTTGGCCGCCCAGCGTTCATAAAGGCCGATGGCCACGTCGGCGCCGGCCATGGCGGTCAGGCAACCAATGGCGCCGGCCGTCCAGATCGACATGCCGGCGGCGTAGCACAGCATCAGGGCTGAGACCCCGCAGACCATGCACGCCCCGGAGCGCAGGGCCAGGCGCCGTATCAGCGACCAACCTCGAGCGCCTTCCTTGTCGGCGCGCCACATTTCTCCGGAAACACCGCCGATCAGGGCCAGTGCGATCACCAGCCAGATAGGCATTTCCGCTAACGCTTGCTGCTCGTTTGTCATGTCACGCCTCCTGGCTGAGCATTACCGGCGCAGTGCCGGGTGTTGGGTAATTCCATTTATAGGTAGGCATTCCAAAAAGCCCGGTTGCCCGGGCTTTTCAGTAATGATGTCCTCGAACGTTCGGCGCTACTGGCGCGGTACGGTTCTTTCCTCAATGTTTTTCCGACCACGATCCCTGTCTGCCGGATAACTGCTTCTGGTGCTTTACGCTGCACACCCGGGCCAGTTGCCAACCCTCTGAACCGTTAAGGCCGGTTCATCGCTGCCTGTTCTTGAAGCGGTTTGAAACTAAAGAGCGTCGGCATCCTTGCCGGTGTTGCCTGGCATCCGTGCCATCGCTTCGATGGCGTCCTTGCCGGTGTTGCGTAACGTCCTTGTCTTCCTTGGCAGCATCCTTGCCGCCTCCACCAGGCCTTCTTGGCTGGCTTGAGATGAAGAATATGCATGTATGCATATACAGTCAATGCACAAATGCATTTATTTTTGCTCGACTTATGCATGAGTGCATTTCCAGCCTGATGGGCAAGGGGTTTGGAGGTTTTGCATGGGCGAAAAAAAGCCCGCTCATGGGCGGGCTTTGTCTTACGCGAATGGGTCAGCGGGCGTACATGCCCCACCAGAAGACATGACCGAGGATGCTGATCTGTTCATCCTGGATGTCCTGGAAGCTGTAGTCCTCATCCGGATGTTCATCGCGGTTGAAGCTGCGCAGGCGAATCCCGGAGGGCAGGCGGTAGAGCTGTTTCACCCGCAGTTGGCCGTTGTGATTGATGGCATACAAGTCGCCATCGACGATGTCGCCGATCCCGCACTTGCCCGCGTTGACGCCGACGGTCGCGCCATCACGCAGCACCGGCAACATACTGTTGCCGCGCACCGTCACGCACTTGGCCTGGTCGAACTGCACACCGTTATGCCGCAGACTGCGCTTGCCGAATCGCAGGCTGGCCTTCTCGCTTTCCTCGATGACGAATCTTCCTGATCCAGCAGCCAATTCAACCTCGCGCAGAAAGGGGATCGACACCTCGTCATCATTAACGGGGGTGTCGTCGTCCCACAGGCTTATGTCCTTGAGTTCCGAATGCATCGGGTCGCGCTCGTCCGACCGCGCCGGCACCAGGGCCGCGCGCCCGCGCAGCTGGTCGGTGCTGACCTGGAAGTAATCGGCGATGCGCGAGATGTGCTTGTCCGACGGGTCAACGATCTTGCCGCTGAGGATCCGGGACAGCGTGGATTGAGGCACGCCGGTACGCCGGTGAAGCTCCGTGGGGGAGATCCGGTCGCGGTCCAGCAGCTCTCTTAAGACGATAGAAACGTTGCGTTTTTGCATAACGCGGATAGTGCAGGCAGTTTTGATGCTTGGCAAATGCTAATTTGCATATTTAATGCATTGAACGTTCGCGTCAGCTGCAATCGTGGAGCCAATGTTGGCTACGAGACCGATAACCAGAATCAAGGTGTAGGTTTGACCACAACCGCCAAAATTACGGATGCCCCAGGCGGATTTCTTGTCGTAGCAAGTGGTGAGGCATGCCTTAACACCAAAACTGATAGGTCGACGTCCTCGGCCGGCTGCGATATCGCGAAAAGATCAACCGGGTATTCGCCTGGATCGCACAAGTTGAGCAGCATCACTTCTGAACTGCAGCCGTGATTTACTGTCGTACGCTGGCTCTACGCCACATTAGCGAGTAACCCATTGGCTACCAAGGAGAGGTACAAAATGGCTTTCGACGCCTTTATTCAGATCGCAGATATCCCTGGCGAAGCGCTAGACGAAAAGTACAATAAATGGATAGAAATTACCGGCTATAACTTCGGCGTTAGTCAAAGCACCTCCGCCACTGCCAGCTCCTCTGGTGGCGCATCATCCGGTCGTACCACCATGACCAATTTCACCTTCACAAAACACTTGGATAGCGCCAGTTGCAAGCTAATGGAGGCCAGCTGCGCGGGTCAGCACTTGAAGGAAGTGAAACTGGTGTTATGCCGCGCAAGCACCGATAAACTCAAATACTACGAGGTAGTGCTTGAAGAAGTGATCATCGCTGATTACACCCAGAGCGCCAGTTCCGGCATCCCCATGGAAATCGTACAACTCAACTACGGTCGCATCAAAACAACCTATACCCTGCAGAAGCGCGTCGATGGCACAGCAGGCGGTAACACGACCGGCGGATGGGACCGAATCAGCAATAAAAAGTATTCGTGAGGTTCGACCATGGCCGAAGCACTTTCCTTTATCAACTCCAGAACGCAGACCTTCGACTCTCAGAAAGCTAGCCTTGCACTACCAAAGAATACCAAGGGCAAGTTCATTTCCCTCAACTCCCACATCTCGAGCGGAGTTGTCCTTGCCGGTGAGGTCGTGATCGTCGGGGACGCCTCCACTCCATCGTCTACCGCTCAGGAAGCCTTCCTGATGGCAAAAGCTGCCGAAGTGCATACGGCGTTGTTGGTTAACGGGGTGGGAGCAGATGACTTTTTTCTTGAGCATTTTGAGCTGCTTAAGCAGGCGATCTCCTACACGTCCATGGGGATAGGCGCGGCCAGTGATAGCTGGGCCAAACATATGGACGACATTAAAAAAACGCTTCAGGACATTGAAAATCTTTATCGGAGACACGTCAGCTCAGGCACCATTACTCAACGAGACGTTTTCTATGCGAAGCGAACAGAGTTGTTCATGAAGCTTGATAAACAGCTGGATAATTTTCTGGCCTACGGTTCCGGACTGCGCAAGGAAGGCTCGATCAAAAGACTGCTCGGGCTTTCAACCAAAAGCTATATGCATACTGCAGAACTCGCGGGGTACACAGATAAGGTATCCGGTGTGGCAATGGCCTCCAAGTGGATAAAACGGGGAGCCTATATTGGGACCGCGCTTGAAGTAGGCTCCACCGCAATTTCAATTCATAAAGCTTGTGCGTTAGGGCGCGAGGAGCAATGCAAGAGAGCAAAATATGTTGAGGGGAGCTCTCTGGTCGGGAGTATAACCGGAGCGGGGGGAGGCGGAGCTCTCGGCGGCCCCATAGCAGGAGGCATATGTTTGCTGGGGCTAGGTATCACAACAGGTCCAGGTGCATTGGCCTGCACCGTTATAGGAGGTGCAGCGGGTGGATGGGTGGGAGGCGAAGGGGGTAAGTGGATCGGCGAGAAAATTGGAAAGTATATTTATGGGAAAGTTACAGAATGACAAACATCCCAATAGGCCTGATTGGTATTTTTATAATATTACCGATGATTATTAATCTAATTGTAACAGCTGTGATTGCGCATAAATATGTTGAGACCATAGAAAGCCATCTACCAAACTGCTCTTTTGTATCAACCATTAGAGAGGCATGGTCAGGTGGCGGCGTACTCGGAAAGCTTATTCGAGGTGGGGTGATGACAATAGTCATGATGATGCCGAATCTGTGCGCCAAAAAAGGCATAATTGATATCAACGAGATGAATAGACTGCCCGTTTTCTACAAAAGACTATTAATCATTCCGATGCTTATAACTTTTACTCTATTCACTGCCATGATGGCGTTGAGGATCGCTGGATATCTATTAGGGCTTTGAAATGATTCAATAGTTAATTGGTAGTTACCAAATCGGCGATCTCAAAGATCAAGTACCTGACCTGATCAAGCCGCTCGAGGCATTAATTCAATTCACACGTTCAAGGCGCTCGGCTGACTGCTCAACAGTCGTTTCGAATTGGTCGGCCCGGGCTTTTTCTTCCCCATGGCGCTGCAGTTCCAGTGGGTGCTGAGTCTGGCGCCAGCGCGAGATCTGCCGGTCGACCGCCTGGTCGTAGTCCAGGGCTGACATGTTGTGTTGCGGGAAGTCCTGCACGGCATCCCACGCGGCCTGATCGAGGCGAAGTACCTCGCGGTGCCTGGTGTAGCGAAGCGAGTCGTGCACAATGGACTGAATGAATCCGGAGTACACACCAGATTTGCCGTCTCATGACCGGCAAGGCATGCGGAAAATTTTCCCTGTAGTATTAGACAGATGTACATCTTCAAATAGACAGGCAGAGCTGAAACCACCGTATGACCGACCTTTCCAGCCACACTCCGATGATGCAGCAGTACTGGCGCCTGAAAAACCAGCACCCTGATCAGTTGATGTTCTATCGCATGGGCGACTTCTACGAGATCTTCTATGAAGACGCGAAGAAGGCCGCCAAGTTGCTGGACATCACCCTGACCGCGCGCGGGCAGTCGGCCGGGCAGGCGATTCCGATGTGCGGGATTCCCTATCATTCGTTGGAAGGTTACCTGGTTAAACTCGTGAAGCTGGGCGAGTCGGTGGTGATCTGTGAGCAGATCGGCGACCCGGCCACCAGCAAGGGCCCGGTTGAGCGTCAGGTGGTACGCATTATTACTCCGGGCACGGTGAGTGATGAGGCGCTGCTGGATGAGCGTCGCGATAACCTGATCGCAGCGGTACTGGGGGACGAGCGGCTGTTCGGCCTGGCAGTGCTGGATATCACCAGTGGCAATTTCACGGTGCTGGAGATCAAGGGCTGGGAAAACCTGCTGGCGGAACTGGAGCGCGTCAACCCGGTGGAGTTGATGATTCCGGATGACTGGCCAAAGGACCTGCCGGCGGAACGTCGCCGTGGGACCAAGCGTCGCGCGCCGTGGGATTTCGAACGTGATTCGGCGCTGAAAAGCCTGTGCCAGCAATTCTCCGTGCAAGACCTGAAGGGGTTTGGTTGCGAAACCCTGACCCTGGCCATCGGCGCCGCCGGCTGCCTGCTCAGTTATGCCAAGGAAACCCAGCGCACCGCCCTGCCCCATTTGCGCAGCCTGCGCCATGAGCGCCTGGACGACACGGTGGTGCTGGACGGCGCCAGCCGGCGCAACCTGGAGCTGGACACCAACCTGGCCGGCGGGCGCGACAACACCCTGCAATCGGTGGTCGACCGTTGCCAGACCGCCATGGGCAGCCGCTTGTTGACCCGCTGGTTGAACCGCCCACTGCGGGACCTGACGGTGCTGCAAGCCCGTCAAACCTCTATTACCTGCCTGCTGGATCGCTATCGCTTTGAAAAGCTGCAACCGCAGCTCAAGGAAATCGGCGATATCGAGCGGATCCTGGCGCGGATCGGCCTGCGTAACGCACGGCCCCGGGACCTGGCACGCCTGCGGGATGCCCTTGGCGCCCTGCCGCAACTGCAAGCGGCGATGACCGAACTGGAAGCGCCGCACCTGCAGCAGCTGGCAGTCACCACCAGCACCTACCCGGAACTGGCGGCGCTGCTGGAAAAAGCCATCATCGACAACCCACCCGCGATCATCCGTGACGGTGGCGTGTTGAAGACCGGTTACGACACCGAGCTGGACGAACTGCAATCCCTGAGCGAGAACGCCGGGCAGTTCCTGATCGACCTCGAAGCCCGGGAAAAAGCCCGCACGGGCCTGGCCAACCTGAAAGTCGGCTACAACCGCGTGCACGGCTACTTTATTGAGTTGCCGAGCAAGCAGGCCGAGCAGGCGCCGATCGATTACCAGCGCCGCCAGACCCTCAAGGGTGCCGAGCGCTTTATCACGCCAGAGTTGAAAGCCTTCGAAGACAAGGCCCTGTCGGCCAAGAGTCGCGCCTTGGCTCGGGAGAAGATGCTCTACGAAGCGTTGCTCGAAAGCCTGATCGACAAGCTGGCGCCGTTGCAGGACACCGCCGCCGCCCTGGCCGAACTGGATGTGCTGAGCAACCTCGCCGAGCGCGCCCTGAACCTTGACCTGAACTGCCCGCGGTTTGTCAGCGAACCGTGCATGCGCATCGTGCAAGGTCGCCACCCGGTGGTGGAGCAGGTGTTGACCACGCCGTTCGTCGCCAACGACCTGTCGCTGGACGACGACACCCGCATGCTGGTGATCACCGGTCCGAACATGGGCGGTAAATCCACCTACATGCGTCAGACCGCCTTGATCGTGCTGCTGGCCCATATCGGCAGCTTCGTGCCGGCAGCCAGCTGCGAATTGTCCCTGGTGGACCGCATCTTCACCCGGATCGGCTCCAGCGATGACCTGGCCGGTGGCCGTTCGACCTTTATGGTGGAAATGAGCGAAACCGCCAACATCCTGCACAACGCCACCGAACGCAGCCTGGTGCTGATGGACGAAGTGGGCCGCGGCACCAGCACCTTCGACGGACTGTCCCTGGCCTGGGCTGCGGCCGAGCGGCTGGCGCACCTGCGGGCGTATACGCTGTTCGCGACGCATTACTTCGAGCTGACCGTGCTGCCGGAAAACGAGCCGCTGGTGGCCAACGTGCACCTCAATGCCACCGAGCACAACGAGCGCATCGTGTTCCTGCACCACGTGCTGCCCGGCCCGGCGAGCCAGAGTTACGGCCTGGCCGTGGCGCAACTGGCGGGTGTACCGGCAGAGGTGATCACCCGCGCCCGCGAGCACCTGAGCCGCCTGGAAGAAACCGCCCTGCCCCACGAGATTCCCGTGGCCAGCCCGGCCAAAGCCAGCAACAAACCCAGCGCGCCGCACCAGAGCGATATGTTCGCCAGCCTGCCTCACCCGGTACTGGATGAGTTGGCTAAGCTTGATCTGGACGACTTGACGCCGAGAAAAGCGCTCGAAATGTTATATGCACTGAAGACTCGGATATAACGCAGACGCTTGCAAGCTGGTAGACTCTCGCGCGGTTTGGGATGCTGCGGGCTTTTAGCCTGGCCTGCAGACTATCGCTCCCGAACCTCGCGAGCCCTGCCACAAGGGGTTTCGCTGCCGCCGCCTGAGGAGAAAATTAGAAATGACCTTCGTCGTCACCGACAACTGCATCAAGTGCAAGTACACCGACTGCGTAGAAGTGTGTCCGGTGGACTGCTTCTACGAAGGCCCGAACTTCCTGGTCATCCACCCGGACGAGTGCATTGACTGCGCCCTGTGTGAGCCAGAATGCCCGGCCGTCGCGATTTTCTCCGAGGACGAAGTCCCGGCAGAGATGCAGGAATTTATTCAGCTGAACGTTGATCTGGCGGAAATCTGGCCAAATATCACTGAGCGCAAAGACCCGATGCCGGATGCGGCAGAGTGGGATGGCAAAAAAGGCAAGATCGCTGAACTCGAGCGCTGATAGCCTCGACGTCCTCCAAAAGGCCCCTTGCGGGCCTTTTTGCGTTTCTAGGGAGCGGGTTTCACTTTTCTACAGGCAAAAAAAAGGGGCGGTATGACCCGCCCACATTTTTTCCCTAGTCCCTGTGTTCCTTTTCATCGTCCTGATGAATCGCATCCTGCGAGGTTCCCTGAATCATCGTTCCGTGATGACTGTGTCAATCCGTGGACACAGGGCTGATCTTAGAGAGTTCCCGGGGAAGTTCAACGGGATCCAAATCGTGGAACGACAAGTTCCTGCGCTCAACAAACAATAAATAATTGTTATATTTCAATAAGATAGAAATATAGGCGCTTGATTCGAGGCGTCCGCACCGGCGAAAACCCCCAAACACTTACGAAAAAGTAAGTGAATGCTTACACCAGCAATTACGCAAAAGGGTAAAAAGTGATCCTTAAGGATTCGCCGGGCAAGAAAAAGCCCCGACAGAGTCGAGGCTTCTTTCCCATCGGATGGATCAGTCGTCGCTGACAGTGATGGTCGGCATCGCCTGGGCCTCGGCTTCCTGCAGGACGATGCGCGCCCCTACATGACGGGCCAGTTCCTGGTAGACCATGGCAATCTGGCCATCGGGCTCGGCAACCACCGTCGGCCTGCCGCCGTCGGCCTGCTCACGAATCCCTATGGACAGCGGCAACGACGCCAGTAGTTCAACCCCATACTGGGTCGCCAGCTTCTCGCCGCCGCCTTCACCGAACAGGTGCTCGGCGTGGCCGCAGTTGGAGCAAATGTGCACCGCCATGTTTTCCACCACGCCCAGCACCGGGATATTGACCTTGCGGAACATCTCCACGCCCTTGCGGGCGTCCAGCAGCGCCAGGTCCTGGGGCGTGGTGACGATTACCGAACCGGCCACCGGCACTTTCTGCGCCAGGGTCAGCTGGATATCGCCGGTGCCCGGTGGCATGTCGATCACCAGGTAGTCCAGGTTGCCCCAGTCGGTCTGTGTGACCAGTTGCAGCAACGCGCCGGAAACCATCGGGCCGCGCCACACCATCGGCGTGTTGTCGTCGGTCAGGAAGGCCATGGACATGACTTCCACGCCATGGGACTCGATGGGCACGAACCATTTCTGGTCCTTGATCTTCGGCCGGGTGCCTTCGGCGATGCCGAACATCACGCCTTGGCTCGGGCCATAGATGTCGGCGTCAAGAATGCCGACGCGCGCGCCTTCCCGGGCCAGGGCCAGGGCCAGGTTGGCGGCGGTGGTGGATTTACCCACGCCACCCTTGCCGGAGGCCACGGCCACCACGTTCTTGACGTTGGCCAGGCCCGGGATCTGCGCCTGGGCCTTGTGCGGGGCGATCACGCACTGAATGTCGACCTTGGCCGAGCCGACGCCGTCCAGGCCTTCTATGGCCATTTGCAGCATCTGCGCCCAGCCGCTCTTGAACAGACCGGCGGCATAGCCCAGCTCAAGCTGGACCGACACCTTGTCACCCTGTACGTCGATGGCCCGCACACACCCGGCGCTGACCGGGTCCTGGTTCAGGTAGGGGTCGGTGTACTGGCGAAGAACGGCTTCCACCGCTGCGCGATTGACGGCGCTCATGGGCTACTCCCGAAAAAGACTGACTAAAACAGGCGGCTATCCTAACCGTTCCAGCGCTCCAGCGGCACGCTTTCGGCCGCCAGGAAAATCCTGAAACAGCCGCACGGGGTGAAATAAATTTCCCGGCGCTTTATAGTGGCCGACCTCCGTTTCATCAAGTAGCCGAGCCCCATGTCCGAGCCACGCAAGATCCTCGTCACCAGCGCCCTGCCCTATGCCAATGGTTCTATCCACCTTGGCCATATGCTTGAGTACATCCAGACCGATATGTGGGTGCGCTTCCAGAAGCATCGCGGCAATCAATGCATTTATGTCTGCGCGGACGACGCCCACGGTTCGGCCATCATGTTGCGCGCCGAGAAGGAAGGCATCACCCCGGAACAACTGATCGCCAATGTTCAGGCTGAACACAGCGCCGACTTTGCCGAGTTCCTGGTGGACTTCGATAACTTCCACTCGACCCACTCCGAAGAAAACCGCGAGCTGTCGAGCCAGATTTACCTGCGTCTCAAAGACGCCGGGCACATCGACACGCGCTCGATCACCCAGTATTTCGACCCGGAAAAGAAAATGTTCCTGGCCGACCGCTTCATCAAGGGCACCTGCCCGAAGTGCGGCACTGAAGACCAGTACGGCGATAACTGCGAAAAATGCGGCGCCACTTATGCACCTACCGACCTGAAGAATCCGAAGTCGGCCATCTCTGGCGCCACCCCGGTGCTCAAGGATTCCCAGCACTTCTTCTTCAAGCTCCCGGATTTCCAGCAGATGCTGCAAACCTGGACCCGCAGCGGCACCCTGCAAGACGCCGTGGCCAACAAGATCGCCGAATGGCTGGACGCCGGCCTGCAGCAGTGGGACATCTCCCGCGATGCGCCGTACTTCGGCTTCGAGATCCCGGGCGAGCCTGGCAAGTACTTCTATGTGTGGCTGGACGCGCCGATCGGCTACATGGCCAGCTTCAAGAACCTGTGCGACCGTACGCCGGAGCTGGACTTCGATGCGTTCTGGAACAAGGATTCCACGGCCGAGCTGTACCACTTCATCGGCAAGGACATCGTCAACTTCCATGCGCTGTTCTGGCCTGCAATGCTTGAAGGCTCGGGCTACCGCAAGCCGACCGGCATTGCGGTTCACGGCTACCTGACGGTCAATGGCCAGAAGATGTCCAAGTCCCGTGGCACCTTTATCAAGGCGCGTACCTACCTGGACCACCTGTCGCCGGAATACCTGCGCTACTACTACGCCTCCAAGCTGGGCCGTGGCGTCGACGACCTGGACCTGAACCTGGAAGACTTCGTGCAGAAGGTCAACTCGGACCTCGTGGGTAAAGTCGTCAACATCGCCAGTCGTTGCGCCGGGTTTATCCACAAGGGCAATGCCGGTGTACTGGTGGCGGAAAACGCCGCACCGGAGCTGACCGACGCGTTCCTGGCCGCCGCGCCAAGCATCGCCGACGCCTATGAAGCCCGCGACTTTGCCCGCGCCATGCGCGAGATCATGGGCCTGGCCGACCGCGCCAACGCCTGGATCGCCGACAAGGCACCGTGGTCGCTGAACAAACAGGAAGGCAAGCAGGCTGAAGTCCAGGCCATCTGCGCCACGGGCGTCAACCTGTTCCGCCAACTGGTGATCTTCCTCAAGCCGGTACTGCCACTGCTGGCGGCCGACGCCGAGGCATTCCTCAACGTGCCGCCGCTGACCTGGAATGACCACACAACCTTGCTCGGCAACCATCAGTTGAACGAGTTCAAGCCGCTGATGACCCGTATCGACCCGGTAAAAGTCCAGGCCATGAGCGACGCATCGAAGGAAGACCTCGAGGCCAGCCAGACCGACACCGGCGAAACGGCCCCGGCGGGCAATGGCGAACTGGCGAAAGATCCGCTGTCGCCGGAAATCGACTTCGACGCCTTTGCCGCGGTTGACCTGCGGGTGGCATTGATCATCAAGGCCGAAGCCGTGGAAGGCGCCGACAAGCTGCTGCGCCTGACCCTGGACATCGGTGACGAGCAACGCAACGTGTTCTCCGGGATCAAGAGCGCCTATCCGGACCCGTCCAAGCTCGATGGTCGCCTGACCATGATGATCGCCAACCTCAAACCACGGAAAATGAAGTTCGGTATCTCCGAAGGCATGGTGATGGCGGCCGGCCCTGGCGGTGAAGAGATCTACCTGTTGAGCCCGGACAGCGGCGCCAAGCCGGGTCAGCGCATCAAGTAACACTGCGAACGGCCCCATGGTCTCGGCCATGGGGTGGTTTCAGCTAGTACCCCCTCCTCGCTTGCCGGATAATCGGATTCTGTTGGCTTAACCCGGCACGACCATGACCGATACACCGCTACTCCTTGTCAACACAGCCTTGATCAGCGACTTCGCGCTGCAGATGCTGCTGACCGTGGCTTTTCCGGGTTCCAACGCAATGATCAAACCATGAGCCTGATTTCACGCATAGACGCCCTGTTGCCGCAAACCCAATGTGGCAAATGTGGGCATCCTGGTTGCAAGCCCTATGCAGAAGGCATTGCCCAAGGCGAGGCGATCAACAAGTGTCCACCGGGCGGCCGGGAAACCATCGCCGGCCTGGCACACCTGTTGAAGGTCCCGGTGCTGGAGCTGGACACATCCCGAGGTGAGGCGCCCGCACAGATCGCATTTATCCGTGAAGCGGAGTGCATCGGCTGTACCAAATGCATCCAGGCCTGCCCGGTGGACGCTATCGTCGGTGCTGCCAAATTGATGCACACGGTGATTGTCGACGAGTGCACGGGTTGCGACCTGTGCGTGGCACCCTGCCCGGTGGACTGCATCGAAATGCGTCCGTTGACCACGGTGGTACCGATTGTCGGCGGCCTGGCCTCCAATGATCATGAGCGCCACGCACGCAGCCTCAAGCGCGATCGGGCCCGCCGACGGTTTGAACAGCGCAACGCGAGGCTGCAACGCGAGGAGGAACGGCAACTTGCCGAACGCCTGGCACGCATCAAGCGCGCCGCCCCGGTAGCTGCGGCCACGGTTAACCCGGTCCAGGCGGCCATTGAGCGGGTTCGTGCACAAAAAGCCGCCGCCCTGGACGCCGCCTTGAAGAAGGCCAAGATCAACCTGGCCATGAGCCGTGCCCAGTTGCACAAATCCCTGAAAGCTTTTGGCCACCCGCCGACCTTTGAACAGCAGTCGCAGTTGATCATTCTGCAACAGCACTTCGAAACAGCAGAGCAGGCGCTTGCAGCACTGGTGGTGGCTGATGCCCGCACCTGAACCCCTTGATCATGAGACGCACGCGATGAAGCATGTACTGCTGGTGACCGCCGCGTTTATCCTGCTGCGGTTATTGCCCGCCGAGCAACACGCCTGGGCCCGTTTTTCATAACCACACTGACTGTCTGCAAGGAACCGCTCGCCCCATGAACGCCGCAAAACGCCTGGAAATTTTCCGCCGGCTTCACGAAGACAACCCGGAACCGAAAACCGAACTGGCCTATTCCTCGCCGTTCGAGTTGCTGATCGCGGTGATTCTCTCGGCCCAGTCCACAGACGTCGGCGTCAACAAGGCCACGGCCAAGTTGTATCCGGTGGCCAATACGCCGGCGGCGATCTACGCCCTGGGAGTTGAGGGGTTGTCCGAGTACATCAAGACCATCGGGCTTTACAACAGCAAGGCGAAGAACGTCATCGAAACCTGCCGACTGCTGGTGGAGTTGCACGGCAGCGAAGTGCCGCAAACACGGGAAGCCCTCGAAGCCCTGCCCGGGGTCGGTCGCAAGACCGCCAACGTGGTGCTCAATACCGCATTTCGCCAATTGACCATGGCGGTGGACACGCACATCTTTCGGGTCAGCAACCGCACCGGCATCGCCCGCGGAAAAAATGTGGTGGAGGTGGAAAAACAACTGATGAAGTTTGTGCCCAAGCCCTATTTGCTGGATTCACACCACTGGCTGATCCTTCATGGACGCTACGTGTGCCAGGCCCGCAAGCCACGCTGTGGCAGTTGCCGCATCGAAGACCTGTGCGAATACAAGGAAAAGACTTCCGACGATTGAGCCATCATTGCTTTTCTCGATGAGTCGATTGAAAAAATCTTTTTTACCGGGCCCGAGATTATCGTTATAAGGAGCGCCAACGGCAGTCTTAGCCTGGAGTTAACCTTATGAGCACTGGCAAAGAACAACTGGATGTAGAAGACGACGTTGTTGGCGGTGAATCCGACGATGAGGCAGCGGAAGCACCGGTAGAGGTGGCCAAGACCAATTTGAGCAAACGCCGCACCATCGACAACCTTCTGGAAGAGCGGCGCTTGCAAAAACAGTTGGCCGATTACGACTTCGACCTCTAATCGACCCAACGACAAACAGAAGCCTCCCTGACGGAGGCTTTTTTCTGACTGCATGCCAGCCTGTGGCTGGCTACACCAACCCGTTGCGCTGGGCCAGTTCGATCAAGTCCACCAGGGAGCGCGCGTTGAGTTTGAGCAGCAAGCGGGTCTTGTAGGTACTCACGGTTTTGTTGCTCAGGAACATACCATCAGCGATCTCCTTGTTGGTCTTGCCGCGGGCCAGTTGCTGCAACACCATCATCTCCCGGCCGGACAGGCGCTCGACCATGTCGGCTTCGCTGGCATTGCCCATTGTGGAACGCACTGAATTGAGCGCCTGGTTGGGGAAGTAGCTGTACCCGCACAGCACCGCCTTGACGGCGCTCAACAGCTCGGTGAGGTCCTGCTGCTTGCATACGTAGCCGGCGGCACCCGCCTGCATGCACCGCATCGAAAAATGCCCAGGGGCCTGGGACGTCAGCACCAGCACCTTGAAGGGATGGGCCTGTTTGGTAGACGACAGTCGGCATATAACTTCCAGGCCATCGAGTTTGGGGATTCCAATATCCAGTATGACAATGTCCGGCATATGCTCCCGTGCAAGTTGCAAGGCATCGACACCGTTATCAGTCTCGGCAACGACCTCATAACTATGACGTTCCATTAGCATACGCACAGCAAGGCGAATGACGGGATGATCATCCACGATCAGCACTTTATTCATGGGTAAGTCCAATTTCGCTGTTCGAATTATTAAGAGCAAACACAATAGCCTAGTCGTTTCCCGCTTGGCATAGCGTTCCCCCCCAAGCAACAGCAAGCAGAGACGCAACCCACAAAGACATCGGATTTAACCTACAAAAAAACGCCATCCAGGAGGTATCCAGCTTTATTGAGGCTTTCAGAACTTTCCGAGCGCAAACATATTTTGAGTGAATTATCCTAGGATTACAGGGGGCAGCGTAAACGCGCCGCACACAAGTTTCAGGAAATGCCCCTTGTGTCCCATCGAAAAGCCGGTGAGACCGAGCTGAAATCCACTTTCTAAAAGTTCCATTCGACATGCTTAACTTCGCTCCATAAATCCTACCGCCATGTCAGCACCTGACATATTCGCCGTACACTTATGTGTGAAATTTCTGTAGTACATAGTTCCTGAGCAAAAGAAAAAAGTCGCTTTCAACATTGCATCACTCATCAACAAAAATTAATAAACATTGCCACCGTAAAAACATAAACATCGCTGCCAGATCCTGAAGCACGCAGAGTTTTTAAGTTAAAGAATAAACATCCCGAGACGCCGAACGACCGTCGTTGTATTTTCAACCCAAAAAAAATGGCCCCTTAAAGGGGCCATTTTTCATTACAACTTAAAACACTCAGAACAACTTGCGACCTTTGTTGGCCGCAATGCGCATGCGCAACGCGTTCAGCTTGATGAAGCCTGCCGCGTCCGCCTGGTTATAGGCGCCGCCATCTTCTTCGAAGGTGGCGATATTGGCATCGAACAACGACTCATCAGACTTGCGACCGGTCACGATCACGTTGCCCTTGTACAGCTTCAGGCGCACAACACCATTCACGTGGGCCTGGGAAGCGTCGATCATCTGCTGCAGCATCAGACGCTCCGGGCTCCACCAGTAGCCGGTGTAGATCAGGCTGGCGTACTTGGGCATCAGCTCGTCTTTGAGGTGAGCCACTTCACGGTCCAGGGTGATGGATTCGATGGCGCGGTGAGCGCGCAGCATGATGGTGCCACCCGGGGTTTCGTAGCAGCCACGGGACTTCATGCCCACGTAACGGTTCTCGACGATGTCGAGGCGGCCGATACCGTGTTCGCCACCCATACGGTTCAGGGTCGCCAATACGGTGGCCGGGGTCATTTCGACGCCGTCCAGCGCGACGATGTCGCCGTTGCGGTAGGTCAGTTCCAGGTACTGGGCCTTGTCAGGAGCGTTCTCCGGGGAGACGGTCCATTTCCACATGTCTTCTTCGTGCTCGGTCCAGGTGTCTTCCAGCACACCGCCTTCATAGGAGATGTGCAGCAAGTTGGCGTCCATCGAGTACGGGGACTTCTTCTTGCCGTGACGCTCGATCGGGATGTTGTGCTTTTCAGCGTAGTCCATCAGCTTTTCACGGGACAGCAGGTCCCATTCACGCCATGGAGCAATCACTTTTACGCCTGGCTTCAAGGCGTAGGCACCCAGTTCGAAACGCACCTGGTCGTTGCCCTTGCCGGTGGCGCCATGGGAAATGGCGTCAGCGCCGGTTTCGTTGGCGATTTCGATCAAGCGCTTGGCGATCAGCGGACGTGCGATGGAAGTACCCAGCAGGTACTCGCCTTCGTAGACGGTGTTGGCGCGAAACATCGGGAAAACGAAATCGCGGACGAACTCTTCGCGCAGGTCGTCAATGTAGATCTCTTTCACGCCCATGGCTTGCGCCTTGGCACGTGCAGGTTCGACCTCTTCGCCCTGACCCAGGTCAGCGGTGAAGGTCACCACTTCACAGTTATAAGTATCCTGCAGCCACTTGAGGATCACCGAAGTGTCCAGGCCGCCGGAATACGCGAGAACGACCTTGTTTACGTCGGCCATGCCATCACTCCACGGGGTTGTACGGAAAGGCGTCGATTCTACCGACCAAAACCGTGAATTTACAGAGGCGCGACAGCAAATGAAGATAAAGCGACAGATTATGTCGAGCGGGCGACGAAACGCCGCACCTTATGAGGTGGCGGCGGCGTTGCCGGGGGCTTTGGCCTGGGGCGCCGGTTTCTCGGGGGCGGCTACCCGTTCGAGTTGAATATTCACCCGACGGTTTTTCGCCCGGTTGGCCGGGTTGGTGTTCGGCGCCAACGGGTAGCTTTCACCATAAAAACGCAGGGTGATCTCGGATTCCTGGATGCCATTGGCCTTGAAGTAGTCCATCACCGCCAGTGCGCGACGCCGGGAAACATCCCGGTTGGTCAGGCGATTGCCGCTGTTGTCGGAGTGGCCGCTCAACTCGATGTGGTTAACCGTGGGGTCGGCTTTCATGAACTCGATAATCACCGACAGTTTCTTCTTGGCCGCCGCGTCCAGTTCGATCCCTCCGCCCGGGAAGCCCACTTCAGTCTGTTTGACCTGCTCGTAGTTCATCGGCAGCAGCTTGGTGGTGCACAACTGATAGTCGTTGTAGGCCTGGCTGAACTTCACCGGCAGCAGGCGAATCTCGGAGTACCCGCCTTCGCGCCCATAGTGCCGCACCGTCGGGCTGCGACCTTCGAGCAAGCCGGTGAACAAGCGCCCGGCCTGGGCCTGGGAGCTGTTAAACAGCACGTCGCCGCTGCCGACGCGCACCGCCCCCAGGTTGATATCACCACGCCCCGGCTGCCAGGGCGCGGCGGCCGCCAGCAAGGTGGCGGAACCGGCGCCCAACGAGCCGTTAAACGCTTTGAGACGAAATGTCGCCTGCTCGCCGGCCCGGCGCACGAACTCGCCCGAGCCGAAATCGGTGATCGGCTGGCTCAAGCGGCACTCGAATTTGTCGCCCTCCACTTTCCACTCAATATTCTCCAGACGTGTCTGGAACGTGAGGGCCATCGCGGGCAGGCTGGCGAACACACTGAGCAGGGCTAGATAATGCTGGCGCACGGGAGGCTCCACTGGTTTCTACAACACATCAAGGCGTCATACATCGTTAAGGCATACCCAGGGATATCGGTCGCATCCTGCAAAACTTGATAGCGAGTGCCTGCAAGAGTCTTTTCCGGTAGCATTCCCACCAGATTGACCCGCCTGGAATCCCCAATGTCCGACCGCCTGACCCTGCTGCGTCCCGACGACTGGCATATTCATCTTCGCGATGGTGCTGCGTTGCCCCAAACCGTGGCCGATGTAGCGCGCACGTTTGGCCGCGCCATCATCATGCCTAACCTGGTACCTCCGGTGCGTAACGCCGCGGAAGCCGACGCCTATCGCCAGCGCATTCTCGCTGCACGACCGGCCGGCAGCCGCTTCGAACCGCTGATGGTGCTATACCTGACCGACCGCACCCAGCCCGAAGAAATTCGCCAGGCCAAAGCCAGCGGTTTCGTCTACGCCGCCAAGCTGTACCCGGCCGGCGCGACCACCAACTCCGATTCCGGCGTGACCAGTATCGACAAGATCCTGCCGGCCATCGAAGCCATGGCCGAAGTGGGCATGCCGTTGCTGATCCACGGCGAGGTTACCCGTGGCGATGTCGATGTGTTCGATCGTGAAAAGGTCTTCATCGACGAGCATATGCGCCGCGTGGTCGAGCTGTTCCCGACCCTCAAGGTGGTGTTCGAACACATCACCACGGCCGATGCCGTGCAGTTCGTCACGGAGGCTTCGGCCAACGTCGGCGCGACCATCACCGCGCATCACCTCTTGTACAACCGCAACCACATGCTGGTGGGCGGGATTCGGCCGCACTTCTATTGCCTGCCGATTCTCAAGCGCAACACTCACCAGGTGGCGCTGCTCGACGCCGCCACCAGTGGCAGCGAGAAGTTTTTCCTCGGCACTGACTCTGCACCCCACGCCCAACACGCCAAGGAAGCCGCGTGCGGTTGTGCCGGTTGCTACACCGCGTATGCGGCGATCGAGTTGTATGCCGAAGCGTTCGAACAACGCAACGCCTTGGACAAGCTTGAAGGTTTCGCCAGCCTCAACGGCCCGCGCTTCTACGGCCTGCCGGCGAATACCGACCGCATTACCCTGGTCCGTGAAGACTGGACCGCCCCCACCAGTCTGCCGTTTGGCGAGCTGACCGTTATCCCGCTGCGCGCCGGTGAAACACTGCGCTGGCGCCTGCTGGAGGAACACCCGTGAGTGAAGACCATTACGACGACGACCAGGAACACGGCGGCGGTGGCGGCGGTTCCCGTCACCCGATGGCCGAGCGTTTCCGTGGCTACCTGCCGGTTGTCATCGACGTAGAAACCGGCGGATTCAATTGCGCCACCGACGCATTGCTGGAAATCGCCGCCACGACCATCGGCATGGATGAGCAGGGTTTCGTGTTCCCGGAACACACCCACTTCTTCCGCGTCGAGCCGTTCGAAGGCGCCAACATCGAAGCGGCCGCCCTGGAGTTCACCGGGATCAAGCTCGATCACCCGCTGCGTATGGCGGTCAGTGAAGAAGCGGCGCTGACCGACATCTTCCGTGGCGTGCGCAAGGCGTTGAAGGCCAATGGCTGCAAACGCGCGATCCTGGTAGGTCACAACAGCAGCTTCGACCTGGGCTTCCTCAACGCAGCCGTCACGCGCCTGGACATGAAACGTAACCCGTTTCACCCGTTCTCGAGCTTCGACACGGCGACCCTGGCCGGCTTGGCCTATGGCCAGACCGTGCTGGCGAAGGCCTGCCAGGCTGCCGGCATCGACTTCGACGGTCGTGAGGCCCACTCGGCCCGCTACGACACCGAGAAGACGGCCGAGCTGTTCTGCGGCATCGTCAACCGTTGGAAACAGATGGGCGGCTGGGAAGACTTCGGCGACTGAAGTTAAACCCCGCGCATAAAAAAACCGGCCCTCTCAGGCCGGTTTTTTTGTGCCGCGAATCTGGCTTACAGCTTGCCAGCGTTCTCGGTCAGGTAAGCCGCAACGCCTTCTGGCGAAGCGTTCATGCCTTTGTCGCCTTTTTTCCAGTTGGCAGGGCAGACTTCGCCGTGCTCTTCGTGGAATTGCAGCGCGTCGACCAGGCGGATCAGCTCTTCCATGTTACGGCCCAGCGGCAGGTCGTTGATGATCTGCGAGCGCACAACGCCCTTGTCGTCGATCAGGAACGCGCCACGGAATGCCACGCCGCCTTCGGACTCAACATCGTAGGCCTTGGCGATGTCGTGCTTCATGTCGGCAGCCATGGTGTATTTGACTTTGCCGATGCCGCCATCATTGATGGCGGTGTTGCGCCAGGCGTTGTGGGTGAAATGGGAGTCGATGGAAACGGCTACCACTTCAACGTTACGTGCCTTGAAGTCGTCCATGCGGTGATCCAGAGCGATCAGCTCCGAAGGGCAGACGAAGGTGAAGTCCAGCGGGTAGAAGAACACCAGGCCGTATTTGCCTTTGATGGCTTCAGACAGTTTGAAGCTGTCTACGATTTCGCCATTGCCGAGGACGGCAGGTACGTCGAAATCCGGGGCTTGTTTGCCGACGAGTACGCTCATTGGGTATCTCCTGATGGTGATGACTGAAGTAAAAGGATCCGCCCCAGTGTGCCGCAGCTAAACGACAGGCCTGTGACGCGATCACGCTTCGTGAAGACCGACCATCATACCGGAAAAAAACCGTTCGTCAGTGAGCCCGCGCGTAAACACCAAAGGCTTGTGAAACTACTTTGACAATCATTCTCGTTAACATTAAGATCCGTCGCACTTAAGCCTTAAACCGCGATGGTTCTCCCTTATGTATGTCTGCCTCTGCACTGGCGTCACCGACGGACAAATCCGCGAAGCAATCTATGAAGGTTGCTGCAGCTACAAGGAAGTACGTGAAACCACCGGCGTTGCCAGCCAATGCGGCAAATGTGCCTGCCTGGCCAAGCAAGTGGTACGGGAAACCCTGACGCAGCTGCAAACTGCCCAGGCTGCGATCCCCTACTCAGCAGAATTTACACACGCTTAATAAGCGTGTTTTAAAGAACCGGACTTAGTGTCCGGTTTTTTTATGCCTGCAATTCAAATAGTTAGCGCCAAGACGCGGAACACAAACATTCTTATTCCGATTAATTTTCATTTATTATTCAATAACTTAGGTTTGACAGCAGTCAATGCGCCGCTCAAACTCCGCCCTATATACAGCGAATACAGGGCAGGACCCCCATCATGAAAGGCGACATTACAGTCATCCAGCAACTCAACAAAATCCTTGCCAATGAACTGGTCGCGATCAATCAGTACTTCCTGCATGCCCGCATGTATGACGATTGGGGCCTGGAAAAGCTCGGCAAGCGTGAATACAAAGAATCCATCAAGGCCATGAAGGACGCTGACGCGCTGATCAAGCGCATCCTGTTCCTGGAAGGCCTGCCGAACGTGCAGGACCTGGGCAAGCTGAACATCGGCGAGCACACCCAGGAAATGATCAACTGCGACCTGAACTTCGAGCGCAAGAGCCACACCGACCTGAAGGCCGCCATTGCGCACTGCGAGACCAAGGGCGACTTCGGCAGCCGCGAGCTGCTGGAAGACATCCTTGAAGATCAGGAAGAGCACATCGACTGGCTGGAAACTCAAATCGGCCTGATCGACAAAGTGACTATCGAGAATTACCTGCAATCGCAGATGGGTGAATAACCCTCAATTCCCGGCCACTAAAAAGCCCCGCTCTCTGTCGAGAAGCGGGGCTTTTTATTGCCGCAGCCTAAAACAAATCAGGCTTCGGTCTTCGCAGCGGCTTTTTCTGCTGCGTCTTTGATCAGTGCCTGCAACGAACCATCAGCCGCCATTTCGGTGATGATGTCGCTGCCGCCGACCAGCTCACCGGCTACCCACAGCTGCGGGAAGGTAGGCCAGTTGGCGTACTTCGGCAGGTTGGCGCGGATTTCCGGGTTCTGCAGGATATCCACGTAGGCGAACTTCTCGCCACATTGCATGATTGCCTGGGAAGCCTTTGCGGAGAAGCCACACTGAGGCGCGTTAGGTGCGCCCTTCATGTAAAGCAGAATAGTGTTGTTGGCAATCTGCTCTTTGATCGTTTCGATGATATCCATGGAACACCTCGGCTGGAACTTTCCGACTCATGGGTCGGCACGGTGGCGCATTGTAACGCAAACCCTAGCGTGACGCTCGGACTCCCCGACAGACAATCCTTACGCCGCCGCCACCTGCACCGGCACGCCGTTCAACGCCGCGTTGCCCGACAGCTCATCCAGTTGCCGCTCATCCGTCAGGTCATTCGCGCTCGCCCCAGGCTGCCCGCTGGCGATGGTCATCTGCACGCCCGGGCGGCCGTGGCCCCAACCGTGGGGCAGGCTGACTACGCCGGGCATCATGTCCAGGCTGGCCAATACTTCCACTTCGATCATGCCGATACGCGAGCTGACCCGCACCCGTTGCCCGTCACTCAACTGACGATGGGCGAGGTCGTCGGGATGCATCAGCAACTGGTGGCGGGGCTTGCCCTTCACCAACCGGTGGTAGTTATGCATCCAGGAATTATTGCTGCGCACGTGCCGGCGGCCGATCAGCAGCAGCTCGTTCACCTCGGGCACTGGCTGCGCCGCAAAGCGCGCCAGGTCGGCGAGGATCACCGGTGGAGCGGCCTGCAAACGGCCATTGGCGGTTTTCATGCGCCCGGCCAGGTTGGGCTTCAGCGGCCCAAGGTCCAGGCCGTGGGGATGATCCGCCAGCGCGGCAATGGACAACCTGTCGCCATAGGGCCCGGCCCGCAGCCCGAAGTCGATCATCTGCGCGGGTGGCATGGTCGGCTTGAGCGCGTTGCCGGTTTTTTCGGCAAACGCCTGGGCGAGACCGACGAAGATTTCCCAGTCGTGCAACGCGCCCTCGGGTTTGGGCAGGATCGCGCGGTTGAAGCGGGTGACGTTGCGCACCGCGAACATGTTGAACGTGGTGTCGTAGTGATCGTTTTCCAGCGCCGAGGTGGACGGCAGGATCAGGTCGGCATAGCGCGTGGTTTCGTTGATGTACAGGTCGACGCTGACCATGAACTCGAGGCCATCCAGCGCCTGCTCCAGTTGCCGGCCATTGGGTGTGGACAGCACCGGATTACCCGCCACCGTCACCAGGGCGCGGATTTGCCCTTCGCCCTCGGTGAGCATTTCTTCAGCCAGTGCTGATACCGGCAACTCGCCAGCGTATTCCGGCCGCCCGGAAACCCGGCTCTGCCAGCGATTGAAATGCCCGCCGGAGGTGGAAGCCACCAGGTCGACCGCCGGCGTGGTGCACAAGGCGCCGCCCACTTGGTCCAGGTTACCGGTGACCAGGTTGATCAACTGCACCAGCCAATGGCACAGGGTGCCGAACGCCTGGGTCGACACGCCCATGCGGCCATAACACACCGCCTTGTCAGCCGCGGCGAAATCCCGCGCCAGTTGGCGGATCTGCTCGGCAGGCACCGCGCATTGACGGCTCATGGCCTCGGCAGTGAATCCGGCCACGGCGTGGCGCACGTCCTCCAGGCCGTCCACCGGCAGGTGACTGTCACGGGTCAGGTTCTCGGCAAACAGTGTATTGAGCAACCCGAACAACAACGCGGCATCGCCGCCCGGGCGCACAAACAGATGCTGGTCCGCCATCGCCGCTGTCTCGCTGCGACGCGGATCAACCACCACCACTTTGCCACCCCGGGCCTGAATGGCCTTCAACCGTTTCTCCACATCCGGCACCGTCATGATGCTGCCGTTGGACGCCAACGGGTTGCCGCCAAGAATCAGCATGAAATCGGTATGGTCGATGTCCGGGATCGGCAGCAACAGGCCGTGGCCGTACATCAGGTGACTGGTGAGGTGGTGGGGCAACTGATCCACCGACGTGGCAGAAAAACGGTTGCGGGTCTTGAGTTGGCCCAGGAAGTAGTTGCTGTGGGTCATCAGGCCATAGTTGTGCACGCTCGGATTGCCCTGGTACACCGCCACCGCGTTCTGCCCATGACGTGCCTGGATGCCCGCAAGGCGCTCGGCTACGAGCGCAAAGGCGTCGTCCCACGGGATTGGTTGCCACTCGCTGCCTACCCGCAACATGGGCTGGTGCAGGCGGTCCGGGTCGTTCTGGATGTCTTGCAGGGCCACGGCCTTCGGGCAGATATGACCACGGCTGAAGGTGTCCAGAGGATCGCCCTTGATCGAGGTGATCGCGAGGCTCCCGTCTTCGCCCTGGGTGGTTTCCAGTGTCAGGCCGCAGATGGCTTCGCACAGATGACAGGCACGGTGGTGGAGAGTCTTGGTCATGGCCAGTCTCTTTATTGTGGGCTGAGCGCTTCGGACAAAAACTATGGCCCGCCCTCGGCAGCAGCGCCAGCAACGTTCGTCGTGTGAATCCAGCGGCATCAGGCCAGGGCATGAGGAAACATCAGGAAACGTTTCAGCGCCCCACCCCCTCGTCGTTTAACTGCCCTAAAAACTGTAGACCTATTGATCATTTACAAGATCGCCAGGGCGATCGGCCTTTGAGTTCGAATTGCCCATAAACGCCGTCGTGGCTTAAACCGAAGAAGCTCCACTAGCGTCGCCTTCAAGGCGATAGGAAATAGGTCCCTTGATGATCCCTCATGACACGGTTTCCAGGCTGGTTTAGGGTCGCATCTTCATCTTGAATATCTTTAACTTAATAGATACTCTCCTCGTCTTAAGCCAGCGAAAGCGAGAGCGAAAAATGGCGTAATACACACCCACAACATGTAGTAACCAAGCGATCTCACAGGGGGTGTGTATTTCGCCTCGCTGCAGGCTGCGTTCAAATAATTGAACGGCTCGGCATTGCCAAGTAACGCTCAGTCTGAAACGGTGCCATTACGCCTTTGGCGGTTCTGTCAGTAGATCTTTGAAATGACCTTAGTCCCCATGGATGGAGCTGCGATGAATGAGCTAGATGATCATGTGATATGCCATGGCATTACTGAACGGTGGTCATGTGAAACCGAAACAGACTTCTGCGTCGAGGAAATCTTAACCAAGGGCTACACCATCCTACGCAGTAGCTTCGACGCTGCGATGATAGCGAAAGTTTCGCAGTACGCGGACTTATCCTATGAGATGCAGTGCGAGAAGCTTGGCGGCGAGCAGAACCTCTTAAAGATCAACGATGCCAATATCGCTCGTGCTCCCTGTGCTGAGTTCGATGAATTCATAGAAATTGCAATGGACCCCAAGATGCACAAAGTCGCAAATGCGCTTCTTGGAAAGAACTTCATTCTGTATTCTCAGAATGCAATTATTAATATACCGTCAACAAATCACTATCAATTTACTTGGCACCGCGACCTTAATTACCAGCACTGGACTTCTTCACGTTGCTTGGCGTTAAGTGCCTTGTTATGCATTGACCCTTTTGACGCAGTGACGGGTGGCACTTATGTACTGCCGGCCACTCATAAGGTTGAGAAATTCCCTTCCGACCGCTATGTGCGCAGAAACCAGACGTGCATACACGCACAACCGGGCGACTGGATTCTATTCGACAGCATGCTATACCACCGCACCGGCAAGAACTCGTCCCACGCCAAGCGTCGCGCTATCAACCATATTCTGGTACCGCCGTTCATGGCACAACAATATGATTTCACGAACATGATCGGCGACAAGCTTACTACGTCCGAAGAGCGAGTTTTTTTCGGGCAGGGACGCGGGGTCGCCTCCACCGCCACTGAATGGCGCCAATCCCGGATAGACCGCCCATGACTAATATCAGCGAAACTATTGACGCCCTCTTCGAACGTTCTTCTCGCGAATTAGCAGACAAGATTGCGTTCTTCGACAGCAACGACTTTTATCTGTATGGCTCCGGCAACATGGGGCGTGCGGTACTCGCCCTATTTCGCAAGGTTGGATGTGAGCCCCGTGGCTTTATCGACGACACACCCGCCAAACAAGGCACGGTGATCGACGGCTTGCCGGTCGTTAGCGCACCTGTGTCTGCCTCTTCGTCTATCGTTGTATGCATCCATAATCCTCACCACAACTATCAAAACACCTTGGACAGGTTTGGCGAAAAAACACTTTCGTTCATGCATATCCCGTGGCTTTTTCCGGAGCTTTCAATCGCTCACGCTGCACATCCGAATAGCTATCGACAATACCGGAACGATATTATCGCAGTGTATGAAGCACTCGCTGACGAAACCTCACGCCGCACGTTTCTGGAACAACTGGCTTTCCGTCTCACGCTCGAATGGAACTTCAGCGAGTTCACCGAACCGCCATACTTTCCGAACGACATCGGCCTTCCATTCGATAGCCCTGTTAACTTTATTGACGCCGGCGCCTATGATGGCGACACAGTGAAGTTGTTCCTCCAGCACTTCCCACGCCCTGGAAAAATAGTTGCTGTTGAAGCAGACCCGACTAATTACGCCAAGCTTAAGGAGTACATGGACGGACTCGACATCGAACAAAGCAGCCATCATGCGGCGATGGACGGGGTGGAAGGCGTCCTGAAATTCGATGCGACCGGCGACATGGCAGCGCGCCTCTCTGAAAAAGGGCAGATCACTGTCAATAGCTACACACTGGAGCACTTCATGAAAGAGGTGGGCGACCCTTGTTATGTGAAGTTTGATGTAGAAGGCGCCGAGTCTTCAATTATTGAGCATTCTCAGGACTTGCTGCGGGACCGCAAACCAATCCTTGCAGTCAGCGTGTACCACCACGCTCCGGACATGATTGAAATCCCCCTGTCACTGCATCGTCTCGGCTACCGCATCACTCTGCGTTACCACGGCATCGACGGTGCCGACTTGGTTCTGTACGGCACAGCGGCTTGAGTTATAGGTTGTGTACAACATCGTTCCACATCTGATATTTATCTCGTTCTTATTCGCTATCCGGTCGGGTACAGGACTGCAAACGCTACGTTAAATCTACCGATACCGCGGTCGGGATGTAGGTTGGCACCTACACCCCAGCTGCCGTTCTACTTCGATACAGGCTGGGTTCGCCAGCTATAAGGGCGAACCATTCGAAGCTTGATCCGCAAGCGCGAGTATTTGCCCAACCCTGTGGCCAGTTTCTGCACGGCCGAATCGAAAACAGCTGTCATCTGCAAATACCAGCACAGTGGGTCTTGGCCGACTCGCAATTTGACCTGAGGCCGCCAAAGATCAACAGCCGGACACCGGAAGAAAACTGCGACCTCTGCCTCCTGAAGGGTGCCAAACTGCTCTAGTGGATCATCATTTGAGACCACCCCAAGGCTGGAGGGTGGGCCCGCATTGAAAGCTCAGAGGTAACTGCACCAAGTTCACAGGCAACGACGCGTCTGATGCCAAACCGGAACGCGGGGCTTATTGCAAACCAGCCGGGTCACAGTGTACAAATGTTGCTCTCGACCTATACGAAGTGGATTAGCTCCACCTCCGACGGGACCGAACCGGGCAAGCTGTAATTTCGTCGTTTGGGCCCATCATTGGCCCAGCCAGATTCCCTATAAATCAAGCACCCTATTGGTAAGACGCGACATTTAATTATAAGATCGCGCCTTCCCCTATTTCGTCGCCCCGTGCGGCTTTCGCCGCAGGTCTCGCCCGTTTTCAAAATAAACAAGGCTTTGAGTATCTGCGGTCTGTTGCAAAAAGGTAGTTAATGATGAGCGCAAGGCACTTTCTCTCCCTGATGGATTGCACGCCCGAAGAGCTGGTCAGCGTGCTCCGTCGAGGCATTGAGCTTAAAGACCTGCGTAACCGCGGCGTACTGTTCGAGCCTTTGAAAAACCGCGTGCTCGGGATGATTTTCGAGAAGTCGTCGACCCGCACCCGTGTGTCCTTCGAAGCCGGCATGATCCAGCTCGGCGGCCAGGCCATCTTCCTGTCGCCTCGCGATACCCAACTGGGCCGCGGCGAACCCATCAGCGACTGCGCGATTGTGATGTCGAGCATGCTGGATGCGGTGATGATCCGTACCTTCGCCCACAGCACCCTCACCGAATTTGCCGCCAACTCCCGCGTGCCTGTGATCAACGGTCTGTCCGATGACCTGCACCCGTGCCAGTTGCTGGCCGACATGCAAACCTTCCTCGAACAGCGCGGCTCGATCCAGGGCAAGACTGTGGCCTGGATCGGCGACGGCAACAACATGTGCAACAGTTATATAGAAGCGGCGATCCAGTTCGACTTCCAGTTGCGCGTTGCCTGCCCTGAAGGCTATGAGCCGGACGCAAAATTCCTGGCCCAGGCCGGCGACCGCGTGACTATCGTCCGCGACCCGCGCGAGGCGGTCATCGGTGCGCACCTGGTGAGCACCGACGTCTGGACCTCCATGGGCCAGGAAGAAGAAACCGCCAAACGCCTCACGTTGTTCGCACCGTTCCAGGTCACCCGCGCGCTGCTCGATGCGGCCGCACCGGACGTGCTGTTCATGCACTGCCTGCCGGCTCACCGCGGTGAAGAAATCAGCCTCGACCTGCTGGACGATCAACGCTCGGTGGCCTGGGCCCAGGCAGAAAACCGCCTGCACGCACAAAAGGCCCTGCTCGAATTTCTGGTTGCACCGGCGTACCGCCCTGCATGAGCCAGCCATTACTGCTGAACCTGCGCAATCTGGCATGCGGTTATCAGGACCAACGGGTGGTGCAGAACCTCAACCTGCACCTCAACGCCGGCGACATCGGTTGCCTGCTGGGCTCCTCGGGCTGTGGCAAGACCACCACCCTGCGAGCCATAGCCGGGTTTGAGCCAGTGCACGAAGGCGAGATCAGCCTGGCGGGCGAAGTCATCTCCAGTGCCGGTTTCACACTGGCGCCGGAGAAACGTCGGATCGGCATGGTGTTCCAGGACTACGCGCTGTTTCCACACCTCAGCGTGGCCGACAACATCGCCTTCGGCATTCGCAAACACCCGCAAAAAGAGCGGGTCGTCGCCGAACTGCTGGAACTGGTGAACCTGAAGAACCTGGGCAAACGCTTCCCCCACGAGCTCTCCGGCGGCCAGCAACAGCGCGTCGCCCTGGCCCGTGCCCTGGCGCCGGAACCACAGCTGTTGCTGCTGGACGAACCCTTCTCCAACCTCGACGGTGAACTGCGGCGCAAGCTCAGCCATGAAGTGCGCGACATCCTCAAGGCGCGGGGCACCAGTGCGATTCTGGTGACCCATGATCAGGAAGAAGCCTTCGCGGTGAGTGACCATGTGGGTGTGTTCAAGGAAGGTCGCCTGGAGCAGTGGGATACGCCCTACAACCTCTACCACGAACCGCTGACACCCTTTGTCGCCAGCTTTATTGGCCAGGGTTACTTCATTCGCGGGCAGCTGAATACGCCGGAGTCGGTCACCACCGAACTGGGCGAGTTGCGCGGCAATCGTGCCTACACCTGGCCTACAGGCGGCGCCGTGGATGTATTGCTGCGCCCCGACGACATTGTTTATGCACCGGACAGCGCCTTGAAAGCGCGGATTGTCGGCAAGACATTCCTCGGTGCATCGACCCTGTATCGCCTGCAGCTGCCGACAGGCGCGCAGCTGGAATCGATCTTTCCCAGCCATGCCGACCACTTGGTCGGTGCCGATGTGGGGATTCGCGTCGCGGCCGAGCACCTGGTCTTGTTCCAAGCCATGTAGGAGCGAGCTTGCTCGCGAAAAACCTGAGAGCACCACACTCATTCAGGAAAACCGCGTTACCGTAAACGATTTTCGCGAGCAAGCTCGCTCCTACAGAAAGCATCACGCCCGGCCAATTTCCGCGAACTTGGCCTGGGTGTGTTCGGCCAGCACCGCTGCTGCCAACTCCACTTCAAGCCCCCTTCTCCCCGCACTGATAAAAATGGTCGGAAACGACTGCGCCGTCACATCGACAAAGGTGCGCAGGCGCTTCTTCTGCCCCAGCGGACTGATGCCACCCAACAAATAACCGGTCGCGCGCTGCGCCGCGGCCGGGTCTGCCATCTCGACCTTTTTCACCCCCGCCGCCTGCGCCAACGCTTTTAAATCCAAACTTCCGACGACCGGCACAACGGCCACCAGCAGCTCAGCTTTTTCACTGCTGGCCAGCAGGGTCTTGAACACCTGCGCCGGATCGAGCCCCAATTTTTCCGCGGCCTCCAGGCCATAAGACGCCGCCTTGGGATCATGTTCGTAACTGTGGATTCGATGTTCGGCGCGAACTTTTTTCAACAGGTCCAATGCGGGCGTCATGAGGGCTCCAGGCTTGGCAAAACGGTGAAAAAAACAGACGGCCAATTCTAGGCCAACACGCGTCAAAAGGCTCTAGTCCGATGCCCTCTGCGACGCCCCCACCCGACCCTCTTCCGCCACTCCCTGCGTCCACGCCACGATCATTCACCACACCAATAATTACAAAATGACCGATCGTTCACTTTCGACCTTTGACAGCCGTCATTCTTGTCTATATTTTTTCGTTTACGAATACTGTAGGAATAGACCTACGGATTCAAAGCAGTAAGCCGCGAACAGGATGGGGATCCTGGCCACGGCGAAAATCGCCGATTGCCCGCTGAGGCAAAACGCCAGACAACAACAAAAACAGAGGTTTTCCATGACAACTGCTCTTCAACAGCCTTCACTCTCAAGCCAATGCATGGCCGAATTTCTGGGCACTGCGCTGCTGATCTTCTTCGGTACCGGGTGTGTTGCTGCGCTCAAGGTCGCGGGCGCCAGCTTTGGCTTGTGGGAAATCAGTATCATCTGGGGGATCGGCGTCAGCATGGCGATCTACCTGAGTGCCGGTATTTCCGGGGCTCACCTCAATCCTGCGGTCAGTATCGCGCTGTGCATTTTTGCCGATTTCGAGAAGCGTAAACTGCCGTTCTACATCATCGCCCAGGTCGCCGGCGCCTTCTGCTCGGCGGCGTTGGTTTACACGCTCTACAGCAACCTGTTTTTCGATTACGAACAAACCCACCACATGATTCGCGGCACCCAGGCCAGCCTGGAGTTGGCGTCGGTGTTCTCCACCTACCCTCATCCACTGCTCGGCACTGCCCAGGCGTTCCTGGTGGAGATGGTCATCACCGCGATCCTGATGGGCGTGATCATGGCCCTGACCGACGACAACAACGGCCTGCCCCGTGGCCCGTTGGCGCCGCTGCTCATTGGTTTGCTGATCGCCGTGATCGGCAGTGCCATGGGCCCGCTGACCGGTTTTGCGATGAACCCGGCGCGTGACTTCGGCCCCAAGCTGATGACCTTTTTCGCCGGTTGGGGTGAAATGGCCTTCACGGGCGGGCGCGATATTCCTTATTTCCTGATTCCGATCTTTGCACCGATTGTCGGTGCCTGCCTCGGCGCAGCCGCGTATCGCGGGTTGATTGCCCGCCACTTGCCGAGCACCGCAGTGGCTACAACGGATGCCACCGAAACGGCCGCAACCGGCAAAACCCGTACGTCCTGATGCGATAGCCTGGGCCCACTGCCCTTTTGCGGCCCAGGCTGTTTACTTAACTTCCCTATTCTCCGTCCAAGGCAATCGACATGACCGACATTCAGAATAAGAACTACATCATTGCCCTCGATCAGGGCACCACCAGTTCCCGGGCGATCATCTTCGATCGTGACGCCAACGTGGTGTGCACCGCCCAGCGTGAATTCACCCAGCATTACCCGCAAGCCGGCTGGGTCGAACATGACCCGATGGAAATTTTCGCCACCCAGAGCGCCGTGATGGTCGAGGCCCTGGCACAAGCCGGCCTGCACCATGACCAGGTCGCGGCCATCGGTATCACCAACCAGCGTGAAACCACCGTCGTCTGGGACAAAGTCACCGGCCGCCCGATCTACAACGCGATCGTCTGGCAATGCCGCCGCAGCACCGAGATCTGCCAGCAGCTCAAGCGCGACGGCCACGAGCAATACATCAACGACACCACTGGCCTGGTAACAGACCCGTACTTCTCCGGCACCAAGCTCAAGTGGATCCTCGACAACGTCGAAGGCAGCCGCGAGCGTGCGCGTAACGGCGAACTGCTGTTCGGCACCATCGACAGCTGGCTGATCTGGAAATTTACCGGCGGCAAGACCCACGTCACCGACTACACCAACGCCTCGCGCACCATGCTCTTCAACATCCACACCCTGGAGTGGGATGCGAAGATGCTGGAGATTCTCGACGTGCCGCGGGAAATGTTGCCGGAAGTGAAGTCCTCCTCGGAAATCTACGGCCGTACCAAAAGCGGCATCGCCATCGGCGGCATCGCCGGTGACCAGCAGGCGGCGCTGTTTGGCCAAATGTGCGTAGAACCGGGCCAGGCGAAAAACACCTACGGCACCGGCTGCTTCCTGCTGATGAACACTGGCGACAAGGCGGTGAAATCCAAGCACGGCATGCTCACCACCATCGCTTGCGGCCCCCGTGGCGAAGTGGCCTACGCCCTGGAAGGCGCCGTATTCAACGGCGGCTCCACCGTGCAGTGGCTGCGTGACGAACTGAAGATCATCGCCGACGCTACCGATACCGAATACTTCGCCAGCAAGGTCAAGGACAGCAACGGCGTGTACCTGGTACCCGCCTTCACTGGCCTGGGCGCGCCCTACTGGGACCCGTATGCCCGTGGCGCGCTGTTCGGCCTGACCCGTGGCGTACGTGTGGACCACATCATTCGTGCCGCCCTGGAGTCGATTGCCTACCAGACCCGCGACGTACTCGACGCCATGCAGCAGGATTCCGGCGAACGCCTTAAATCCCTGCGGGTAGACGGTGGCGCGGTGGCCAACAACTTCCTGATGCAGTTCCAGGCCGACATTCTCGGCACCCAGGTAGAGCGCCCGCAAATGCGCGAAACCACCGCATTGGGCGCCGCTTACCTGGCGGGCCTGGCGTGCGGTTTCTGGGGCAGCCTGGACGAATTGCGCGGCAAGGCGGTGATCGAGCGTCAATTCGAACCACAACTGGAAGAAGCGGCGAAGGAAAAACTCTACGCCGGCTGGCAAAAAGCAGTCAGCCGCACCCGCGACTGGGAACCTCACGAAGGCGCTGAATAAGCCAAGCGCCGGACCCTCATAGGGTTGTAACTGGCAGGGAGCTGATTCCTGCGTCATCATGGGCCACTTTTTACGGCAGCCCAAAGGACGCACCATGAATCTGCCTCCCCGCCAGCAACAAATCCTCGAACTGGTTCGCGAACGCGGCTATGTGAGTATTGAGGAAATGGCGCAGCTCTTCGTTGTCACCCCGCAAACCATCCGCCGTGACATCAATCAACTGGCGGAAGCCAATCTGTTGCGCCGCTACCACGGCGGCGCAGCCTATGACTCCAGCGTTGAAAACACCGCGTACGCCATGCGTGCCGATCAGATGCGTGATGAAAAACAACGCATCGGCGAAGCTATCGCCGCGCAAATCCCCGATCACGCCTCGCTGTTTATCAACATCGGCACCACCACCGAATCCATTGCCCGTGCGCTGCTAAACCACAGCCACCTGAAAATCATCACCAACAACCTCAACGTCGCCATGATGCTCAGCGCCAAAGACGACTTCGACGTACTCCTGACCGGCGGCAACGTGCGCCGTGACGGCGGTGTGGTGGGCCAGGCCAGCGTCGACTTTATCAACCAGTTCAAGGTCGATTTTGCCCTGGTGGGCATCAGCGGGATCGATGAAGACGGCAGCCTGTTAGACTTCGATTATCAGGAAGTGCGGGTTTCTCAAGCGATCATTGCCAATGCACGCAAGGTGATCCTGGCGGCGGACTCCAGCAAATTCGGGCGCAACGCCATGATTCGCCTGGGACCGATCAGTTTGATTGATTGTTTAGTCACCGATCAGCAGCCGGTTCCGGCGCTGGTGCAACTGTTGAATCAGCACAAGATTCGGCTGGAAGTGGTGTAAGCCTATCTGATCGTTCCTACGCTCCGCGTGGGAATGCCTCGCTGGACGCTCCGCGTCCGCTGTTCGAAGCAGAGCGTCACAGGCTGAATTCCCACGCAGAGCGTGGGAACTATCAGTTCACAAATATTCCTTTATTCGCCCTTCGATCAGTATTTTCAATCGAAGCGGACTGGCTGTGCCCGCGTTTATAAGCTACCATTTTCGCAAATGAACATTTATGTTCGAATTCCAATATGAAAAAGATCGCGAGGCCAGCCGATGAACCCTTCTACCTTGCCTGCCCCACCGCTTGCTGAAGTCTATGACGTCGCCGTTATCGGTGGCGGGATCAATGGCGTCGGCATTGCAGCAGACGCAGCCGGGCGCGGTTTGTCGGTATTCCTTTGCGAAAAGGACGACCTGGCCAGCCACACCTCCTCCGCCAGCAGCAAGCTGATCCACGGCGGCCTGCGTTACCTCGAACATTACGAATTCCGCCTGGTGCGCGAAGCCCTGGCTGAACGGGAAGTGCTGCTGGCCAAGGCCCCGCACATCGTCAAGCAGATGCGCTTTGTATTGCCACACCGCCCGCACCTGCGCCCGGCATGGATGATTCGCGCCGGCCTGTTCCTCTATGACCACCTGGGCAAGCGGGAAAAACTCGAAGGTTCCAAGAGCCTCAAGTTCGGCCCCGACAGCCCGCTGAAAAGCGAAATCACCAAAGGCTTTGAATACTCGGACTGCTGGGTAGACGACGCCCGCCTTGTCGTACTCAATGCGATGGCCGCGCGGGAAAAGGGTGCGCATATCCACACCCAGACCCGTTGCGTCAGCGCGCACCGCAGCAAAGGCCTGTGGGAAATGAACATGGAACGTGCCGACGGCAGCCTGTTCTCGATCCGCGCCCGGGCACTGGTGAACGCGGCTGGCCCGTGGGTAGCCAAGTTCATCAAGGATGACCTGAAGCTGGATTCGCCCTACGGCATCCGCCTGATTCAGGGCAGCCACCTGATCGTACCGAAGCTGTACGAAGGCGCCCACGCGCACATCCTGCAGAACGAAGACCAGCGCATCGTCTTCACCATTCCGTACCTGAACCACCTGACCATCATCGGCACCACCGACCGCGAATACACCGGCGACCCGGCAAAAGTGGCGATTACCGAAGGTGAAACCGACTACATGCTCAACGTGGTCAACGCGCACTTCAAGAAACAGCTGAGCCGCGATGACATCGTGCACACCTATTCCGGCGTGCGCCCGCTGTGCAACGACGAATCCGACAACCCGTCGGCCGTGACCCGCGACTACACCCTGGCGCTGTCCGGCACCTCGGGCGAGGCGCCGTTGCTGTCGGTGTTCGGCGGCAAGTTGACCACCTACCGCAAGCTGGCCGAATCGGCGATGGCGCAACTGGCGCCGTACTTCACCCAGATGCGCCCAAGCTGGACCGCCACGGCCACCCTGCCCGGCGGCGAAAACATGAGCACGCCAGAAGCCCTGGCCGATGCGATTCGCAGCAAGTTCGACTGGGTGCCGAGCGAGATTGCCCGGCGCTGGTCCACCACCTACGGCAGCCGCACCTGGCGCCTGCTGGAAGGCGTGCAGTCGCTGGCCGACATGGGCGACCACCTCGGTGGCGGCCTGTACACCCGCGAAGTCGATTACCTGTGCGCCGAAGAATGGGCCACGCAGCCCCAGGACATCCTGTGGCGCCGCAGCAAGCTGGGCTTGTTCACCACACCGGAAGAACAGGAAAACGTGCAGCGTTACCTGTCCAAGGTTGAGCACAATCGCGGCAAGATCGAAGCCGCCTGATCGACCCGTTGTGAAAAGGCCCCTGCACCGTAAGGTCCAGGGGCTTTTTCATGCCTGCAGATGGCGCTGGTAGCGCAGGCCCATCTCACGAATCCCGGCAAGGGCAGAGGCCACCAGCACCGGATAAGCCGCCTGCAGAAAACCCGGCGTAGCGGTTGTGAGCGCCCGCTCCAGCCATAGGCAGGCCTGCGCTTCGTCGCCGTCTTCAGCCAGCTCCGAGGCATGGTTGTATTGCCCGCGAAAATCCCCGGCCTCGGCCGAGCGCTGGTACCACTGGCGCGCCAGTTGAACATTCTTGGGCACCACAACGCCTTCATGGTGGAACCGCCCCAACAGGTTCATCGACTTGGCGTGCCCCTTGCCCGCAGCCCGAGCGAACAGCTCGTAGGCCGCAACAAGGTCACGCTCCACACCGCGACCGCGCGTAAGCAACTGGCCGTAGTTATACAAACCCCAATCCAGCCCCAGATCGGCGGCCTTGCGGTAATGCTGCGCGCTGTCTTCCAAATCGACTTCGCAGCCCCACCCATTCTCCAGACAGCGCCCGATCATGTTGATCGCCATGGGGTGGCGCTGCCGGGCGGCGATGCGAAACCAGCTCAACGCCAGCGCCTCATCCTTCTGTACACCGCGGCCGTCAAGGAGCAGCTGGGCCAGGGTCGCCTGCGCGTCGGCATCACCCAATTGAGCGGCATGCATCACCCAACGCACATAGGCACGCGGGTTATCACCGATGTCAGACGACTCGTTGCCTGGCTGCCCACTCTGCATTACTGCCCCGCGTGGCGATCAAGGACCGCAAAAATTTCATGAATTATTTGGTTACAAAGTATTACATTTGAGACTGCTTATCAATTACGATCGCATCTCACTTACACCAACAAGAGATTACTCAATGGCTACCGGGATCAGTTCTGCCCCCCTTTCATCGCGGCATTTGCTCGCGTCGGCAGTGGGCCTGGCAGTGGCTGCGCAGGGAGGATTCAGTTATGCGGCGGAGACCGCACCAGATGACAACACAGGCGTCATCCAGCTCGGCGCCACCAGCATCGAAGGTCAGGCCCAGAGCACCTACAACCCTGTGGCCCCCTCTTCTCCCAAGTACACCGAAGCCCTGCGGGACACGCCGCAGACGATCACGGTGGTGCCCAAGGAAGTGATTCATGACCAGAACCTGCTGACCCTGCGCGACGTGCTCAGCACCGTGCCGGGCATCACGTTCGGTGCCGGCGAAGGTGGCAGCGGCTACGGCGACAGCATCAACCTGCGCGGGTTTTCCGCCAGCGGCGACATCTACGTGGACGGCGTGCGCGACAGCGCGCAATACAGCCGTACCGACCCGTTCAACCTGGAACAGGTGGAAGTCGTCAGCGGCGCAAGTTCGGTGTATTCCGGTTCCGGCGCAGTGGGAGGCACCATCAACCTGGTGAGCAAGCAGCCAGAATTGCGCGACAAAACCACCATCAGTGCCGGCATCGGCACCGATAACTACAAGCGCACCACCCTGGACACCAACCAGACGCTCAACGACACCACCGCATTCCGCCTGAACCTGATGGCCCATGGTAACGATGTGCCCGGTCGCGATTATGAAGATTACGAGCGCTGGGGCATCGCGCCGTCTATTGCCTTTGGCCTGGGCACGCCGACGCGCGTCACCGTCAGTTACGAGCACCAGAAAGACGACAACACGCCGCAATACGGTATCCCCATCTACAACGGCAAACCCATGCCGGGTGTGGGCTGGAGCGATTACTACGGCTACCACAACATCAATGACCAGCAGATCACCTCGGATTCGTTCAGCCTGAAGCTTGAGCACGACTTCACCGACGCGGTGTCTGTACGCAACTTCACCCGGGTCGAGCGGGTTCGCCAGGACCTGCGCGCCTCGGGCCCTGAAGGTGCGCTGACCGGCTGCCTGGCCAGCGGCACCCAGATCACGGGCGCCCCTTGCGCCGCGGGCCTGCAGCCGGGCTATTTCCAGCCAAGCGGTGGCTCACTGGGCAACGAGCGCAACACCCAGAACAAAATGTTCACCAACCAGACTGACGTCACCAGCCACTTCAGCACCGGGTTCATCGACCACACACTGGTGACCGGCATCGCCATCAGCCGCGAGGAATACGAGGCGGATACCGGAAAATGGCTGACCAACGCCAACGGCAGCACGATCGTCCCGCCGCCGGTCAGCTACAGCGATCCCAATTCCGAATGGTCCGGCCCCGTCAACTTTACCCGCGCGGCCCACATCGATGGTGCGCTGAACAACCGTGCCGTCTATGCCTTCGACACGCTCAAGCTCAACCCGCAATGGGAAATCAATGGCGGCTTGCGTTACGAGCACAACGCGGGCAGCTCGGTGACCAATGCCTACTCCAGCACCGGCGTGGAGACGCCTGGCATACGCTACGGCCAGGCGGATGACCTGACGTCCTACCGCATGGCCCTGGTCTATAAACCGGCGGAAAACGGCAGCTTCTACATCGCCTACGGCAACAGCAAGACGCCGTCCCAAGCCAGCGTCAATGGTGGCTGCTACACCCCGGCCAAAAGCTCGAGCATCGCCACCAACAACTGCGACGTGTCCCCGGAAACCGCCGTCAGCTATGAGATCGGCACCAAATGGGACTTGCTCGACAATGCCCTGTCGCTGACAGGCGCGATCTTCCGCAATGACCGCACCAACTACAAAGTCGCCGATAACGACCCGAGCAACCTCAGCGGCACCCAAACCCTCGACGGCAAGGCCCGTGCCGATGGCGTGGCGCTGGGCCTGAGCGGCGCGATCACTGACCGCTGGAAGGTCTTCGCCAACTACACCTACCTGAACACCCGCGTGCTGCGCAGCGCCAGCGATTACACCCTGGCCACCACCGGCATCGACGTGCAGAAAGGTGAGCCGCTGACCTTCACCCCTAAACATGCCGCCAGTATCTGGACGGTGTACGACCTGCCGCACGACTTCCAGGTGGGCTACGGCATCACGGCGCAAACCAAGCAGTACCTGGCCAGTGCCGCCGGTGCACCGACGTCACCCGGCTACGCGGTGCAGCGCGCGATGCTCGGCTACAAGGTCAACAAACAGCTGAACCTGCAGTTGAACGTCAACAACCTGTTCGACAAACAGTACCTCACCCGCATCCGCAACAACGGTTGGGCGGTGCCGGGTGATGGGCGCGCCGCGGTCGTGTCGGCTGACTACACGTTCTGACAGAGCCCTACCAAAAAAGCCCCGGGCGCCAAACGCCCGGGGCTTTTTCATGAGTGATACAGGGTTATCCCTCCATTCGGTTTTCCGAACACCATCCGCCTGGCTATTCGGTTTGCCGGACCAAGTCGATCGAAAAAGCCCGTCACACAAAGTTAATCTGCATATAAATCATGTAGTTAACCTTTTATCCCCGGTATGGCACGAGTCATGCTCTACACTCGTAGGCGATTGCCTGAGGCGCCTCAGGAGCCGTCACGGGCTTTCGCAGTACTGTTTATATAAAAACGTGGCCGCCCTAACCGGTCTCATAAAAAAAACAAATGTCGAGGAAGTATTGATGCGTATCGTTCCCCATATTTTGGGCGCAGCTATCGCTGCTGCTCTGATCAGCACTCCAGTTTTCGCCGCCGAACTCACCGGCACACTGAAGAAAATCAACGACTCCGGCACGATCACTCTCGCTCACCGCGACAGCTCCATTCCGTTTTCCTACATCGCGGATGGTTCGGGCAAACCCGTGGGCTACTCCCACGACATTCAGCTGGCTATCGTTGAAGCCCTGAAAAAAGACCTGAACAAACCCGACCTGAAGACCAAGTACAACCTGGTCACCTCGCAAACCCGTATCCCGCTGATCCAGAACGGCACCGCGGACATCGAGTGCGGCTCCACCACCAACAACGCCGAACGCGCCCAGCAAGTTGACTTCACCGTCAACATCTTCGAAATCGGCACCCGCCTGCTGGTCAAGAAAGACAAGGATGGCAAGCCGTCCTACAGCGACTTCGCTGACCTGAAAGGCAAAAACGTCGTGACCACCGCCGGCACCACGTCCGAGCGCATCATCAAGGCGATGAACGCCGACAAGCAGATGGGCATGAACGTCATCTCCGCCAAGGACCACGGCGAATCCTTCCAGATGCTGGAAAGCGGCCGCGCCGTAGCCTTCATGATGGACGACGCCCTGCTGGCTGGTGAAGAAGCCAAGGCCAAGAAGCCGGACGACTGGGTGATCACCGGTACTCCACAGTCCTTCGAAGCCTATGCCTGCATGGTTCGTAAAGACGACCCGGCCTTCAAGAAGGCCGTGGATGACGCGATCGTTGGCCTGTACAAATCCGGCGAGATCAACAAGATCTACAGCAAGTGGTTTGAAAGCCCGATTCCACCAAAAGGCCTGAACCTGAACTTCCCGATGAGCGAGAAGGTAAAGGATCTGATCGCCACTCCGAGCGACAAGCCAGCGCCTGACGTAAAAATCTGATACCTGACTAAGCTTATGTCCTGAGGGAGCCAACACTCCCCCAGGCGTCTGTTACTACCTGCTGGCTTTAATTTTGGAACACTCGACCTGGCGGTTTTCGAGCCGATCGCGTGTGCCTGGCGTTCACCGCCGGGCGGGAAAGGATCTTCCCCAAGCGGGTGCTTGTACATCGATCGATCTCGAGGGGAGACCCTAATGAATTACAACTGGGACTGGGGCGTATTCTTCAAGTCCACCGGCGTTGGCAGCGAGACTTATCTCGACTGGTACATCTCCGGGCTGGGCTGGACCATCGCCATCGCCGTCGTGGCATGGATTATCGCCTTGCTGCTGGGCTCCGTACTCGGCGTCATGCGCACCGTGCCAAACCGCATCGTATCGGGCATCGCGACCTGCTACGTGGAACTGTTTCGTAACGTACCGCTGCTGGTTCAGCTGTTCATCTGGTATTTCCTGATACCCGACATGCTGCCGCAGAACCTGCAGGACTGGTACAAACAAGACCTCAACCCGACCACCTCGGCCTACCTGAGCGTTGTCGTGTGCCTGGGCCTGTTCACCGCCGCCCGTGTGTGCGAACAAGTGCGTACCGGCATCCAGGCGCTGCCACGTGGCCAGGAAGCTGCCGCACGCGCCATGGGCTTCAAGCTGCCACAGATCTACTGGAACGTGCTGCTGCCCCAGGCCTACCGGATCATCATTCCGCCGCTTACCTCCGAATTCCTCAACGTCTTCAAGAACTCCTCCGTGGCGTCCCTGATCGGCTTGATGGAACTGCTGGCGCAAACCAAACAGACCGCCGAGTTCTCGGCCAACCTGTTTGAGGCCTTCACCCTGGCCACGCTGATCTACTTCACCCTGAACATGAGCCTGATGCTGCTGATGCGCGTGGTCGAGAAGAAAGTCGCCGTGCCCGGCCTGATCTCCGTGGGGGGTAAATAATGGAATTTGATTTCAGTGGCATCATCCCCGCCATCCCGGGCCTGTGGAACGGCATGGTCATGACCTTGCAGTTGATGGTCATGGGCGTGATCGGCGGGATCATCATCGGCACTATACTGGCGCTGATGCGCTTGTCGTCCAACAAGCTGCTGTCGCGCCTGGCCGGTGCCTATGTGAACTACTTCCGGTCGATCCCGCTGCTGTTGGTGATCACCTGGTTCTACCTGGCGGTGCCGTTCGTGCTGCGCTGGATCACCGGCGAAGACACCCCGATCGGTGCGTTCACCTCCTGCGTCGTGGCCTTCATGATGTTCGAGGCGGCCTACTTCTGTGAAATCGTGCGGGCCGGCGTGCAGTCGATCCCCAAGGGCCAGATGGCCGCCGCGCAAGCAATGGGCATGACGTATGGCCAGACCATGCGCCTGATCATCCTGCCCCAGGCGTTCCGCAAGATGACCCCGTTGCTGCTGCAACAGTCGATCATCCTGTTCCAGGACACCTCGCTGGTCTACACCGTGGGCCTGGTGGACTTCCTCAACTCCGCCCGCTCCAACGGCGACATCATTGGCCGCTCCAATGAGTTCCTGATCTTCGCCGGTGTCGTCTACTTCATCATCAGCTTTTCCGCCTCGCTGCTGGTCAAGCGTCTGCAAAAAAGGTTTGCCGTATGATCTCTATCAAGAATATCAACAAGTGGTATGGCGACTTCCAGGTGCTGACCGATTGCAGCACCGAGGTTAAAAAAGGCGAAGTGATCGTGGTGTGCGGGCCGTCCGGTTCGGGCAAATCCACCCTGATCAAGTGCGTCAACGCCCTGGAACCGTTCCAGAAAGGTGACGTGGTCGTCGACGGTACGTCCATCGCCGACCCGAAGACCAACCTGCCGAAACTGCGCTCGCGCGTGGGCATGGTGTTCCAGCACTTCGAGCTGTTCCCGCACCTGACCATCACCGAAAACCTGACCATCGCGCAGATCAAGGTGTTGGGCCGCAGTAAGGAAGAAGCCACCAAGAAAGGCCTGCAACTGCTGGAGCGCGTCGGTCTGTCGGCCCACGCCCACAAGCATCCGGGCCAGCTTTCCGGCGGCCAGCAACAGCGTGTGGCGATTGCCCGCGCACTGGCGATGGACCCGATCGTCATGCTGTTCGACGAACCGACCTCGGCCCTCGACCCGGAAATGGTCAACGAAGTGCTCGACGTGATGGTGCAACTGGCCCACGAAGGCATGACCATGATGTGCGTGACCCACGAAATGGGTTTCGCCCGCAAGGTCGCTGACCGGGTGATCTTCATGGACGCTGGCAAGATCATCGAAGACTGTCCGAAAGAGGAATTCTTCGGCGACATCAGCGCCCGCTCCGAGCGTGCGCAGCACTTCCTTGAGAAAATCCTGCAGCACTAAAAAGCCGCAGCTCGCTGCTCTTCTGTAGGAGCGAGCTTGCGCGCGAAAGACGTCAACGATAACGCGAGCATCCTGGATGAGCGCGGTGCCCTTGAGTTTTTCGCGAGCAAGCTCGCTCCTACAGCGGGCAAGTGAGCGATAGCTGACCCAAGGCATCTGTGATGAAATGCGACCCCAACCTCTTTCGCGCCGCGCCGCCATCACTTGCCGTGAAGCCTCGTCTGATTCGCCAATTGTTCCTGCCGCCGCTGATCATCGCTCTGATGATCGGACTGGGTTACGTCGGCTTCTGGATCAGTGAGTTCTATGGGATCCGCACCCTCACCGACACCGGCGAACGCCAGCTGGAATTGCACGCCCGCACCGTCGAGAGCGAACTCAGCAAATACACCTACCTGCCCAGCCTCCTGGAGCTGGAATCCAGCGTCTCCAGGCTATTGGCCGACCCGAATCAGGAAACCCGCAAAACCGTCAACGACTACCTTGAAGGCCTGAACCGGCGCAGTCGCAGCCGGGCGATTTACGTCATGGACACCACCGGCCGTGTGCTGGCCACCAGTAACTGGCGCGATGCCGACAGCTACCAAGGTGAAGACCTGTCCTTCCGTGCCTATTTCCAGAATGCCGTGCGCGGCCAGCCCGGCCGGTTCTACGGCATCGGCAGCACCAACGGCGAGCCCGGTTATTACCTGGCCCATGGCCTGGAAGAACACGGCAAGATCATCGGCGTGGCCGTGGTCAAGGTACGCCTGGAAGCGCTGGAAGAGCGCTGGCAGCGGGCGCGCCTGGAGGCCTTCGTGAGTGACGAGAACGGCATCATCATTCTTTCCAGTGACCCGGCCCGTCGTCTCAAGTCCGTGCGCCCCCTGAGCGATGACACCAAGGACCGCCTCGCCCACAGCCTGCAATATTACTGGGCGACCCTCAACGAGCTGGAACCCCTGGCCCGCGAGCGCCTCAACGAAGGCACCGAGAAGTTGACCTTCCCGGCCAACAGCGAAGTGGTGGCAGACGAGCATGAGGTGAGCTACCTGGCCCAGACCCGCCCGCTGAATGACACCCCCTGGAACTTCACCCTGCTGACCCCGCTCAATGACCTGCGCCGGGCCGCCATCAACCAGGGCATCCTGGTGGCCGTGGCCTTCGCCCTGGTGGCGTTCCTGCTAATTGCCTGGAACGAGCGCCGCAAGGTGATCGCCACCCGCCTCGCCGCCCGGGAAGCCTTGCAGGAAGCCAACAACCAGCTGGAGCGACGGATTGCCGAACGCACCACTGACCTGCGGGCCAGCAACGAGCGGCTCAAGAGCCAGATTCGCGAGCGGCGCCAGGCCGAGGAAACCCTGCGCCGGGCCCAGGACGAACTGGTACAGGCCGGCAAACTCGCGGCCATCGGCCAGATGTCCACCAGCATCGCTCACGAACTGAACCAGCCCCTGGCCGCCTTGCGCACCCTGTCGGGCAACACCGTGCGCTTCCTGGAGCGTGGCGCCCTGGACACCGCCAGCGCCAACCTCAAGACCATCAACGAACTGATCGACCGCATGGGCCGCATCACCGCCAGCCTGCGCTCCTTTGCGCGGCGCGGGGATGACCAGGGCGAAGCCAGTCTGTGCAAGGCGGTGGACGCCACGTTCCAGATTTTGGGCAGTCGCCTGGAGGCCCTGCCGCTGACGGTGCACCGTCACTTCAGCCACGCGCAGTTACAGATCGACCAGACACGCCTGGAGCAGATCCTGGTCAACCTGATCGGCAATGCCCTGGACGCAATGCAGGCGCAACCCGCCCCCGAACTGTGGCTGGAAGGCGACATCGTCGACGGCAAATACCGCCTGCAGGTGCGCGACAACGGCCACGGTATCGACCCCGAGGCACGCAAGCATTTGTTCGAACCGTTCTTTACCACCAAACCCGGCGAGCAAGGCCTGGGGCTGGGCCTGACGCTGTCGGCCAGCCTTGCGGCCGCCACCGGCGGCAACCTCGCCGTCGAGCACCCGGCCAGCGGTGGTACTGCCTTTGTCCTGAGTTTGCCGCTGGCAAGCCCTCCACACGTCGAGTCGACATGAACGCAGAAAAAAATACCGACCTGACCGTCCTGATCGTCGAAGACGACCCCCATGTATTGCTCGGCTGCCAGCAAGCCCTGGCCCTGGAAGACATCCCCAGCGTGGGCGTGGCCAGCGCAGAAGAAGCCCTGACCCGTGTCGGGGAAAACTTCGCCGGCATCGTCATCAGCGATATCCGCTTGCCGGGTATCGACGGCCTGGAGCTGCTGACCCGGCTCAAGGCCCTGGATAAAAGCCTGCCGGTGGTGCTGATCACCGGGCACGGCGATATCTCCATGGCGGTGGGCGCGATGCGCAACGGCGCCTATGACTTCATGGAAAAACCCTTCTCCCCCGAGCGCCTGGTAGAGGTTGCCCGCCGCGCCCTGGAACAGCGCGGCCTGGCCCGGGAAGTCTGGTCGCTGCGCCGGCAACTGGCCGAGCGCGACTCCCTGGAAGGCCGGATCATCGGCCGCTCCCCCGCCATGCAGAACCTGCGGGAGCTGATCGCCAACGTCGCCGACACCTCGGCCAACGTGCTGATCGAAGGCGAGACCGGCACCGGCAAGGAACTGGTCGCCCGCTGCCTGCATGATTTCAGCCGGCGCCATTCCCACCAGTTCGTCGCCCTGAACTGCGGCGGCCTGCCGGAAAACCTGTTTGAAAGCGAAATCTTCGGCCACGAGGCCAACGCGTTTACCGGCGCCGGCAAACGCCGCATCGGCAAGATCGAACACGCCCACGAAGGCACGCTGTTCCTCGACGAAGTGGAAAGCATGCCGATGAACCTGCAGATCAAACTGCTGCGGGTGTTGCAGGAACGCACCCTGGAACGCCTGGGCTCGAACCAAAGCGTGGCGGTGGATTGCCGGGTGATCGCCGCCACCAAGTCCGACCTCGACGACCTGAGCCGCGCCAACCAGTTTCGCAGCGACCTGTACTACCGCCTCAACGTGGTGACCCTGGAACTGCCCCCCCTGCGGGAACGCCGCGAAGACATCCTGCAGCTGTTCGAACACTTCCTGCAGCAGTCGTCCCTGCGTTTCGACCGCACCGTGCCCGACCTGGACAACCAGACCTTGTCCAACCTCATGAGCCACGACTGGCCCGGCAACGTGCGTGAACTGCGCAACGTGGCCGAGCGCTTTGCCCTGGGGTTGCCAGCGTTCAAAAAGAGCGGCAACAGCAGCGGTAACCACGGCCTGGCGTTCACCGAAGCGGTGGAAGCCTTCGAACGCAACCTGCTCAACGACGCCCTGCAACGCAGCGGCGGCAACCTGACCCAGGCCAGCCAGGAACTGGGCATGGCCAAGACGACGTTGTTCGACAAGGTCAAGAAATACGGCTTGAGCCACTAGGAGCGCAGTGTGGATTTATTGCTGAAAGCGGCATTGGGTGCGGGGGTGGTGCTGATTCTGGCGGCGCTGGCCAAGACCAAAAACTATTACATCGCAGGCTTGGTACCGCTGTTTCCGACGTTTGCGCTGATCGCCCATTACATCGTCGGCAAGGGCCGCTCGGTGGAGGATTTGAAGACCACCATCGTGTTCGGGATGTGGTCGATCATTCCGTACTTTGTGTACCTGGCGACGCTGTACGTGATGGTGGACCGGATGCGGCTGGAGGCGTCGCTGGCGGTGGCAGCGGTGGCGTGGTTGATGGCGGCTACGGTGTTGGTCAGCGTGTGGGTTCGCGTACACGCCTGACATACGCTTATCAAAAATGTGGAGCTGGGTGGGTGTGTTTATCCGTTATTTAGGTAACGGCCGCCTATGGTTCCGCTCTTA
>NZ_JACARC010000045.1 GCF_013386825.1 Pseudomonas sp. IPO3778
CGTAAGGGCGGAACCCTAAGTCGCCGTTACCTAAATAACGGATATGCACCCCCAACCCCCTAAATCCCCACAAACACCTCCCCAACAACCATTTTGGTTATTAATAAATAGCTTCTTATTCCTTAACGAATATATACCCGGTGCCTATACTGACCCACAACGTTAAACGCTGCAGGAGGGCACACCCATGCACAGCGAGTCGATTCGTTATCTGATCGTGCCGGGCTGGCAAGGATCGCCAGAAGATCATTGGCAAAGTCACTGGCAGAACAGCCTGCCCAACAGCGCGCGCGTGGAGCAGGCCGACTGGCTCACCCCACGTCGCGAAGACTGGGTAGCAGCACTGGCCGAAGCCATTGCCGCCGACAGCACCCCGGTGATTCTGATTGCCCATAGCCTGGGCTGCATCACCGTCGCCCACTGGGCAGCCACCGCACCGGTGCAGTTTCTCCGCCAGGTACGCGGCGCCCTGCTAGTGGCCCCGGCCGATGTCGAACGCCCCGCCTGCGCCCCCGCCCTGCGTAATTTTGCCCCCATCCCCAGCGACCTGCTGCCGTTCCCAAGCCAGGTCGTCAGCTCCGACAACGACAGCGCCGTCAGCGCCACGCGGGCCCTGGAACTGGCCCGTCACTGGGGCGCCGAAGCAGGAATTCTCGCAGGGGCCGGGCACATCAACGTGAAGTCCGGCCATCACCGCTGGGAACAGGGCTTCGCCTACCTCTATCGCCTGCAAAATCGCCTGGAACACCACTCCCGGCGCCGTGCATAAAATTTTTTAGACGCCCCTTCCCCTTCGTGGACAGGGGCGGGAGCCTGCCATGAGCCTGCATGAAACCTTCGGCCAGCCGCTGCTGACCTTCCCCGACGCCGAAAAAAGCCCCCTGAGCATCCGTGCCAAGGCGCTGGTGTTTGTCGACCCGCGTTCGCGCCAATTGCGTGAAGACCTCGAAAGCCTCGCCCCCCGCGCCTTGCCCGTGCTGATCCGGGGTGAAACCGGCAGCGGCAAGGAGTTGCTCGCACGGCATATCCACCGGGGCAGTGACCGCACCGGGTTATTTGTCTCGGTCAATTGCGGCGCCATCAGCCCGACATACGCCGATGCCGAATTGTTCGGCTATGCCGCCGGCGCCCACAGCGGTGCGGCCAGCAGCCGTGCCGGCTGGTTTGGTTCGGCCAATGGCGGCACGTTGTACCTGGATGAAATCGGTGATTTGCCATTGCCGATCCAGGTCAAGCTGCTGGCGGCGCTGGAAAACCACGAAGTCACCCGCGTCGGCGCCCATCAGCCGAGCCCGGTGGATGTGCGGTTGGTGGCGGCCACCAGCATCGACCTCGCCCAGGCCGTAACGGCGGGCAAGTTTCACGAGCGCCTGTTCCATTACCTCAGCGAAGGCCAGTTGGAGCTGCCGGCCCTGCGCGAGCGGGTGGGCGACATCCTGTCACTGGCCGAGTATTTCCTCGGCATCTACAGCCAGCGCCTCGACCTGCCGGTGCCGCTGATCAGCGACGACGCCCAGCGCGTGCTGGAGCATCACAGTTGGCCGGGGAACACGCGGGAGTTGGAGAACGTGATTCACTTTGCCCTGCTGGTCAGCAGTGGCGACGAGATTTTGCCGGAGCACTTGAACCTGCCGCTGCCGTCGGTGACGCAGATCGAGCACCAGGTACGGCAGGTCCTCAGCAACGGCACCGAGGCCGAGCGCGGCGCGCTGAAGCGTCTACTGGAAGGGCTGGGGTCCGTATGAACAAAATGGAATATCACCGTGAATAAAAAGTATTGTTCTGGAATAAAAAATCTCGGTATCGTCCGCTTCACGCCGCGATAGCACTTCGCTGGCACCCCACTAAAAAAGCGGCCGTCAGAGACGACCCGGATTTTCGATAAGGACACTGCATGAAAAAGGTTCTGTTGTTTACCGCATTGGCGGCTGCTCTCACTGCCAGCTTTGCCCAGGCCAACGAGAAACTGGTGGTAGCGGCGACCCCGATCCCCCACGCCGAGATCCTGGAGCTGGTCAAGCCGACCTTGGCCAAGGAAGGCGTGGACCTGGAAATCAAAGTCTTCACCGACTACGTACAGCCGAACGTACAGGTGGCCGAGAAGCGTCTGGACGCCAACTACTTCCAGACCCTGCCGTACCTGGAAAACTTCAACAAGGGTAAAGGCACCAACCTGGTCACCGTGGTCGGCGTGCACGTTGAGCCCTTCGGCGGTTACTCGAAGAAGATCAAAAACATCTCTGAGCTCAAAGATGGCGCCACCGTTGCCATCCCGAACGAAGGCAGCAACTCCGGCCGTGCCCTGTTGCTGCTGCAAAAGGCGGGCGTGATCACCCTGAAAGATCCGACCAACGCCCTGGCCACGCCGAAAGACATCGCCAGCAACCCGAAAAACCTGAAATTCAAAGAGCTGGAATCGGCGCTGCTGCCACGGGTACTGGACCAGGTTGACCTGGACCTGATCAACACCAACTACGCCCTGGAAGCCGGCCTGAACCCGGCCAAGGACGCGCTGATCATTGAAGACGCCAAGTCGCCGTACGTGAATTTCCTGGTTGCCCGTCCGGACAACAAGGACAGCGACGCCATCCAGAAGCTGGCCAAAGCCCTGACCAGCCCTGAAGTGAAAGCCTTCATCGAGAAGAAATACAACGGCGCTGTCGTGCCGGCGTTCTGATCGAGCCCCAAAACCTCCTTCAAGGTTTAAACGCCGACGGCTTCTACAGCGTCGGCGTTTTTTATGGTTGGAATGCGGTCAAAACTGTGGGAGCTGGCTTGCCTGCGATAGCGGTGCATCAGTCACCCCATTGATATCTGACACAACGCTATCGCAGGCAAGCCAGCTCCCACACTGGATCGGTGTCGGCTTAAAGATTCCGGCTGTTAATGGCCCTGCGCAGCGCCATCAGCCACTTCACCAGTTCCTGCGGATCAATCGGTTTTTCCTCGGTCATCGCTCATTCCCTCGCCTGTTGATTGGCCGTCAGTCTGGCCACGCGCTGCCCATCCCTGAAGTGCAGCCCCGATAAAAAGAACCTTCCTACTTCCCCTGGCAACAGTAGCTGTCATCTGCGTGCACCGCGAATCCGCAGGTTATCTATTTGGGTGATATCAATATGCTATTTCGGTATTTAAATTTTACTTTTTATGCCTTTAAAGTCGGCGCTACTCAGCGTTACCCACGTTGAACCGGACCGCACCACCGCCGCATTATCCTGTGGCGTCAGGGATTTCAGATGACCTTCGATTACGCATTTATCCTCAGCACACTGCCGGCGTTTCTCAAGGCCGTGGGCGTGACCTTGCAAGTCGGCCTGATCGCCATCGGCACCTCCCTGTTGGTGGCCTTGATCAACGCTGCGCTGCTGGTGTTTCGCACGCCCTACGTGTGGCGCCTGGTGGCGTTGTACGTTGAGCTGGCGCGCAACACGCCGCTGCTGATCCAGTTGTTTTTCGTCTACTTCGCGTTGCCGGCCCTGGGGGTGAATATCTCCGGGTTCTGGGCGGCAATCATCACCATGACGTTTCTCGGCGGCGCTTACCTGACCGAAGTGCTGCGCGCGGGTGTGGAGGCGGTGCCGCTGGCACAGATCGAGTCGGGCAAGTCCATCGGCCTGTCCCACTGGCAACTGCTGCGCCATGTGATCCTGCCCCAGGCCGGGATCCTCAGCCTGCCGGCGCTGTTTGCGAACTTCATTTTCCTCCTGAAGGAAACCACCATCGTGTCGGCGGTGGCGGTGCCGGAGATTCTCTACACCACCAAAAGCTACATTGCCCTCTACTACAAAACCTACGAAATGCTCGCGGTGCTGACGCTGATCTGCGTGCTGTTATTCCTGCCGCTGTCGCTGCTGCTCAGCCGCCTTGAAAGGAGGCTCCAGCATGGCCAGTTCGGGTCTTGAATTACTCTGGGTGTCGTTGCCGCAACTGGGCAAGGGCGCTGCGCAAACCCTGTCGATCTCATTTCTGAGCATCGCCTTCAGTACCGTCGGCGGTGTGTTGTACGGCGTGTTGCGCACGCTGAACTCGAAAACCATCAACCTGATGCTGCGGGTTTACCTGGAGCTGTTCCGCGCCATCCCGGTGTTGGTGTGGCTGTATTTGCTGTTCTTCGGCCTGCCGATTTTCTTTGGCCTGAGCATCCCGAGCTTCTGGTGCGCGGTGCTGGTGTTGTCACTGTGGGGCGCCAGTGAAGTCGGCGAAGTGGTGCGCGGTGCCTTGCATTCGCTGCCACGGGGCCAGCGCGAAGCCGGCCTGTCGATTGGCCTGTCGGACCCGCAGCTGTACGGCTACGTGCTACTGCCCCAGGCCCTGAAGCGCATGACCCCGCCGACCATCAACGTCTACACGCGCATCATCAAGACCAGCTCCCTGGCGGTGCTGATCGGTGTGGTGGACGTGATCAAGGTCGGCCAGCAAATCATCGAGCGCACCTACGAGTCGGTGTTGATCTACGGCGCGCTGTTCCTGTTTTTCTTCTTTATCTGCTACCCGTTGTCGGCCGCCTCCAAGGTGCTGGAACGGCGCTGGGCCCAAGCATGAGCGCATTGATCGAGTTCCAGGGTTTCAACAAATACTTCGGCGAGCAGCAGGTGCTCAAGGGCATCGACCTGAGCGTGCAAAGCGGCGAAGTGGTGGTGATCCTCGGCCCCAGCGGCTGCGGCAAAAGCACGCTGCTGCGGTGCCTCAATGGCCTGGAAGTGGCCCACAGCGGCAGCCTGCGGTTTGCCGGCAAGGAGCTGCTGGACAAGGCCACCGACTGGCGCCAGGTACGCCAGGATGTGGGCATGGTGTTCCAGAGTTATCACCTGTTCCCGCACATGAGCGTGCTCGACAACCTCTTGCTCGGCCCGCTGAAAGTGCAAAAACGCGAACCCCGCGAAGCCCGTGCCCAAGCCGAAAAACTGCTGGAACGGGTGGGCCTTTCGGACAAACGCGACGCCTACCCGCGCCAACTCTCGGGCGGCCAGCAGCAACGCATCGCCATCGTCCGTTCGTTGTGCATGAACCCGCAGGTCATGCTGTTTGACGAAGTCACCGCCGCCCTCGACCCGGAAATGGTCAAGGAAGTGCTGGAGGTGATCCAGGGCCTGGCCCGGGACGGCATGACCCTGCTGATCGTCACCCATGAAATGGCCTTCGCCCGCGCGGTCGCCGACCGCGTGGTGTTTATGGAGGCCGGTCGCATCCTCGAACACAACACCCCCGAGGCATTCTTTACGAACCCGCAAACCGCACGCGCGCAGCAGTTCCTGGAGAAGTTCTCCTTCGTTTCAACACTGCCCAAAAGAACCAAGGAACTGGAGCTGATATGAAAACTGCCAAGTTGTTACTGCCATTGCTCGCCGTCGCATTGCTGGCCGGGTGCGATAAGAAGGCCGAAGAGTCGGCAAAACCCGCCGCCGCCGTGAGCTACATCGACAAGATCAAGGCGCGGGACAAGCTGATCGTCGGCGTGTTTACCGACAAGCCGCCGTTTGGTTTTGTGGATGAAGCCGGCCGCTACGTGGGCTTTGATACCGACATAGGCCGTCGTTTTGCCAAGGACCTGCTGGGGGACGAGAACAAGGTCGAATTTGTTGCCGTGGAACCGGCGAGCCGCATTCCGTTCCTGCAAAGCGACAAGGTCGACCTGATCCTCGCCAACATGACCGTGACGCCTGAGCGCAAGGAAGCGGTGGACTTTACCAACCCCAACCTGAAAGTGGCGGTGCAGGCGCTGGTACCGCAAGACAGTTCGGTGAAAAGCCTGGACGACCTGGCCACCCGCACCACCATCGTCACCACCGGCACCACCGCTGACATCTGGCTGACCAAGAACCACCCGGACTGGAAACTGCTGAAGTTCGAGAAAAACTCCGAGTCGCTGCAAGCATTGTCGGCGGGCCGTGGCGATGCGTATGCCCAGGACAACCTGGTGCTGTTCAGCTGGGCCAAGCAGAACCCGGGCTACCGTGTGCTGGAGCAGAAACTGGGGGATGAAGCGCCGATTGCGCCGGCGGTGAAGAAGGGCAACCTCGAACTGCGGGATTGGGTGAATGCCGAACTGGCGAAGCTGGGCGAGGAGAAATATTTGCTCAAGCTGTATGACCAGTATGTGCGCAAGGAACTGAGCGATGACACCAAGCCGGAAAGCGTGATTGTTGAAGGCGGGAAGTGGCAGGGCTAACCCGTAAATGATCGTTCCCACGCTCCGCGTGGGAATGCCGCCTTGGACGCTCTGCGTCTGCTGTTGGGACGCGGAGCGTCCCGGTATGCATTCCCACGCAGAGCGTGGGAACGATCATTAAACTCGGTCGAATGTGGGAGCGGGCTTGCTCGCGAAGAGGCCCTGACAGGCGCCGCCTAGCTCGGCCAATGCCACGCCGGCTCATCCAGCACCCGCTGCCCCACCACCTGGGTCTGCCCCATCACCTTCTCCAGCACAATCGAATTACACCCTTCATCCTGCTGCAACGCCGCAATCAAGCGGCTGGCATGGGACACCACCCACACCTGACACTGCTGTGACACCTGGATGATCAACCGTGCCAAGGCCGGCAACAGGTCCGGGTGCAAACTGGTTTCCGGCTCGTTCAGCACCATCATCGTCGGCGGCCTCGGTGTCAGCAGCGCCGCCACCAGCAACAAATAACGCAAGGTCCCGTCTGACAGTTCCGCCGCCGACAACGGCCGCAGCAACCCTTCCTGATAAAACTCGATGGCAAAGCGACCACCCTGCAATGGCGTGATGTTCAACCGCGCGCCAGGAAACGCATCGCTGATCGCCCGCTGCAAAGCCTCGGGGTCGCCGATCTCGCGGATGGTCTGCAACGCCGCCGCCAGGTCCCGGCCGTCGTGATGCAACACCGGTGTGCGCGTGCCCAGTTGCGGCTGGCGCACCGGGGCGTCGACGTCGCTGCGAAAGTGGTCATAAAAGCGCCAGCCGCGAATACTCTCCCGCAACAACAGCACCTCCGGCGAACCCCGCAGGCTGCCGACCTGATCGAACAGGCTGTGGTAGTTCGGCGTGTGCTGGGCCAGTACATCCCAGGCGCGGCCTTCGCGAGCGCGCACCATTGGCCCGGAGCGTTGTACCAACAGGCTCGCCGGGCGGTACACGTGGCCGGCCCAGATGCATTCCTTCTTGATCTCCGGGTCCAGGGAGAAATAGGACTCGCCGGGCTCCGGCAAACCCAGGGAGATCGCGTAGCTGAAATCTTCCCCGGCAAACCCCAGGCGCAAGCGCTTGGCACCCTTGGGCGCGGTCGCTTCCACCGCCACCTCGCCACTGAGCATGCGCCGGCTGATGGTTTCCGGCCCGGCCCAGAAGGTCGAGTCCAACCCGCCCTCACGGGCCAGGGCGTTGATCACGCCGCCCTGGGCCGTCTCCGCCAGCAGTCGCAGGGCGCGGTAAAGGTTGGACTTGCCGCTGCCATTGGGGCCGGTGATCAGGTTCAACCGATCCAGGGGCACCACTAATTTGTTGATGGAGCGGTAATTGGCTACCGCGAGGGTCTTGAGCATGGGAAAAATTATCGGCGTGGGAACCCTTGGAGTATGGGATTCTCCATGCAGATAAGGAACCCTGTTCTAAGCTCACAGTCGCATAGACACTGGCACGTCGGCATCACGCAAAAGGAGCCTGCATGGGCGGTCCCACCTCGACATTTATCCTCGGCCTTGGCCTGCTGGCGCTGCTGAGTGGCTGCGGCCAGGAAAAACCCGAACCCAAGGAACATTCCCGGGTGTTCGTGCTGACCGTGAAACCCACAGACTTTGCCGCCGCCGTCACCTTGACCGGTGACATCCAGGCGCGGGTGCAGACGGACCTGTCATTCCGCGTTGGCGGCAAGATCATCCAGCGCATGGTGGATGTCGGTGACCGGGTCAGTGCCAAGCAGGTGCTGGCCAAGCTCGACCCGAAAGATTTGCAGACCAATGTCGATTCCGCCCAGGCCCAGGTGGTCGCCGAACAGGCACGGGTCAAACAGACCGCCGCCGCCTTCGTGCGCCAGGAAAAACTCCTGCCCAAGGGCTACACCAGCCGCAGCGAATACGACGCCGCCCAGGCCGCGCTGCGCAGCAGTCAGAGCGCGCTGACCGCCGCCCAGGCGCAGTTGGCCAACGCCCGCGAGCAGTTGGGCTACACCTCGCTGATCGCCGACGCGCCGGGCATCATCACCGCCCGCCAGGCCGAGGTGGGCCAGGTGGTGCAAGCCACCGTGCCGATTTTCAGCCTGGCCCGGGATGGCGAGCGGGACGCGGTGTTCAACGTCTATGAGTCGCTGCTGGTGGAGCCGCCACCGGACAAACCGATCACCGTCAGCCTGCTGGATAATCCGCAGATTACCGCCGTGGGCAAGGTCCGCGAAGTCACCCCGGCCGTGGCCGCGAATACCGGCACGGTGCAAGTCAAAATCGCCCTCGACGCGCTGCCCAAGGGCATGCAATTGGGTTCGGTGGTCAGCGCCACGGCCAACGGTCCGGCCAAGGCCAGCATTGAATTGCCGTGGGCTGCCCTGACCAAAGACATCAGCGCGCCGGCGGTGTGGTTGGTGGACGCTGACGGCAAGGCGCAACTGCACAAGGTCACGGTCGCGCGCTACCTCACCGGCAAAGTGATCATCAGCGACGGCCTCAAGGGTGGCGAAAAAGTCGTGGTGGCCGGTGGGCAATTGCTGCACCCCGGCATGATCGTGGAAATCGCCCAGCCGCCGGATCAGGCCCAGGCCCAGGGAGTGCAGCCATGAAGCGCCTGACAGTTTTACTCGCCGCCAGCCTGTGGTTGGTGGCGTGCTCCAAGGAAGAACCGGCGCCGGAACCGGTGCGCCCGGTGTTGTCGATTGAAGTGAAGTCCGAAGACCAGGAAAACCTCGGCCGCTTCGCCGGTACCATCCAGGCCCGCTACGAAAGCAACCTGGGTTTCCGTGTGCCCGGCCGCATCGCCCGCCGCGCGGTGGACGTGGGCGCTGAGGTGGAGCAGGGCGCGTTGCTGGCCGTGCTCGACCCCACCGACCAACAGAACCAGTTGCGCGCCGCCCAGGGTGACCTGGCCCGGGTGCAGGCCCAGTGGATCAACGCCCAGGCCAACGCACGCCGCCAGCAAGAGCTGTTCAACCGTGGCGTCGGCGCCCAGGCCCAACTGGACATCGCCCAGACCGACCTGAAAACCACCCAAGCGTCCCTCGACCAGGCCAGGGCTTCGGTCAACCAGGCCAAGGACCAGCTCAACTACGCCGAACTGCGCACCGATCACGCGGGCATTGTCACCGCGTGGAATGCCGAGGCCGGCCAGGTGGTTGCGGCCGGGCAGCAAGTGGTGACCCTGGCGCGTCCCGACATCAAGGAAGCCGTTATCGATTTGCCCGCCGGCCTCGCCGAGCGCCTGCCGCCGGATGTGGTGTTCCTGGTGGCCGGGCAGATGGACCCGAACGTCAGCACCACCGCCACCGTGCGCGAGATCGAACCCCAGGCCCAAAGCGCCACCCGCACCCGCCGTGCGCGCCTGACCCTGGCCGAGACGCCCCCCGCGTTTCGCCTCGGCACCGCCATCAGCGTCACCCTCAGTTCGGCCATCGCCCCCCGCATCGAGCTGCCCCTGACGGCCTTGCAGGAAGCGGACGGCAAAACCCGCATCTGGGTGATCGACCCCCAAAGCCAGACCGTGCAGCCGCGCGATGTCACCCTCGTCAGCCGTGACGCCGACAGCGCCTTGCTCAACGCCGGCGTCAAACCCGGCGAGCGCGTGGTCAGTGCCGGCGTGAACAGCCTGAAACCCGGGCAAAAAGTCAAAATCGACGAGGACAGCCCGCGATGAAAGGGAGCTTCAACTTATCCGACTGGGCCCTCAAGCATCAGTCCTTCGTCTGGTACCTGATGTTCGTCGCGCTGCTGATGGGCGTGTTCTCGTACATGAACCTGGGCCGCGAGGAAGACCCCTCGTTCACCATCAAGACCATGGTGATCCAGACCCGCTGGCCCGGCGCGACCCAGGAAGAAACCCTCAAGCAGGTCACCGACCGCATCGAGAAAAAACTCGAAGAGCTGGACTCCCTCGACTACGTGAAAAGCTACACCCGGCCCGGTGAGTCCACGGTGTTTGTGTTCCTCAAGGACACCACCAGCGCCAAGGCCATTCCTGAGATCTGGTACCAGGTCCGCAAGAAGATCGACGACATCCGCGGCAGCTTTCCCCAAGGCTTGCAGGGGCCGGCGTTCAACGACGAGTTCGGTGATGTCTTCGGCTCCATCTACGCCTTTACCGCCGATGGCCTGTCGATGCGCCAGTTGCGTGATTATGTGGAGCAGGCGCGCGCCGAGATCCGTTCGGTGCCGGGGCTGGGCAAGGTCGAGATGATCGGCCAGCAGGACGAAGTGATTTACCTGAATTTCTCCACCCGCAAACTCGCAGCCCTGGGGATTGATCAGCGCCAGGTGGTGCAGAGCCTGCAATCGCAGAACGCGGTGACGCCCGCCGGGGTGATCGAGGCGGGGCCGGAGCGGATTTCGGTGCGCACCTCCGGGCAATTCGCCTCGGAGAAGGACCTGGCCAACGTTAACCTGCGGCTCAATGACCGGTTCTATCGCTTGGCCGACGTGGCGGAAATCACCCGTGGCTATGTCGACCCGTCGACGCCGATGTTCCGCTTCAACGGCAAGCCCGCCATCGGTTTGGCCATCGCCATGCAGAAGGGCGGCAACATCCAGGACTTCGGCAAGGCCCTGCACACACGCATGGACGAGCTGACCGCCGACCTGCCGGTGGGTGTGGGTGTGCACAAGGTTTCCGATCAGGCGGAAGTGGTGGAAGAGGCCGTCGGCGGCTTCACCAGCGCGCTATTTGAAGCGGTGATCATCGTGCTGGTGGTGAGCTTTATCAGCCTTGGCGTGCGCGCCGGGTTGGTGGTGGCCTGTTCGATTCCCCTGGTGCTGGCGCTGGTGTTTGTGTTCATGGAATACAGCGGCATCACCATGCAGCGGGTGTCGCTGGGCGCCTTGATCATCGCCCTCGGCCTGTTGGTGGACGATGCAATGATCACCGTGGAGATGATGATCACCCGCCTGGAAAAAGGCGAAACCAAGGAACAGGCGGCGACGTTCGCCTACACCTCCACGGCGTTCCCGATGTTGACCGGCACGCTGGTGACCGTCGCCGGGTTTGTGCCGATCGGCCTCAATGCCAGCTCGGCGGGTGAATACACCTTCACCTTGTTCGCGGTGATTGCCGTGGCGATGCTGGTGTCGTGGGTGGTCGCGGTGTTGTTCGCGCCGGTGCTCGGCGTGCATATCCTCAGCAGCAAGGTCAAACCTCACAGCGCCGAGCCGGGCCGCGTGGGGCGGGCGTTCAATGGCGGCATGCTCTGGGCCATGCGCAATCGCTGGTGGGCCATCGGCATTACCGTATTGCTGTTCGTAGCCTCGGTGTTTTCCATGCAGTTTGTGCAGAACCAGTTTTTCCCGTCTTCGGACCGTCCGGAAATCCTCGTCGACCTCAACCTGCCGCAAAACGCCTCGATCAATGAAACCCGCAAGGCCGTCGACCGCTTTGAAGCCATCATCAAAGACGACCCCGACATCGCCCGCTGGAGCACCTACATCGGCCAGGGCGCAATCCGTTTCTATCTGCCTCTGGACCAGCAACTGGAGAACCCGTACTACGCGCAGTTGGTGATTGTCAGCAAAGGCCTGAAAGAACGCGGCGCGTTGATTGCCCGCCTGCAAAAACGCCTGCGGGAAGATTTTGTGGGCGTGGGCAGCTTTGTGCAGCCACTGGAAATGGGCCCGCCGGTGGGGCGTCCGATCCAGTACCGGGTGTCTGGCAAGGACATCGACCAGGTGCGCAAACACGCGATCGAACTGGCGACCATGCTGGATAAAAATACCCATATGGGCGAGATCATCTACGACTGGAACGAGCCGGGCAAAGTCCTGCGGGTGGACATCGCCCAGGACAAGGCGCGGCAATTGGGGCTGTCGTCGGAAGATGTGGCGCAGTTGATGAACAGCGTGGTCAGTGGCGCGTCGGTGACCCAGGTGCATGACGATATCTACCTGATCAACGTGGTCGGCCGTGCCGAAGATGCCGAGCGCGGTACGCCGGAAACCTTGCAGAACCTGCAGATCGTCACGCCCAACGGCACCTCGATTCCGCTGCTGGCATTCGCCACCGTGCGCTATGAACTTGAACAGCCGCTGGTGTGGCGACGCGACCGCAAGCCGACCATCACCATCAAGGCGGCAGTGCGCGACGACATGCAGCCGACCGACCTGGTGAAACAGCTCAAGCCGGAAATCGACCAGTTCAACGCCGCATTGCCGGTGGGTTACAAGGTCGCTACCGGCGGCACCGTGGAAGAAAGCGGCAAGGCCCAGGGCCCGATTGCCAAAGTGGTGCCGCTGATGCTGTTCTTGATGGCGACCTTCCTGATGATCCAGCTGCACAGCGTGCAGAAGATGTTCCTGGTGGCCAGCGTTGCGCCGCTGGGGTTGATTGGCGTGGTGTTGGCGCTGATTCCCACGGGCACGCCCATGGGCTTTGTGGCGATCCTGGGGATCCTTGCATTGATCGGCATCATCATCCGCAACTCGGTGATCCTGGTGACGCAGATCGACGCCTACGAACGCGACGGCTATACGCCGTGGGACGCGGTGGTGGAAGCCACCGAGCACCGGCGCCGGCCAATCCTGCTGACCGCAGCGGCGGCCAGCCTGGGCATGATCCCCATCGCCCGGGAAGTGTTCTGGGGGCCAATGGCCTATGCGATGATCGGCGGCATTATCATTGCGACGTTGCTGACGCTGCTGTTTTTGCCGGCGCTGTATGTGGCCTGGTACAAGATTCGCGAGCCGAAGAAAGACCAAGCCTGACAGCCAGTGCGATGACATTCCTACATGGACGTGGGAATGTTCCCTGAAACATTTTTTGCCCTTGGCTCCCGGTCAATTGTTTTACCCTCCGGGCCTGATCCTTTGCCAAGGCTTGGCCCATGCCTTATTTCCTGCTGGTTTGTACCTTGTTGCTGTCGCCCGTGGCCCTTGCCGGCACGGTGCTGGAGAACGCCCTGTGGCGCGTTGAGCTGGACCCGGCGACTCTCGCGATCCATGTCACTCCCCGCGACAAGACCGCCGTCCAGGCTTCAGGCGGTGTCCCTGCGCACAGGGTCAACCCGCTCTCCCAAAGCGCCAGTCAGGCCAGTTGGCAATGGGACGATGGCGCCTATCGCCTGAGCGCCACCCTCGATCAGCGGGATCTCGCTCTGACAATCACTGCCCGTGATGCCGGTGAGCTGCCGATCCTCCAGCAACCCGCCAGTGCCATGGGCAAGGGCCTGATCTGGCCCCTGGCCGAAGGGCACTACGTGCCGGCGGGCAGTGCCGTGTGGCAAAAATTCCTGCTGGAACAGGGCGACGTCAACACCACCCAAGACCTCAGCCTGCCGCTGTGGGGGGTGGACCACGGCACGTTCACCCTCAACTGGCTGATGACCAATCCCTATAACAATCGCCTGCATTGGCAGGCTGACGGCAAAGGGCTGGCGTTGTCCGCTGCCCATGAATTCACCACGCTGGACCCCGCCGCGCCGATGACCCTGCTGTTGCACCTGGGCGAAAGCGACCCGCTGGCCGGTGCCAAGCGTTATCGCCAATGGCTGGTGGCACAGGGGCGTTATGAACCGTTGGCGGACAAGCTGCGGCAAACCCCTGAAGCGGAAAAACTGCTGGGGGCCAGCCATCTCTACCTGTGGGGCAATGATCTTCTGGGCCCGGGCGATGTGCGCGATTGGCCGCAACTGCTCAAGCTTTTACGCAGCGGCAAAGGGCTGGCGGCTGAATTGAATGGCCTGCTCGACAAGGAAGCGGCCCATGTTCGGCAGGTCAAGCAGCCCTATGAACAAGGCGTACTCCTGCGGGGCCTGAACGCCGCAATAAACAAAAAAGCCCGGCAGGGTTGGCAGCCCGCCACCGAGCCCGACATGATCCAACTCGCCGAGGGTTATGGTGCATTGCGCAGTGAGTTGGCCGTGGCCTTTGCCGGTGCCTTGAGCGCCACGCCCGAGACCTGGGGCAACACCTTGTCGGTCACCCGCGCGCTGAAAGACGCGGGTCTTAAACGCCTGCTGGTGACCCAGGGCGAAGGCTGGGAAGGCGGGCTCTGGCACCCTGAAGCGGTCAAGGCCGGGGTCGACGCCGGTTACTTGATGGCGCCCTACGACTCTTATGAAACGGCGTTGTCCGCCACCGAAAATCCCGACTGGACCACCGCCCACCTGGGTAGCAAGGCCTACGGCGAGTGCGCGATTGTGTTGAAGGGCGGCCAATTGAAGACCGGCTTCCAGAAGTCTGGCCACTACACCGACCCGCGTTGTGTGCGGCCGTTGCTGGAAGCGCGAATCAAGGCCGTGCAAGCCAAGTCCGGGTTCAATGCCTGGTTCCTTGATGCCTATGCCACCAGCATGTTGTTCGACAGCTATCGCCCGGGTGCGAGCCTGACCCAGGCACAGAATGCCGAAGGCAACATCGACGCTTCGCGCTGGATCAGTACGGTGCTCAAGCTGCCGGCAGGGTCCGAGGACGGCAACGCGATTACTGCGCAGGGCATCCTGTTTGCCCACGGCATGCAAACGCCAGTGCTGGGCTGGGGAGACAAGGAGATGACCCAGGACAAGCAGTCGCCGTATTACGTGGGCGCCTGGTACCCGCCGGAACAGCCGGCGGTGTTCTTCAAGTCAGTGCCGTTGAAGGAACCGTTTCGTACGGTCTACTTTGACCCGGCGATGCGCCTGCCGCTGTACCAGGCGGTGTTCCACGGCTCGGTGATCACCACGCACCATTGGCTGTTCGACAGCCTGAAGCTGAGCAATGTGCGGCGGGAGAACGAGCTGACGCAACTGCTGTACAACGTGCCGCCGCTGTATCACTTGAGTGCGGCGACGGTGAAGCAGCGTTTGCCGTTGATTCAACGTCAGGATGAATTTTTCCGCCCGCTGCATGAGCGGTTGGCGACTCAGGCCATGACGGATTTCCGCTGGTTGACGGCAGACAGGCAGGTGCAGCAGACCACGTTTGCGGATGGGACGCGGTTGGTGGCGAATTTTGCTGAGGGCAGTATCACGGCGTTTGTGCCGGGTGCGCAGGCGGTGGTGTATCAGGTGGATCAGGGGGGGCTGTGAATCCATCGCAGGCAAGCCAGCTCCCACATTTGACCGCGTTGCCAGCGCTTGCACCGATCAAATGTGGGAGCCGGGCTTGCCCGCGATAAGACCAGTTCAGGCAATGCAGCTCTAAACTTTCTTCCACACACTCGCCAGCCACGGCTGTTGTTCCCGAGGCAATCCCGCCGGCCGGAAGTAATGCTCCAACTCCACAAACCCTGCCGCCGTCAGCAGTTCCTGCCAGGCTTGCAAGTCGTGGTACGAGCCATACCGCGGCCCATTCCAACCTTCCTGGTTTTCACCCCGAGGGTTCGAACTGAACAACACGCCACCCACCTTCAACGCCCCATGCAACTGCCCGAGCACCCGCGGCAGTTCCTGCTTGGGAATATGAAACAGCACCGCATTGGCGAAGATCCCGTCGAAGCGTCCGGCGGGCAAATCGAGCTTCAGAAAGTCCTGCTGCAGCACTTCACAGCCGCTGTCTTCCCGGGCCATTTGCGCAAAACGCTCGGAGCCATCAAGCCCCACCGCGATGTGCCCCATGCGGGTAAACGTCTGCAAGTCCCGCCCCGGCCCGCAGCCGAAATCCAGCACGGTAAACGGCGCGTCGCCCTGGATATGTCGCAACAACGCATCGATGTTCTGGCTCACGTCGTGGTCACGGGTGCCTTCACGAAAGTCCTCGGCCACCTTGTTGTAGTGGCCGAGGGTGGTGGACGTGATCTGGTCGAGGTCATCAGGGGCGAGTTTCATGGCGGGTCATACCGGGCGCTGAGAGGGCCCGACTATACCTCACCTCTTGTTCAGAACCCTGGCCAACCGATCGCCGCCCAACTGAATCACCGCCACCAGGATCACCAGCAGCACGATCACCGTGAGCATGATCTGGGTATCAAAACGCTGATACCCATAGCGATAGGCAATATCCCCCAGGCCGCCAGCCCCAATCGCCCCGGCCATGGCCGAGGAGTTGATCATCGTCACCAGGGTAATCGTGAACCCACCGACAATCCCCGGCAGCGCCTCCGGCAACAGCACGTGCCGGACGATATGCCAGCGCCGGCAACCCATGGCTTGCGCCGCCTCGATCAGGCCGTGATCGACTTCGCGCAAGCTGACCTCGGCGATCCGCGCAAAAAACGGCGTGGCCGCAATGGTCAACGGCACCACGGCCGCCCACACGCCATAGGTGGTGCCGACGATCAGCCGGGTGAACGGAATCAGCGCCACCATCAGAATCAAAAACGGAATCGAGCGGAATAGGTTAACGAACGCCCCCAGCACCCGATTCAACGCGGGCGCCTGATAGATGCCGCCCTTGTCGCTGGTCACCAGGAACACCGCCAGGGGAATGCCCACCAGCAGCGCGATCAGCGACGACACGCCGACCATCAACAGCGTGTCGATGGCGCCCTGCAATAAACGATCAAACCACATAGCCCAGCACCTCCACCTGTTGTGCCCAGCGCCCGGCGCGGGTGCGCAGTTCTTCAGCGGAGAAGGCCGAGCCACTCACCGCCAGCAGCAATTGCCCCAAGGCATGGCCCTGGATGCGCTCCACGCCGCCTTGCAGCAAGCGCACGCGGCCGCCGAGGGCGCTGAACAGCGCGGCTAAATCCGGTTCGTCTTCGGCGCTGCCGGTCAATTGCAAACGCAGCACCACGGCGGCGTCTTTTGAGGCCGGGTGGGTGTGTAAACGGTTTTGAAGCTCCTCGGGCAACCCATGTTGCAGCGGGGCCAGCAGGGTTTTGCTGACCTCGTGCCGGGGGTTGCCAAACACTTCCCATACCGGGCCTTGCTCGACCACGTGGCCATGTTCCAGCACCACCACGCGGTCGCAAATTTCTCGAATCACGGCCATTTCATGGGTGATCAATACGATGGTAAGGCCCAGGCGCTTGTTGATCTCCCGCAGCAGGCCGAGGATCGATTGGGTGGTTTCCGGGTCGAGGGCTGACGTGGCTTCGTCACACAACAGAATCTGCGGGTCATGCACCAGCGAACGGGCAATGCCCACCCGCTGTTTCTGTCCGCCGGACAGCTGCGCCGGGTAGGCCTTGTGCTTGTCCTGCAAACCCACCAGCTCCAACAGCTCGCGCACTTTATTCTCGCGCTGTGCCTTGGGCACACCCGCGACTTTCAGCGGCAGTTCGACGTTCTGCCACACGGTCTTGGCCGACATCAGATTGAAGTGCTGGAAGATCATGCCGATGCGCCGACGCAGGGCCACCAGGCGGTCTTCGTCGAAGTCGCCGATGTCCACCTGGTCAATCAGCACCCGGCCGCTGCTCGGCTGTTCCAGGCGGTTGATGGTACGGATCAGCGACGACTTGCCGGCGCCGCTGCGGCCGATGATGCCGAACACTTCGCCGCGCTGGATCGCCAGGTCAATGCCTTGCAGGGCCGGCACGGCTTGGCCGTCATAGGTCTTGCCCAGGTTGATGAATCGCACATGGGCATGGTTCAGCGCCGGGTGCAGCTCGGTCTGCTGCGCGTCCAGGTGCGGTGGTTGCGACTCGCGTAGTTGTGCTGTGGCGGCGCTCATGATCAACCTTCCCAGCCGACTTGGTAGAGCGTGCCCAGGGATTTATCCAGGGCGGCCCGCACCACCGGCGAGTGCTGGTAGATGTCGATGAACTTGATCAGGCGCGGGTCGGTTTTGCTTTTCGGCTGGATCACGAACTGGATCACGTATTCCTTGTGGTCGATCCCGTCGAACAGCAAGGCCGACTCAGGATCGAAGGTCTTGGACAGGCGGATATAGGCCGGGTAGCCCTGCACCAGGTCGGCATCGTCATAGGCGCGCACCAGTTGCACGGCTTCCACTTGCAGGATCTTGATCTTTTTCGGGTTGGCGACGATGTCTTCTTCGGTGGCCTTGTAGCCCACGCCCGGCTTGAGGGTGATCAACCCTGCCTTGGCCAGCAGTTGCAGGCCGCGACCGCTGTTGATCGGGTCGTTGGCAATGGCAACCGTGGCGCCTTGGGGCAGGTCATTGAAGTTTTTGTACTTTTTGGAATACAGGCCGACGTTGTTGATGATCCCCGGGGCGAACGGCACCAGGTCAAAGCCTGCGGCGGCCTTGGCGTTCTCCAGGAACGGGATGTGCTGGAAGTAGTTCACGTCGATGTCGCCGGCCGCGAGGCTGACGTTGGGCGCGATCCAGTCGGTGAACTCCACCAGTTCGACTTTCAGCCCTTGTTTACCGGCCTCTTCGACGGCGGCTTCCAGGGGAATCGCGAAGGCGGCGGTGGTGCCGACTTTCAACGGCGCATCGGCGGCGAACACCGCCGAGCTGAACAATCCGAGGGCGAGGGCCAGTGCTTTGACTGGGTGGCTGAGCAATGTTTTTTTCATAGTGGGTTTCCAATGGTAGGAGCGAGCTTGCTCGCGAAAAACTTGAGGGCGCCGCGGGGTGTCAGGTGCCCCGCGTTATCGTTAGCGATTTTCGCGAGCAAGCTCGCTCCTACAGGGGTCAGTGGCGGTAGGTGGAGCCGGTGTGTTGTCCAGGCAGGTGCGCGGAGCTGTGGAACACTTTTTCCCGCAACGTCCCGGTCTCATACGCGGTCTTGTACGAGCCCCGGCGCTGCAGTTCCGGCACCACCAGTTCGATAAAGTCGACGTAGCTTTCCGGGGTCACGATGCGCGTCAGGTTGAAGCCATCCAGGCCGGTTTCGCTGATCCATGACTCCAGCTCGTCAGCCACCTGCGCAGGCGGACCCACCAGGGTGATGTAGCGGCCGCCGAGGGCGTGTTGCTCGAGCAATTTGCGCCGGGTCCAGTCGTTGTTTTGCAGGTTTTTGGTCGCCGACTGGATGGCGTTGCTCTTCACGTACTGGATCGGTTCATCGATGTCGTATTGGGAAAAATCAATCGCCGTGGACGCCGAGAAATGCGCCACGCCGGCTTCCGCGCTGGCATAGCTCAGGTACTCGGCGTGCTTGGCCCAGGCCGCTTCTTCGGTGGCACCGACGATCACGTTCAGCCCCATGAACACCTTGATGTCGTCGGGGTTGCGTCCGGCTTCCACTGCACTGGCGCGCACCTTGTCCACCTGGATTTTGGTCGAGGCCTTGTTCTGCCCGCTGATGAACACGCACTCGGCATGGCGCCCGGCGAACAGCAAGCCACGGTCCGAACTGCCCGCCTGGAACAGCACCGGCGTGCGCTGCGGTGACGGCTCGCACAGGTGATAACCCTCTACCTGGTAGAACTCGCCCTTGTGCTCGACCTTGTGCACTTTCTCGGGCTGGGCATACACCCGCGCCTGTGGGTCGTTGATCACCGCGTCGTTTTCCCAGCTGCCTTCCCAGAGTTTGTAGAGCACTTCCAGGTATTCGTCGGCCTGGTCGTAGCGCCGGTCATGCTCGACCTGCTCGCTGAGGCCCATGGCCTTGGCGGCGCTGTCGAGGTAGCCGGTGACGATATTCCAGCCCACCCGGCCACGGCTCAGGTGATCGAGCGTGGAAATGCGCCGGGCGAACAGATACGGCGGTTCGTAGGTGAGGTTGGCGGTGAGGCCGAAGCCGAGGTTTTTGGTGACGGCGGCCATGGCCGAGACCAGCAGCAACGGGTCGTTGACCGGCAGCTGGATCGACTCTTTGAGGGGCACGTCGATCGAGTTTTGATACACGTCATACACCCCGACGATGTCGGCGATGAACAACCCGTCAAACAGCCCGCGCTCCAGCAGCTGCGCCAGTTCGGTCCAGTACTCGAGGGTTTTGTACTGGGTCGAGTTGTCCCGTGGATGGGTCCACAGGCCGTGGTTGATGTGCCCGATGCAGTTCATGTTGAAGGCATTGAGCAGGATTTTTTTCTTCGCCATCAGATCGTCCCCCGCAGTGGCGGGTTTTCATCGTTGAGGTAGTAATTGCCAACCGCGTGGTACTTCCAGCGCACCGGGTCGTGCAGGGTGTGCACCCGGGCGTTGCGCCAGTGGCGGTCCAGGCCGTGTTCGGCGAGGGTCGCCTGGCTGCCGGCGAGTTCGAACAAGGTGCTGCCGGCGGCCAGGGAAATCTCGGTGCTCAGGGCGCGCACTTCGGCAACGGCGATGGACGCGGCCGCCACGGTGTCGGCATTGCTGTCGGCCTGGGCGCGATCGAGGAAATCACCTGCGCGTTCCAGCAAGGCCTCGGTAGCGTGCAGGCGGATGCTCAGGTGGCCGAAGCTTTTCAGGGTCAATGGATCTTCCGTGGCCTTGTCGCTGGTGGCGTCGATCCAGGGGCGGGTTTTGGTGCGCACAAAGTGCAGGGCATCTTCATAGGCGGCGCGGGCGATGCCGGTGTCGATGGCCGCGTGAAGGATCTGCGCCAGCGGGCCGACGGTGGTCGGGCGTTCGAAGGCGCTCTGGAACGGGATCACGTCCTGGGCTGCCACCCACACGTTATCGAACACCACCGAACCGCTGCCGGTGGTGCGCTGGCCGAAGCCGCTCCAGTCGTCGATCACGCTCAGGCCCTGGCTGTCACGGGTGACAAAGGCCAGTTGCTGCACGCCGTTCTCGTCCACCACAGAAGTGGGAATACGTTGGGCGTAGATCGCACCGGTGGAGTAAAACTTGCGACCGGTGATACGGAAGCCGTCACCGTCGCGAGTGATTGTCGTGATGCGGTCATGGGCCGTCCTGGTGCCCAGTTCGGCCAGGGCATTGCCGAAGCGCTGGCCGGCGAGCACTTCGGCGTACAGGCGTTTTTGCTGCGCCGGGCTGCCGTTTACCCGCAGCACTTCCAGGGCATAAAAATGGTTTTGCGGGATCTGCCCCAAGGAAGCATCCGCCTGGGCAATCAGTGCCGTGACCTTGGCCAGGGTGACGTTGGACACCCCGGCGCCGCCGAATGCCCTGGGTACGCTGATGCCCCACAGGCCGGAGCGGGAAAACACGTCCAGTTCCGGCAAGGGCAGGCGGCGTTCGCGGTCGCGCAGGGCGCTGTCGCGGCGAAAGTCTTCGGCCAGGTCGCTGGCGACAATAAGGGCTTGTTCATCGCTGGTAATGACCGCGACGTGATGAGAAAGAGTCATAGGTTTCTCCAGAGGTCTGGTCGTTAAATCCAGGAATGTCGGGCCGGCAAAGTGCCGTTCAGGTGATAGGCGCCCACCGCGTGATATTTCCAGCGCACCGGGTCGTGCAGGGTGTGCACTCGGGCGTTGCGCCAGTGGCGGTCGAGGTTGAATTCGGCGAGGGTGGCGCGGCTGCCGGCCAGTTCGAACAGTTTTTCGCTGGCCAGCAATGAAATCTCGGTGGTCAGCACTTTGGCTTCTGCCACGGCAATCGAGGCCCGTGCGGCGGACTGCGCGGTGATCGGCGCGGCACTGACTTGATCCAAAACCTGGCCCGCCTTGCGCAGCAGGGCTTCGGCCGCATGCAGTTCGATTTTCAGCTTGCCGATATCGGCGATCACATACAGGTCATCGCTGGCCCGCTCGACCTTGGCGTCGACCCATGGCCGCGAGCGTTCGCGTACAAAACTGATGGTGTCGTCCAGCGCACCACGGGCGATGCCGGCGTCGATGGCGGCCTGGATCAATTGCGAAACCGCGCCCTGGATACCCGGCGATTCGCTGAGGCGCCAGCTCTGCACCACCAGGTCGGCGTCCACCGCTACCTGATCCAGCAGCACCGTGCCGCTGGCGGTGGTGCGTTGGCCAAAACCGGACCAGTCATCGACGATGCGCAGCCCTTCGGTGCCACGGCGCACGAACGCCATGACGGTTTTGCCGTCATCGTTCAACGCCTTGACCGCCACCCAGTGGGCGAACAACGCGCCGGTGGAGTAGAACTTCTGGCCGCTGATGACGTAGCCGTCGCCCTTGGCGGTGATGCGTGACTTGAGGTCCAGGGTGTTTTGGGTGCTGCGTTCCGGGCCGCCATTGCCGATGCGCCACCCGTCCAGCACGCTCTGGAACAGCTGCTTTTTCTGGCGCTCGCTGGCCGCACCTTGCAGCACGTGCAGGATGCCGAAATGGTTCTGCGGGATTTGCCCCAGCGCCGGGTCGGCCGCGCTGATGATCGCGAACACCTCGGCCAGGGTCACGAAGGACACTTGCGGGCCGCCGTACTCACGGGGAATGGAAATACTGCCCAGGCCACTGCGGGTGAAGTGCTCGATTTCAGCCCAAGGCAGTTTGCGCTGCTGATCGCGCCGGGCCGCTTGCAGGCGCGCGGCCTGGGCAAGCGTGTGGGCGGCGCTGAGGGCCTCGGCGTCGTTGCGCAGCACCTTGGCGGGCAACAACAGCGGGGCGACGTCCAGCTCACTCTGGGGGGGTGTTTGTGCCAAGTTGGACATCAGCGCCGCTCCTTGGCTGCACGCAATGCCCTGGCGTTACGCACCGGGGTAATTTTGACCATACCTACCTCACATCCGTTGAAAAGATAAAAAATCAGGAATGTCCGGTGGTCCGGTGCATATACCCTAATCGTGTTAATTATTTAAATAAACTAACTTCTAGGAATATGCATAGAAGGTCTGTCACCCAGGTTCGCAGGGTGAACCGGGGCGGCGGGGCTGGTAGACCAGCGGGGCCGTGGCGGGGTGGATCGGAGCCTGGGGAATGAGTGCGGCGATGCGCAGGGTGCGGGCCGGCGCCCAGCGGGAATTGTTGCCGACCCGGTCGAGAATGCAGTAGGTCACTTCAAGGCGATGGTCATCCCCGGCCTCGACGATGATCGCCGACGGCACCCACACCTGCACGGCCTTGCCCACATCGCCGGCCTGGATTTTCGGCAGGTCCAGGCGCACATCGCCCCAGCGCAGGGTGATCTCGTCATCGACCGCCATGTTCTGGTAGGGCTCGATGGTCAGGGGCACGCCGCGGCGAACCTGGCTGCTGTTGACGCCGTGGCGGCAGATGGTCTCAGGCAGGCCGACGGTGGCCAGGTTCTGGTTTTCGTCGTTACTCAACGCGCAAGGATGGCCGCCGGGGCAGTCGGTCTTGACCTGCACCTGGGTGATGGCCGAGCGCGCCGGGCCGTGGCCCACCTGCATGACCCGGTAATGAATCCGCGCCGGGCCATTTTGCACAAAGCTTTCCGGTACCTTCAGGCGGGTGAACAGGCCGATTTTGCCGGCGGTGACACGCCGGGAAGCGGCAAAGCAGTTGTTCCAGAACAACTCGATCAGGTCGCCCTCGTCCATACCGCAGTAAGGCGCGATATCGACCTGCAGGTTTGTCGCCGCGAGGGCATTGATGCCTTCTCGATGGGCCTGGGGCAACGTCGGGGCAGCGAGCAGCGCCTGAGTGGAAATACGCGTCATAAATAATCTCCTTGATGCAGCCAGCAGCAATCGTTCCGGACATCAAGCGCGGGCAGGCGGCGTAGTCCGAAAGGAACGATTTAATGAAAAACCAGAATGGATCCAATCCTCTGGGCGTTAGATAAGAGGCTTGGTTAGTTGGCGTCAAGGGGCTGGGCGGAGCAAACAGGGCGTTATGGATTATTCAGAAGGGTCTTACTGGCGGGACGCTGCAAGTGCGTGTTTCGAGGTGACTTTTACCCAATGAATAAAGGGCTTTTCCCAAAAAACGCTAAAGAGGCGAGTTGCCTTTCGGCAACTCTATAAAGCGAAGTTTCTTACAAGCGATGGGGGTAAGTTAGTTGTTGATGAACTTGCTGAGAAACTGCCGGGTGCGTTCTTCTTTCGGGTTGGCAAACAGTGCCTTGGCTTCGCCTTGTTCAACGATTACACCCTTGTCGAAGAAGATCACCCGGTTGGCCACATCCCGGGCAAAACTCATCTCGTGGGTCACGATGACCATGGTGCGGTTTTCTTCCGCGAGGCTGCGAATGGTCGCCAGCACTTCACCGACCAGTTCCGGGTCCAGGGCCGAGGTTGGTTCATCGAACAGGATCACCTCCGGCTCCATCGCCAAGGCCCGGGCAATCGCGACCCGTTGCTGCTGCCCACCGGACAGTCGCCGTGGGTAGGCGTCTTCCTTGCCCGCCAGGCCGACCCTGGCCAACAGCTTGCGGCCGAGGGCATCGGCGGTGGCCCGTGGCATCTTCTTGACCACGATCGGGCCTTCGATGACGTTCTCCAGGGCGGTGCGGTGCGGGAACAGGTTGAAGTTCTGGAACACAAACCCCACGTGCTGGCGCAGGCGCCGCACCAGGCTTTGTTGCTGGTTGAGCGGGCGGCTGCTGTCGATCTCGATGTCACCGACCTTGATCCGGCCACTGGTGGGTTCTTCGAGGAAATTCAGGCAGCGCAGGAAGGTGGTCTTGCCGGAACCGCTGGGGCCGATGATGGCGACCACTTCGCCTTCCTTGACCTCAAGGTCGATCCCGTTCAGCACCACCTGACCCTTGAATTGTTTGGTCAGTTTTTCAACCACGATCATGCTTCAAGACTCCAGGTCATGCCGGTTGACTCGCGCTTCCAGGCGGTTTTGCACGTGCGCCAGGGCGCTGGCAAGAATCCAGTAGATCAAGGCGGCGGACAGATACATGGTGAAAATTTCGAAGGTACGGGCCGACACCAATTGCGCCTGGCGGAACAGCTCCGGCACCTGGATGGTGGCGGCCAGGGCGGTGTCCTTGACCAGGGAAATAAAGCTGTTGCCCAACGGCGGCAAGGCCGTGCGCATGGCCTGGGGCAGGATGGCCCGGCGCAGGGTCTGCGCACGGGTCATGCCGATACTGGCCGCTGCTTCCCACTGGCCGCGCTCGATGGAGCCGATGGCGGCACGCAGGATTTCACAGGCGTAAGCGGCCATGTTCAGCGAGAAGCCGATCATGGCCGCCGGGATCGGATCCAGCTCGATGCCCACTTGTGGCAAGCCGTAGTAGATCAAAAACAGCTGTACCAGCAAGGGCGTGCCGCGAAAGAACGACACGTAGACGCGGGCAGTCCAGCTCAACAACTTGAAGCGCGACAGGCGCATCAAGGCCAGGCCGAAGCCCAGCAGCAAGCCGAAAAACATCCCGCCAAGGCTAAGGATTACCGTGAAATACGCGCCCTTGAGCAGAAAGGGCGCGGAGTCCAGCGCGAGTTGGAAACCTGCTTCCATTATTGAGTAACGTCAGCGTTGAAGTACTTCTCGGACAGCTTCTTCAACGTGCCGTCGGCGCGCAGTTCGTCGAGGGCCTTGTTCACCGCAGCCAGCAGTTCAGGCTCGCCTTTGCGCAGGGCAATACCGGCTTCCTGACGGGAGAACGCAGCACCTGCCGCGGCAGTGTCCTTGGCTTTCTTGGCGTATTCCAGCGCCGCCAGGCGGTCGATCAGGATGGCGTCGACACGGCCGATGCGCAGGTCCTGGAACTTGGTAGGGTCATCGTTGTAGGTTTTGACAATGGCTTTCGGTTGGTTTTCCTTGAGCCATTGTTCGTAGTTGGTGCCCAGGCCCACACCGATTTTCTTGCCGGCCAGGTCGTCGGCGGTCTTGATGGTGTCGACGTTTTTCGCCAGGGTCAGCGCCTGGATCCCGGAGACGGTGTACGGCGTGGAGAAGTCATACTTTGCCTTGCGCGCGTCGGAGATGGTCACCTGGTTGACGACCGCGTCCAGGCGCTTGGATTCCAGGGCGGCGAGGATGCCATCCCACGGCGTGGCTTGCAGCTTGACCTTGACGCCCAGCTTCTTGGCCAGCGCTTCAGACAACTCGACCTCGAAACCGCTGAGCTTGCCGTTTTCATCGACGAAGCTGAACGGCGGGTAGGTGCCTTCCAGGCCAATCTTGATTTCGCCGGCTTTCTTGATGTCAGCCAACTGCTCGCCAGCCACTGCCTGGCCCAGCCACCCGGCGCCAAGCGCCAGCCCCAACGTGCCAACCAGTAACGTGCGACGGAATACAGAAATAGTCATGAAGAGCCCCTGTGTTTTTTATGTTGAGCGATGCAGGTGACGCGGTAGTCGTATCCTGCCTTAAAAGCGCCGTGTGTGGGAGCCGGGCTTGCCCGCGATTGCATCAACTCGGTGTTTTGGATCCGCCCAGTCATGCGTATCGCCATCAAGCTCGCCTACGGCGCGACTATAAAGCCGGCTTTTAAGACTTGAAAATAATATAAAATCAAAATGATATTCCCTTATGGAATATCAAAAGCTCGAACCATACGCAAACAACGCCGGTGCACCACCGGTATGCAGGAAGATGATCGGTCCCTCTTCAAAACGCTGTCGACCCATGCCGTCCAGCAAGCCGGCCATGGCCTTGCCCGTGTAGACCGGGTCCAGCAGCAAACCTTCCTGGCTGGCCACCAGCTTGATCGCCGCCAGCGTGCCGGCATTCGGCTCGCCATAACGGGGGGCGAAGTACTCGTCCCACAGGATCACCTTGAACGCGTCCGGCACCGGCACGCCGAGCAATTCGGCCGTGCGTTCGGCCAGGTTTTGCACCTTGGGCCGCTGGTCTTCGTCCGTACGGGACACGGTAACGCCAATCACCGGCAAGTCCGGCAGCACTTCGCTCAACGCCAGTGCCAGGCCGCTGTGGGTGCCGGCGCTGCCCGAGGCCAGGACCACGGCGGCGAACTGAATGCCACTGTCTTCAATCTGCCCGGCCAGCTCCAGCCCGGCGCGCACGTAACCCAGTGCGCCCAAAGCATTGGAGCCGCCGATGGGCACCAGGTACGGCTTCTTGCCGTTGCTGCGCAAGCGGTCGGCGAGGGCGTTGAGTTGGGCGTCGACGTTGTCCAGGTTCTCCACCAATTCGACCTTGGCGTCGAACAGGTCCAGCAGCAGGCGGTTGCCGTTGCCCAGGTAGTTGGGGTCTTCGGTGCCCGTCGGGTTTTCCAGCAGGGCGACGCAGCCCAGGCCCAGCTTGGCCGCCAATGCAGCGGTCTGGCGCACATGGTTGGACTGGATCGCGCCGGCGGTGACCAGGGTATCGGCACCTTGGGCGATCGCGTCGGCGGCGAGGTATTCGAGTTTGCGCAGCTTGTTACCGCCCATGGCCAGCGGGGTGGTGTCGTCGCGTTTGACGTAGATATCACGCCCCAGCCAGGCCGAAAGCCGCTCGAGTTTTTCCAGGGCGGTGGCGCCGCCCAGCAGTTCCAGACGGTTAAAACGGTCGAGCTGTTGTTTGATCATGGCTACGCACGGGTGGTCAGAGATGCAGCGACTATAGGCAGGCACTTTTCAGTGGGCAACCGCCAATCGCTTATGTCGGCGGGTTATTAGCATTGCACTATTGGTTCTTAAGGGCGCTCCGGTGCCTTGCCGTAAAGTGATCGGCATTTCGTCAGGAGTGAAGACCGTGAGTGAGCGTTCCAGTCATTGGCAATTACAGACCATCGTCAGCCAACTGCGCAGCGCCCGGGACCAGTGGCGCACCCGCAACGGCCGGGTCAGCGGCGAGCAGGGCGGGCGCGAGCTGCCTTCGCGGGAGGCCGTGGCGCAGATCCTTGAAGCGTTGTGCGGTGCGCTGTTTCCCATGCGGTTGGGGCCGGTGGACCTGCGTGAAGAAAGTGAAGACTTCTACGTCGGCCATACCCTGGATGTGGCGCTGAATGCGTTGCTCGCCCAGGCGCGGTTGGAGCTGCGTTACGCCGCGCGCCAAGGCGGCCAGGATGACAGTGCGGTGGACGCCCATGCCATCCACCTGATCCAGGATTTCGCCCTGGCCTTGCCCGCCTTGCGCAGCCTGCTGGACACCGACGTACTCGCCGCCTACCACGGCGACCCGGCGGCCCGCAGCGTGGATGAAGTGCTGCTGTGCTACCCGGGGATTCTGGCGGTGATTCACCATCGCCTGGCTCACCATCTGTACCGTGCAGGCTTGCCGTTGCTGGCGCGCATCAGTGCGGAAATCGCTCACTCGGCGACCGGGATTGATATCCACCCGGGTGCACAGATCGGCCCGAGCTTCTTTATCGACCACGGGACGGGTGTGGTGATTGGCGAGACGGCGATCATCGGCGAGCGGGTGCGTATCTATCAGGCTGTGACCCTGGGCGCCAAGCGTTTCCCGGCGGACGAGGATGGGCAACTGCAGAAGGGCCATCCGCGGCATCCGATTGTTGAGGATGATGTGGTGATTTATGCCGGGGCGACGATCCTGGGGCGGATCACGATTGGCAAGGGTTCGACCATTGGCGGCAACGTGTGGCTGACGCGAAGCGTGCCGGCGGGGGCGAACCTGACCCAGGCGAATCTGCAGCATGATGACGGGACGCAGAAGTAAAACACTGCTCTCTCTAACGATCACATAGATCAAATGTGGGAGCTGGCTTGCCTGCGATAGCGGTGTATCAGCAACAGATGTATGGCTGACCCACCGCTATCGCAGGCAAGCCAGCTCCCACAATGGATCGCATTCCAGTCTCGGCCAGTATTTCGCTCAGCAATCGCTGAACGTTTTGTCATCCCCACACGTCATACCATTCCTTGAGCTAGTGTAGGAAACACCTACCACTCGGCCCTGCGATTAGTCCTCAAACCCCTATCCATGTTTAACTTGACTGTTCGTTCAAGTTAAATCGGTGGTTCGCTGCCCGCTCACAACAGGAGGCTTACCTTTGCTGAGTCTGTTTTTCACAGCCACATCCCACACCCTTGAGGTGCGCCCTTCATGAGTGCATCGTCCACACCTTCAAGCGGTCAGGTCCGCATGAACCCGCCGGTGTTTTACTTCGCCGCGAGTGTCATCCTGCTGTTCGGCCTGACGGTCATCGCTATTCCCGAACAAGCCGGCGCCTGGTTGCTGGCTGCACAAAACTGGGCGGCCAATACGGTCGGCTGGTACTACATGCTGGCGATGACCCTGTATCTGGTCTTCGTGGTGGTCACCGCGTTATCGGGCTACGGCAAGATCAAACTCGGTGCCGACCACGACGAGCCCGAATTCAGTTATTTGTCCTGGGCCGGCATGCTGTTCGCCGCCGGGATCAGCATCACGCTGTTTTTCTTCTGCGTGTCCGAACCGCTGACGCACCTGGTGCAACCGCCCCAGGGCGAAGCCTTGAATGGTGACGCCGCGCGCCAGGCCATGCAGATCCTGTTTCTGCACTGGGGCCTCCACGGCTGGGGCGTGTTCGCCTTCGTCGGCATGGCCCTGGCGTACTTCGCCTACCGGCATAACCTGCCGCTGGCGTTGCGCTCGGCGCTGTACCCGCTGATCGGCAAGCGCATCAACGGCCCCATCGGGTACGCAGTGGACGGCTTCGGCATCATCGCCACGGTGTTCGGCCTCGGCGCCGACATGGGCTTCGGTGTGTTGCACCTCAACTCCGGGCTGGACTACCTGTTCGGCGTGGCCCACACCCAGTGGATCCAGGTCGGCCTTATCACCTTGATGATGGGCGCGGCGATCCTGGTGGCAGTCTCCGGCGTCGACAAGGGCGTGCGAGTGATGTCCGACATCAACATGCTGCTAGCCTGTGCGCTGCTGCTGTTCGTGTTGTTCGCCGGGCCCACCCAGCACTTGCTCAACACTCTGATCCAGAACATCGGCGACTACCTGGGCGCCTTGCCGACCAAGAGTTTCGACCTCTACGCCTACGACAAACCCAGCGACTGGCTGGGCGGTTGGACGGTGTTCTACTGGGCCTGGTGGATCGCATGGTCGCCGTTCGTGGGCCTCTTCATCGCGCGTATTTCCCGCGGCCGCACCATCCGTGAATTCGTGTTCGGCGTGCTGTTGATTCCACTCGGTTTCACCCTGGCGTGGATGTCGATCTTCGGCAACAGTGCCATCGACCAGGTGCTCAACCACGGCCTCACGGCGCTCGGTCAGTCGGCCATCGATGACCCGTCGATGAGCCTCTACCTGCTGCTGGAAACCTACCCGTGGAGCAAGACCGTCATCGCGGTCACAGTGTTTATCAGCTTCGTGTTCTTCGTCACCTCGGCCGACTCCGGCACCGTGGTGCTCTCGACCTTGTCGGCCAAAGGCGGCAACGCCGATGAAGACGGGCCGAAGTGGCTGCGAGTGTTCTGGGGTGCGATGACGGCATTGGTGACCAGTGCGCTGCTGTTTGCCGGCAGCATCGACTCACTCAAGTCTGCGGTGGTGCTGACCTCGCTGCCGTTCTCGATGATTTTGCTGCTGATGATGTGGGGGCTGCACAAGGCGTTCTACCTCGAATCCCAGAAGCAGATCGCGCAGATGCATTCCCTCGCGCCGGTGTCGGGCTCACGCAAGGGCACCGGCGGTTGGCGCCAGCGCCTGAGCCAGGCGGTGCACTTCCCGTCACGGGATGAGGTGTACCGTTTCCTTGAGACCACGGTGCGTCCGGCCATTGAAGAAGTGACCGCGGTGTTCGTCGAGAAGGGCCTGAACGTGGTGGCCCAGCCGGACCCGGCCAACGACAGCGTCAGCCTGGAAATCGGCCACGGCGAGCAGCATCCGTTCGTGTACCAGGTGCAGATGCGCGGCTATTTCACGCCGTCATTTGCGCGGGGCGGGATGGGCTCCAAACAGCTCAACAACCGCCGCTACTACCGTGCCGAAGTGCACCTGAGTGAGGGCAGCCAGGACTACGACCTGGTGGGCTACACCAAGGAGCAGATCATCAACGATATCCTCGACCAGTACGAACGGCACATGCAGTTCCTGCACCTGGTTCGTTAGGGCGGCTCAGGCCCTGCTGAGATAGAGGGCCAGGGCCACCAACGGCGCACCGAACACCCCACTGCCGATCACCAGCTCCGAGACCACGGGCTGGCCGGCAGTGACGACGCCCACCGCGCCGTTCACCACCGCCACCACCAGCCAGATCCCGACAAAGCTGTAGGCCAGAATGTGCCGGCTGACGCCCAGCTTTTGGCCGATGAACAGCATCAGTGCGAGCAGGATCAGGCCAGAGGTGATGACGAGGGTGGTGTGCATGGCTGAAGTCTCCTGATACCCGCTGATTCACAGCGAACACCAAACCTGTGGCGAGGGAGCTTGCTCCCGTTGGGCTGCGAAGCGGCCCCAAAATCTTGGGAGCGCTACGCACTCCAGCGGGAGCAAGCTCCCTCGCCACAATATTAGTGCGTCGTAGAGTGAGTGGTTGTGTGGTTTCAGACCAGGCCGCCATTGGCCCGCAGGATTTGCCCGTTCACCCAGCCACCGGCCGGGCTCACCAGGAACGACACCACGCGGGCGATATCTTCCGGTTGGCCAAGGCGTTCCAGTGGCGGCATCTTGGCCAGGCCCTGGATCTGCTCTTCGCTTTTTCCATGCAGAAACAATTCGGTCGCCACCGGGCCAGGCGCAACCGCGTTGACGGTGATGCGCCGGCCGCGCATTTCCTTGGCGAACACCTGAGTCAGGGATTCCACCGCCGCTTTGCTCGCGATGTACACCGCATAACCCGGGAAGTTGAGGCCGACGGTGCTGCTGGAGAAGTTGACGATGCGCCCGCCGTCGTTCATGCGGGTGGCGGCTTCACGCAGGGCATTGAAGGTGCCGCGGGTGTGGATGTCGAAGTTCTGGTTGTACAGCTCGTCGCTGTGCTGGGCCAGGGGCAGTACTTTGAGAATCCCGGCGTTGTTGACCAGCACATCGACCTTGCCCAGTTGGGCTTCGGTCTCGTCGAACAGTCGCTTGACGTCGGCGGCGCTGGCCACGTCGCCCTGGATCGCTATGGCTTGGTGGCCGGCCTGGCGCAACTCCACCACCAGCTTCGACGCTTCCGTGGCGCTGTTGGCGTAGTTGATGGCGACGGCGTAACCGTCGGCCGCCAGTTGTTTGGCAACCACGGCGCCGATGCCGCGGGAGGCGCCGGTAACGATAGCAACTTGAGTGGTCATGATCAGTTTCCTCGGGGGTTAGTGGCGGGGTGTGGAAGCAGATTCACATGTTTACCCAGGCCGATAAATGCGCCAGAGTTGCCTTGACTGTTCAAGAATCGCCAACAATGGAGGCACAACGTGGACCAGGTCAAAGCGATGAAGGTGTTCGTACGAATCTACGAGCGCAGCAGCTTCACTCTAGCCGCGGATGACCTGAACCTGCCCCGCGCCACCCTGACCCACACCCTCAACCAGTTCGAGGCCTGGCTCGGCACGCGCTTGCTGGAGCGCAGCACCCGCCGCGTGCGCCCAACGCTGGACGGCGAGGCCTACTACCTGCGCTGTGTGCAACTGCTGGCGGAGCTGGAAGAGGCGGAACTGGCCTTCCGTTCAGTGGCACCCAAGGGCCGCCTGCGGGTGGACCTGCATGGCACCCTGGCCAAGTACTTCGTGATTCCGGCACTCCCGCAATTCATGGCGCGCTACCCGGACATTGAACTGTCCATCAGCGAGGCGGACCGTTTCGTCGACCTGATCGCCGAAGGTGTGGATTGCGTGCTGCGTGCGGGCACCCTGGGGGATTCGGCGCTGATCGGCAGGCGTGTCGCGACGCTGCGCCAGGTGACCTGCGCGAGCCCGGCGTACCTGCGCAAATATGGCGAACCGAAAAGCCTCGCCGACCTCGGCGAGCACCGCGCGGTGAACTACGTTTCGCGCACCACCGCCAAGCTGTTCCCGTTCGAATTCATGGTCGGTGGCCAGGTGCAGGAAGTGACGATCGAGGGGGCGCTGTCGGTGTTCGGTGCCGAGATTTACTCCGCCAGCGCCGTCGCCGGGCTGGGGATTATCCAGTGCCCGCACTACCGCATGGCCGAGCTGATCAGCCAGGGTGTGATGCAGGAAATCCTCACCGATACACCGCCGCCCCTGATGCCGGTGTCGGTGCTTTATCCGCAAAACCGACACATGTCGCCGAGGGTGCGCGTGTTCGTCGATTGGCTCGCCGAAATCTTCGCCACCGCCCGCTAAGCCACGTATTTACTGGGCTCCTTAAATTTAATTTCATCCGGGTAAAGGGTGTTTTGACTCCGAACTGTCACATGGCCATCGCCTAATTGTGTGAAGCGTTTGACGCTTTCATTTCAGAACAGTGACGGAGACCGGTACCAATGAAGACGTTATTAAGCCCCATGGTGGGTGCCGCCATGGCGAGCTTTATGCTGTCCGCCCACGCCGATTTTATCGATGACAGCCACGCCGATGTGACCCTGCTGAACCGCTACCTCAACCAGCAGGGGCGCGATGTGGTGAACAGCAATAACAAGGCCCACAGCGTGCGTGACTGGGGCCAGGGTTTTGAATTCAACTTCAAGTCGGGCTACACCGAAGGCACCGTAGGTTTCGGCCTGGACCTGCAAGCGTTCTATGGCTTGAAACTGGATTCCGGTGGCGACCTGGGCGACAAGGATCACCAGGGCCGTTACCCCGGCAGCATGTTCCCGCTGGATGACGGCAAGTCGGCCGACCAGTTCGGCGTGCTCAGCCCGACCTTCAAAATGCGCTTCGCCCAGGATGAATTGCGCGTTGGTACGCTCTACGGCAACAACCCGGTACTGGCCAACACCGACGGTCGCCTGTACCAGCAGACCAACACCGGCGTGCAGTTGGTCTCCAAAGACTTGACCGACTTCACCTTTACCGCCGGTGACATCCTCAAGACCAAGATCCGCAACGAAACCGGCGACCAGGGCATGATCACCGCCGGCGGCACCAAAGAGAGCGATCGCTTCCTCTACGGCGGCGCGGACTACAAAGGCTTGCCGGATACGACCATCAGCTTGTGGTATTCGAACCTCGAGGATTACTACCAGCAGTTCTTCCTCGGTGCCAAGCGCCATGATGCCTTGCCGGTGGGCGCGATCGACACCGATGTACGCCTGTACCGCAGCTTGGGTGTGGGTGAAAACGCCGCCGGGGACAAAGACTTCTCCGCCGCAGGTCTGTACGGCGACGGCACCTCCAAGGGCCGTATCAACCAGTCCACCGTCAGCCTGTTGGAAAGCTACAGCCTGGACGGCCATACCGTCGGCCTGGGCATCCAGAAAAACAGCGGCGACAGCGACTTCCCGTACCTGGATTCCGGCCTGAACAGCGGCGCCAGCAACCAGGGCCCGGGCTCGGGCGCCGACACCCCGGCACTCACCAACATGCAATTGAACAAGTTCCAGCACGCCGGCGAGCGCACCTGGCTGGCCCAGTACAAATATGACTTCGGCAAACTCGGCCTCAATGGCCTGACGTTCGCCACGTCCTACGCGCACGGTGATGACATCCGCACCGTCCAGGGCACTACCAGCGAATGGGAACGTAACATCACCCTGGCCTACCAGGTGCCGACCGGTACCCTCAAAGGCCTCGGTGTGACATGGCGAAATGCCCACGCCAGCCCGGACATTACCGGTGCCACCGTGCAAGATGAAAACCGCCTGTATGTGAGCTACGTCGTTCCACTCTGGTAGGAAATTGCTGTACAAAGAGCGGGCACACTTAAGCGATTCAGCCGCTTAAAAGGCTTGGGAATATCTTTATTCCCAGGCCTTATTTGCTCATAAGACCAGAGAGGATTCGATGACTTACATTGCTGCCGAAAACCGCTATGAATCTATTCCTTATCGCCGCGTAGGCCGCAGCGGACTGGTGCTGCCGGCACTGTCCCTGGGGCTGTGGCACAACTTTGGCGACAGCACCCCCATCGACACCCAGCGCGCCCTCCTGCGCACCGCGTTCGACTTAGGCATCAACCACTTCGACCTGGCCAACAACTACGGCCCTCCGTACGGCAGCGCCGAGATCAACTTCGGCCGGTTGCTGCGGGAAGATTTCAAGCATTACCGCGATGAACTGATCATCTCCAGCAAGGCCGGCTGGGACATGTGGCCGGGCCCTTACGGTCAGGGCGGCGGTTCGCGCAAATACGTACTGGCGAGCCTGGACCAGAGCCTGCAACGCCTGGGCGTCGACTACGTGGACATCTTCTACTCCCACCGCTTTGATGCCGACACCCCACTGGAAGAAACCGCCAGCGCACTGGCCACCGCCGTGCAACAGGGCAAGGCGTTGTACATCGGGATTTCGTCCTATTCCGGCGTGAAAACCCGGGAAATGGCGGCGCTGCTCCAGGAATGGAAAGTCCCGCTGCTGATCCACCAGCCGGCCTACAACCTGCTCAATCGCTGGGTGGAAAAAGACCTGCTGGACGTCACCGAAGAACTCGGTGCCGGGGTGATTGCGTTCACGCCATTGGCCCAGGGCCTGCTGACCGACAAATACCTCAACGGCGTGCCGGCGGATGCGCGGGTGAACCGTCCGGGGGGTGGTTCGTTGCAGGCCAAGCATTTGTCCGATGCCAACATCGCCCATGTGCGTGCGCTGAATGAAATTGCCAAGCGCCGTGGCCAGAGCCTGGCGCAGATGGCGTTGGCGTGGACGTTGCGTGATCCGCGGGTCACCAGTGCCCTGATCGGTGCGAGCCGGCCGGAGCAGATCATTGAAAACGTCGGGGCGTTGCAGAACCTGAGCTTCAGTGCGCAAGAGCTGGCGGAGATTGATCGGTTTGCCCAGGAAGGCGGGATTAACTTGTGGGAGAAGCCGTCTACGGCTGAATAAGCGGTAGAGCCCGATTTCTGCATCAGCCCCGATTAACTGTGGGAGCCGGGCTTGCCCGCGATGGCGGAGTGTCAGTCGATGGATATGTCGCTGACCCACCGCTATCGCAGGCAAGCCAGCTCCCACATTTGATTTGTGGTGTGCCTGTTAAAACGGCACATCTCCAAGAATCGTCGCCCGGTGCATCACCCGCCGTTGCGGCCGGTAATCATCTACGGCGTAATGCTGGGTCACGCGGTTATCCCAAAACGCCACATCATTTTCCTGCCAGCGCCAGCGAATGGTGAACTCCGGCCGGGTGGCGTGGGCAAACAACAGCTTCAACACCGCTTCGCTTTCCGCCGGCTCCAGTTCGTTGATCTTGCTGGTGAACCCTTCATTCACAAACAGCGATTTACGCCCACTCACCGGATGGGTACGAATCACCGGGTGGGACAGTGGCGGGTTCTTGCGCCGGGCGTCTTCCCAGCGAGCCAAATCCTCTGGCGTGTTGCCGTAACGCTCCTGGGGGAACGAGCGTGTGAAGTCATGGGTCGCCGTCAAACCCTCCAGCAGTTTTTTGAACGGTGCCGACAACGCCTCATACGCGGCAATCCCGCTGGCCCACAACGTATCGCCGCCAAATTCCGGCAACAGCTTGGCGCTGAGCACCGCGCCGAGGGCCGGGGTGGGAAGGAAGGTCACGTCGGTGTGCCAGATGGCGTTATCGCGTACGTCGGTCAAGGCGGTGTCGAGGATCAGCACTTCAGGCTGCTCCGGCACGTTGGGGTAGATCGGGTGAATGTGCAGGTCGCCGAAATTCGCCGCGAACCGTGCCTGTTGTTGCGGGTTGATTGGCTGGTCACGGAAGAACAGCACCGAATGCTTGAGCAGCGCCTGTTCGAGGGCGTCGCGGTGTTCGGTGTTCAGCGGTTGGGTGATGTCGACGCCACTGATCTGGGCGCCAAGGGCGATGCTGAGAGGCGTTACGGTCAGGCTGCTCATGGGATTCTCGTCGAAGATTTCTTAGTGTGCCTGGCCATGCCAAGGCACCAGTTTGCGCTGCAGGGCACGCAAGCCCATTTCCATGGCGAAGGCGATCAGCGCGATCACGAGGATCCCCAGCACCACCACGTCGGTGACCAGGAACTGCGCAGCCGACTGCACCATAAAGCCCAGGCCGCTGGTGGCGGCGATCAGCTCGGCGGCCACCAGGGTCGACCAGCCGACACCCAGGCCAATCCGCACGCCGGTGAGAATGTCGGGCAGGGCGCTGGGCAGGATCACATGGCGAATCAACTGGGCCCGGGTGGCGCCCAACGACTGCGCGGCGCGCAATTTGGCCGGGTCGACCGTGCGCACGCCGGTGGCGGTCGCGATGGCAATCGGCGCAAAAATCGCCAGGTAGATCAGCAGCACCTTGGACAGCTCGCCGATGCCGCACCAGATCACGATCAGGGGCAGATAGGCCAAAGGCGGAATCGGCCGGTAGAACTCGATCAGTGGGTCCAGAATGCCCCGGGCGATGCGGTTGGAGCCGATGGCAATACCGACCGGCACGGCGGTCAGCACGGCAAAACCGAGGCCCAGGCCGATGCGCTTGAGGCTCGCGCCCAAGTGCTGCCAGAGGGTGGAATCCATGTAGCCGGTGGTTGCCAGCAGCCAGCCTTTTTGCAGCACGGCGGAAGGTGGCGGCAGGAACAACGGCTCGATCAGCCCGCTGGCAGTCACAGCCCACCAGATGGCGACGAGCGTCACCAGGGTCAGCACGCTGATCCAGCGGGTGCTTAGGCTGCGGCGCACCGGCACCACCGGGGTAGGCGCGGTGCGGGTTGCCGGTAATTCGTAACTGCTCATGCGGACACCTGCCGTTGGGAGAACACCTTGCCCAGCACGTGTTCGCGGGTTTCGATAAAACGCGGGTCGGACTTGATCGCCCGCGCCGACTCACCGGCGGCGTAGCGCTGGCCGAAGTCCAGGCTCAGGTGCTCGACGATCTGCCCGGGGTTGGGCGCCAGCAGAATCAGATCCGTGGCGAGGAACACGGCTTCTTCGATGTCGTGGGTAATTAGAAACACCGGCTTTGCCGTACGCCGCCAGACTTGCAGCAACAGCTCTTGCATCTGTTCGCGGGTAAAGGCATCGAGGGCGCCGAAGGGTTCGTCCATCAGCAATACGCGCGGGTCGGCCGCCAACGCCCGGGCCAGGCCCACGCGTTGCTTCTGGCCGCCGGAGAGTTGCCAGATGCGGCGGCTGTCGAACCCGGCGAGGTCCACCAGGGCGAGCATCTCCCGGGCGCGAACTTCCCGTTGGGCCTTGGGCACGCCCGCCAACGCCAGGCCGAAGCCGACGTTGGCCAGCACGTCCTGCCAGGGCAGCAGGGCGTCGTCCTGGAACACCACGCCGCGTTCGGCGCTCGGGCCTTTCACCGGCACACCGTCAAGGGTGATGCGCCCGGCGCTGGGTTCGACAAAGCCGGCGATCAGGTTCAACAGCGAAGTCTTGCCACTGCCGGAAGGGCCGAGGGCCACCAGCAGTTGCTGGGGCCCAAGGCTCAGGGAAATATCTGCCAGTACGGGCTCCGGGCTGCCTGGGTACTGTGCGCTGATGCGCTCCAGTTGTAGCAAGGCCATCGCGGTTAACTCCTGGTATCAGTTAGTGATGAACTTCGGGCTGACGTACGGGGCGTAGTCCGGCAGTACGGCGTCGACCTTGCCCTGTTCCTTGAGGAACGCGGCGGTGTCGGTCACGGCTTTGGTGGTCGGTGCGCCCAGCAAGGTGACCTGGTCAGCCGCCAGCGGGTAGACGTTGCCTTGCAGCAGCAACGGAATGTCGCTGGCCTTGGCCCCGGAGAGCTTCACCAGTTTGTCGACGTTGCCTTTGTCAGCCAGCCAGGCTTGTGGGTCTTTGCGGTACGCGGCGTAGGCATCCAGGGTGACTTTGGCAAAGGCTGTGACGATTTCCGGGTGCTTCTCGGCGAAATCCTTACGCACGATCCAGGCATCGAACGTCGGCGCGCCAAACTTGGCCAATTCGCCGGAGGTGATCAGCACCTTGCCGTTTTCCTTGGCCACGCCCAGGGCCGGGTCCCACACATAGGTGGCGTCGATATCACCGCGCTTCCAGGCGGCGATGATGGCCGGTGGCGCGAGGTTCAGGATGGTCACTTTCGAAGGGTCAATGTTCCAGTGCTTCAGCGCGGCCAGCAGGCTGTAGTGGCCGGTGGAAACAAAGGGCACGGCAACTTTCTTGCCGATCAGGTCCTGCGGGCTGTTGATCCCGGAACCATTGCGGGCCACAAGGGCTTCGGCACCGCCGATCTGGGTGGCGATCAGGAAGGTTTCCACGGGCACCTTGCGGGTCACGGCAGCAGTCAGCGGGCTGGAACCCAGGTAGCCGATCTGCACGTCGCCGGAAGCGATGGCGGCGATGATGTCGGCACCGTTGTCGAATTTGCGCCAGTCGATCTTGGCGCCGGTGGCTTTTTCGTAGGCGCCGTCGGCCTGGGCGACTTTCGCCGGGTCAACGGTGGTCTGGTAAGCGATGGTCACGTCGGCGGCCTGGGCAAACAGGCTGGCACCGGCCAGGGACAAGGCCGCCAGGAGGCGAAGGGGGAAGTGCAGTTTCAAGGGGAAAGTCCTCATCAGGCGGCCGGAGGTCGGCGTCCAATGAGACTAAATGATCTAAGAATCCGAAAATAAATAACATTTTCGAATTAGCTTATTATGTAGGAGCGAGCTTGCTCGCGAAAAACGTCAACGATAACGCGTGCTGTCTGGGTGAACGCGTTGTTCTCAGGTTTTTCGCGAGCAAGCTCGCTCCTACAGTAGGTTGCGACTGGTTAGTTACTGATAGCGAGGATGCTCGCCTGGTACGACCCGACAAACACGTCAAAGTCGCCCACTTCGTTCTGCTCCAGCTCCGCCTGCTGCGCCAGCGAATTACGCGCCAGTTCCTCAAAGCGTGCCTGTTCCTCAGCCTTCAACGGCTCGCTGCGGAAGTACTCGGCATGCACCTGGCTCTGATGCAGCGAGAACTGCGCAAAGCTCTCTTTACGCTCGCTCATCGCCGCCAACACCTGGGCCGACGGGGTCAGGGACGAATCCTTGACCTTAGCCAGCTGGGCGTCCAGCGCCTGGCTGTGTTCATTGATGCCCTGGCTCTGATCCAGCAAGGCCGCCAGCGGAGCGATCTGCTCCAGCAGCTCGGCTGCCCATTCCTTCATGTCCACCGACTCACCACGGCGCTGCAATTGCAGGCCCGGGCGGCGACCTTCCTTGACCACGCTGAGGAAGTTGGAGGTGGCGTTGCCGCACTCGTTGTTGGCGAACAGCGGGCTGTCATTCAGCGCGCAATACAACAGGAACGCGTCGAGGAAGCGCGACTCTTGCAAGTCGATGCCCATCGGCAGGAACGGGTTGATGTCCAGGCAGCGCACTTCGATGTACTGAATGCCACGGGCCATCAGCGCCTGGATCGGCCGTTCGCCGGTGTAGGTCACGCGCTTGGGCCGGATGTTGGAGTAGTACTCGTTTTCGATCTGCAGGATGTTGGTGTTGAGCTGAACCCACTCACCGTCCTTATGGGTGCCGACTTCGACGTAGGGTGCGTAGGGCGTTGCCACCGCTTCGCGCAGGCTGTCGGTGTAGCTCGGCAGATCGTTGTAGCACGGCGTCAGGCCGGCCTGGGCGTTGCTCTGGTAACCCAGGTCACTCATGCGCAGGCTGGTGGCGTACGGCAGGTACAGGGTATCGGCGTCGAGCACTTCGAGCTGGTGCGAGCGACCCCGCAGGAAACCCGCGTCCAGGGCCGGCGAGGCGCCGAACAGGTACATCAGCAGCCAGCTGTAGCGGCGGAAGTTACGGATCAGCGCGATATAGGCCGTGGACTGGTAGTCCCGGTCGGTGCCCACAAAGCCTTCGGCTTCCTTGAGCAAGGGCCAGAGGTCTTCCGGCAGGGAAAAGTTGTAGTGGATCCCGGCGATGCACTGCATGGTCTTGCCGTAACGCAGGGCCAGGCCTTTGCGATACACGTACTTGAGCTGTCCGATGTTGGAGGTGCCGTAGTAGGCAATCGGAATATCTTCCTCGGCCGGCAACGGGCACGGCATCGATGGACTCCACAGGTACTCGTTGCCGAGCTTGCTGTAGGCAAAGCGATGGATCTTGTCGAGGCTGCTCAGGGTATCGGCCGGGTTGGGCAACGCCGGCGTGATGAACTCCAGCAGCGACTCGGAATAGTCGGTGGTGATCTGTTCGTGGGTCAGTGCAGCGCCCAGGGCCTCGGGATGCGGCGTTTGTGCCAGTCGGCCTTCGCCGGTGACGCGCAGGCATTCGCGCTCGATGCCGTGCAGGCATTGCTCGAGCAAAGAGAGGTGTTCGTGCTTGCCGAGCAGGGCCAGGCGGCGGTTGAGAAGTTCGCTCAAGTTGGATTCCTTCACGCGTCAGTCGCCCCAATATGGGGGTGGTCAGGACGGTCTACAAGGGTGAAGTGGAAACTGGCGTTATCGCCTGGTTTTTGAGCCGGATTGACCCACTCTGAAAGAGCCGCCCTCGTCCCTGAATCTGGCTATCGCGCACGAAGAAAAGTTCGGCGCAACTTTCGCAGCGCCGAAATTAACTCAAATCGATGACAGGGAGCTATAGGACAGCGAAGGTGCCTTGTGCTTTTGCGACCAGTTTTTCATCCTGGTACACGTCCGCTTCGACCACCAGCGTGCGCCGGCCGGGGTGAATCACCCGGGCGGTGCACAGTACGTCCCCGTCGGAAACGGCGCGGATATAGTTGATTTTGCATTCGATGGTCGCGCTCTGCTGGTCGAAACCATGGGAGCTGGAACACGCCAGCCCCATGGCAATGTCCACCAGGCTGAAGATCGCCCCGCCATGGAGCTTGCCAGCGCGGTTGCGCAGCTGCGGTTCCAGGGTCATGGCCACCTCGGCAACGCCGGTCTCCAGGCGCTGCAGGCGGCAGCCAATGAGTTCGCTGAAAGCGCTGTGGGTCAAGCCGGCTGGCAGTTCCATTAACGTTTCTTCAGTTGTTTGGCGTTGGCGAACAGCGAAGCCATGGCGTTATTGGCCGGGGCTGGCGCAGCGGTTTCCCTGCGCGGGGCGCTGCCTTGGGACTGGCGTGGCGCCGAGCCCGGGCGTGCACCGCGGGCACCGTCGATCTTCTCGCCCGGGGTGTCGCTCATGCGCATCGACAGGCCGACGCGTTTGCGCGGGATGTCGACTTCCATGACTTTCACCTTGACCACGTCACCGGCTTTTACCGCTTCACGCGGGTCCTTGATGAACTTCTCCGAAAGTGCAGAGATGTGCACCAAACCGTCCTGATGCACGCCGATATCCACAAACGCGCCGAAGTTGGTCACGTTGGTGACCACGCCTTCGAGGATCATCCCCAGTTGCAGGTCCTTGAGGTCTTCAACGCCTTCCTGGAACTCGGCGGTCTTGAACTCGGGGCGCGGGTCGCGGCCAGGTTTTTCCAGCTCTTGCAGGATGTCGGTGATGGTCGGCACGCCGAAGGTTTCGTCGGTGTACTTCTTCGGGTCCAGGCGCTTGAGGAACGCAGCGTCGCCGATCAGCGAGCGGATATCGCGGTCGGTTTCAGCGGCAATGCGTTGGACCAGCGGGTAGGCTTCCGGGTGAACAGCCGAAGAATCCAGCGGGTTGTCGCCGTTCATGACGCGCAGGAAACCGGCGGCTTGTTCGAAGGTTTTTTCGCCAAGGCGTGCGACTTTTTTCAGCGCTGCACGGGTCTTGAACGCACCGTTTTCGTCGCGGTGGGTCACGATGTTCTGTGCCAGGGTGGAATTGAGGCCGGAAATGCGCGCCAGCAACGCCACCGAGGCGGTGTTGACGTCGACACCGACTTTGTTCACGCAGTCTTCAACCACGGCGTCCAGGCCACGTGCCAGTTTCAGCTGCGACACGTCGTGCTGGTATTGGCCGACACCGATGGATTTCGGGTCGATCTTCACCAGTTCGGCCAGCGGATCCTGCAGGCGGCGAGCGATGGACACCGCGCCACGGATCGACACGTCGAGGTCCGGGAACTCCTTGGAGGCCAGTTCAGACGCGGAGTACACCGAAGCGCCAGCCTCGGAGACCATCACCTTGGTCATCTGCATGCCTGGGTATTTTTTGATCAGCTCGGCGGCCAGCTTGTCGGTCTCACGGCTGGCGGTGCCGTTGCCGATGGCGATCAGGTCCACCGAGTGCTTGGCGCACAGGGCTGCGAGGATCGCGATGGTCTGGTCCCACTTGTTGTGGGGCACGTGGGGGTAAACCGTGGCGTGGTCGAGCATCTTGCCGGTGGCGTCGACCACGGCAACCTTGCAGCCGGTACGCAGGCCCGGGTCGAGGCCCAGGGTAGCGCGTGGGCCGGCGGGTGCGGCCAGCAGCAGGTCGTGCAGGTTATGGGCGAAAACGCTGATGGCTTCGGTTTCGGCGCCGTCGCGCAGTTCGCCCAGCAGGTCGGTTTCCAGGTGGGTGTAGAGTTTGACCTTCCAGGTCCAGCGCACGACTTCACTGAGCCATTTGTCCGCAGGACGATTCTGATTCTGGATGCCGAATTGTTGACCTATCATGCCTTCGCACGGGTGCATGGTGCCCGGCAGTTCGTCGCCAACCTTCAGCGCAGAACTCAGGATACCTTCGTTGCGACCGCGGAAAATCGCGAGGGCACGGTGGGACGGCATGCTTTTCAGCGGTTCGTCGTGTTCGAAGTAATCGCGGAACTTGGCGCCTTCCTCTTCCTTGCCGGCGATCACGCGGGCACTCAGGGTGGCTTCCTGCTTCAGGTAGCTGCGCAGTTTTTCCAGCAGGTTGGCGTCTTCGGCGAAGCGCTCCATGAGGATGTACTTGGCACCTTCGAGGGCAGCCTTGACGTCGGCGACGCCTTTTTCGGCATCGACAAAGCGTGCCGCTTCGCTTTCCGGCGCCAGGGACGGGTCGTTGAACAGGCCGTCGGCCAGCTCGCCGAGGCCGGCTTCCAGAGCAATTTGGCCCTTGGTGCGGCGCTTCTGCTTGTACGGCAGGTACAAGTCTTCGAGGCGGGTCTTGGTGTCGGCGAGCTTGATGTCCCGTTCCAGTTGCGGGGTCAGCTTGCCTTGCTCTTCGATGCTGGCGAGGATGCTGATACGCCGTTCGTCGAGTTCTCGCAGGTAGCGCAGGCGCTCTTCCAGATGCCGCAACTGGATATCATCGAGGCTGCCGGTGACTTCTTTACGGTAACGGGCGATGAAGGGCACCGTGGAGCCCTCATCCAGTAGAGCGACGGCCGCTTCGACCTGTTGTGGGCGTACACCGAGTTCCTCGGCGATGCGGCTGTTGATGCTGTCCATAAAACCACCTGAAATTCTGAAAGCAGGCTCGCAGGCCCGGAAAACAAGGCTTGCGAGGCTGGTTGAGCGGCCCGACTGGCGCCGCTGCCTGGGTCAAGAGGCAGCCTATTGACCCTCGAAATCGAAAAAATCACGACAAGCGGGTGAAAAAATCCCCTGGCAGTAAACGGTAACGAACTGACGTTGCCCTGCACAAAGGCGCCGCATTATAACCAGCGTTCCGGCCTTGGGGGGATTGCGCCGGTGGTTGCAGGGCGCGAGTCCGCTGGCGGTAGAGGAAAAATCTGCTAACAATGCACACGGTGCGTATAACGGCAGCTACGCCATAATGCGCGCCGAGATAAGAGGAGCATCTAATGAGCAGCACTGCACAAACTGCTGAAGGCGAAAAAATTCTCATCGTTGATGATGATCCGGGGCTGAGCAGCCTGCTGGAGCGTTTCTTCAACTCCAAGGGCTATCGCGCCCGCGCGGTGCCGAACACCGAACAGATGGACCGCCTGTTGGGACGTGAAGTCTTCAACCTGGTGGTGCTGGACCTGATGCTGCCCGGCGAAGACGGCTTGACCGCCTGCAAACGCCTGCGCGGCGCCAACAATCAGATCCCGATCATCATGCTGACCGCCAAGGGCGATGAGCTGAGCCGCATCAAGGGCCTTGAACTGGGCGCCGACGATTATCTGGCCAAGCCGTTCAACCCGGATGAGCTGATGGCGCGGGTCAAGGCCGTACTGCGTCGCCAGGCCGCCCCGGTACCGGGCGCTCCAGGCAGCGAAGACGAAAGCGTGACCTTCGGTGACTACGAGCTGTCGCTGGCCACCCGTGAGCTCAAGCGTGGCGATGAAGTGCACATGCTGACCACCGGCGAATTCGCCGTGCTCAAGGCACTGGTGATGAACGCCCGCCAGCCACTGACCCGCGACAAGCTGATGAACCTGGCCCGTGGCCGCGAATGGGACGCCCTGGAGCGCTCCATCGACGTACAAATCTCCCGTCTGCGCCGGATGATCGAACCCGATCCATCCAAGCCGCGTTATATCCAGACGGTGTGGGGTGTGGGTTACGTGTTCGTGCCGGATGGCACTGCGACCAAGTGACCGATGATTTGCAGAAGCGGGCTTACCGGTGTTGACTCGATAAGAGTCAGCCGGTTACTCGGCGTTTGCAATTCTGCGAGCCTGGCTCGCTCCTGCAAGGTGTTCAGCTGTCTTTTATGAAAACCCCGTTGTGGTTCCCGCAGAGTTTCTTCTCCCGCACCCTTTGGTTGGTGCTCATCGTCGTACTGTTTTCCAAGGCCCTGACCCTCGTTTATCTGTTGATGAACGAAGACGTGCTGGTGGACCGGCAGTACAGCCATGGCGTGGCCTTGACCTTGCGCGCCTATTGGGCCGCAGACCCTGAAAATCGCGAGAAGATCGCCAAGGCCGCCACCCTGGTCCGGGTCGCGGGCGCAGGCGTGCCCGAGGGCGAGCAACATTGGCCCTACAGCGAAATCTACCAGCGCCAGATGCAGGCCGAACTGGGTGACGACACCGAGGTGCGGCTGCGCATGCATGTGTCACCGGCGCTGTGGGTGCGGGCGCCGAGCCTGGGCCAGGACTGGCTGAAAGTGCCGCTGTATCCGCACCCGTTGCGGGGGCAGAAGATCTGGAACGTGCTGGGCTGGTTCCTGGCGATTGGCCTGCTGTCCACCGCGTCTGCCTGGATTTTCGTGCGTCAACTCAACCAGCCGCTCAAGCGGCTGGTGTTTGCAGCACGCCAACTGGGCCAGGGCCGTAGTGTGCGCCTGCCTATCAGCGACACGCCGAGTGAAATGACCGAGGTGTACAGCGCGTTCAACCAGATGGCCGAGGATGTCGAACAGGCGGGTCGCGAGCGCGAACTGATGCTGGCGGGGGTGTCCCATGACCTGCGCACGCCGCTGACGCGCCTGCGGCTGTCCCTGGAGTTGATGGGCAATCACACTGACCTGACCGACGACATGGTCCGCGACATCGAGGACATGGACGCGATTCTCGACCAGTTCCTGGCGTTTATCCGCGATGGCCGGGACGAGGTGGTGGAAGAGGTCGATCTGACGGACCTGGTACGTGAGGTGGTGGCACCCTACAACCAGAACGGCGAGCAGGTGCGTATGCGCCTGGAGCCGATCCAGCCGTTCGCGTTGCGCCGGGTATCGATGAAGCGGTTGCTGAACAACCTGATTGGCAACGCCCTGCATCACGCCGGTTCCGATGTGGAAGTGGCGGCGTATGTCTCCGGGGATACCAGTGCACCTTACGTGGTGCTGAGTGTGATGGACCGGGGCGCCGGTATCGATCCGGCGGAGCTGGAGGGCATCTTCAACCCGTTCACCCGTGGCGACCGTGCCCGGGGTGGCAAGGGCACCGGCCTGGGGCTGGCGATTGTGCGGCGGATTGCTTCGATGCATGGCGGCAATGTCGAATTGCGAAACCGGCCGGACGGCGGTCTGGAAGCGCGAGTGCGCTTGCCATTGGGGCTGATGTTGCCTAGAGACGCGGTCTAAATGTGGGAGCGGGCTTGCTCGCGAAGGCGGTGGGTCAGTCCATAGAAATGTCGACTGACCCACCGCCTTCGCGAGCAAGCCCGCTCCCACACTAGTTTTGCGGCGCTTTATAGGTCGGGTGTATTCAACCCTTGCCTTTGGTGCGCGTCATATTCGGCCCACCACTCTTCTCCAGATGCTGAATGATGATCCCCGCCACATCCTTGCCCGTGGTGGTCTCAATCCCTTCCAGGCCCGGTGACGAGTTCACCTCCATCACCAGCGGCCCGTGGTTGGAGCGCAAGATATCCACACCCGCCACACTCAAACCCATGACCTTGGCTGCCCGCAGGGCCGTCATGCGCTCTTCCGGGGTGATCTTGATCAGGCTGGCACTGCCGCCACGGTGCAGGTTGGAGCGAAACTCACCCGGCTTGGCCTGGCGCTTCATCGCGGCAATGACCTTGTCGCCCACCACGAAGCAGCGGATATCCGCACCGCCGGCTTCCTTGATGTACTCCTGCACCATGATGTTCTGCTTGAGGCCCATGAACGCCTCGATCACCGACTCGGCGGCCGTCGCGGTTTCACACAGCACCACGCCGATGCCTTGTGTGCCTTCCAGCACCTTGATCACCAGCGGCGCGCCGTTGACCATTTCGATCAGGTCGGGGATGTCATCCGGGGAGTGTGCAAAGCCGGTGACCGGCAAGCCAATGCCCCGACGAGACAGCAACTGCAGTGAACGCAGTTTGTCCCGCGAACGGGCGATGGCCACCGACTCATTGAGGGGGAACACACCCATCATTTCAAACTGGCGCAACACTGCGCAGCCATAGAACGTTACCGAAGCACCGATACGCGGGATCACCGCGTCGAAGCCTTCCAGCGGTTTGCCCCGGTAGTGGATCTGCGGCTTATGACTGGCAATGTTCATATAGGCGCGCAACGTATCGATCACCACCATCTCATGGCCACGTTCGGTGCCGGCCTCGACCAGGCGACGGGTGGAATACAGACGCGGGTTACGCGACAGCACAGCGATCTTCATGCAACACCTGTGGCAGAGGTAGTAGAGACCGGGAACACCGGCTTGTCTTGAACGTATTTGACGCCGGGACTGACCACCAGTTGGCCGTCAATCAGGGCCTTGGAGCCCAGCAACAGGCGGTAACGCATGGCCTTGCGGCAGGCGAGGGTGAATTCCACCCGCCATACCCGATCGCCCAGGGCCAGGGTGGTGCTGATCACATACCGCACCTGGGCCTGGCCGTTGGAGCTTTTAATGGTTTTCATCGCCACCAGCGGTGCTTCGCAGCGCCGGTGACGCAGTTGCACCACGCTGCCCAGGTGCGCGGTGAAGCGCACCCACTTTGCACCGTCGCGCTCAAACGGCTCGATCTCGGTGGCGTGCAGGCTTGAGGTACTGGCGCCGGTGTCGATCTTTGCGCGCAGGCCCGCCACTCCCAAGTCGGGAAGTGCCACCCACTCACGTAGACCCACAACGGTCAAATGGTCAAATGTCTTCAATATGAATAACCAGCAATTAATTCGCCCAGGCGTCGGGTGATACCTCGGCCAAGGCTTTGAATGCAGGCTTGGCGAACCAGTAGCCCTGCATCAGAAATATTCCACAGTCGGCGAGAAAGTCTCGTTCGCCAGCACTTTCGATGCCTTCGGCGATGACAGTAACGCCCAACTGCTCACAGATTGTGACAATCCCCCGGACGATCACCTGACGGACACGATCACGGTCGACATCGCGGATCAGCGCCATATCGAGTTTGATCAAGTCAGGTTGGAAATCGGCCAGCAGATTCAGCCCCGAATAGCCCGCCCCGAAATCGTCGATGGCGGTCTTGAAGCCGAATTCGCGGTATTCACGCAGAATATTGGTCAAATGGCGATAGTTATCTACGTGCTCGCTTTCCAGGGTCTCGAAAATCAGGCGATCCAACGGAAAATTATGCACGCGGGCCGCCTCCAGGGTACTGCGAATGCACAGTTCGGGCCGATAGACCGCATTGGGCATGAAGTTGATTGAAAGGTACGTCTGCATGTTGAGCGTCGCGGCGGTGGCGATCGCCTTGGTGCGGCATTGCTGGTCGAAACGGTAGCGATTGCTGTCGTTGACCTGATCCAGCACCGACAGCGCTCCCTCGCCATTGACGCCGCGCACCAGGGCTTCATGGGCAAAGACCGACTGGTCGCGCAGGTCCACGATAGGCTGATACGCAAAGGCAAACTCAAAGCCCAGCGGCTCGCTTTGCTGGCAACCCGCGCAGCCTTGTTTGGGCGAGGTGAGTGAAATGGGGAAGTCGGTCACACGTTAACCTCGCGAAAACAGGTTGCTACCTGGCGTATCTTAGGTGAGCTCAAGGGTTTATGCGTTGAAGGGTTTCAACGGTAAAGTTGCGACATTTTTCAGAGCGAGGAATTCAAGTGGCTCAGAAGCAGGAAGAGGAAGAAAAAGTCCGGTTGGACAAGTGGCTGTGGGCGGCGCGCTTCTACAAAACCCGTGCCCTGGCCAAGACCGCTATCGAAAGTGGCAAGGTGCATTGCCGTGGCGAACGTTGCAAGCCCGGCAAGGAGCCACGCATTGGCGATGAGTTTCAGATTCGTGTCGGGTTTGACGAGCGTACCGTGGTCGTTCAAGCGCTTTCGACCGTCCGCCGAGGGGCGCCCGAAGCGCAGGCCTTGTACGCCGAAACCGAAGCCAGCATCGCCAAGCGCGAAAATGCGGCTGCAATGCGCAAGGCCGGTTCCCTGGGCATGACCACCGATGGCAAACCGAGCAAGAAACAGCGTCGCGACCTGTTCAAATTTCGCGGCAGTGGCAACGACGATTGAGTCTGCCGGTAATCGCCCAGGGTGCAGACTGGCTTGGAACAAACCGGGATTGTTCATAGACTGTTGCATCTTCGCGTTAAAACTCCCCAATTTCAGATACCCAGACCTATGACTGATCTACCGGATACCGACTTCACCCAACGCTTCATCTTCGACGACAACGACGCCCGCGGCGAACTGGTCGCCCTGGAGCGCAGCTATGCCGAAGTCCTTGCCAAGCACCCCTATCCGGAGCCGGTCGCGCAATTGCTCGGCGAGCTGATGGCGGCCGCCTCGCTGCTGGTAGGCACCCTGAAGTTCGATGGCCTGCTGATCCTGCAAGCCCGCTCCGACGGCCCGATCCCGATGCTGATGATCGAATGCTCCAGCGAGCGCGAGATCCGTGGCCTGGCCCGCTATGAAGCCGACCAGATCGCCCCCGACGCGACCTTGGCCGACCTGATGCCCAACGGCGTGCTCGCCCTGACCGTCGACCCGACCCAGGGCCAACGCTACCAGGGCATCGTTGACCTGGACGGCGCCAACCTCTCGGAATGCTTCACCAACTACTTCGTCATGTCCCAGCAAGTGGGCACCCGCTTCTGGCTCAACGCCGACGGCAAGCGCGCCCGCGGCCTGCTGTTGCAGCAACTGCCGGCCGACCGTATCAAGGACGAAGAAGACCGTGCCGCCAGCTGGCAGCACATCACCGCGCTGGCTACCACGCTGACTGCCGAGGAGCTGCTGGGCCTGGACAACGAAACCGTCCTGCATCGCCTCTACCACGAAGAGGCGGTACGCCTGTTCGACGTGCAACCGCTGAGCTTCCGTTGCAGCTGTTCCCGCGAGCGCTCTGCCAACGCTCTGGTCAGCCTTGGTCTGGAAGATGCTCAGGATCTGGTGGTGGAACACGGTGGTCATATCGAGATCGACTGCCAGTTCTGCAACCAGCGCTATCTGTTCGACGCTGCCGATATTGCTCAATTATTCGCCGGCGCAGGCGTAGACACCCCTTCAGGCACCCGCCACTAAAACGTTTAAGCACAGGTAAATCACCTGACAAACGCCGGATTTCCGCCGTTCTGACCGGAGGGCCCTACTCTTTTTGGGCTTTTCTGGCATAATCCGGCCCACTTTTTTCGCGGTAGTAGTGCGCCACTTTCTACTACAAAACGTTTGGAGCACTCGGCCATAGGCCGACGGGGAACCTCATGACGCAAGCCAATAACGCCGTATACACTGACCTGAGTGTTGACGATCTGGTCAAAGAAGCCCTGCAGCGCGGTGAAGGCGTGCTTGCCGATACTGGCGCGCTGGTCGTAGAAACCGGTCACCGTACCGGCCGTTCGCCAGTCGACCGTTTCATCGTTGAAGAGCCTTCCACCCAGGCTGCCATTGCCTGGGGCCCGATCAACCGCAAGTTCCCGGCCGACAAGTTCGACGCCCTGTGGGCTCGCGTCGAGGCATTCAACAACGCGCAAGAGCATTTCGTTTCCCACGTTCACGTAGGGGCTGCAGAAGACCACTACCTGGCCGTGAAAATGACCACCCAGACTGCCTGGCAGAACCTGTTCGGTCGTTGCCTGTTCATCAACCCGGCCCAGTACAACCCTGCCGGTCGTGACGAGTGGCAAGTGCTCAACGTGGCCAACTTCGAATGCGTGCCAGAGCGTGACGGCACCAACTCCGACGGTTGCGTGATCCTCAATTTCGCCCAGAAAAAAGTCCTGATCGCCGGCATGCGTTACGCCGGTGAAATGAAAAAAGCCATGTTCTCGGTGCAGAACTTCCTGCTGCCCGCTGCCGACGTGCTGCCCATGCACTGTGCTGCCAACATCGGCGAAGCTGGAGACGTGACCCTGTTCTTCGGCCTGTCGGGCACCGGTAAAACCACCCTGTCCGCCGACGAAAGCCGTTACCTGATCGGTGACGACGAGCACGGTTGGGGCGAGGGCGTGGTGTTCAACATCGAAGGCGGTTGCTATGCCAAGTGCATCGACCTGTCCGAGAAGAACGAGCCGGTTATCTGGAAAGCCATCAAGCACGGCACCGTGCTCGAAAACGTGGTGATCGACGATGCCAAGCACGCCGACTACACCAACGTCAGCCTGACCCAGAACAGCCGTGCCGCCTACCCGCTGGAGCACGTGGCCAAGCGCTCCGAGCAAAACCTCGGTGGCGAGCCAAACGCGGTGATCTTCCTGACCTGCGACCTGACCGGCGTTCTGCCGCCCGTGTCGATCCTCAGCGAAGAGCAAGCGGCCTACCACTTCCTGTCTGGCTACACCGCACTGGTGGGCTCGACCGAAATGGGTTCGGGCAGCGGCATCAAGTCGACCTTCTCCACCTGCTTCGGCGCGCCGTTCTTCCCACGCCCGGCCGGTGAATACGCAGAACTGCTGATCAAGCGCGTGCGCGGCTTCGGCTCCAAGGTCTACCTGGTCAACACCGGCTGGACCGGCGGCGGCTACGGCGTTGGCAAGCGCTTCAACATCCCGACCACCCGTGGCGTGATTGCAGCGATCCAGAGCGGCGCGTTGATCGGTGCCGAAACCGAGCACCTGGACACCATCAACCTGGACGTGCCGTTGGCAGTACCGGGCGTCGAGACTGGCCTGTTGAACCCACGTAACACCTGGGCTGACAAGGCTGCTTACGACGAAGCCGCGAAAGCGCTGGCGGGTCTGTTCATTGAGAACTTCAAGAAGTTTGAAGTGAGCGATGCGATCAAGGCAGCGGGTCCGAAGTTGTAAGAGTCGACCGTTGTTAAAAAAGCCGCCCCTTTGTGGGCGGCTTTTTTGTGGGCGAAGGATCAGTCGACGAGGTGCAAAACCACGGCGCCCACCAACACCAGCACGACCCCGGTGACTTGCACTGCTGAGAGCCGCTCCTTGAAAAATACAAACCCCAACACCGCGGCAATCCCGCCGGATAAGGTACTGATTACGGTCACCACCGAAACCGACCCCGTCATCGCGCCCCACGAGAATGCCGAAAATCCACCCAGGTTCATCAGGCTCGCGCCGGTCAGCGTTGCACAGTTTTTCAGCGGCGGGATTTTCAGGCCGTCTTTGACTTTGAGCACCATCAGCACCAGTACGCACAGGCCTACCAGATAACCCAGCCAAAGCATCGTGACCGGGCCAAGCGTCGGCAGGGTGTAGCGGCCTTGTACCCAAAAGCTTGTGCCGTAGAGCAACGCTGCGAGCATCGCGTAGGCAATCGAGCGGCTGGAGCTGTTGTGAGGGACGCCGGTGTCCTTGTGAATGCTGGACAGGATCACGCCAATCACGCAAAGGGCGATACAGCCAAGTTGGATCAGGCTGATGTGTTCGCCGCTGGCCCATGACAGCAAAGTGGTCACGACGCCGTAGGACGTTACCAGCGGCGCGACGATGGCCGCTTTGCCCAGGGCGAAGGCCTTGGACAGTGCGAGGGCGCCGGAGACGGTCAGCAGGGCTGCTGCGGCGCCCAGGAGCCAGACGCTCAACGGTGCCGCGAGGGATTTGACGAGGAAGACCGGGAATACGGCCAGCAGCAGAGTCATGATCAGGAAGCCCAGGGCCTGGCCGAAGTACACCGCACGTTTCACGCCGACGGCTCGGGCGTTGAGGCCCACGAGGAAGTCCGTGCCGCCCCAGAGCAGGGCGGCCAGCAGGCCCATTAATACGTCCATGTAAGGTCCTTGTTATTTTTTTGAGGGCTGCGGTGTATCAGTTTATAGGTGCATCGACTCTGCCGGCCTCATCGCGGGCAAGCCCGGCTCCCACATGTCAGCTGAGGTTTTCCAGGGTTTGGGTGTCCCACCGGTGAGTCTTGATAGCCAGGTAGAGCATGCCGATGGTCAGCGGGATTTTATCGCCGCGACCTTTGGCTCGGCGTTTCAGGAACACATCGAAGACCGGAGGCTGGAAGTAACGATAAGCGTCGTAGTCGTTCAAGTCGACGGCGAAGTCTTGTTCCAACGCTTCCATGAGTTGTTTGGCTTCGCTGCCGTTGCAGCCCAGGTCGAGGTTGATTGAGGTTTCAAGGCGGATGGTCTTGTGTTCAGGCAAGCCGATTTCTTCGTGCAGCAGTTCCAGGAGTTGCTGCATGGCGGCGTCTTCGGGGAAGTTGGGAGCCAGGTTCATGGTGGGTATAGGCACAAGTGAAGTAGATGGGGATAACTGACTTTAATCGACGGTACGGTTTTCGTCCCGGAATCAAACGGATCCCGGTTGTGAGAGCGAGGATTGAAGTAACACCAGTCTGGATTGGGCCATTCTCTACGAGGTGTTGCCGCAGGCAATAGAGGATTCGACAGTTGTTGAAAGCAGTTTAGGACGAGGATGGCAGGGCTTGGGGCGCTTTCTGACAGAGTTATCTTCTAAATGCGGCGATTCACACGGGGCGAGTTGGGTTTGCCCAGGACAACGCTAGGTCAGAGGGGAGGGAGGGTTCTGACAATTGGTTGCCACGGGCAAGTCCGCTCACTCGATTTTTAGCTGGGCGGCTGCTGTGGAGGTGTTCGGTTGATGGCCTCGGAGGAGGTGAGTTGCATCATTCCGGTTTGGGCGACCTCCAGTAGATCGCAACCGTCCTGGACGAGCAGGTACAGGGCATTGGTGATGTGGGAAATGTCTTTGAGGTCGGCCTGTTCGAAGGTCAGGCAGGAGAAGGTTTCCAGCAGGTCGGCTGCGGCGCGGATGCGTTGGTGGGCGGCGGACTGGATGTCTTCGGCGGCGGCTTCGGTGTCGATGAGCAGGGGGTGGGTATCGGTGAAGTTGGTGCCAAGTGGAAGGTAGCGTTTTGTCGCTTCAGGTGTTTGCATTTGAAGGTACTCGGTTTGCTGTTAAGTAACCGTCATCACCGTGGCCAAACGATGGGTGGCGGACTGTGCGCAGGTTGGCCAACCGGAAACAGCAATCCGGCACGTCCGTGGACGTCCCACACACAGCCGCCATAACATTGCGCTGAGAAGACGATAGACGTCCGCCAGACAAGTGATGGCACTTATGTGTGCTGTTTTCGAGTGACCAAACCCGGTCGCTGAATTTGCAGCGACGGGGCGAACCTTGGCGGGAGTGTTGGGCTAGAGCAATAAACAGATCGTTACCAGCTTTAACGATCAGTGGCTAGCGCGGGGTGCTGATGCACCGCTCAAAAATCGCCTCCAGCCCCCGGTAATCACACGCCACCGCGTCAATATTCGCCGGTATCCACGCCGCGTTCTTCACCAGCCACCAATTCACTGAAAACCCAGCATTGACGATGATCTGCTCGAACAGAATCCGCTGTGCCCGGCCATTGCCTTCGCGAAACGGGTGGATCACGTTGAGGTCGCCATAAGCCTCGGCGATCTGGGTCACCAACTCGGCCTGGGTAACGCCGACAAACCAGTTGGCCTGCGCCATGTGCTGGATGATCTTCGCGGCTTCGGGCGGGATGCGCTCCGGTGTGCAGAACAGCGTGTCGCCTTTCTGGATGTTGACCGTACGCAGTTCGCCGGCCCATTCGTAGATGTCCCCGAACAGGGTGCGGTGGATGTGTTGCAGGCGTTCAAGGTCGTAGGGCGGTGGGTAGAGGGGGAGGTGGCCTACGGCGATTTCAGATAATTCCCGCTCTGCCTGGTGCAGGCGCTCTTCGTCGAACAGATCGAGGCGGTTGCGCAGGACGCTGCTACCGGGGTAGCAGTACGGGTCCTGGCCCACGCCGTATTTGTCGAGCATCAGCGTGGGGTGTTGCGGTACTTGGCGAGGACGGCTTCGCGGGTCGGCAGGGGTTTGTCGACGTCGGCGGGCTGGGTGTCGAACCCTTCCAGGCGCAGGCTGGCCAGGTAGTTGGAACGGCGGATCTTGTCGTAATGATCCTGCTTTTGCTCAAACGTCAGTTCGGCCATGACAGCGTCCTCTCGGTGCGAGGTTTGATTGTAGCGCAATGGGTTTCGAGATGCGTCCTGCGCGATGTTGGAACGTTTCCTACTGGTGCCTACTCCACTGCCCAGGCTGTGTATCATCCTGACTCTTTTTAACTTGCGACCTTTCTCGATTCGCTGAATGTGCTGGTCTATGTTTTGGGCTCGTTCAGCGGTCAATGGAGTGACAGCTTATGCACAACACCCTCCAACAGGTCTTTGGTTATCCACAGTTTCGTTTGGGCCAGGAGGCGGCGATCAGCGCCGTGCTGGCCGGCCGTTCGGCGGCGGCGATTTTCCCCACCGGCTCCGGCAAGTCCCTGTGCTATCAACTTTCCGCTGTACTGCTGCCGCATCTGACGCTGGTGGTGTCGCCGTTGCTGGCGTTGATGCAGGACCAATTGGGTTTCTTGCAGCGCCACGGCATTTCCGCGGGCAGTATCGATTCGGCCCAGAGCCGGGATGACGCCAATGACGTCATGGCCCGGGCGCGTTCGGGCGAGCTGAAAATCCTGATGGTTTCCGTGGAGCGCTTGAAGAACGAGCGCTTCCGCAATTTCCTGCAAAGCGTGCCGATCTCGCTGCTGGTGGTGGACGAGGCGCACTGTATTTCCGAATGGGGCCATAACTTTCGTCCGGATTACCTGAAGCTGCCGGACTACCAGCGTCAGTTCCGCATTCCCCAGGCACTGTTGCTGACCGCTACGGCCACGCCCAAGGTGATCGCTGACATGCAGGCGAAGTTCGCCATTGCACCGGACGACGTGATCACCACGGGCTTCTACCGCGCCAACCTCAACCTGCTGGTAGAGCCCGTCGCCGGCCAGGACAAGCGTCGACGTCTGGTGGCCTGGATGAACGAGCGGGCCAATCAGCCGAGCATCGTCTACGTCACCCTGCAAAAAACCGCCGAGCATATTGCCGAACATCTGAATCGCAACGGCATCCAGGCCGAGGCTTACCACGCAGGGTTACCCAACGATAAGCGCGAGGGCATTCAGCGGCGATTCATGGGCGGCCAGTCCAATTGCATCGTCGCCACCATCGCCTTTGGCATGGGCATCGATAAGAGCGACATTCGCAACGTGGTGCACTTCGACCTGCCAAAATCCATCGAAAACTACAGCCAGGAGATTGGCCGCGCCGGGCGTGACGGGCAGCCGTCTGATTGTCTGGTGCTGGCTAACCGCGACAGCCTGAATATCCTGGAGAACTTTGTGTACGGCGACACGCCGGAGCAGGAAGGCATTCGCCGCGTCCTTGAGGAGATACAGGCCGCCCGTGGTGAGGGGCAATGGGAGTTTTTGCTCCGGTCACTGTCAGACCACAGCAACATCCGCGAGCTGCCACTGAAGACCTTGCTGGTGCAGCTTGAGCTCAAGGGCGTGATTGCGCCGCGCTACGCGTTTTACGCGGAATACCGCTTCAAGTACCTGATTGAGCCTGAAGCACTGCTGGCGCGTTTTTCCGGCGAGCGCCAGCAATTTGTGGCGGCGATTATCCAGGTCTGCAAACGGGCAAAAACCTGGGCTACGGTGGATTTCGACGCGCTTTATCAGCAGCATCAAGCCGAGCGCAACCGTGTGGTGAAGGCCCTGGATTACTTTCAGGAGCAGGGCCTGATCGAGATGGAAAGCAAGCAGATGACCGAGGTCTACGCGCTGCTGGATACCGACTTTGATCCACAGGTGTTGAGCGCGCAGTTATACACAGGCTTCAAGCAGCATGAGGTGACGGAAGTGGCGCGGATTCACGCCATGCTGGATTTGTTTGCTACAGAGGCGTGTCTGGGTTACCGCCTGGCGCATTATTTCGGCGATGAAAACGCACCCCGGCAATGTGGGCATTGCTCGGTCTGTCACGGCAACGTAGCGCACTTGCCGGCGCCGCCAGCCTTGCCGCCGCTTGTGGATAAAAACTTCCAGGCGCTGTGCGGTGAATTTATCCACAGGCATCATGAGTACAACGGGCACTTGCCAGGCGCTGAGCGTTTGACACGGTTCCTGGGCGGGATCAGCGTGCCGTTGTTTACCAAGCTGAAGGCGCGAGCCATTCCTGGTTTCGCCGCGCTTGAGGAGTACCCCTACGCTGAAGTGCGGGAATGGGCTGAAGCTCATTTGAACGATCTGTAAATTCACCTACCCGAGATTTGCCCATGTCTGACTCCATGCCGCAGCGCGCCGATTACCGTCATTTCCAGCCGATCATCACGCGTTGGCACGACAATGATGTGTATGGCCATGTGAACAACGTCACCTACTACAGTTTCTTCGACACAGCGGTGAACACCTACCTGATCGAGCAGGGCGGCTTGGATATCCATGACGGTGAGGTGGTGGGGTTTGTGGTGAGTTCGGCGTGCGATTACTTCGCTTCGATTGCCTTTCCGGACCGCATTGAGATCGGCTTGCGGGTGGGCAAGTTGGGCAACAGTTCGGTGCAGTATGAGCTGGCGGTGTTCAAGGCTGGCGAAGAGGACGCCTCTGCCGCGGGAAGGTTTGTGCATGTGTTCGTGGATCGGGCGTCGAACCAGCCCGTGACCATTCCAGACGCGCTGCGAGGTGCCTTGCAGCGCTTGGTATTGTAGGAGCGAGCTTGCTCGCGAAAAACCTGAGGGCACAGCGGGGTGTCAGGTTTCCATCGTCATCGTTGACGACCATCGCGAGCAAGCTCGCTCCTACAGGGGGTGGCTTAGCGGTGGCGATAGTGATGCTTGTTGCGATGCCCATAAGCATGGCCGCGCCCGCGATGGTCGTCGCGGTCATAGCGGCGGTTATCGCGCCCACGGTAACGACGATCATCGTCATCGCTCTTGTTGCCCATGTAGTTGCCCAGCGCGCCACCGGCGCCACCGCCGGCGGCTGCGCCGATCAGGCTGCCGGTGCTGCCGCCAACGCTGCGGCCCACTACGTTGCCGCCGGCTGCGCCCAACGCGCCGCCAATGGCCGCTTCGCCCCGGCTGCGTTTGTCTGCGCCGACCGCACTGCCGCCTGCGCCGCCGAGGGCCGCACCAATGGCCGAACCGGTGTTACCGCCCAACTGCTGACCTACGACCGAACCTAAAACCCCGCCCAATGCGCCGCCCACACCGGCTTCGGTGGTGCCACCGGCCATGGCTGCGCCACTGACCAGGCCAAGGGACAACAAGAGAATCGAGGAGAACTTCATAGAGGAACCTCAAGAGGATGACGGCGCGATCCTGAGGTTGTATCGATATGGAAACAATCGAAACCCGACCAGCGGTACAGGTTGTATACAATTCTCTAAGTTACTGTTTTGTATGGGGAACTTAAGTGATTTTTACGGGTCTTTAATGACTTCGGAACGGCCGCTTTTATGCAAAAGCGGCCTTTTTTGTGCCCGTAAAACTCGGGTGCTGCCTGTGGCGAGGGAGCTTGCTCCCGTTGGGCTGCGCAGCGGCCCCAACATTTCTACGGGCGCTACGTACCCGAACGGGAGCAAGTTCCCTCGCCACAATGAGGTGTCGCTTAAGCCGACTTCGCCATGATCAAGCCGGTCGCACTCGCTGCTTCCAACCGAATCGCCACGAATTTCGACGTTGGCGTATGGCTGCCATCCCCGGTGCTTTCCAGCGGCACCAGCGGGTTCACTTCCGGGTAATACGCCGCAGCTTGCCCCGCCGGGATATCAAACGCCAGCAAGGTAAAGCCCTTCACCCGACGCTCACGCCCATCATCCCAGATCGACACGATGTCGGCTTTCTGCCCCGGCTTGAAGCCCAGGCGGATGATGTCGGCTTCGTTGACGAACAACACGTCCCGCTGACCCTTGACCCCGCGGTAGCGGTCATCCAGGCCATAGATGGTGGTGTTGTACTGATCGTGGGAGCGCATCGACTGCATGATCAGGTCTGGCAACTGCCCGGTGTTGCGGGTGCGTTCGTGCACCAGGTCCTTGGGCAGGATGTTCGGGCGGAAGTTGGCGCGGCCCGACGGGGTGTTCCAGCGGCGTGCGCCGGCGGAGTTGCCCAGGTAGAAACCGCCCGGGTTTTTCAAGCGTTCGTTGAAGTCCTTGAAGCCCGGAATGGTGTCGGCGATCAGGTCGCGAATGCGGTCGTAATCGGCCACCAGCCAGTTCCAGTCCACCGGTTTGCTGCCCAATGTCGCGGCGGCAATACCTGCCAGAATGGCGGGTTCGGATTTCATCTGTTTCGACAACGGCTGCAACTGGCCATTGGAGGCGTGAACCATGCTGAACGAGTCTTCCACGGTCACCGCTTGTGGGCCTTCGGCCTGAATGTCGATGTCGGTACGGCCCAGGCACGGCAGGATCAGTGCGTCCTTGCCGTGCATCAGGTGGCTGCGGTTGAGCTTGGTGCTGATCTGCACGGTCAGGTCGCAATTGCGCAGGGCTTCAAAGGTGCGCGGGCTGTCCGGCGTGGCTTGGGCGAAGTTGCCGCCCAGGCCGATAAACACCTTGGAGCGGCCTTCAAGCATCGCGTGAATCGCTTCCACCACGTTATGGCCGTTGTCTCGCGGTACCTGGAACTGGAAGCGACGCTCCAGGGAGTCAAGGAACGCCACCGGGGGCCGTTCGTTGATGCCCATGGTGCGGTCGCCCTGCACGTTACTGTGGCCACGCACCGGGCACAGGCCCGCGCCCGGGCGGCCGATGTTGCCGCGCAGCAGCATCAGGTTGGCGATTTCCTGGATGGTCGGCACCGAGTGGCGGTGCTGGGTGATGCCCATCGCCCAGCACATGATCACGTTCTTGCCTTTGGCGTACATGCGCGCCGCTTGCTCGATCTCCACTAGGGTCAGGCCGGACTGTTCGACGATTTCATCCCATGAGGTGTCGTCGATCTTGCCCAGGTAATCCAGCACGTTGGCGGTGTGTTCGTTGAGGAAGTCGTGGTCGAACACGGCCTCTTTGCCTTCGGCCTGAGCCTGGCGTTCCCACAGCAGCAGGAATTTCGCCATGCCACGCAGGATGGCCATGTCGCCACCCAGCGCCGGGCGGAAGTAGGCGGTGTTGGTCGGCTTGTCGCCGTTGGTGAGCATTTCCAGCGGGTGTTGCGGGTGCTGGAAACGTTCCAGGCCACGCTCTTTGAGCGGGTTGATGCACACTACCTGGGCGCCGCGTTTTACCGCTTCGCGCAGTGGCTCGAGCATCCGGGGATGGTTGGTGCCGGGGTTCTGGCCCCAGACGAAAATGGCGTCCGCATGCTCGAAATCATCGAAGGTCACGGTGCCTTTGCCCACGCCCACGCTCTGCGCCAGGGCCACGCCGCTGGCTTCGTGGCACATGTTCGAGCAGTCCGGGAAGTTATTGGTGCCGTAGGCGCGCACGAACAGTTGATACAGATAAGCGGCCTCGTTGCTGGCCCGGCCCGAGGTATAGAACTCGGCCATGTCCGGGTTTGGCAACGCGTTGAGGTGCTTGCCGATCAAGTCGAACGCCGACTCCCAACTGATGGGCTTGTAACGGTCGGTTTCGGCGTCGTAGCTCATGGGCTCGGTCAGGCGACCCTGATATTCCAGCCAGTAGTCGCTTTGCTCCAGCAGTGCGCTGACGCTGTGCTTGGCGAAGAAGGCCGCATCAACCCGGCGCTTGGTGGCTTCCCAGTTGACCGCCTTGGCGCCGTTTTCGCAGAACTTGACCATGCCGCTTTCCGGCGAGTCGCCCCAGGCGCAGCCCGGGCAGTCGAAACCGCCGTTCTGGTTGGTCTTGAGCATCATGCGGATGTTCTTCAGCGCGTTATCGCTGGTCAGCCAGGCTTGTGCCACGCTGATCAGTGCGCCCCAGCCACCTGCCGGGCCTTTGTAGGGCTTGTAGCGCGGGGTGGGTTTGTCGTCGGCTTGATGATGAGTGCTCACGCTTGATTCTCCATCGCAGGGCTATAGACCCGCGGCGCACTTTTCTGCGGCAGGTGGATGAGATTGAGGTTGTGCCGGCGGGCCCATTGCAGGGCCAGGCCGGTGGGCGACGACAGGCTGACCAGGGTCTGGATGCCTGCGCGCAACACTTTCTGGATCAGTTCGAGGCTGCAGCGACTGGTGACAATCGCCAGGCCGCCGTCGGTCGGAATCTTTTGGCGGATCAGCGCGCCGATCAGCTTGTCGAGGGCGTTATGCCGGCCGATATCTTCACGGCCCAGCAGCAATTCGCCCTGATGGTTCATGAACACCGCCGCATGCACTGCGCCGCTGTATTGGCCTAAAGGCTGGAACGCGCTGATGCGTTGGCGCAGGCCGTCCAGCCATTCGGCAGGTGGCAATGGCGCGCCGGGCAGCACCTTGAGGTTGGGCAGCGCTTGTTCCACGGCTTCTACACCACACAGGCCGCAGCCGCTAGTGCCCGCCAATTGCCGACGCTGCTGTTTCATGTTCCAGAACGCACGGCTGGAAATCTGCACCTGGGCGTATTGAGTCGAACCCGAGCCGCTGATTTTCAGGTCATAAATGTCGCTAACGTCTTCGATAATGCCGCTACCGATGCTGAAGCCGAGAATAAAGTCTTCAAGGTCGGTGGGCGTTACCAGCATCACCGCCTGGCTGATGTCGTTATAGGCAATCGCCAACGCCACTTCCTCGGCAAGCGCGGTGCTGGCCGATTCGGTGTGTTCGAGATTACAAAACTGGTAGCTCTGGCTGGCGGCGGGCGCGGGCGTTTCGAGGGCGGGCGCCGCGCAGACTGGGCGCTGGGCGTTCATTGGGCATTACCACCGGGAGTATTCAGCTGTAAGACTAGGCGCGACAAAGGGTCGCGTCTAATCGTCAGTACTGATCTACCGATAGATGGCGTCGATCAAGGCTCGAGCAGCGATTTCTGGTACAGCGCAAAACAGGCTTCTGCCAGGGCCGAGCGAGGCGCGCTGCGGCGCATGATCAGCCCCAGGCGGGCCAGAGTGTGAGCGTCTTCAATGGGTTGCAGGCGCAAGTGCTCAGTGAGGGCGTCGAGGCCGCCGTCCAGTGGCATCACCGCGCAGCACAGGCCGCCGTGCACGGCTTGTAACAATTGATGGACGGCATCGGTCTGCAACAGCGGCTGGGGGTTGAGGCCACGGCTGTGGAAGTTGTGGTCGATGGACTGGCGAAAGTGCATGCCGCTGGTGAGCATGCCCAAGGGCAATTCGATCAGCGCTTCCCAGCTCAGGGGCTTGTCGCCGAAGCTGAAGAACCGTTGGTCGTACAGCAGGCCCATGCGCGTTTCGCTCAGGGCCAGGGAGTCGAAGCGCTCGGCGTCCAGGCGCTCGAGGTACGACACGCCAAGGTCCAGGCGGTTGCTGGCCAGTTGCTCAAGGATTTGCTCGGAGCTTAACGCCGACAACTCAAAGCGCAGGCTCGGGTGCTCTTTATGCAGTTTCTGCATCAGGGCCAGCGGATCGAAACTCGAGAGCGGCACCACGCCCAGGCGCAACGTGCCCACCAGGTTGCCGCGACAGGCCGCCGCCTCGGCCTGCAAACCGTCGTACGCCGCCAGCACCGTGCGCGCCCAGGCCAGCACGCGTTCCCCGGGAGCGGTAAAACCTTCGAAGCGCTGGCCGCGATTGACCAGCGGCAGATCCAGCTCTTCCTCCAGGCTGCGCAGGCGCATCGACAGGGTCGGCTGGGTGATGTGGCAGCGCGCGGCCGCCTGGCCGAAGTGACGGGTTTCGTCGAGGGCGATGAGGAATTTCAGCTGTTTGATGTCCATCTTCGCTCCAAGGCGTGGTCCACAGGCGGGGGGATTCTAGCGCGTTTGGGGCTGTGGCCAGGAACCGTAGGAGTTATCCGGTCTTTGGTCGGGCAGGAACCCAATTCTGTAGGACTGGTCTAGTCTTTTGCATCTGGAATTCATATCCCAAGGAGAGTGCACCATGAGTATTTTTAGCTTTGTTAAGGAAGCGGGCGAGAAGCTGGTCAAGCTGTTGACGCCAGGTAATGCCAACGCCGGCGAAGATCTGAAAAAGCATATCGAGGATGTCGGGTTGGGTAACCCGAACGTTCACGCTACCGTCGAGGGTGACAAGGTCACGATTTCCGGTGAGGTGGCGACGCAGGAAGAGAAAGAAAAAATCATCCTGGCGGCAGGCAATATTGCCGGTGTTGCGAGCGTTGAGGACCAGATTACCGTTTCCGGTCCTGCAGTCGCGGCGGCCCGTTTTGTTGTGGTCAAAAAGGGCGACACGCTGAGCGCGATCTCCCTGGCGGTGTATGGCAACGCCAACCAGTACAACAAAATCTTCGAGGCCAATAAGCCGATGCTTAAAGATGTGAACAAAATCTACCCAGGGCAGACGCTGCGTATTCCTGAGTAATACGCGGGCCCAATGTGGGAGATTCTATGGTTGAGGGGCAACCCTCAACCAACCCTTGGTTGGTATTCGCTTTGTCCTTTCAGCAAGGCAAATACCACTCGAGCAAGCTTACGGGCCAGCATTACCAGTACCTGAGTGGTGCTATAACCCCGCGCCCGTTGTGCTTGATAAAACTCCTTCCATGCAGCCGTTCGGCTGGCGGCCATTGCGGCGTTGTGCAAAAGACGCCGAGCTTCTGAGTCGCCACGCTTGCTCAAGCTGCGACGATTATCTTTCTGTCCTGACTTAGAAACGCGTAAATCCATGCCCAAGAAGGCGATAAACGCGTCCGCGTTTCTAAAGTCACCGCGCTGGAAGCTAGTAACCAGGCGGGCTCCAGTCAAAAATCCGATACCTTCAACTTTCAAGCAACGCTTTAACTGATCCGATAGTCCAGCTTCTTTCAGTCGATCACTGATCATCTTTTCAATCAGGCTTTCTAGCTTTTGCATCGACTTTATCTGCTCGGCAAAAGAGGCCTTCAGCAACGGCTCATTCGCCCAACTTTGAGTCAGGCTGACGCGTGCTTGAACCAGCGCCGCCCTGCGACGGAAAAGACTCAAAAGCTGACGATACAGAGGAGATGGCGGCGTCCAGGGGTGAAGTTCATCGGCTTCGTTTTTTAGATAGCGAGCAAGCAATTTGGCATCCTGGGCATCGGTTTTAGCCCGGACATTCACACCTTTACGATAGTGACTGAGCTCATAACCGCCCACCATGTAGATCACGCAGCCAGCTTCATAGGCTAGATCAGCAAACTCCAAGTGATAGATGTTGGTCGCTTCAATCGCAATGGACACACTACCCGGCAGGGCCTTCAGCCATTTTTTAATGGCGGTTTTGTTGTTAGGGATCACTTCCAGCAGATCGAGCTCAGCTTGGTAAATCACCAGCTCATTTTTAGCGACATCGACGCCAACGATCGGCTTTGAGACAGGAACTGGCATTGCCATGGGACTTCCTCCGGGCTATGGTTTTGAGCACTTGGTGGGCTCACCCAGAGGCGCAGGCTTGTTCCTATCGTCGGTCATAGCCAGATGCATTCTTTATCGGCGCTTGGGTGAAAGGAGGAGGGGCGAAATCTCCCACGGTCTGTACTGCGCCAACAGTCAGAATCGGGCTTTGTCCCTCCTCCTCCCTTCAAGTCCTAGCATACAAGCGGGCTTGCTCGCGAATGCGGTGTGTCAGTCGCCGAATGCATCAACTGACACACCGC
>NZ_JACARC010000046.1 GCF_013386825.1 Pseudomonas sp. IPO3778
CAGCAACGGATATGTACCCCATCAATCCCCCCCCACCCCCAACTCCTCAATCATAATTTCCCGCATCCGAAACTTCTGAATCTTCCCCGTCACCGTCATCGGAAACTCCTCAACAAACTTGAAATGCTTCGGCGTCTTGAAGTGCGCAATCCGCCCCTTGCACCACGTCTGCAGCTCAAGCTCATTGACGACATGCCCGGGGTGAAACTTGATCCACGCGACGATCGCTTCGCCGTAGCGCTCATCAGGAATCCCGATCACCTGCACATCCGCCACCGCCGGGTGGGTAAAGAAAAACTCCTCCAGCTCCCGCGGGTACACATTCTCGCCACCGCGAATGATCATGTCCTTGTTGCGCCCGGCGATGCACACGTAACCGTGCTCATCCATGGTCGCCAGGTCGCCGGTGTGCATCCAGCCCGCCTCATCAATGGCCCCGTGGGTGGCCTCAGGATTGTTCCAGTACCCGAGCATCACACTGTAGCCACGAGTACACAGCTCACCTATCTGACCCCGGGCCACGGTGTTGCCAGCCTCATCGATAATCTTGCTTTCCAGCTGCGGCTGGGTACGCCCCACGGTGGTCACCCGCCGCTCCAGGTCATCGTCCGGCCCGGTCTGCAAAGACACCGGACTGGTTTCAGTCATACCGTAGGCAATCTGTACCTCACCCATGTGCATCTCGCTGATGACCCGGCGCATCACCTCGATCGGGCAGGTGGCGCCGGCCATGATCCCGGTGCGCAAACGCGACAGGTCGAATTCGCCGCGACGCGGGTGATCGAGCATGGCAATAAACATGGTGGGCACGCCGTAAAGCCCGGTGGCGTGCTCTTCGGCGACGGCAGTCAGGGTCAACAGTGGGTCGAAGCCGTCATTCGGGTAGATCATGGTGGTGCCGTGGGTGATGCAGCCCAGGTTGCCCATCACCATGCCGAAACAGTGATACAGCGGCACCGGAATCACCAGGCGGTCTTGCGCGGTCAGGCCCAGGCTTTCGCCGACCATATAGCCGTTATTGAGGATGTTGTGGTGACTGAGGGTGGCCCCCTTGGGGAAGCCGGTGGTGCCGGAGGTGTACTGGATGTTGACGGGTTGATCAAAGTGCAGGCTGGCCTGGCGGGTGTGCAGTTGCTCGGGCGGGACGCCTGCGCCGAGGGCCGCCAAGTGTGACCAGGGCGTGAACCCCGGGGGCGGGTTGGCATCGAGGCTGATGATGCCGCGCAGGTCGGGTTTCAGTTCCTGCAACATGCCGTGGTAATCGGAGGTCTTGAACGACCCGGCGCACACCAGCCACTGGCAACCGGATTGCTTGAGTACGTACTCCAGCTCACTGCTGCGATACGCCGGGTTGATATTGACCAGGATCACGCCGAGCTTGGCGCTGGCAATTTGGCTGATGCACCACTCCGCGCAGTTGGGCGCCCAGATGCCCAGGCGGTCGCCGGTTTGCATGCCCATGGCCAGGAACGCACGCGCATGCAAATCAACCGTCTCGGCCAACTGCCGCCAGGTGTAGCGCCGCGGTTGATGGCGCACTACCAGCGCTTCGCCGTCGGGGTACTGCGCAACCGTGTTATCGAAGGCTTGGCCAATGGTCATGGCCAGCAAGGTCTTGTCCTGACTGCCACGGCTGTAACTCTGATTCGGCTGATCCATAGCGACCCCTGTTGTCTTTTTTGTAGGTTGACGTAAACGTAAACTACGATTGACAGGCCTGCAACGCAAGTTTACGTTAACGTAAAGGTGATCGCCTTCCCGGGCGCTTCCGCCACACAAAAACAACGCTATAAAGGTGCCTGTCCATGAGTTACCCCTCCCTGAACTTCGCCCTCGGCGAAACCATCGACATGCTGCGTGACCAGGTGCAGTCCTTCGTGGCCAAGGAACTGGCACCCCGAGCGGCGCAGATCGACATCGATAACCTGTTCCCCGCCGACATGTGGCGCAAGTTCGGTGACATGGGCCTTTTGGGCATTACCGTACCGGAAGAATACGGCGGCGCCGGCCTGGGCTACCTGGCCCACGTGGTGGCCATGGAAGAGATCAGCCGGGGCTCGGCGTCGGTGGCGTTGTCCTACGGTGCGCACTCCAACCTCTGCGTCAACCAGATCAACCGCAACGGCACCCACGAACAAAAACTCAAGTACCTGCCCAAGCTGATCAGCGGCGAGCACATCGGCGCCCTGGCCATGAGCGAGCCGAATGCCGGTTCCGACGTGGTCTCCATGAAGCTGCGCGCCGATAAACGCGGCAGTGTGTACGTGCTCAACGGCAGCAAGACCTGGATCACCAACGGCCCCGACGCCAACACCTACGTGATCTACGCCAAGACCGACCTGGAAAAGGGCGCCCACGGCATCACCGCGTTTATCGTCGAGCGCGATTCGAAGGGCTTCAGCCGCAGCAACAAGTTCGACAAGCTCGGCATGCGCGGCTCCAACACCTGCGAGCTGTTTTTTGATGACGTCGAAGTGCCGGAAGAAAATATCCTCGGCGCCCTGAATGGCGGCGTGAAGGTACTGATGAGCGGCCTCGATTACGAACGCGTGGTGCTCTCCGGCGGCCCCACCGGGATCATGCAGGCCTGTATGGACCTGATCGTGCCCTACATCCACGACCGCAAGCAGTTCGGCCAGAGCATCGGCGAGTTCCAGCTGATCCAGGGCAAGGTCGCCGACATGTACACCCAACTCAACGCCAGCCGTGCCTACCTGTATGCGGTGGCCCAGGCCTGCGAGCGCGGCGAAACCACGCGCAAGGACGCTGCCGGGGTGATCCTCTACAGCGCCGAACGCGCCACCCAGATGGCCCTCGACGCAATCCAGATTCTCGGCGGCAATGGCTACATCAATGAATTCCCGGCGGGCCGTCTGCTGCGTGACGCCAAGCTGTATGAAATCGGTGCGGGTACCAGTGAGATCCGGCGCATGCTGATCGGTCGCGAACTGTTTAACGAAACCCGCTGAACGGAGCGCGCCCCATGGCTACCCTGCACACCCAGCTCAACCCGCGCTCGGCGGAATTCGCCGCCAACAGTGCGGCGATGTGCCAACAGGTCGACGCCCTGCACACCCTGCTCGCCCAGGTGCAGCAAGGCGGCGGCGCCAAGGCTCAGGAGCGTCACACATCCAGAGGCAAACTGTTGCCTCGCGAGCGGATCAATCGCCTGCTCGACCCGGGCTCGCCCTTCCTTGAGCTCAGCCAACTGGCGGCCTATCAGGTGTACGGCGAAGACGTGCCGGCGGCCGGGGTGATTGCTGGGATTGGCCGGGTGGAAGGTGTCGAGTGCATGATCGTCGCCAACGATGCCACGGTAAAAGGCGGCTCGTACTACCCGCTGACCGTCAAGAAACACCTGCGCGCCCAGACCATCGCCGAGCAGAACCGCCTGCCGTGCATCTACCTGGTGGACTCCGGCGGCGCCAACCTGCCGCGCCAGGATGAAGTGTTCCCGGACCGCGAGCACTTCGGGCGAATCTTCTTCAACCAGGCCAACATGAGCGCCCAGGGCATCCCGCAGATCGCTGTGGTGATGGGTTCCTGCACCGCCGGTGGCGCGTATGTGCCGGCGATGGCGGACGAAGCAATCATGGTCCGCCAGCAAGCCACCATCTTCCTCGCCGGCCCGCCGCTGGTGAAGGCCGCGACCGGTGAGGTGGTGAGCGCCGAAGACCTGGGCGGTGCCGATGTGCACTGCAAGATTTCCGGGGTGGCCGACCACTACGCCGACAGCGATGAGCACGCCCTGGCGCTGGCCCGGCGCAGTGTGGCGAACCTCAACTGGCGCAAGCTCGGCCAGTTGCAACAGGGCACGCCCACGGCGCCGTTATATGGCAGTGAAGAGCTGTACGGCGTGATCCCGGCCGACGCCAAGCAACCCTTCGATGTGCGCGAAGTGATCGCGCGATTGGTGGACGGTTCGGTGTTCGATGAATTCAAGGCGTTGTTCGGCACCACGCTGGTGTGCGGCTTTGCCCACCTGCACGGCTACCCGATTGCGATCCTGGCCAATAACGGCATTCTCTTCGCCGAAGCCGCGCAGAAAGGCGCGCACTTTATCGAGCTGGCCTGCCAGCGCGGGATTCCGCTGCTGTTCCTGCAAAACATCACAGGCTTTATGGTCGGCCAGAAATACGAAGCCGGCGGCATCGCCAAGCACGGCGCCAAGCTGGTGACCGCCGTGGCCTGTGCCAAAGTGCCGAAATTCACGGTGATCATTGGCGGCAGCTTCGGCGCCGGTAACTACGGCATGTGTGGCCGCGCCTACGACCCGCGCTTCTTGTGGATGTGGCCCAACGCACGCATCGGCGTGATGGGCGCCGAACAGGCCGCCGGCGTGCTGGTGCAGGTCAAGCGTGAGCAGGCGGAGCGCGCGGGCCAGGGTTTCAGCAGCGATGAGGAAGCCGCGATCAAGCAGCCGATCCTCGACCAGTACGAAACCCAGGGCCACCCCTACTACTCCAGCGCACGGCTGTGGGACGACGGCGTCATCGACCCGTTGCAGACCCGCGACGTGCTGGCCCTGGCCTTGTCCGCCGCGCTGAACGCCCCCATCGAGCCGAGCCGCTTCGGCGTGTTCCGCATGTAAATGGAGCTGCACCCCATGAGCGATTTCAATACCCTCGAACTGGTCACCGACCCGCGTGGCTTTGCCACCCTGTGGCTCAGTCGCGAAGCCAAGAACAATGCGTTCAACGCCGAAATGATCCGCGAACTGATCATCGCCCTCGACCAGGTCCAGGGCGATCCGGCCCTGCGTTTTTTGGTACTGCGCGGGCGCGGCAAGCACTTCAGCGCCGGCGCCGACCTGGCCTGGATGCAGCAATCGGCCGAGCTGGATTACCACACCAACCTGGACGATGCCCGGGAACTGGCAGAGCTGATGTACAACCTGGCCAAGCTGAAGATCCCGACGCTGGCCGTGGTTCAGGGCGCCGCTTACGGCGGTGCCCTCGGGTTGATCAGTTGCTGCGACATGGCGATTGGCAGCGATGAGGCACAGTTCTGTCTGTCGGAGGTGCGCATTGGCCTGGCGCCGGCGGTGATCAGCCCGTTCGTGGTGCAAGCGATCGGCGAGCGGGCAGCCCGTCGGTATGCCCTCACGGCAGACCGTTTTGGCGGCCAGCGCGCCCGGGAAATCGGGCTGCTGGCGGAGAGTTATCCGAGCGCCGATCTGGATGCACAGGTTGAACAGTGGATCACCAACCTGCTGCTCAACAGCCCGGCGGCCATGCGTGCCAGCAAGGATTTGTTGCGCGAGGTCGGTCATGGGGCGCTCACACCGGCACTGCGTCGCTACTGCGAAAACTCCATCGCCCGAATCCGCGTCAGCGCCGAAGGCCAGGAAGGCTTACGGGCCTTTTTGCAAAAACGCGCACCCAACTGGCAGTCTCAGGAGCCGCGTTCATGAAGACGCTTACCACTGTATTGGTGGCCAATCGCGGCGAAATTGCCTGCCGGGTGATGCGGACCGCCAAAGCCATGGGCTTGACCACCGTGGCCGTGCACAGCGCCACGGACCGTGACGCACGGCATGCCCGCGAGGCGGATATTCGCGTGGACCTGAGCGGCAGCAAGGCCGCCGACAGCTACCTGCAAATCGACAAGCTGATCGCCGCGGCCCATGCCAGCGGCGCCCAGGCGATTCACCCGGGTTATGGCTTTCTGTCGGAGAACGCCGGGTTCGCCCGTGCTATTGAAGCCGCCGGGTTGATCTTCCTCGGCCCGCCCGCCTCGGCCATTGATGCCATGGGCAGCAAGTCGGCGGCCAAGGCGCTGATGGAAACCGCCGGCGTGCCGCTGGTGCCGGGCTATCACGGTGACGCCCAAGACCTGGAGACCTTTCGCCAGGCGGCCGAGCGCATCGGTTACCCGGTGCTGCTCAAGGCCACCGCAGGCGGTGGCGGCAAGGGCATGAAAGTGGTCGAAGACGTCAGCCAACTGGCCGAAGCCCTGGCCTCGGCCCAACGCGAAGCGCTGTCTTCGTTTGGCAATGCGCAGATGCTGGTGGAGAAGTATTTGCTCAAGCCGCGTCACGTGGAAATCCAGGTGTTCGCCGACCAGCATGGGCATTGCCTGTACCTCAACGAGCGCGATTGCTCGATCCAGCGGCGCCACCAGAAAGTCGTCGAGGAAGCACCGGCGCCGGGCCTGAGTGTCGAGCAGCGCAAAGCCATGGGCGAGGCGGCAGTTCGTGCGGCCCAGGCCATCGGTTATGTGGGTGCGGGCACGGTGGAGTTCTTGCTGGACGCACGGGGCGAGTTTTTCTTCATGGAGATGAACACCCGGCTGCAGGTGGAACACCCGGTGACCGAGGCCATCACCGGCCTGGACCTGGTGGCCTGGCAGATTCGTGTGGCCCAGGGCGAGCCGTTGCCGATGACCCAGGCGCAAGTACCGCTGCGGGGGCATGCGATTGAAGTGCGCTTGTATGCCGAGGACCCGGCCAATGATTTCCTGCCGGCCACCGGGCACCTGGCGTTGTACCGCGAATCCACGCCCGGGCCGGGGCGCCGGGTGGACAGCGGCGTCGAACAAGGCGACAACGTGTCACCGTTCTACGACCCGATGCTGGGCAAGCTGATTGCCTGGGGCGAAGACCGCGAGCAGGCACGCCTGCGGCTGCTGGGCATGCTGGATGAATTTGCCGTGGGTGGACTGAAGACCAACCTGGGCTTTTTGCGGCGCATCATCGGCCATCCGGCGTTTGCGGCTGCCGAGCTGGACACCGGGTTTATCCCGCGTTATCAGGATGAACTGCTGCCCGCGCCCGGCGAGTTAAGCGATGAGTTCTGGCAGGCGGCAGGCCAGGGGTTCATGCAAACCCAACCGAGCAATGATCCCCGTTCGCCCTGGGCAGACACCCGTGGCTTTCGCGCCGGGTTGCCGGCCGAGGTTTCCCTGCATTTGAGCTGCAATGGCCAGGAGCGCCTGGTAACGCTGCAACCCGGCGTCAACCCGCCCCAGTTGCGCGGCGAGCAGTTGCTGATCGACCAGCAAGGCGTGCGCCGCTCTCATCTGGCCGTACGCGAGGGCGACAGCCTGTTTCTGCGCTGGGACGGCGAGGTACACAGCGTCAGCCTGTTTGACCCGATCGCCGCCGTCGACGCCAGCCAGTCCCATCAGGGCGGCCTGACCGCGCCAATGAACGGCAGCATCGTGCGGGTGCTGGTGGAGGTCGGGCAAACGGTTGAAGCCGGGACGCAATTGGTGGTGCTGGAAGCCATGAAGATGGAACACAGCATCCGTGCGCCCCACGCCGGGGCGGTCAAGGCACTGTATTGCCAGGAAGGTGAAATGGTCAGTGAAGGCAGCGCACTGGTGGAGCTGGAAGCCGCGAGCTAAAACTGCGTGACCGCCTGCACCACCACGCCGATGATCCGGCACTCAGCGCTGAAGAGCATTTTCGGGTAAGTCGGGTTGAGCGGTACTAGGTAAAACTGGCCGCTTTCCTGCACCCATTTGCGCAAGGTCGCCTGGGGATTGAACGCCCATTGGGCCACCACCAGTTTGCCAGGCTCGGGCCGGACGGCCGGGTCCACCAGAACCATCATGCCCTCACTGATACTCAAGCCGCTGGGGGCCGTCATGGCATCGCCAATCACCCGTAGCCAGAACGCCTTGCCACGGGCGTGATAGTCACTCATCTGGAAACGGGCAACGCCGTAAGGCCGAGATTCTTCCTGCAACAGATACCCTCCTTTCCCTTCACTCACCGGGTAACGGTAATTCAGGTTGTAGTGCGGCGTCGGCTCCAACTCTTCCTCCACCGGCGCGACCGCCTTCTCGCGAACCACCAGCGCCACCTCGAGGTAGCCCAGGCCCAGTTCCTCCATCACCCGGTTCATGTCGGCGAGGCTCGGCACCCGGCGCTTGTTCAACCAATGGCCGACCCCGCCCTGGGACATGCCCAGCCGCGTGGCCAATTGATCCTGCGTGACCTTGCGGTCTTTCATGCTGGCCTTGACCAACGCTATCCATTTATCCATGGGGCCTGACAATACGTTGTGTACTCCCCACGACAATAAACAGTTTGTAGTAATCAATAAAACGCCATAAATACGATTCGTACTAATATCGGTTGCAGGCTTTCGACACCCACCAGAGCACCGACCTTATGACGACAACCCCGTATCCCCTTCCCGAAACCTGCGATGACGACGAGGTGCTGTTCATGCGCAGCAGTGGCGCCGCCCAGCGCGCACTGGACTATTACTTGAAAGAGGACATCACGCCGACGCCCGCCGACGACACCTTGTTCGAGGCCAAGCCCGGCATCAGCGATGAGGAAGCACTCGTCCACGCCTCCGACCTGCTGCGCAGCGCTGCGGCCACCGCGTACGAATCGGCAAACAGCGCCCACGGCAATAGCCGGGACCTGGCGTTTTCAGTGGTCTATTTGATTGATATGGCGAAGGTGATGGTGGAGCGATCGCTGCGGCTTTCGGCCAGGGACACCGAACACTCGGCCAGGATGTAGCAGACGCGAAGGAAAAATATTTCTATCTGAGGGATAAAAACATTTGACTTGCAAATGATAATGATTATTATTGGACCTAGCTGATCGCGAGATCAGTCGATAGCCCAAGAGACCTTAGGTCGGACTCTTGGAATATCTCCTCATCAGGCTAATCACGGTTTTTGACCCGGCTCTTTGGCCGGGTCTTTTTTTTGCCAGTTTTTTCTGGCGTGGCTTCAGGCTAATGAAGACTGTGTGTTGCTTGATGGCGCGCATGGTAGCAAAAGACTATCGCCAAAAGAAAGTCGATCGGGCGCTCTAGGCCGGTTCTTTCAAAAATAGCACTTGAGACTCAATCTCATAGATTCTAAGCTGCTGCGGCGTCAAGGACGACGCCCCCACCTTCCCCCCCGCAAAAAATTGCACCCAGGCTTTACCCCGCCGCGGTGTAAAATGCCCGCCACAACACTCATATTCAGGCAATCAGACTATGACCGTGGCCTTGACCTCCATCAAGATCAGCACCGACTTCGACAGCGGCAACATCCAGGTGCTTGACGCCAGTGATGCCCACCAGTTGCTGCTGGCCATCAAGCCCGATACACGCAGCCAGCACTTCCAGTGGTTCCACTTCAAGGCCGAAGGCATGCACGTGGGCCACAGCCACACCTTCCGCTTGAGCAACGCTGGCCACTCTTCCTACAAGCACGCCTGGAGTGGCTACAACGCCGTGGCGTCCTACGACCATATCAACTGGTTTCGGGTGCCCACCCGCTTTGATGGCGAGACCCTGCACATCACCCTCGAAACCCGCGAAAAACAGGCCTGGTTCGCCTACTTCGAACCCTACAGCCGCGAACGCCACGACTGGCTGATCGACCAGGCGCTGAACCGCGCCGGCACGCAATTGCTGGCCACCGGCAAAAGTGTCGAAGGCCGTGATATCCCGCTGCTGCGCCGCGGCAAAGGCGAGGCCAACAAGCGCAAGGTCTGGATCATCGCCCAGCAGCATCCCGGCGAGCACATGGCCGAATGGTTTATGGAAGGCATCATCGAACGCCTGCAACAGGACGGTGACGCCGAGCTGAAAAAGCTGCTGGCCGCCGCCGACCTGTACCTGGTGCCGAACATGAACCCCGATGGTGCCTTCCATGGCCATCTGCGCACCAACGCCATGGGCCAGGACCTCAACCGCGCCTGGCAGAACGCTAGCCAGGAGATCAGCCCCGAAGTGCTGTTCGTCCAGCAGCAAATGGAAAAGTATGGCGTTGATTTGTTCCTGGATATCCACGGTGACGAAGAAATCCCCTACGTGTTCACCGCCGGCTGCGAAGGCAACCCCGGCTACACGCCGCGCATCGAGCAGTTGGAGAAACACTTCCGCAGCCACCTGAGCGGCCTCACCCGGGACTTCCAGACCACCCACGGCTACACCCGCGACCTGCCGGGTGAAGCCAACATGACGCTGGCGTGCAACAGCGTCGGCGAGAAGTACGATTGCCTGTCGCTGACCCTGGAAATGCCCTTCAAGGACAACGACGACGCCCCTAACCCGCACACCGGCTGGTCAGGCAAACGCTCGATGCAGTTGGGCAAGGATGTGTTGAGCACTGTGGCGGATATCGTCGGCGTACTGCGCTAACCCTTCGACTGTCCCCGGCGACGGCGGCACCACTGCCGCCGTCGCCGGGCCAGGCATCAGTCCTTGGTGCCGGTCATGCTTTGCAGCACCCCGTCGCGCCGGATCAAACCGTGGAACAGCGCCGCCGCCAGGTGCAACAGCACCGTCAGAAACAGCAAATACGCCAGATACCCGTGAGCCTTGCGCAACACCGCAAACAACGGCGCATTGGCCCCCACCAGCGCCGGCAACTGCACCGAACTGCTGAGCATCACCGGATCGCCGGCCGCCGACACCATCGCCCAGCCCAGCAGCGGCAACACCAGCATCAAGGCATACAGCACCACATGGGACGCCTTGGCCGCCAGCACTTGCCACAGCGGCAAATCCGCGGGAAGCGGCGGCTGACGCGTGGAAAAACGCACGATCAAGCGCACGATCACCAGCGCCAGGATGGCGATGCCCAACGGCTTGTGCAGGTGGATCAGCCATTCATGGCGCTCCGACACCGACGCCACCATGCCCGCACCGATAAACAGCATGGCGATGACCATCAACGCCATCAGCCAGTGCAGCAGGCGCGCCAGCGGGGCGAAAAACCGTGGTTGAGCATTCATGGCTTCGACTCCTGAGGGGCGCTGTGCAGCTGGCTGACTTCGCTGGTGCGACGCAGGTAAGAACTGGCGTACGCCGCCGAACGGGCGGCCAGCAGTGGGTCATTCGAGGCTTCGATACCGCTGGGCAGAATCAGAGGGTCAAAGTTGATGTCGCGGCAGTCACCGTCCATTTGCGGCTGGCTGCTTTGCAGCACCAGCGTCCCGGCATTCAGCACCTTGTGTTCGCCGGTCCAGGCCTTGCTGGCGTCATCCACCGGGTCGCCCGGGTTGGCCAGGGTCACGTTCAACTGCCAGCGCAACGGGCCGGCCAGCAGGCGCTGGGTCAGGTCTTTTTCGAGGAAATCGCTGCCGGCCGGCGCGGTGGCGCCCGCTGCATCCTGGGTTTGTGGCACGACACCCCAGCGCACGGCCTGACGTTGGCCGCTGGCGTTCACCAGGTAAAACGCATTGATGCCGTTATAGGTTTCAGTGGCATAGCTGGCGGATGGCTTGGCGGTCTTGACCCAGGCCAGGAACTGCGCAGTTTCAGGATGTGCCGCGAAAAACGTGGGCATGGCGGTAGGGTTCGGCTTGCCGGTGGCCGGGTCCGGTGTACCGGCCTTGAGCATCGCGAAAAAAGCCTCGGGCGTGCCCACCGGGAACACCGGCATGCTGTTCATCCCGGTGCGCCATTGCTGGCCGTTGGCCAAGCTGAACTGCAGGGCAAAACTGCGGATCGGCACACTGCTGTCCGGCGCATACGGGTTGCCGCTGGGCAGCGCAAAACGCCCGATCACCGGGGTGCGCGCTTCGCTGAAGACCTGGGCACTGGAGTACTGGCGCGCCTCGGGGCTGCTCTCGAAATAACCGGCCACGCACACGCCCTTGGCATGGTTGCGACGGTAGCCCGGGTGCAGGCCATTGTTGGCTTCCAGGGCGTTGACGAAGGTCTTAGGCCGCAACCGCTGTGGGTCAAGGGTACCGTTGACGTAGGCAAAAGCCCCGGCCACAACCGCAACCACCACGCCGATGCTGGCCAACCGGATTATCAGGCTTGCGGTGCTCAGCGGCGGACGGGGCGGTGATGAGTGATCTACCATGAAATAACTCCAGGGCCAGAGGCCTTGAGTGGGTGAAACATAAGGTCGGAACACTTGGGACGAACGCCAGCGCACTCTATTCCCTGGCCGGCTGTTTATTTTTATTGGCCTGGAATAACCTGCAACGCCGGACGTCTTCCTAGTCCCAGCGTAGTGACTAGCCAGAATCCCATGCACGAACTCGACGAACAGTTACGTGAACTCATCCCCAGGCTGCGGCGTTTTGCCGTGTCCCTGACGCGTAACAGCAGCAGCGCCGACGACCTGGTGCAGGCCAGCCTCGAACGCGCGATCATCAGTTGGGCCGACAAACGCCTCGAAGGCGACTTGCGCGCCTGGCTGTTCTCGATTCTCTACCGGCAGTTTCTCGACGCCCACCGGCGTTCCCGGCGGTACACGCGCATGTTGGAATTCTTCACCGGCCGCGATGACTCGCAGCCGTCGGTCGAGCGCACCGTCATCGCGCAATCGACCCTGCAAGCCTTCGACAAATTGAACACCGAACAGCGCGCCCTGCTGCTGTGGGTCTCGGTGGAAGGCTTGAGCTACAAAGAAGTCGCCGACATCCTTGAGGTGCCCGTGGGCACCGTGATGTCTCGCCTGTCGCGCGCGCGCCAGGCCCTGCGCCAGCTCAGCGACGGCGAAATCACCACCCCTGCCCTGCGGATACTCAAATGATCAGCCTGCCCCCCAGCGAACGCGATTTGCATGCCTACGTCGACCACCAGTTGCTGGACGCCGACCGCCGCCAGCTCGAAACCTGGCTGGCGGCCCATCCGGACGTCGCCGCCCAGGTGCACGCCTGGCAACAGGACGCGCAGCACCTGCGGGCGTCCCTGAGCGGCGCACTGCAACAGCCGGCCAACCCCGAGCTGGACCCGGCCCTGATTCGCCAGCGGGTCAAACGCCAGTCACGCCGTCACCTCGCGACCGCTGCGGTGCTGTTGATCGCCGTCAGTGTCGGCGGCCTCGGCGGCTGGCAGGCCCGGCAAGCCACATTCGCCGAGAACGTGCTGCCCATGAGCGACGCCATGCAGGCCTACCGCCTGTTTGCCCAGGACGGCATTCTGCCCGCCGACTACCACGTGCAAAGCGATGGCGACATGCAAGGCTGGCTCGACCGTTACTTTAACCAGGCCTATCGCCTGCCGGACCTGAGCCAGGCCGGGTTCAAGGCCGTCAGCGGGCGCTTGCTCAGCACCGAGCAAGGCGCGGCGGCCATGGTGCTGTATGAAGACCCCCAAGGACGGCGCATCAGCTTCTACATCCGCCCGCCGGGCCCGGAAAACAAATTCCTGCCCCGGGGCAGCCGCAGTGCCAACGGGCTGCAGGCCGAATACTGGTCGGGGGCGGGCTACAACTATGCGATGGTCAGCCCGCAAGACGCCTCGACCACGCAGATGCTCAAGCAAACGATTCGGTTCTAGAAGCCCACATCCAGCACCACGTTGTCGATGTAGGTGCCGGCCGGCGGTGTGGCCTGGTTGGTGTAGATCGCCGCGTTGAAGTTGAACACCTGGCTGCCGGTGCCCAGGCCATTTCCGGGGTTCACCTCAGCCGTGGAGCTGGCGCGCCGGGCGGTGGTCACGCTGCCCCAGCGGGTGGTGGTGGCGCTTTTGAAGATGTCGTAATTCAGGAAGTTGCTCCCGGAGATCATCCGCCGCTGCCCACCCACACTGACCGGGTTCTGGCCGTCGCTGATGCCCACGGTGTAGGCCGTGCCTTTGGTGCAGGCAATGCTGGCTTGCCCGGTCACGGGGGTAAAACCACTGATCACCGGGGCGCTGCCAAAGGCGATATTCGGTGCATTGATGGTGCAGTCGTTAGCCACCGTGACGCTGACGGTCAAGGTCGTGGTGCCGCTGTTGATGTCCCGCCCCAAACAAATGCCGCCGATACCAATACCCGAGCAATAATTCCAGTTCCAGAAAATACTCAAGGTCTCGCTGTAGGTGCCCGCCGCCACGTTACTGCCGATAGTCGTACTCAGGTAGAGCGGCAAGGTTTTTGTGCCGGGCCCGGCGATCAGCCCGGCGGTTTGCGCAATGCCGCCAGGGCCCCCAAAGTCGAATGCGGTGCCTCGGGTCATCGGAAAGCTGGCGGTGTTGTTGGCATAGACCGTATAGCTGATCACATCACCGGTAGGCCCCACCATGCCGCCTTGGGAGGAGCCGGTGATGGTGCCGTAAAAGTGGTCGTTGGAGGCCAACAACGAAATCAGTGCCGAGGTGCAGTTCAAGCCGCCTGACGCCGTCGAGCTGGTCTGGGGCGTGGTGCGCACGCTGATCGAACTGACCGCCGTGCCAAAGCTGGCGGGTGAAGTCGTGCCCACCGAACACGCGGCCATCGCCTGCGTCGAACACCCAAGACTGGCCAACACCAACAGTCCAACGCTCCATTCCCTGACCCGCACACCCACACTCCTTATGTCATTGGCAAACCAGTGGCCCGATCAGCGGTACCTGCTCCTCGTTGATATCCAGGTCGAACGTTGCCTGGCAGGTACGGCCCTCACCCACGGTGACCTGCAAGGTGTTGTGGGCCGCCAGGTTCTCCAGGTACACCAGGCCATCCCACCCCACCACCGCCCGCGCCCCGGTCTGCTCGTGGCGCACCTGGCTGCCCAGGGGCAGGTCCTGGTGCCGGGCATCTACCAGGGTGATGCTGGCCGCGATCACCCGGCGCACCGGGAACTCCAGCAAATAGCCACTGCCGCGACGCACCGCCACGCGCTGTTCGACATTGGGGGTCTGCACGTTGACCGGCAGGTTCAGCGGGTCGATTTCATATTTGGCACGGTAGTAAGCGCTGCTCCATGGCACCAGCAGGTGCCCGTTGCGATCGGTTTCGCCCACCCGCTGGTTTTCGTAGAGCACCGGCACGCCGGCATAACCGTCGGTGCTCACCACCACAAACGCGTCATTGACCCGGTTGGCGCTGAAGAATTGCTTGTCCATCCACACCAACGAGCCGCTGGCGTCCGCCCAGCGGGTCTCGGCGTCGCTGCTGCCGTACACGCCCGCCTGCAATTGCACTGACTGCATGCGCCAGGTCAGGTCGGCCTGGCGATACGCCGGCCCGTCGCCGCTGGCGTAACCCAGGTTGTAACCCACACCGCCTTCGGACGGCACCGCACGGCTGTAGTTGACCCGCTGGCGGCTCGCGCCGGCCTGGCTGCGTTCGTTGCTCAGGGCCAGGCTGCCGTACACGTCGAACGGGATCACCAGTTGCGCCTGCATCGCCCAATTGCTGTCACCGACCTCGCGGTTGGCCGACAGGTAGAAACTGGTGTTGCGCCACAACTGCTTGCTCCAGGTAAGGTTCAACAGCCGGGTACGCGAGTCGTCCGCCGCCTGCACGTCAAAATAGCCGGCACCGAGGCTGCCGAACTCGTTGAGGTTGAGGCTCAGGGTGACCTGTTCGCTGCGTTTGCTGAGGCTGGCGTACGGGGTGTCGACCAGGGTCAGGTCGGCGTACTGGTCCCGCCGTTCAACCCGCTGGTAAGACAGGCTGTAGCGCTGGTTGCTGTACTGATAACCCAGGCTCAGTTGCTGGCCGCTTTCGCCCTCAAACTGGCTTTGGCTGAGGGCGGTGTTGAGCACCCCGAAGTTGCCCAGCCGCACGTTGCCGCCCAGCCCGCCCAGGGTCAGGGAACCGGACGCCTCGGCATGGCTCTCCAGGGTGACGTAATCCGACATCCCATAACGAAAGGTACCGCTGGCCACCCCGGGCCCGTAGCCAAAATCCCGTATGGTGTAGTCCCGCCGCAAATTACCCGCCGCCACCGAAAAGTCCGACAGGCCTTTTTGCAGCAACGTGCTGGTGACATAGAACGGCACCGTGGTCGACACCTGCCGGCCCAAGGCATCGGTGGTGACCACCACCGCTTCGCCGGCACCGTTGATAAACGGCACGTTGGTCAGGGTGTAGGGGCCCGGCTGCAAGTCGGCGCTGCTGGATTTGTAGCCGTTGATAAACAGGTCCACCGAGGACGGCACGGCCGCCTCGCCGGCAAACTGTGGCAAGGGGTAGGTCACCAGGTCCGGGCGTATGCCGAAGTCCCGCGACACTTGCACCCCGCCCAGGCGCACCGAGCTGCTCCACGGCAAGGCGCCGCTGATCACATCGCCCGCCTCGTAGGTCAGCAGCCGTTCATCGTCGGAAAAGCGCCAGGTGGTGTCATAGCGCCGGTAGCCATTGTTCAGGGTGCTGCCGCTGGTCTGGCCACCAAAAGTAGTGCGGTACTGGCCGGTGTTGGACAAGGTGCCCCAGGTGTCGAACAGCCGCACTTCGTTGAAAATGCCCAGGTAGGTGCCGGCATCATCGGTGTCATTCAGGTAGGCGTCATAGTTGAGCAACGCGCCAAAACTGGTGAGCGCCTGGGTGCGTGGATAGTTATTGCGACTGCCAATAAACTGCTCCGGCAACCACGCCGGCGGCACCGTCAGCATCAAGCGCTGGCCCTGGCTGTCGTAATCGGTGTGCAGGCCGGGCACGTGGTCCAGGGCGACCTCGCTGGTGACTTCCGCCGGCAGCTTCATGCCCACGTCCCGCAAGGTAGCCGCCGGCACAAACAAGCCGCCGGCGCGCTGATCGACAGCGACCACCCGGCCTGTGTCCATCTGGTTGACCACCAGTTCCAGGAACAACTGTGCATCGGCAACAGCCTCCATACTGCTGGGGGGCGGCGGCAATGTCGCGGCCAGGCCAAGCGGCGCAAGCGCCAGGCCAGACAGGCCGCCCACCACCCACACAGATCGCCATCGACTACGAGCCCGATCATGGCTCACCAAGGCTTTGTGCCCATCAATGGACATCTCCATCCGTTAACATCAGGGGCTACTCCATGCCCGATTCCTTTGCTCTACCGTCCCGGGGCGAGGTTCTCCAGTTGCGTTGCACCATTGACCCGCACCTGCAACGGCTGATCGCCAGGTACCCCGTCCGGCACCGGCCAGCGCATGGTTGCGCCCGGCAGCACGTAGCCCAGCAGGCCGTCCACCAGCGGCCGGGTTTGCCCGCCCTGCTTGAACGCCACATCCGTCAGCCGCGCATGCACGGCGCCCTGGTTGCGCATCTCCACATAGTTGCGCCCGCCCACCGTGACTTTCTTCCAGCTCAGGTCGGGCTTGCCCGCGCCCTTGGGGTCGCGCTGGCGGGTGGCGTCTTCCTTGCTCCACAGGCCTGCGCCGTAGGCAAACAACGGCACCGAATAACGCATCTGAAAGCGGATGGCCGCGGCCGTCTTGCCGTCGGCAGCGGGGGTTTCAGGGGTGGCGGACGGGATTTCATCGATGATGATCCGATACGCCAACTCCTGGCCCGGTGGCACCTCCCGGGTACGGGTCAGGCGCACCAATTGCTTCTGCCCCGGTTCGATCTTCGCCACCGGCGGGCTGCCAATCACGTCACGCTGGTTCTGGTACTGCTCGTCAAACCCGCCCTGGCTCCAGGCAAACACCCGGATTTGCAGGTTGGCGGTCTCTGTACCGCGGTTCTCCAACCACAAGGCGCTGGCCTGTTGATCGGCCTCCAACACCGGGTCGATGGGCCAGATCAGCACCGAACTGGCGGCCTGGGCCTGCCCCGCAGCCATCGCCACCAAGCTGACAAAACCCGCGACCCAATACCGCCGGGAAGCTGCATCCATAAATTCCTCTCCTCATGCCAATCGCCTTACCAGGACAGCTGCACCTGCAGCACATCGCTGTATGTCCCCCCAGGCTGATTGCCCGGTAACACCACCCGGCCGTAAATCGGCAGGGTTATATTGTTAGCGTTGCTGTAGGCCACGCTGACGCTTTGGCTGATCCCCAGGCTCTGGCTCAGGGCCGCGTCTTGAAACAATTGATACGCCACTTGGGCACTGCCGCTATTGAGCTGCATGCGCCGACCGCTGACGTTGTGCAAACCGCCATCCACCGTCATGTTCAGGGTGACCCCCGGCGTGCATTGCAGGGTTACCCCGCCGCTCAGCGCCACCGACACCGTACTGGTGGACAACGACGAGTAGCTGCCGAACGCGAGGCTGCCGTAGTTCGAGCCACCACCCACCACCAGGCAGCCCGCGGCAATCGTCGCGCTGACCTGGATGTTCTGGCTGGTCACCGCCAGCAACGACAGCGGCATTCCCCAACCAACCATGACCGCCAGCGCCGCGCAGCAGACCCGCTTCATGGCACTAGAACGTCAGTTGCACGGACACCGTATCGGTGTAGGTCCCGGCCGGCAGTCCCGTCTTGCCCACGGCCTGGCCGTAGATATTCACGGTTTGCGCCACGCCCGTGCTCGCGCCCACGTTGATGGTTCCGTTGATGGCCAGGAGCGTCGAATGCCCGGTGTCGGTGTAGAAGTCGTAGGGCACATAGTTGGCCACGCCGTCGTACAGCGCGCGGGTGCCGCCGGTGGATTGGCCGTCATGGGACCCGGCACCCACCGTGATCACCGGCGAGGTGCCCGACGAACACTGGATCGACAAGGCGCCCCCGCCGCCGCCCAGCACCTGGCCCGACTGCGTGGTGAACTGGCTGTTGGTGGTACCGAAATTGATCGTACCGAAGTTCAAACCGGTGGTACCGCCCACGCCGTTGACCAGGCAACTGTTGGTCAGGATCAGCGTCGAGCTGATCTGCCCGGTGACCGTGGTGGCCGCCTGGGCGCCCGACACCCACACCAGCGCTATCAATGGAAAAACTGCTTTAGAGACACGTGCGTGCATGATGTCCATCCTCATGATTTACCAATCCAGAGTCACCGTCAGGGTGTCTGTGTAGATGCCGGCCGGTACGGCCCTGGTATTCGCCACCACCGAGCCGAATACCGGGATCGGTACCTGCGCGCCCTTGGTCACGACGAAATTGCGTTGCTGGCCGATGCTGTAGGTGCTCAGGCCCGCAGGATCGGCCGATAGCCGATACGGTATGGTTTGCCGGCCATTGCTCAGGCGCCGGGTGGTGCCGTCGCCATGGGCGCCGCCGTCGATGGTCACGGTGAAGCTGCTGACCACCGAAGGGTTGCAAGTCACCGCCAGCGCTGCCTTGTCGCCGTCACTGACGCTGGCACCCAGGCGGTTGTCCCAAGTGGGCCCGTGGCTGCCAAAATCCAGCAAGGCCGAGCCGCCGTCGGGGCTGACCGGCGCGCTGTCGGTGCCTTTGCTCACCTGGCAACTGGCGGTGATCACCAGCCGCGCGTGAATTTGCCCGGTGACCGCCGCCTGGGCATCTTCAGCCAGCAGCAACAAGCCGCCCAGCGCGATGCAGGCCAGGGCCCGGGCTACCATGTCACGGTCACTTTGAGCAGGTCGGAGTAGCGCCCGACCGCCGGAATATCCTTGAGGGGTTCGATGCGCCCGTAGAGCGGCAAGTCCACCGTGCCGGAATCAGGCACCCGGCCACTGACCGGCACGTCCACGGCCAAGGGGATGCGGCGCGCGGCATCGGCATAAATGCGATACGGAATGGGTTTGATCGACGGGGCGGCGGCGCCCAGGTAACGCACCTCGCCGACACCGCCATGCAGGCCGCCGTCGACGCGCATCTGATACGGGGTGTCCGGGTTGCACTCCAGCCGTGGCTGGCGCTGGCTGATCAAGGCAGCGCTCAAGGGGCCAGCCGGGTCATCCAGCCGCGGACCGCTGCCAAAATCCAGCACGCCGAGCTGCTCGATGCCGGCCTCACGCGCAGTGCCGACCAACTGGCAACCGCGCTGCACGTCGATACGCACTTCAACCTGAAGCTGAGCACCATAAACCGTGTTGCAGAGCATCGCGCTCATGATTGCCAAGACTGCTTGTCCTTTCACTGCCCCAAATCCTTGTACAGGGGTGACTGCTGTGTATGAGGTTAGTCACTCAAGGGGAATACGCCAGTCAGGTCATCCGTTTGGATCCATTCAGCCATGCCTTTTCCAGATAGCGGGCGGCGTGCTTCTGTATTGGTCAAACCACAACCGGCGCTCTAAAGTGAGCGACCCCCGACACACAGAGTGACTGACATTGGCTGCGTTACCGCCCCTGCTCAAACGATTGCTGGGTAAACCTGCGGCGCCCGACGCCGACCCCGGCATTGCGGCATTTTTCCGGGACAAGGCCCTTCAACAGGGCTACACCCTCAGCCCCAGCCAGTTGCAGGTCATCGAGAGCATGGCCGGGCAAACCGCCCACCTGTTGGCCGGGCGCCCTGTCCGCAGCCTTTACCTACACGGCGCGGTGGGCCGGGGTAAAAGCTGGTTGCTGGACGGGTTTTTCCACGCGCTGCCGATGACCGAAAAGCAGCGCGTGCACTTCCACGACTTTTTCGCCCGCCTGCACCGGGGCATGTTTGCCCATCGTCAGCAGCGCGATGCCCTGGCCGTCACCCTGGATGAGCTGCTCGAGGGCTGTCGCGTGCTGTGCTTCGACGAGTTTCACGTGCACGACATCGGCGACGCGATGCTGATCAGCCGCCTGTTCAAGGCCCTGTTCCGGCGCGGGGTGTGGGTGCTGGTGACGTCCAACTACCCGCCCGCCGGCCTGTTGCCGAACCCGTTGTACCACCAGCGCTTCAAGCCGGTGATCGAACTGATCAGTGCCCGCATGGACGTCATGGAGGTCAGTGCGCCCCAGGATTATCGCGGCCTGGCCCAGGCCAATAGTGAGCAGCGTTTCACCGCAGGCCAGTTCGTCTGGCCGGGTACCGCCGCGCAACGGGAAGCCCTGGCGCTGCCGTCAGCAGATCACGCGCCGATCAGCCTGACCGTCGGTGCCCGACAGTTGATAGCCCGCTGGCATGAAGGCCGCCACATCGCCTTCACCTTCAGCGACCTGTGCGAGCAACCGACCGCCGTCATGGACTATTTGCAGCTGTGCCGCGACTACGACCGCTGGATCATCGACGGCCTGCCGCACCTGGCGGACTGCCCGATTGCCGCCCAGCAACGCTTTATCAACCTGGTGGACGTGCTCTACGACCAGGACAAGCAACTGGTGCTGATCGGCGAACAGCCGCTGGAGCACGCCCTGAGTGGCCAGGCGATTGATTTGGCGCGCACCGCCAGCCGTCTGGGGCAGTTGCAGAAGATCGGCCCACAACCCGCTATCATGAGCGCCATTCACGCCCCTATTGCCGAGTGACGCGCTGTTCATGGATACCCTTGCCCAACTCAAGGCCGGCCAATTGGCCGGTATCAAACGCCTGGACCTGCGCTGCGGGCTGACCGAGTTCCCCCGGGAAATCTTCGACCTGGCCGACTCCCTGGAAATCCTCAACCTCACCGGCAATGCCCTCAGCAGCCTGCCGGATGACCTGCACCGCCTGCCCCATCTGCGGGTGCTGTTCTGCTCGGAAAACGCCTTTACCGAACTGCCGGAATGCCTGGGCCAGTGCGCACAGTTGAGCATGATCGGCTTCAAGTCGAACCAGATCAGCCGCGTACCGGCGGCCGCCTTGCCGCCCCTGCTGCGCTGGCTGATCCTCACCGACAACCGCATCAGCCAGTTGCCGAGCGAACTGGGTGAACGGCCATTGCTGCAAAAATTGATGCTGGCCGGCAACCACCTGGAGCATTTGCCGCCCAGCCTGGCCCAGTGCAAGAACCTCGAACTGATCCGCATCGCCTCCAACCGCCTGACCCGCCTGCCGGACTGGTTGCTGACCCTGCCGAGCCTGACCTGGCTGGCCTACGCCGGCAACCCGGTGGAAATGGCCGTGGAAGTGGCTCGCGATGACGCGACGCCGAACATTCCCTGGTCGCAGTTGGTGCTGGGCGAGGTGTTGGGCGAAGGCGCTTCAGGGATCATCCGCAAGGCGTCCTGGACCCCATCCAGCGGGCCGGCCAAGGCGGTCGCGGTCAAGCTGTATAAAGGCAGCATCACCAGCGACGGCTCGCCCCTGCACGAAATGCACGCCTGCATCGCCGCCGGGTTGCACGCCAACCTGATCAAGGTAGAAGGCCGGGTGGTCGACCATCCCGAAGGCCAGGCGGCCCTGGTGATGCAACTGATCGAGCCGAGCTACCGCAACCTCGCCGCCCTGCCGAGCCTGGCGTCGTGCACCCGTGACATCTACGAACCCACTACCCGCTTCAGTGCGGACGTGGCGCTGCGCTTGGCCCGGGGCATCGCCTCGGTGGCGGCGCACCTGCACGAGCAAGGCATCACCCATGGCGATCTGTATGGCCATAACATTCTGTGGAATGAAGCCGGGGAGTGTCTGCTGGGAGACTTTGGCGCCGCGTCGTTTCACGCCACGGTCGACAGCCTGGAAACCCGGGCGTTGCAGCGCATCGAAGTGCGGGCGTTCGGGGTGTTGCTGGGGGAATTGCTCGAAAGGATTGATACAGGCTTGAGCGAGGAGAAACGCGTGGCGCTGGAAGCCTTGCGGGATAACTGCTGCCAGCCGGACGTGCTTGCCCGGCCTGGGTTCGAGGAAATCACAAGCTTGTTGCAGTCTTCCAAACTCCGCTAAACCAAATGTGGGAGCGGGCTTGCTCGCGAATGCGGTGTGTCAGTCAATACATACTTGGCTGGTACACCGTATTCGCGAGCAAGCCCGCTCCCACATTTAGATCGGGTTCTCACATCAAATGAGCGTTAACCCGCCAACCCGACAAACATGTCCTGCACATCATCATGGTTGTCCAAACCTTCGAGGAAGGCTTCAACTTCGGCCATTTGCTCGTCGGTCAAACCGCTCACCGGGTTCTTCGCAATGTAGCCCAGCTTGGCCGACAACACGGTGAAGCCCTGCTCCGGCAAGGCTTTCTGCACGGCGTCCAGGTCGGTGGTCTCGGTGATGAACAGGGTCGTGCCCTCTTCTTCGCCTTCCTCGAAATCCTGGGCACCGGCTTCAATGGCGGCCATTTCCGGATCGGCGTCCGGGCTGTCCGGCGAGGCTTCGATCAGGCCCACGTGGTTGAAGTCCCAGGCCACGGAGCCGGAAGCGCCCAGTTGGCCCTTGCGGAATGCCACGCGGATTTCCGCCACGGTGCGGTTGATGTTGTCGGTCACGCATTCAACGATCAGCGGCACCTGGTGCGGGGCAAACCCTTCGTAGGTCACACGGTGGTATTGCACGGTCTCACCGAGCAGACCGGCGCCTTTCTTGATCGCGCGTTCCAGGGTTTCCTTGGGCATCGAGGCCTTTTTGGCCTGCTCCACCACCAGGCGCAAATGTGCGTTGGTGGCGGTGTCGGCACCGTTGCGGGCAGCAATGGTGATCTCTTTCACCAGCTTGCCGAAGATCTTGCCCTTGGCATTGGATGCCGCTTCTTTATGTTTGACTTTCCACTGTGCGCCCATGACTCACTCTCTTCTATCCATCGCGCCGAGACGTCTACTGGCCGGCGCTTTGGGGGCAGAGTTTATAGCGCTGAAACACTCTAATCCACCAAAAAACCGGCCATGCCCCTCAGGTGCGCAAGGGATTGATGGCGCGCTCACGGTCCGGCACAAAGTCGCCGACCTGCGCCAACACGGCGGGCCTGGCGTTCCAGTAGGGCATCAACACCAGCGAGGAAAACAGCGCGGCGCCGGCAAACACGATAAATACCGTGACGGTGTCGAAGTAGCCCGGCAGCAGGCCGCCAAGCACCGCTCCCACCGAGCCGCAACCGTTGACGAACCCCGCCGCGGTGGCGCCGGCCTTGGCGGTGCCGAAGTCGATGGCGGCGGTGCTGCTGATCATCGAGTCTGGCCCGTACAGGGTCAGGCCCATCACAAACAGCAGCGCCATCACCATCATCACGCTGCCGGTGTGCAAGGCGCCCATGAACAGTGCCAGGGCCACGGTCAGCGCCAGCAGGCTGAGGACACAGGCCGGCATGCGCCGGGCGCCGAACAGTTTGTCGGAGGCCATGCCGATCATGATCGGCCCCAGCAACCCCGCCAACTCGAACGCCGTCGGCACAATCGCCGCACCCACCTTACCCACCGACGGCATCTGCTCATACACAATCACCGGCCCCCACAACAGGATCGCGTAGCGCGCCGGTTTCAACAGAAAGTACGCCAGGCCCAGGGTCAATACGGTGCGGTTGCGCAAAATGGCCCGCAGCGGTTCCAGCACGCTGGCGTTCTTCTCGGCGGCCGTCTGTTCCGGTTCCGGCTCCACCGCCGGCAACCCCACGTCCTGTGGCGTGTTGCGCTGGAAGATGAAGAACAGCACCGCCACCACGAAGACCACGGCCGCACTGGAGATAAACGCCGCATGCCAGGTGCCGATCAGCGTATACGCCCACCATCCGGCAAACGGCGACGCCACCAGGCCACCAAAGGCGTAGCACGAACTCCACAAGCCCAGTACCCGCCCTCGCTGCTGCGCCGGGAAGAAGCTGCCGAGGTTCTTGCACAGCCCCGACCAGCCGGTGGACTGGGCCAGGCCCTGGATCAGCATGCAGGTGACAAAGATCGGCAAGGTGGCGAATGTCCCCATCACCAGCGCGGCGGCGGCTGAAATCAGCAACCCGCCGAGCACCACGACACGCGGCCCGAAACGGTCGGCAAGCATGCCCCAGGTGAACTGGCCGACGGCGTAGGCCGCGAGGTAGAGGCCGTCCAGGTTGGCCATCATCATCTTGTCCAGCGGGAAACTCGGGTCGTCGACGATCCCCAGTTTGGCCACCGAAAAAGCTTTGCGGGTGAAATAGAAGGCCGCGTACGCCAGCCAGGTGATGGCGAAAATCTGCACGCGCCAACGCTTGATGTGACTCAAGGGAGTATTCATGGTGGTTCTGACCTCGGGTGTGAGTGTGCCGGCAGAATGAAAAGCAAACGCCTGTATTTTTATTGTTGAGCACTGCAGTACCGGCGCCGGGAGGGGCGCGGTACTGGTCAGATGAGTCCTGCGGGTAAGTACGCAAAAGACCCATGGCCGCCGAAGTTGTAGGACTCAACCTACGGCGACTGAGGGCTATCAAAGCAATGGCTGACTAATAGGTAAAATCGATTTATCGTATTTCAAATATAAGCTGAGCTTGTAAGAGGATTCGCGATGTCGGTGTCCCACGCCCAACTCAAAGCCTTCCACGCGGTGGCCGTACACGGCAGTTTTACCCTCGCCGCCGAACGCTTGTTCCTCACGCAACCGGCTATTTCCGACCAGGTGCGCAAGCTGGAAGAGCGCTTCGGCGTGCTGCTGTTCCATCGCAACAAACGCTCGGTGCGGTTGACCGACCTGGGGGAACGCCTGTTGAGCATCACCCAGCGTTTGTTTGCCGTCGCGGCCGAAGCCGAAGAGCTGTTGCAGGACTCCCGGGCCTTGCAGACCGGCACCCTGACCCTGGCGGTGGATGCGCCCGTGCATGTGCTGCCGCAGATTGCGCGTTTCTGCCAGTTGTACCCGGGCATCCGTGTGAAGATCGAAACCGGCAACACCGACGAATCACTGTTTCGCCTGTACCACTACCAGGCCGACCTGGCGCTGCTGGGGCGCGATGTGGATGACGAGCGGCTGCTGTCATTGCCGTTGCCCGACGATCAATTGCTCGCGTTTGTTTCTCGCAACCATCCGTGGGCCGGTCGCGAGTCGATCTGCCTGGCGGACCTGGACGACACGCCGTTGGTATTGCGGGAAATCGGCTCCGTCACCCGTCAGACCCTTGAGCAGGAAATGCACCAGGCCGGGCTACGGATTCGCCCGGCCATTCAGGTAGAAGGCCGGGAAGCGGCGCGGGAGGCGGTGGTGGTGGGGATTGGCGTGGGGGTGGTGTCGGCTGCGGAGTTTGGGGCAGATTCGCGGGTGTATGCGATGCCGATCCGTGACTGTACGCAGCGGATGAAGGAGACACTGGTGTGCTTGAAGGAACAGAGTTCGCGGCGGGTGGTGGCGACGTTTCTGGAGATTGTGCGGGAAAGTTTGCGGTGAATTTGAGGGCCTCTTCGCGAGCAAGCCCGCTCCCACATTCGACCGCATTCCATAGGTAGAACCCGGTCAACTGTGGGAGTGGGCGTGCTCCCACATTCGACCGCATTCCATAGGTAGAACTCGGTCAACTGTGGGAGCGGGCTTGCTCGCGAAAGGGCCACCTCGGTCTTCAGCCAACATCCACTTAAGGTGCCAACTCGAAAAACGCCTGAATCAACCGCAACTCCCGCCGCCGCGCCATGCACCCGATCATATGCCGGTTCACCAGCCCGTCCCCCTGGATCGGAATCGCATGCACCCGTGGATCGCGGCTGACCTCCATCGAAGACACCACGCCCACCCCCAATTCAGCCGCCACCGCTTCCGTCACCGCCTCACGGCTGTCCAGTTCCAGCAACACCTTGGGCTTCACGCCCGCCTGGACGCAGGCATCATCAAAGGTACGCCGGGTGATCGAACTGGGCTCACGCAGCACCATGATCACCTGATCCAACTGCTCCAGCCGAATGCCCTCAGGCTGCGCCAACCACGGATGTCCGGCCGGCACCAACGCGCAAATCCGTGATTCGATCAACGGTTGCAGGCACAGCCCCTTATGGGGCTCCAGCTCCGTCAACACCGCCACGTCGGCCCGCTCGGACAGCAGCGCGGCGAGGGTTTCCTGGGCGTTGCCCAGGCGCAGATTGACGGTAATCCCCGGGTACCGTTCCCGCAGGCGAGCCAGCATCGGCATGACCATGTGCGGCCCGTCCGCCGCCACTTCCAGGCGCCCGGTGAGCAGTTGCCGGTTGGCCTCCAGCAAGGTCTGCGCCTCTTCCACCAGGCCGAAGATCGCCCGGGTGATGGCCGCCAGCCTGGTGCCCTCCTCGGTCAACGCCACCTGCCGCGCGGTACGTCGGAACAGCGCAATCTGGTAGTGCTCCTCCAGCGCCTTGATATGCCCGGTCACCGCCGGCTGGCTGATGAACAGCCGCTCGGCCGCCCGGGTAAAACTGCCCTCCCGGGCCACGGCATCAAACGCACGCAACTGAAACAGGTTCATAGCTATCGGCCTCACTGATAGCTCGCATAACAACAAACAATTTGATTGATGGCAAGCCAAACTGCAATTTAGGCCCCGTACATTCATCCCATTGTTTTGCGAGGACACAAGAATGAGCACTGCCGCGCCGATCCTGCTGACCCCCGGGCCCTTGACCACTTCGGCCCGCACCCGCCAGGCCATGATGGTCGACTGGGGTTCATGGGATGACCGCTTCAATCAACTGACCGCCAGCCTGTGCGAGCAACTGCTGGCGATCGTCAACGGCACCGACAGCCACCATTGCGTGCCGTTGCAAGGCAGCGGCACCTTCGCGGTAGAAGCGGCCATCGGCACCCTGGTGCCACGGGACGGCAAGGTGCTGGTGCTGATCAACGGCGCCTACGGCAAGCGCCTGGCGAAGATCTGCGAAGTGCTCGGCCGCCCGTTCAGCACCTTTGAAACCGCTGAAGACGAACCCACCACCGCCGCCGACGTCGACCGCCTGTTGCAGGCCGACAAGGGCATCACCCACGTCGCACTGATCCATTGCGAAACCAGCACCGGGATTCTCAACCCGCTGCCCGACATCGCCCAGGTCATCGCCCGCCACGGCAAGCGCCTGATCATCGACGCCATGAGCTCCTTCGGCGCGCTGCCGATCGACGCCCGTGAAGTGCCGTTCGACGCGCTGATCGCCGCCTCCGGCAAATGCCTGGAAGGCGTACCGGGGATGGGGTTTGTGTTCGCTGAAAAGCAGGCGCTGGCGGCTGCCCAAGGCAACAGTCACTCCCTGGCGATGGACCTGTTCGACCAGCACAGCTACATGGCCAAGACCGGCCAATGGCGCTTCACCCCGCCGACCCACGTAGTCGCCGCGCTGCACGAAGCCCTGCTGCAATACCACGAAGAAGGCGGCCTGCCCGCCCGCCACCAGCGCTACGCCGACAACTGCCAGGCGCTGCTGGACGGCATGGCCGAACTGGGCCTGCGCAGCTTCCTGCCCGCCGCGATCCAGGCGCCGATCATCGTCACCTTCCACGCGCCGAAAGACCCGCGCTACCAGTTCAAGGAATTCTACGAGCGGGTCAAGGCCAAGGGTTTCATCCTCTATCCCGGCAAATTGACTCAGGTGGAAACCTTCCGCGTGGGCTGCATCGGCCATGTACACCGGGCCGACATGCAAGCCGCTGTCGCGGCGGTGGCCGAGGTGCTGCAAGAAATGAACGTACTCGACATCTGAGACTGAACTGCCCCCTGTAGGAGCGAGCTTGCTCGCGAAAAACCTGAGGGCGCCGCGTTCATCCAGCCTGCCAGCGTCATCGTTAACGACCTTTGCGAGCAAGCTCGCTCCTACATGAAGCCCCTTTAAACAGGATCTGAACCATGAACTACGCAAACCCAACCCAACTGCAAGCCGCGATCCTCGACTGGGCCGGCACTGTGGTCGATTTCGGCTCGTTCGCGCCGACGCAGATTTTTGTCGAGGCCTTCGCCGAGTTCGACGTGCAGGTCTCCATTGAAGAAGCCCGCGGCCCGATGGGCATGGGCAAGTGGGACCACATCCGCACCCTGTGCGACCAGCCGCAGGTGGCCGAGCGTTACCGCAAGGCCTTTGGCCGCACGCCCACCGATGAAGACGTGACCGCCATCTACCAGCGCTTCATGCCGCTGCAGATCGAAAAAATCGCCGAACACTCGGCCCTGATCCCCGGCGCCCTGGAAACCATCGCCAACCTGCGCCAGCAAGGGATCAAGATCGGCTCCTGCTCCGGCTACCCCAAGCAGGTGATGGATAAGGTGGTCGAACTGGCCGCCACCAACGGCTATGTCGCCGACCATGTGGTGGCTACCGACGAAGTGCCCAACGGCCGCCCATGGCCGGCCCAGGCCCTGGCCAACGTGATCGCCCTGGGCATTGATGATGTGGCGGCCTGCGTGAAGATCGACGACACCGTGCCGGGTATCCTCGAAGGCCGCCGCGCCGGGATGTGGACCGTGGCGCTGACCTGTTCGGGCAACGCCCTGGGCCTGACCTACGAACAGTTCCGCGCGCTTGACGCCGGCACACTCGCCAGCGAACGCACGCGCATCGAAGCGATGTTCGAAGGCTCGCGCCCGCACTATATGATCGACACCATTACCGACCTGCCGGCGGTGATTGCCGACATCAACCAGCGCCTGGCACGGGGTGAAATGCCCCAAGGCAACTGATTGGGATCAAAAGATCGCGTCTACACCCTCCTCTCACGGGCAAACCTCGTAAAACAGGCTTACATTGAAAGGACTCCGTCGCGAAAGAACGGAGGTTTGCCCTGATGAGTGAGGAAGAAAGCGATGCCCTGGAAAAATTCCGATACGCGTTACAGCACCATGTCGATTGCGCTGCACTGGCTGATGGTGGTGCTGCTGGCGGTGGTCTACGCCTGCATTGAGTTGCGCGGGCAGTTTCCCAAAGGCAGTGGCGCACGCACGTTGATCGTGGAAATGCACTTTATGTTCGGCCTGACCGTGTTTGTGCTGGTGTGGCTACGGTTGTTCGCCCGCAGCCTGGGCGTGGCGCCGAAGATCGTACCGGCCCCGCCGCAATGGCAAACCCTCCTCGCCACCCTGATGCACATGGCGCTGTACGCCTTGATGATCGGCATGCCCATCGCCGGCTGGCTGATCGTCAGTGCCGAGGGGCATTCGGTGATGTTCTACGGCATCGAGTTGCCGCCGTTGATTGCGGAAAACAAGGCCTTGGCCAAAGAGATTGAAAGCTGGCATGTGCTGTTCGGCAAGATCGGTTACTGGTTGATCGGGCTGCATGCGTTGGCGGCGATCGTTCACCATTACATCCTGCGCGACAACACGGCGCTGCGAATGATGCCGGGGCGCGAGCGAAATCATGGGTGACGCTCACTGTAGGAGTGAGCTTGCTCGCGAAAAACGAATAGGCGACACGGGCAACCTGATAGCGCTGCGTGATCGTTGACGTTTTTCGCGAGCAAGCCCGCTCCCACATTAACCGGGTGCAACAGGGAAACCCCGGCGACCTTGCAAGCCGCCGGTGTGGACGAAGATCAGGCGGGTGCCGGGAGCGAAGTACCCCGCTTCAATCCGCTGCTTCAACGCCAACAACGCCTTGCCGGTGTACAGCGGCTCCAGCGGCAACTCACAGGCGTGCTCCGTGGCGTCGATAAATTCCAGCAACTCTGGATCCACCTTGGCGAAGCCGCCCCGGCTGGCGTCCAGCCATTCATAACCCGCCTGCACCAGCGCCTGTACCTGCTGAGCCACCCCGTGGTCATCGGGCACCGCCAGCGCGCCATACACCGGATGCGCGCCCGCCTCCGCCAGCACCAATCCCGCCAACGTCGTACCGGTGCCCGCCGCCAGCCACCAACCGTGATAGTCCGCCCAGCCCAGGCCGTTTAATTGCGCCCGCGCCTGGTTCACCAAAACGCCGCAACCCAACGCACCGGCCAAGCCACCACCGCCTTCGGGCACCGGATGCAGGTGCGGATACTGCGCGCGCCACGGCAGCCAGAAACCCGGCTCATTGCGCGCGCGATAGCCGCCATACCCCAGCCAATGCAGCTGCATGCCGAAGGCTTTCAGGTCGAGAACCGTGGGCGTGTCTTGAGGATGGCCACGCAGCAGGCCAACGGTCGGAAAGCCGAAGCGTTTCCCGGCCGCCGCCAGTGCATGCAGGTGATTGGAGTAGGCCCCGCCCAGGCTGATGATGCCGCTGGCACCCGCCGCCCGGCCTTGGGCCAGGTGCTCGGTGAGCTTGAACCACTTATTGCCGCTGATCAGCGGGTCGATACGGTCCAGGCGCAACACAGCCACCTCCACCGAACCCATCCAATCCAGCTTCAGGGGTTCAAGGGGCGCGTGGGGAAGCCAGTCGAAAGGACCCATGAGGGCGGTTCTGCACAAGAAAAGGGGCGGTAGTCTACCACCGCCCCTTTTGCGTGTTTACAGCTCGGCCGCCAGGCGCGAACCCTGGTTGATGGCGCGCTTGGCATCCAGTTCGGCCGCCACGTCGGCACCGCCGATCAGGTGCACGTTCTGCTTGGCCGCGACCAGGCCGTCGTGCAGTTCCCGCAGCGGGTCCTGGCCGGCGCAGATGACGATGTTGTCCACCGCCAGCACCTTCGGTTCACCCTCGGCGCCGAGGCGGATGTGCAGGCCTTCATCGTCGATCTTCAGGTACTCGACGCTGTTGAGCATTTGCACCTGCTTGTTCTTCAAGCCCGTGCGGTGGATCCAGCCGGTGGTCTTGCCCAGGCCATCGCCGACCTTGGAAGCCTTGCGCTGCAACAGGAACACTTCACGCGCCGGGGCATGACGCTCGGGCTTGATCCCGGCCACACCGCCGCGGGCTTCCAGGTGGGTGTCGATGCCCCACTCTTTCCAGAACGCGTCGCGGTCCAGGCTGGTGGACACGCCCTGGTGCACGAGGAATTCCGACACGTCAAAACCGATACCGCCGGCACCGATGACCGCCACCCGATGGCCCACCGGCTTGCGCTCCAGGATCACGTCCAGGTAGCTCAGCACCTTGGCATTTTCCACGCCCGGGATCGCCGGCGTGCGCGGCGCGATGCCGGTGGCCAGGATGATCTCGTCGTAACCGCCTGCCACCAGATGCTCAACGTCGACCCGGGTGTTCAGGCACAGCTCGACATGGGTGGTCTGCAACTTGCGCTTGAAGTAGCGCAGGGTTTCGAAAAATTCTTCCTTGCCCGGCACGCGCTTGGCAATGTTGAACTGGCCACCGATCTCGCTGGCCGAATCGAACAGGGTCACCTGGTGCCCACGCTCGGCGGCAACGGTGGCAGCGGCCAGGCCTGCAGGGCCGGCACCGACCACGGCGATTTTCTTGATCTGCTTGACCGGCAGGTAGTTGAGCTCGGTCTCGTAGCACGCACGGGGGTTGACCAGGCAGGTGGTCAGCTTGCCGCCGAAGGTGTGGTCCAGGCACGCCTGGTTGCAGCCGATGCAGGTGTTGATTTCATCAGCGCGACCTTCAGCAGCCTTGTTGACGAAGTCCGGGTCGGCCAGGAACGGGCGAGCCATCGAGACCATGTCGGCATCGCCTTCGGCCAGGATCTGCTCGGCGATTTCCGGGGTGTTGATGCGGTTGGTGGTGATCAGCGGGATCTGCACCGCACCGCGCAACTTGGCCGTGACCTTGCTGAATGCACCGCGTGGAACCTTGGTGGCGATGGTCGGAATGCGCGCTTCGTGCCAGCCGATGCCGGTGTTGATGAGGGTCGCACCCGCCTGCTCGATGGCCTTGGCCAACTGCACGATCTCTTCCCAGGTGCTGCCGCCTTCCACCAGGTCGAGCATCGACAGGCGGAAGATGATGATGAAATTCGGGCCTACGGCTTCACGCACCCGGCGCACGATTTCCACCGGCAGGCGCATACGGTTTTCGTAGCTGCCACCCCAGCGGTCGGTGCGGTGGTTGGTGTGGGCGGCGAGGAACTGGTTAATGAAATAACCTTCGGAGCCCATGATTTCCACGCCGTCGTACTCGGCGACCTGGGCCAGCAGCGAGCAGGTGACAAAATCATTGATCTGTTTTTCGATGCCGTCTTCGTCCAGCTCTTTGGGCTTGAACGGGTTGATCGGCGCCTGGATCGCGCTCGGCGCCACCTGCTTCGGGCTGTAGGCATAACGCCCGGCGTGGAGAATCTGCATGCAGATCTTGCCGCCCGCCTCGTGCACCGCCTGGGTCACGATCTTGTGCTTTTGCGCCTCTTCGTCGGTGGTCAGCTTGGCTGCACCGGCATACACCCCGCCTTCATCGTTCGGGCCAATGCCGCCGGTGACCATCAGGCCCACGCCGCCACGGGCGCGCTCGGCGAAATAGGCCGCCATGCGCTCGAAGCCGCCGGGTTTCTCTTCCAGGCCGGTGTGCATCGAGCCCATCAGGGTGCGGTTACGCAGGGTGGTAAAACCCAGGTCCAACGGGGCCAGCAGGTGCGGGTAGGCAGCAGCGGTCATGGTACAGCTCCACAACGGATCATCACGGGACGTGGAGCGCTCGAATGGCACTCCATCGGTTTATGTCCCACAGACTAAGAGCCTGCCGGTTACCGCTCAATGACTGTAAGTGACAAGTTATTGATCCAAATGCGCAGCACCCCCTTGGCAATCGTGTACATGGGCCCTACCCTAGGCATCGAACCCTGCACCCGGTCCGTTGTCTGTTTCCCATGCGTAAACTTCTAGCTTTCACCCTCATCATGGCTCTGGTTGCCGCCGTTTCCGCCTATCTGGTCTGGACCCAGGAGCGCCCCGTGGGCCATTACCTGTCCGACCTGCGAATCAACCTCGCAGTCGACCAGGGCGTGCCCGCCGACCGCGGCAACCTGCTGGGCATCCAGCCGGAACTGTTCCCCGCCGACTACCAGAGCGTGGAACGCCTGCACCTGAAACTCGCGGCCTATCTGCAAAAGGCCCGGGACCAGGGCCTGATCAACGACAAGACCATCGTGGTGCTGCCGGAACATATCGGCACCTGGCTGATGGTCAGCGGCGAAAAGAACGAGCTGTATCAAGCCACCAATCTCAAGGAGGCGATGAACTGGTTGTCGGCGAGCAACCCGTTGCTGTTCCTGCGGGCGTTGATCAGCGCCAAGGGCAATGACCGCCTCGACGACGCCTACCTGCGCATGAAGGCCCCGGCCATGGCCCGCGACTATCAGGTGCTGTTCGGCGGCCTGGCCAAGGAGTTCGGCGTGACCCTGGTGGCCGGCTCCATTGCCCTGCCCAACCCGAGCATCAGCCAGGGCCAACTGCAGATCGGCCATGGCGCGCTGTACAACACCAGCGTGGTCTTCGACCGCGATGGCTTGCCGGTGGGCCAGCCGCAACGCCAGCTGTACCCGATTTTCGACGAGCGCGGCTTTATCGAACCCGGCGACGAAAACACCGTCAGCGTGGTCGACACCCCGGCCGGGCGCCTGGGCATCCTGATCGGCAGCGACAGCTGGTACCCCGACAACTACCGCAAGCTCAATGAGCAAGGCGCGCAGTTGGTGGCGGTGCCGGCCTTCGTGATTGGCCGCGAGACCTGGGACAAGCCGTGGCGCGGCTTCAAAAGCGTGTCGACGCCACCGGAGATCAGCCTCAAGCCCGAAGAACTCAGCGAAGGCGAAGCCTGGCACCGCCTGACCCTGATCAGCCAACAACCCATCAGCCAGGCGACTGCCGGCATGAGCGTGTTCCTGCGCGGGCAGTTCTTTGACATGAGCGGCGCCGGGCAAAGCTTCCTCAGCAGCAACGGCCAGGTGTTCGCCGACGGCAATGCCCGTGGCGCCCGTCTGCTGAACGTGTGGCTGTAAGACGATGAAGCCGGTGCGGCTGGGGGATTTATCGGTGGGCTTTGTCCACACCCTGGCCGATGCCATCCACAGCCATGGCCTGGACCCGCAACCGCTGCTGCTGCAATACGGCCTGGACCCGGCGCGCCTGGCCGAGGCCGGCGCCCGCTTGTCGATCCCGCGCTACATGCGCTTGGGCCACGCTGCCATCCAGCTCACCGGCGACCCCGGCCTGGGCCTGCGCATGGGCCAGCTCAGCCGCTTGAGCCAGGCGGGCCTCGCCGGTGTTACCGCGGCCCAGGCGCCCACCGTGCGCGAAGCGGCCCGCACCCTGACGCGCTTCGAAGCCTTGTACGGCGCCAACTATCGCGGCCAGTCTAGCTTTCACGAGGACGCGGACGGCGCCTGGCTGCGCTTCTATTCCATCAGCCCCTACAACGCCTACAACCGTTTTGTGGTGGACTCGATCATCGCCGGCTGGCTGCACCAATTGTCGAGCCTGAGCCTGCAACCGGTGCAGGCGCAACGTATCGAAATCGAGTTCCAGGCCCCCGACTACAGCGAGCGCTACAGCGTGCTGGGGGACTGCCCGATCCAGTTTGGCGCCGAGCACAATCAGCTGCGCCTGAGCCAGCAGACCCTGGCGCTGCGCAACCCGGAACATTGCCCGAGTACCTGGCAATTACTGGTGCAGTTGTGTGAACGGGAATTGGAGCAGTTGACGCGCACCCGCAGCCTGCGCGAGCGCATTACCCGGTTGCTCGGGCCGATGCTCAATGGTGGCCGGGAACCCGACCTGGAAGAAGTGGCGGCACGTCTGAAACTGCCGACCTGGACCTTGCGGCGCAAGCTGGCGGAAGAAGGGACGCAGTTCCGGGCGATTCTCAACGACACTCGCCGCGACCTGGCCATGACTTACATTCGCGATACCGAACTGGCGTTCGGTGAAATTGCCTATTTGCTCGGTTTTGCGTCAGCGGAAGCCTTTCAACGGGCCTTCAAGCGCTGGAACAGCCAGACCCCAGGGGAATTTCGCCGCAGTCAGCGGCATTCCGCCTGACGTCTGTCTTACAGCTCGGTGGCATCATCGGCCGGATCCAGCGGATCCAGTTCAAAGGCGTGGTACTCGAGCAGTTCTTCCTGGTAATCGTCCATTGTTGACTCCTTGTTTTATGAAAAGGGGTTGCTTAATGACCTGCACAACCAGCCTAAAGTGCCGTCATGACGAAAAAATGTCCGGGGCATGACGTTCCTGCACTTCAAGATTAAACGTAGCAGTGTTGGGCGGATTTAGCCGAAGGAATTTTAGATGCAATTGCAATCATTGCAATTGCAATCACGCACCACATTCCATTAGGGTATGAGCACCCGTAGCCAAGCGACCCTGCTCATGACTGCCAGCACCGAACGCGCTGCACTGATCTGTATCGACGCCCTGAACGCAGTGCAGCAGCCCCGCTGCTCGCCCCTGTCCAGCGTGATGACCATGGCCAACACCCTGGAGTCCAGCCGACAGGCGTGGGTGATTCGCGGCCAGTCGCGCGCTCGCCGTGCGGTGAGCTGGCCCGCCTGGTTTGCGCGCAATACCGGGGAAAAGCCCCTGTTGTACCTGCACACGGCGGCTTCATCGGCGCAGTTGCGGGCGTTGTCCAGCGAGGTCCGCCAGCGGGCCATCTTGTGCAACGACAGCAAAAGCCGCGCCTCACCTTCGCTGCCCTTGTGGCTGGCGAGCAATCCCCTCTGTACGCCGTATGACCCGGCCTCCGGCGAGGAAGCCCGGGCGATTGTGCTGGCGGGATTGCAGGCGCTGTATGTCGAGGGCCAGCCGGGCTTTTACTACCTGGCGCTGCATGATCAAAACGACGGGCCGGGGCTCAGCCCGCTGGACCGTGAAGATGCGCTCAAAGGCATGTACCGGGTACGGCGCGCGTACACCAGCGAATTGCGCGTGCACCTGCTGGGCGCGGGTCGGGCGTTTGACGAGGTGGTGCACGCAGCACAACTGCTCGAAACCGATTGGAAGGTCGAGGTGCAGCTGTGGAGCTGCCCCAGCTACACACGCCTGGCCCGTGAGGCGCAGGCAGCCCAGCGCTGGAATCGGCTGCACCCTTTGCTAGCGAAGCGCAGCTGCCATCTAAGGCAGTGCCTGGCCGGGGCTGGCACGCCGGTGATCGCGGTCACGGGCTATCCGCAGCCGATTGTTGATCAATTGGCGGGGCACGTGGATGGGCGGTTTGTGGCATTGGGTGCAGGCTCGGTGGAGGCGTCAGCACCGAGTCGTTACTGGATTGCCACGCTGGCGTTGAAGGCACTGGCGGATGACGGCCGCATCGATGCAGAACAGGTCGAGACCGCCCTGCATCGGTATCACCTGAAATGACGATCTGTGATCCATCACACATCAAATGTGGGAGCGGGCTTGCTCGCGAATACGGTGTGTCAGTCGCTGGACAGGTTGACTGATCCACCGCTTTCGCGAGCAAGCCCGCTCCCACACTGGATCTGCGTCGCCTGGAGTGGTTGCTTCAGGGTTTACGCCGCGCCCGGGTCTGCACGCCCGCCTCCATCGCCAACCCCGCGGTGCGCTCCAGCGCCTCGGCAAAGCCCCGGCGCTGCTCGCTGTCGAGCTGGGACAAAAACAATTCATCCACGCTGCTTTCGTAGATTTTCCACATTTTTTTACGCAACACCCGGCCCTCTTCGGTGATCGAGACAAAAGCGGCCCGCCCGTCACCGTCAGAGCGTGAACGCACCACCAGGCCGTCCTTTTCCAGGCGGTCCACCAGGCGCGTCAGGTTGTAGCGCTCGATGGCCAGCACATCGGCCAGCTCGTGCATGCGCCGGGTGCCATCGGGGCCGCTTTCCAGGCCCCACAAGGCGTCGTACCAGGCGTAAGGCGGCAACCCGGCATCGGCCAGGCGCCGTTCGATTTCACGGATGACCGTCCTGTGGGCCCGAACAAAACGGAACCAGACATCAGGCTCTTTCGACGACATGCAACACCATCCGGGGAATTTCAAGAAGGTTGCAATAGTAGCTCATCCCGCGCTAGATTCAGCCATGTAGTTGCAATTGCAACTACATTCGCAAAGCTCCCACAAGGAGCCCACACGCTGAAATCCGTCCACCCTGGAGCCTGACATGACCCCGAACACTGCAGTACGCCTCGACGACGACCCACAGGAAACCCGCGAATGGCTGGAGTCCATCGAATCGGTGTTGTCCACCGAAGGCCGCCCGCGTGCGCATTACCTGATCGATCAGTTGCTGGATTTCGACGTGGCGCGGCATGGCGACTTCTACGGGCGGGTGACCACGCCTTACGTCAACACCATCCCGGTGGACCGTCAGTTGCCCTACCCCGGCAACCTGGCCACCGAGCGCCGGCTGAATGCGTTTATCCGCTGGAACGCCATGGCCATGGTATTGCGTGCCGGTAAACATTCCGGCGTGGGTGGGCATATCGCGACCTATGCGTCGGCTGCAGTGTTGTATGACGTAGGCTTCGACCACTTCTTCCGTGGCCGCACCGACAGCTTCGACGGCGACCTGGTGTACATCCAGGGCCACTCGGCGCCGGGCATCTATGGCCGTGCGTACCTCGAAGGCCGGATCAGCGAGGCGCAGCTGGACAATTTCCGTCGGGAAGCCGGTGGCGACGGTTTGTCGTCCTATCCGCATCCACGGCTGATGCCGGACTTCTGGCAATTTCCTACGGTGTCCATGGGCCTCGGGCCGATCACCGCCGCGTACCAGGCGCGCTTTATGCGCTACCTGGAATTCCGCGCCCTCAAGCAGCACCAGGGCCGCAAGGTATGGGCGTTTCTCGGCGATGGCGAGATGGACCAGCCGGAATCCCTGGCGGCCATTTCCCTGGCCGGGCGCGAGAAACTCGACAACCTGATCTTCGTGGTCAACTGCAACCTGCAGCGCCTGGACGGCCCGGTGCGCGGCAATGCCAAGGTGATCCAGGAATTCGAAAGCCTGTACCGCGCCGCCGGCTGGAACGTGATCAAAGTGATCTGGGGCGGTGGCTGGGATGCGCTGCTGGAAAAGGACAACAGCGGTTTGCTGCGCCAACGCATGATGGAGTGCGTGGACGGCGACTATCAGAATTACAAGTCGCAAAACGGTGCCTACGTGCGGGAACACTTCTTCGGCAAGTACCCGGAGTTGCTGGCGCTGGTGGCAGATATGTCCGACGACGATATCTGGAAACTCTCACGGGGTGGCCATGACCCCGACAAGGTCTACAACGCCTATGCCGCCGCCGTGCGCCACAGCGGGCAACCGACGGTGATCCTGGCGAAAACCGTCAAGGGCTTCGGCATGGGCGAAGCCGGCGAAGGCCAGAACATCAACCACCAGCTGAAAAAGATGGGCGCCGAGGCCGTGAAAGCCTTTCGCGATCGCTTCGGGCTGGACGTGGCCGACGATCAACTCGCCGAGATCCCCTATCTCAAACCCACCACCGACAGCGAGGAAGCCCGCTATTTCGCCGCCCGCCGTCAATCATTGGGCGGTTACGTACCGGCTCGCCATAGCGCGGTCGAGTCGTTGAAGATCCCGGCGCTGGAAGCCTTTTCCACCCAGCTCAAGGACACCGGCGAGCGCTCGATTTCCACCACCATGGCCTTTGTGCGCATCCTCGGCACCCTGCTGAAGGACCCGAACCTGGGCAAACTGATCGTGCCCATCGTGCCCGACGAATCCCGCACCTTCGGCATGGAAAGCCTGTTCCGCCAGATCGGCATTCACTCCGCTGTCGGCCAGCTCTACACCCCACAAGATGCGGGCCAGCTTTCCTACTACAAGGAAAGCAAGGACGGGCAGATCATGCAGGAAGGCCTGAATGAGTCCGGTGCCATTTCTTCATGGATCGCGGCGAGTACGTCCTACGCCAACCACGGTTTGATGACGGTGCCGTTCTACATCTTCTATTCGATGTTCGGCTTCCAGCGGGTCGGCGACCTGGCCTGGGCTGCGGGTGATGCGCGGGCGCGGGGTTTCCTGCTGGGGGCCACCGCCGGGCGCACGACGTTGATGGGCGAAGGCTTGCAACATGACGATGGCCACAGCCATGTGCTGTCATCAGTGATTCCGTGCTGCATTTCCTATGACCCGACCTTTGCCTTCGAACTGGCGGTGATCATTCGCGAAGGCATGCGCCGGATGTACGTCGAGCAAGAGGACATTTACTACTACATCACCCTGCTCAACGAAAACTACCCGCACCCGGCAATGCCCGAGGGCGTCGAGGACGGGATTCTGAAAGGCATGTATCGGTTGAAGGCGGCTGAAGACACCGCGCAACCACGGGTACAACTGATGGGCAGCGGTTCGATTCTGCGGGAGGTCATCGCCGCGGCGGACTTGTTGCGGGATGACTTTGCCGTGGCCAGCGACGTGTGGAGCGTCACCAGCCTGACCGAGCTGCGCCGTGAAGGCCATGCCGTGGAGCGCTGGAACCTGCTGCACCCGGAAAGCGAACCCCGTACCAGCTATGTAGAGCAGTGCCTTGAGGGCCAGGCCGGGCCTGTGGTGGTCGCCACCGACTACATGAAGATCTTTGCCGACCAGATCCGCCCGTTCGTGCCGGGCCGGCGCTTTGTGGCACTGGGCACCGATGGCTTCGGGCAATCGGATACCCGGGAAACCTTGCGCGAGTTCTTCGAGGTGGACCGTTACTTCATCGCACTGGCGGCCCTGAAGGCGCTGGCGGATGACGAGCTGATCAGCCGCGCCAAGGTGAGCGAGGCAATCAGTCGCTACGGGATCAACGTCGACAAGGCCAACCCCGTAGCGGTGTAGTTACTGCGCAGGCGTCGGCAGAGGCGGAATCGCTTCGGTCGGCGCCGGCAGCGCCGGGTTGGTGGCCTCCGGCGCCGGGGTTGGGGCCGGGGTTTCCTTGGGCGCAATCGGCGCAGGTTCTGCCGGCGGTACAACCGGCTCCGATGCCGCCGGCGTAACCGCCGGTGTCACTGGGGCTGCCGGTGTGGCGGGCAGGTCTTTTGGCGCTTCTTTAGGCGCCTCAACCTTATCGGCCGCCGGAGCCGCCTTCGGTTCCGGGATGCCCAGGTCAGCCTTGGGTTTTTCCGGAATATGCGCAGCCTTTTTCACTTCCTGGGGCAAGAAAACATCCACCAGCGCGAAATAACGCTCATAGAATTTCGGCGCAGACACCGTCTCGCTGGCCACCTTGACCATCGAATCGTCGGTGGAGCCAATCGGCATCGACACCGAGCCCAACACCCCCACGCCCAAACTGGCGGAGTTGTTGACCTTTTTCAGCGCATAGCGGTCCTGCAGGGCGTTGGCGAACATCGTTGAGTGATGATCACCACTGCCATCGTCGGCACACACCACGTTGAAACTGATTTGCAGGTGAGTCTCGCCGGTCTGCTGGAAACTCTTGTTACCCACCACCAGCTTCGGATCGCTGCTGGTGATGATGTAACCCTGGCTCAGCAGCGCACGCCGCGCCGCTTCGCAGGCCGCGGTGTCGCTGACCGGGTAATCACGGGAAAACGTACCGGAGTCGTCGAAATTCTCATGTTCATATATAGCGGTCTTGGGTGACGAGCAGCCCGCAGCGCCCGCCAGCACCAGCGCCACCCCGAGGCTACGCAAGTGAAATGATGTCGACATTGAAAATCCTGAGGAAAACGGTCAGGGCGGTATTGTGCAACAGAACGTGGCCTTGGCGCGCGGATTCCTGTCGGTAAAACGTCACAGCCTTACGGGACGGTGTCTGCAGGAAAAAGCCGCTCGCCCATATGGTCGATAAACACCCGTAATTTCGCCGAGGCATGCCGACTGGATGGCCAGAGCATCCAGAAACTGCCGCTGTGCTCCAGGTAATAGTCCAGCACCCGCTGCAACCGGCCCTGTTCTACCGATTCGCGGACCATAAAGTCTGGCAGGCAGGCAATGCCCAGGCCTTCGTGGGCCACGTGCATCAGGGATTCGATGGTGGTGGAGACCAAGGGCGCACGCAGGATCGGCTCCGGCATGCCCGGTTCCGGGCGCAGTGGCCAGGCTTCCAGCTTGCCGGTGGCGCAGAACTTGTGGCGCAGGCAAGCATGGTTGTTCAAGTCCCGGGGCTGGCGCGGCGTGCCGTGCAGGCGCAGGTATTCCGGGGCGGCCACCAGCACCAGGCGGTAATACCCGAGGTGACGCGCCATCAAGCGCGAGTCCTCGGGCTTGCCGGTGCGGACCACCGCGTCGAAACCTTCCTCGATCACGTCCACCATGCGGTCGGAAAAGTCCACGTCCAGTTCGATCTCCGGGTAAGCCCGCATGAAATCCGTCAGCACCGGCATCAACAGGCCGCGCACTTGCGGCAGGCTGATGCGCAGCTTGCCCCTGGGCGTGGCAGAGGCCTGGCTCAGCTCCTGTTCTGCGGCCTCGACCTCGGCCAGGATGCGCCGGGAGCGTTCGAGAAACAGCGCGCCTTCGCTGGTCAACGTGATGCTGCGGGTGCTGCGGTGGAACAGCCGTACACCCAGGCGTTCTTCGATGCGTGCGATGCTTTTGCCAATGGCCGAGGAAGACACCCCCAACAGTCGGCCAGCCTCGGTAAAGCTGCGGGTTTCCGCCACCTGCACAAACACTGAAATACTGCCGAGGCTGTCCATCGTCTCGCTCCCGAGGATTGCGGACGTTGGCGTCCGATAAGTTCGGAACCTTAGCCTGTTTTTCTCCACCGCGCAGCACCCTACTCTGGCGCCCTGCCCTTTCTTCTGAAAACCGGAGCCCAGCACCATGAGCGACAGCGCCCTACCGTCCCCACGCCTTGCGGCGAACCGTGAACGGCTGCCCCTGGCCGGTCTGCTGGCACTGGCCACCGCCGGCTTCATCACCATCCTCACCGAAGCCATGCCGGCGGGCCTGCTGCCGCAGATGGGCGCCGGCCTCGGCGTTTCCGACGCCTTGGTGGGCCAACTGGTGACCGTCTACGCCCTCGGCTCGCTGCTGGCGGCCATTCCCCTGACCATCGCCACCCGTGGCTGGCGCAGGCGGCCTTTGCTGATGATTGCCATCGGCGGCTTTGCCTTGGTCAATAGCGTGACGGCGTTTTCCAGCGACTACCTGTTGACCCTGGTGGCCAGGTTCTTCGCCGGGGTGTTCGCGGGACTGCTATGGGCGCTGCTGGCCGGGTACGCCAGCCGCATGGTCGCGCCACACTTGCAGGGCCGGGCGATTGCCGTGGCCATGCTCGGCGCGCCGTTGGCGCTATCACTGGGGGTACCTGCCGGGACATTCCTGGGCACCACGGTGGGCTGGCGCCTGAGCTTTGCGATCATGACCGGCCTGACCCTGGTGCTGCTGGCCTGGGTGCGCTGGCAAGTCCCGGACTTTGCCGGGCAACAAGCGCAAAAACGCCTGGGCCTGCTTCAGGTGCTGACACTGCCGGGGATTCGTCCGGTGCTGTTCGTAACCTTCACTTACGTGCTGGCCCATAACATTCTCTACACCTATATTGCCCCGCTTCTGGTCCCTGCCGGGATTGCCGCAGACATCGACCAGGTGTTGCTGGTGTTTGGCGTGGCGGCGCTGCTGGGCATCTGGATGGTCGGCGCGCTGATTGATCAGCGTCTGCGCGCCTTATTGGTGATCAGCTGCGGAATGTTCGCGCTGTCGGCCCTGGCGCTGGCGTTCTGGCTCACCTCCCCGGCCGTGATCTACACCACGGTGGCGTTGTGGGGCCTGGCGTTTGGCGGCCTGCCGGCTTTGCTGCAAACGGCGCTGGCCAAGTCGGCCGGGGATTCAGCCGATGCCGCACAGTCGATGCTGGTAACGGTGTGGAACCTGGGCATCGCCGGTGGCGGGCTGCTGGGCGGCCTGTTGCTGCAAGGGTGGGGAGTCGCTTCGTTTCCAGGGGCCGTCGTCGGGCTATTGCTGCTGGCGTTGGCCGCGACGTTGAAGGCGCCTGCGCTTGCCACAGGCACTTCTTCATGAACACCCGGCAAAAGAGATTTGGACAGCGCCCCGTAGCCGGTTAGTCTTGCCCCCTCTACCACGCCAATACTTAACGGGGGCTCGCTCAGGTGATCAGGCCGAGAATTTTGCTGCGCCGTCGCTTTACCTCCATCCGCTGGCGCACTCGCGTAACACTGTGGGCGGCCGCTACGATTGCCGGGTTGCTGGTCGTGATGTTCGCCAGGCTGGCCGACCTGGCACTGACACAATTTGCCCAGCAGACCGCCGACCGTTCCTGGTTGCCGTTTATCTACACCCCCCTGGTGGGCATGCTGGTGGTGTGGCTGACCACGCGTTTTTTTGCCGGCGCCCAAGGCAGCGGCATTCCGCAGGTCATCGCCGCCACCCGCCTGGCCCACAAAGGCATGCCCGTCAACAAACTGGTATCGCTGCGAATTGCCTTTGCCAAGATAGGCCTTGGCACACTGGCGCTGACCGGCGGCTTTTCAGCCGGGCGCGAAGGGCCATCGGTTCAAGTCGCGGCGTCCATCATGCATTTCTTTCACCGCTATCTGCCCAACGCCCGCATCATCCGCAGCGAAGACCTGATTCTGGCCGGCGGCGCGGCAGGCATCGCGGCGGCGTTCAATACGCCGCTTGCGGGCGTGGCGTTTGCGGTCGAAGAACTGGGGCGAAAGCTCGAAACCCGCACCAGTGGCGTTCTGCTCAGCACCATTATCCTGTCGGGGATGGTTGCTATTGCCTTGCAGGGAAACTACAACTACTTCGGCCACTTCGACGTCCAGGCGATCAAGCTCGACATCATCATTCCGGTGCTGGCCACCGGCATTGGCTGTGGGCTGCTGGGTGGCCTGTTCAGCCGAATGTTGCTTTGGCCTCAGCGTCATCACCGGTTTGTGCTGTGGGAATGGCGCCGCGCTCATCCGGTCTGGTTCGCCGGTGCCTGTGGGATGGTGGTGGCGATTCTGGGTTGGCTCAGCGGCGGCATGTCGTTTGGCAGCGGCTACGGCATCACCTCGCACATCATCGTTTCCGATGTCGGCCTGCCCTGGCATGCGCCGGTCACGCGCTTTCTGGCGACGGTGGTGACTTACTTTTCCGGAATTCCCGGCGGCATCTTTGCCCCGTCCCTGGCCGTCGGTGCCGCTGTCGGTGCCAACGCCGCCGACCTGTTCGGCCTGGCCACTCAACCGATGATCGCCCTGTGCATGGTGGGGTTCCTGGCCGCGGTGACACAGTCCCCGATCACCTCGGCAATCATCGTGATGGAGATGATCGACAGCCACGGGATGGTGATCAGCCTGATGGCCGTTGCACTGCTGGCCAAAGCCGTGAGTTCAAGGATGGGCCCTGAGCTGTATCAGCAGTTGGCGCGCGGCTTTCTACACCCTCCCAGCCCCGATGCTGCGGCTGAAAAGGCCAAGTCGGCGACATGATTGTTTACATATTGCCCGCGAGGTTCCTATCATCGCACCGGGTGCGTTGCTGCATACGGTACAACGCAGGTTAAAGAATAAGCATTGGTCGGGCCGCCAATGGAGAGTTGTCGTGCCTGATAAACACCCTGCTATTCCTCGCCCCCAGGTTCTGGTCGAAGGCGCGTTGTCGGCGCTGGAGCGGTTTTCACGCATCGAGGCAGTCAGCGGCATCGTATTGCTGCTGGCGGCCATCGTGGCGCTGATCTGGGCCAACAGCCCCGTCGCCGATTCCTACGAACACTTCTGGAACACCCCACTCACCATCGGGCTGGGGGACTTCACCGTCTCACGCTCATTGCACTTCCTGGTAAACGACGGGCTGATGACCATCTTCTTCCTGGTGGTGGGCGCCGAGATTCGCCAGGAGATCAGGGACGGCGCACTCGCCAACCTGAAGCTGGCCACCCTGCCCTTGGGCGCGGCACTGGGTGGCGTGCTGATGCCGGCGCTGATTTACACCCTGCTCAACCATGGCACTGCCGCAGCCAGCGGTTGGGCGGTGCCCACCGCCACCGACATCGCGTTTGCCGTGGGGGTGCTGGCGCTGTTGGGTAAATCCATTCCGGCTGGGGTACGCATCCTGTTGCTGGCGTTGGCGATCATTGATGACATTGTCGCCATCCTGATCATTGCGATCTTTTACACCGCCAGCCTGGACTACATGGGCCTGGTGATCGCGGCCTGCGGGTTGGCGCTGGTGCTGGTTTTTCAGCGGATGGGCATCGGCAAGGCCGTTGTGTACCTGGTGCCGGGGGCAATTGTCTGGTTTGGCCTGCTCAAGACCGGCGTGCATCCTACCCTCGCCGGGGTGATGCTCGGCCTGATCACGCCTGTCACGTCCAGGCCCACCCGGGAGCGTCCCCTGGACACCATCGGGCGCACGTTTAACGAGCTGATGGACCGGCTCTCGCAATCGACAGACAGTGCCCATCAGGTCGCCAAACCGTTGCAGCAGTTGAGGCAGGCCCAACGGGAAATGTTGCCGCCGGTGCAACGCATTCAGGCCGGGCTACACCCGTGGGTTGCCTTTGGTGTGATGCCGCTGTTTGCCCTGGCAAACGCCGGGGTCAGCCTGCAAGGGTTCAACCTGGACGACCCGCTGCCCCATAATGTGTTCATGGGCGTCATCCTGGCGCTGGTGCTCGGCAAGCCACTGGGTGTGATGCTGGCGAGCGTGGTGCTGGTCAAACTGAACATCTGCAAACTGCCGGAGGGCGTGACCTGGAACGGCGTCGCCCTGGTAGGCCTGCTGGCGGGGATTGGTTTTACCATGTCGATTTTCATCTCATCCCTGGCCTTCTCTGATCCGGCGCTGCTGTCCGCCGCCAAGCTGAGCGTGCTGACGGCTTCGTCCCTGGCGGCGGTGATTGGCCTGACGTGGGGCAAGTTCAAGTTTGCGCGTTGACTCAATCGCGGGGGGATTGCGGTTGAGTCAAATCGGAAATCGCGGCGACGACCAGTGTCACCATGGCTGCGACCGGGATTTCGCCGTTCAGTCGAATGAAGGGAGTCGTCAGCTGCTTGAGCCAACGCTCATGCCTGGGCCGGCTGCGACCGGCCCGGTTGCCCACCTCGTAGCTCTCGGCCCAGATGAGAAACTTCTGGTGGTTCTCATGCATATCGCCGCCCGACAAAATCCGCGGGCCAAAGCGTTGTGACTCGCGGAGTTTCAAGCGCTCGATTCGCTGGGCCGTTGGCGTCTCAATAAATACCACCAGGCCAGCGTTTTGAATCACCTCGGCCCCCCAGCCATCCATTGATCCGGACAGCACCCAAGGGGAGTCTGCCAGCGCTTGACTCAACAGCACGACCCGCTCTTCTGGCGGGCGTGATTGCTCAAAGGGAGGATCGGTGGGGTACCAATAGTAATCATCGACATCCACATGAGGCAGGTGAAGCCTGTCAGCCAAGGCGCCGCCCAGGGTAGTCACCCCTGCCCCCGAGGCGCCGCTGATATAAATCCGTTGGCTCATGGTTTGGTCTCCTGAACGACCCACCTGAATATTCTATAACGCGGGACGCGGAGCGTCCCTGGCTGCATTCCCACGCAGAGCGTGGGAATGATCAGGCGGAGCGTGGGAATGATCACAAAAAAAAACCCCGGCCTCTTCAGGCCGGGGTCTTTTTATTCAGGCTCTAACGGGATCAGAACTTCTTGATCTCAGCCTTGGTTTCCAACTGCTTGCGATAGGCGGCGAAGTCTTGCTGGCCGACACGGGAGGCGAGGAAGCGGCGGTACTGAGCCTTCTCGTCATCGGTGGGGGCCGCGGCTTCATTGACCGCGTTCAACCGCACGATCATCAGGCTGCCGTCTGGCAGGGTCACACTGGTGAAGGTCGGCTTGTCCTTGGCCGCAGGCTTTGGCATGCGGAACAGGGCTTGCAACACGGTAGGCTCGATACCTTCCTGGCTACGGGTGACCGCTTCGGTGACTTTCCAGGCCTGGCCATCAACCGGCTGGTTCAGCGGTGTCTTGCCATCACGCAGGCTGGCAATCAGCTCGTCCGCGTGAGTCTTCGCCGTAGCGCTTGCGCGCTCCTTGGTCAACTGGGCACGGATGGCCGTGGCAACGCTTTCCAGTGGCAGCTGGGTTGGCTTCAGGTGCTCTTTGGCACGCAGCACCACGATGGTTTCCGGATCCAGCTCGATGGCGGTGCTGTTGGCACCTTCATTCAGTACTTCAGGGCTGAATGCGGCGGTCACCACGGCACGGTTTGCAGCGATGCCTTCGCCACCCTCACGGCCAAACGGCGCGGAGGTGTGCACGGTCAGCTTCAGGTCCGACGCCGGCTGGGCCAGGTCGGAAGCTTCGAATGCAGCGTCTTCCAGTTGCTTGGTCGCGTCGACATAACGCTGTTCAACCTGCTGGGTCTTGAGCTCGCGGGTCAGCTTGTCTTTCAGGCTGGCAAACGTTGGCACTTCGGGTGCTTCAACGCCCAACAGCTTGATCAGGTGCCAGCCGAAGCTGGAACGCACGGGGGCCGAGACCTGATCCTTGTTCAACGCGTACAGCGCTGTTTCAAAGGCCGGGTCGTAGACGCCAGGGCCGGCGAAACCGAGGTCACCGCCGTTGTTCGCAGAACCCGGGTCCTGGGAGAACTCTTTCGCCAGGGCTTCGAACTTCTCACCCTTGGCCAGGCGTGCCTGGATCTCTTCGATCTTGGCCTTGGCCTGTGCGTCAGTGGTCTTGTCGTTCACTTCAATCAGGATGTGTGCCGCGCGACGCTGTTCAGCGAGGTTGGCGGTTTCTTTCTGATAGAGGGCCTGCAGCTCATCGTCCTTCACGGTGACCTGGTCGAAGAAGGAAGCCTTCTTCAATTCCAGATAGTCGATGACCACCTGGTCCGGGGTCATGAACTCTTTGGCGTGCTGGTCGTAGTAAGCCTTGACCTCGTCGTCGGTGAGTTTCACCGCTGCCGGGTTGGCTTTGACGCTGACGGTGGCGAAATCGCGGGTCTGTTTTTCCAGACGGGCAAAAGCCAGCACTTCGGCATCGGTGACAAAACCGCTGCCGGCAATGCCTGCGCGAACCTGGCCGATCAGCATTTCCTGGCTCAGCATCTGACGGAATTGCATGCGGGTATAGCCCAGTTGACGGATCACCTGGTCAAAACGCTCAGCGCTGAACTGGCCATCCACCTGGAATTCCGGTGTTTGCAGGATCACTTGATCCAGTGCCGCTTCGGAGAAAGCAAATTTCGAATCGGCCGCGCCTTGCAGCAGCAGCTTGCGATCGATCAGGCTTTTTAGAGCGGCGTCGCGCAGCAGTTTTTCGTCCAGCAAGGAAGCATCGAAGTCCTTGCCCAACTGTTGCATCAGTTGACGACGTTGCATGTCGACGGCCTGGCCCAGTTCGCTTTGGGTGATTTCTTCACCGTTGACCTTGGCCACGTCCTGCTTGTTGTTGGTCGAAGCCTGAAAAATAGCCTCGATACCGGTGAACGCCATCAATGCGACGATGATCCCGATAATGGTCTTGGCAATCCAGCCTTGTGAATTGTCCCTGATATTCTGCAGCATGCGTCCCCCAGAAACGGTTGAACTTCAAAATTAGGCAACCGTGGAGCGTGGGTAGAGTCCGGATAGAAGAAAGGCGCATCCGAGGATGCGCCTTCTCGTAACTGGCGGAGCGGACGGGGGTTTGAACCCACACCCCCGGCGTGGCGACCCGATGGATACTTGGGTCAGCTGCCGCTCCGCTGCCAGGTCAGACCTGCGTCCGACCCGGATGGGTAAGGCTTGAGCGAAGCTTAGTTAACGGCTTCTTTCAGGGCTTTACCGGCTTTGAAGCCTGGCTTTTTGGCAGCGGCGATTTGCAGAGCCTTGCCAGTCTGTGGGTTACGGCCAGTGCGAGCTGGACGATCGGTCACAGAGAAAGTACCGAAACCAACCAGTACCACAGAGTCGCCGGCCTTGAGAGCGCCAGTGACGGATTCGATTACTGCGTCCAGCGCACGGCCAGCAGCGGCTTTCGGGATATCAGCAGATGCGGCGATAGCATCAATCAGTTCCGACTTGTTCACTCTAAGTCCCCTTATATCTATTGAGTATGATTCTAAGTTTTTTGGTGAAAGCAAAAACCAGTGCTGAATGGCCTACAGACACTTAAGAGCCGCTTTATAACAAGGGCTCTAAAAAGCTGTCAAGGAAGCCCCCAGGCTTAAACGTATTAATGCGTGCTAATTCTTTCCTTAGAGTCAGTCTCGCGTTTTTCGTCCTTTGCAACTATCTCCGGAGCCACATCCGGCAAGGGCTCCGGCGCGTATTGCAGCGCAATTTGCAGGACCTCGTCAATCCATTTAACCGGTTTAATCTGAAGATCCTGCTTGATATTGTCAGGAATCTCCTTCAAGTCGCGAACATTCTCTTCAGGAATGATCACGGTCTTGATACCACCACGGTGTGCCGCGAGCAATTTCTCTTTAAGGCCACCAATGGCCAGCACCTGACCACGCAAGGTGATTTCCCCGGTCATGGCCACATCGGCGCGCACCGGAATGCCGGTCAGGGCTGATACCAGTGCCGTGCACATGCCTACGCCTGCGCTAGGGCCGTCTTTCGGGGTCGCCCCTTCCGGCATGTGGATGTGGGTGTCGTGCTTCTCGTGGAAGTCCAGGGGGATCCCCAGGCTCTTGGCGCGGCTGCGCACCACGGTCTGCGCGGCGGTGATGGACTCGACCATCACGTCACCCAGGGAACCGGTCTTGATCAATTGACCTTTGCCCGGGATCACGGCGGCCTCGATGGTCAGCAATTCGCCGCCCACCTGGGTCCACGCCAGGCCTGTGACCTGACCCACCTGGTCCTGCTGCTCAGCCAGGCCGTAGCGGAATTTACGCACGCCCAGGAAGTGTTCCAGCAGGTCGGCAGTGACCTTCACCGAGAAGCGTTTTTCCAGCGCATGTTCCTTCACGGCCTTGCGGCAGATCTTCGCCAGTTGACGCTCAAGGCCCCGTACACCGGCCTCGCGGGTGTAGAAACGAATGATGTCGCGGATCGCGTCGGCTTCAAATTCGATCTCGCCTTTCTTCAGGCCGTTGGCCGCAATCTGCTTGGGCGAGAGGTATTTGACAGCAATGTTGATCTTCTCGTCTTCGGTGTAACCCGGCAGACGAATCACCTCCATCCGGTCCAGCAATGCTGGCGGAATATTCATCGAGTTGGAGGTGCACAGGAACATGACGTCGGAGAGGTCGTAGTCGACTTCCAGGTAATGGTCGTTGAAATTGTGGTTCTGCTCGGGGTCGAGTACTTCCAGCAAGGCAGAGGCTGGATCGCCACGCATGTCGCTGCCCATTTTGTCGATTTCATCGAGCAGGAACAGCGGGTTGCGCACCCCTACCTTTGTCATCTTTTGAATCAATCTTCCTGGCATCGAACCGATATAAGTCCGGCGATGACCACGAATTTCCGCCTCGTCACGCACACCACCCAGGGCCATGCGCACGAATTTACGGTTTGTTGCGTGGGCAATCGACTCCGCCAGCGAGGTTTTACCCACACCAGGAGGACCGACCAGGCACAACACCGGGCCGCGAATCTTCTTCACGCGCTTTTGCACGGCGAGGTATTCGAGGATGCGTTCTTTGACTTCTTCGAGGCCGTAGTGATCGGCATCGAGAATGTCTTCAGCGCGGGCCAGGTCCAGTCGAACCTTGGTCTGGGCCTTCCACGGCACTTGCACCAACCAGTCGATATACGAACGAACCACGGTGGCTTCGGCCGACATCGGCGACATTTGCTTGAGCTTGTTCAGCTCGGCGGTGGCTTTGGTCAAGGCGTCTTTCGGCAGGCCGGCGGCATCGATGCGCTTTTTCAGCTCTTCGATTTCGTTATGGCCTTCTTCGCTGTCACCCAGCTCTTTCTGAATGGCCTTCATCTGCTCATTCAGGTAGTACTCGCGCTGGCTGCGCTCCATTTGCTTTTTGACACGGCCGCGAATGCGCTTCTCAACCTGCAGCAGGTCAATTTCGGCATCCAGCAGCGCCAGGACGTGTTCGACCCGGGCCGACAAATCGATGATTTCGAGAATGTCCTGCTTCTGCTCGATTTTCAGCGCCATGTGCGCGGCCATGGTGTCGACCAGGCGGCTTGGCTCATCAATGCTGTTGAGGGAAGAGAGGACTTCTGCAGGGACTTTCTTGCCCAGTTGCACGTATTGCTCGAACTGGGACAGCAGGCTGCGCACGAACACTTCAGATTCGCGCTCAGGGGCGTCGACTTCGTCGATCAGCGCCACTTCGGCACGCAGGTGGCCGTCCACTTCCATGAAGCGCTCGACCGCACCGCGCTGCTCGCCTTCCACCAGCACCTTGACGGTGCCATCAGGCAGCTTGAGCAGTTGCAGGACAGTTGCAACGGTACCGACGCGATACAGGGCATCTTCGCCCGGATCATCGTCAGCAGGATTTCTCTGGGCCAGCAGCAGGATCTGCTTGTCGCCCGTCATCGCGGCCTCGAGGGCTTCGATAGACTTCTCGCGCCCCACGAACAGCGGGATAACCATGTGCGGATAGACGACGACATCACGCAACGGCAGGAGAGGCAATTCGATGGTTGTCTTCATGATTTCGCCTCTATGACAGATGAAAGTAAGCTTGAAACCAAGATGGGGGCTGCCTGCAAAAAAAACAAGCGTAATGGCATCAGTTAAACGCAGTAAAAACAAAGGGGCCCCTTAAGGCCCCTTTATTTTGTACAGCTCGGCGGTGCAACGCTTACGCGTCTGGCGCAGCCTTGGCAGCCGGCTCACTGTTTTCGTAGATATACAGTGGCTTGGACTTGCCTTCTATAACGCTTTCGTCGATCACCACTTTACTCACCTCGGACTGCGAGGGGATTTCGTACATGGTGTCGAGCAGTACGCCTTCGAGGATCGAGCGCAAACCACGGGCGCCGGTCTTGCGCTCCAGTGCCCGCTTGGCCACCGATTTGAGCGCGTCAGCACGGAACTCGAGGTCCACACCTTCCATCTCGAACAGCTTGGCGTATTGCTTGGTCAGGGCGTTTTTCGGCTCGGTGAGGATCTGCATCAGCGCAGCCTCATCCAGCTCGTCCAACGTCGCCAGGACCGGCAGACGGCCAACGAATTCCGGGATCAGACCGAACTTGACCAAATCGTCAGGCTCGACTTCACGCAGGGATTCACCGACTTTCTTGCCTTCTTCCTTGCTGCGTACTTCTGCACTGAAACCAATGCCACCGCGGGTGGAACGGTTTTGAATAACCTTTTCCAGACCGGAGAACGCACCGCCACAGATGAACAGGATGTTGCGCGTATCAACCTGAAGGAATTCCTGCTGTGGATGCTTGCGGCCGCCTTGTGGCGGTACGGAAGCAACCGTGCCTTCGATCAGTTTCAACAACGCTTGCTGCACGCCTTCACCGGAAACGTCCCGGGTGATCGACGGGTTGTCGGATTTGCGCGAAATCTTGTCGATTTCATCGATGTAGACAATGCCCATCTGGGCCTTTTCCACGTCGTAATCGCATTTCTGCAGCAGCTTCTGAATGATGTTCTCGACGTCTTCACCTACATAACCGGCCTCGGTGAGGGTGGTTGCGTCGGCGATGGTGAAGGGAACGTTCAGCAGGCGAGCCAGGGTTTCTGCAAGCAGGGTTTTACCCGAACCTGTAGGACCGATCAGCAAGATGTTGCTTTTGCCGAGCTCGACATCGTCACTTTTCTTGTCACGCTGGTTCAGACGCTTGTAGTGGTTGTACACCGCTACGGCCAGAACCTTCTTTGCACGCTCTTGACCAATCACGTATTGATCAAGGATGCCGCTGATTTCTTTAGGCGAAGGCAATTTATGCGCGCTGCTTTCGGCCTGGGCTTCCTGCACCTCCTCACGGATGATGTCATTGCACAGGTCGACGCACTCGTCGCAGATAAAGACCGAGGGGCCGGCAATCAACTTGCGTACTTCATGCTGGCTTTTGCCACAGAAGGAGCAATAGAGCAGCTTGCCGTTGTCCTCGCCGTTGCGGGTGTCAGTCATTCGTTCGATCCAAATCCGATAGGCTTGCAACACAAGATGAAGGCTATTGAGGGCTTTTTCAAGCCCACTGGTGGTCGGACCTGCCGACCAGCCTTATTTTGAGCGGCTTATATTAAGCGGGGCGCTTTTCGATCACTGCGTCGATCAACCCGTACTCACGTGCGGCTTCGGCGCTCATGAAGTTATCGCGGTTGGTGTCGCGCTCGATCTCTTCCAGGGTATGCCCGCTATGTTTGGCCATCAGCGTGTTGAGACGCTCACGAATGAAGAGGATTTCCTTGGCGTGGATTTCGATGTCCGACGCCTGGCCCTGGAAACCGCCCAGTGGCTGGTGAATCATCACACGTGAGTTCGGCAGGCAGTAACGCTTGCCCTCAGCACCAGCGGTCAGCAGGAAAGCACCCATGCTGCACGCCTGACCGATACAGGTGGTCGATACGTTCGGCTTGATGAACTGCATGGTGTCGTAGATCGACATGCCCGCTGTCACCGAACCGCCCGGGGAGTTGATGTAGAGATGGATGTCCTTGTCCGGGTTTTCCGCTTCAAGGAACAGCAGCTGCGCACAGATCAGGTTGGCCATGTAGTCCTCTACCGGACCAACCAGAAAGATCACTCGCTCCTTGAGCAGGCGCGAGTAGATGTCGTAGGCGCGTTCGCCACGAGCAGATTGCTCGACAACCATCGGGACCAGGCCGCCAGCGGCCTGGATATCAGAGTTCTGCTGAATATACGAATTACGGAACATGCTCTGCAGTTACTCCCAAATAGTCATGTCTTGAATACGCATAAGCCAGCGCGAGGCTGGCTTATGGGTGTATTTTCAAACGAGTTGAGCGATCAGTCGGCTTGTGCTGCTTCAGCCGGCTTGACTGCTTCTTCGTAAGAGACCGCTTTATCGGTCACCTTAGCCTTCTGCAGAACAGTATCCACAACTTGCTCTTCCAGCACAACCGAACGCACTTCGTTCAGCTGCTGGTCGTTCTTGTAGTACCAGGACACAACAGCCTCAGGCTCCTGGTAGGCCGACGCCATTTCCTGGATCATTTCGCGAACGCGGGTTTCGTCAGGCTTGAGGTCGAACTGCTTGACCACTTCAGCCACGATCAGACCCAGTACAACGCGGCGCTTGGCTTGTTCTTCGAACAGCTCGGCCGGCAGTTGGTCAGGCTTGATGTTGCCACCGAACTGCTGAACAGCCTGCACGCGCAGACGATCAACTTCGTTGGACAGCAGGGCCTTCGGCACTTCGATCGGGTTGGCAGCCAACAGACCGTCCATCACCTGGTTCTTGACCTTGGACTTGATGGCCTGACGCAGCTCACGCTCCATGTTCTTGCGAACTTCGGTGCGGAAACCTTCGATGCCTGTTTCCTTGATGCCGAACTGGTTGAAGAACTCTTCGTTCAGTTCTGGCAGCTTAGGCTCGGAAACGGTGTTGACCGTCACGGTGAACTCGGCGGCTTTGCCAGCCAGGTCCAGGTTCTGGTAGTCAGCCGGGAACGTCAGGTTCAGAACGCGCTCTTCGCCAGCTTTAGCGCCAACCAGGCCGTCTTCGAAGCCAGGGATCATGCGGTTGGAACCCAGCACCAGTTGGGTGCCCTTGGCGGAGCCGCCAGCGAATGCTTCGCCGTCAACCTTGCCAACGAAATCAATGTTCAGCTGGTCTTCGTTCTGGGCAGCACGATCGGCCACTTCAAAACGGGTGTTCTGCTTGCGCAGGATTTCCAGCATGTTGTCCAGGTCCGAATCGGCTACGTCAGCGCTCAGGCGCTCGATAGCGATGGATTCGAAACCGGCAACGGTGAACTCAGGGAACACTTCGAAGGTGGCGACGTATTCCAGGTCCTTGCCTTTTTCCAGCACTTTCGGCTCAACCGAAGGAGCGCCGGCCGGGTTCAGCTTCTGCTCAACCACAGCTTCGTAGAAGGAAGACTGGATGACATCGCCTACCGCTTCCTGGCGTGCATCAGCTTCATAACGCTGACGAATCACGCTCATTGGCACCTTGCCCGGACGGAAGCCGGCAATCTTGGCCTTTTGGGCAGTCTGCTGCAGACGCTTGTTGACCTGAGTCTCGATGCGCTCAGCCGGCACGGTGATGCTCATGCGGCGCTCAAGAGCAGAAGTATTTTCAACAGAAACTTGCATGGATATTCCTCGTTGCACAGACGTTAGCCGGCCGTTTCCGACCCCAGAATCAAGGGCATGCATTCTAGTGGGTCAAACTCAAGAAGTCACCCTACTGAAAACGGGTAAAAAAACAGCAGGCCATTTATAGGTACAAATGCACGGATGCACTTCATCCCGGTAGCAAATACAGCTCATCACGCCAAGGCTCTGGGCCGACCCTTCTATATATAGAAGGAGCGGCCAATCCTTACCTGGCGGTCGACCCCGCAACCGGGATCGACGGGCACAGCAGCAGCATCGAGAAACATAAATACGACGAAGCGTCCTGCCCCTGCGGCCCGAAACTGGCGGCCGCACTTAAAACTCAAAGCACTCAAACAAAAACGGCACAGCCCTTTGCAGGTGCTGCGCCGTGATCTGCTATTAAATAGCTGCACTGACCCTCTGCAGCCGGATCAGCTCTACGCGTTCAAAACCGGCAACGATTCTAACGCCAAGGCATTGAGAATGCTTGTTTTTTCTGACCTGCCGCGGGCACTAGCGTTCCCCGCAGGCCTGGTACTTCTCAATCGCCTCAAACACCCGGATACGCGCGCGATGCAGCAGCACCCTGGCATTGGATAAGGAAACCCCCAGCAACTCGGCAATTTCCTCCAATTCAAGCCCTACTCGCTCTCGCAGCACCAACGCACTGCTTTGAAGCACCGAAAGCCCCTGCAACGCCTGCTCGATGCATTGCCGCAACTCATCTTCGCTGACCAGCGCCTCCGGCGTGTCCTCATGCCAGCTCAACAACCCTTCCTGCCACTGCCCGTCGACCGCACAAAAACGCTCGGCTTCAAAACCACAAAACCCATCATCCAGGGAAATTTCCCGTCGATTCAGGCCATACCGGCATTTCGCCTTGTTCGCCGTAATCGTCAACATCCAGGTCTTGAGGCTTGATCGCCCCTGAAAACCGCCAAGCCCCCTGACGATCGCCAGCCACGCATCTTGAACCACGTCATCGACATGCCGATGCCCGGCGATGGCCGATGCGACCGCCCGCATCGCCCCTTGGTGAGTGCTGACCAGGTCGCAATAGGCCATTCGCTCACCCTGCAGAAGACGGCTGACCAACTGCGCATCATCCCTGGCACCCAACCGGCTTTCATTCTGCTGTAGCGCGCTCATTTATTCGCCCTCGACGGATGAAGGGGCCCGGGCCTACGCAAGACCATCCCCCGCAGATAGATACGCATCACGTCAGGTTTCGGATGCAGCAGGCCCGCGACTTAATCGAGGAGATAAAAAACAGCGCAAAAAAAAAGGTTCTTCACGGA
>NZ_JACARC010000047.1 GCF_013386825.1 Pseudomonas sp. IPO3778
CTTCCAGAATCTGCCGTCAACCCTTAATTCAGGATTTCTATCAATTAGGCACTTTTGGCTAAAAACCGACCGATTTCCTTCTATATAAGAGGGCACCAACAACCCTCTATATAGAAGAGAGACTTCAGATGACCCCTGCCTCTCTCAACGCCGACACGCTTGCCGGTGTCAGACCCAGGACTTGCTGCAGCACCTGAAGGGTATGCTCCCCCAAAAGGGGAGGCGCACTACGGTATTCAACGGGCGTCTTGGATAGGCGCATAGGGCTGGCTACCTGAGGCACCATCCCCGCCAATGCGTGAGGCAACTCCATCGCCAATCCGCGGGCCTTTACTTGGGGGTCGGCAAACACCTGTGCCAAGTCATTGATTGGCCCGCAAGGCACCCCCACCTGCTCCAGCTGAGCCACCCACTCAGCGGTTGTCTTGAAGACGGTAACCTGACGAATCAACGGAACCAGCGCCGCCCTATTAGCCACTCGCAACTTATTAGTCGCAAACCGAGGATCCGTCGCCCACTGAGGCTGCCCAGCCACCTCTGCAAACTTGCGGAACTGCCCGTCGTTACCCACAGTCAGGATGAAGTCGCCATCCGCCGTAGGAAAATCCTGATAGGGCACGATATTCGGATGAGCATTACCCAGGCGCTTGGGGGAGACTCCCGTCGTCAGGTAGTTCATCGCCTGGTTGGCCAGGCAGGCCACCTGCACATCCAGCAGGGCCATATCGATATGCTGACCGCCACCGTCGTGATCCCGGTGAGCCATGGCCGCCAGAATCGCCACCGTCGAATAGAGCCCCGTGAGAATATCCGTCAGCGCCACACCCACCTTGACCGGCCCGGCGCCATCTTCACCCTCCGGACGGCCAGTCAGGCTCATCAGCCCGCCAAGCCCCTGGATCATGAAGTCGTAGCCCGCACGCGCGGCATAGGGCCCGGTCTGGCCAAATCCAGTAATCGAGCAGTAGATCAGCTCCGGATTGATCTCCTTGAGTGACTCATAGTCGAGCCCATAGGCCGCCAAGCCACCCACTTTGAAATTCTCGATCAAGATATCGGACTTCGCCGCCAGGTCACGCACCAGCTTCTGACCCTCCGCCCGCGTGAAGTCGATGGTCACCGACTCTTTATTGCGATTGGCCGACAAGTAATACGCCGCCTCGGTAGTGTTCTCCCCATACGCATCCTTGAGGAAAGGCGGCCCCCAGGCACGCGTGTCATCGCCGTTTCCAGGTCGCTCGACCTTGATCACTTCAGCGCCAAGGTCCGCAAGTATCTGCCCGGCCCAAGGCCCCGCCAGCACTCGCGACAAATCCAGTACCCGCAGGTGCGATAGCGCGCCCATGGCCGTCCTCCTATTAATAGAACGCCTGAATACCGGTTTGAGCACGCCCCAGGATCAGCGCATGCACGTCATGGGTACCCTCATAGGTGTTCACCACCTCAAGGTTGACCAGGTGACGGGCAATGCCGAACTCGTCGGAGATGCCATTACCGCCGAGCATGTCCCGCGCCATCCGGGCAATGTCCAGGGACTTGCCGCACGAGTTGCGCTTCATGATCGAGGTGATTTCCACGGCCGCAGTACCCTCATCCTTCATGCGACCCAGCCGCAGACAACCTTGCAGGGCGAGGGTGATCTCAGTCTGCATGTCTGCGAGCTTCTTCTGGATCAACTGAGTGGCCGCCAATGGGCGCCCAAACTGTTGGCGATCAAGGGTGTACTGGCGCGCGGTGTGCCAGCAAAATTCCGCAGCCCCCAGCGCACCCCAAGAAATCCCGTAGCGCGCCGAGTTAAGGCACGTGAAAGGCCCTTTCAAGCCACGCACATCCGGGAAGATGTTTTCTTCAGGCACAAACACGTTATCCAAGACGATCTCACCGGTGATCGAGGCGCGCAGCCCGACCTTGCCGTGGATCGCCGGAGCACTCAGGCCTTTCCAGCCCTTTTCCAATACAAAGCCACGAATGTCGCCCGCATCGTCCTTGCCCCACACCACGAACACATCGGCAATCGGGCTGTTGGTGATCCACATCTTGCTGCCGGTGAGGCTGTAGCCGCCATCCACCTTGCGCGCACGGGTAATCATCGCGCCTGGGTCGGAACCATGGTTAGGCTCGGTCAGACCAAAGCACCCAATCCATTCCCCAGAAGCCAGCTTCGGCAGGTATTTCTGCTTTTGCGCTTCGGTACCGAATTCATTGATAGGCACCATCACCAGCGATGACTGCACACTCATCATCGAGCGGTAGCCAGAGTCCACACGCTCCACTTCACGAGCAATCAGGCCATAGCTGACGTAGTTCAAGCCGCTGCCACCGTACTGCTCGGGGATCATCGCCCCCAGCAAACCGGTCTCGCCCATTTCGCGGAAGATCGCAGGGTCGGTCTTTTCGTGACGGAAGGCTTCGAGCACACGCGGCGCCAGCTTGTCCTGAGCGAACTGCTCGGCACTGTCGCGCACCATGCGTTCTTCTTCAGTGAGCTGTGAATCCAGCAGCAGTGGATCGATCCAGTTGAAGCTTGCCTTACCGCCCATGAGTGAGTCCTCGCGAAATAAATCAAAAGTCGTGCATGGAGCCTAGGCCGGGCAGGCGAGGAGGGCAAACGAGGTTTTTGCATGGCCTTGTGCTAATTTCTCACTCCGTAACATTAAATACCGCCATAGATGCTATTTACCTGTGAGGCGACGGTACATGCGCAGAAAGATTCCCAGCACCACAGCGCTGGTCAGTTTTGAGGCCGCGGCCCGCCACGAGAGCTTTACCAAGGCGGCGCAGGAGCTTTCGATCACCCAAGGCGCAATTTGCCGACAGATCGCCAGCCTGGAGGAGTTTTTGAGTGTCGAGCTGTTTCGACGATCCCGCCGGGGCGTGAAGCTGACAGAAGCCGGGCTTTCCTATAGCCGCCGGGTGGCCACACAGCTGGACGCAGTCGAGCGCGACACCTTGTCGGTGATGGGCCAGCAGGGCACCAACGTTATCGAACTGGCGGTAGTCCCCACCTTCGGCACCCAGTGGCTGATCCCACGCCTCAAGGACTTCCAGCAACAACACCCGGAGGTCACCGTCAACCTGACCAACCGCACACGGCCGTTCCTGTTCGCCGATACTGAATTCGATGCGGCGATCTACTTTGGCGATGCCGACTGGTCCGGTACCGAGTCCCACAAACTGATGGGAGAAAACCCGCTGCCCGTGTGCAGCCCACGATTACTGGGTGAGCGTACTCACTTCACCGCACAGGAAATCGCCGAACTGCCTCTGCTGCAGCAAACCACTCGACCCTACGCCTGGCGCCAGTGGTTCAACGCGCAACAGCTGGACATACCCCGCGACATGACAGGCCCGCGTTACGAGCTATTCTCCATGTTGTCCCAGGCAGCCATGCACGACATGGGCATTGCACTGATCCCGCCGTTCCTTATCCAAAGAGAATTGAACGAAGGGCACTTGGTGGTCGCAAGCCCGCAGGTACTGGCGAGCTCAAAGGCATATTACTTGATGATTCCCGAGAGAAAAGTCGAATCCGCTTCTCTCCGCGCGTTCAGAGACTGGCTGATCGACCAGTCGCTACGCTACAGCCCTAATATCTAAAGGGGACTTCAGACTTGCTGACCCTGTAGTCAACAAATTAAAATACCTACATATGTATATATATGTCGCAATTTAGAAGACCGTACTTTTCGACCTTAAATCTGCCTTAAAGCCATGCTTATATGGGTCTATAGCCATAAAATCAGAGCAATAGACAGCCATTCACATTGACGATGATGAAAAGCCAAACCGCTCGTAAAAGACCATCTAACTACCTGTATTTAAAAGATTTATATCCAATAATTGCGACAATCAGTCACAGGGTGACTTGTAGTTAATTTTTCGTCACCCGTCATAATCTCTTGAAGGCCGTAAAGTTCGCCTGCAAAATGCCGCGCCCCGCTGTATTTCAGCGGGATCGTGCTGATCGGCCGCCCAGATGCCCCTCTCGTGGTGCACTGGCCTTTTACAAAAATCAAAGCAAAAAGATCATGCAGGAGATTTGACGTGCACATTGGTGTTCCTCTCGAAACCCAGACCGGTGAAACGCGGGTGGCTGCCACCCCGGAAACCATCAAGAAGCTGATCGGCCAGGGCCACAAGGTCACTGTACAAAGCGGGGCAGGCGTTAATGCCAGCGTCGTCGACAGTGCCTACGAAGCGGCAGGTGCAACCATTGGCAGCGCCAACGAGGCATTCGGCGCCGAGCTGATCCTCAAGGTGGTCGCCCCGAATGACAGCGAACTGACACTGATCAAAAGCGGCGCCGTATTGGTGGGCATGCTCAATCCGTTCAGCAACGAAACCATCTCTCGACTGGCTGATCACGGCATCACGGCCTTTGCCCTTGAGGCCGCACCGCGCACTTCCCGCGCGCAAAGCCTGGATGTGCTGTCTTCCCAGGCCAATATCGCCGGCTACAAGGCCGTGTTGCTCGCCGCTCATCACTACCCACGCTTCATGCCAATGCTGATGACCGCCGCCGGCACGGTAAAAGCCGCCCGCGTGCTTATCCTTGGCGCGGGTGTAGCGGGGCTGCAGGCGATCGCTACCGCGAAACGCCTGGGTGCGGTCATCGAAGCGTCAGACGTGCGCCCGGCCGTAAAGGAACAGATCGAATCCTTGGGCGCCAAGTTTGTCGACGTACCTTACGAAACCGATGAAGAGCGCGAATGTGCCGTCGGCGTCGGCGGTTACGCCCGCCCGATGCCTACTAGCTGGATGCAGCGCCAGGCCCTGGCTGTGCATGAGCGCGCCAAGCAAGCCGACATCGTCATCACCACCGCATTGATCCCGGGTCGCAAGGCGCCAACCCTGCTCAGCGCCGAGACCGTCGCACAGATGAAGCCAGGTTCGGTGGTCATCGACCTTGCCGCCGCCCAGGGCGGCAACTGCCCGCTGACCGTGGCAGATCAGGTGGTCGTGGAAAACGGCGTGACCATCTGCGGCCCGACCAACCTGGCAGGCGCCGTCGCAGCCGATGCCTCGGCGCTGTACGCACGCAACCTGCTGGACTTCCTGAAGCTGGTCTTCACCAAGGAAGGGCAGTTTGAAATCAACCTCGAAGACGACATCGTCGCCGCGTGCCTGATGTGCCGCGACGGCCAAGTCATCCGCAAAAACGCCTAAGCAGGGATTCAGACGATGGAAGAGCTTATCTCCCCCGGTATCTACAACCTGATCATCTTTGTGCTGGCCATTTATGTCGGTTACCACGTGGTCTGGAACGTCACCCCAGCCTTGCACACCCCGCTGATGGCCGTGACCAACGCGATTTCGGCGATCGTAATCGTCGGCGCCATGCTGGCAGCCGCACTTACCGTGACGCCGCTGGGCAAGACCATGGGCACCCTGGCCGTGGCCCTGGCTGCGGTCAATGTATTCGGCGGCTTTCTGGTTACCCGCAGGATGCTTGAAATGTTCAAGAAGAAAGCCCCGAAAGTAAAAGAAGAGGCGCCGAAGTCATGAGCATGAATCTGGTTACGACGCTCTACCTGATCGCGTCGATCTGCTTTATCCAGGCCCTCAAGGGCTTGTCGCACCCAACCACTTCGCGGCGCGGCAACCTGTTCGGCATGCTCGGCATGGGACTGGCGGTGCTCACTACTGTGGGCCTCATCTATAAGCTCGGCGCTGAACTGGCGACTGCCGGCATCGGCTACGTCATTGTTGGCCTGCTGGTCGGCGGCACCGCCGGCTCGATCATGGCCAAGCGCGTAGAAATGACCAAGATGCCAGAGCTGGTGGCATTCATGCACAGCATGATCGGCCTCGCTGCGGTGTTTATTGCCATTGCCGCAGTCGTGGAGCCGCAATCCCTGGGCATCGTCAAACACCTGGGGGATTCGATCCCTGCCGGTAACCGCCTGGAACTGTTCCTTGGTGCTGCCATCGGTGCGATTACGTTCTCCGGCTCCGTCATTGCCTTCGGCAAGCTGTCGGGCAAGTACAAGTTCCGCCTGTTCCAGGGCGCACCGGTACAGTTCGGCGGTCAGCACAAGCTGAATCTGGTGCTGGGCCTGCTGACCCTGGGCCTGGGCCTGGCCTTTATGCTCACCGGAAACCTCAGCGCATTCGCATTGATGCTGGCCCTGGCGTTCGTACTGGGCGTGCTGATCATCATCCCGATTGGTGGCGCCGACATGCCAGTGGTCGTCTCGATGCTCAACAGCTACTCCGGCTGGGCGGCGGCGGGTATCGGTTTCTCGCTGAACAACTCGATGCTGATCATTGCTGGCTCGCTGGTGGGTTCAAGCGGCGCGATCCTCTCGTACATTATGTGCAAGGCGATGAACCGCTCCTTCTTTAATGTACTGCTCGGCGGATTCGGCAACACAGCAGATGCTGCCGGCCCGGCGGGTTCGAAAGAAGCCCGTCCGGTGAAGTCCGGTTCAGCTGACGACGCGACCTTCCTGCTGACCAACGCCGACACCGTGATCATTGTCCCGGGCTACGGCCTGGCGGTGGCACGGGCGCAACATGCGCTGAAAGAGCTGACCGAGAAGCTGACCCATCGTGGCGTAACTGTGAAGTACGCGATCCACCCGGTTGCCGGTCGCATGCCTGGCCACATGAACGTGCTGCTGGCCGAGGCAGAAGTGCCTTACGACCAGGTGTTCGAGATGGAAGACATCAACTCCGAGTTCGGCCAGGCCGACGTGGTGCTGGTGCTCGGCGCCAACGACGTGGTCAACCCCGCCGCCAAGAACGATCCGAAGTCGCCAATTGCCGGCATGCCGATCCTCGAAGCGTTCAAGGCCAAGACCATCATCGTCAACAAGCGCTCGATGGCCAGCGGCTATGCCGGCCTGGACAACGAACTGTTCTATCTGGACAAGACCATGATGGTCTTCGGCGACGCCAAGAAGGTCATCGAAGACATGGTCAAGGCCGTCGAATAAACACTGCGCCAGCGCAATACCCAAAACCCTGGCCTTTAGTAGGCTGGGGTTTTTTATTGCCGGCAAAAAACCGACAAAAGGCTCTAAATCGCTGCCTGGCATTCGACCATGGTAGCGGGACGAAATTTTTTGAAATCACTAGACTGCGCATCTTGCTTCCGTAGCCCGAGATAACAATCCATGTACCGTGATCGTATCCGCTTGCCTTCGTTGTTGAACAAGGTCATGAGCGCGGCTGACGCTGCCGCACTGATCCAGGACGGCATGACCGTCGGCATGAGCGGCTTCACCCGCGCCGGTGAAGCCAAGGCCGTGCCCCACGCCTTGGCCGAACGCGCCAAGACCTCGCCGCTGAAAATCACCCTGATGACCGGTGCCAGCCTGGGCAACGACCTGGACAAGCAACTGACCGAAGCCGGCGTGCTGTCGCGGCGCATGCCGTTTCAGGTGGACAGCACCCTGCGCAAGGCGATCAACGCAGGCGAAGTGATGTTTATCGACCAGCACCTGTCGGAGACCGTCGAGCAACTGCGCAACAATCAGCTCAAGCTCCCGGACATCGCGGTGATCGAAGCCGTGGCTATCACGGAGCAAGGCCATATCGTGCCGACCACTTCCGTGGGTAACTCCGCCAGCTTCGCAATTTTCGCCAAGCACGTGATCGTCGAGATCAACATGGCGCACAACCCGAACCTGGAAGGTCTGCACGACATCTATATCCCGAGCTACCGCCCAACCCGCACGCCAATTCCATTGGTGGCCGTGGATGACCGTATCGGCAGCACCGCGATCCCGATCCCGCCGGAGAAGATCGTCGCCATCGTCATCACCAACCAGGCTGACTCGGCCTCCACTGTGACGCCGCCCGACAGCGACACCCAGTCGATCGCCAACCACCTGATCAACTTCCTTAAAGAAGAAGTCGACGCCGGGCGTATGACCAACAAGCTCGGCCCGCTGCAAGCCGGCATCGGCAACATTGCCAACGCAGTGATGTGTGGCTTGATCGAGTCGCCCTTCGAAGACCTGACGATGTATTCGGAAGTGCTCCAGGACTCGACGTTCGACCTGATCGACGCCGGCAAGCTGAGCTTCGCCTCGGGCAGCTCGATCACCTTGTCAGAACGGCGCAACGCCGACGTGTTCGGCAACCTGGAGCGCTATAAAGACAAACTGGTGCTGCGGCCACAGGAAATTTCCAACCACCCTGAAGTGGTGCGGCGCTTGGGCATCATTGGTATCAACACCGCGCTGGAGTTCGACATTTACGGCAACGTCAACTCCACCCACGTCTGCGGCACTCGGATGATGAACGGTATCGGCGGCTCAGGGGACTTTGCACGCAACGCGCACCTGGCGATCTTCGTCACCAAGTCGATTGCTAAAGCCGGTGCAATTTCCAGCGTGGTGCCGATGGTCAGCCATGTGGACCATACCGAACATGACGTCGACATCCTCGTGACCGAGGTTGGCTTGGCAGACCTGCGGGGCCTGGCCCCGCGTGAGCGGGCTCGGGTGATCATCGACAACTGCGTGCACCCGGCGTACCGCGATGCCCTGAACACGTACTTCACCCAAGCCTGCGCGCTGGGCGGTCACACCCCGCACATCCTGCGGGAAGCACTGAGTTGGCACATTAACCTGGAAGAAACCGGGCATATGCTGAAGGCGTAATTGATACAGATTCGGACTGATGCAAACACAGTTTCATCAGTTCGGGTTGTCGAACCCACCTTATTCAAAAAACTGTACTGCTGTACCGGTCATTTCCTACCGAAAAATCCTACCTTCATACTTCAAAACGCCTAAAACGCACTATAAATGTGCAGACAGGTACAGTTGCCACAATTTCGTACAGTACAGCCTCTATAAACAGTTAACTGGCCCCTCACAATACAGGTGAACTGTATCTAGAGAGTCTTGCACCGGAAGAGGATCATTGGCATCAGTTAAACCACTACCTAATCCCGCCACAAGCGGAAGGATGTCATCATGGAACGTACACTCAGTTCCGATCTGTTCTTCGAAGAAAAAGCTGTAAACACCCAGGCTTCCCTGCCTCTGCGCGTTATCGCCAACCTGATGTTGTGGCAGCGCCGCATCTCCAGCCGCCATCAACTGGCTCGTCTGGATTCGCGTCTGCTGGCTGACGCCGGTATCAGCGAAGCACAACGCTACGAAGAGCTGAGCAAGCCGTTCTGGCGCTAATTAGCGTCCGCTGGCCCTGACCCACCGGGTCCACAGCCAGCACTCAGAATTGATCAAGCAAAACCCGCCCCGGGTAACCGGAGGCGGGTTTTGTTGTTTCTGGGGTCTGGATTTTTGAGAGCAAAAACAATAGGCTTTCATATCAACAGGTACAGTTTAAAAAACATAACAATTAAGCAGTACAATTTAGCCTTGGTGTATCTGTACCGGTAAAACCTTCACGCCCAACATGGAGTTTCAGAACCTCATAAAAGGCGCTCGCCATGAACACCCACGCCCAGCAACGCCCTCTATTGATAAGGCTACTGCAACGCACGGCCTCGGCACTCGCTCGCTGGGAGCAACGTGCCCGTACACGCAGGTTGCTGGCTCAACTGGACCCGCGGGAATTATCTGACGCGGGCATCAGCCACGGCGACCGAGCAGCCGAACTGTCCAAGTCGTTCTGGAGCGAGTAATCACCTCGGGTGACTATCCGAACGGATAAACGGCGGCTTAATATCCGACTACCACGTGGCGAACCCTGTAGAACGGGCGTCTGATGCCCATGGTCCCGCTGATCAGTAGCGGCTTTGAGCCACCTTTATTCGTTCATTTACAGGAGTCACCCCATGTCCCGTCTTCGCCTGCTGAGCACTGCAGCCCTGCTGGCCCTGGCTGCCAATGCCAACGCCTCAAGCCTGATCGTGACCACGGATTCGATCGTCGGCGCACTGAAAGCCACCTCGGATGCGACCTCCGATGCCACATCCTCCCTGCGTGACAACAAGGTGGTACGTGCCGCCCGTGATGACGCCGCCAGCTTTGTGGCCAGCGAAGGCGCGATTCGCGGCGTGAAACTGGAAAGCGCCCTGGCCCAGATCCGCCAACAGGCACCGCAACTGAATACCGCGACTGACGCGCAGCTGGCCCAGGCGATCCTGGCCATCTGACCTCAGGTGGGGAAGACGGGAGCGCCTGGCGCTCCTGAATCCTCTGCGCTGGCTCTCGCGCGGGCATTGCGCTAGCCTTGGCGCTCGTTTTCAGTTGTCGAGTCCCATGGCTTTTTCATACCGCCTGTTGATCGTTCCCGTGTTGATTTGCACCTGCTGGTCTGCGCAGGCCCCGGCCTTTGACCTGACCACCCAGAGCACTGTGATCACCGCGTATGCCACCAGCAAAGTGACCTCCGCACCGTTCGACCATAAACTGATACTGGCCGCCCAGGATGACGCTGCCGCTTTCATTGCCACTGACGGCCAATGGCGGGGAGCCCGCCTGGAATCAGCGCTGGATTATCTGCGCCGCACCCAGCCAAAACTTAACGCCAGTGACCTTGAACTGGCGCAAGCAATTCTCGTCCAATAATCATCTTTGTATTTCGGAGTCATTCCATGCGTAGCCCGCTGATCGCCGCCGCTCTCGGCCTGCTGTTGTTGGCCGGTGTTGCCCAGGCACAAACCCTGAAGGCCACCAGTAACATCATCGTCCGTGCCTCGGCCCGCACCATTGATTTCACCTCGGACACCACCACGTCCATCCGCGACTCCAAAGTCGTGCGCGAAGCCCACGACGACGCAGCCAGTTTCGTCGCCAGCAATGGCGAGATTCGTGGCGCCCAGCTGGAAGCGGCCTTCGATACCCTGCGAACCCGCGTGCCGGAAGCCCGCGACGCCAGCGACCAGGTCCTCGCCGAAGCTATCCTCTCACTGTGAGGCGAATTGCCGCCTGGCTGCTGGCCAGCACGCTGCTGCTCGGCGCAAGTGCGGCTCAGGCTGCCCTGCAACTGCGGCTCAAGACCGATGGCTTGAGCCCGGCCCAGCAGCAGGCCAGCCAGGCATTGCTGGATGAAGCGATGCAGGCGTTGCCGCCGCGCTTCATCGAGCAGCTGGACCGTACCATAGACGTCGGCTGGACCGATAAGATGCCCGAGAACGCCTATGGCCAGGCCTCGCTGGTGTCCGAACTGGACCTCAACAGCAACCTGCTGGAAGGCCTCACCGACGGCAGCGCCGCGACGCAAAAAACCAACCGTCCCCACGGCACTGTGCGCCGGGAAATGCTCGCCACCGTGCTGCATGAGCTGACCCACATCTACGACCGCGCCCGCCTGTGGTCCAGCGCCGATCGCAAGCTGATCCAGCGTTGCAGCCGCCAGAACAACATCACCGGCCTGATCGGCCTGCCCGATCAATGCCGTGGCCAGAATGACCGCCGCTTTACCCTCAGCGATGATCCGCGCCTGCTGGACCTTGCCGGCTGGCCGCAATACGTCGGCCGTCGCGGCGAACGCGAACAGAACAACCACCAGGTCGCCCGCAGCCCGGACATCTACGAGACCACCAGCCCGCTGGAGTTTGTCGCGGTCAACATGGAGTACTTCCTCCTCGACCCGAGCTACGCCTGCCGCCGACCTTCGTTGTACCGCTATTACAAGGAACACTTTGGCTGGGCACCGCCGGCCAAGGACACCTGCGCCAAAACCTACGCCTTCCTCAATGCCGGCAACGACTTCGCCAAGACCCCACTGGGCCAGGTCGACCCCGAGCGGGTCTACGAAATCGACTACCTGCTGGCCGAAGCCAACCAGAACCTGGTAAGCCGCTGGGGCCACAGCATGTTGCGCCTGGTGATCTGCGCCCCGGGCCGGCCACGTGGCCCGGATTGCCGGCTGGACCTGGACCAGCACCTGGTTTTGTCCTACCGCGCATTCGTCGGTGACGTACAGCTGTCGAGCTGGGACGGCCTGATCGGCAAGTACCCGTCGCGGCTGTTCGTGCTGCCGCTGTCACAGGTCATCGACGAATACACCAAGACCGAACTGCGCGGCCTGGCGTCAGTGCCGCTGAAACTGACGCGCCAGGAGATCAACGACACCGTCGAACACGCCGCCGAAATGCACTGGAGCTACGACGGCAATTACTTTTTCATCTCCAACAACTGCGCGGTCGAGAGCCTGAAGCTGTTACGCAGCGGCAGCGCCAACCCGCAGCTCACCGGCTTGGACAACATCACGCCCAATGGCCTGCTGGAAGTCCTCAAGGGCCGGGGCCTGGCCGATACCAGCGTGCTGGATGACAAAAAACGGGCACTTCGCCTGGGCTATCACTTCGATTCTTTCCGCGAGCGCTACCAGGCGATGTTCGAAGTGCTGAAAAAGCGCCTGCCGATCAAGCAAGCTGAAGTGGAAGACTGGCTGTCACTGAGCGCCGAGGAACGCCGCCCGTGGTTCGCCCAGGCCGACCTGCGCACCAGCGCGGCCTTGCTGCTGTTGGAGCAAGCGAGTTTTCGCAGGCAACTCATGTTGGCCCAGGACGAAGTCAAACAACGCTACCTCGGCGCCCGCGAACTGAAGAACGGCGGCATGGAAAAGGCCAACGCCACCTTGCAGCAGATCCTCGCCAACAGCGGCTTCCTCAGCCGCCCGGCAGAACTGCTGGGCACCAGCGGCTACGGGCTGCCGCAGCCCGCCGAATCTCAACGCCTGGAATCCGAAAGCGCCGCGCGCCAGAAGCAGTTACAGTCGCTGACCGGTGATCTGGACAAAGAGGTGAGGGCGCTGCTGGAACCGTCCCGCGCGGCGGAGATCGCCGCGTGTGAAGCCAACCTCAAGCAGCTGGGCGAACACTTGCGGGCGCTGCACAAGGCTTCCGGCGGCTTCGAGTTGCCCTAAAGCGTTTCTCCATCTTCTTCCGGCAACTGTTCATCCAGGTGCAGCCACGGCAATCGGTTCTCTACCCAGACGTGCCGATCCGCCGGGGCCCGCTCCGGGTGATCCAGGGTCGCGACGGTCACATCGATACTCGCAGGGCTCAGGCGGGTCACCAACCCCAGATGCGACCCACAGTTCGAACAGAAATACCGCACGCATGTCGATGACGATTCGTACTGCGCCGGCGTTCCCGCCAGCCACGCAAACGCGGAACGGGGCAGGGTGATCCAGGTGGTCACCACACCACCGCTGACCCGCCGGCAAATCGAGCAATGGCAGTGGGCAATATCCACTAACGCCCCGCTGAACTGATACCGCACCCGGCCGCAATGGCAGCCGCCTTGGTGTTGCTCATGCATGCTCCGTCTCCCGCTTCCCTATTTTTTGTAGGACCAGTCGTCACTCAACGTAGCCTGTTTCTCAAGCGAAAGCTGGCTGAAAGCTTCCGGGACTAGGATCGCCCACCACTACCGGCAACAGACCGGTTGTTAACAACAACAATGGTGATTCCCGATGTCCGCTCGTACCCGCCCGTTTGCCCCAACTCCACCCGTACGCCTAGTGCCTTTCGTTCTGCGCTGACCCCAACCCGGTTCGCCATTCCCTAGCCGCGCTACGCCTGGAGTATTCCTATGCTGACTTTCCTTGGCTTTGCCATGGTCATCACGTTCATGTTCCTGATCATGACCAAGCGCCTGTCTGCGCTGATCGCCCTGATCATCGTGCCGATCCTGTTTGCGCTGTTCGGCGGCTTTGCGCCGAAGATCGGCCCAATGATGCTCGAAGGCATTACCAAGCTCGCGCCGACCGGCGTGATGCTGATGTTCGCCATCCTCTATTTCGCCTTGATGATCGACTCCGGGCTGTTCGACCCGGCCGTGCGCAAGATCCTCAAGCTGGTCAAGGGCGACCCGCTGAAGGTCTCGGTCGGCACTGCCGTACTGGCCCTGGTGGTCTCGCTGGACGGTGACGGTGCCACCACCTACATGATCTGCGTCGCCGCCATGCTGCCGCTGTACAAGCGCATCGGCATGAGCCCGCGGATCATGGCCGGCCTGATCATCCTCGCCGGCGGCGTGATGAACATGACGCCATGGGGCGGCCCGACCGCCCGTGCCGCCAGCGCGCTGCATGTAGACCCCTCGGACATTTTTGTACCGATGATCCCGGCGATGCTGGCGGGCGTGGTTGCGATCCTGGTGATTGCCTACATGTATGGCAAACGCGAACGTGCGCGCCTCGGCGAACTGCACCTGCACGGCGACGAAATCGACCACAGCGAAATCAGCGTTTCACAGTACCCGGACGCCCGCCGTCCGAAGCTGATCTGGTTCAACGGCGCCCTGACGCTGGCCCTGATGTGCACCCTGATCGCCGGCCTGTTGCCGCTGCCGGTGCTGTTCATGGTGGCCTTCAGTATCGCGATGATCGTCAACTACCCGTGCCTGCAACAGCAGAAAGACCGCGTCGCCGCCCACGCCGGCAGCGTACTGGCGGTGGTCGGGTTGATCTTCGCCGCCGGTATCTTCACCGGCATCCTGTCCGGCACCGGCATGGTCGATGCCATGTCCAAGAGCCTGCTGGCGGTCATCCCCGACGCCCTGGGCCCGTACCTGGCCGTGATCACCGCGCTGGTGAGCATGCCGTTCACCTTCTTCATGTCCAACGATGCCTTCTACTACGGCGTACTGCCGGTACTGGCCGAAGCGGCCAGCCACTACGGCATCACCGCCGTGGAAATGGCCCGTGCCTCGATCGTTGGCCAACCCGTGCACTTGTTGAGCCCACTGGTTCCATCCACCTACTTGTTGGTGGCCCTGGCGGGTATCGAATTTGGAGATCACCAGCGCTTCACCCTCAAGTGGGCGGTGCTGGTGTGCCTGTGCATAATGGTCGCCGCATTGCTGATGGGGATTTTTCCGCTGTTCAGCACTCTATAATCGTACAACTCACTGCGCCGGCCGTTAAGGCTGGCTCGGTCTAACACTTGTTCAAAGGAATACACATGGAATGGCTGACCAATCCGGAAATCTGGATTGCTTTCTTCACCCTGACGGCCCTCGAGATCGTCCTGGGCATCGATAACATCATCATGATTTCGATCCTGGTCAGCCGCATGCCCAAGCACATGCAGGCGCGCACCCGGATCTTCGGCCTGGCGCTGGCCATGGTCACGCGGATCCTGTTGCTGCTGTCGATTACCTGGGTGATGCGCCTCACCGACGACCTGTTCGTGGTGTTCGGCCAAGGCATTTCCGGCCGCGACCTGATCCTGTTCTTCGGTGGCCTGTTCCTGCTGTGGAAAAGCTCCCAGGAGATGTACCACGCCCTGGAAGGTGAAGACGAAACCCACGACGAGCCCAAAGGCGCCGGTGGCAAGTTCATCTACACCATCATCCAGATCGCGATCATCGACATCGTGTTCTCCCTGGACTCGGTAATTACCGCCGTCGGTATGGTTTCCCACGTACCGGTGATGGTGGCCGCGATCATCGTCGCCGTACTGGTGATGATGCTGGCCGCCGGCACCATCAGCGATTTCATCGACAAACACCCGTCGCTGAAGATGCTGGCGCTGTCGTTCCTGCTGGTGGTGGGTACCGTGCTGATCGCCGAAGCCTTCGACGTTCACGTGCCAAAAGGCTACGTTTACTTCGCCATGGCGTTCTCCCTGGCGGTGGAGGCGGTGAATATCAAGATGCGCACTGCCATCGCGAAAAAGAAGAAACAGCAGGACCCTGTGAAACTACGCAAGGACATTCCGGGTCAATAACCTGCGTTGAACACATGTAGGAGCGAGCTTGCTCGCGAAAAACGTCAACGATCACGCGTGCTGTCTGGTTAAACGCGGTGTCCTGGGGTTCTTCGCGAGCAAGCTCGCTCCTACAGTCGTTTTTGTCATCTGCAAAAAGCTGATTTCATGACAGTTTTGTTTCAATCCCGACTTTAGCTATGCGATGCTGGCGCGGAGCCCATTCGCCAACTACAGCTTAAGCACAAGACGTAGAAAGGCACGCGGCACTATCCACTTGCTCCGGCTGGAGCACGACTCAACACAGGGGGCCCAGCATGCTGACCCTGCTCAATCTGCTTTCCGCGGTAACCCTGCTGATCTGGGGCACGCACATCGTCCGTACCGGCATCCTGCGGGTCTACGGTTCCAACTTGCGCCAGGTCATCGGGCAGAACATGTCCAAGCGCTGGCTGGCGTTTATCGCCGGCATCCTGGTGACGGCCATGGTGCAAAGCAGCAACGCCACGGCGATGCTGGTCACCTCATTTGTCGGCCAGGGCCTGATGGGCCTGATGCCCGCCCTGGCGACCATGCTCGGCGCCGACGTCGGTACCGCGTTGATGGCCCGGGTACTGACCTTCGACTTGTCGTGGCTGTCACCCCTGCTGATTTTTCTCGGGGTGATTTTCTTCCTCTCGCGCAAACAGACGCGCGCCGGGCAGATGGGCCGTGTCGGGATCGGCTTGGGCCTGATCATTCTGGCCCTGCAATTGATTGTCGAAGCTGCAGGCCCGATTACCCATGCGCAGGGCGTTAAAGTCCTGTTCGCCTCGCTGACCGGCGACATCCTGCTCGATGCCTTGGTGGGCGCACTGTTCGCGATGATTTCCTACTCCAGCCTGGCCGCCGTCCTGCTGACCGCGACCCTGGCCGGCGCCGGCGTGATCGGCCTGCATGTGGCCATCGGCCTGGTGATCGGCGCCAACATCGGCAGCGGCGTGCTGGCCTTCCTCAGCACCAGCATGCAGAACGCCGCCGGGCGCCAGGTGGCCCTGGGCAGCCTGCTCTATAAGCTGATCGGGTTGCTGCTGATCATCCCGGCTCTTGACCCGCTGGCACGCTGGATGGACACCCTGGACTACAGCGCTCAAGGCATGGTGATCACCTTTCATCTGCTCTACAACGTCAGCCGCTGCCTGATCCTGCTGCCGACCATTGGCCCGATGGCCCGCCTGTGCGCCTGGCTGCTGCCGGAACGCGAGGAGGTCAACGGCTTGGCCAAGCCGCGGCACCTGGACCTGGCAGCCCTGACTACGCCCAGCCTGGCACTGGCCAACGCCGCCCGCGAAACCCTGCGCCTGGGCGACCTGATCGACAACATGCTGACCTCAATGCTGGAGGTGCTGCGGGGCAAGCAAACCGCTATCACCCAGGAAATGCGCAGCCTCAGCGATGATGTCGAGGCGCTCTACAGCGCGATCAAACTCTACCTCGCGCAAATGCCCCGGGAAGACCTCAGCGAGCAAGACAGCCGGCGCTGGGCCGAAATCATTGAGCTGTCGATCAACCTTAAGCTGGCGGGCGACCTGATCGAACGCATGCTGCGCAAAGTCCAGCAGCAAAAAACTTCCCAGCGCCGCTCGTTCTCCGAAGTCGGCCTGGAAGAACTCGCCGGCCTGCAAACCCAGCTGATTGCCAACCTGCGCCTGGGCCTTTCGGTGTTCCTCAGCGCCGACCCGGAAAGCGCCCGGCAACTGCTGCGGGAGAAACGTCGTTTTCGCGCCCAGGAACGTCGCCTGGCCCACGCCCACGTCAGCCGCTTGCAGCGTAAAATCGTACAGAGTCTGGAGACCAGCTCCCTGCACCTTGAGCTGATTGCCGACATGAAGCGCCTTAACTCGTTGTTTTGCAGCAGTGCCTATGTGGTGCTGGAAACCACCGACACCGGCGCCCTCGCGGCGGAAGATATTGCCGACATCACCCATTCGCCCTGAACGTAAGGTGGCGAGCGAAGTCAGTTAACAAGGACCTCACTCGCCAGGAAGCTTGTTATGCGTCGCCTGTTATTCGCCTGCCTGCTTATGGGCTCGGCACACACCTTTGCCTTTGACCGCCTGCAAGTCGAGGGCTACACACTGCCCAACGGCCTGCAATTGCTGCTCAAGCCGGGCACCGAACGCGGTCACGTGGCCATTCGCCTGGTGGTGGGTGTGGGCCTGGACGACTTCAGTTGCGAAGACAAGGAGCTGCCGCACCTGCTGGAACATCTGTTGTTCAGCGGCATCGACGGTGGCGGCGAAGGTGAACTGGAAGAGCGCATGCAGGCCCTCGGCGGTGACTGGAACGCCTACACCAGCAACGCCGACACCACCTTCGTCATCGAGGCCCCGGCGCAGAACCAGCGCAAGGTGCTCGACCTGCTGCTGGCCATCCTCACCCGCACCGAACTGACCGACGCCAACATCAACGCCGCCAAACAGGTGGTGGAGCGCGAAGACGGCGGCCATTACTCGCACCTGCAACGCCTGCTGGACCGCCAGGACCTTGGCCACAAGGCCAGCAGTCAGCTTGCCGTGGAGCTGGGCCTGAAGTGCGCCGAACGGGCCGACGCCGACCACCTGACCCGCGACCAATTGGTACAGCTGCGCAAGGCCTGGTACGCCCCCAACAATATGACCCTGATCATCGTCGGCGACCTCGACAAACTCTTGCCGGCCTACCTCGAACGCACTTACGGCGCGCTCGACCCGGTTGACCCCAGCGAACATCGCCCACTCCCGGACATTCAACACGCCGCCGCCCTTCGCCGCGACCTGATCCATGGCTGGGTCGGCGACAACGCCAAGCTGCACTGGCTATTCCCCGAGCCGGTGCTGGATGACCAGTACGATGAAACCTTCGACCTGCTCAAGGACTACCTGGATTGGGCGCTGTACCGCCAATTGCGGTTGCAGCATGGTTTGTCCTACGGGCCATGGAGCGAACGCGAAGTGCTCGGTGGCGTGGGTTTCATGAGCCTCAACGCCGACCTTGAGCGCGACAGCCTGCCCGAAGCCGAGCAGGTGCTGGAAACCCTGAAGGCCCAATTGCTTCAGGACGGCCTCGACCCCGCCACCTTCGCCCGCCTGCAACAAGCGGCCATCGCCCGCCAAGCGTGGGCCGTGCAGGGCAACAGCGCGTTGGCCGACTATTACTGGAGTGCCTCGGGCGACTACGCCAAGGGGCGCTTCAGCGACCCGGTCAAGCGCATCAAGGCCATCACCCTGGAGCAAACCAACCAGGCTATGCGCGAGCTGTTCAAGCAGAACGGCTACTGGCGCATCGAGAAACCGTTGTTCAGCTACGACGCCCTCAACTGGATCGCCGCTGGCGTGCTGGGGCTGATTGCGATTGTGTTGCTCGGTGTGTGGCGTTATCGCAAAGGGATTGCGTAATGAGGCCCCGAGAAAACCGCTAAAACGTTATTCTGTCTGGGATTTTTTCCTACAAAGACTGTGAACCGCCGAATGCCTATCCTGACCCAGACCATCCAGCGCATCCTTGAACTGATGAAGCGCTACCCAGGGGTGATTGCACTCGGCGGCTTCATCTCGGGTGTGTGCAGCTTCATCCTGGTGGACCGCCAGCAAGGCATGGCCAGCTGGATCGCCATCATCATGCTGGTGAGTTGGCTATGGCTGATGCTGGAAAACAGCTTCACCCAACTGTTCAGCAAAGTCTTCAAACGGGAAATTCCCGAACCGCTGCTGCGCTACGCCACGCAGATGATCCATCAGGAAAGCCTGTTTTTTGTCTTGCCGTTCTTTTTTGTCACCACTGCCTGGAACAGCGGCCAATCGGTCTTCACCGGGCTGTTGGGCGCGGCGGCACTCGTCTCGATCACCGACCCGCTGTACTACAAGTGGTTGGCGCCCAAGCGCTCGCTGTTCCTGGCGCTGCACACCCTGACGCTGTTTGCGGCCCTGCTGACCGCACTGCCGATCATCCTGCACCTGACCACCGCCGAGAGTTACAAACTGGCCCTCGGCGTGGCAATGCTGCTTTCCATCCCAAGCCTGGCCGTCAGCCTGCCGCTGCGCAGCATCAAGGGGTGGGCGATGTTACTGGGCGTTACCGCGGCGATTGGTTGCGCGGGCTGGTTCCTGCGCAGTTGGGTGCCCCCCGCTACGCTGTGGATGACCGAAGTGGCCATCAGCACCCAATTGCAGGACCGCACGCCCGGCGATGACCTGAAAGAAGTGAGCGCCGCCCAACTGCGCAGCACCGGGCTGTACGCCTATACCGCGATCAATGCGCCGCGCGGGCTGGATGAGCGGATCTACCATGTGTGGAAATTCAACGGCAAGGAAGTCGACCGCATCGCCCTGGACATTCATGGCGGCCGCAAGGAAGGCTACCGGGCCTGGACCCACAAACAGAACTTCCCTGCCGACTCGGTGGGACGCTGGCAAGTACGGGTGCTGACGGAAGACGGCCAAGTCATCGGCGTGTTGCGCTTCAAGGTCACTGATCCCGGTCAGGACGCCACAACGCCGGACGCGCCAAAGTAGTCAGGATCGTGCTATTACGTAGGAATTGTGGAATAGCCAAGCAAGCTCGGAGCTTATGACCAGTAGCACAACGGCCGGTGCAGCCCATCTGGACACGTCCACCCAACCTCCATTGCTGAGGATTACGGGGGATTGGACGCTTGCCCACTATGCGAACCTGAAGAAACTGTCGGAAAAACTCGACGGCCAGTACGACGCTGGTGCACGCATCGACCTTAACGGCCTGGGCGCCCTGGACACGGCCGGCGCCTCGCTGCTGGTGGAGTTGCTCGGCCCCGAGCGCATCGAACAATCCGCCGAACAGACCGACTGCAGCCTCTCGACCGCCGACCGCGCATTGCTCAAAACCGTCTACCGCTCCCTTAATGACTTCTGTGTGCCGGTCAAGGAGCCGGAAGAGGCCGCCGGCATTATGTTGCTGGCACGCATCGGCGGCGCGGTGCACACCGTCTGGCGAGACGGCCTGAAGTTGCTCGGCTTTATCGGCCTGATCCTCGAGACCTTCGCCCGTGGTGTGTTCCGGCCCAAGCGCTGGCGCGTGACGCCGATGGTCGCGCATATCGAACAGACCGGCCTCGACGCGGCGCCCATCGTTGCCCTGCTGACCTTTCTGGTGGGCGCGGTGGTGGCGTTTCTCGGCGCCACCGTGTTGGCCAGTTTTGGCGCGAGCATCTTCACCGTGGACCTGGTGGCGTTCTCGTTCCTGCGGGAATTTGGCGTATTGCTCACCGCGATCCTGATGGCCGGCCGCACCGCCAGTGCGTTCACCGCGCAAATCGGCTCGATGAAGGCCAACGAAGAAATCGACGCGATCCGCACCCTGGGCCTGGACCCGATGGAGTTGCTGGTGCTGCCCCGGGTACTGGCGTTGCTGGTGGCGCTGCCGATGCTGACGTTCCTGGCGATGATCTCGGGCATTATCGGCGGCGGCGTGGTGTGTGCCGTGGCCCTGGATATTTCACCGGCGATGTTCCTCTCGCTGCTGCACTCGGACATCGGCGTGCAGCACTTTATCGTGGGCATGATCAAGGCGCCGATCTTCGCCTTCCTGATCGCCGCCATCGGTTGCCTTGAAGGTTTCAAGGTCAGCGGCAGTGCTGAGTCGGTCGGCGCCCACACCACGTCCAGTGTGGTGCAATCCATTTTCGTGGTGATCGTGCTGGATGCGGTCGCCGCCCTGTTCTTCATGGAGATGGGCTGGTGAGTCGTTTACGCCGTGCGCCCGCCGAGGCGGTGATCGAAGTCCGCGGGCTGTGCAACCGTTTTGGCCCGCAAAGCGTGCACGAGAACCTCGACCTGGATTTGTACAAAGGCGAGATTCTTGCGGTGGTCGGCGGCTCCGGCAGCGGCAAGTCGGTACTGCTGCGCAGCATCATCGGCCTGCGCCAGCCCAGCGAGGGGCAGGTACGAGTATTCGGGCAGGACTTGCCGAGCTTGTCGGAGCACGCGCGTTCGATGGTTGAACGGCGCTTCGGCGTGCTGTTCCAGAAGGGCGCGCTGTTTTCCTCGCTGACGGTCACCGAAAACGTCGCCTTGCCGCTGATCGAGCATGCCGGCCTGAGCCGTCCGGATGCCGAGCACCTGGCGGCGGTGAAACTGGCGTTGGCCGGGTTGCCGCTGTCGGCGGCCGACAAATACCCTTCGTCACTCTCTGGCGGCATGATCAAGCGCGCCGCCCTGGCCCGTGCCCTGGCGCTGGACCCGGACATCCTGTTTCTCGACGAACCCACCGCCGGCCTCGACCCGATCGGTGCCGCGGCCTTCGACCAACTGATCCTGACCCTGCGCGATGCGTTGGGCCTGAGTGTGTTCCTGGTCACCCACGACCTCGACACGCTCTACACCATCACCGACCGCGTGGCGGTGCTGGCGCAGAAAAAGGTGCTGGTGGCAGACGCCATCGATGTCGTCTCGAAAACCGACGACGCCTGGATTCACGAATACTTCCATGGCCCACGGGGCCGCGCGGCATTGGATGCCGCTCAACTGCTCAACGAGGTATGACATGGAAACCCGAGCCCATCATGTGATGATCGGTCTGTTCAGCGTGATCGTCGTGGTCGGCGCCATGCTGTTTGGCCTGTGGCTGGCCAAATCCAGCGTCGACAGCGCGTTTCAGGATTACGAAGTGATCTTCAACGAGGCCGTCAGTGGTTTGTCCCAAGGCAGCGCGGTGCAATACAGCGGGATCAAGGTCGGCGATGTCACCAGCCTGCGCCTCGACCCGAAAGACCCGCGCCGTGTGCTGGCGCGTATCCGCCTGGCCGGGCAGACGCCGATCAAGGAAGACACCCAGGCCAAGCTGGCCCTGACCGGCATCACCGGCACCTCAATCATCCAGCTCAGCGGCGGCACGCCCCAAAGCCCGGAACTCACCGGCAAGGACGGCGAACTGCCGCAAATCATCGCCTCGCCGTCGCCTATCGCTCGCCTGCTGAACAACAGCAACGACCTGATGACCAGCATCAACCTGCTGCTGCACAACGCCAACCACATGTTCTCCCGGGAAAACGTCGAGCGCCTGAGCAATACCCTGGACAACCTGCAACAGACCACCGGCGCCATCGCCGATCAGCGCGGCGATATCAAAGTGGTGATGCAGCAATTGCTGCAGGTGAGCAAACAGGCCAGCGCCACCCTGGAGCAAACCACCGCGTTGATGCGCAACGCTAACGGCTTGCTCAACGATCAGGGCAAACAAATGTTCGGCAGCGCTGAAAAGGCCATGCAGTCCCTTCAACAAAGCACGGCCACCATCGACACCTTGCTGACCAACAACAAGGATTCCCTCAACAGCGGCATGCAGGGCCTCAACGAATTGGCTCCGGCCGTGCGCGAACTGCGGGAAACCCTGAGTTCGTTGCGCGGTATTTCCCGCCGCCTGGAAGCCAACCCCAGCGGTTACCTGCTGGGCAGCGACAAGAACAAGGAGTTCACGCCATGAAGCGTGCTTACCAAGTGATCGCCCCCGTTGCCCTGGCATTGATCAGTGCGTGTTCGATCCTGCCCAAGGCGGATCCTTCGGACGTGTACCGGTTGCCATCGGCGCAGACCACCACCCAGGTCAGCCCGGTGGCCTGGTCGCTGCGGGTGGCCAAGCCGCAGACCAGCGAATTCCTCGACAGCCCGCGGATTGCCGTGGTGCCTAACGGTGACCTGATCAGCAGCTATGCGAATTCACGCTGGAGCGATCCCGCACCGGTGTTATTGCGTAACCGCTTGCTGGATGGGTTCCAGCGGGATGGACGGGTGACATTGCTCAGTACCGATGAGACCAATCTGCAGGCGGACTTTGAGCTGGGCGGGCAATTGCAGGCGTTTCAGAGTGAGTATCGCGGCAGCGCGGTTGAGGTGGTGATACGCCTGGATGCGCGGCTGGTACGCGGGAGTGATCAGCGGATTATTGCCAGCAAGCGGTTTGAGGTGAGGCAGCCGGTGGGGGATACCAAAGTGCCAGCGGTAGTCGCCGGGTTTGGTCAGGCTGGGGATACGCTGAACAGGCAGGTGGTGGATTGGGTGGTGGGGCAGGGCAATACAGCCGCGAAAAGATAGCCCCAACCTGTAGGAGCGAGCTTGCTCGCGAAAATCGTCAACGATAATGCGGGGAACCTGATTCCCCGCGTCGCTCTCAAGCTTTTCGCGAGCAAGCTCGCTCCTACTGGGATAGTGGTTTAGCCGAAGAACCAGTAGCAGACGGAAATCGCCGCCACCACACCGGCAAACTCCGCCAACAACGCACACCCCACCGCATGCCGCGCTCGCTGGATCCCCACCGAGCCAAAGTACACCGCCAACACATAAAACGTGGTCTCGGTACTGCCCTGAATCGTCGCCGCCACCAGCGCCGGGAAGCTGTCCACGCCCTGAGTCTGCATCGTTTCAATCAGCAACGCCCGCGCCGCGCTGCCGGAGAACGGCTTGACCATCGCCGTCGGCAACGCATCGACAAAACGCGTGTCCATGCCCGTCCAGGCCACCACATGGCGAATCCCTTCCAGGCCGAAATCCAACGCGCCGGACGCCCGCAACACGCCTACCGCACACAGCATCGCCACCAGATACGGCAGCAGGTTCTTGGCGACGTCGAAGCCCTCTTTGGCACCCTCGACAAACGCCTCGTAGACCTTGACCTTACGCAGCGCGCCGATCACCAGGAACACCATGATCAGCCCGAACAGCGTCAGGTTGCCGAGGATCGAGGACAAGCCCGCCAGCGCAGTGGCTGAGAGCGTCGCCAGCAAGGCCATGAAGCCACCCAGTACCAGCACACCCGGAATCAGATACGCCAGCACCACCGGGTCCCACAGCCGCAGGCGTTGCATCACCGCCACCGATAGCAGGCCCACCAGGCTCGAAGCAGTGGTTGCCAACAGGATCGGCAGGAACACCAGCGTCGGGTCGGCTGCACCTTGCTGGGCGCGGTACATGAAGATGGTCACCGGCAGCAGGGTCAGGGAAGACGCATTGAGCACCAGGAACAGGATTTGCGCGTTACTGGCGGTGTTGGGGATGGGGTTGAGTTCTTGCAGCGCCTTCATGGCTTTCAGGCCGATGGGGGTGGCCGCGTTGTCGAGGCCCAGGCCGTTGGCGGCAAAGTTGAGGGTGATCAAGCCGATGGCCGGGTGGCCGGCGGGCACTTCCGGCATCAGGCGGCGGAACAGCGGCCCCAGCGCCTTGGCCAGCCAGTCGACGATCCCGGCTTTCTCGGCGATACGCAGGAACCCGAGCCACAAGGTCAGCGTGCCGAACAGCAGCACCATGACCTCGACCGACAACTTGGCCATGGCGAAGATGCTTTCCACCATCGCCGCAAAGATGCCGGCGTTACCGCCGATCAGCCATTGCGCCAGTGCGGAGACCATTGCCACGATAAAAAAGCCAAGCCACAGGCCGTTGAGCATCAGTTGAATCCCCCGAAAGATGGGGCGAATGATAGCGGGGCTGGCAGAAACGACAAACCCCGGATTTCCCGGGGTTTGTGTACGAGGCCGTTCTGGCGATCAGCCGCGAGAGGTCTCGCCGGCTGGCAGCACGTCCTTGGTACGCCAGTGCGGCAGGGAGTTCCAGTAGCGCTCGCCCTTGGCGTCGTCGTACATGCCTTCCCAGCGGGAGATGACCAGTACGGCCAAGGCGTTACCAATCACGTTCAGCGCGGTACGGGCCATGTCCATGATGCGGTCGACACCGGCGATAAACGCCAGGCCTTCCAGCGGAATGCCCACACTGCCCAGGGTCGCCAACAGCACCACGAAGGACACGCCCGGCACGCCGGCGATGCCTTTGGAGGTGACCATCAGGGTCAGCACCAGCATCAGTTGCTGGCCAATCGAAAGGTCGATGCCATACAACTGGGCGATAAAGATCGCCGCGATGCTCTGATACAGGGTCGAGCCGTCGAGGTTGAACGAGTAGCCGGTCGGCACCACGAAGCTGCAGATCGCCTTCGGCGCACCGTAGGCTTCCATCTTCTCGATCACACGGGGCAGCACGGTTTCGGAACTGGCGGTGGAGTAGGCCAGCACCAGCTCATCCTTGAAGATGCGCATCAGCTTGATCACCGAGAAGCCAAACAGGCGGGCGATCAGGCCGAGTACCACAAAGGCGAAGAACAGAATGGCGACGTAAACCAGGATCACCAGCTTGGCCAACGGCAGCAGCGAGGCGAAGCCGAAGTTGGCGACCGTCACCGCGATCAGGGCAAACACGCCGATCGGGGCGTACTTCATGATCATGTGGGTGACTTTGAACATGCTCTCGGACACGCCCTGGAACATGGTTACCAGGGGCTCGCGCAACTCAGGCTTGAGGCTCGACAGGCCGAGGCCGAACAACACCGAGAAGAAAATGATCGGCAGCATGTCGCCACGGGCGACGGCGGCAAAGATGTTCGACGGGATCAGGTTGAGGATCGTCTCGATGAACGCATGCTCATGCTGAACTTCGGCGGCAGTGGCCGTGTATTTGGAGATGTCGACGGTACCCAGGGTACTCATGTCGATGCCGGTACCTGGATGGAACAGGTTGGCCAGCAGCAGGCCGACCACGATGGCGATGGTGGTGACCACTTCGAAGTAAAGGATGGTTTTCACGCCGATCCGACCGAGTTTTTTCGCATCCCCAACACCGGCGATTCCGACAATCAGCGACGAAATCACGATCGGGATAACGATCATCTTGATCAGGCGGATAAAGATATCGCCAGCGGGCTGCAACACGTTGCTGATCCACCAGGCCTTTTCAGCACTGAAATGGTTAAGCACCGCACCGATTGCAATCCCCAGCACCAGACCGATGAGGATCTGCCAGGCGAGGCTTAGCTTTGCCTTCTTCATGTCATTACCCTTACTTCAAGTGGACTCAGGCAGATGCGCCAGCAGCTGGAACGCTCGAGAGCGAAAAAGTGTGTGCATCTGCCCCCGTAGAAGGTCACCGCAGTTGGCCGATATGGCTCACTGACAGGCGAAAAAAGGCGCAACTATTCCGATGCAAGGAGGCGACGTCTAATGCCGTAAACGCCTACCCCATGCCGAATCGGCATGAGTTTTTTTGAGTTTTTCTGTCTGAACGGTCAGTTCGAATACGACATATTGGCAGGCATAAATGCCGCGAACCTGCCATTTCAGGCTCGTGCGGGGTTTTTCGAAATTCTACGGCCGCGGCTGAAAACCCCTGAAAATTCCTACGCATACCATCGGAAAACTCGTCTGGCAGGAGACAAACTTTCTCGATAGATGGTCACGTGGAAACACCAAGAAATGGTTGGAGTGATGCAAAAAGGAAAATTGCCGCTATGGGCGGTATGACAGAAGCGGGCATAGGAGCCATAAGCCCGTCGCAAGTTCCACAAGCCATCGGCTTGCGGACTTGCGTCGCAGCTTTTCACCTGACCCGGCCCTCACGCAGGCACTCCGTGTCCCCGTAGGTCACGCCGATCCTATCGATCAGAGCAACCCGGCCCCTTGGTCATGCACCGCCCTTGTCGGGCCGTGCAAACAGAAAGAAGCGTGGCGCTCCTTTCTATGGACGATAAGCCGGTAGACGACAGCGTCGTCAGACCAAACCTAGTACCAATTCGGATCTTTCTTGAGCTGTTCCATCAACAGCTTCTTCATGCCGTCGTCCGGCTTGCCAAGAAAGCGGTAGTCGGCATGCCGTGTTGGCGACTTGTCCGACGGCAGGCCGGCCGGAACTTCCACCAACATCGCGTAGGCATCTTCCTTGTCGAAGCTGAAGGCGACGATCAGGCGCTTGTTCAGGCACGTGTCTGCCGTTTCGCAGAGCGGCCCTACCAAGTACTTGTCACCGTCCTCTTCAACGGCATTCATTTGTTCAGCGCTGCCCGAAAGGTTCATCACCCATTCCGGCAGACGCTCTTCCTTCTTGACCACGCTCTGCCAGGTTTCGCGGTACTGCGGGTCCGAGCTCAGCAGTTCGTTGGCCCGGGACTGGCCGTCATTGGCAGCCAGCACCAGGCCACTGCCGCCCAACAACAGGGCGGCAGCCAGGGCTTTAAGGGACGAATTGAACATGTTTAGCCTCGGCCACGACGGCCAAAGAAGAACGAAGCGATGAACATCACCAGGAAGACCACAAACAGAATCTTGGCGATACCCGTGGCGGTGCCCGCGATACCACCGAAGCCCAGGACTGCAGCCACAATGGCGATGATCAGAAATGTGATTGCCCAACTCAACATGGTGATTCTCCTTACGCTTCTTTTAGGGGTAACAGCGGTAATGCCTGCGGTCGCTTGATCCAAGCGACCGTGTCTTGCCTAGAACACCCAGCGTTCCTGAGAGGGCAGGTCGCCGAGGGTGGAATCCTGTTCAACCGCCGTCAGTTGCGGGGTTGTCACGTCAGCAGCGGTAGCGCCGACTGAACGAAAATGGGTCTGAGTCATCATCGGGCGTTCGAACTGCGCGGGGGTGTGCTGACCCTGCTGCCAATGCGCCAATTGCTGACCGCCAATCAAGGTCACCATCAGGGCCAGGCTGGCAAACAGCCCCTGTTGCAGACGCAGTGGCGATACACGCAGTTGGGTGAGGCTTTGGCGAGTCATGCTGTATCTCTCCCGCATTCTGATTATTCGTTGATGAAGCTCGTATGAGGGGTATTGCAGCCTGCGTGCCAGTTTTTTAACAAAATAAAACTCAATGAATTCAACAAGTTAAAAACAAAAGCGCTTTGACACCACGAGCATCCTGCACGATGGCCCTATCCATGCCGTGCGAAATGCACGATGGTCAGTGGTCGGATCGAGGGATAGGAATGCAACCGCAGGTTGCCGAAGAGGGAAGAGAGGGATCAAAACGCCATGAATGGGCGTCTTTGTAGGAATAAGCGCAGATACCTGCGCGATGACGGCTTTAATCAATCAGAATAAACCATGCAACTTGCCCGATTATTCCGGGACTAAACAACATCATTCATTCTTAAGGAGCGCGGGACAGATGGAATCAGCCAAGGAACTTCAAGGCCGCATTCTTTTAGTGGATGACGAGTCCGCGATCCTTCGCACCTTCCGTTACTGCCTGGAAGATGAAGGCTATACCGTAGCCACCGCCAACAGCGCCGCCCAGGCCGATGCCTTGTTGCAACGCCAAGTGTTTGACCTGTGCTTCCTGGACCTGCGGCTGGGCGAAGACAACGGCCTCGACGTACTGGCGCAAATGCGCATTCAGGCGCCGTGGATGCGGGTGGTGATCGTCACTGCCCATTCGGCCGTCGACACCGCGGTGGATGCCATTCAGGCCGGCGCCGCCGATTACCTCGTCAAACCTTGCAGCCCCGACCAATTGCGCCTGGCCACGGCCAAGCAACTGGAAGTGCGTCAACTGTCGGCGCGCCTGGAAGCCCTGGAAGGCGAAGTACGCCAGCCCAAGGACGGCCTCGACTCCCACAGTCCCGCGATGATGGTGGTGCTGGAAACGGCACGCCAAGTGGCGGGCACTGACGCCAATATCCTGATTCTCGGCGAGTCCGGCACCGGTAAGGGCGAGCTGGCCCGGGCCATTCACGGCTGGAGCAAGCGCGCGAAGAAATCCTGCGTGACTATTAACTGCCCGTCGCTGACAGCCGAGCTGATGGAAAGCGAACTGTTCGGCCACAGCCGCGGCGCGTTTACCGGCGCCAGCGAAAGCACCCTCGGCCGCGTCAACCAGGCCGACGGCGGCACGCTGTTTCTCGATGAGATCGGCGATTTCCCCCTTACCTTGCAACCCAAGTTGCTGCGCTTTATCCAGGACAAGGAATACGAGCGTGTCGGTGACCCGGTCACTCGTCGCGCCGACGTGCGTATCCTCGCCGCCACCAACCTGAACCTGGAAGACATGGTCCGCGACGGTCGTTTCCGCGAAGACCTGCTGTACCGCCTGAATGTCATCACCCTGCACCTGCCGCCCCTGCGCGAGCGTAGCGAAGACATCCTGACCCTGGCCGACCGGTTCCTGGCGCGCTTCGTGAAGGAATATGCACGACCGGCTCGCGGGTTCAGCGATGAAGCCCGTGAGGCGCTGCTCAACTACCGCTGGCCCGGGAACATCCGCGAACTGCGCAACGTCGTGGAGCGGGCCAGCATTATTTGCCCGCAGGAAAAGGTCGAGATCAGCCACCTCGGCATGGCCGAACAGCCGACCAACAACGCCCCGCGTATCGGCGCGGCGCTGAGCCTGGATGAATTGGAAAAAGCCCATATCGGCGCCGTGCTGGCCACCAGTGACACCCTGGACCAAGCGGCCCGGACCCTTGGCATTGATGCGTCGACGCTTTACCGCAAACGCAAACAATACAACCTGTGAGCTGTAGCCTATGAAGCTTGCGATGAAGCTGCGCACTCGGCTGTTCCTGAGTATTTCCGCGCTGATCACCGTTGCCCTGCTGGGGTTGCTGCTGGGCCTGGTGAGTGTCATGCAAATGGCCAAGACCCAGGAGTCCTTGATTCGCAGCAACTTCATCACCCTGGACCTGGGGCTCAAGCTTCGGCAGACCCTCGGCGATCAGTTGATGATCATGCTCAACGAGCAGCCCGATCGTGCCGCGCTCAACGACTCCAAGCGGCACTATTTCGCCCTGCTGCAACAAGGCATCGATCACGAACAAAAGGAGGCAGTCACCCGCGGATTTACCCAGGCCAAAACCAACTACCTGAGCTTTCTTGAGGCGTTCGAAAAAAATGAAAACGCGCCGCCGCAACTGCGTAACAACGACGAGCTGACCGAGCGCTTCAACGTCTTGCGCAACGGCCTGATCGCCGAGCACAAGAAGGCCCTGGACAACATCAACGACACCGAACACAAGTCCCGTGAGCGCGCGCTGTTGATTGCCGGCCTGCTGGGCCTGGTGGGGTTGGCGGTGCTGATCATCGGTTTCGTCACCGCCCATGGTATCGCCCGGCGCTTTGGCGGGCCAATCGAAGCCCTGGCCAAGGCCGCCGACAAGATCGGCCAGGGCAACTTCGAAGTCACGCTGCCCATTTCCTCGGCGGCCGAGATGAACCTGCTGACCCGGCGCTTCGGCATCATGGCCGAGGCGTTGCGCCAGCATCAGGCAACCAATGTCGATGAGCTGCTCGCCGGGCAGCAACGCCTGCAGGCGGTGCTCGACAGCATCGACGACGGCCTGCTGATGATCGACCGCCAGGGCCGCCTGGAGCACCTTAACCCGGTGGCGCAGCGCCAGCTGGGCTGGGACGAGAATCGCCTGGGCCAAGGCCTTGGCGAGGCCTTGGGCCGCCCGGAACTGGATGAACAGCTGCACCTGGTGCTACGCGGCGGCAACCTGGAGCGCGCGCCTGAAGACCTGGAAGTGGAAGTCGAAGGCGAGCTGCGCCTGCTGACGTACAGCCTGACGCCGGTCAGCCATACCCAGGGACACATTCTGGGCGCGGTGATGGTGCTGCACGACGTCACCGAACAACGCGCCTTTGAACGGGTGCGCAGTGAGTTTGTGTTGCGTGCCTCCCATGAGTTGCGCACCCCGGTGACGGGCATGCACATGGCGTTCGGCTTGTTCCGTGAACGGGCGAAGTTTCCGGCGGAGTCTCGCGAAGCGGACCTGCTGGATACGGTCAACGAAGAAATGCAGCGCCTGATGCAGCTGATCAACGACTTGCTCAACTTCTCGCGCTACCAGAACGGCTTGCAGAAACTCACTCTGGGCCCGTGCGACATCAGCGACCTGCTCGAACATGCCCGTGCCCGCTTCGCGGAGCAGGCGAATGCGCAGAACATCGAACTGCTGGTTGAAGAGCAATCCCCACTGCCAAGACTGCACGCCGATCGAGCGCAGTTGGAGCGGGTGCTCGACAACCTTTTGGGTAACGCCCTGCGACACACCGCCGACGGTGGGCAGATTCGCCTGCAGGCGCGTCGCCATGGAGAACGGGTGATTGTCAGCGTCGAGGACAACGGTGAAGGCATTGCCTACGGCCAGCAGGGGCGGATCTTCGAACCGTTTGTGCAGGTAGGCCGCAAGAAAGGCGGTGCCGGGCTGGGCCTGGCGCTGTGCAAGGAGATCGTGCAGTTGCACGGTGGGCGCATGGGGGTTTATTCGCGGCCGGGACAGGGGACGCAGTTCTATATGGCGCTGCCCCTGTAGCGCACACGCGCCTGCCGTTATTGGTGATTCAGCGCCCGCAGGATCGCGGCACTTTCAGCATCCGGCGTCCCGTCATACAACGACGCCCGGAAATGCATCTGGAACGCGGCCACCACATGCCGCGTCGCCACATCCAGCTCGCCCGTTTGCGGCGTCGGATAGCCCAACTTCGCCAACTCTTCCTGAAACCAGGTAATGCTCGGAAAATCGCTGGCGTACTGCACCTGGTAACGCGCAACCGCCTTGGCGTCCGGCCACATGCCCAGCCCTTCATCCGCCAGGCGCTTCCACGGGAACAACGGCCCCGGGTCCAGCTTGCGCAGCGGGGCAATGTCGCTATGGCCGATGATGTTTCTCGGGTCGATGCCGTTACGCTTGCTGATGTCCTTGAGCAGCACCACCAGCGACTGCACTTGCGCCTCGGAGTAGGGATACCAGACGCGGCCCGTCGGCAAGTCGCGATACCCCGGGTTCACAATCTCGATGCCAATGGAGCTGGAGTTGAGCCAGGTGCGGCCCATCCATTCGCTTTCCCCGGCGTGCCAGGCGCGTTGGCTTTCGTCCACCAGCTTATAGATGATGGCAGACGCATCGTCGCCGATCAGGTAATGACTGCTGACCTGGCCGTGGGTCAACAGCGCGAGGGAACGCTCAAGGGACGCCGAGGTGTAGTGCACGATGACGAACTGCACCCGGTTGTCGTGATTCACCGACGGATGGCTGGTGTTCAGGCGAGGGCCGCTGGCGCAACCGGCGAGCAGGAGAAGCAGTAAGGCAGAACACAGAAATTTCATGGCAGCAGACAATACGCTTAAGACGATAATGCAACAGTGTAACGTACCGTTTGCGGGTCGGCGGCCAAATGCGACATTTTAAACAAAATGGAACATTTCAGGCCGCCTGCACCTGATTACGCCCCGCTGCCTTGGCGCGATACAACGCCTCGTCGGCGCGTTTGAGGGCCAGGTCACTGCGCTCTCCCGGCTGAAACTGCGCCATGCCCATGGACACCGTGATCGTCACCGGCTCGCCCTTGAAGTGAAACGGGCAGGCTTCGATGGCGGCGCGCAGGGTTTCACCCACCGCCAGCGCCTCGGACAGCGATGAATGGGGCATCAGCAGCACAAACTCTTCACCGCCAAAGCGCGCGATGAAGTCATTGGGCCGCAGGCGTTTTCGCAGCACCGTGGCGATGATCTTCAACACCTTGTCACCGGCGAGGTGACCATAGCCGTCGTTGATACGCTTGAAGTGATCAAGGTCCAGCATTGCCAGCGACAGGCTGTTGCCGCGCTGGTGCCAGGCGTTGACCTCTTGCTCCAGGCGCTCGCTCCAGGCAGCGCGGTTGGGCAAGCCGGTAAGGGGGTCGATCAAGGCTTTCTGGCGCTGAACCTCCAGGTGCTCACGGTAGCCCTGAGCCTCCTGTTCCATATTGGCCACCCGTTCGGCCAGGCCTTTGAGGCGGGCGGCCACTTCCTGCTCACGCTGGTCACGCTGGTGCTGGTGTTCGTCCATGGTGCCCAGCAGGCCTTCGAGATGGCTCTCGAGCACATGCTTGAGGCTGTCGAGGTCTGCCGCCTCCTGGACGCTACTCTGCAAACCATCCACCTGTTCGCGGATCTGGGTGTCCAGCTCTCTGGCGGCCGAGCGACTGTCGGCGTGGCCGTCACTGGCGACCTGCAAGTGCCCCTGAAAGGCTTCAAGGCGCTCGTTGAGCTGCTTGAGGTAGGCTTCGAACTCGTGCTGGCCGCTGTCGGTGACCGCCAGCATCAACACCGCCAGGTCATCGAGGATCGGCAGCAGTTCGTACCAGTTCAAGCCATGGGTCAAGCGATCACGCATGGCTTCGGCCTGGGGCCGATAACGCTCTGGCAGCGACAGGTCTTCCAGCAACCCGAGCAGGGTGTCTTCGATGTGTTTGGCCACCGAACTGTAAGACGGCTCGGGGGTGTCGGGCAGGGCGTAGGCCTGCTCCGCTTGCAGCGCGTCGGGGTTCGGCTCTGCGGGCTCGGGCGCCTCTTCCGGCTCGTCGGCCAGGACCGGCGGCAAGGAGAGACTGCCGATCTCCGTTTGCTCCAGCTCGCGGGCCTGCACCTCTGGCGCCTCGACCATGGCAGCAAGGGCGCTCTCAAGGGCTGGCTCAACCTGCGCTTCGAGCGGTTGTTCAGGCGCCAGTGGTTCGATGATCGCGGCGGGCGCCTCAATCACGGGGGCTTTGACCACAACGGCGGGGGCAACAGGCGCCGCTTCGCTGACAACCTCAGCCGCCTGTACTTGCGGCACACGCTCAGGCAGCGGCTCTACGGAAGCCGGGGCCTTCGGCTGCGGCGCAAAAGCCCGCAGCGCTTGTGCCAACTCGGCCGATTGCGCCGGCGCTTCAGCCTCATTCACCGGCTTTGGCGCAGCGGGCGCGTGAGCAGCCGGGCGTGAGGGTGCCGACGCCTCAACCTCGGCGGTTTCGGCCGCAGCGTCCCTGGCGCCAAACAGACGCTGCAACAGCCCCGGGCTCGGACGGCTGGCTTCGCCCTCCGGCTCCAGGTTGCTCAATGCCTGCCCCTGAAGGCCGCTCAACTCACTCAACAGCAGTGGAATTTCCCGCGCCTGGCCGACCCGCCCGTCCAACTGTTTGGCGAACGCCTTCAGAGGGCGGCTGACCTCACGCGGCAAGGGCAGTTTCTGCAACTGGGTGACCAAGGCCGTCAACGCGGTGCCGATCTGGTCGACCCGGGTTTCACGGCGCTGCTCCGAATCCAGCACGGCCTTTTCCAGGCGCGGCAACAAGGCGGCGAGGGCGGCGTCCATGTCGTCTGTGCGGACAACATCGCGCATTTCCTTCATGCATAGGTCAACCGCACGGTCGGTCCCTTCAGCCGCCAGGGTGCTGCGTACCAGCCCCCGGCGCAGCAGGTCGAGGCGGGCGGCCCAGCGGCGCTCGAGCTTGTCTTGTTGCTCGATGCTTTTAAGGTATTTTTCTTTCCAGCGCTGGGCGTCGTCGCTCATGCAAGGGGTCCGCGAGGGCCGGGGCTCAACGCGGGCAATGCATCAGCCGTGAGCGAACCCGGCAGACGAATCTCTACCGCGACCGGCAGGTGATCGGAGATGGGCTGAGCCAGTACCTGCACACTTTCGAGTGTGAGGGTCGGGCTGAGCAGGATGTGATCAAGACAGCGTTGCGGACGCCAGCTGGGAAAGGTGGCTTCGACTTGCGGCGCCAGCAACCCAAGGTCACGCAACGGGGAATTCTGTAGCAGGTCTGTGGCATGGGTGTTCATGTCACCCATCAGTACCTGATGTTTGTAGTTACCAATCAACTCACGGATGTAGGCCAATTGCAGGGTGCGGGTTCGCGCGCCCAGCGCGAGGTGCATCATGACCACCACCAACGCTTCCGGCCCTTCGCCGAACCGTACGAGAATCGCCCCACGGCCTTTGGGGCCGGGTAACGGGTGATCCTCGATCGCCCACGGTTTCAGGCGGCTGAGCACACCATTACTGTGCTGGCCGAGTTTGCCGAGGTTGCGATTGAGTTGTTGATACCAGTAGGGAAAGGCACCCAGCTGGGCCAGGTGTTCGACTTGGTTGATGTAGCCGGAACGCAGGCTGCCACCGTCGGCCTCCTGCAGGGCTACCAGGTCGAAGTCGCCCAGCAGGTCGCCGATCTTTTGCAGATTGCCGGCACGCCCGTTGTGGGGCAGCAGGTGCTGCCAGCCACGGGTCAGGTAATGCCGGTATTTCTCGGTACTGATGCCCACCTGTATATTGAAACTGAGCAGGCGCAACCGGCTGTCTGCCGGCAGGCCTGTGGATTCCAGATGGTGTCCATTGACCTTCGGGTCATGCAGGCCAACGACACGTTCAGTACCCCAGCGACGCATGACAGGCCCCTTACTTGGCTGCGCGCTCTTTGGCGATCAGCTGGTCAGCCACGTTCAGCGCTTGCTCTTCGCCACCGGCGCTGCCGATGTCAAAACGGTATTTGCCGTTGACGATCAGGGTCGGTACGCCTTGCACGCCATATTTCTGGGCAAGTTCTTTGTACTGGGCCATCTTGCCCTTCACTGCGAACGAGTTGAACGTCTCAAGGAACTTGGTTTTGTCGACGCCTTGAGTGGCCACGAAATCGGCCATGTCCTCAGGCTTGAGCAGGCGCTTGCCTTCTTTCTGGATGGCGTTGAAGACAGCGGCGTGAACCTTGTGCTCTACACCCATGGTGTCCAGGGTAATGAACAGCTGGCCGTGGGCATCCCATGGGCCGCCGAACAAGGCAGGAATACGTTTGAAGTTCACGTCCTCAGGCAGCTTCTCGATCCACGGATTGATCACTGGCTCAAACGCGTAGCAATGCGGGCAGCCATACCAGAACAGCTCCACCACTTCGATCTTGCCCGGCACGGAAACCGGTACAGGCGTCTCCAGTTGAACATAGGTTTTACCGGCTTCAAGCGGCACATTATCGGCAGCTTGTGCGGTCATGCCGAAAAGGCTGGCAGTGACGAGAGCGGCGCTGAGGATCAGATTACGCATGCTTTACTCCTGGACAAATAAAGTCGCCTCACGCGACCTTTGTTGTGACAGGTCTACGCGGGCATGAGTTCGTTAGTGTAACGGCACCGGCCACAAAAAAGGGCAGCCTAGGCCACCCTTTTTATGCTTGCATCGACGGATTAATCGAGCGTTAACGTAGCCGGGACACTTAGTGCAGGCCCTGGATGTATTGGGACACGGCTTCGATGTCCTTGTTGCTGAGTTTGCCGGCGATGCTTTGCATGATTTTGGTGTCGCCGTCGTTGGTGCGATTACCTTCCCGGAAGTCCGTCAGCTGTTTGCCGATGTACTGGGCATGCTGGCCACTCAAGTGCGGGAAGCCTGCCGCCGCGAGGCCTGCGCCGTTAGGCGAGTGGCAACCGATGCAGGAAGGCATGCCTTTTTCCAGGTTGCCGCCACGGAACAATTCTTCACCGTGGGCCACCACTTTTGGATCAGCAGCTCCCACGCTGCCCTTTTGGCTGGCAAAATACGCCGCGATGTCCGCCAGGTCCTGATCACTGAGGTTGGTCAGCAAGCCGGTCATTTCCAGGACCGTACGCTTGCCATCCTTGATGTCGTGCATCTGCTTGGTCAGGTAACGTTCACCCTGGCCGGCCAGTTTTGGAAAGTTTGGCGCCGGGCTATTACCGTCCGGTCCATGGCAAGCACCACATACGGCGGCTTTCGCCTGGCCGGCAGTAGCGTCGCCTGCGGCATGGGCAACACCGGTGATGCCCAAGGTCAACAGCAGACTCACGATCAGTTTGTTCATCAGCTAATCCAACTACGGCTAAGGGTTAAAGAGTTATGGACCGGGTTTACTCACCATCAACTGAATGACGGCCTGGTAATCCTCGGTACTGCAGTCCATGCACAAACCACGCGGCGGCATCGCCTTGAAACCCTGAGTCACGTGTTGCACCAGCGTGTCCATACCTTGAGCCACTCTTGGCTTCCAGGCTGCCTGGTCACCCCGTTTCGGGGCGTTGGGCAACTGTCCGGCATGGCAAGCCACGCAAACGCGGTTGTACACAGCCTCCGGATCCTGTGTAGCCTGCGCACTGTAAAGTGGCATCAAGACACCGACGACCAGCAGCCACTTGGTCATACATCGACCTTTTCAGGGTTTGAGAGCGTTTTGCGTTCTAATGCGCAATAAAGGTCTATCGCTCCCGTGAACTTCATCCTTCGCTGGGACAAAGCACACACAAAATCTGCGGCATTATATACTGGCGCTACTGAAACGGAAACGACACCGCTTGCCGCACCCATTCCCGGCACCGCCCACATCGGAAAACTCATGCAACTCAAGAATCCCATCCTCGGCCTGTGCCAACAGTCCACCTTCATGCTCAGCGCCGCCAAAGTCGACCAATGCCCCGATGACGAAGGCTTCGAAGTCGCATTCGCCGGCCGTTCCAACGCCGGTAAATCCAGCGCGCTGAACACCCTGACCCACGCGAGCCTGGCCCGCACCTCGAAAACCCCGGGGCGCACACAGCTCCTCAACTTCTTCAAGCTAGACGATGATCGGCGTCTGGTCGACCTTCCGGGCTACGGTTACGCAAAAGTACCCATCCCGCTGAAGCTGCACTGGCAGCGTCACCTGGAAGCCTATCTGGGTGGCCGGGAGAGTTTGAAGGGTTTGATTCTGATGATGGACATCCGTCATCCAATGACCGACTTCGACCTGCTGATGCTCGATTGGGCCGTCGCCAGCGGCATGCCCATGCACATCCTGCTGACCAAGGCCGACAAGCTGACCTACGGCGCAGCCAAAAATACCCTGCTCAAAGTGCAGGCAGAAATCCGTAAGGGTTGGGGCGATGCGGTGACTATCCAGCTGTTCTCGGCGCCAAAACGCCTGGGCCTGGAAGACGCCTACACCGTGCTGGCAGGCTGGATGGAACTGGCTGACAAGGGTTCGGAAGTCGCCGAGTAAAAACTCGGGGCAAAAAAAACCCCGGACTTCGTATGGGGAGGGGAAGTTCGGGGTCCAAGTTCCGGACCGCTAGGGCGGGGTCCAGATATCTGCCAACACTTAACACAACATAGGAGCATTGAAGGGCTTCACCACCCATTCAGTAACTCTGAGTCACATTTCATGGGTTAAGTTCCGGCAGGTTCAAAAAACTATTGGTAATAACCCGCCACGCTTTCCGATCTAAAGCGTTGCCGCAGCGTGCTGCCGCGGCCCAAGCCCCACGCTTAGTGCGCCTCGTCCCAGTTGTCGCCCACGCCGACGTCCACCACCAGCGGCACATCCAGCTTCGCCGCATCGCTCATGTGCTCACGGATCTTCGCGCTGACTTCATCCACCAGGTCCTCACGCACCTCCAGCACCAATTCATCGTGCACTTGAAGGATGACCTTGGCGTCCAGGCCCGAGGCCGCCAGCCAGTTGTCGACCTTGACCATGGCCTTTTTGATGATATCGGCCGCAGTGCCCTGCATCGGCGCGTTGATCGCCGTACGCTCGGCGCCAGCACGCTCCTGGGGCTTGTTGGAGTTGATCTCCGGCAGGTACAGGCGGCGCCCGAACAGGGTTTCCACGTAGCCCTGATCCGCCGCCTGGGCGCGGGTGCGCTCCATGTACTCGCGAACGCCCGGGTAGCGGGCGAAGTACACATCGATGTAAGCCTTGGCGGTCTTGGTGTCGACGCCGATGTCCTTGCCGAGCTTCTGCGCGCCCATGCCGTAGATCAGGCCAAAGTTGATCGCCTTGGCACTGCGTCGCTGGTTGGACGTGACCTGCGCCAACTCAACCTTGAACACCTCGGCCGCCGTGGCGGTGTGCACGTCCAGGTCGTCGCGGAACGCATTCAGCAAGCCTTCGTCCTTGGACAAATGCGCCATGATGCGCAACTCGATCTGGGAATAGTCCGCCGCCAGCAGCTTGTAGCCCTTGGGTGCGACAAACGCCTGGCGAATCCGCCGGCCTTCAGCGGTACGCACCGGAATGTTCTGTAGGTTTGGATCGCTGGAGGACAGACGCCCGGTTGCTGCTACGGCCTGATGATAGGACGTGTGCACGCGACCGGTGCGCGGGTTGATCTGCTCCGGCAAACGGTCGGTGTAGGTGCTTTTCAACTTGCTCATGCTGCGGTACTGCATCAGCACTTTCGGCAGTGGGTAGTCGTCTTCAGCCAATTTGGCCAAAACTTCCTCGGCCGTCGAGGCCTGGCCCTTGCCGGTCTTCTTCAACACCGGCAGCCCGAGTTTCTCGTAGAGGATGGCCCCCAACTGCTTGGGCGAGCCCAGGTTGAATTCCTCGCCGGCGATTTCATACGCCTGACGCTCGAGGTCGACCATCTTGTTGCCCAACTCGATGCTCTGGATGCCCAGCAAGGCGGCATCCACCAGGGCACCCTGGCGCTCAATGCGCGCCAGCACTGGCACCAGCGGCATCTCGATGTCGGACACTACACTGGCCAAGGTAGGAATAGCGGCAAGCTGCTTGTGCAGTTCCTGGTGCAAACGCAGGGTCACATCCGCATCTTCCGCCGCGTAAGGGCCGGCCTGCTCCAGGGCAATCTGGTCAAAGGTCAGCTGCTTGGCGCCCTTGCCGGCGATGTCCTGAAAGCTGACGGTGTCGTAGTCCAGGTACTTCTTCGCCAGGCTGTCCATGTCGTGGCGGGTCGCGACGGAGTTCAGCACGTAGGACTCAAGCATGGTGTCGAAGGCGATGCCGCGCACGGTGATGCCATGGGCCGGGTCGCCACCGATGGCGCAATTGGCCAGGATGTTCATGTCGAACTTGGCGTGCTGGCCGACCTTGAGCTTTTCCGGGTCTTCGAGCAACGGCTTCAGGGCCAGCAGCACGGTGTCCCGGTCCAGCTGTTCCGGCGCGCCGATGTAGGAATGGGTCAGCGGGATATAGGCCGCTTCGTGGGCCTGTACGGCAAACGACACGCCCACCAGTTGCGCTTTCTGGGCGTCGATCCCGGTGGTTTCGGTATCAAAGGCGAACAGCTTGGCGTCGTTGAGCTTCTTCAGCCAGGCATCAAACCTGGCCTGGGTGAGGATGGTTTCGTACACCGGCTCCGTAGAAACCGGGGCCGCCGCCTCAACCGCCTGTTCGGCGACAGAAGTCGACGGGGCCGCGCTCAGCTCAACACGCTTGGCGTCACGCTGAAGCTCGTCGGTCCAGCTTTTGAACTCCAGCAGCGTGTACAGCTCCAGCAACTTCTCCCGATCCGGCTCGACCAGGTGCAAGTCGTCCAGGCCCACATCCAGCGGCACATCGATCTTGATCGTCGCCAACTCGTACGACAGGAACGCGCTGTCCTTATGCTCTTCGAGCTTGGCGACCAGGGTCTTGGCGCCACGAATCGGCAGGGTCGGCACGATATCGAGCTGCTCGTAGAGCTCCTTCAAACCGCCGTTGACACCTACCAGCAAGCCGGAAGCCGTCTTTGGACCAATGCCCGGAACCCCCGGAATGTTGTCGGACGAATCGCCCATCAGCGCCAGGTAATCGATGATCTGCTCGGGAGCGACACCGAATTTCTCCTTCACGCCCTCAACGTCCATGGCGCTACCGGTCATGGTGTTCACCAAGGTAATGTGCCCGTCCACCAGCTGCGCCATGTCCTTGTCACCGGTGGAAATCACCACAGGCCGGTCGGCGGCGGCACTGCTGCGGGCCAGGGTGCCGATCACGTCGTCTGCTTCAACGCCTTCGACGCACAGCAGCGGGAAGCCCAGGGCGATCACACTCTGGTGCAGCGGCTCGATCTGCACGCGCATGTCATCGGGCATGCTCGCGCGGTTGGCCTTGTATTCGGCGTACAGCTCATCGCGGAATGTCCCGCCCTTGGCGTCGAACACCACCGCGAACGGGCTGCCCGGGTACTGCTTGCGCAGGCTTTTGAGCATGTTCAACACGCCCTTGACCGCGCCGGTAGGCAGGCCTTTGGACGTGGTGAGCGGAGGCAGCGCGTGAAAGGCGCGGTACAGATAAGAAGAACCGTCCACCAGGACGAGGGGGGCTTGGCTCATGAGCAGGATCAACCTTTTCGGCGGGTCAGGCGCTAGAATAGCCGGACCAATGACGACAAAGGGACAAGGTTATCATGCGTACAGTGAATCGCCTGTTGTTGACCGGCTTGATTGCATTCCTTCCGCTGGCCGCCACGGCAGCCGACGGGGCTTCTTCGGCAGATCCGGAAGTGACGATCCGCACCGAGGGTGACAGAACCATCCAGGAGTACCGCCAGAACGGCTTCCTGTACGCAATCAAGGTGACCGTAAAGGGTGCGCCGCCTTATTTCCTGGTGCGCGCAGACGGAACCGATGCGAACTTCATCCGCTCTGACCAGCCGGATATGCTGATCCCGTCATGGAAGATCTTCGAATGGAAATGATTTCTTAACTTTAATCGGCGCTGCCCACGGCAGCGCCCGTAACGGCAGTTTTAACCATGTCTGTGTTCACCCCCCTGGCTCGGCCCGAGCTGGAAACCTTTCTTGCCCCTTACGGGCTCGGCCGCCTGCTTGATTTCCAGGGGATTGCCGCTGGTAGTGAAAACACCAATTTCTTCATCAGCCTGGAACAGGGCGAATTCGTCCTGACCTTGGTTGAACGTGGCCCCGTGCAGGAAATGCCGTTCTTCATCGAACTGCTGGACGTGCTCCACGACGCCGACCTGCCGGTGCCTTATGCCCTGCGCACCACCGACGGCGTGGCCTTGCGCGAGCTGGCCGGCAAACCGGCGCTGCTGCAGCCGCGCCTGGCGGGCAAGCACGTCAAGGACGCCAACGCCCAGCATTGCGTGCAGGTGGGCGAACTGCTCGGCCACCTGCACCTGGCCACCCAAGGCGACAAGGTGCTGGAACGCAAGACCGATCGCGGGCTGGATTGGATGCTCAGCGAAGGCGCCCAACTGATCTCGCACCTCGACGCGGAACAACAAGGCCTGCTGCAAGCCGCGCTGGATGAGATCGAGGTGCATAAGGCGCAGATCCTCGCGCTGCCCCGGGCGAATATTCACGCCGATCTGTTTCGCGATAACGCGATGTTCGAAGGCACCCACCTGACCGGGCTGATCGACTTCTACAACGCCTGCTCCGGGCCGATGCTGTACGACGTGGCGATCGCCCTGAATGACTGGTGCTCGGACACCGACGGCGTGATCGACGGCCAGCGGGCGCGGGCATTGCTGGGTGCGTATGCGGGCTTGCGGCCGTTTACCGCGAAAGAAGCGGAGCTGTGGCCGACCCTGTTGCGCGTGGCGTGCGTGCGGTTCTGGCTGTCACGCCTGATTGCCGCGGAGTCGTTTGCCGGGCAAGACGTGCTGATTCACGACCCGCGGGAGTTTCAAGTGCGCCTGGCGCAGCGCCAGCAGGTCCAGACTCCGCTGCCGTTTGCGTTGTAGCACACGGTCAGTGTGGGAGCTGGCTTGCCTGCGATAGCGGTGGGTCAGTTACATTTGAGTCAGCTGGCCCACCGCTATCGCAGGCAAGCCAGCTCCCACATTTGATCTTCGTTGTGGCTTATAAAGACTCCAGGCACCCCGCCAGATCATTCCCCAGCTTCTCCAGCACCTGCTCATAACCCTGAGCCGTCGCCGGCGTGTAGCCGCCCAACGCGTCCAGCTCCGCCAGCTTCACCGGCAAACCGGCCACCAGGGTTTCCGCCAGGCGCGGGCGCAACGGCGGCTCGCTGAAAACGCAGGTCTTGCCCACTTCCTGCAAACGCGTGCGCATCGCCGCTACATGCTGCGCACCCGGCTGCACTTCTGCGGCCACGCTGAACACACCGGTGTGCTTGAGGCCGTAGGCATCTTCGAAGTAATCGAAGGCTTCATGGAACACGAAGTAAGGCTTGCCCGCGACGTCGGCCATGCGTGCTTTCAAACGCGCATCCAGCGCGTCCATGCGGCCATCAAAGGCCTTCACGTTGCTTTGATAACGTTCGGCATTCGCAGGGTCGGCAGCGCTGAGGTCCGCCGCCATGCGATTGGCGATCACCCGGGCGTTGACCGTCGACAACCACAAGTGCGCATCCAGGCTGCCCGGGCGATGATCGTGATCATGTTCGTCGGCATCTTCAGCATGGGAGTGGCTATCTTCGGCGAACCGACGCAATTTCATCCCCGGAAGGTCCTGCACCGCCACCGTCGGCAAGCTGCGGCCTTTCAACACACGGGGCAGAAAGCTTTCCATGTCCGGGCCAATCCAATACAGCAGGTCCACCGACTGCACGCGCCGTACGTCGGAAGGACGCAGCGCATAGTTATGGGGGGAAGCGCCCGGCGGTAGCAAGACCTCGGGAATCGCCACGCCGTCCTGCACGGCGGCGGCAATCAGCTGTAACGGTTTGATGCTGGTCAGCACCCGAACCTCCGCCTGAGCGGCACCGGCAAGCAACAAACTGGTGACAAATACGACAAAAACGGGAAAAAGTCTGGACACGATGACCACTCAAGGAGGCAGGAACAGGTAACATAATAACGTCTCTCACAAATATCTGTCGCCGCTCATGCCTAAAACACCGCTTGCCAGCCGTCCCCATGACCACTCTCACTGCGTGCACAGCGCACTGTCAGAGGCCGACGCACTGTGTGCGCGCCAAGGCCTGCGCCTGACAGCCCTGCGTCGCCGGGTGCTGGAGCTGGTGTGGCAAAGCCATAAGCCGCTGGGTGCCTACGACATCCTCGGCGTGCTCAGCGAGCAAGATGGCCGCCGCGCCGCGCCGCCCACGGTGTACCGCGCGCTGGACTTCCTGCTGGACAACGGCCTGGTGCACCGCATCTCCTCGCTCAACGCCTTTGTCGGCTGCAACCACCCGGAACACGCGCACCAGGGCCAATTCCTGATTTGCCGCGAATGCCACGCCGCCATCGAGCTTGAACAAAAAAGCATCAGCGACAGCATCATCAAGAGCGCCGGCGACGTCGGCTTCAAGGTCGAAGGGCAAACCGTCGAAGTGGTCGGTGTGTGCTCGGGCTGCCAGGGGGCTTGATGAGCACTGCGTTAATCCGCCTGGAGCAGGTCGGGGTCACGTTCGCCGGGCAAAACGTGCTGGACAACATCGCCCTGAGCGTCGAGCCGGGGCAGATCGTCACGCTGATCGGCCCCAACGGCGCCGGCAAGACCACCCTGGTGCGCGCCGTACTCGGCCTGCTCAAGCCCGACAGCGGCAGCGTGTGGCGCAAACCCAAGCTGCGGGTGGGTTACATGCCGCAAAAGCTGCATGTGGACCCAACGTTGCCCCTGTCGGTGCTGCGCTTCCTGCGCCTGGTGCCCGGCGTAGACCGTGCCCGCGCACAGTCGGCCCTGAAGGAAGTCGGTGCCGAACAGGTCATCGACAGCCCGGTGCAAAGTATCTCCGGCGGCGAAATGCAGCGCGTACTGCTGGCCCGCGCCTTGTTGCGCGAGCCCGAACTGCTGGTACTGGATGAACCCGTGCAAGGCGTCGACGTGGCCGGCCAGGCCGAGCTGTACAGCCTGATCACCCGCCTGCGGGACCGCCACGGCTGCGGCGTGCTGATGGTCTCTCACGATTTGCACCTGGTGATGAGCACCACCGACCAGGTGGTGTGCCTCAATCGCCACGTGTGCTGCTCCGGCCACCCGGAACAGGTCAGCGGCGACCCGGCTTTCGTCGAGCTGTTCGGCAAGAATGCCCAGAGCCTGGCGATTTATCACCACCATCACGACCACGCCCATGACTTGCATGGCGCCGTCGTGGACGACCCCGCCACACCTCACACCCACGTTCACGGAGATAGCTGCAAGCATGGCTGATTTTCTGCTCTACGCCCTGCTGGCAGGCTTGGCTTTGGCGCTGGTGGCGGGCCCACTGGGCTCGTTCGTGGTCTGGCGGCGCATGGCCTATTTTGGCGACACCTTGTCCCACGCCGCGCTGCTGGGCGTGGCCATGGGCTTTCTACTGGACGTCAGCCCGACCATCGCCGTGACCGTCGGCTGCCTGCTGCTGGCGGTGCTGCTGGTGACCCTGCAACAGCGCCAGCCCCTGGCTTCCGATACGTTGCTGGGCATCCTGGCGCCGAGCACGTTGTCGCTGGGCCTGGTGGTGCTGAGCTTCATGCATGAAGTGCGCATCGACCTGATGGCCTATCTGTTCGGCGACCTGCTGGCGATCAGCCCCACCGACCTGGCCTGGATCCTCGGCGGCAGCGCGGCGGTACTGGCGTTGCTGGTAACCCTGTGGCGCCCGCTACTGGCGATCACCGTGCACGAAGAACTGGCCACCGTCGAAGGCTTGCCCGTGGCGGCGCTGCGCATGACCCTGATGTTGCTGATCGCCGTGGTGATTGCTGTCGCGATGAAGATTGTCGGCGTATTGTTGATCACCTCACTGCTGATCATCCCGGCCGCTGCGGCCCAGCGTCACGCCCGCTCGCCGGAGCAAATGGCGGTCGGCGCCAGCCTATTGGGGATGCTTGCGGTGTGTGGTGGCCTGGCACTGTCCTGGTTCAAGGACACCCCGGCCGGGCCGTCGATTGTGGTCACCGCGGCCGCCCTGTTTCTGCTGAGTTTTGTCCTGCCCCGTCGTGGGGTGTAGACTTGCTCGCTTTTTGCGCAATTAGAGAGTCGCAGGAATGAAGCTGTTCAACGCCCGTTATCTGCTCCTTGCCGCATTTTCCTTGCTGCTGGGCGCCTGCCAAAGCACCCCGCCCGCCGCCCCTGAAGCGCCGGACGCGCGTGCTGCGGCCATCGCACAGCTGGAGCAAAACCTCGCCAGCAGTGAGCTGGCCACCGCCGAAGACGAACTGGCCGCGCTGCAGGCCCAGTCGCCCAACGACCCGGCACTGGAGCCTTATCAGCGCCAACTGGCCGAAGCCTACCTGCAGCGCAGCCAGATCGTGCTGCAAAAAGGTGACGTCAACGCTGCCGCCACGGCCCTGAGCCGCGCCCGGGCACTGATGCCCAAGGCGCCAGCGCTGACCGGTGGCGTCAACAGTGCAATCGCCCATGCCCGTAAAGTCGAGCTGGACAAAGCCGAAGCCGCCCTGAAAGCCGCCGAAGCCAAGCCGCCCGCCAAGGTCATCGACCCGGCGGCTGAAAGCACCACGGTTGCGCTGAACCTCACCGATATTGAGGCGCTGCGCCATCAACTGGATGAGATCGCCACCGATGTGGTGAATTACCAGTGTGATGTGAGCATCCAGGCGCCGCGCACCGAAGATTACCCGTGGCTGGCCACCTTGCTGACCAAACGGGTGAAGCGCATCGATTCGGGGTATGACCTGAAGATTCACCGGCAGATTCTGAAGAAGGTGCCGGCGCAGGTTGTGCTGATTCCGCGTAAGACTGAATAACTCCATTCGCGAGCAAGCCCGCTCCCACACTTAACCGAGTTCCACCTTTGGAATGCGGTCGAATGTGGGAGCGGGCTTGCTCGCGAAGGCGGTCTGACAAACACCCAATAACTCAAGCCGGAACAGCTTTAGCCTTCGGCTCCCGATCCCAGACCCGATGCTGGGCAATCGCTGCAAAAAACGCCTTCAACGCCTTCGCATCACCGCCCACGATCAGCCCCGCATCCGCCTCAAGCTTCAGCACATCCAGCAACTGCTTCGCCTCACCGGCCAAGGCGATCGCCTTCAGGTGCTTGTACGCTTCAAGCAAGTAATGCAACGCCACGCCATCCCCGCTCAACGCCTGCACCGACTTGGCACCACCCGGTACAAACACCGCATCGAACGCCACCGACGGCAAGCCTTCCATGGACGCATCCACCGGCAGGCTCTTGCCATCGGCCGTTGTCACCGGTGCCGAGGTCGGCCCCAGCAGCTTCGCATGCGCACCCGCAGCCTCCAGCGCCTTCTTCAGCGCCGCAATCGCCGCACCATCAACGCCGTTCGCCGCCAGAATCGCCACTTTTCGCGTCTTGATATCACCCGACAGCAAGTTGGCCTGGCTCAACGCCGGCGAACGCTCCGGAGAGGTCTTGCGCTCGGGCACCGTGCCTTTCTTCGGCACCGGCAGGCCCAAGTTCTGCGCCACGCGCTTGGCCAGCTCCAGGTCGATGTTGGCGAGGATCTCATTCACCTGGCGAGCGCGGATAAACTCGCGCTCCACGTTGCCCAGCTCAAAGCTGTAAGCCGCGATGATGTGCTCCTGCTCGTGCTTGCTCATGCTGCGGAAAAACAACCGCGCCTGGGAGAAGTGATCGCCGAACGACTCACTGCGCTCACGGATTTTGTGGGCATCAATGCGCTCTGGGTACGTTTCAAAACCGCCGTCCTCGGCAGCAGGCGGGGTCTCTTTTGGCCAGCCGCCATCAATCGAGTTCGGCTCGTAGGCCGCGCGCCCCTTGTCGATGGTGGTGCGGTGCATGGCATCACGCTGGCCATTATGGAACGGCGCGACCGGACGGTTGATCGGCAGCTCATGAAAGTTCGGGCCGCCCAGTCGGCTGATCTGCGTGTCGGTGTAGGAAAACAGCCGACCTTGCAGCAGCGGGTCATTGGAGAAGTCGATGCCCGGCACGATATGGCCTGGGCAGAACGCCACTTGCTCGGTCTCGGCAAAGTAGTTGTCCGGGTTGCGGTTGAGCACCATCTTGCCCAGCGGCGTAATCGGCACCAGCTCTTCAGGGATCAGCTTGGTCGGGTCGAGGATGTCGAAGTCGAATTTATGCTCATCCGCTTCCGCGATGATCTGCACACCCAATTCCCATTCCGGGTAATCGCCGCCTTCGATGGACTCCCACAGGTCGCGGCGGTGGAAGTCAGTGTCTTTGCCCGCCAGCTTCTGCGCCTCGTCCCACACCAGGGAACAGGTGCCGACGGTAGGCCGCCAGTGGAATTTGACGAAGTTGGATTTACCCTCGGCATTCACCAGCCGGAAGGTGTGCACGCCAAAACCCTGCATGGTCCGCAGGCTCTTTGGAATTGCGCGGTCAGACATGGCCCAAATCACCATGTGCGCCGATTCCGGCTGCAGCGAGACAAAATCCCAGAACGTATCGTGAGCCGAGCCGCCGGTAGGAATCTCGTTGTGGGGCTCAGGTTTTACCGCATGCACGAAGTCAGGAAACTTGATCGCGTCCTGAATGAAAAATACCGGCATGTTGTTGCCCACCAGGTCGAAGTTACCTTCGTCGGTGAAGAATTTCACGGCAAACCCACGCACGTCACGCACGGTATCGCCCGAACCCCTAGGGCCCTGCACCGTGGAGAACCGCGCAAATACCGGGGTTTTATGCGCCGGGTTACGCAGGAACCCAGCCTTGGTCAGAGCCGAATGATTTTCATAGGTCTGGAAATAACCATGGGCGCCCGTACCCCGGGCATGGACGATGCGTTCCGGGATGCGCTCATGGTCAAAGTGCGTGATTTTTTCACGCATGATGAAATCTTCCAGCAGCGAGGGACCACGGGAGCCGACCTTCAAGCTGTTCTGGTTATCGGAAACCTTCACGCCCTGGTTGGTGCGCAAGGCCTGGCCGGTGGCGTCGGAGCGGAATGTTTCCAGGCTTTGCAGCTTGGCGTTGGTGTTGCCACGGTCCAGCGTGTCGGTACCCGCAAGTTCACTCTTGGGCGGGGTGACTGGCTTTTTAGTACTCATCAGACAAAAACTCCTCGTTTGCGTAGGCCAGAGCGATCCCCGGCTCTTCTTGAGCAAAACCCCAGGCAAGGCACCCGGGAATTTCGAGTTGCTTAAGTAGTGACTGGCACGGTTTTGGACCGTTCCTTTTTTATGACCTTTGATCGCGTTATTGCCAAATCGCTGGTCGGATGCGAAATAAATGCTAAGAAACGCTATACGGACAGGCTAAAATGCGCGCCCGGCTAACCGCTGATCCCTTTTTAATGCGCCCCACAAGGTTCGCTACGTGATCGAGTTTCATAACGTCCATAAAACCTACCGGGTCGCCGGTAAGGATATCCCCGCGCTGCATCCCACCAACCTGCGCGTCGAAAATGGCCAGGTGTTTGGTCTGATCGGCCATTCCGGTGCGGGAAAAAGTACTCTGCTGCGTCTGATCAACCGTCTGGAGCAGCCTAGCGGTGGCCAGATCAAGGTCGATGACGAAGAAGTCACCGCCCTGGATGCCAACGGCCTGCGCCGTTTCCGGCAACAGGTCGGGATGATCTTCCAGCACTTCAACCTGCTGGCGTCCAAGACTGTCGCCGACAACGTGGCGCTGCCGCTGACGCTGGCGGGTGAGCTGTCCCGCAAGGATATCGACCTGCGTGTGGCTGAATTGCTGGCGCGGGTCGGCCTGTCCGACCACGCCAAGAAGTACCCGGCGCAACTGTCGGGCGGCCAGAAGCAGCGCGTCGGCATCGCCCGCGCCCTGGCCACCAAACCAAAGATCCTGCTGTGCGACGAGGCCACCAGTGCCCTCGACCCGCAGACCACGGCCTCGGTCCTGCAACTGCTGGCCGAGATCAACCGCGAGCTGAAGCTGACCATCGTGCTGATCACCCATGAAATGGACGTGATCCGCCGGGTCTGCGACCACGTGGCCGTGATGGACGCAGGGGTGATCGTGGAGCAAGGCACCGTTGCCGAGGTGTTCCTGCACCCCAAGCACCCGACCACCAAGCGTTTCGTGCAAGAGTCCGAGCAGGTCGACGAAGGCGAACAGCGCGATGACTTCGCCCACGTCCCGGGCCGCATCGTGCGCCTGACGTTCCAGGGCGAAGCGACCTACGCGCCATTGCTGGGTACCGTCGCTCGTGAAACGGGCGTGGACTACAGCATCCTGGCCGGCCGTATCGACCGCATTAAAGACATCCCCTACGGCCAACTGACCCTCGCGGTCACCGGTGGTGACATGGAAGCCGCGTTTGCCGCCTTCACCGCCGCTGACGTCCATATGGAGGTGCTGCGCTAATGGAACTCCTGTTGAGTTTTTTCTCGAACATCGACTGGTCGGAAATCCTGCTGGCCACCGGCGACACCATGACCATGCTGTTCGGCTCGCTGCTGTTCACCGTGTTGCTGGGCTTGCCGCTGGGCGTGCTGCTGTTCCTGTGCAGCCCGCGCCAGTTGTTCGAACAAAAGAACCTGTACGCCCTGCTGTCGCTGATCGTGAACATCCTGCGTTCGCTGCCGTTCATCATTCTGTTGATTGTGATGATTCCGTTCACCGTGCTGATCACCGGCACTTCGCTGGGTGTTGCCGGTGCGATTCCGCCGCTGGTGGTGGGGGCCACGCCGTTCTTCGCGCGCCTGGTGGAAACCGCGTTGCGTGAAGTGGACCGCGGGATTATCGAAGCGACCCAGGCCATGGGCGCTACCACTCGCCAGATCATTACCAACGCCTTGCTGCCCGAAGCCCGCCCCGGCATCTTCGCGGCGATTACGGTGACGGCGATTACACTGGTGTCTTACACGGCCATGGCCGGTGTGGTGGGTGCCGGCGGCCTGGGAGACCTGGCGATCCGTTTCGGCTATCAACGCTTCCAGACCGACGTGATGGTGGTCACCGTGGTGCTGCTGTTGATCCTGGTGCAAATTCTGCAAACCGTCGGCGACAAGCTGGTGGTGCACTTTTCTCGAAAATAACGGCTATTGCCGGCGTGAAGCCGGCCAATACCCGAACAAGGAGCTCGTTGAATGAAAAAACTACTGGTTGCTTTCGCCGCCGTTGCCGCGTTTTCCGCCCACGCCGCCGAAACCCTGACCGTGGCCGCCTCCCCGGTGCCCCACGCTGAAATCCTCGAATTCGTGAAGCCGGTGCTGGCCAAAGAAGGTGTGGATCTGCAAGTGAAAGTCTTCACCGACTACGTCCAGCCAAACGTACAGGTGGCCGAAAAGCGCCTGGACGCCAACTTCTTCCAGCACCAGCCGTACCTGGATGAATTCAACAAAGCCAAGGGCACTCACCTGGTGAGCGTTGGCGCTGTGCACCTTGAGCCTCTGGGCGCTTACTCCAGCAAGTACAAAAAGCTGGAAGAACTGCCAAGCGGCGCCAACGTCGTGATCCCGAACGACGCCACCAACGGCGGCCGTGCGCTGTTGCTGCTGGCCAAGCACAACCTGATCACCCTGAAGGACCCGACCAACATCCTGTCGACCATCAAGGACATCACCGGCAACCCGAAAAACCTGAAATTCCGCGAACTGGAAGCCGCCACCCTGCCGCGCGTGCTGACCCAGGTCGACCTGGCGCTGATCAACACCAACTACGCGCTGGAAGCCAAGCTGGACCCTTCCAAGGATGCCCTGGTGATCGAAGGCAATGACTCGCCTTACGTGAACATCCTGGTGACCCGCGAAGACAACAAGGACTCGGATGCAGTGAAGAAGCTGGTAGCCGCCCTGCACACCCCGGAAGTGAAAGCGTTCATTCTCGAGAAGTACAAAGGCGCGATCCTGCCGGCGTTCTGATCCAGAGCTGAAACCCGATCTCCCAGACACTGGAGATCAAATGTGGGAGCTGGCTTGCCTGCGATGGCATCGCTGCGGTGGATCAGTAACACCGCGCCGCCTGTATCGCAGGCAAGCCAGCTCCCACAGTTTCAAGCGCTACACGCCCGGCAACACCTTGGGCATATCCCGCAGCCGTATCCACGGCTCATTGCGCCACCGCAACACACTCAAACTCACCGTCGACCAGGCCAGCCAACTCAGGGCCGGGCTTTCGCTTGCTTGCTGTTTACCGTGCAGGGCGGGCACCACTTCATGGGTCAGCCATTGGCGCAGGGCGCGGTTTTCGGGGCAGTAGTGATAGATCAACATCGCGTACACACCTGATTCGCTGAGCATCAGGGTGGGTGCAGCGTTGCCGTGAGTGGTCGCGGTTAATGTTTGTTGTTGGTCAGGATCGAGCTTGCGCAGCAAAGCTTCGTTGAGATGCAGGCCCATCAGATGGCCAATGTCGCGGGCGCTGAACCAGGCTTGGGCATCGATGAGGATGGCGTGCAGTTGCTGGTGATGGCGGGTGAATACTTCGGGGGTGCAGGGCGGGTCGGGGGTGAGTACTTTCATGATCTGGCTCCTAACGTATTGAGGGGCCGCCAAGCACTACTTCCACGTAATGGGTGGCGGCTGTACGCAGGTGTGGAAGACCGGGACGTTAGGCACCCGGCGCGCTCGAAAGCGCCCCGCGCACAACCACCATAAAACACAGACGATAAAAAGCGCCTGACTCTAGGTGGCGCTTTGTGCGCCTAACGATATAAGGGCTTCCACACCCTGTCACTGAATTTGCAGCGACAGGGCAAAGACTAGTCAGTCGACGCACGCCGAACAAGTTCGCGCCGACCGCTACACATTGCGGGAAAAGTCCGACGACACACCGTTCAGGCACCGTGCACATAATCCTGTGGGAGCTGGCTTGCCTGCGATGGGGCCGTGTCAGTCACATATCTGCTGCTGACACACCGCTATCGCAGGCAAGCCAGCTCCCACATTTGCGCCATGGTGCCAGCACGACAAGTGACAGGCTTATTTACGCTGCAACAACCCCGGGAACTGCGCCACCAGCTTCTGGTTGTTCAATGGCGCACGAATAAACCCGCGCTGCGTCCCATCCGGCCCGATCAACGCCAGGTTGCCGCTGTGGTCCACGGTGTAGTTGGGCTTGCTGGTGTCCGCCGGAATAAACGGAATGCTCACCGCATTCGAAACCTTCTGCACATCCTCCACATTCGCGCCGGTCAGGCCTTCAAACTGAGGATCGAAGTAACCCAGGTACTGTTTGAGCTGCGCCGGCGTATCACGATTGGGGTCAACGCTGACCAAAATCACCTGCAACTTATCCACAACGTCTTTGGGCAGCTCGCTCTTGATCTGGCGCAACTGGGCGAGGGTGGTGGGGCAGATGTCCGGGCAGAAGGTGTAGCCGAAGAACAACACGCTCCATTTGCCTTTCAGCTCGTTGACCACCACCGGCTGGCCGTCCTGGTTGGTCATGGTCACGGGCGGCAGCTGGCGGCTTTGCGGCAGCAGGATGATGCCGGCATCGATCAACGCCGTCGGGTCGCCCTGGCCTTTGCCACTCAGTACTTTGTTGACGGTCAGGCCCATGATCAACGCGACGATGGCCACCAGAATGAAGACAGTTTTTTGAGTTCGAGTCATAGGTTCAACAATAGGTAATGGTCTACGAGCAGGGCGATAAACAGCGCGAACAGGTACCCGATAGAGTACTTGAAGGTGTTGATCGCCGCGTGCGGCCGACTGCCACGGTACAGCACCCAGGCCCATTGCAGAAAGCGCCCGCCCAGAACCAGCGCACACACCAGGTACAGCACGCCGCTCATGTGGATGACATAGGGCATCAGGCTGACCGCCAGCAGGGCGAAGGTGTAGAGCAGGATATGCACCTTGGTGTAGTGCTCGCCATGGGTCACGGGCAGCATCGGGATGTCGGCCTTGGCGTATTCCTCCTTGCGGTGAATCGCCAGGGCCCAGAAGTGCGGCGGGGTCCAGGCGAAGATGATCAGCACCAGCAGCAACGGCTCGGCGCTGACGTGGCCGGTGACGGCCACCCAACCCAGCAACGGCGGCGCCGCACCGGCAAGGCCGCCGATAACGATGTTCTGCGGCGTGGCACGCTTGAGAAAACCGGTGTAGATCACCGCGTAGCCCAACAGCGAGGCCAGGGTCAGCCACGCCGCCAGTGGATTGGTAAACGCCAGCAGCAACGCCAGCCCGGCCACTGCCAGCACCATCGCGAACGTCAGCGCGGCCACAGGCGATACACGGCCTTCCGCCAGCGGGCGTTTATGGGTGCGCGCCATCAGCGCATCGATGCGCCGGTCCACCACATGGTTGACCGCCGCCGCACCACCGGCACACAGGGCGATCCCCAGGTTGCCGAAAATCAGCACCGGCCACGGCACCCCGGCGCGGGTGGCGAGGAACATGCCCACCAATGAGGTGATGAGCATCAGCACCACCACTTTTGGCTTGGTCAGCTCCAGGTAGTCACGCCAGATCGCCTGGCGATGACGCTCGCCGATCAAGGTCGCCATGGCATCTCTCCTTTCAGGGTCATAAGGCCCGACACGTGTTTACGCGGGCTGAAGCGCCAGCCAAACGGCAGCTGATGCCGCACCCGGACCAGGCTGGTACGGGCGTGATAATTGACCAGCACCAGCGTCAGCAGCAACGCCGCGCCGCCCGCGTTATGGGCCACCGCCACCGGCAGCGGCAGGTGGAAATACACGTTGCTCAAGCCCAGGCCGATTTGCGCCGCCAGGGCGATCAGCAACAGGCCCGCCAGGCGGGTCATGCCCACCACCTTGAGTTGCCAGGCCAGGCCCAGCAACACCACGGTGACCAACAGCGCGCCAATCCGATGGGTGAGATGAATCGCCGTGCGCGCGTCACTGTCCAGTTGGCCGCCGAGGTAGTTGGGGCCGATATGCTGGGTCAGGTGAAAACCATTGGCGAAATCCGCCGCCGGCCACCACTGCCCGTGACAGGTCGGCAGGTCGATACAGGCCACCGCCGCGTAGTTGGAACTGACCCATCCACCCAGGGCAATCTGACCGATCACCAGCACCAGCCCGGCCGTGGCCCAGTACTGCAAACGCCTCGGCACGATCAGCGCCGGCAACACGCCGGACAGGCGCAACGTCAGCAAAAACAGCAGGCTTAACGTCGCAAACCCGCCCAATAAATGCCCGGTGACCACTTGCGGCCAGAGCTTCAGCGTCACCGTCCACATACCAAACGCCGCCTGGGCAAACACCACCGCCAACAGGAACAACGGCAACTTCAACGGCTGCCCCGGATGATGCCGATGAGTCCAGGCCCGCGCCGCCAGCAGCACGATCAGCAACCCGAGGGTGCCGGCGAAGTAACGGTGGGTCATCTCGTTCCAGCCCTTGTCCGCCTCCACCGGCGTGTCCGGGTAATGCAGCTCGGCATGGGCCAGTTGGGCTTCGCTTTTCGGCACGCTGATAAAGCCGTAGCACCCCGGCCAATCCGGGCAACCGAGGCCCGCATGGGTCAGGCGGGTATAGGCACCCAGCAGCACTACGATCAGGGCCAGCAGGGTGGCAAACAGCGCGAGGCGAAATCCAGGCTTGGCCATGACGGTGTCCTTATCCGATGTTCGACAGTTTCAGCAGCAGGCGCAGGTCGTTGAGCAGGTCCTTGCCCTTGACCCGGGCGTCGTAGCGCAGCACCAGGTTGCCGTGGGGGTCGACGATCCACAGCTGGGCATCGCCACTGCCCTGGGCGGCGGCGTCTTTGTTGAAGGTCGAGAGGTCCAGGGAATAGCGTTGCAGTTGCGGGTATTCGGCCTTGAGCTTGGCGTCGTAGGCGGTGCTCACCGGCTGCGCGCTGGCCAGGGCGTGGCTGGCGCGGGAGGCATCACGGCCCAGGCCGATCTGGAGTTGGCGCGCGAGGTACACCAGTTGCTGGCAGTCGGCGGTGCAGGCGGTGGGCGCGGTCACCAGCAGTTGCCAGCGGTCTTCGTCGGACTGCACGCCAATGTCGGCGCGGGTCTGGCCATTGCCGATCATCTCGCCGTGGTAGCTGCGGCTGTCCGGTACCCAGAACTGCAACTTGTACATGAAGGTGGCGAGCACCATCGGGCCGACCACCATCAGCAGGATCAGGATCAGTTGCCAGCGGCCTTTGCGCCGGTTGGGCGCTGCTGGCGCGTCAGACATGTTGAGTGGATTCATGGCCGCTCCCATGGCGCTTCTCCTTTTTTGTGTTGTGCCATCCGAGGTAGAGGTAAAGACCGAACAGCGCCACCGCCATGGCGAACCACTGCACGGCATAGCCCAGGTGTTTTTCCGGCCCCATGGCGACCACGGGCCAGTTGGTTTCGTAAGTGCCAGGGCCGGCTTCAGCCCGTACTTCATAGGCGAACCCGCTGCGACCCAGCTCTGCCCACACCGCTTCGGGATGCAGTGCGGTCAGCAATCGCGGCCATTTCGCGCCCGCCGGATCGGCATGCAGCTGGAAGGTCTCGCCGGGCGCCACATAGACCCAGGCGTCGAGATTCAGCAGTTGATCGGGCGTGGTGAACACCGGCGGTGTGCGCCGGTCCGGCCAGGGCAGCCAGCCGCGATTGAGCAACAGCCACTGGCCGCTGGCCTGATCATGGAAAGGCTGCAACAGCTCCACGCCGACCTTGCCGTCACGAAAGCGGTTATCCAGCAGCACGCTGTGCTCGGCATCGAACTGCCCGCGCAAGTGCACACGACGGAACGCCGGATCTTCGGTGGCCTGTAATTGGGTACTGCTCATGGGCTCGGCAGCGCGGCGCTCGGCATAAGTGTCCAGCAGCGCCTGTTTTTCGTGACCGCGAGACAGCTGCCAGAAGCCGAGAAACACCAGCAACGGCAGCAGCATGAGCACCACCAGCGTCGGCGCAATACCGGGGCGAAAGGGTTTCATGGCATTGCCGCAAAGGTCGGTGCTGCGCTGGCTATACTGAATCTCATTGCTCGCCCCCTCCAAAAAAGAGCCCCGGAGCCCACCATGCTCAAAGCAGCCATTGCCCTGATGCTGATCGCTACCGTCGTGAGCCTGTTCAGTGGCTTGTTCTTCCTGGTCAAGGACGAGGGCAACTCCAACCGCCTCGTCACTGCCTTGACCGTGCGTGTGGTGCTGGCCGTGATCACCCTGGGGTTGATCACCTGGGGGTTCTTCAGCGGCCAGTTGGTGTCTCATGCGCCCTGGTGAAACACCTCAAAGCACGTAAACGAAGAAAAACAGCCCGATCCACACCACATCCACAAAGTGCCAATACCAACTGGCCGCTTCGAAGCCGAACTGGTGTTCTTCGTTGAAATGCCCCTTCAGGATGCGCATCAGCATCACAAACAAAATGATCGTACCGATGGTCACGTGGGCACCGTGGAAGCCGGTGAGCATGAAGAAGGTCGCGCCGTACACGCCGGAACCGAGGGTCAGGCCCAGCTCTTTATAAGCATGGATGTATTCCTCGGCCTGGAAGCCGAGAAACGCCCAACCCAGCAACACGGTGATCGCCAGCCAGATCTTCAGCGCACCGCGATGGCCTTTGCGCAAGGCATGGTGGGCGATGGTGATGGTCACGCTGGAGCTGACCAGCAGGATCGTGTTGATCAGCGGCAGGCCCCACGGGCTGATGGTGCCCTTGGGCGCGGGGAACAGTTTCGGGTCAGGATTGTTCAGCAGCGGCCAGGCAAATTCAAAGTTCGGCCACAGCATGTGGGCAACGCCTTTTGAGCCTTCGCCCGCCAGCCACGGCGCCGACATATGCCGCACATAAAACAGCGCGCCGAAGAAGGCGATGAAGAACATCACCTCGGAGAAGATGAACCAGGTCATGCCCCAGCGAAAGGAACGGTCCATCTGCGAACTGTACAAACCGGCGCGGCTTTCCTTGATCACCGCGCCGAACCAGCCAAACATCATGTAGGCCAGCAGCAGGCCGCCGACGAAAAAGATCAGCGGGCCGTGGGATTCCGGGCGTGCCGCCTTCAGGTCGTTGAACCAGGTAGCCAGTCCGAACACCGTAATCAGCATGCCCAACGTGGCAATTATGGGCCATTTGCTTTGCGCTGGTACGTAGTACGTATCATGAGTCGACATGTATTCGTTCTCCTAATCGAGCCCGCAAGCAACGCCTAGCCGCCTGTATGGACAGCCACGGGCGGTTGGCGCGCGGTGATATCGAACAGCGTGTACGCCAGGGTCAAATGCTTCACATCCTTAGGCATGGCGCGATCGACAATAAAGCGCACCGGCATCTCTATGCGCTGACCTGGCTGTAGCACTTGCTGGGTGAAGCAAAAACACTCGGTCTTGTGGAAATACATCGCCGCCTCGGCGGGCGAAATGCTCGGCACCGCCTGGGCCGTCATCGGCTTGTCAGTGGGGTTGTAGGCCACAAACAGCATCTCGGTGACCGCGCCGGGATTGACCACCACCTCGTCAGCCTTGGAGTGGAACTCCCAGACCATGTCGATGGCGTTGGTGGACAGGAATTGCACCCGCACCTGGCGCGTCGGGTCCACCACCTGCTCGCCTTCGTACTGCCCGGCGGTCTTGCCGTTGATGCCGAACGCCTTGCACATCACGTCGTAGATCGGCACCAGGGCAAAGCCGAAGGCGAACATCGCCACCACCAGGATCAGCAGCCGCGTGACCAGGCGCTTGATAGGCACGGACTCAAGCATGGCGGCCACCTGCGAATGAATGTTCTGTGAATGGCTTTTCTGTGGGAGCTGGCTTGCCTGCGATGCTGGCAACTCGGTCTTTCAGGTACACCGAGGTGATGCCATCGCAGGCAAGCCAGTTCCCACAGGATAGGGAGGTGTTCATTTGACCTCCGGCGGCGTGGTGAAGGTGTGGTACGGCGCGGGCGAAGGAATGCTCCATTCCAGCCCTTCGGCACCATCCCACGGCTTGGCCGGCGCCGGCGGCCCGCCACGGATGCACTTGATGACGATGAACAGGAAGAAGATCTGCGTGGCACCAAAGGTGAAGGCACCGATGGAGGAGACCATGTTGAAGTCGGCGAACTGCAGGTTGTAGTCCGGCACCCGACGCGGCATGCCGGCCAGTCCCACGAAGTGCATCGGGAAGAACGCCATGTTCATCCCCACGAACGACAGCCAGAAGTGCAGCTTGCCCAGGGTTTCGTCGTACATGTGGCCGGTCCATTTCGGCAGCCAGTAGTAGGCCGAGGCGAAGATCCCGAAGATCGCGCCGGGCACCAGTACGTAATGGAAGTGCGCCACCACAAAGTAGGTGTCGTGGTACTGGAAGTCCGCCGGGGCGATGGCCAGCATCAACCCGGAGAACCCGCCAATGGTGAACAAAATCACGAAGGCCACGGCGAACAGCATCGGCGTCTCGAAGGTCAGCGAGCCTTGCCACATGGTGCTGACCCAGTTGAACACCTTCACCCCCGTCGGCACCGCGATCAGCAGCGTGGCGTACATGAAGAACAGCTCGCCCACCAGCGGGATGCCCACCACAAACATGTGGTGCGCCCACACGATGAACGACAGGAACGCGATGCTGGCCGTGGCGTACACCATCGACGTGTAGCCGAACAACGGCTTGCGCGAAAAGGTCGGGATGATCGAACTGACGGCGCCGAAGGCCGGCAGGATCATGATGTACACCTCGGGGTGCCCGAAGAACCAGAACACATGCTGGAACAACACCGGGTCACCGCCACCGGCAGCACTGAAGAAGCTGGTGCCGAAGTGGATGTCCATCAGCATCATGGTCACGCAGCCCGCCAGCACCGGCATCACCGCGATCAGCAGGAACGCGGTGATCAGCCAGGTCCAGACGAACAGCGGCATTTTCATCAGGGTCATGCCGGGGGCGCGCAGGTTGAGGATGGTGGCGATGACGTTGATCGCGCCCATGATCGAACTGATGCCCATCAGGTGGATGGCAAAAATGAAGAACGTCACGCTTTCCGGCGCGTAGGTGGTGGAGAGCGGGGCGTAGAAGGTCCAGCCGAAGTTCGGCCCGCCGCCGGGCATGAACAGGGTGGACACCAGCATCAGGAACGCCGCCGGCAACAGCCAGAAGCTGAAGTTGTTCATGCGCGGCAGGGCCATGTCGGGCGCGCCGATCATCAACGGGATCATCCAGTTGGCAAGGCCGACAAACGCCGGCATCACCGCGCCGAACACCATCACCAGGCCGTGCATGGTGGTCATCTGGTTGAAGAACGCCGGCTCCACGATCTGCAAGCCGGGCTGGAACAGCTCGGCGCGGATCACCATGGCGAACGAGCCGCCGAGCAGGAACATGCAGAAGCTGAACCACAGGTACATCGTCCCGATGTCTTTGTGGTTGGTGGTCAGTACCCAGCGCATCAGGCCCTTGGCGGGGCCGTGAGCGTGGTCACCGGCATGACCGTGGTCATCGATCACAGCGCTCATGGCCTTTCTCCTGCAAACGAGTGGGCGGGACGGTTCGGTGAATACGCAATGAAGGCAGTCATTTGCTTTCCGCCTGTTTCAGAGCCAGCACGTCTTTAGGGGTGACCATGTCGCCTTTGTTGTTGCCCCAGGCGTTACGTTCGTAGGTCACGACCGCCGCGATATCGACTTCCGACAGCTGTTTGCCGAACGCCGCCATGGCGGTGCCGGGCTTGCCGAAGTACACGCGGTGCAGGTGGTCTTCCTTGGGGCCCGTGGCAATCGGCGAGCCTTTGAGCGCCGGGAACATCGGCGGCAGGCCCTGGCCTTCGGCCTGGTGACAGGCGACGCAGGTGGTGTGGTAAATCTTGTCGCCACGGGCCACCAGCTCGTCCAGGGTCCATTCCTTGGAGGTCAGCTCCTTGAGCTTGGCCGCCTCTTCCTTGCGCTCGCCGAGCCAGGTGTCGTAGTCGGCCTTGGATTTGACCTCTACCACGATCGGCATAAAGCCGTGGTCCTTGCCACACAGTTCGGCGCACTGGCCGCGGTAGATGCCGGGCTTCTCGACCCGGGCCCAGGCCTCGTTGACGAAGCCGGGAATCGCATCACGCTTGACCGCAAACGCCGGCACCCACCAGGAGTGGATCACGTCGGCGGCGGTCACCAGGAAACGCACCTTGGCGCCCACCGGCAACACCAGCGGCTGGTCGACTTCCAACAGGTAATGCTCGCCTTTGACGGCCTGGTTATGGATCTGCTCGGCGGGCGTGGCCAGGTTGCTGAAGAACTCGACGTCCTGGCCCAGGTATTTGTAGTGCCACTTCCACTGATAGCCGGTGACCTGGATATCAATATCCGACTCGGTGCTGTCGTAGATGTTGATCAGCGTCTTGGTGGCCGGAATGGCCATCGCCACCAGGATCAGCAAGGGCACCACGGTCCAGAGAATCTCCACCGTCGTACTCTCGTGAAACTTGGCTGCCACCTGGCCCGTGGAGCGCCGGTGAACGATCATCGACCAGAACATCGCGCCAAACACGACAATGCCGATCGCCACACAGATCCAGAAAATGGTCATGTGCAGGTCAAACACGGCGTGACTGACTTCAGTGGCCCCTGGCGCCATATTCGTTGTCCAGGCGGCGTGCGCCTGGCCGAATACTGACCACAACAGTAGGCCCATCCAAACATGTGGATGTCGCGTCATTGCGGGTTCCCCTTATCGTTCTTGTTATCCCGCCGGTTTGCACCTGCGGCCAAGGGAGCGGCTTCCATACTGCTTACAACCGCTAAGCCTTGCCTGCTCATGCAGTCGGGCGTCATCAGCTAATTGCGTACAAAACCGAGTATAGACAGCGACCGCCACCCCGCAATGTGATCGGGCAAATGAACGAAAATGGACGAACCGACCACACAGACAGGACCGGTGGCGCGAGTTATCCGACGAACGATGGCGATTTGATATAACAGCAGTGCATAACCATGAAATAATTATGACAAATGCGTCTTAGGCGCTCGTATAAACGAGCTACCTTATGCTCTCCCTATTTCCTACGCCTGCATCACTGGAGCTTTCATGAACACCGCCGCATTGCGCGAGCAGATTTCCCGTGCCCATCAACACGAATCCAGCACCGGCCAGCTTGCTCAGCAGCTGGAAGTCCAGTTACCGCACCTGCACCCGGCGATTTCCCTGCCTGACGTTGATGCAAAGGGCGTAATGACGCGCTTTGTCAGTGCCTACATCGATCAGGTGCCGGACTTGCTGGACGCGGCCAACGACGTTGCCCGCGAGGCCGGTATTGAAAGCCAGATCAAACCGGTGCTGAAAATCGCCGAGCATTTCTTCCTGCAACCGCCCGCGATCCTGGCCGGGCATGAAGGCCTGGACGGTTTGCTGGACGAGGCTTACCTGGCGCACCGCCTGGTGGAAGAGGTCAACGACCTGTACATCAAGCACTTCGGCCAGCCGTTGATTCCGCTGGATACCACGGTGGCGAACGTGATTGCCCACCAGTTGATCGGCGAGACCTTTGCCAATCAGCTGGACGAAGCCGTGCACCACGCAGTGGATGAGATGCTCAACGAAGAGAGCTTTGCCCTTGAGTCGGTCGAAGCATACCGCGACAAGCTCAAGAGCCCGGACACGGAAGCCGCGTGGAAACGCTGGCCGTGCCTGTCGCGGCAGTTGGGAGTGGGGCTTGAGCTGGATCAGCCGGCCTGACTTGCATCGCTGACGCCGATCCACTGTCGGAGCGAGCTTGCTCGCGAAGAACGTCAACGATAACGCGGGCATTCTGAATGTACGCGGCGTGCTGAAGTTTTTCGCGAGCAAGCTCGCTCCGACAGAAGGTCACAAGGCGGCTGAACCGATCCCGGTCGTCGTCCGCACCCTACCTTCCAGCCTGCGCTTCAACCCCCGCGCCTCAATCATCAGTTTCGAGCCCTTGGCCGCATTGGCCCGCCCCCATTCCTCCAGCAGCTCAAGGCAGGAGTGGTCGATATAACTCAGGTTACTCAGCGGCACATGCACTGTGGTGCCGGCGGGCACCGTCGACAACACCTGGGTCAACGCCGGCACCTTGAGAAAGGTCGCCGCCCCCGTCAAGCGCAACTCCATCTCACCATCCTGGGGCAGGTCGATCAGGCTTATTTTCAGGCGCGAAGCCTTGAACGCCAGCTTGACCAGCGTCAACCCGAAGCCCACCAATACGCCGGTCAGCAAGTCGGTAAAGATGATCGCCAGGGCCGTCGCCGCGTAGGTAAACATCGGCATCCGCCCATAACGCGCCAGGCCACGAAACGCCTTCATGTCCACCAGTTTGATCCCGGTGTACACCAGCACGCCCGCCAGGCTCGCCACCGGAATGCTTTGCAGCACGCTGGACAGCAGTAATACGAAGCCCAGCAGCCACAGGCCGTGGAACATCGCCGACAGCCGCGTGGTAGCACCGGCCTGAACGTTGGCCGAACTGCGCACGATCACACCGGTCATCGGCAGGGCGCCCACCAGGCCACACAGCATGTTGCCCACGCCTTGCGCCGACAATTCCTTGTCAAAATCGGAGCGTTGGCCACTGTGCATACGGTCGACTGCCGCCGCCGACAACAATGTTTCAGCGCTGGCGATAAACGCCACGGCAAAAGCGGCGATCAACAGGTTGGGGTCCGCCAGGTTCAGCAGGTCACTGGGCCGCAGCCAGTCGATAGCGTCCGCCAGGTTTTCCGGCACCTCCACACGCTTGACCTGCAACGCCAGCACCAGGCTGGTGACGGTCGCCAAGCCCACGCCGAGGAGGGCGCCCGGCACGAAGCGCAGCTTTTGTGGGCGGAATTTGTCCCACAGCCACATCACCAGAATCGTCGACAGCCCGAGCAAACCTGCCTGCCAGCCAAGGCCACCGCCCAGGGTCGGAATCGCCTGGACCAGCGCTGCCGGGAAGCCGGCGAGGTTATCCAGCCCGGAAGGTTTGGGCACACCGTCGAGCATTACATGGACTTGCGACAGGACAATCAGCACCCCGATCCCCGCCAGCATCCCGTACACCACCGCAGGCGCCGTGACACGAAACCAGCAACCCAGGCGCAAACGCCCGGCCACCAGTTGCAGGAAGCCCGCCAGCAACAGGATTGGCCCGAGCATCGCCATACCATGCTGGCGCACCACCTCGAACACCAGCACCGCCAACCCGGCGGCCGGGCCGCTGACTTGCAGCGGCGACCCTGCCAGCCAACCCACCACCAGCCCACCAATGATCCCGGTGATCAGGCCCTTGGCGGGCGGCATCCCGGACGCAATCGCGATCCCCATGCACAGCGGCAAAGCGACCAGAAACACAACCACGGAGGCCAGCAGCTCCCGTGGCAGTACAGCTTTTAATTGAGCAGCACGCATGATGACTCTCCCGAGGCATTCGCCGGGCGTGGCAAGGCCTGGCTGCTCGAATGGCAGCCATCGCGTTACCCGACAGGGGATGTGTTAGAAGCGCGCTTTAGGCGTCGCGGATGGGATCGGTTGGGTACCGTTCAAGGGCAGGAACGCTGCCTGATCCGCATCGTAGGCCCGGATTTCGCTGGTCTCGATGTCGTAGACCCAGCCATGGATAAACAAATGCCCGTTGGCCATGCGCGAGGCCACTGACGGGTGCGTGCGCAGGTGCTGCAACTGGGCAATCACGTTTTCTTCGGTCAGCACGTGCATGCTTTCGTGTTCGCTGGCGCAGTCGCAGTTGTCCTGGACCATGGTCTTGGCGACCTCGGCGTGGCGCAGCCAGGCTTTTACCGTGGGCATTTTTTCCAGGCTTTGAGGGTTGAGCACCGCACGCATGGCGCCGCAGTCGGAGTGGCCGCAAATGATGATGTGCTGCACACCCAGGGCCAGTACTGCGTACTCGATGGCCGTGGAAACACCGCCGTTCATCTGCCCATAGGGCGGTACGACGTTGCCGACGTTACGGGTCACGAACAAATCCCCCGGGGAGCTTTGGGTAATCAGTTCGGGCACGATGCGCGAGTCGGCGCAGGTAATGAACATCGCCCTTGGGCTCTGGGCCGTGGCGAGTTTTTTGAAGAGTTCTTCCTGCTGCGGAAAGATCTCGTTATGGAAGTGCAAAAAGCCTTCAACGATGTGCTGCAGCGCTGCATCGGCGGACTCCGCCTCGTGAGGGGCTGAAGCCGACGCAGCCAGCGGCTGTTTATCCTTGTCACTCATGATTCATCCTCTTGATTGGAGCAGGGGGAGTTTTCCAGTGCGGTCGGCGCCGAAACGGGCCCGCCGACTCATTAGTCACTCGATGAACAAGGTACCCGCCGAAACTTAACTCAAACTGAATGAACCGCTCTAGATCGGGGCTTTCAGTGATGTCAAAACGCGACTATTCATACAAGGCCGTGCGCTTTACCCAGCAGTTTACAACAAAGCCATCTGCCTGCCCGGCGGACAAAACGCGGTGCAATCCAGATTAAACCCTTCCCGACGGTTGAGCCCCAATCGTTTGATCGCCTTGGCGAAACGTTGTGCCAACAGGTCGGCAAACGGTCCTTCGCCACGCATGCGCACACCGAAGCGGCTGTCGTAGACCTCACCCCCGCGCACCTGCCGCACCAGGCTCATCACGTGGGCCGCTCGCTGGGGGTAATGGGCCGCCAGCCACTCCTCGAACAGCGGCGCCACCTCCAGGGGCAGGCGCAGCATCATGTACGCCGCACTTTGCGCGCCAGCGGCGTGGGCCTCGGTCAGCAGGCTCTCCAGCTCGCTGTCGTTGATCATCGGGATCATCGGCGAACACAACACGCCCACCGGGATTCCCGCCTCACGCATGACCCGGATCGCCCGCAGCCGGGCCTTGGGCGCAGCCGTGCGCGGCTCGAGGATACGCTTGAGCTCATCGTCCAGGCTGGTGAGGCTGATCATCACCGCCACCAGCCGCTGCTGTGCCAGTTCGGTCAACAGGTCAAGGTCCCGCAGGATCAGCGAACCCTTGGTGATGATCGTCACCGGGTGACGATAGCGCAGCAGCACTTCCAGGGTTTGGCGGGTGATCTTGTACTCGCGCTCGATAGGCTGGTACGGGTCGGTGTTGGAACCCAGGTTGATCGGCGCGCAGGTATAGCCCGGCTTCGACAATTGCTGCTCCAGCACATCCGCGGCGTTGGTCTTGGCGATCAGCTTGGTTTCAAAATCCAGCCCCGGCGACAAGTCCCAATACGCATGACTGGGCCGTGCATAGCAGTAGATACAACCATGCTCGCAGCCGCGATACGGGTTGATCGACCGATCAAACGGGATATCCGGCGAGCTGTTGCGGGTGATGATGGTTTTAGCGGTTTCGATACGGACTTCGGTGCCCTGGGTCTGTGGCACTTCCTGATACCAGCCGTCGTCTTCCGCCACGCTGACAGTGGGCGCGAAACGATTGTGCAGGTTGGTGGCCGTGCCGCGCCCGCGAGGCGGCAGAGGAGTGGACATGAAAGCGCCTCTATACTGTTTTTTTATACAGTATAGAGGCGCAGCGTTTCTGGCCAGTGCCGTTGGGCGGTCGACGTCCAATCAGTGCTTGGAGGTCACTTGACCAAGGTCATCGCCCGAGGTGGTCTGCATGTCATTCTTGCGCAGGTTCGCCACATCACTGGCTTTCACCGGCTCGCCTTTGTTGCCCCAACTGCCCCGGACGAAACTGACGACATCCGCCACTTCCTGATCCGACAACCGCCAGGCAAACGCCGGCATGGTGAAGGTCGAAGGCGCCGTATGGGTAGCCGGCAAGGTGCCGCCGTTCAACACAATGTTGATCAACGAAGTCGCATCCGCCGTCTGCAACACCGGGTTGCCCGCCAGCGCCGGGAATACCCGGGTGTAGCCATGGCCGTCGGTACGGTGGCAGGCCGCGCAGTTGTCGATATACACCGATGCCCCGGGCTTGCTGTCATCGCCTTTCCACAGCGCGTCGGCGACCTGTTTGTCGTACTGGTGCGGCTGATCCTTGGGGTCCACCGCCGGCAGGCTCTTGAGGTAACGGGCGATAGCCGTCAGGTCAGCTTCCGACATGTACTGCATGCTGTGGACCACAACGTCGCTCATGCCGCCAAACACCGCGCTGCGATCACTGCGACCGGTCTTGAGGAATTGCACCAGTTGGTCTTCGCTCCAGCTACCCAGGCCGTCCTTGTGGTCGCCCCGCAGGCTCTTGGCAATCCAGCCTTCCAGCGGCGCACTGCCGGACAGAAAAGCGCTGCCGTCTGACGCACTCAGGGATTTTTCCTGCATGGTCAGCGCCCGTGGCGTATGACAGGCGCCGCAGTGGCCGAGGCCTTCCACCAGGTACGCGCCCCGGCTGATCACCGGGTCGGCGCCTGCCTGGGCTTTGTAGTCCTCGACCTTGGGCGCGAACATCCAACGCCACCCGGCCAGCGGCCAGCGCATGCTCAACGGCCAGGGAATATCGCTGTCCTTGTTGACCTGCGCCACCGGCTCCACGCCCTTCATGAAGTACGCGTACAGCGCCTGCATGTCGCTTTCACTGACTCGCGCATAAGACGGGTAGGGCATTGCCGGGTAAAGGGTACTACCGTTCTTGGCGACGCCATGGCGCACGGCCTGGTCGAAGTCTTCGAAGCTGTAGTCGCCTAGGCCGGTTTTATCCGGGGTGATGTTGGTGGAGTAAATAGTGCCGATCGGGGTTTCCATCGGCAGGCCACCCGCGAATGGCTTGCCGCCCTTGGCGGTGTGGCAGGCCACGCAGTCACCGGCGCGCGCCAGGTACTCACCTTGTTTGACCAGATCGGTTTCAGCCGCACTCACTGAGCAGCTGCTGATCAAGGCCAGGGACGCGATTACAAATGCTTTCATGGTCATCGCTCCTTATGCCTGAACCAGTGGGCCGGGGTTTTTCAGGTATTGCTCGCGAATCGCCCGCGCCGACCAGTAGGTCAACGCCGCCACCAGGCCTGTAGGGTTGTAGCCCAGGCCTTGTGGGAAGGCAGAAGCGCCCGGGACGAATACGTTGTGCACGTCCCAGCACTGCAAGTAGCGGTTCAAGGCGCTGGTTTTCGGGTCGGTGCCCATGATCGCGCCACCGTTGAGGTGGGTGGTCTGGTAGGACGCGGTATTGAAATGCTCGCCCACCTTTTTGCCCAGCAAGGCGATCGCCTTGGGGTTCATCGCTTCGGCGATCTTGCTCATTTTGTCGACCATGAAGCGGTTCATCTTGATGTCGTTTTCCTGCCAGTCGAACGTCATGCGCAGCAGCGGCATGCCGTAGGCATCGCGGTAAACCGGGTCCAGGTCGAGGTAGTTGCCACGGTAGGATTGATGAGCGCCGTGGGCGTCCATCGACACCTGGTGGGTGTAGTAATCGGCGGTGGCGCGCTTCCACGCGCTGCCCCAGGCCGGGGTGCCCGGCGGGTTGGAGGTGCCGGCAATCGGCCGGCTGCCCGCCTGGTTGACCCACATCGGCGAGCCGCCTACAAAGCCATGAGGCCCGTGGTCGAAGTTGTCCGCGTTGAAGTCATCGATCGCCACACCGTTGCCGCCGGCACCGATGAAGTTGTTGGTGTGCACGTCCTTGTCGAAGAACGCCTTGATGGTGGCCATGTTCTGGTAGGCAAAGTTCCGGCCCACCACGCCCTCGCCGGAGATCGGGTCGTAGGGTTTGCCGATGCCCGACAGCAGCATCAGGCGCACGTTGTTGAACTGGAAGGAACCGAGGATCACCAGGTCCGCCGGCTGCTCGCATTCGCGCCCCTGGGCGTCGACGTACGTCACGCCGGTGGCCTTGCGTTTGGTGCTGTCGAGATTGACCTTCAGCACGTGGGAATTGGGCCGCAGTTCGAACTTGGGCTCCTGGCGCAAGGCCGGCAGGATGTTCACGTTCGGCGAAGCCTTGGAATACATGTAGCAAACGTAACCGCTGCAGAAGCCGCAGAAGTTGCACGGCCCCATCTGCGCGCCGTAAGGGTTGGTGTACGGCCCCGACGTATTCGCGGACGGCAGGTTGTAGGGCTTGTACCCCACGGCTGTGGCGGCCTTCTGGAACAACTGTGCGGAGACGGTGTTCTTCTGCGACTCCAGCGGGAAATGATTTGAGCGATCCGGCGCATAAGGGTTACCGCCCTTGCCTTCGCCCACCAGTTGGCCTTTCACCGTCCAGGCCTGCCCCGAGGTGCCGAAGACTTTCTCGGCATAGTCGAAGAACGGCTCCAGCTCTTCGTAGCTGACACCGAAATCCTGGATGGTCATGTCCTTGGGAATGAAGTTTTTCCCGTAGCGCTCCTCGTAATGGCTGCGCATGCGTAACTCGATCGGGTCGACCCGAAAGTGCACGCCCGACCAGTGCAGGCCGGCACCCCCCACGCCATTGCCGGGCAGGAACGCACCCAGCTGGCGATTGGGCATTGCCACATCATTCACGCTATGGCGAATGGTCACGGTTTCCTTGGAGATGTCCTGGAAGAGCTTTTTGCGCACGCTGTAGGTCAATTCGTCGATGACCTGGGGATAGTTGCCGTCCGGGTAAGTGTCCTGCATCGGGCCGCGCTCCAGCGCGACCACGTTGAGGCCCGCTTCCGTCAGCTCCTTGGCCATGATCGCGCCAGTCCAGCCGAAGCCAACGATCACCGCATCCACTTTCTTCATGATGGTCGCCACGTTTATGCCCTCTCGCCACGGATGGAAACAGCCGGGAAGGGGTATTGCTCGTTGCGTTCAACCCAATCCATGAAATCGGCGCGGGCGCCGGGGAAGCCGATCATGGTCCAGCCGACCATGCCTTTGTTGCCACCGTGGACCGGGTCGCAGAAGAACCCTTCCTTGGTGTTTTGCAGCAACAGGTTGAAGAAAATCTTCGGCGGAACGCTGTCGAACTGCGCGTCACCGGCCTCCAGGCGTTGCAATAACTTTTCCTGGGTAGCGCTGTCTTGCTCAGCAAATACCTTGCCGTTCGTCGCCTTCGACCACGCATCCGTGGCGGCAATGCCCAAGCGATAGATCTCCTTGGGCACCAATTTGCTCTGCCAGCCCATTTCAGGTGGGGCATCGGCATTGAACGGGCCTTGCATGAACCACAAGGCGCCAGCCGCGTACGGCGTGTTCATCTGGCGGTCGATATATTCCGGCGCGCCGGCTTCCAGAGCGCCGGGGCCTTGGTCATCTGCCGGGATCAAGCGGGCGACTGCCGCGTTGATAAAGGCCCACTCCTCGGCAGTGAAATAACTCGGCTCATAGGCCTTGCTGCTGACAGGCGCCTTTTCGGGGCTTGCTTGAACCGGCTCGGGGACCGCCATCAGCATCGAACCGCCCAGGCCCGTGCTGGCGACAGTGACCACCGGGATCAAGGTCAAGGATTTGCGCAAAAACTCACGCCGGGGGTTGTCTTGATCTTGATCAGACATGGTGGCACCTCATCATGTGGTCACGGATTTATCAGCCGCTTCTGGGAGCGACTTAATAGTTTTGGCAGTAAATAGGATCCAAAGGACCCAAAGGGATAGAACACAGCGGCAATCAATAGTTACAAAGGATAGCAGGCTAAGGATCTGGGAGAATCGATTCAGCCTTAAAAAACAGCAGGACTTCACGATTCTTTGACGAACACCTCACGCGGCGTTGACCCCCCATAGGCGAATCTGGCCCCCATCAGCCCTTTCCCTATTCGGTTACATCGCCCATGTTCAAGAATCAATTGCTGCCTGCTCTGAGCCTGGCGTTCATGGCGCTGTTTACCACCGTGCACCTCCAGGCCGAAGAACTCACCCCGATTCGTTCAGCGGAATGGGCCCAGCCGGTGGGCAACCAGTACAACCTGTACCAGATGACGCCCACGCTTTATCGCAGCGCGCTGCCGGATAGCGGCGCTGTGGCGGTACTGGAAAAACTCAAGATCGGTACAGTGATCAATTTCCTGCCCGAGTCCGATGCCAGCTGGCTGAAATCACCGGCAATCAATCAGGTGCAATTGTCTTATCGCACCAACCATGTCGACGACGCCGACGTGCTGGCAGCGTTGCGTGCGATTCAGGGCGCCGAAGCCAACGGCCCGGTGCTGATGCACTGTAAACACGGCTCGGACCGTACAGGCCTGATGGCGGCGATGTATCGGGTGGTGGTTCAGGGGTGGAGCAAGGAAGACGCGCTGAACGAAATGACCTTGGGCGGTTTTGGCGCAAGCAACGGTTTTAAAGACGGCGTTCGCTACATGATGAAGGCCGATGTCGACAAGTTACGCACCGCACTGGCCAACGGTGAATGCAGCACCAGCGCCTTTGCGCTGTGCTCGATGAAAAGCTGGCTGAATACCGCGGACAACACCACCGACTCGGCCCAGGAAAAAGCCGCGCTGGTGATCGCCCCCTGAGCCATCAGCCCAGGGAGCGCACGGTGGTCAGTCTTTTTTCAACTTCGGATTAGGGAAAAACTGCACCGCCTGCACCTTGGGGTCCGGTGCTTTCAGCGCAGAGGTGTTCACCCGAGTGCCCAATTCCTTGGGCACTGACAGACCTTGCTCATTCAACGTGTCGGAATAACCGCAAGCCACGCATTCGCGGTGCGGCACATCGTCCTCGCTCCACATCATCAACTTGTCCGGCTCGCTGCACGCCGGGCAGACCGCCCCGGCGATAAAGCGCTTTTTGGTTTTCACAGGTGCTTCACTCATGCTGCCGCGTCCTCACTCAGGCCGCTGTGACGCAAGAGTGCGTCAATCGACGGCGCCCGTCCGCGGAAGTCGACGAACAGCACCATCGGCGCCTGGGAACCGCCCCGGGCCAGAATCGCCTCGCGGAAAGCCCGGCCAGTCTCGGCGTTGAGCACGCCGTCTTCTTCAAACTTGGAGAAGGCGTCGGCCGACAACACTTCCGCCCACTTGTAACTGTAATAGCCCGCCGCGTAACCGCCGGCGAAGATGTGCGCGAAGCTGTTGGGGAAACGGTTGTAGGCTGGCGGACGCATCACCGACACCTCATCCCGCACGCCTTCAAGCACCTGCAACACGCTGCGGCCATCGCCATGGGTGGCGTGCAGCTCAAAGTCGAACAGCGAGAATTCCAGCTGGCGAACCATCATCAGGCCGGACTGGAAGTTCTTCGCCGCGAGCATTTTTTCCAGCAGGTCCTGAGGCAGCGGCTCACCGGTTTCGTAGTGACCGGAAATCAGCGCCAGGCCTTCCGGCTCCCAGCACCAGTTCTCCATGAACTGGCTCGGCAACTCCACCGCATCCCAGGCCACGCCGTTGATGCCGGAGACGCCAGCGTGCTCAACGCGGGTCAACAGGTGGTGCAGGCCGTGGCCAAATTCGTGGAACAACGTGGTCACTTCATCGTGGGTCAGCAGGGCAGGCTTGCCGCTGTCGGCCGGGGTGAAGTTGCACACCAGGTTGGCCACCGGGCTTTGCAGCACGCCGTCAATCGTGCGGCGACGGTCACGGGCGCCGTCCATCCAGGCACCACCACGCTTGTTGGCCCGGGCGTACAGGTCGAAAAAGAAGCGGCCGACGTGCTGGTCGTTTTCCTTGATTTCGAACAGGCGAACGTCCGGGTGCCAGGTGTCGAAGCCTTTCTGTTCGGCGATCTCGATGCCGTACAGGCGCTGCACAATGGCGAACAGGCCGCTGAGCACCTTGTCGATCGGGAAGTAGGCGCGCAGGGCTTCCTGGGCCACGCTGTAGCGCTGTTCACGCAGCTTTTCGCCGTAGAAGCCGCTGTCCCAGCTTTGCAGGTCGGGGCAGCCTTGTTCGGCGGCGTAAGCCTTGAGCTGCTGCAGGTCCTGGGTGGCAAACGGCTTGCTGCGCTTGGCCAAGTCCCGCAGGAAGCTCAACACCTGGTCGCTGGACTCGGCCATTTTGGTGGCCAGGCTCAGTTCGGAGAACGAGGCGAAGCCCAGCAATTGCGCCAGTTCCTGACGCAGGTCGAGGATCTGTTCCATGACCGGGCCGTTATCGTTCTGACCGGCATTCGGGCCTTGGTCCGACGCACGGGTGCAGTAGGCCGCGTAGATTTCTTCACGCAGGGCGCGGTCGTGGGCGTAAGTCATCACCGCGTAGTAGCTTGGGAATTCCAGGGTGATCAGCCAGCCGTCGAGGCCTTTGGCCTGGGCAGCGGCGGCCATTTGCGCCTTGGCCGAATCGGTCAGGCCGGCGAGGGTCGCTTCGTCAGTGACGTGCTTGGTCCAGGCCTGGGTGGCGTCGAGCAACTGGTTGGAGAACTTGCTGCCCAGCTCGGAAAGCTTGCTCTGCACTTCGGCGTAACGTTTTTGCTGCTCCGGCGGCAAATCGATACCCGACAGGCGGAAGTCCCGCAGGGAGTGTTCCAGAATGGTTTTTTGCGCCACGTCGAAACCGGCGGCTTCCGGGCTGTTGGCCAGGGCTTCGAAGGCCTGGAACAGTTCGCGGTTCTGGCCCATCTCGGTGGAATAGGCGCTCAGTGCCGGCAAGCAAGCCTCGTAGGCCTCGCGCAGTTCGGCGCTGTTGCACACGGCGTTCAGGTGGCTGACCGGGCTCCAGGCGGCGCCCAGGCGGTCATTGAGTTCGTCCATGGCCAGGATCAGGCCGGCCCAGGTCGGATGTTTGCCCTGGCTTTGCAGGATGCCTTCGATGGCGACACGGTTGTCGGCGAGGATCTGTTCGATGGCCGGTTGCACGTGCTCGGCACGAATCGCCGAGAACGGCGGCAGGTCGTAGGACTGCAAAAGAGGGTTGTTCGCGCTCACGGTGGGCACCTTGGCTGAAGAAACATGTAAGAACAAAGATGGGGCCATCTTAATTACAATCAACGTCCACCGCAGCTATCAGCAGAAGAGAGAGAGCCTATCGTGACCCTTCGCACCTACCAGAATCACACGCCGGCCTTGGCCACCGGGGCTTTCGTCGATGCATCGGCGGTGGTGATCGGCGACGTCGAAATCGGCGCCGACAGCTCGGTATGGCCGCTGACAGTGATCCGCGGCGACATGCACCGCATCCGCATCGGTGCGCGCACCAGCGTGCAGGACGGCTGCGTGCTGCACATTACCCACGCAGGCCCCTTCAATCCTGATGGCTTCCCGCTGCTGATCGGTGACGACGTGACCATCGCCCACAAGGTCATGTTGCATGGCTGCACGGTGGGCAGCCGGATCCTGATCGGCATGGGCAGCATTGTGATGGACGGCGCCGTGGTGGAAGACGACGTGATCATCGGCGCCGGCAGCCTGGTGCCGCCGGGCAAGAAACTCGAAAGCGGCTTTTTGTATGTGGGCAGCCCGGTTAAACAGATCCGCCCGCTGACGGACAAGGAACGGGCGTTTTTCACCTACAGCGCCGCGAACTACGTGAAGCTCAAAGACCTGCACCTGGCCGAAGGCTTCGACCAATGACAAGGACCCCCATGCATTACCAAACCGTTTTGTTCGACCTCGATGGCACCCTCACCGACCCGCGCGAAGGCATTACCCGCTCGATCCAGTACGCCCTCGCCAAACTGGGCATTGATGAACCGGACCTGACCAAGCTCGAGCATTTCATCGGCCCGCCGCTGCTCCAGGCCTTCATGCAGTTTTATGGCTTCGACGAGGCTAAGGCGTGGGAGGCGGTGAATTTCTACCGCGAGCGCTTCAAGGTCACCGGCCTGTACGAAAACCGCGTGTTCGATGGCGTGATGCCGCTGCTTGAAGAACTGAACGGCCAGGGCCGCCAGCTATACGTGGCCACCTCCAAACCTTGGGTGTTTGCCCGCGAGATCGCCCGGCATTTTGATTTTGCCCGGCACTTCAAGGTGATCTACGGCAGCGAGCTGGACGGCACCCGCACCAACAAGGTCGAGCTGATCGCCCACCTGATGGCCGAGGAAGGCCTGGACCCGGCCAGCACCTTGATGATTGGCGACCGCAAGCACGACCTGATCGGCGCCCGCAGCAATGGGCTGGATGCGGCGGCGGTGGGTTATGGGTTTGGCAGCTTTGAAGAGTTGAATGCAGAAGGGCCGACCTGGCATTTTGAAACGCTGGCTGAGATGCATCAGGCGTTTTTGCAGCGGCCATAAGATAAGCCCTGTTCCCACAGTTGATCGCGTTCCCCTGTGGGAGCCGGGCTTGCCCGCGGTGAGGCCCTACCGGCCAACCAATGGCGCTGCTCCCTCCAACTGGCTCAAGGCCGCCTTGCGCTGATCCACCGGCAACCCACCCAGCTTCTCCACCGCGACAAAAAACTTCACCCAATCCCCGCCTTCCTGCCGGAACAACGCGGCAAACGCCGGCACCCATTGGTCATACAGGCCAAACGGCAACAACCTTGCGTTGTTCATCGGCACGTTCATCCAGGCGTCGTAGCGCTTGTCGCCACCCCACTGGCTATCGCGCATTTGCCGGTAGTCCGTGCGCAGGCGTTCGAATTCGGCCGCCTTGGCCTGGCGCATGGCATCGGCCGCCAGCGGCTGCGCATACAGCTGCTCCAGGCGCTTGCGGGTGTCGAGCACCAGCCGGGTGAACTGGTCGCGCTGTTTCAATGCTGACTCGCTGGCAGGCGGCAAACCCTGGGCTGCACGCCATTGCCGGGTGCCTTCCTGCTCGACGAAGGTGGCGTACGACTCATTGAACTCGGTGTCGTCCTTCACATAAAACCGCTGGTGCGCCAGCTCATGGAAAATCAGCGTGGCCAGGCGCTCGTCGCCCCAGTTCATCATCGAGTTCATGATCGGGTCATTGAACCAGCCCAGGGTGGAATAGGCCTCGACGCCACCTATCGACACGTCCATGCCTTGCTGCTTCAACAACGCCGCCTGGCCCCGCGCGGCGCCTTGATTGTAATAACCGCGATAGGCCACGCAGCCGGCAATCGGGAAGCAGTGGGTTTGCGGCGACAGGGAAAATTCAGGCGTGGCAAAGACGTTCCACACCACGTAAGGGCGGCCGATATCGGCATACAGACGGTAACTCTGGTTATCGGGCAGGTGCAGGTGTTCACTCGCGAAGGTGCGGGCTTTCTGCGACTTCGCCAAGTGTTCGCGCAGCACCTGTGGGCGGGACGGGTCGGCGATGACCTTGGACACCGGCTCGCGGGCCCGCAGCAATTGCAATTGGCCGTCTGCCAGTTGGCTGTAATAACTGACGCTGGAACAGCCGCTGAGCATCAGCAGCATCAACCCGGGAAGCAATCGCCTGACCATTAAAACCTCTCGCCGGTAACTATCCCGCCAGACTATCTCGCCGGTGGGGAATTTTTCCACGGCGTAGCGTGTTTATACTCATAGGGAGTCTGCTGCCGAGCGCAGCCGCTCAAAAAACCATTCCTACAGTTGAGTGCTTAACATGCGTCAGCTACTGCTTCCTGTCGCAGCGATCTTTCTCAGTGCCTGCGCATCGACGCCACTGCCTGCGGTTGACCCGCAGCAAGCCTGGGTCTACTTCGCCACCCCCACACCCGGCGCCAAGCTGGTGATGGCCCAACGCCTGGACGGAAAGAACCTGAACGACGGGCGCTTCTTCCAGGTGCCGCCTGGCAGCCATGAACTGATGGTGCGTTTTGATTTCGAGGTGCCTACCGGCGGCAGCTTCGGCGGGATGGGCCAAACCACCGACCGAACCTGCTTCATGACCCTGCAATACGACCGTTTCGAGGCAGGCCAGCGCTATCGCCTGGAAGGGCGCTCACTGGGCTACAACCCGAATATCCGGCTGTACAACAAAGCGGGTCAGTTGCTGGCGGAAGAACGTAGCGTCAACTGCATCTGATCAGTCGTTGTTCTTCTGGTAGAGGATGCGCTTGGTGCCGTTCTCACAAGAGCCGACGATCATGGCGCTGTCATGATTTTTGGCTTCTTCTGCGGTAATGATTTCCAGGGTGTAGGACGGAATGGCTTTGGCCTGGATGTTGACCTCGATCTCTTTCCTCAGCTCTTCACAGTCTTTCGGCGCGGCCAGGGCTGATGTGGCCAGCGCACCGCAGATAACCGCCAAGGCAATACGTTTCATGTGTGAAGCTCCCTGAATGCACGCGCACGAGTGTGCGCTAAGTCTGCAATCGGCTATTCGACCATACCTGAACGTGTAGGAGCGAGCTTGCTCGCGAAAAACGTCAACGATAACGCGTGCCGCCTGGAAGGGCGCGGCGCCTTTGAGCGCTTCGCGAGCAAGCTCGCTCCTACAAGGGTCGATCAATTAACGAGGGTGCCATCCAGGGTGATGGTTGCATTCAACACCTTGGACACCGGGCATCCTTCCTTGGCCTTTTTGCTCAGTTCATCGAACTGCGCCTGGCTCGCGCCTGGGATTTTGGCCTTGAGGATCAAGTGCACGGCGGTGATCGCAAAGCCACCGTCCACTTGGTCCAGGGTCACTTCGGCCTGGGTGTCGATGCTGTCGGCCTTGAGCCCGGCGTCGCCGAGAATCATGGAGAAGGCCATGGAGAAACAACCGGCATGGGCCGCACCGATCAGTTCTTCCGGGTTGGTGCCCTTGCCGCCTTCAAAACGGGCCTTGAAGCCGTAGGGTGCTTCACGCAGCACGCCGGTTTCCGTTGAAATGGAACCGAGGCCGGTTTTCAGATCACCTTCCCAATGGGCGGACGCTTTCTTCTTGATACTCATATCAATCTCCTCGTGCCTGTGGTTTTCCGTCAGTAAGGGTTCTGAGGATAGAAGCTCTGGCAAAGTTCACCTTGTCGGACTAAACCGTTTTTCCGCCAGGCAAATTCACCTCAGCTATTGAATCTCGGGTATATGCCCTCATTGCATAGACATGCACATGAAGCGGCAGGTTTTGGCTCGACATAAAACCTGCGGCCCCCTTGGAGAAGCAGGCTTATGAAACCGCTGTCCGACGTAAAATTCTCAACCCTCGACCTGGTGCCCGTACGGGCCAACGGCAGTCCGGCGCAGTCACTGCGCAACTCCCTGGACCTGGCCCAACACGTTGAAAAATTCGGCTACAACCGCTTCTGGGTGGCCGAACACCACAATATGGACGGCATCGCCAGCTCGGCGACCTCGGTATTGCTGGGCTATCTGGCCGGCGGCACCTCGACGATCCGCGTCGGTTCCGGCGGCGTGATGCTGCCCAATCACGCGCCCCTGGTGATCGCCGAACAGTTCGGCACCCTGGAAAGCCTGTACCCCGGCCGCATCGACCTCGGCCTGGGCCGCGCGCCGGGCTCCGACCAGATGACCGCCCGCGCCCTGCGCCGTGAACGCTCCGGCAGCGCCGACGACTTCCCGGAAGACGTGGCCGAACTGATGGCCTACCTCGGCCCGCGCACGCCGGACCAGCGTGTGATCGCCGTACCCGGCACCGGCACCAACGTGCCTGTGTGGCTGCTGGGTTCGAGCCTCTTCAGTGCGCAGCTTGCAGGCGAGCGCGGCTTGCCTTACGCCTTTGCCTCACATTTCGCACCGCGCCTGATGCACGAGGCGATTCGCGTCTACCGCAATCACTTCAAGCCTTCGGCCGTGCTGGACAAGCCCTACGTGATGCTCGGCATCCCGCTGGTGGCTGCCGACACCGATGAGCAAGCCGATTACCTGGCCACCTCGGTGTACCAGCGAATCCTCGCGCTGATGCGTGGGCAAAGCCTGGTACAGCGCCCGCCGGTCAAGACCATGGACGGCCTGTGGCTGCCCCATGAGAAAGACGCCGTGGGCAGTTTCCTCGGCCTGGCCATGGTGGGCAGCCCGCAGAAGATTCGCGCCAAGCTGGAGGTGTTGGTGGAGCAGACCGGCGCGGATGAGCTGATCTTTACCTGTGACCTGTACGAGCACGCCGACCGGATTCATTCCTACGAGCTGCTGGCGCAGGTCATGAAGGGCTAAACCGCAGGCATAAAAAAACCGACGCACTTGCGTCGGTTTTTTACGTCTGCAACACGGGATCACCCGCGCTTGTAGGCGATTTCCTTGGTACCGGCTTCACAGCTGCCGACAACCGTGTGGTCGCTAGGTGCAGCACCTTTGTCCACGATTTCCAGGGAGTAGCCCGAAGCGCCTTTAGCGTCGATTTTCGCCGCAATCTCGCTTTTCAGCTCGTCACAAGGCTTGCCCGCCGCCAGGGCTGTGCCTGCAATGCTCAACAAACCTACCGCCAACAGAAGCTTCTTCATCCGTCACTTTCCTTGCGTTGATCGAAAAGAGCGCGCCGACGCCTATCGCCTCGGCACCCTAAGGTTGTAGCGCAGCTTATGGCAATCGGCCAGCCCGCAAGTTCAACCAACGGTATCAACTACTGGCAATACGGAACCCCACCTTGAGGGTGACCTGGAAATGCGCGGCCTTGCCGTCCTTGATGTGACCACGGGTTTCGGTCACTTCAAACCACTCCAGGTGCTTGATGCTCTTGCTGGCTTCCGCCAGGGCATTGTTGATGGCCTCCTCGATGCTGGTCGTGGAAGAGCCCACCAGTTCGACTTTCTTGTAGGTGTGATGATCACTCATAAGGTTTTTCTCCTGGGTGGTTAATCAAGACTAGCAGTGAATTCTCGTACTGCTTCTGGCGACCATTCCCACGCGAAAGTTCAGATTTACTGCACTTTCTGAAACCGCCGCAGTCGGAAACAACACACGCCACTCAATCACTCCAGGAGAGCCCACATGGCCAACACCTCTTTACGCAAAGCGTCATTGGAAAGCATGGAAGCCGAGATTTCGAGCCTGCTCAAATCTCTGGAAAGCCTCAAGGACGACGCATCCGACGAGTCGCGCAAAACCCTGAAGGCCCTGAAAAGCAATGCCGAGAATGCCCTCAAGCACTCCCGCCACCTGATCAGCGATGCCTATGAAGAAAGCAAAGTCAAACTCCGCGAAACCAGTGTTGCGACACGGGACTACGCGCAAGAGCACCCATGGACCACCGCCGGCGTCGCCGTTGGCGCGCTGGGTTTGCTGGCGGCTTACTTGCTGTGCAAACGCCGTGACTAAACGTCCTGGCGCGCAAGCTCAGCCTTGAGCCACTGCGCCAGTTGCCGGGCGCGCCCATCCGCGGCGCGCTTGGGTAGCCACAACGCCAGTTGCGCCGGGGTTTCACTGAAGCCCCACGGTGCAACCAGGCGCCCCGCTCGCAGGTCTTCGGCCACCAGCGGTTCAGGCGCAATCGCCACCCCCAGCCCCGCCACCGCGGCTTCCAGCAAATAATACAAATGCTCAAAACCCTGACCGTATTTCAACGCGCCAGCGTCGATCCCGTGGTGCTGCGCCCAGCTGGGCCAGGCTTGCGGGCGTGACGTGGTGTGCAACAGGGCCTCATTGCGCAGCGCCTCGGCTGGCGCCTGGCGCAACCGCTCGTAATGGGCGAAACGTGGGCTCATGACCGGGCCAATGCGCTCGCTGGCCAATTCGTACACCTGCATGTCCGCCGGCCACGGCGGCTCGGCGAACACCAGCAGCGCGTCCAGCCCGGGGCGGCGCGGGTCAAGGTCGCCTTCACCGGCCGACAGGTGCAGGCGCAAGTCCGGCAACTCGGCGTTCAGGCGACCCAAACGCGGAATAAACCAGCGCGCCAGCAGGCTGCCGGAGCAGCCGAGTACAAACGGCGCGTCGGCGCTGCTTTGTGTGAGTTCGGCGCAAGTGTCCCGTAAACGCTCAAAGGCTTCAAAACTCGCATCCCTCAGGCGGATGCCGGCATCTGTGAGTTTGAGGCCGCGCCCATCCTTGACGAACAGGCTGACACCCAGGTGCTCTTCCAACACCTTGAGCTGTCGGCTGACCGCACCATGGGTGACGTGCAGTTGCTCGGCCGCCTGGCTGACACTGTTCAGGCGAGCGGTCGCCTCGAAGGCGCGCAGGGCATTCAGCGGTGGAAGGTCTCGGCTCATCTGTGAGTTTTCCTGACAGGTTATGGCGATCTTATCGGTTTTCACGTTGCGGCGTCAGGGGTAGAGTGACCGTCATTGCCTCTTACACATTTTCTACCTGGAGCGTCCCATGACTCAGACCCAGACCGATTTACGCAACGGCCCAGATGCCAATGGCCTGTTTGGTTCGTTCGGCGGCCGCTACGTGGCGGAAACCCTGATGCCGTTGATCCTTGACCTGGCCCGCGAATACGAAGCGGCCAAGATCGATCCGGCCTTTAACGAAGAACTCGCCTACTTCCAGCGCGACTACGTCGGACGTCCAAGCCCGCTGTATTTCGCCGAGCGCCTGACCGAGTTCTGTGGCGGCGCCAAGATCTACCTCAAGCGCGAAGAGCTGAACCACACCGGCGCCCACAAGATCAACAACTGCATCGGCCAGATCCTGCTGGCGCGGCGCATGGGCAAAAAACGCATCATCGCCGAGACCGGCGCCGGCATGCACGGTGTGGCCACGGCCACCGTCGCGGCGCGTTTTGGCCTGGACTGTGTGATCTACATGGGCACCACCGACATCGAGCGCCAGCAGGCCAACGTGTTCCGCATGAAGCTGCTGGGCGCCGAAGTGATCCCGGTGGTGGCCGGCACCGGCACCCTGAAAGACGCGATGAACGAAGCCCTGCGTGACTGGGTGACCAACGTCGACAGCACCTTCTACCTGATCGGCACCGTGGCCGGCCCGCACCCGTACCCGGCAATGGTGCGTGACTTCCAGGCCGTGATCGGCAAGGAAACCCGTACCCAACTGCAAGCCCAGGAAGGCCGTCTGCCCGACAGCCTGGTGGCCTGCATCGGTGGCGGTTCCAACGCCATGGGCCTGTTTCACCCGTTCCTGGATGACACCAGCGTCGACATCATCGGCGTTGAAGCGGCCGGCTATGGCATCGAAACCGGCAAGCACGCGGCCAGCCTCAACGGCGGCGTACCGGGCGTGCTGCACGGCAACCGTACCTTCCTGTTGCAGGACGACGATGGCCAGATCATCGACGCCCACTCGATTTCCGCCGGCCTCGACTACCCGGGCATCGGCCCTGAACACGCCTGGTTGCATGACATTGGCCGCGTGCAATACACCTCCGTGACCGACGACGAAGCCCTCGACGCCTTTCACAAATGCTGCCGCCTGGAAGGGATTATTCCTGCACTGGAAAGCGCCCACGCCCTGGCCGAGGTGTTCAAGCGCGCACCGACCTTGCCGAAAGATCACCTGATGGTGGTGAACCTGTCGGGCCGTGGCGACAAAGACATGCAAACCGTGATGCACCACATGGAACAGTCCCAGCAGGAGAAACACTAAATGAGCCGCCTGCAAACACGTTTTGCGCAACTGAAAGAACAAAACCGCGCCGCCCTGGTGACCTTCGTCACCGCCGGCGACCCGGGGTATGACACCTCGTTGGCGATCCTCAAGGGCTTGCCGGCGGCGGGCGCCGATGTGATCGAGCTGGGCATGCCCTTCACCGACCCGATGGCCGACGGCCCGGCCATTCAACTGGCCAACATCCGCGCACTGACCGCCAAGCAGAACCTCACCAAAACCCTGCAGATGGTGCGTGAGTTCCGCAAGGACAACAGCGACACGCCGCTGGTGTTGATGGGCTACTTCAACCCGATCCACATGTACGGCGTGCCACGTTTTATCAGCGACGCGAAAGAAGCCGGTGTAGACGGCCTGATCGTGGTCGACATGCCGCCCGAGCATAATGGCGAGCTGTGCGACCCGGCCCAGGCTGCCGGTATCGACTTTATCCGCCTGACCACGCCGACCACCGATGACGTACGCCTGCCGACCGTGCTCAATGGCAGTTCCGGGTTTGTGTACTACGTGTCGGTGGCCGGTGTGACCGGTGCCGGTGCCGCGACCCTGGAACACGTCGAAGAAGCCGTGACGCGCCTACGTCGCCATACCGACCTGCCCATCAGCATCGGTTTTGGCATCCGCACCCCGGAGCAGGCGGCTGCCATCGCCCGCCTGGCAGACGGTGTGGTGGTGGGTTCGGCACTGATCGATCACATCGCCAACGCCAGCAACGATCAGCAGGCCATCGACGGTGTATTGACCCTGTGTTCGGCGCTGTCGGAAGGTGTGCGCAACGCCCGTAAGTAAGCTGCTCGTAAGCGGTAGGTAAAGTTCCTGATACAGAGGAATCATGCTGGCAAATCAGCACCTAAGCTAACAAGACCAAGGGATTTCGAACGTGGTTCGAAATCCCTTTTTGTTGTTTGTGCAGTTGAGGAAACCCCTGATGAAAATGCCAAAGCGTGTGATAGCCGGTCTGGGTGTGCTGTTGCTTGGCGCCAGCGCCCTGGTGCAAGCCGCACCGTATGACCAAGGTGGCGGGCCAGACCGTGGTGGCCCCCAGGGCCAACAAAACGATCACCGTGGCGATGATCATCGCGGGCCGCAGGATAACCACCGTGGCGGGCCTCCCCAGGACTTCGGCCCGGTACGGCAAGTGATCCGTGACAACCATGGCGACTTCCGCCGCGGCGCACCGCCGCCTCCCGGCATCCACCTGGTGCGCGGCCAACGCCTGCCGCCGAACTACTACGGCGAGCGCCTGGACCCACGGGCGCTCGGCCATCTGCCGCAATACCCGGGCTACGAATGGCGCCGCTCGGGCGGGGATATCGTGCTGATCGCGGTGGGTACCAGCATCGTCTATCAGATTCTGGATGGCGCGCTGTACTAGTAGCTCTCTTCTGTAGGAGCGAGCTTGCTCGCGAGAAACGTTAACGGTACCGCGGGGTATCTGACACCCCGCGGCGCTCTCAGGTTTTTCGCGAGCAAGCTCGCTCCTACAGTTCTATGCGTTCGACCTTGCCCACCAACAAGATGTAGGACAACGCCCCCAGCAACGCCAGCACCGCGATATACGTAATCGCCGGCGCAAATGAATCCCCGGTGGCCAGAAAGCCAATCACGATCGGCGTGGTAATCGCCGACAGATTGCCGATGAAATTGAACACCCCACCCGTCAGCCCCAGCAGCCTTGCGGGCGCCAGGGTCGATACCAGCGACCAGGTGATCGACGCCAGGCCATTGCCGAAAAACGCCACCGCCAGAAACGCAATGACCCACGCCGTGGAGTCAACGAAGTTGGCGCCAATGATCGCTGTGGAAATCAGCAACCCGCCAATGATCGGCAACTTGCGCGCAAAGCCCACGGACGTTCCCCGGCGAATCAGCCAGTCGGAAAACAGCCCCGCACACAGCACGCCGACAAACGCCGCGAGAAACGGCAACGACGCCAGCAGGCCGGACTTGATGAAGTCCATGCCGCGATATTTCACCAGGTAGGTCGGAAACCACGTCAGGAAAAACCACAGTGTGGAGTTCAGGCAAAACTGCCCCAGGTAAATCCCCCACAGCTTGCGCTTGCTCAGCACTATCGCGAGGTCGCCCCAACTGAACGGCGCCTTGGCCGCCTGCGCCTGCATATCCACCAACCCGCCACCTTCGCGGATCAGCTCGATTTCTGCCGCATTGGCGCCCTTGAAATCCCGAGGCTCGCGATACACCGCATACCAGATCAATGCCCACAGAATGCCCACGCCGCCGGTGGCGACAAACACCATGTGCCAGCCGAACACGTGTTGCAGCCAGGCCAACACCGGCGTGAGAAACGCCAGCCCTACAAACTGCCCGGAGGTGTAAACGCCCACCGCGGTAGCCCGCTCACGCTCGGGAAACCAGGTGGTGACCACGCGGCTGTTGATCGGGTAAGCCGGGGCCTCCAGGGCGCCCACCGCCATGCGCAATACGAACAGCGCGATAAAGCTGGCGGCGAAGCCGAGCATCACCGTGGCGATCGACCACAACAGCAGGGCGACGCTGTAGAGAATGCGCGGCGGCACCCGGTCCACCAGCCAGCCGCCGGGGATTTGCATGGCGGCGTAGGTCCAGCCGAACGCGGAGAAGATCAGCCCCACATGCACCGGGTCGATCCCCAACTCGCTGGTCAGGGCCGGGGCGGCAATCGACAGGTTGCTGCGGTCGAGGTAGTTGATCACCACCGTGATGAACAGCAGCACCATGATGAAGAAACGCTTTCGGCTGGGCGTGACTAAAGAAGCCTGCCCGGTGAAGGACTCGGATTGCATGGGGGTTGCCTCTTCTTATGGTTATTGAGGACAGGTCTTACTGAAGAAACGCGATCCCTGTAGGAGCTGGCTTGCCTGCGATAGCGGCGTGTCAGTGCCGCAGATGCAAGCTGACTCACCGCTATCGCAGGCAAGCCAGCTCCCACACTGACGGTGTTTCTTCAGGAGGAAATCACCACTCCGCAAAACTCCCATCGGCATGGCGCCAGATCGGGTTGCGCCAGCGGTGGCCGATGGCCGCGCGCTCGATCACGTATTCCTCGTTGATCTCAATGCCCAAGCCTGGCCCGTTAGGGATCTTCACGAAGCCCTGGTCATAGTCGAAAACGCCCGGATCGCGCACGTAATCCAGCAGGTCGTTGCTCTCGTTGTAGTGAATGCCCAGGCTCTGTTCCTGGATGAACGCGTTGTAGCAAACCGCGTCCAGCTGCAGGCACGCCGCCAGGGCAATCGGGCCGAGCGGGCAGTGCAGGGCGAGGGCCACGTCGTAGGCTTCGGCCATGTTGGCGATCTTGCGGGTTTCGGTGATGCCGCCGGCGTGGGAAGCATCCGGCTGGATGATGTCGACGTAGCCTTCACTGAGCACGCGCTTGAAGTCCCAGCGCGAGAACAGCCGCTCACCGAGGGCAATCGGGGTGCTGGTGAGCGGCGCCAGCTCTTTCAGCGCTTCGTAGTTTTCGCTGAGTACCGGCTCTTCGATAAACATCAGTTTGTAGGGGTCGAGTTCCTTCATCAGCACCTTGGCCATGGGCTTGTGCACCCGGCCATGGAAGTCGACGCCGATGCCCACGTTAGGGCCGACCGCATCACGCACGGCGGCGACGTTGGCCAGGGCCTGGTCGACTTTTTCGAAGCTGTCGAGAAACTGCAGTTCTTCGGTGCCGTTCATTTTGACGGCGGTAAAACCACGGGCCACGGCTTCCTTGGCGGCGCGGGCCGTGTCGGCCGGGCGGTCGCCACCGATCCATGAATACACGCGGATCTTGTCCCGTACCTGGCCGCCCAGCAGGTCGCTGACCGATACGCCGAGGGCCTTGCCCTTGATATCCCACAGCGCCTGATCGATCCCGGCGAGGGCGCTCATGTGGATCGCGCCGCCACGGTAGAAACCGCCGCGGTAGAGCACGGTCCAGATGTCTTCGATATTGCGTGGGTCTTTGCCGATCAAGTAGTCGGACAATTCTTCGACGGCCGCCGCCACGGTGTGGGCGCGGCCCTCGACCACAGGTTCACCCCAACCGGTCACGCCCTGGTCGGTTTCAACCTTGAGGAAGCACCAGCGCGGCGGGACGATGAAGGTGGTCAGTTTGGTGATTTTCATCTTCTTATCTCTCTTGTAGATGGAGAACGCTGATCAGCCCAGGGCATTCCAGGCCGCGACGTAGGCCTGGGCGTTGCTCGCGACCTGGTCGACGCTCATGCCCGGCTTGAATAACCCGGAGCCCAGGCCGAAGCCTTTGACCCCCGCGTCGAAAAATACCTGCATGTTGTCCGGGGTGATGCCGCCCACCGGCAGCAGCACCGTGCCCGCGGGCAGTACCGCGAGCCAGGCCTTGACCACCGCCGGGCCCATTTGCTCGGCCGGGAACAGTTTCAGTACGTCGGCGCCTTCGGCCAGCGCGGCAAACGCTTCGGTCGGCGTGGCCACACCCGGCGACAGGAACAGGCCCGCCGCCTTGGCAGCCCGCAGCACCTTGGCATCGCTGTGGGGCATGACGATCACTTGGCCGCCGGCGGCTTTGACTTGATGGACCTGCTCCGGGGTCAGCACGGTGCCGGCGCCGATCAGGCAATCGGCGGGCAGGCTGTCCCGCAGGATGCGGATGCTGGAATAGGGGTCCGGTGAGTTGAGCGGTACTTCGATCACCCTGAAGCCGGCCTGGTACAGCACCTCGCCGATCGCCAGCGCCTCCTCCGGTCGCAGACCGCGCAGGATCGCGATCAAACCGTTGTGTGTCAGTGCTTGCTTGAGCATGTCGGGCCTCTCGTCAGGTTGCAGGCAGCAGCCCCGCCGCCATGGCCAGCTGCCAAAGGCCACGTTCGGTAGCCTCCTGCGCCAGGGTCACGTGGGGGAAGCCACAGAGTTGGAGTGCACGCTGGTAGCGGGTGCAGAGTTGGGTTGCGCCGACCAACACAATGTCGCGCGCCTGGGCATGGGCGCGGGTGCGCAGGCCCTTCAGTTCGTGGCCGATCAGCAGGCCGGATAAATAATCGGGCTGCTCGTCAGGCGCCAGTTCGCCGGTCAATCCCAAGGTACGGGCGCTGAACAAGGTGGATAACACGCCGGTCTGGCCGTCCACTGACAGCGCCACCTGAACGCCGCGATCAAAGGCGGCCGCCTGGAACTGTTCGGAAGGGCGTTGGGTGCGACCCAAAATACTGTGTTGGCTGAGCACGGCGAACAGCTCGCCGGTCATGAAGGTGTCGAAGTGGGTGATGCAGCCTTCCACCACCTCCACCCATTTGGAATGGCTGCCCGGCAGGCCGATCAACACATCGCGCCCGGTCGTGGCAGACAGGCTTTGCAATACGCCGAGCACCTGGGTTTCTTCGCCGCGCATCACATTGGGCAACGCGCCGCGTTGAATCACGCCGGGCACGATGTGCACCGCTGTGCCCCGCAGGCTGCGCACCTCATGCAATGCCTGGCCGAGGGTGGCGACATCGGCCGGGGTGTCGCGGTAAGCCGCTTCGCTCCAGCCCTGGGCGCTGCCGACCATGCCGCAGGCGATGACGGGCAGGCCGGGCTGGGCGTCGAGCCAGTCACCGCAGGCCGCATCGAATGCCAGTTCAAACCCGTTGTGGCAGCGAACACCGGCAATGTCCCGGGGTTCAGTGGGCAAGTGCATGATCCCCGACGCCAACGCACGTCGTTCGATCACGACGCCTGACGGGCCGAGCTTATAAGCACGAAGGGAACTGGTTCCCCAATCGAGCGCGATCAATTGCGCCTGCATCGCTTCACCTGAGTGTTCTGAGCGGATGAGGCGAATATAAACCCAAGACTGGCAAAGTCTCAATATATAAATATCAGTCCCACATATAGGGAATTAGCAGCCTCAGAATATCGACAGGTCCAACGTACGCATCGCCCCCATCCAGATCGCGTGATCGGTGTGGTCCTTGAGGTCATCGCCGGTGGTGGGGTGCAGGAACACCACCAGGCCATTGCGGTTGAGCGCCAGCCACGGCAGCACGACGCCGATGTATTCCGGGTCGAACGCCAGCTGGCAGCTCCAGTCCGGGTGCGGCCCCACCGGGCGCTCATGCACCCGGCCCATGCGCAGCGGGAACATCTGCGCGGCGTCTTCGCAGAGTTTGCGCGCCTGGTCGATCGTGCTGGCGTCGAAGTAGATGTGGGCGTGGTAGCCCTTGATACGTTGCATGACAGGCTCCGGGCTCAATGATCGGCAAATCCTAGACCGCAATGGACGGCAGGGCCAGACCGGTCAGTGATTGTGCGCTGCTGGCTTGCTCGGCCACCAACCAGTCGACGAAACGCTCGATCAACTGGCTGCGGCGTTTCCGCTGGGGCAGTACGACGTAATAGCCGAAGCGGGAGATCACCGTCTCGCCGATCGGCCGGCACAGCCACTTTTGCTCCAGCAAGTTATCCACCAGGTGCCGCCAGCCGATGGCCACGCCCTGGCCGGCAATCGCCGCCTGGATCAACAGGGTGTAGTTGTCGAACCGCAGTTGGCCCGGAGTGGGTGCGGTGGTGATGCCCAGTTCGCGGAACACGCCGGTCCAGTCGAACCACTGGTTGTTGTTTTCCTGGCGCAGGTGCAGAAGAGGGAACTCCAGCAAGCTCTGGACCGGCAGTGGCGAGGGGCGATCCTGGAGCAACTGCGGGCTGCACACCGGAAATGCCTCTTCATTGAACAGCCACAAGCTCTCACCCTGTTTGAAGCGGCCATCGCCAAACAACACAGCCACGTCGATATCGCTGCGCAATGTGGCGTGATTGCGTTGGCTGGTAACCAGGCTTACGTCCACCTGCGGGTTGGCTTCATGGAAACGGTGCAGGCGTGGCATCAGCCAGTAAGCGGCGAAGGCAAAGTCCGTCGCTACCTGCAGGACTTCGTGCGGGTCCTGCTCGGCAATGGCGCTCAGGCCCTGGTTGATGCTCTGCAAACCGGCCTGCACCTGCTCGAACAGTAATGCGCCGGCGTCGGTCAGCTCGATGCCACGGTAGATGCGATCAAACAGGCGCACCTTCAGCTGTTCTTCCAGACGCTTGATCTGCTGGCTGATGGCGGGCTGGGTGGTGCCCAGTTCCATCGCCGCCGCCGTAAAGCTGCGTTGGCGCGCGGCGGCTTCAAACGCGCGCAGCAGATCGAGGGACAGGTGACCAAGGGATTCATACATAAGCTGGGCTTATCCTAGACATTGCTTCTCATGGGCTTTACCACGATTTCCATGGCCTGCATGCTCATTCGCATAAACATTGACTATGGAATGCCGCGAAACCATGAAGCGCAAGAACATTCTTTTCATCATGGCCGATCAAATGGCCGCGCCAATGCTTCCGTTCTACGGTCCTTCGCCTATCAAGCTGCCGAACTTGAGCCGCCTCGCCGCTGAAGGTGTGGTGTTCGACGCCGCCTACTGCAACAGCCCGCTGTGTGCGCCCTCGCGTTTCACCCTGGTCAGTGGCCAGTTGCCGAGCAAGATTGGCGCCTACGACAACGCGGCCGATTTCCCCGCTGACGTGCCGACCTACGCCCACTACCTGCGTCGCCTCGGCTACCGCACGGCGCTGTCGGGCAAGATGCATTTTTGCGGCCCCGACCAGCTCCACGGTTATGAAGAACGCCTGACCAGTGACATCTACCCGGCCGACTATGGCTGGGCCGTGAACTGGGATGAGCCGGACGTGCGCCCCACCTGGTACCACAACATGGCGTCGGTGCTGCAAGCCGGCCCATGCGTGCGCACCAACCAGCTGGATTTCGACGAAGAGGTGGTGTTCAAGGCCCAGCAGTACTTGTTCGACCATATCCGCGAGGACGGCGACCAGCCGTTCTGCCTGACCGTCTCCATGACGCACCCACACGACCCGTACACCATTCCCAAGCCGTTCTGGGACCTGTACGACGACAACGAGATCCCGTTGCCCACAACCCCGCCACAGGCCGATCTCGACCCTCACTCCCAGCGCCTGCTCAAGGTCTACGACCTGTGGGACAAGCCACTGCCGGTGAACAAGATCCGCGATGCGCGCCGCGCCTATTTCGGCGCGTGCAGCTACATCGACAGCAACGTCGGCAAGCTGCTGCAAACCCTGGAAGACACAGGCCTGGCCGACGACACCATCATCATCTTCTCCGGCGACCACGGCGACATGCTCGGCGAGCGCGGGCTCTGGTACAAAATGCACTGGTTTGAGATGGCGGCCCGGGTGCCGCTGCTGATCAGCGCGCCGGGGCAGTTTGCGGCGGGCCGGGTGACCGCCGCCGTGTCCACCGCCGACCTGCTGCCCACCCTAGTGGAACTGGCCGGCGGCGAACTCGACCCCAAGCTGCCGCTGGATGGCCGCTCCCTGGTCTCGCACTTGCAAGGGCAGGGCGGCCACGACGAAGTGTTCGGCGAATACATGGCCGAAGGCACCATCAGCCCGCTGATGATGATCCGCCGTGGCGCTTACAAGTTCATCTACAGCGAGGACGATCCTTGCCTATTGTTCGATGTGCACAACGACCCGCACGAGCGGGAAGACCTCAGCCAGTCACCGGAACACCGGCCACTGTTCGAGGCGTTTTTGAGTGAGGCGCGGGCCAAATGGGACATCCCGGCGATCCACCAGCAGGTGCTCGCCAGCCAACGCCGTCGCCGCCTGGTGTTTGAGGCGCTGACCCAAGGCAAGCTGAAGAGCTGGGACCACCAGCCACTGGTAGACGCCAGTCAGCAATACATGCGCAACCACATCGACCTCGACGATCTGGAGCGCAAGGCACGTTTTCCACAACCCTGCCAAAACCAATAAAACTGAGGGGAAGGCCATGCAAAAGTTATCCACCGTGTTGAGCGTTGCACTGCTGGCGTTGAGCAGCGCCGGTGCCTACGCGGACACCAGCTGCGACACCGTGAAGATGGCCGATCCGGGCTGGAGCGATATCGCCGCCACCAATGCCATTACCGGTTTTCTGTTGAGCGGCATGGGTTACAAGCCCAAGGTCGACACCCTCGCGGTACCGATCACGTTTGGCGGGCTCAAGGACGGCCAGGTGGATGTGTTCCTGGGTAACTGGATGCCGGCGCAGCAGGGTTTCTACGACAAGTTCGTGGCCAATGGCGATGTGGTGCAACTGGCGAAAAACCTCGACGGCACCGAGTTCACCCTCGCCGTGCCGGACTATGTGTGGGACGCCGGGGTGCATGACTTTGCCGACCTGAACACGTTTGCCGACAAGTTCGACAAGAAGATCTATGGCATCGGTTCCGGGGCGCCGGCGAATATCTCGCTGCAGGACATCATCAAGAAGAACGACTTTGACCTGGGCCAGTGGAAGCTGATCGAATCCAGCGAACAGGCGATGCTGGCGGAAGTGTCCCGGGCGGTGAAGAAGCAGAAGTTCGTGACCTTCCTCGGCTGGACGCCGCACCCGATGAACGTGCAACTGAAGATGCGTTACCTCAAGGGTGGGGAAAAGTACTTTGGTGACACCGGCAGCGTGTATACGTTGACCCGCAAGGGCTATGCGCAGGCGTGCCCGAATGTGGGGAAATTGCTGACCAACCTGAGTTTCACCCAGGAGATGGAGAACGCCATCATGGCTGAGGTGGTGAACAAGAAGGTCAGTAACGCGGAGGCGGCGAAGGCGTGGATCAAGGCGAATCCGGCGGTATTGGATAAGTGGCTCGATGGGGTGAAAACCGTTGATGGCCAGGATGCACTGGCCGCCGTAAAAGCCAAGCTCTAACGGCTGACGCCGCACCCTGTGGGAGCCGGGCTTGCCCGCGATAGCATCACCGCGGTGTCCCTGTAGGACCGAGGCGCCTGTATCGCGGGCAAGCCCGGCTCCCACAGTCAGCGGACTCCCACAGTCCGGCGTTTGTCCTGATACCCTGATTCAAACCTATCAATCCGAGCCCTAAATGCCCCGGCCCAACCGCCATACCCTCTTCCCCTTCCTCAGCTGGCTCCCGCGCCAGACCCGCGCCAGCGTCGGGCGGGATGCGATCGTCGGCCTGAGCGGTGCAGTCCTGGCATTACCCCAATCCATTGCCTACGCGCTGATCGCCGGTCTCCCACCGGAGTACGGCCTGTACGCCGCCATCATCCCGGTATTGATCGCCTGCTTGTGGGGCTCTTCCTGGCACCTGATCTGCGGCCCCACGGCGGCCATTTCCATCGTGCTCTACGCCAGTGTCAGCCCGCTGGCGGTGCCCGGGTCCCAGGACTACATCACACTCATCCTGCTGCTGACATTCCTGGCCGGCGTCTTCCAATGGCTTCTGGGCATGCTGCGCTTCGGCGCCCTGGTGAATTTCGTCTCACATTCCGTGGTGCTCGGCTTCACCCTTGGCGCGGCAATCGTCATCGCCCTGGGCCAGCTACCCAACCTGCTGGGGCTGGACCTGCCCAGCCAGGCCACGGCGATCAACAGCCTGTTGGCGCTGATCAACCATGCCGGGGAGTGGAATCATCCTTCACTGGCGCTTGGCCTCGGCACCTTGCTGGTGGGTGTGCTGCTCAAACTCTGGGTACCGCGCTGGCCAACGCTGTTGATCGCGCTGGCGTTGGGCAGCGTTATCCCGTGGCTGTGGCCGGCGATGTTCGGGCAGGTGGCGCGGGTCAGTTCATTTGTCGGCAAGCTGCCGCCGTTCAGCCCGCTGCCGATGGACCTGGACACGGTCTTGCGCCTGCTGCCCAGTGCGGTGGCGGTGGGCATGCTGGGGCTGGTGACCAGCCTGTCGATTGCGCGCTCGCTCTCGGCCCGCTCCCAGCAATTGCTCGATGCGAATCAGGAAGTACGCGCCCAGGGTTTATCCAACATTGTTGGCGGATTTTTCTCCGGGTACCTGTCGGCAGGTTCCTTCACCCGCTCCGGCCTGAGCTACGAAGCGGGCGCCTGCTCGCCACTGGCGGGGGTATTTTCCGCGCTGTGGGTGGCCCTGTTTGCGTTGTTCGGCGCGGCGTTGATCGCGCATATTCCGATCCCCAGCATGGCGGCGAGCATCCTGCTGATTTGCTGGGGCCTGGTGGACCATCGCGGGATTCGGGCGCTGTTCCGGGTCAGCCGTGCGGAGTTCGTGGTGATGAGCCTGACCTGCATCGCCACGCTGTTACTGGAGCTGCAGACGGCGATTTACGCCGGGGTGCTGGCGTCGCTGTTTTTCTACCTCAAGCGCACGTCCCAGCCGCGGGTCCAGCAATGGCGTGACGGTGAGGACGATGTGCTGCGGGTGGGCGGGTCGATCTTTTTTGGCGCCAGCCATTACCTGCAAGTGCGGCTGCAAAGCCTGCACGGCCAGCGGGTGGTGATCGAGGCGCAGCAGATCAACTTTATTGATTATTCCGGGGTGGAGATGCTGCACCAGGAGGCGCGCCGATTGAACGGATTGGGGCGCAGCCTGGCATTGCGCAAGGCCCGGCCACCGGTGGTGGAGGAGTTGAAGAAACTGGAAGGGGCCGACAAGTGCCCCATCCATTTCGAAGACTGAATGCGTTTGAAACTGTGGGAGCGGGCTTGCTCGCGAATGCGGTGGATCAGTCGATACATACGGCGACTGTCACACCGCTTTCGCGAGCAAGTCAAATCGTCGCACCGCCGCTCCCACAGTTGGATTGGCGTCAGGCCAGTTGCCTGCGCAGCTCAGCTAAAACCGGTGCCGAATCCGGGCGCACACCGCGCCACAGGAAGAACGCTTCAGCCGCCTGCTCCACCAGCATCCCCAGGCCATCCATCGCCACCGCCGCCCCCTGTTCGCTGGCCCAACGGCAGAAGGCCGTAGGCTCTTTGGCGTACATCATGTCGTAGCAAAAGGTCTTACCCGGTTCAACGAGGCTGCCGGCAATCGGCGGCACCTCGCCTGACAGGCTGGCGGACGTGGCGTTGATGATCAGGTCCACCGGCTCACGCAGCCAGTCGAAACCGCTGGCAGACACCGGGCCGAGGTCGTCGAACAGCTCGGCAAGCAATTCGGCCTTTTCCACGGTGCGGTTGGCGATGATCAGCGACGCCGGTTGCTCGGCCAGCAACGGCTCCAGTGCTCCGCGTACGGCACCACCGGCCCCCAGCAGCAGGATGCGTTTACCTTGCAGGCTGAACCCGGCATTCACCGTCAAATCCCGCACCAGGCCGGCACCGTCGGTGTTGTCCCCCAGCAGGCTGCCATCGGCGAGCTTGCTCAAGGTATTCACTGCGCCGGCGCGCTGGGCACGCTCGGTCAGGGTGGTGGCCAGGCGGTAAGCCTCTTCCTTGAACGGCACAGTGACGTTGGCACCACGGCCTTGCTGAAAGAACTCACGGGCGCAGCCGGTGAAATCCTCCAGCGGCGCGAGCAAGGTGCTGTAGTCCAGCTGCTCGCCGGTTTGTTCGGCGAACAGGCGGTGAATCAGCGGCGACTTGCTGTGGCCGATAGGGTTGCCGAAGACGACATAACGATCCATCAGACCGCCGCCTTGGGCAGCACGCCCAGCCAATCGCGGTCTTGCAGGAAGTAGTCGGTGAGGCGCGCTTCTTCGCTGTCCGGTGCGGCTTTCCAGTCATAACTCCAGCGCACTTGCGGTGGCAGCGACATCAGGATCGATTCGGTGCGTCCGCCCGATTGCAGGCCAAACAGGGTGCCACGGTCGTAGACCAGGTTAAACTCGACGTAGCGGCCACGGCGGAACTCCTGGAATTCGCGCTGCTGCTCGGTATAGGCCATGGCTTGGCGGCGCTGGACGATCGGCAAGTAGGCGTCGATGTAGGCATCGCCGATGGCCCGCATGAAGGCGAAGCTGGTGTCGAAGTCCCACTCGTTCAAGTCATCGAAGAACAAACCGCCGATGCCCCGTGGCTCGTTGCGGTGCTTGATGTGGAAGTAGGTGTCGCACCAGGCCTTGTAGCGCGAGTAGACGTCCGGGCCAAACGGCGCGCACGCCTGTTCGGCGACGCGGTGCCAGTGGATGCAGTCTTCTTCGTTGCCGTAGTAGGGCGTCAGGTCGAAGCCGCCACCGAACCACCACACGGCTTCCTCGCCTTCTTTTTCGGCGATGAAAAAGCGCACATTGGCGTGGGAAGTCGGCACATGCGGGTTGTGCGGGTGGATCACCAGCGACACGCCGAGGGCTTCAAAACCGCGACCGGCCAATTCCGGGCGATGCGCACTGGCGGACGGTGGGAGGCCGCTGCCAAACACGTGGGAAAAGTTAACGCCGCCTTTTTCGATCACCGAGCCGTTTTCGATCACACGGGTGCGACCACCACCGCCGGCAGGCCGGGTCCAGGCGTCTTCGATAAAGCGAGTGTCCGTCTCGAAGGTTTCCAGGGCGCTGCAAATGCGGTCTTGCAGGTCGAGCAGGTAGGCTTTGACAGCCTCGGTGCGGGTAGTCATGACATCACCTTGAATCGGGCAAAGCTACGCGAGGCCATTGGGCGTCGGCGGCAAATGGGCGCACAGGATACCACTGCACCCCCTGCTGCCGCAGTTGACGAAGATCAAGCTTAGGAGTCCGATAGAAAAGTGCCCTGTCCCACCAATGCTGTTCCTTTTGGGCGGCGTCTGTTGCCGTCATACTGCGTTGCCGCTCCTCCCCATAGCACGCTATGAGTCGTCGCGGCGCCTTGTCTGACGACAACAGCCACTCGCCCAAAAGGAACGCATTGGCGAGACAGGGCACTATCGCGAAATTGACTTAAGGAGAGTGCAGATGGCCAAACGTATCCAGTTCCGTGCCCATGGCGGCCCCGAAGTGCTTGAGTATGTGGACTACACCCCGGCAGAGCCCGGCCCACAGCAGGTTCGCGTGCAGAACAAGGCCATCGGCCTGAACTTCATCGACACGTATTTCCGCAGCGGCCTGTATGCGCCACCGGCATTGCCGTCAGGCCTGGGCGCCGAAGGCGCGGGTGTGGTGGGCGCGGTAGGCAGTGAAGTCACCCAATTCAAGGTAGGCGATCGCGTGGCCTACGGCAGCGGCCCATTGGGTGCCTACAGCGAATTGCATGTGCTGCCAGCTGCCAACCTGGTGCACCTGCCGGACGACATCAGCTTCGAACAAGCCGCCGGCGCGATGCTCAAGGGCCTGACCGTGCAGTACCTGCTGCGCCAGACCTATGAGCTGAAGGGCGGCGAAACCATTCTGTTCCACGCCGCCGCCGGTGGCGTAGGCTCGCTGGCTTGCCAATGGGCCAAGGCCTTGGGCGTGAAGCTGATCGGTACCGTCAGTTCGCCGGAAAAGGCTGCGTTGGCCAAATCCCTCGGCGCCTGGGAAACCATCGACTACAGCAAAGAAAACGTCGCACAACGCGTGTTGGAGCTGACTGACGGCAAGAAATGCCCGGTGGTGTACGACGGCGTAGGCAAGGACACCTGGCTCACCTCACTGGACAGCGTGGCACCGCGGGGGCTGGTGGTGAGTTTTGGTAATGCGTCGGGGGCGGTGGACGGGGTCAACCTGGGGATTCTGGCGGCCAAGGGCTCGCTGTATGTGACTCGGCCGACCCTGGCGACCTATGCCAACAACCCGGAAAACCTGCAGGCGATGGCGGATGACCTGTTTTCGATGATCATCAGCGGGAAATTGCAGATTGATATTAATCAGCGGTTTTCGTTGGGGGATGCGGCGAAGGCACAGACCGAGTTGTCGGCGCGGCGGACGACCGGGTCGACCATTCTGTTGCCTTAGGGCTTTAGGTCTCTGGGGCCTGTAAGGGCCTCATCGCGGGCAAGCCCGGCTCCCACTGGAGTCTGCGGTGAACATAAATTTTGTGTTCGCTGCAGATCCCTGTGGGAGCCGGGCTTGCCCGCGATGGCCGCGACTCGGTCTTAAGACGGCCGCACAACCTCACCCGTCGCCAAATCCCGAATCAGACTCGGATTCTTGCGCCCCCCCAGATTCCCGCCCAACACCAGATCCACCTGCCCACGGAAATACTGCTCCACACGAATCCGTGTGCGCGCCGCCGGGCGGCCCTGTGGGTTGGCCGAGGTGGAAATCAGCGGACCGACCAACGAACACAAATCCCGCACTTGTGGATGATCGGTCACCCGCAACGCCACGGTGTCATGCACCCCGGTAATCCACTCGGGCAACAAGTCCTGATGGGGCACCAGCCACGTATTGGGACCCGGCCAGGTGCTGGCCATGCGGTCCATCCACAGATCCGGGAAGTCTTCGAACAGAAAATCAAACTGGCGGATATTGTCGGCCACCAGGATCAGGCCTTTATCCACAGACCGGCCCTTGATCGCCAGCAAACGATCCACCGCTTCCTCGTTCCAAGGGTCACAGCCCAGGCCCCAGACCGCCTCGGTTGGATAGGCAATCACCGCGCCTGCGCGAATTTCTCGTGCGGCTTCTCGCACACGCCACCTGTTGACCATTGCTCACTCTCCGGACTAAAGCTCTGCGCAGTTTACCGATCTTCGTTACAAAACCTAGCCGCGCGCAAGCCAGCGTCCGCTTTCGCAGATCACGCGGCCTTCCAGTTCCAGTTCCGTGAGGCTGGCCAGTACCTCGGACAAGGCCCTTCCGCTGGCGATGGCCAAGGCTTCACTGGTGTGGGGCGCGGCGTGCAACAGCACCACCAGTGGGTGAGTGACCGCCGTCGGTGCCGGGCGGGACAATGCCTGCCAGCCGCGTAAGTTTTCGAGGATGTGTTCGATGGTTTCCACCAACACCGCGCCATCGCGAATCAACTGATGGCAACCTTTGGCGCCCGGGTGGTGGATAGAGCCGGGGATGGCATACACCTCGCGCCCTTGCTCCGCCGCCAACCGTGCGGTGATCAGCGAACCGCTGGCCATACCGGCCTCCACTACCAGCACGCCCAGGGACAGGCCGCTGATAATTCGGTTGCGCCGTGGGAAGTTGCCGGCCTGAGGCGGGGCGTCCAATGGAAACTCGGAAACCACGGCGCTGCCTTGGGCAATCATCGCCTCAGCCAGGCGACGATGGCGCTGTGGATAAAAGTTTTCGAGCCCGGTGCCCAGCACGCCGATTGTATGCCCACCGACATCCAAAGCCGCCTGATGCGCCGCACCGTCGATCCCCAGGGCCAGGCCGCTGGTGATGACAAAACCGGCACTCGCCAGGCTGCGGGAAAACGCGGCGGCGGTGTCCATTCCTGGCCTGGAGGCACGGCGACTGCCGACCATCGCCAGCTGTGGTTTTTCCAGAATCTGCGGGTTACCGGCGACGAATAATAGCGGTGGCGCGTCATCCAGTTCGGCGAGCAGTGCCGGGTAGTCAGGTTGGTCCCACATCAGCAAATGCTGGGCCGGGCGCTCCAGCCAGGCCAGTGCAGCACTGGCGCCATCACGTACTTCCTCGCTGCGCCGGGCATCGGCACTGGCGGCCTTGAGGCCGAGGGAACGCCAGGCACTCGCCGGTGCGCTGATGGCTTTTGACGCTGAACCAAATGCTTCGATGAGTTTATGAAAGCCTTTGGGACCCAGTTCCGGCAGCCTGTGCAAGCGTAGTCGAGCTTCCAGTTCTGCCGGGGAAATTTCCCGGTTATTCGTCGGTAACATTTGATCGTCCTTGATCGGAACAAGCTGTGGATAACTCTGTTGGTAACTTATTTAGCAACCTAATTATTGCGTTCGATCCGGCGCCTCAAAACGGTCCATTACCGCCAGGGACCGCGACGCGCTGAGCACCAAGCCGTAACTGAGCTTTTCGTAGGTACGAAACACCAACAGCGTCCCGGCCGTTTCGTCGGGAATCTTCACGGGGGCGCCGGTTACCCTGTCCCGCACGGTTTCTCCGGTTTTCACCACGGCCAGCAAATGACCTTCCATCAGGCCGTCGCGACGGCCCTTATTCAACGTGACGGCGTCCAGCACACCTATCTGCGTCACGCCTCGCGGTACGTCGATGATGCTCCCGGCAATGGCCTGGGCCGGCCACTGAACCACCAGGCTGGCCAGGTCCAAAGGTGCTGGCGGGCTGAGCAGCCGGTCCCCGGGACGCACCTCCTGGGTGACCCGTTGCACACCCAGCGTGCTGACATCGCCCGCCGTCACAAAGCGTGCAGTGCCGATGTCGTCGGCGTGTATGCCCAGCAGTTCCTGGCTATCCGGGTCGGTATAGACCTTGCCCCGGCGGAAGATCCCATAGCTTTGGACAGAAGGGTCCAATCCGCCCCGCGCATAAACACGCTCACCGTTGGCGCCCAATACCCGGCCGGCATCTGCTGCAACAATATAGGGGGCGCTATCCAGTGCCTGGGGCGTGTCGAGGATATGGTTGTGCAGTAAAAAGCGCTGGATGGCTTGCTGCGTATGAAGCGCCAGCGGCTGGCCGACCTGTGGATTGCTCGCGGGAACCTGGGCAACAACGGCCTGGGCCCACAGCAGCAAGACGAGTAGCGATTTCCTCATGGGGTGAATCTCCTTTATTATGTGCATTCGCGTGAAACGCCACAGCCTTCGCGGCTTTCGGACGTTCTCCACCGGCACCTTGGGTCCATCCCCGGCGCCGACTTGCCTTTACCTCACATGTGCAGCAATTACGCTTATGGCTATTTTGAACATCCTCGAATTTCCGGACTCACGCCTGCGCACCATCGCCAAGCCAGTGGCCGTAGTGGACGCCAAGGTTCGTCAGTTGGTCGATGACATGTTTGAAACAATGTATGAAGCCCCGGGCATCGGCCTCGCCGCGACCCAGGTCGACGTGCATCAGCGCGTCGTGGTCATGGACCTGTCCGAAGACCGCAGCGAGCCCCTGGTGTTTATCAACCCTGAGTTCGAAACCCTGACCGACGAGATGGGCCAGTATCAGGAAGGCTGCCTGTCGGTGCCCGACTTCTACGAGAACGTCGACCGTCCCCAGCGCGTCAAGATCAAGGCCCTGGACCGTGACGGCAAGCCGTTCGAGCTGATTGCCGAAGGCCTGCTGGCGGTGTGCATCCAACACGAATGCGACCACCTCAACGGCAAGCTGTTTGTTGATTACCTGTCCACGCTTAAACGCGACCGGATCAAGAAGAAGCTGGAAAAGAAGCATCGCCAGCAAGCTTGATTCCCTTCTTTCAAAGGCTTGCTCCGGCAAGCCTTTTTCTTTTGTGAGACGTTTCCCATGACCGAGCCACTGCGCATCGTTTTTGCCGGCACCCCCGAATTCGCCGCCGAACACCTCAAGGCCCTGCTCGCCAGCCCGCATGAAATCGTGGCGGTCTACACCCAGCCCGATCGTCCGGCCGGTCGTGGGCAAAAACTGATGCCCAGTCCGGTCAAGCAGCTGGCGCTGGAAAACAACATCGTCGTAATGCAACCGCCGACCCTGCGTAACGCCGATGCCCAGGCCGAACTGGCTGCACTGAAGCCGGACCTGCTGGTGGTAGTGGCCTACGGTTTGATCCTGCCCCAGGCCGTGCTGGATATCCCGCGCCTGGGCTGCATCAACAGTCACGCCTCGCTGCTACCTCGCTGGCGTGGGGCGGCACCGATCCAGCGTGCCGTCGAAGCCGGTGATGCCGAAAGCGGTGTGACCGTGATGCGCATGGAAGCAGGCCTGGACACCGGCCCGATGCTGCTGAAAGTCACCACCCCGATCACCGATCAAGACACCGGCGGCAGCCTGCATGATCGCCTCGCCGAAATGGGCCCGCCGGCCGTCGTCAAGGCCATCGCCGGCCTGGCCGCCGGCACCCTGGAAGGCGAAGTGCAGGACGACAGCCTCGCCACCTACGCTCACAAATTGAACAAGGACGAAGCCCGTGTCGACTGGAGCCGCCCGGCCGTGGAGCTGGAGCGCCTGGTACGGGCCTTCAACCCCTGGCCGATCTGCCACAGCACCCTCAACGGTGAAGCCCTGAAAGTACTGGCCGCCACCCTGGCCGACGGCAAGGGCGCACCCGGTGAAATCATCGGCGCCAGCAAGGACGGCCTGCTGGTGGCGTGCGGTGAGCAGGCGCTGTGCCTGACTCGTCTGCAATTGCCCGGCGGCAAGGCGTTGAGCTTCAGCGATTTGTTCAACAGCCGCCGTGAGAAATTTGCCGTGGGTATCGTCCTCGGCCAAGCGGTGGACGCCCAATGAATCCACGTCTGGCCGCCGCCAAGGCCCTGGCCGCCGTACTCAACGGCAAGGCTTCCCTCAACAGTTCGCTGCCGACCCAACTGGATAAAGTCGAAGACCGTGATCGCGGCTTTACCCAGGACCTGGCCTTCGGCACCGCCCGCTGGCAGCCACGATTGTCGGCGCTGGCGGCCAAGCTGCTGCAGAAACCATTCAAGGCAGCGGACGCCGATGTGGAAGCGTTGCTGCTGGTGGGCCTGTACCAACTGCTCTACACCCGCGTGCCAGCCCACGCCGCCATCGGTGAGACCGTGGGTTGCGCCGACAAGCTGAAAAAGCCCTGGGCCAAGGCCCTGCTTAACGCCGTGCTGCGCCGTGCCCAGCGCGAAAGCGAAGCGCTGCTGGCCGAGCTGGAACATGACCCGGTGGTGCGCACCGCCCACCCGCGCTGGCTGCAAAAATCCCTGAAGGCGTTCTGGCCCGAGCAATGGGAAGCCATTTGCGCCGCCAACAACGCCCACCCGCCGATGATCCTGCGGGTAAATCGTCGTCATCACACCCGCGACGCGTATCTCTCTTTGCTGAGCGAAGCCGGTGTCGCGGCCACGGCCTGTGTCTACAGCCAGGACGGCATCGTTCTTACAGAGCCAGGTGATGTACGTAACCTGCCGGGCTTTGCCGAAGGCTGGATCAGCGTGCAGGACGAAGCCGCCCAACTGGCCGCCGACCTGCTGGACCTGGCCCCGGGCCAACGGGTGCTCGACGCCTGCTGCGCCCCCGGCGGCAAGACCTGCCACATCATGGAAGTGCAGGCTGACCTGGCCGGCGTCGTCGCCGTAGACCTGGAAGCCAAGCGCCTGGTGCGTGTGCGGGAAAATCTCGCGCGCCTGGGACTCAGCGCCGAGCTGATCGCCGCCGACGGCCGCGACACCGCCACCTGGTGGGATGGCAAGCCGTTCCAGCGCATCCTGCTGGACGCGCCGTGTTCCGCCACCGGCGTGATCCGCCGCCACCCGGACATCAAGCTGACCCGCCAACCCGACGACATCGCCGCCCTGGCCGTGCTGCAAGGTGAGTTGCTGGACGCGTTGTGGCCGACCCTGGAAGTCGGCGGCATCCTGCTGTACGCCACCTGCTCGACGCTGCCGACGGAAAACACCGAGGTCATCCAAGCCTTCCTGGCCCGCACCAGCGGCGCCCGGGAACTGGACCTCGACATCCAGGCCGGGATCAAGCAGCCTCATGGCCGCCAGTTGCTGGCCCAGGAAGGCGGCCACGACGGGTTCTATTACGCCAAGCTGATCAAGATTGCCGCCGCTCGCGGCTGAATGGTTTTAAGGGAGTGACCGGATGAAAATCATCATCCTCGGCGCAGGGCAGGTGGGCGGTACGCTGGCCGAGCATTTGGCCAGCGAAGCCAACGACATCACCGTGGTCGACACCGACGCGGAGCGCCTGCGGGATTTGGGCGACCGCCTGGATATCCGTACCGTACAAGGCCGTGCCTCGTTTCCTACGGTGCTGCGCCAGGCCGGCGCCGACGATGCCGACATGCTGGTGGCGGTCACCAACAGTGACGAGACCAACATGGTCGCCTGCCAGGTCGCCCATACCCTGTTCCACACCCCGACCAAAATCGCCCGGGTGCGTGAGGCGGCTTACCTGACCCGCGCCGGGCTGTTCGACAACGACGCGATCCCGGTGGACGTGCTGATCAGCCCGGAACAAGTGGTCACCCACTACATCAAGCGCCTGATTGAACACCCGGGCGCCTTGCAGGTGATCGACTTTGCCGAAGGCAAGGCGCAACTGGTGGCGGTCAAGGCCTACTACGGCGGGCCGTTGGTGGGCCAGCAACTGCGCCAGCTGCGCGAGCACATGCCCAACGTCGAGACGCGGGTGGCGGCGATCTTCCGTCGCGACCGGCCGATTTTGCCCCAGGGCGATACGGTGATCGAGGCTGACGATGAGGTATTTTTCATCGCCGCCAAAGCGAACATTCGCGCGGTGATGAGTGAAATGCGCCGGCTCGACGAAACCTACAAACGTATCGTCATCGCTGGCGGCGGGCAGATCGGCGAGCGCTTGGCCGAGGCCATCGAAAGTCGCTATCAGGTGAAGATCATCGAGATGAATCCGGCACGCTGCCGGTACTTGTCCGACACCCTCGACAGCACTGTGGTGCTGCAAGGCAGCGCCTCGGACCGCGACCTGCTGCTGGAAGAAAACATCGCCGATGCCGACATCTTCCTGGCCCTGACCAACGATGACGAAGCCAACATCATGTCGTCGTTGCTGGCCAAACGGTTGGGGGCGAAGAAGGTGATGACCATCATCAACAATCCGGCCTACGTCGACCTGATCCAGGGCGGCGATATCGACATCGCCATCAGCCCGCAACTGGCGACCATCGGCACGTTACTGGCCCACGTGCGGCGCGGCGATATCGTCAGCGTGCACTCGTTACGCCGGGGTGCGGCGGAAGCCATCGAGGCGATTGCCCATGGTGACTCGAAGTCGAGCAAGGTGATTGGCAAGGCCATCCGCGACATTGGCCTGCCGCCGGGCACCACCATTGGCGCGATCATTCGCGATGAAGAAGTGATCATCGCCCACGACGACACGGTGATCGCCACCGGCGACCATGTGATTTTGTTCCTTGTGGATAAAAAACATATCCGCGATGTGGAGAAGTTGTTCCACGTGGGGCTGAGCTTTTTCTGATTGAACGGAGTGACCGGTATGCTTGAGTCCCTGGAAAAAATGCTCGCCAAGGGTGTGGATAACTCGCTGCTGCGGTTTGGCTTGGGCAAGGGTTATCTGGACTTGAAGGACAATGCCAGGGCGGCCGAGCATTTGCAGAAATGCGTCGAGTTCGATCCGAAGTATTCGGCGGCGTGGAAGCTGTTGGGCAAGGCGCAGGTGGGGTTGGGTGACAGCGCTGCGGCACGGTTGGCCTGGGAAAAAGGTATAGAAGCGGCCCAGGCCCACGGCGACAAACAGGCCGAAAAAGAGATGACCGTATTCCTGAAGAAGCTCGACCGCCAAGCCTGACGCGCCCCCTGTGGGAGCTGGCTTGCCTGCGATAGCATCACCTCAGTGTGACTGAAAGACCGAGTTGCCTGCATCGCAGGCAAGCCAGCTCCCACATTAGATCTTCAGTGGCCTGTAGATCGGCCGGTCAGTACCACCGCGCCTCACCCGGCGGGCGTTTCTTGAAGCGCTTCATGCTCCACATGTACTGGCTCGGGTAAGCGGCCACATACCGCTCCACCACCTTGCTCATCGCCGCACAGGACGTCGCGGTGTCGGTGCTGTACATGTCTTCCGGTGCGGCTTCCAGAATCACTTTGTAGCCCGAACCATCCGGCAGCCTCAACGCATGCAGGAACACCCCGACCGCCTTGTGCCCCGCCAACATGTTCGGCACGAACTTGCTGGTCAGCGCCTGGGTGGCGAAAAACGGCACGAAGATCCCGGCGGATTCCGCTGGCTCCGGGTCGGCAGGAATCCCCACCTGGCCACCTTTGCGCACTTCCTTGATCACACTAAGAATGCCTTCCTTGGTGGACGCCGCCACACGGTTGCCCAATTGCACCCGCTGTTTGCGCAGCAAGTCATCCACCGCCTTGAGCTTGGGCGGGCGGTAGAAAATGATCGGTTTGCACTGGCTGCAATAGAAGTGGTTCAACACTTCCCAGTTGCCCAGGTGGCTGGTGATGCCCACTACGCCTTTGCCCGAGGCCAGGGCTTCGTGCAGCACTTCCAGGCCTTCGACTTCGCGTACCAGGTCGATGGAACGCTGGGCCGGCCAGATCCAGGCGCAGGCACTTTCGGTCAGGGACTTGCCGATGTCCTTGAGGCTCTGGCCCACCAGGCGCTCGCGCTCGGCCGGGTCCATGTCCGGGAAGCATTTGGACAGGTTGATCCGCACCGTCTCGCGGGACCGGTTGGGGGTTTTCCACATGAGCCAGCCAATTGCCGAACCGACCGCTTGCACCGCGCGCCAAGGCAGCAGGGCAAACAACCGAAGAGCGCCTACCAGCAAGGCGCCTTTAAACTTTTCCACAGGTCACTCCTGATCGTGTGTGGTGCGCAAAGCCGCCATTCTAACCGGCGTTGGCCAGCTCCGCGTAACGGTCGCAGTCCTGAGTGTGGTCCATGACCATGCCCGAGGCCTGCATGAACGCGTAGCAGATGGTCGGCCCGACGAACGTGAAGCCGGCCTTTTTCAGGGCTTTGCTCATGGCTTCGGCTTCGGGCGTAATCGCCGGGACCTGGCTGCGATCCTTGAAATGATTGACCTTGGGCACACCGCCAATAAACGACCAGAGCCACCCTACCGGATCCTCCAGCGCCAGCCAGGCAGCCGCATTACGCCGGGTGGCATTGAGTTTCAGGCGGTTACGCACGATGCCCGGATCGAGCATCAGCGCGTCGATCTCCGCATCGCTCAGCCGCGCCAAACGCTGGGCATCAAAACCGAACAAGACCTTTCGATAATGCTCGCGTTTGCGTAAAACGGTGATCCAGGACAGGCCTGCCTGGAACCCTTCGAGCAAAAGCAACTCGAACAGTCCCTGCGCATCGCGCAGCGGCGTTCCCCACTCCTGATCGTGATAAGCCATGTACAGCGGATCTTCAGAACACCAAAAGCAGCGTGGCATAAGGCTCCAGGGGATGGTGGCGCGGCCGAATCGGGTATACTCCCGCTCTTTAAATCGCAGCCCAAGTAACAGGTGAATTTCGTGAGCCAGCCTACGCCAGCCGTGCGTACCTTCCAAGACTTGATCCTCGCCCTCCAGCAATACTGGGCCGAGCAAGGTTGTGTGGTACTTCAGCCCTACGATATGGAAGTAGGCGCCGGCACTTTCCACACCGCTACCTTCCTGCGGGCCATCGGCCCGGAAACCTGGAACGCCGCTTATGTGCAGCCCAGTCGTCGCCCGACTGACGGCCGCTACGGCGAAAACCCGAACCGCCTGCAGCACTACTACCAGTTCCAGGTGGTACTGAAGCCGAACCCGGACAACTTCCAGGAGCTGTACCTCGGCTCGCTGAAACACGTCGGCCTGGACCCGCTGGTCCACGACATCCGTTTCGTCGAAGACAACTGGGAATCGCCTACCCTCGGCGCCTGGGGCCTGGGCTGGGAAGTCTGGCTCAACGGCATGGAAGTGACGCAGTTCACGTACTTCCAGCAAGCCGGCGGCATCGAGTGCTACCCGGTGACCGGCGAGATCACCTACGGTCTCGAGCGCCTGGCCATGTACCTGCAAGGCGTGGACTCGGTCTACGACCTGGTGTGGGCTGACGGCCCGTTCGGCAAGGTCACCTATGGCGATGTGTTCCACCAGAACGAAGTGGAGCAGTCGACCTACAACTTCGAACACGCCAACGTCGAGAAGCTGTTCGAACTGTTCGACTTCTATGAAAGCGAAGCCAAGCGCCTGATCGAACTGGATCAGCCGCTGCCGTTGCCGAGCTATGAAATGGTGTTGAAGGCATCCCACACCTTCAACCTGCTGGACGCCCGCCGCGCCATCTCGGTGACCGCGCGCCAGCAATACATCCTGCGTGTACGCACCCTGGCGCGTTCCGTCGCCCAAGCCTACCTGTTGGCTCGCGCCAAGCTGGGCTTCCCGATGGCAACCCCGGACCTGCGTGATGAAGTGTTGGCTAAGCTGGAGGCTGCACAATGAGTGCTCAAGATTTCCTGGTTGAACTGGGCACCGAAGAGCTGCCACCCAAGGCACTGAACACCCTGGCCGATGCGTTCCTGGCCGGTATCGAAAAGGGCCTGCAGACCGCTGGCCTGAAGTTCGCCGCAAAGAAGGTCTACGCCGCGCCGCGCCGCCTGGCTGTGTTGCTCACCGCACTGGAAACCCAGCAGCCGGACCGCAGCATCAACCTCGACGGCCCGCCACGCCAGGCTGCCTTCGATGCCGAAGGCAACCCGACTCAAGCCGCCCTTGGTTTCGCCAAGAAGTGTGGCGTCGAGCTGAGCGAGATCGACCAGAGCGGCCCGAAACTGCGTTTCAGCCAGGTGATCACCGGCAAGCCGACTGCCAGCCTGTTGCCAACCATTGTCGAAGATTCCCTGAACGACCTGCCGATCCCCAAGCGCATGCGCTGGGGTGCTCGCAAGGAAGAGTTCGTGCGTCCGACCCAGTGGCTGGTGATGCTGCTCGGTGACCAGGTCATCGACTGCACCATCCTCGCCCAGAAAGCCGGCCGTGACTCCCGTGGTCACCGCTTCCATCACCCGGAAGCCGTACGCATCACGTCGCCCGCCAACTACCTCAACGACCTGCGCGCTGCCTATGTGCTGGCCGACGCCAACGAGCGTCGCGAGCTGATCAGCAAGCGCACCGAAGAGCTGGCCCGCCTGCAGGAAGGCACCGCCATTGTGCCGCCAAGCCTGCTCGACGAAGTGACCGCTCTGGTCGAGTGGCCAGTGCCGCTGGTGTGCTCGTTCGAGGAACGCTTCCTCGACGTGCCGCAGGAAGCGCTGATCACCACCATGCAGGACAACCAGAAGTATTTCTGCCTGCTGGACGTGGACGGCAAGTTGCTGCCGCGTTTCATCACCGTAGCCAACATCGAAAGCAAGGACCCGCAGCAGATCATCGCCGGTAACGAAAAAGTCGTTCGCCCGCGCCTGACCGACGCCGAGTTCTTCTTCAAACAAGACAAGAAGCAGAAGCTGGAAGACTTCAACCTGCGCCTGCAGAACGTGGTGTTCCAGGAGAAGCTGGGCAGCGTCTACGACAAGGCTGTGCGGGTTTCCAAGCTGGCGGCGTACATCGCGCCGCGCATTGGTGGCGATGCGGCCTGGGCTGCGCGTGCCGGCCTGCTGTCCAAGTGCGACCTGGCCACCGAGATGGTCGGCGAGTTCCCGGAGATGCAAGGCGTTGCCGGTTACTACTACGCCCTCAATGATGGCGAGCCGCAAGACGTCGCCCTGGCGCTGAACGAGCAGTACATGCCGCGCGGTGCTGGCGCCGAGCTGCCGACCACCCTCACCGGTGCGGCCGTGGCCATCGCGGACAAGCTGGATACCCTCGTCGGTATCTTCGGTATCGGCATGTTGCCTACCGGCAGCAAAGACCCGTATGCCCTGCGCCGTGCGGCACTGGGCGTGCTGCGCATCCTGATCGACAAGAAGCTCGACCTCGACCTGACCCAGGCCGTGGTGTTCGCTGTCGGCCAGTTCGGTGCCAAGGTCAAGCAAGCCGGCCTGGCCGAACAAGTGCTGGAATTCGTGTTCGACCGCCTGCGTGCCCGTTACGAAGACGAAGGTGTGGACGTGTCGGTGTACCTGTCGGTGCGTGCCCTGCAACCGGGTTCGGCGCTGGACTTCGACCAACGCGTGCAGGCCGTACAAGCCTTCCGCAAGTTGCCGGAAGCCGATGCCCTGGCCGCCGTGAACAAGCGTGTGTCGAACCTGTTGAGCAAGGCCGACAACCTCGGCAATGCCGAAGTCGACCCGGGCCTGTTTGCCGATGCCAAGGAGTTCTCGCTGAACTCGGCCATCGCCAAGGCAGAGAATGCCGTGAAGCCGCTGATCGCCGAACGCAACTACGCCGAAGCCCTGGCGCGCCTGGCCACCTTGCGTGAGCCGGTGGATGCGTTCTTCGAAGCGGTGATGATCAATGCCGAAGACGCGGGTGTGCGGAAAAACCGCTACGCCATGCTGGCGCGTCTGCGTGGCTTGTTCGTCAACATCGCTGACATTTCGACCCTGAGCTGACCATGTTGAAACTGCTGATTCTCGACCGGGACGGGGTGATCAATTACGACTCCGACGCTTACATCAAATCGGTGGCGGAATGGATTCCACTGCCCGGCTCGATCGAGGCCATCGCGCAGTTGAGCAAAGCGGGCTGGACGGTGGCGATCGCCACCAACCAGTCCGGCATCGCCCGCGGCTACTACGACATCGCCACCCTCGACGCCATGCACGCGCGCCTGCGCATGCTGGTGGCCGAGCAGGGCGGTGAAGTAGGGCTGGTGGTGTATTGCCCCCACGGCCCGGATGAAGGCTGCGATTGTCGCAAGCCCAAACCGGGTATGCTTAAAACTATTGCTGAACATTACAACGTGCCATTGGCTGGGCTATGGTTTGTCGGGGACAGCCTCGGTGACCTGGAAGCCGCCAAAGCCGTCGACTCTCAGCCAGTTTTGGTAAAAACCGGGAAAGGCGAAAAGACCCAGGCTAAAACCCTGCCGGTAGGCACCTTGATTTTTGACGATCTGGCGGCGGTTGCCGCAGAACTTATCAACAACTAGCAGCCCTTCTGACTTCCTGACCAAGGACTGTTCGGGAGCGCGCTTTTAACAGGCGGGCGTTGTCCCGCAACGGTAAATGCCGCCATGTCGATTTTGCAGGCCATCAGAACCTTCTTCTTTTACCTGCTGCTGGGCACCAGTTCTTTCCTCTGGTGCACCCTGAGCTTTTTTATCGCGCCTTTTCTGCCGTTCAAGGCGCGCTATCGTTTCATCAACGTCTTTTGGTGCAACTGCGCGTTGTGGTTGACCAAGGTATTCCTGAACATTCGTTTCGAGATCAAGGGCGCCGAAAACGTCCCGGATCAGCCGTGCGTGATTCTGTCGAACCACCAGAGCACCTGGGAAACCTTCTTCCTGTCTGCGTACTTCTCGCCGCTTAGCCAGGTGCTTAAGCGTGAGCTGCTGTACGTGCCGTTCTTCGGCTGGGCCATGGCCATGCTGCGGCCGATTGCCATTGACCGCGACAACCCCAAGGCGGCGCTCAAGCATGTGGCGAAGAGGGGCGACGAGCTGCTCAAGGATGGCGTTTGGGTGCTGATCTTCCCGGAAGGTACCCGGGTGCCCTACGGCACTGTGGGCAAGTTCTCACGCGGAGGTACGGCGCTGGCGGTGAACGCCGGCCTGCCGGTGCTGCCGATTGCCCACAACGCCGGCAAATTCTGGCCAAAGACGGGCTGGGCCAAGCGTGAAGGCACCATCACCGTGATCATTGGCGAACCGATGTACGCCGAGGGCGAAGGCCCGCGCGCCATTGCAGCGCTGAACGACCGTGCCCAGGCCTGGAATGAAGCGCAACAACGGGCCATGGGTTCGCTGCCGCCGGAGCCGGTCGTGGTCGACACGCCGGTGATTTGAGTTTCTGTGGATAACCTGTGTACGGTTTGTTGGCGAATTGCACTTTTTAGCTTATAGGCTGCTGATTTAATTACATATTTCTCAAACTCATAAAACAGCGGAAAAGGTGCATAAGTTTTTTCCGAATTAAAAAACCGGTCCTTGAGACCGGTTTTTTATGCACAGGTAAAAAGCACCGGTTCACTCGCTCCATATCGGCAGTTGAAGGATGAACGTGGTGCCCTTATCCACCGCACTTTCACAGCTAATCCGCCCGCCGTGGCGATCCACGACGGCCTTGACCATGGTCAACCCCAATCCCAATCCTTCGCTGCCCTGAGCCGAGGCGAAGCGCCGGTATTGGCCAAAGAGTTCGGGCAGGTCCTGCGGGGCGATTCCTCGGCCCTGGTCGCTGATGCGGCATTCCAACCACGCCTCGGTGCTGGTCAGACTTAACGTTACGGTGGTACCTGAGGCGCTGTATTTGACCGCATTCTCCAAAAGATTGAACAAGGCTCGGGTCAGCAGTGATTGATCCGCCCAGATCATCTCCTCGCCGTCTTCGTTCATCTCATGGAGCAGATGGACGCCTTTCAACTGGGCGAGCACCGCGACTTGATCAAATGCGTCGAGCACCAACATAGCGAACAGGCTGGGCTGGAATTGGTAGCCATCGGATTCGGCTTTCGCCAACTGCACGAATGATTCAGTCAGGTTCAAGGCACGACGGACTTGTTGTTCGATCTGCGCAAATATAGGTGCGGCGGAGTCCTGGACATCCAACAGGGCCAGGATCGCCGAATGCGGCGCACGCAAGTCATGGGACAGGAAGCGCAGCAGGGTTTCCCGCTGCTGCTGGGCATCACGCTCAATGCTCAGGTCGGTGAGGCTCAGCAGCCAACCCAGGGCTACATCACCGTCCGCAGGCAGCAGGGGGGCCAGGTCAAGGCGCAGGCTGCGGTTCAAGAGGTCGCGAAACTCGACGATCTCCAGCGCCGACAGGGCAGGGCGAACGCCGTCCTGCAGCGGTGGATAACCCAATGCAGCGAGCTGCTCCAGCAGGTTTTCAGCCACCAATTCGTTGCCGAACACATCACGGGCAATCCGGTTGGCCAGCAGCACGTCGCCCTTGGGGTCGGTAATCAAGGTCGCTACCGGCAAACATTCCAGGCCATCGGCCATAAAGCGTCGCGTGTCCCGGGTACGGCTGACCGCTTGTTCCAGGGCGAAAATCCGCCCCTGCAATACATCACCCTGGCTGGCGGGCGCGCGACGGCGCTCCGGCAGCACTTTGGGTTCGTTGTCCAGGCGTGCCAGTTCCCAGCCGAAGTAGGCCAGGATCACGCTCAGACGCCGCCAGTTCCAGATCAGGTAACTGAGCAGCATGCCGATCAGGCATGCCGCGGGTGACCACCAGTGGCCCAGGCGCAACAGGCCCCACGAACCGAGAAGCGCAGCGCTCATGCAGCCGAGGGTCAGCCACAGCGCATAACGCGGGCGAAACAGCAGCAAACCCAATAGCAACGCGACCATCGCGAGGGCCAGCAGCGTCGCCATCCACGCCGGCAGGTCGACGATGCTCCGCCCTTGCAGCAAACCATTGAGGATATTTGCCTGGATCTCCACCCCAGGTGTGGTTCCAACACTGGCTGATAACGGCGTGACGTACCGGTCGCCCATGCCCGGCGCAGTCGCTCCGATCAGGATCAAACGGTCGCGCAGCAGCTCGGGGGGTACCTCACCGCGTAATACACTGATATACGGCACAGCGGGAAAGCCGGCCTGGCTGGCGATGAAAGGAATTCGAATGGCATTTTCCCGCTGCCAGCTGGCACTGTCCGACGGGCCGAGCGCACCCGGCATCACGGATTGCTGGCCGCTCAGTTCAAACGCCAACCAGGCCAATTGTGGCCTCATGTTCCCTGAGGGGCCTTCTCGCAAATACAGGCTTCGAACGATACCGTCACTGTCTGCTTCAACGTTGATATGACCGACGCCACGGGCGCAATCACGCAGGGGCAGCACCGGCAGGATTTGCGCCACCGGTTGGCCGTACCGGGGCGTACCTTCACGAATCAAGGGCAATAGAACGGTGCCGGCGTTGCACATGGCCTCAGCCAGGCGCAGGTCATTGGCCGGCTCCCGGGCCGGTTCACTGAAGATCACATCAAACAGAATGGCCGCAGGCTTGGCAGCGCTCAGCCGATCAAGCAGGTCGGCATGTACACGCCGTGACCACGGCCATTGCCCGAGTTCCTTCAGGCTTCGGTCGTCGATGTTTACCAACAGGATGCGTGGATCAACCTGCAACGGCGCCAACTGGCGAAGGCTGTCATACAACAGGTTGTTGAGGGCAAGGCCCGGGCTCAGGGACAGGAATGCGGTGATGGGTAACAGCACCAGGCTGACCCAAAGCCATTCGCGCACAAGGCCATTGAACAGCCGTTGTGCTTGAGTCGGCTGGCGCTTTTCGGCCCTGTGCCACAGCCTCACCGGCGCGCTTCCGAAGCGCTACTGCACACGCGTCGCGGGCGGGTAGTAGAAGATGTCATAGACCCCGGTTTCTCCCTCCAGCCCGTGTTCGTCATAGGCCGACAAGCGAACGTGATAGAACGATGCTTTCAGCCCAGTGAAGCTCATTTGTGGCGTGTCGGAGAAGTTTTCCTGCTTGATGTTCAGAAACTCCTTATCGGTCGCGACCTGGGCCCTGTAACGCTGGGCACCGGCCAACGGCCGCAGGAACAGCGTCCACACCGGCGCATCGCCCTTCTGGCCATCCTGGCCGACCAAACGTGGGGCATCAAGCAGTTCCACCGGTTTGAGCTCGCCTTGTTTCTTGAATGCCAAGCCCTGTCGCGCGTCGACCTTTATCTCTCCGGCCACCGGCCCGGTAATGGGCTTCTTCTTGATGGGTCTCTGGGCAGGCGGGGCATCATCGCGATTGACCGCCACTTGCCCGTTAAGCACTTCCACCAGCGATTGTTCGCCATCATTGCGCACACGAAAATGCGTACCGCGTACACCGAGTACGCCCACCGGGGTCATGATCTGGAAACGGTCATAGTCACTGGCGCGCTTGATTACGTACGCCTCCACCTGACCCTGTTCAAGAATGACCTGAGGGATAGATTGTTCCTCGACCAGATGCAGTCGAACCTGGGAGCTGGACGGCAAGACGATGCGCGAACCGTCCCCCAGCAACAGGCTGACAAATGCAGCCGGTGAGGTCTTCACGCTTTCTTGTTCATCGATGACCATGCCTTCCTCCAAGGCGCTGGAGACGCCTTTGGCATCCAGTTTCCAGGCCTCGCCTGTCAGGTGCTGTACCACCGCCGGCAGAGGCTGTGCGCGGCACATTTGGTTGTCGTCGATGTAGGGTGCACGGGGAGGGGCAGGACGTGCGAAGGCCGGCAGACTCACTACGCCAAGCGTAACGATCAAACCGGAACCCAGCAGGGTAGAAGCGGCAACGCGGAATCGGCAGGGAAAAAAGGTCATGGCGCTCATCAAGATTCTAGTTCTAATGGGTCATCAGAAGCACTTTCAGAAAGCGTCTTGCAGCGGGAAGACCTGAGTACCGTCTACCATACTCGATGAGGTATCGCAGTCGATAGCCGAAATGTCTGGGGTATGGAATCCAATGCGGAAGATGACACGTCCTTGTGTCGGAGCCATTCCCTCGCTCCAATCCATGTGTCATCCAGTGACTGCGAATTTACCTACAACATAGGTGCATCGGATCAATTCGCAACATTTGTTCAGATTTGACGGCACTTAAAATACCCATCGCTGGGTCTGATGTTGTTCGCTCAGTTGCTGAAACGGTGAGCTGGCGAAGCCCATGCCGTTACCGGGCTCACTCAAGGTTTGACGCTCATCGAACGGCGTAGGCGTTACCGGTTTGGATGCGCCCACCGTTTCCGTTCCCAGGGTCGCCGCCATGATCACCAATACCAGTCGCCCCCATACATTGACCTTCTCCAGAACGCTCACACGTCTCGAAACAGCATAAAACCAGATTGCCATTGATCCTTTTCCTGAAGGTCACGAGCCGGTATCTTCCCAGCGTGGGTATCGACGATTTGCAAAGGCTTACGGCCATTTGATATCAGCGTACCGAGAGATTCAGAGGGCCTGAGAATCTGGCCATAATTGTTCAGATTCACTGCTCGAATTCTTCAATAAGAAAGGACCCTGCCATGCGTGTCGCAATACTGGATGACGAGCCTGCTGAACTGCAGCGGGTGGAACAGACACTGCGACAAATCCCCACCGCTGCGGATCAGCCATGGACTCTGCACTGCTTCGAGCGTGGAGAAGACCTGCTGCGCCAACTGCGCCGAGAGACCTTTGACCTGTTGATACTTGACTGGCAACTGCCCGACCTCAGTGGCCTTGCATTGCTGCGCTGGACCCGCGAGCACATGGACGCACCGCCCGCCGCCATCATGCTCACCAGCCGCGATGCCGAGAGCGACATCGTCCAGGCGTTGAACAGTGGGGCGGATGATTACGTCAGCAAACCGTTTCGTCCCAACGAGCTGAAGGCACGGGTCAATGCTGTGCTGCGCCGTCACGGACTGCAAAAGTCCGCGGCCAGTGAAGTGCTGACGTTCAACGACCTGACGTTCGATGATGCCGAACTCACGGTGAGTAGGGCTGGCAGCCCCATCAGCCTGACAGAGCGTGAATACCGTTTGGCTCGGTGCCTGTTCGAAAACCTGGCACGTCCGCTGTCTCGGGAATATCTGTACGAGCGGTTCTGGTCCCATGAAGAAATGGTGTCGTCACGGCCGCTGGATACGCATATCTACCGGCTGCGGAATAAGCTGGGGCTGACGGCGGATCGGGGTTGGCAATTGCTGACTATCTACGGGTATGGGTATCGGTTGGAGAGTGTGACAACAGCCTCTGAAGATTGAGATGTTCCACGTGGAGCATTTATAAAACCCCGTATTCCACCCAATAAAAAAGGTTCATCACGGA
>NZ_JACARC010000048.1 GCF_013386825.1 Pseudomonas sp. IPO3778
AGCGAGGCCGCGATAGCGGTGTGTCAGGCAACATCAACGTCGACTGTGCCGACGCCATCGCAGCCTCGCTAAAGCTCGACAGCTCCCACAGGGAATTTGCTATGTCTTCAGACCGCGCTCTTCCGGCAATCGGGTTGGCGTTCTGGCCAGCACCCCGTTGGCCACGGGCACCCTGCAGTCTGGCGGCTGACAAGGATCAAATGTGGGAGCTGTCGAGCTTAAGCGAGGCCGCGATAGCGGTGTGTCAGGCAACATCAATGTCGACTGTGCCGACGCCATCGCAGCCTCGCTAAAGCTCGACAGCTCCCACAGGGAATCTGCTATGTCTTCAGACCGAGCGCGTCCAGCAACCGGTTTGGCCTTGTGCCTGGGGCAATCTGGCCGCAGGCACCCTGCAATTCGACGGCCGACCAAGACCAAATGTGGGAGCCGTCGAGCTTTAGCGAGGCCGCGATAGCGGTGGGTCAGGCACCCTCACTGTCGACTGTGCCGACGCTATCGCCGCCTCGCTACAGCTCCACAGCTCCCACATTTGATTGTTGTTGCGTCCAGAAACCTAGTTCTGCGGCCGTTGCTTGGTCGAGTCCAGCTCGGCTTTTTTACCGGTGCTGATCTCGGTGATTTGCGCCGACTTGGCGATCGCAAAGTCGAAGGTGTCCTGCATTTTGGCGATGGCGTCGGTGGCCGTGCCGTTCAGGCCACCGTTGGCAGCCCAGTCGAAGTTCCACACGCCAGACAGGTTGTCGGCACCGGCCACGTCATGGGTTTCGATCGCGGTGAACACGTCGGGATGGCGTTCCATGTATTGGGCCGCGGCGCTGACATCGGCGGGAACCTTGCCCGAGGCGTTGCTGGCCAGCTGTGAAAGCTCTTGTTTGGTAATGGCCGACTTGCCCGTCTGGCGCATGTAATCGGCGACGACCTTGCTCGACTTGGCAATGTTCAATTTGTCATCGAACACCGAGGTTGAGGCTTTTTGAGACGTCGGTCCGCCACCGGCGGGTGTTACGGTAGTAGACATGGGCGCTGCTCCCTCAATGGATTGGTTGACATCGACGCCGAAGGTAGCATGGGCAATTGGCCATTTATCGGCGGTTTCACAACAATTCGCAGCCGCCGGAAAATTTCACAGCGTTTCACCTGCATCCAGTTTGGCCAGCAGCCTCTCGCCGCGTGCCCACAGCGCGTCCTGTTTGGACTCAGGCATGCGGTCGAGATTTTTATACAGCAGGGCCATGCGCTGATTGCCCCGCAGCAGGTCGCCGTGGCGCATCAGGAAGTGCCAGTAAAGTGCATTGAACGGGCAGGCGTTGTCCGCGGTGCTTTCAGTGACTTTGTAGGCACAGCCGCCGCAGTAGTCCGACATGCGCTTTATGTACTGGCCGCTCGCGCAGTAAGGCTTGGAGCCCAGGTAGCCGCCATCGGCGTGCATGACCATGCCCAGGGTGTTGGGCAGCTCGACCCAGTCGAACGCGTCCATGTAGATCGCCAGGTACCACTCACATATCTGGCTGGGCACGATCCCGGCCAGCAAGGCGAAATTGCCGGTGACCATCAGCCGCTGGATGTGATGGGCGTAGGCGTGTTTCAGGCTTTGGCCGATGGCCTGGCGCATGCAGTTCATTTGCGTCTCGCCTGTCCAATAGAACTCCGGCAGCGGGCGGCTGTTGCCGAATGCGTTGCCGGCGGCGTAGTCGGGCATCTTCAGCCAGTAGACGCCGCGCACGTACTCACGCCAGCCAATCAGTTGGCGGATAAACCCTTCGGCGGCATTCAGCCCGATGCTGCCCGACCAATAAGCCGCCTCCACGTCGCTGCACAGCTGGCGCAGGTCCAGCAGGCCGATGTTCAGCGCCGCACTGATGCGGGCGTGAAACAGAAACGGCTCGTCGCTGGCCATGGCGTCCTGGTAGTCGCCGAAGCCCGCCAGGCCGTAATCCAGAAAATAGTCCCACAGCGCCTGGGCGTCGGCGTGGGTCACCGGGTAATCGAAGGTGTCCAGGGAGCCGTAGTGGTTGCTGAAGTGTTTGGCCACCAGCGCCAACACGTCCTGGGTGATTGAGTCCGCGCTGAAGCGTGCCGGGTAGGGCGCTTTGGTGCCCTTGGGCAGTGCCTTGCGGTTGTCTGCATCGAAGTTCCAGGCGCCGCCCACCGGCGTACCGTCACCGTTGAGCAACAGCCCGCTCTTGCGGCGCATCTCCCGGTAGAAGTATTCCATGCGCAGCTGTTTTTTGCCGCTGGCCCAGGCCGCGAACCCGTCACGGCTGCACAGGAATCGACTGTCGGCATGCCACTGGATCGGCAAACCGCAGTCCTTCAGGGAGTGCTCCAGGCGCCAGTCGCCGCATTCGGTCAGGTGCAGCTCCCGCGCGTGCAGCTGCGAGTACCAGCGCTTTAACTCGCCGGGCACGGAGCCGGTGTTTTGCGGGTCATCCAGGCTGACGTAGTGCACCCGAATACCGCGCTGCTGCAACGCCTGGGCAAAGTGGCGCATGGCGCTGAAGATCAGGGCGATTTTTTGCGGGTGGTGGGGCACATGGCTGGCTTCCTCCATCACCTCGACCATCAACACGGCGTCGTACTGGCTGTCCAGCCCATCCAGCGAGGCCAGGTCAAATGACAACTGGTCGCCCAGCACCAGGCACAGGTTTCGAACGGCCGGGTTCACCAGGGCGCCGCCAGGGAAAACGGCGTTCGCAAAGCCTCAACGGGGCCTTCACGGTGGCCGCACATTTCATCGTGGACGCACTGATGCACCAGGGTGCAGGGAAACGCCGGGACTGCCTGCAACACCTCCCGCAGGTGATTGATGGAGCGAAAGTGCAGGGGCTTTGCCGCGGCGTCCAGCACGGTGAACTGGCCGTGGTCCAGCCTGACGCGCGCCAGGTAGAAACCGCCTTCCAGGGACAGCAGCTCCAACTCACGTACGCCGCCATCGGTGGCCAGTTGGGTCAGGGTTTGCAGGTTCATGGTTCACTCCTTGCCTGTCAGGGTTGCGCAGACTGGCGACGGAAGAACAGCGTCACCTGGCCCACTTCGATGCCCAACTTGGACATACTGGAGCGGTTGATCAGGGTGTCTTCGTCCATCAGGTACATCCAGTCGTCGAGGCTTACTTCGTAGACGGAGCCGTCAACCGGCAGGTTCAGCACGTAGCGCCAGCGCAGCGCGTTGCCGGCCACTTCGCCCTTGGCCTCACCCACCACATCATCTGCACGGCCGCGCCAATGGCCCGGGCCGTCGGGGGTCAGGGTCCAGACCCGCCGCTGGCGCGTGCCGTCGCTGTAGAGAAAGCGCTCGTCGAGAATCAGGTTTTCACCTTCGCGGCGGCTGGCGATATTCACCTCGAAACGCTTGGCCACTTCACCCGAGCGCTTCTCGAATATCCCCCAGGCCTTCACGGGCTTGCTGAAGAACTGCACCAGGTCGAGCTGGGGTTGCTGGTCGGCATAGTGTTTGACATCCACGCTGCCGCAACTGCACAGGCCGAGCACCAGGGCCAGTGAAACCAATAGACGGGTCATAGCGTTTCTCCCTGAGCGGGCGTGATACAGCGGAAGCTTCGATACCTGATACTTGTACAAAATTATAAACTTGTACAGGTATTTAAAAGGCACCTGGCTGTATCCGCTACTGACCTGCATATTGATGGGCCGCTCACTGAGCCGTTTGATCGTTCCCACGCTCTGCGTGGGAATGCCGCCTCGGACGCTCCGCGTCCCGCTGCCGACGCGACATTGAAGCCTTGCGCGAGGGTGACGCGGAGCGTCACGGTATGCATTCCCACGCGGAGCGTGGGAATGATCGGTCGCCCGGTTTATCAGTACCGAATCATCACCGACTTAAGCTCGGTGTAGTCCTCGATGAATGCCCCGCCAAACTCACGCCCCACCCCCGAAGACTTGTTGCCGCCAAACGGCACCGCCGGGTCAAGCATCGTGTGCATATTCACCCACACCGTGCCCGCGTTGATCGCCGGCACCATGCGCAGGGCCTTGCTCAAATCGTTGGTCCAAAGGCTGGCGCTCAGGCCGTACGGCGTGTTGTTCATCAACTCCAGCAACTCTTCCTCAGTGTCATAGGGGAAGAACGTGGCAATCGGGCCGAAGGTTTCTTCGTTGAGCAGGGTGTCGTTGATCGTGTTGGCGAGAATCACCGTCGGCTCTACATAGCAGCCCGGCCCATCGATCAGCTTGCCGCCATGGATGATCGTATTGTTCTCGGCACGGGCCTTGGCAAAAAACCAGTCGAGTTTCTGTTGGTGCTGACGGTTGGTCACCGGGCCGAACTCGGTGCGCTCGTCCAGCGGCGAGCCGATGTTCAACCGACTCAGGCGTTGCGCGAGCTTGTCCATGATCGGCTCGATCTGCGAGCGATGGGCGAAGAAGCGTTCGGCGGCGGCGCAGATCTGGCCGGAATGCAGGAAGCCGGCTTCAATGATGCCGTTCACCGCCTTGTCGAGGTCCACATCCCGCAGGAACCCGGCGGCGTTTTTGCCCCCCAGCTCCAGGGTCGCCCGGGTCAGGCCGGCGCCCATGGCACTGCGACCCACCGCGATGCCGGTGGGCACCGAACCGGTGAACGAGACCTTGTCCGTGCCCGGGTGCTCCACCAGGCCTTTACCCACGGCGCCGCCACCGGTCAACACGTTCAGCACGCCCGCCGGCAGGCCCGCGTCGATGGCCAGTTCGGCGATGCGCAGGATGGTCAACGGGGTGAACTCGCTGGGCTTGATGATGATGCTGCAACCGGTCACCAGCGCCGAGGCGAGTTTCCAGATGGCGATCATGGTCGAGAAATTCCACGGCACGATGCCCACCACCACGCCCACCGGTTCGCGCAGGGTGAACGCGGTGTAGCGTTCGCCGGCGAAGGAGGGCAGCGACGGGGTAATGGTCTGGCCGCTGATCTTGGTGGCCCAACCGGCGTAGTAACGCAGGAAGTGCGCGGCCTGATCGACCTCAAAGGCCCGGGAAATCTGGATGATCTTGCCCGACTGGCAGGTTTCGATCTGCGCCAGTGCTTCCCGGTGTTGTTCCAGCAGGTCGGCGAGTTTGAGCAGCACGTTGCCGCGCGTTGCCGGTGCGGCCCGGGACCACTGCTGGAACCCGCGCCGGGCGGACTCTACCGCCGCGTCGATATCGGCCTGGTCAGCATCCGCCACTTGGGCGATCACCTCGCCGTTGGCCGGGTTGATCACCGCCAGGGTTTGGCTGGAATGGCTCTGGACGTAACCGCCGTCGATAAACAGGGCATGGCTTCGAGGGAGGAAGGCGTGGACTTCAGGCAGCAGCGCAATATCGCTCATGGGGTTTTCCTGCTCGCAAAAACCCGAGGTTAACCAGCGCAGGCGGCCCAGGCTTGTCTGTGCCTGCCTGGCGGCATGTCTATGGCTGCCAGCCCTGTGGAAAGTGCAATCTTGGCTGTGGAACGTGCATTTTACGAAGGGGTTGCCCGTTTCATACTGGCCCTGCATCCAGCGCCGTTCGTTGAGTTTGAACGCCAGCCGGACATCCAATAATAAGCAGGGCCGTCCATGAAAAAGCCAAACCCGCTCCTCGAAGACCTCAAGTCGATTCTGCCGACCATCGCTGCCAACGCCTTCCAGGCCGAGCAGGACCGCAAAGTCCCCGATGAGAACATTGCGCTGCTCAAAAGCATCGGCATGCACCGCGCCTTTCAACCCAAACCGTTTGGCGGCATGGAAATCTCCCTGCCACAATTTGCCGACTGCATCGCCTTGCTCGCCGGCGCCTGCGCCAGCACCGCCTGGGCCATGAGCCTGTTGTGCACCCACAGCCATCAACTGGCGCTGTTCTCGGCCAAGCTGCAGCAGGAAGTCTGGGGCGATAACCCGAATGCCACCGCCAGCAGCAGCATCGCGCCGTTTGGCCGCACTGAAGAAACCGACGGCGGTGTGCTGTTCAGCGGTGAAATGGGCTGGAGCAGCGGTTGCGATCACGCCGAGTGGGCGATTGTGGGTTTCCGTCGCAAAAACGCCGAGGGCACCCAGGACTATTGCTTCGCGGTGCTGCCGCGCAGTGACTACCAGATTCGCGATGACTGGTTCGCCGCCGGCATGAAAGGCAGCGGCACCAAGACCCTGATCATCGACAACGTGCTCGTGCCCGAACATCGTATCCAGAAGGCCAAGGACATGATGGAAGGCAAGTCTGCCGGCTTCGGTCTGTACCCCGACAGCAAGATTTTCTACTCGCCGTACCGGCCGTATTTCGCCAGTGGTTTCTCCACGGTGAGCCTGGGCGTGGCCGAGCGCATGCTTGAGGTGTTCCGCGAAAAAACCAAGACCCGCGTACGTGCCTACACCGGTGCGGCAGTGGGGGCCGCGACCCCGGCACTGATGCGCCTGGCCGAGTCCACGCACCAGGTGGCGGCCGCCCGGGCCTTCCTCGAAAAGACCTGGCAGGAGCACGCCGAACACAGCGAGCAGCACCGTTATCCCTCCCGCGAGACCCTGGCGTTCTGGCGCACCAACCAGGCCTACGCCACCAAGATGTGCATCCAGGCGGTGGATCGCTTGTTCGAGGCCGCCGGTGGCAATGCATGGTTCGAGCACAACGAAATGCAGCGCCTGTTCCGCGATTCCCATATGACCGGCGCCCATGCCTACACCGACTACGACGTGTGCGCGCAGATCCTGGGGCGTGAGCTGATGGGGCTTGAGCCTGATCCGAGCATGATTTGACGCCTGCCACGGCCCCCCATGTAGGCGCGAGCTTGCTCGCGAAAAACCTGAGAGCGCCGCGCCCATCCAGGCAGCCCGCGTCATCGTTAACGACCTTCGCGAGCCCGCTCGCTCCTACCCAGAGCCGCTCGATAACTATAAGTAATCCGGGAGTCTTGCATGTCTGATAACAGTTTCGACCCACGGGCCTTTCGCCGGGCCCTGGGCAACTTTGCCACCGGCGTCACCGTGGTCACTGCCGCCTCTGCCGACGGGCGCAAGGTCGGCGTCACCGCCAACAGCTTCAACTCGGTGTCCCTGGACCCGCCGCTGGTGCTGTGGAGCATCGACAAGCGCTCCAACAGCCACGAGGTGTTCGAGCAGGCCAGCCATTTTGCGGTCAACGTGCTGGCGGCTGACCAGATCGACCTGTCGAACAACTTCGCCCGGCCCAGGGAAGACCGCTTCGCCGAAATAGAATTCGAACCGGGCGAGGGCGGCTCGCCGGTCTTTGCCGATTGCTCGGCGCGGTTTCACTGCGAGAAATACCAGCAGGTGGACGGCGGCGATCACTGGATCATGATCGGCAAGGTGGTGGCGTTTGATGATTTTGGTCGCGCGCCGCTGCTCTATCACCAGGGGGCGTATGCGCGGATTGAGGCGCGGCAACCGTAGGGCGAACACCTCTCTCGAGGATTGATGCAGGTTTAATGTGGGAGCTGGCTTGCCTGCGATGCAGACACCTCGGTACATCAGAGACACCGCGGTGATGCCATCGCAGGCAAGCCAGCTCCCACATTTGATCTTCATCAGCTCGTTGGATCTGCACTAGAACGGCACGGCCACGGTGACTTGGCTGTAGACATTGGTGCCATTGCCACCCACCTGATTCCCGCCGTTGCTCTCATCCTTGTTCGGCTTATACAGCCCCAGCAGCGGCGTGATGATCAGGTGTTCGTTCACCGCCCATTCGGCGTACAGGTCCAGTTCGCGACCGTCCAGGTTCAGCATGCCGCCCTTGCTCAATGTCTTGTAGTCGAAGAACAGCGCGCCCACGGTCACGCTGTCCAGCGGCTTGACCTTCAGCGCCACGTGTTGCACCGCGGTGTTGGTATTGAACGGCCCCGAGTAATTGCCGGCGACTTCGCCCTGGACCCAGGTGCCGTAGCCCCGGTTGAAGCCCGAGAACATCGCGTCCCAGTTTTTTGAATAGCGGCTGTAGCGGTACGTCAGGTCCGGCGACCAGGGCAGTGCGGCGAAGGTATAGCCGCCTTCGGTGTACCAGGCCTTTTCCGGGCCGGCATCCTTGTCCTGCCAGGCGTATTCAAAGGAAAAATGCGCGTTTTCGACCCCGGCATTGCCGGCGCCCCGCAGGCTGTAGATGTTCATGCCGGCCCGCTGTTTTTGCAGGTCATTGGCATAACGGTCGTCGACGCTGATGCCATGGATATAGGTCAAGCCCACGGTGCCGGGCGCTGCCGTGTAGTCCAGGGTGCCGGCAGCCATTTCGGTGTTGGCCTGGGCGCGGTTGTCGGACTTGATCCACATCACGCTGCCATGCACGCCGTCCTTGCCGCCCAGGCGCAACACGGCGGTTTGATCAAAGGCATGGCGCGCGGCGATGTAATAGGCGCCGCCACGGTTGAACTTGCCGTCGTCCACGCCCTTGCCGAGGTTCGGGCCGTCGTCGTTGATGATGAAACCGTCGCCGAGCATGATGACCTGGCGGCCGAACGACAGGTCCACGCCATCCTTGCCCAATCCCGGAAACAGCTCCCCCGAGCGCCAGCCGGCGAACGCTTCATCGAACTTGGTGGTGCGCTCGCTGCCGGTGGTCACGCCGGACGCATCGCCGTCGCCCCAGGTGCCGGAGCTGACCAGGTTGGCCGTGCCGTACACGCTGCCCAGGGCGCCAAAGGACTGGTCGACGCTCAAACCGTACTTGATAAAGCCTTCGCGCCAGGTGGAACCGCCGGTAGTGCCGTCGTAGTTCTTGCGGCTGTTGAACATCCCGTACACTGCGAGGAAGTTGCCGGTGACCTTGGTGTCGTCATCGGCATACAGCTCGAACGCCTGGGCCGATGACTCGATGATCATCAGCGCGATGCCCAGGCTGATGGCCCTGTACAGGTGACGGGTTTGTTGTGTGTGCTGCATTGTTATAGTCCCCAACAAGGTGAATTGAGGGCGCATTAGGGCGAGCGCCGCCGGGCCAAGTCTTTCCCCTGCGTGCCAGGCAATTGACCCTGGCCGCCAGCGCCGGGGCGGTGGCAGGCAGCAACAAAACCGGCGGCAGCCAGGAGCAAGACGATCCGCCAGGGCGGGGCGCAGAGTGCCAATACTTCTAAAAATCCGCTTCTTGAGGATCCGCACCATGTCGATCAACGACCGGCTCACCGAACATTTGAAACGCGGCACGGTGGGCTTTCCAACCGCGCTGGCGAGCACTATTGGCTTGATCATGGCCAGCCCGGTGATCCTCACCGCGACCATGGGGTTTGGCATCGGCGGCAGCGCCTTTGCGGTGGCGATGTTGATCGCGGTGGTGATGATGCTGGCCCAGGCGACCACCTTCGCCGAAGCCGCCTCGATCCTGCCCACCACCGGCTCGGTCTACGACTACATCAACTGCGGCATGGGCCGGTTCTTCGCGATCACCGGCACCTTGTCGGCGTACCTGATCGTGCATGTGTTTGCCGGCACCGCTGAAACCATCCTGTCGGGGGTGATGGCGCTGGTGAACTTCGAACACCTCAACACCCTGGCGGAATCCGCCGGCGGTTCGTGGTTGCTGGGGGTGGGTTTTGTGCTCGTGTTCGGGGTGCTGAACGCCTTCGGCGTCAGCGCATTCGGGCGGGCCGAGATCATCCTCACCTTCGGCATGTGGACCACCTTGATGGTGTTCGGCGTGCTGGGCCTGATCGCGGCCCCGGCGGTGCAGCTGGACGGCTGGTTCGGGGAATCCCTGGTGGGCACCGACTTGATCACGGTCCTGTCGTTGGTGGGCATGGCGATGTTCATGTTCGTCGGCTGTGAATTCGTCACGCCTCTGGCGCCGGACCTGCGCAACTCGGCCAAGGTGATGCCCAAGGCCATGATCCTGGGGCTGCTGGGCGTGGCCACGTGCATGTTCATCTACGGCGCGGCGATGAAACGCCAGGTGGAAAACGTAGTGATCGACGCCGCCGGCGGCGTGCACCTGCTGGACACGCCCATGGCGATTCCGAAATTCGCCGAACAGGTGATGGGCAGCATCGGCCCGATGTGGCTGGGTATCGGCTTCCTGTTTGCCGGTGCTGCAACCATCAACACCTTGATGGCCGGTGTGCCACGGATCCTGTACGGCATGGCGGTCGACGGCGCGTTGCCCAAGGTGTTCACCTACCTGCACCCGCGCTTCAAGACGCCGCTGCTGTGCATCCTGGTGGCGATGCTGATCCCGTGCCTGCACGCGCTGTACCTGGCGGGAAACACCGACAACATCATGCACCTGGTGCTGGCCGCCGTGTGTGCCTGGAGTTTCGCTTACCTGCTGGTGACGCTGTCGGTGGTGATCCTGCGGATTCGCCGGCCTGACCTGCCACGCGCCTACCGTTCGCCGTTCTTTCCGTTGCCGCAGATTCTGTCGAGCATCGGCATCCTGCTGGGCATGTGGTTTATCACCCCGCCCGGCATGAACCCCGCTGACATCTACATCCCCTTTGGCGTGATGCTCGGGTGCACGGCGGCGTACGCGCTGTTCTGGACCCTGGTGGTACAGAAGGTCAATCCATTCAAACCTGCCTCGGTGGAAGAGGTGTTGGCCAAGGAGTTCGCCCATGAGCCGAGTCAGCCACACAACGGGTATGTCAGCCATGCTGCAAAAACTGTTTGAACTGTTCAGCGCCCGGCGTGCGCCTGCCGGGTATCGGCCCGGGGTTACGCTGGAACACCTGCGACGTAACCTGGGCCTGGCCGGTTACGAGGCATCCGGCCCCACCACGGCCCGAGTGGCGCTGGACACACTCGGGTTGCAATTGGAGATCGTCGAGCGCACCGAATCGCAGTTGTTGATGCACCTGGTGATGACCGAATTCGTCGTGCGCATCCCCGCCTCGCAGCAGGGCACGGCGAGCTTCGAACTGCACCACACCGGGGCCGTTCGACGCACCGGAATCCGCTGTCGGCAGCGGTCGGGAGACAAGGACGTTTTAACACTTCTGCAAACCGAACTGCAGGAGGGCAGCGCGTTGCATCGCGCCCTGATGCCGCTGGATTTCAAGCACCTGCGCATCGACCTGCAGGATCACCAGTGGTGCGTACGGCTTGAGCATATGGGCGGCAGCGAGGTGGTCAACCGCATGCCGGCGTTCCGGCGCTACATCGCCTTGAGCAGCACTCAACGCGCCTGGCTGCTGGACGCGCTGGGCGGTTTCCAGCGCGCCTTGCAGGCCCACTGACCACAGTATTTGGCATCAATAGTGCAACCACCTTGGCCGACACGTACTTGTTGCGCGCATATAGATAACATGTTAACTATTGCCGGACAAAAACAAAAAGCCAAGGTGGAAACAACCATGAGCATGCAACAGATTGGGCAAGACGGGCTGGACCGCTGGACCCGGGATCTGCGCGCGGTTTGCGGTCACTTCGACACAGAACTGGCCTTCAACCGCTCGCTGTTCATCGGCAGCATCACCCCCTTTTCCCGCGCAGGCTTGCCCCTGGCCAACCTGCGCACCAACGCCGGCCTGATCAAACGCCCCAAAGCCCGTGCCGACCACGATGACGACCAGAACTGCTTCCTCGTCAGCCAGCGCAGCGGCTACTGCCAGATCAGCCAAAACGGCCAGACCGTCCAACTCGCCCCTGGCGAATTACTCCTGATGGACTCAGTGGGCTCCATCGACATCACCCCCTTCGGGCTGATCGAACACGCCTCCCTGTCCTTGTCCCGCGCCGAGCTGTGCAAACAGCTTGGCAACCAGCCCAAGACCTTCGGCAAAATCTCCTCAAGCAAAGCCTGCGGGCGCATGTTGCACGTGCTGATGGACCAACTCTGCAAAGACGCGCTCAACGGCGAAGGCGCGGTCGGCGAGGGGCAGGCGTTGCAGTCGGCGTTTGTCTCGCTGCTGGGGTCGGCGTTTGAGCAAGAGGATGATGAGCGCGATGATTGTGGCGGGCTGCAGGGCAGCAATCTGCGCAGCTATGTGCAGAAGGTCATTGATGAATCGCTGACCCAGCCAGGGCTAAGCCCGGTGGGATTGGCGAGTCGGTTGAACATCTCGGTGCGGCATTTGTACCGGTTGTTTGAGGAACAGGATGACAGCGTGTGCCGCTATATTCAGCGGGCGCGGTTGAAGCGTAGTGCGGATGATTTGACCAACCCGTTTTTGCGCAGTGAGTCGATTACGTCGATTGCGTATAAGTGGGGGTTTACGGATTCGGCGCACTTTAGTCGGTCGTTCAAGAAGCAGTTTGAAGTGTCGCCGAAGGATTTTCGGGCGGGGCGGTTGCAGCAGGTGGGGTGAAGTTTTTGGGGGCGAGAGAGGAGGGGAGGGCTTTATGAAAGTCCCCCCTTTGCTGTTGTCCGCGTTAATGGCTTCTGACTATTAAATACTTTCCGTGGCTTCTGCCTGATATCGGATCAAACACCCGAGTAAAACTCTCATAAATTGGCGCTGGTCGAAAATTTCCTCATCGAAGTATGTGTCGAATAGGTAAAATATGGAGTCGAAAGTTTCGGCAGTGTTCAGGAAGTGCTCGAGTGTGTCGATATACCATTGCCGTTCTTCATTGTTATATAGGATGTATTCAGGTTTAGTTAGCTCGTCAAATAACTCCGCAAGTTGTTTGTCGTCATTGACGTCTTTGGAGACTATTATCTCCTCCCGCTCGAGGTCTTTAGTGTTTTCGATGTTGTAGGTGAATAGCAGGCTTCTAATGATCGAAAGCTTGGGTTTTAATTTCATTTTTAAAAGTCCGTGTAAGCAGTTTTAGGGTTCCCATTTGTATCTAATATGACGATGGCTTTCCTTTGTTGCCCGTATTCAAAGCCATCTCTCTTGTATCCTTCTCCGATAATTTTCCCCATGTCCATTGGGTCGCGAGATGTACCTATGTTTGTTTGCTTGAGTATAAGTTGCGCCCGATAAATAGCATTTAATTGATCTCGATGGCTAAGGAAATGAGTGGCGGCAGAAGGCGGTCTTGGTTGTCCAGTTCTCCTTCCTCTATCGTGTATCTCAACTATCCCGGTAGTAGGATTTCTACCCGTCGTTACCCTTTCGAGTTGAGATGCCAGCGACGTCTGCGCCCCATGCTTTTCCAGAAAATGCGCTCCGGGTGTTGCTTGTTCAAGTTCATCAAGACGGCGGTAGGCATTCGCCTCGCCAAGCTCATCAATTCGTGCGCGTCGTTCGGCCTGTGTCAGATGAGGTAAAGCAGGCTGGCCTTCGTTAACCGTAGTTTTTTCGGTCGGATCTCCAACCCCGACATCCGGTTTACAACCGTTCGCACCCGGACAGGTATTCAACCCCAACGGATCCACCCATCCCGTCGGGTTGGGTACGTACTGGTATCCGTTCAGCCCGCCCGCCAGCTTCACCGGATCAGGCGTCAGATAGCGCCCAACGTCCGGATTGTAGTAGCGATGGCGGTTGTAGTGCAGCCCGCTTTCCGGGTCGAAGTATTGGCCCTGGAAGCGCAGCGGATTGGTGACGGTGTTGACGTCCAGCTTCGCGATTTGGCCGTAGGCGCGGTAGTGCGCGGACCAGACGATTTCGCCGTCTGGGGCCGTGAGTTCCTGTGGCGTGCCGAGGTGGTCGAGTTGGTAGTGGAAGGGTTTTACGGCCTCCGGGCCATAGCCTTTCAGCAGCGCTAGAGGGCGAAAGCTGTTGGGTTCATAGATATAGCTTTGGTGATGATCAGCGCTGTGCTCGGCAATCAGGATGTCGCCTTGCCAGAAAAATTCGGTGGTTTGGCCGTCGAGAGTTTTGGCGATGCGTCGTCCAAACGGGTCGTAGCGGTATCTGGCCTGGGTACCGTCCGGTTGGGTGACGGCGATCAGGCGGTGTTGGCAGTCATATCGATATTTGGTGACCAACTGCTGGGCACGGCCCCGGCGTTCACGCAGGAGATTGCCGAAGGCGTCGTAGTCGTAATGACGATCGCCTTGCATCAACAGGCGGTTTCCTTTGACGACACTGGGGCCGACGCGGTCCTGCATCAGCAGGTTGCCCGCCGGGTCGTGGGCGAAACGCTCTTGCAGGTCGTGCGAGTGGTTGGCGCGGGTCAGGCGGTCGAGTGGGTCGTAGTGGTAGTCGTGCTGGCCTTTGCGGGTGTCGAGGATGCGGGTCAGGTTGCCGCGTTTGTCGTAGTCGTATTGCCGGCGTTGGTGGCGTTGTTCCTGTTGGGTGATGGCATGGGCGTGCAGGCGGCCCTGGTCGTCGTAGTGGTAGTGGCTGAGGAGTTGACCTTGTTGGCGCTGGTGCTCGCGGCCGGATTTGAACAGGTGCGAAGTGAGCGGGTTGCCATTGAGTTCGATGGTGGCGAGGTCGCCGCCTTTGTCGTGGTGGAAGGCGAGGCGGTTGTTGTCGGGCAGGCGCAGGTAGTTGAGTTGCCCGCATTCGTCGTAGCGGTAGCGCAAGGTGCCCCAGCCCTGGTGTTCGGCAGTAAGGCGGTTTTGCAGATCGTATTCGTAGTGCAGCGGCCAGTGGCCGTCGTCGACGCTGAGGAGATTGCCGAGGCGATCGTAGGTGTAATCGACAACGCTGCGGTCGGGCAGGGTTTTTCGTACAAGGCGACCGGCGCTGTCTCGCTGATAACCCGTAACCAGCTGACTGCCATCGTCGCCATATTCGGTCTTTTCCAGCAGATGCCCGGCGAGGTCGTAGGCATAAGCCGTGCGGCGCCCATCAAAGCCGGTTTCCTGCCGGATCAGGCCGTTGGCGTGGTAGTCGAGCCGATAGGTTTCCCCTACCTCGTTTTCAATCTCGGTCAACTGCAGCCGGGCATTGTCGTAGCGGTATTTGAGCTGCGTGCCGTCGGGGTTGATGCGACGGCTGATCAGGTGCAGGCCGTCGGCATACTCGTAGCGAGTAACCCGCCCCAGTTCGTCGCGCTCGGCGGTGATTTTTCCGTACGGGTTGTAGCTGAATTCGCGAGTGGCACCGCCCGGCTGAATCACCTTCAGCAAACGTCCTACGGCGTCCCACTGATACTGGGTCAGCGCACCGTGCTCATCCTCGCAAGCCACCTGCCGTCCCAGGTCGTCATAGCGATAACGGCGCACACCGCCGTTGGCCAGCTTCTCTTCGGTGAGCTGGCCACGTTCGTTCCAGATAAAGCGCTGACTGCTGTTATCCGGGTGCCAGACGCCGGTGAGCTTGCCGTGTTTGGTGTAGGTGTATTCGGTGTAATTGCCGTCCGGATCGGTCTTGCGGGTGATATCGCCCTGATCGTTGCGCTGGTATTTCCAGACCGCATCGCCACGGCGTACGACTCGGACGAAACCGTTGTCATGCTCGTAGGATGTGGGTGCATCGTCCCCGGGAAACAGCGCAATCAACCGACCGGCTTCGTCGTATTGATACGCCGTCACCGCGCCGAGCGGATCCTGCTCGACCGTCAGCCGGCCTTTGTCGTCGTAGGATTTGAAGTGCTCCGCGCCGTCGGGATCAATCCTTTGCACCAGCCGCGCGCGCTGGTCGTGGACGTAGACTTCCTGGCTGCCATCGGCGTTGTGCACGGTGACCGTGCCGTTGTCGTCCCACACATACCGCGTGTCCATCTGGGAAAAACTGGCCCAGTGGCGGATACACCTTGCAGATTTGCCGGACCTTTCCCATTCCCAGAAGAAACTCGCCCCACCGGCCAGTTGCCGTTCCAGGATCACTTGCTGATCGTCGTACCGATAACGCTCGTTTTCGCCGACAGCGTTGGTCGCTTCAATCAACCGCCACGCTTCGTCGTACCGGTAGGAAACAACGTTCTGTTCGGTAATCCAGTCCAGCTCCCGCTGCACCTGATAGTCGACTGCAACGATATGCCCGCGGTCATACCGCAGCAGCAATCCCTGGCCGACGTGGTTATCAATCCGCTGAATCCGCCCGGAATAGTCGCGGGAAATGCGCAGCCGGTTGTCATACGCGTCGCTGATCGACGTCAGCACACCGTCACGGAAATGATAGAAAAGGGACGCCTGAGCCAGTACCCACTCATCAGGCAACGCGCCCAGATAAATCGCCGCTTCCGCCAGGCTATTGGTGATGGCTGGCCGCGTCGCAGAGGGCAGGGGAAAGGTCGTACTGCGGTTTTCATGATCGGTCCAGACCACCGTTTCACCGCTAACCACCAACCGCTGAGCCAGTGCATGACTCCAGCCAAACCCCAGCCCGCAATCCACTTCCACCGCACTGCTGCGATACAACCGCGTCCAGGCAAACGGCAACACGCCATCCAACGATCCGTCGGTGAGGGTCAGCAGCTCCTCACCGGTAACCATCGACACCGGGCAGCCATTGGTTGCGGTCTTGTCTGCGGGAGCGGCTGCATCGCCGCCAGGGTTCTTGGCAGCGGCGGGCACATCATCCACAGGCTCCTGCTTCACCAGCGCCGTGCGTGCCGTCTTCGGCTCCCGCACCAGCGCCGCCGGGTTCGAAACCTGATCTGGACCCACCTTCAACGGCACCGCCGCGGCCTTGACCGGCACCGCATGACTCTGAAGCGCTACCGGCTTAAGCACCTCGGCATGCCCATCCATCCGGGCCGTGCCGCCCAGCTTGGCCATCTGCTCCAGCCATTCCCGCGCCCGCTCGGACTTGACCTTGCCCAGCACCTGCGCCCCCAAGCGCACGGCCACACCCATCCCGCCGGTAGCCCACAACAACAGCAGGTTGAGCAATAGTTCGGTGGTGATTTCCCCCAGCAACTCAAACAGGTAATGGGGCGGCAGCATGCGCATCCAACTGACCATCGCGGATAGGTAGATAAACAGCAGCGGTTCATCGCTCAGAATCAGCAACCCTTTGGCAATCGCCTCCTGACTGAGCTTCAGCAGCGCTCCAAGCTCGGCCTGGGAGAGGTACTGCAGCAGCTTTTCGCTGTTGGGCTTGATGTCGGCCAACCATTGGTACAGTTGCGCAATACCGTCCCAGAGACCGTAAAGCACGTTGCCAAACCCTTGCGCATAGGCCATTTGCAGCGAGGTGTACCGATCGACATAACCGGCCTTGGAATAGCTCTCCCATATCGGCTTGAACGTGCTCGTCCACTCGCCCCGCAGACGACCTTCCAGCGAGCTGATCTCGGACTGATAGGAGGCATACAGCGCCTTGATGTGGTCCCTGGACACGTTGGGATAAAAGCTGATCCGGTACTGCCGGTCGACGGTGCACTCGGTGACTTCAAGGATGCCGCTGGGGCCGATGGTTTTATGGAGGGGCGCGCCGAGCGAGCCGCCGTCTTGCGCGATTTCCTGGAGCATCACCGGCGTATTGCCGATGGGCACGAACCGTGTGCTCTGGAACATGTGCACCAGGGTCAACGGTGCATTGGCCTTGCAGGTGGCGACGGTGCTGCTGGGATAAAGCGAACGGGTGATGGGCGCGACCAGCGACACCTCATCGCCGACCTTGAACACCTGCTCGACATCCAGTGCCGAAAAGCTCCAGAAGCTCTCGGCCCACGCGTCGTAGGTGTTCAGGCAGTGGGTGAAGTCGTTGAGAACCGCATTGACGTTACGCGTCTTCGGGTCCATCGCCGCCACGACGAAAAAGCCAATGGCGGGAATCAAGAGGCAGCCCCATCGGGCAGGGCAGTAATCGAAAAAGACATCGGCGTTCCCTCGCGCTGTGTGATCAGGCGAGGGACTTTGCAGTGGTTCTCAAGGCGGGGGAGTAGAGGTTATCTGGCCGTTCAGTAGGACGTTTCGTTAAACCTCCGGCAAGGTCGAGCCGCCATCCACCACCAGGGTCTGCCCGGTGATGTAGCCCGCCAGGTCCGACGCCAGAAACAGCATCGCCCCGGCAATATCCGCCGGCGCACCCAGCCGTCCCAGCGGCACCCGGCGGGCGATCTGTGCATTCACCTGGTCATCCCCCAGGTTGTCCATGGCCGGCGTGGCGATCATGCCGGGCTCCACCCCGTTGACCCGCACGTTCAAACCGGCCAGTTCCAGCGCCGCATTGCGAATGAACCCGTTGACCCCGGCCTTCGACGCCGCATAGTGACTCAACCCCGCAAATGCGACCCGGGGCCCGGTGACTGAGGACGTGACCAACACACAGCCCCGGCCCTGGCGACGAAACATCGGCAGCGCCGCCTGGGTCAGCCAGAACAGCGCCGATAAATTGACCGCCAGGGTGCGATCGAGTATCGCGGGGGTGATGTCGACAAAGGGCGTCAGCGGGAAATACCCGGCGTTATGCACCAGGATATCCAGCCGCCCCCAACGTTGTTCCACCCCTTCAACCAGCCCGAATACCGCAGCGGCGTCCGCCAGATCCACCGCCACCGCTTCCACCTGGCAGCCGCGCCCGCACAGCTCAAGCGCCAGCGCTTCGGCCAGTTGCAAATCGGCGATCATCACCCGCGCGCCCCGCAGGGCAAAGGCCTCGACGATGGCCCGCCCGATGCCCTGGGCGCCGCCCGTTACCAGGACGCTGCGACCGCTGAAATCCAGGTCTTCATCCATGGCCCACCTCCATACGCGCATACGCCAACGTCGGCACATCGACGATGCTTGAACCGCCATCCGCCACCAGCGTTGCCCCGGTAATGATCGACGCCTCGCTGGAGGCCAGGAAGCGGCAGACCCTGGCGATTTCCTCGGCGCTGGCCGGGCGGCGCAACGGTACATCGGCGCACACCCGGTCGTAGGCGTGTTGCAGCGTCTCGCCATAAAAGTCCATCAGCGGTTGCATTTCCTCATCCGCCATCGGCGTGCGCACCCAGCCCGGGCACACCGCGTTCACCCGCACGCCACGCGGGCCGTAATCCCGGGCCAGTGAGCGGTTAAGGCCGAGCAAGGCATGCTTGGCGGTGGTGTAGCCGCACACGTCGGGCCCGGCGGCCAGGGAGGCAATCGAGCCCATCAGCACGATGTTCCCGGCGCTTTCCAGCAGCAGCGGCAAACACGCTCGGGCACTGTAGAAGGCGCTGTCGAGGTTGCTGCGCAGCGCCGCTTCCCAGGTCTGCGGGCTGGTGTCGGTGGCGTTGCCCACGCCATGCCCGCCCGCGCAGGCCAGCAGCACATCGATCCGCCCATAGCGTTGGCGAATCTGCTCGACGAAACCTTCCCACGTCTGCGGGCAGGCCGCGTCACCCACCAGCACAAGGCCGCCGGTTTCCCGGGCGACCTGTTCCAGCGGCTCGCGACGACGACCGATCAGCACCAACTGCGCACCTTCTGCGGCGTACAGCCGGGCACAGGCGGCGCCGATGCCCGTGCCGGCGCCGGTGATCACAAGGGTGCGCGGCTCAGTCATCAGGATGCTCCGTGCGGTTGAGCACCTGGCAGTAGGAGCTGATGGGGAAGTTCGACAGCGCATCGAAGGACCCGTCGGCATAGCCAAAGATCTTGCCGTCGCTGCGGTGTTGTTGCAGGTCGATCAGCACCAGGCCGAGGGTGGGGATGATTTTTTCGCGCCACACGAACAGGTACAGCTGGTCAGCGATTTTGTAGTAATGGCAGCGGTCGGTGTCGCACAAGCCTTGCTCGACGCCCTTGAGGCATTGCCAGGCGTAGAACTGGTCGTTGAGGTATATGTGCTCGTAGACCTCGCTCGGGCTGTAGCGGTAATGGTTGCGCAGGCCGGTGAGCTCGCAGGTGGGCGCGTGGGGGCATTGGCCGGCCTGCCAGGGGCGGTCGAGGCTGCCGTGGAGGAATTCCACCTCCACCGAGGTCAGGGGCTTGCCGGCCAGGGCGCGGCTGTAAAGGCCTTCGCGGGTTTGCTCCTGGGTGGGCATGCGTGCGAGTACGGCGGTGAACGAGGCGCTGGTGGTGTCGAGTACCAGGCTGACCGACCAGGCTTGGGTACCTTCGTGCTTGATGAAATCCACCAGGTACAGGCCGGGGCGCACCGAGGTGGCGCGGTAGGTTGCGCTGCCGCTGGAGTGGCCGTCGGCGGCGACCCAGGCCAGGCTGTCGCGCTCGAAACGATGCTCGATCTGCCAGCCATTGGCGAAGTACAAGGTGAAGGCCTTGCCGCTGAGGTCGGCCAGGTTTGGCAGGATAAACGCCTCGGGCGCGAAGCCGTCGGCGAGGGCGCCCACGGTGATCCAGTCAGTTGGGGTAGTCATTTGCGATGCTCCGGTTGGGTGGGTGAACACCACGGATCATCGCGCCGGGAAGCGGGCTCGCCTATCAACCGGATGGTTGAGGCGGGCTACAGGAACAGGCTGCCCACCAGCTCTGTGCGGCTGCTGACGCCGGTCTTGCGAAACAGGTTGATCAGGTGGGTCTTGATGGTGGGCAGGCCGACCTGCAGCTCCTGGGCCAGTTGTTTGTTGCTGGCACCCTGGCGCAACAACAGGGCGATCTGGCGCTCCTTGGGCGTCAGGCCGGCCAGTGCATCCTCCGTGGGCTGCAGGTTGGCAACCGCCAGTTGCAGCAAGGTTTGCAGGGCATTCAGCTGGGCCAGTTGCTCGCCGGTGAAGGCGCCCTGGTCGGCGGTGCGCAGCAACGAAATCGCCGCCTGGGGTTGACCGGCACGCTGGGCGAGGACTTCCACCACATCCACCACGCCATACCGGCGCAAAAAATCCCCATAACGCCGGGTGTCCCGTGGCGGCTGGCGGGCCATGGCAAAGCCCAGTGGCACCACCGCCAAGCCACTGGACAGGCAGTTGCGCGGTTGCAACGGGTCGAACTGGCGGTAGTTGTCCAGGTAGTCGCGGTGCATCTCGCCGCTCATGCCGTGCAACTGGAAATCCCGGGCTTCCAAGTGCCGGTCGACACAATAGAACGCGGCCTGGCTGACCGGCATCAGCCGGGTGAACGCCTGCAGGCACTGGCGGGCGACTTCGTGGACGGAGAGGGCGTGCATGTGGATTACCTGCGCCAAAAGGCTGCCGACGGGTGCCGGCAGCCGGGTCCATCACACCACGGCGAAGTAGTGTTTGACGAAACTTTCGCTGACCACTTCCCACAGCACCGGCGTGCCCTTGGTCACGAACCAGCTGTCGCCGGCCTTGTAGCGGGTGCTCTGGCCGGTGGATTCGTCGGTGAGCACCACTTCGCCGGTGACCACGATGGCCTGTTCGGCGAACGGATAGACCATGCGGAACTTGCCCTGGGTGGTGCCAAAGTAAGCGCTGCTGACCGGGTCGGTGGGGGCGCCGAAGGTCATTTTGCCGAAGGCCCGGACTTCGCCTTCGAGGATGGTTGAGCCGAGGTCGGCGACGGTGCCCCAGGGGTCGAGTGCTGATAGCTGGATGTCTTTTTTGACGGTGACGAGGGTCATGGCAGTTGCTCCTGATGAGAAAAAATTAGTGATCAACTGTAGGAGCGAGCTTGCTCGCGAAGGTCGTTAACGATGACGTTGGCGTCCTGGATGAACGCGGCGCCCTTGCGTTTTTCGCGAGCAAGCTCGCTCCTACAGGTGTCAGGTGTCAGGTGTGAGATGTCAGGTGTCCGGTGTCCGGTGTCCGGTGTCCGGTGTCAGGTGTCAGGTGTGAGATGTCCGGTGTTGGTTTTCAGCGGCGGCCGTTCCAGTAACCGGAGAGCTGGTGCCAGGACTTGCCGGCAGTGAGCAGCAGCGGGCGGATCGCGTCTTTGCCGATGATGGTCGGGCGGTGGATCGAGCTGACCAGGTCATACCGCGCCGAGCCTTCGCTCATGCCCTCGGCCAGCACCTTGCAGATGATGTGGCTCGGGGTCACGCCGAAGCCCGAATAGCCCTGCACAAAGAACGCGTTGCTGCGCCCGGGCAGGGTGCCGATCTGCGGGAACAGGTTCGGGCTGCAAGCCATCGGGCCGCCCCAGGCCAGGTCGATTTTCACGTCCTTGAGGTACGGGAAAATCTTCAGCATCAGGTTGCGGTTCCAGGCTTTCAAATCCCCGGGAATGTGCTCGACCAACGGCGTGGCGGCGCCGAACAGCAGGCGGTTTTCGTTGGTGACACGGTAGTAGTCGATCACCGGGCGAATGTCGCTGTAGGCCCCGCGAATCGGGCTGATACGGTTGATCAGCTCCTCGGACAACGGCTCGGTCATCATCTGGAACGCGTAGGTGTTGATGGTCGAGCGGTGCAGTTCCGGCTCCAGCTTGTTGAGGAAACTGTCGCAGGCCCACAGCAACTTGCTGGCCTTGACCGAGCCGCGCCCGGTGCGCACGGTGATGCGTTCGCCGTAGCTGACTTCCAGCGCCGGGCTGTTCTCGAAAATCCGCACGCCGTGGCCGGCCAGGGCCTTGGCTTCGCCCAGCAGCAGGTTCAACGAGTGCACATGCCCGCCGCCCATGTGCAGCAGCGCGCTGCTGTAGGCGTCGGAGCCGATGATCTGCTTCACGTCGGAGCCGCCGAGGAAGCGGATTTCGTGTTGGGTGTTGATGGACTTGAAGTCTTTTTCCCAGGCGCGCAGGGTCTTTTCCTGGCGGGCGTTGAAGCCCATGTAGCCGTAGCCGTGGCAGAAGTCGGCATCGATGTCGTACTTGGCGATGCGGTTCTTGATGATGTCGGCGCCCAGGTCGCTGATCTCGAAGATCTGGCGCAGGCCGTCTTCACCCACGTCCTGTTTGATCTTTTCCAGGTCGTGGCCGATGCCCGCCATGATTTGCCCACCGTTGCGCCCGGTGCCGCCAAAACCCAGGTAACGCGCTTCCAGCACGACGATGTTGGTGATGCCTTTTTCGGCGAGTTCCAGGGCGGTGTTGATCCCGGAAAAGCCGCCGCCGATGATCACCACGTCGGCGTCCACGTCCTGTTCCAGGGTCGGGAAGCTGAGGTTGTATTTCTTGGTCGCCGTGTAATAGGTCGGCGTTTCGATATTGATCATTGCGCTGCCTGACAGTGAAGAGCTAATGAGCGTATTAAGGGCGCTGGCGCGGTGGATGTCTTGATTCTGCGTGCCGGGCTTTTTGTTCCTGCGCGCCAGAGCCTTCGCCGGCCTCACAAGTTATAGCGTGAGGAGGGGAGGAGAGTGTTAGAGTTTCGTTAAAACATTAACTAAATCAAGCGTGACCCTGAGCCTATGTTGAAACCCAGACAATCCCTGACCCTGACCCTGTTGCAGGCCCGTGAATCCGCCATGAGCTTTTTCCGGCCCTCGTTGAATGAGCATGGGCTGACCGAGCAGCAATGGCGGGTGATTCGAATTCTCAGCCAGCATGACGAGCTGGAGATTTACCAATTGGCCGAACTGGCGTGCATTCTCAAACCGAGCATGACCGGCGTGCTGGTGCGCATGGAAGCGGCGGGGATGGTGCACCGGCGCAAGGCCGAGCAGGATCAGCGCCGGGTGCTGGTGACCCTGGCGGAGAAGGGCAAGGCCAGTTTCGAGTCGATGAGCCAGTGCATGGAAGAGAATTACCAGCGCTTGCAGGGGCAGTTCGGGGAGGAGAAGTTGCAGGTGTTGCTGGGGTTGCTGGATGAGTTGAAGACCATCAAGCGTTGAATGACCGTATATGAGTAACAGGTGATCAAAATGTGGGAGCTGGCTTGCCTGCGATGCAGGCGCCTCGATCCTTCAGGTACACCGAGGTGATGCTATCGCAGGCAAGCCAGCTCCCACAGTTGATCTCTGTTGTTTGACGGGGTTAGTACACGCCCCCGGTAATGGCCGGTGCTGCGGTGTCTTTGAACTTCGCAGCCAGCCCCTGCAACCCGCGCATCAACACGGTGGTGTCCACCCCGACCGCCACAAACGCCGCCCCCAGCTCGATATACCGCCGCGCCAGTTTCTCATCCGCACTCAGAATCCCTGCCGCCTTGCCGGCTTTTTGAATCCGCACGATAGCGTCTTCAATCGCCGCCTGCACCTCGGGATGCCCGGGATTGCCCCGATGCCCCATGGCCGCACTCAGATCCGCCGGCCCGATAAATACCCCGTCCACGCCTTCAACCGCCGCAATCGCGTCCAGGTTCTCCAGGCCTTCACGGTTTTCGATCTGCACCAGCAGGCACATCTGCCCATCGGCCTGATCCAGGTAACCGGGAATGCTGTTCCAGCGCGACGCTCGCGCCAGCGCGCTGCCCACGCCGCGTACGCCGTTCGGCGGATAGTGCATCGCCCGCACCAGCTGCCGGGCCTGATCAGCCGTCTCCACCATCGGCACCAACAGCGTCTGCACACCAATATCCAGCACCTGCTTGATCAACGCGGTATCGCCGATCACCGGGCGAATCACCGGCTGGCTGTCGTACGGTGCGATGGCCTGCAACTGGCCGAGCATGCCGCGCAGGTCGTTGGGGGCGTGTTCGCCGTCGATCAGCAGCCAGTCGAACCCGGCATTCGCCGCCAGTTCGGCGCAGTAGGCGTCGGCCAGGCCGAGCCACAGGCCGATCTGGGTTTCGCCACGTTGCAGGCGCTGCTTGAAGCGGTTGATGGGCATGTCCATGAAGCGGTCCTCCGGGAGTCAGACAAAGCGGCAGGAGATGGAGCCCAGCATGTCGTAGTCGACATGGAAGGTGTCACCCGGGTTGGCCGCCACCGGGCGGGTAAAGGAGCCGCCGAGGATGATCTGGCCCGGCTGCAGCGTGACGTCGTACGGCGCCAGTTTGTTCGCCAGCCACGCCACGCCCTTGGCCGGGTGGTTAAGCACGGCGGCCGACACCCCGGACTCTTCGATCACCCCGTTGCGGTACAACACCGCCGGCACCTTGCGCAGGTCGATCTCGGTGGGGCGCACGGCGCGGCCGCCCATGACCACGCCGGCGTTGGCGGCGTTGTCGGAGATGGTGTCGAACACCTTGCGGGTGGCGTTGGTGTGCGGGTCCACCTGCTGGATGCGGGCGTCGATGATTTCCAGCGCCGGGATCACCCATTCCGTGGCATCCAGCACATCGAAGATCGTGCAGTTCGGGCCCTTGAGCGGCTTGCCGAGGATGAACGCCAGCTCCACTTCCACCCGGGGCACGATGAAGCGCTCGAACGGAATATCGGTGCCTTCGTCGAAGAACATGTCATCGAGCAGGGCGCCGTAATCCGGCTCGGTGATGTTCGACGACACCTGCATGGCCCGGGACGTGAGGCCGATCTTGTGCCCCACCAGCTTGCGCCCGTCCTTGATTTTCTGGGCGACCCAGGCGCGCTGGATGGCATAGGCGTCTTCGATCGTGATGTTGGGATGCTCCAGGGAAAACTGGCGCACCTGTTCACGGGACCGCTCGGCCTGGTCGAGGCAGGCAGCGGCTTGCTGGATGTGGGCTTGATCGAGCATGACGAACTCTCTACTGGGGATTGACGATGGCAGCGTGGGTGCGCAGCACCAGCAGGCCGCCGAGGGCGATAAGCAGCGCCAGCACATACAGGGCCAGGCTCGCGCTTTGGGTGGTGTCGCGCATCCAGCCGATCAGGTAGGGCGCGAGGAACGAAGCGATGCTGCCGAACGAGCTGATCAGCGCAATGCCGGCGGCCTGGGTGCTGTTGGACAGGAACGCCGGCGGCAATTGCCAGAACATCGGTAACGCGGCGCTGGCGCCCATGCCGGCCAGGATCAGGCCGCCCAGCACCAGGGTCGGGTTGGTGGGCGAGAGCCCGGCCACGGCAATGCCGACGGCGGACATCAGCAGCGGCACGCACAGGTGCCAGCGGCGCTCGCGGTTGCGGTCGGAGGAGCGTCCGCAGCCGATCATGAAAAAGCACCCGGCCAGGTACGGCACGGCACTCAGCAGGCCCACCTGGCTGTCGCGGCCGATGCCGGCGCCGTGGATCAGGGTGGGCATCCAGAACGCCAGGGTGTTCACCGCCAGCATCACTGCGAAGTACACCGCCACCAGCAGCCACACCTGCGGGTCACGCAGGATGCCGCCAAAGGAGGTGATGGACTTGCGCTGTTCTTCGCTGCTCAGTTGTTCGCGCAGTTGTTGTTTCTGTGCGGGCTGCAGCCACTTCACGGTTTCGAAGCTGTCCGGCAGGTATTTCAATACCACCAGGCCCAGCAGTACCACGGGGGCGCCTTCGATCAGGAACATCCACTGCCAGCCCCGCAGCCCGCCGAAATCATGGAAATTCTCCAGGATCGCCCCGGACAACGGCCCGCCGACCACCCCGGCCATGGGCACCGCAATCGCAAACAGCGCGGTGACTTGCGCCCTGCGCCGGGCCGGGTACCAGCGGTTGAGATACACCAGGATCCCCGGGAAGAAGCCGGCCTCTGCCACCCCCAGCAAAAAGCGCAGCAGGTAGAAACCGGAGGAACTCTCGATCCACAACATGCTGGTGGACAGCACGCCCCACACCACCATCAGGCAGGCGATCCAGCGCCGCGGGCCGACCCGGTCCAGGGCCATATTGCTCGGCACGCCGAACAGCGCATAGGCGATGAAAAACAGCCCGGCACCGAGGCCGTACACCGTGTCGCTGAAGTGCAGGTCGGTACTCATCTGCATCTTGGCGAAGCCGATGTTGATCCGGTCCAGGTGGGCAAACAGGTAGCAGATCAGCAGCAGCGGCATCAGTCGCCAGGTGACGAGGCTGTGGGTGCGCTGATGTTCGATCAGGGTGGTGCTGTCGGCGGTAGTGGCTGTGCTCATGATGTTGTTCTTTTTTGTTTGAGTGGCCATGGGCGGAAAGGAGGGCTGTGGTCAGCCCGCCTGGTTCTTCAGGAATGCGTGCACGTTGTTCTGCTTGAAATTCAGCTCGGGGTGCAGCTCGATCATTTCGAACGACAACGCCAGCAGCCGTTGGGATTGCAGCTCGGCAAAGTGTTCGGTGATGACCTTGAACAGGGCGTCGGCGACCGTCTTGCGGGTTGCCAGGTCCCGTCCGTGGCCGACCTTGAGGGTCATGTGGACGAAGGCGTAGTCATGCTTGCCGTCGGCCATGCGCCAGGTGTCCAGGCGCACCCCGCGGCTGCGAATGCCACCCAGGGGAAACACGCCGCTGTCCCCCAGCACGGCGTGAACCTGTTCGAACAGGGCCGGCAGGTTGGCGTGCTGTTCGAGGTTGTCGGTGTATTCGGCGATGAAGTGCGGCATGTGTGTCTCCTTTAACTTGAGGCGCTGTTCATTCCTGTGGGAGCTGGCTTGCCTGCGATGGCGTCAACTCGGTGAGACAGTTACACCGAGGTGCCTGCATCGCAGGCAAGCCAGCTCCCACATTGATCCTCACCCAGGCTCATAACGGGAAAATGGCATTGATCTGCCCGGTGCCCGAACTGCCGAACGGCGGGGTGATGATCTCGGCCGGCTGGTTGTAGTCCGGCCCGCCCAGCAGTCCCAGGAGCATCGCGGTGTCGTGCATCTTGCCTTCGCCGAAGCAGTGCTCGGCGTAGTCCGGCAGCATGGCGCAGAACTCCTTGAAGCGGCCTTGCTTCCACATGTCCACCACGTGCAGGTCCATCTGCTTGTCGAATTCACGGGTCCAGTTGTGGATGTTGGCTTCGGCTTCGCGGTCGTCCGAGAAGCGGTGGGAGAGGGAGCCCGAGGCCAGCACCAGCACCTTGCGGTCGCTCTTCTCGATGGCCCGGCGCACCGCGGCGCCAAACGCGAAGCTGTCTTCCAGGCGGTGCCAGGCGCACCACGCAGCAATCGAGATCACGTCGAACTTCTGCGCGTCCGGCACGCCCATGTGCATGTAGCGCATCGGCACCAGGGTGCCGTATTCCAGCTCCAGGCTCGGGATGTTGTGGGCCATGGTGCGCACGCCGGCCAGGTTGGCCTCGGCGGCGATCAACTCGCCCAGCTCGGGGCAGCCCGGGTATTCGTACTCCATGTTCTTGATGAAGTGCGGCAGCTCGTTGCTGGTATAGGTGCCCTTGAAGTGCTCGCCGCAGTTGACGTGATACCCGCTGTTGACCAGCCAGTGCACGTCGAACACCACGGCAGTGTCGGCCCCCAGCTCACGGGCGCGCCGCCCGATTTCCTTGTGCCCGGCGATGGCTGCTTCACGGCAACCGTGGTGCTTGCCGGGCAGTTCCGACAGGTACATCGAGGGAACGTGGCAGATCTTTGCTGCCAGGACGACTTCGCCCATGATGATTCTCCTGAATATTTATTCTTTTGTAGGAGCGAGCTTGCTCGCGAAAAACGTCAACGATAACGCAGCGCGTCTGTTAGCCAGCGGTGCCTGCGGACTCTTCGCGAGCAAGCTCGCTCCTACAGGAAGCGGTGTTGTATCCGGGTCACACACCCCAGCGCGGAATGTGGTGACTGCCCATGGAAATGCACACGTTCTTGATCTCGGCGAACACTTCAAAGCTGTACTGGCCGCCTTCGCGGCCGGTGCCGGAACCTTTTACCCCGCCAAACGGCTGGCGCAAGTCCCGCACGTTCTGGCTGTTGATGAACACCATGCCGGCTTCGATGCCGTAGGCCAGACGATGCGCCTTGCCGATGTCCTGGGTCCAGATGTACGACGCCAGGCCGTACTCGGTGTCGTTGGCCAGTTGCAGCGCCTCGGCTTCGTCCTTGAACGGGATCAGGCACACCACCGGGCCGAAGATCTCTTCCTGGGCGATGCGCATTTTATTGTTCACATCGGCGAATACCGTCGGCTGGATAAACTGCCCGCGGCTCAGGTGCGCCGGCAGGTTGGCCGGGCGCTCCAGGCCGCCGGCCAGCAGGGTGGCGCCTTCTTCGAGGCCAATCCTGATGTAGCCGGTAACCTTGTCATAGTGGGCCTGGGTGATCATCGAGCCAACCTGGGTTTTCGGGTCTTGCGGGTCGCCGACGATCAGGCGTTTGGCCCGGGCGGCAAACTCGGCGACGAACTGCGGGTAGACGCTCTCCTGAATAAAGATCCGGCTGCCGGCGGTGCAGCGTTCGCCGTTCAGCGAGAAGATGGTGAACAGGGCCGCGTCGAGGGCGCGTTCCAGGTCGGCATCTTCAAAAATCAGTACCGGTGACTTGCCGCCCAGTTCCATCGAGTACTTTTTCAGCCCGGCGGTCTGCATGATCTTCTTGCCGGTGGCGGTGCCGCCGGTGAAGGAAATCGCCCGCACGTCGGGGTGGCGCACCAGCGCATCACCGGCGGTGGCGCCGTAGCCCTGAATCACGTTCAGCACGCCCCTGGGAATGCCGGCCTCGACCGCCAGGCGCCCCAGTTCATTGGCCGTCAGCGGCGACAGCTCGGACATCTTCAGCACCGCGGTATTGCCCAGCGCCAGGCACGGCGCGGTCTTCCAGGTGGCGGTCATGAACGGCACGTTCCACGGCGACACCAACGCGCACACACCCACCGGCTGGTACAGGGTGTAGTTGAGCATCTGATCGTCCACCGGGTAGCTGTGGCCGTCCATGCGGGTGCAGACTTCGGCGAAGAAATCGAAGTTGTGGGACGCCCGGGGAATCAACACGTTCTTGGTCTGGTGAATCGGCAGGCCGGTGTCGAGGGTTTCCAGCTCGGCCAAGTGCGGCACGTTCTGTTCGATCAACTCACCGAGCTTGCGCATCAGGCGCGCACGTTCCTTGGCGGGTGTGCCCGCCCATTTCGGAAAGGCCTCCTTGGCCGCCGCGACCGCCTGCGCCACTTCTTCGGCGCCGCCGCTGGCGACTTCACCGATGGCGTCGCCGGTGGCCGGGTTGTAGTTGATAAAGGTGTCTTTGCTTTCGACCTCACGGCCGTTGATCCAATGTTTGATCATGTTGCTCAAGCCTCTTTACGGGCGGCGAAAAAGTCCGCCTCGCTGACAATTCGATTGACCAGGCGACCGACGCCTTCCACTTCCACGACCACTTCATCCCCCGGCACCACATCGGCCAGGCCTTCGGGCGTGCCGGTGGCGATCATGTCGCCGGGTTGCAGGGTCATGAAGCTGGACAGGTATTCGATCAAATACGGGATGTCGAAGATCATGTCCGAGGTCGAGCCTTCCTGGCGCAGTTCACCGTTGATCCAGGTGCGCAGCGTCAGGTTGTTCGGGTCGGGCACGTCGGCGACGTCCACGATCCATGGGCCCACCGGTGTGGTGGCGTCGCGGTTTTTTACCCGCAGGTTGGGGCGGTAGTAGTTTTCCAGGTAGTCGCGGATCGCGTAGTCGTTGCACACGGTGTAGCCGGCCAGGTAGTCCAGGGCGTCGGCACGCTTGACGTTGCGCGCCGGTTTGCCGATGACGGCCACCAGTTCGCACTCGTAGTGCATGTAGGCGACGTTGTCCGGGCGCCAGGTCACCTGGTTATGGCCGGTGTAGGTGCCGGGGGATTTGATGAACGCCAGCGGTTCGGTCGGCGGCTTGAAGGCCAGTTCGGCGGCGTGGTCGGCGTAGTTCAGGCCGAGGGCGAACATGCTGCCGGTGGCCGGTGGCAGCCACTCGACCTGGTCTTCGGCCAGCAGGCGACCGTCGGCCAGGCGCACGGCGTTTTCAGCTTCGACCAGAACCTGGTGCGCTTCACCTTCAAAGCGAATACGGGCGTGTTTCATGACAGCTCCTCTGCCTTGATGTGGTTGACCAGGCGGCCCAGGCCGCTGATCTCGACTTCAACCGTGTCGCCGGGTTGCACATCCACCCGGCCTTCGGGCGTGCCGGTGATCAGCACATCGCCTTCGTGCAGGGTCATGAATTCGCTGATCTCGGCGATCAACTGCGGGATGCTGCGCACGAAATTGGCGGTGGAGTTTTGCTGGCGCAGTTCACCGTTGACGAACAGCTTCACGCTCAATTGGTGCGGGTTGGCGACCTGGTCACGGGCCATCAGCTCCGGGCCCACTGCGCAGAAACCGTCCCGGCATTTGGCCTTCACCGCCGGGCGGTAATAGCTGTCTTCCGGCAGGCTGAACTCATTGACGATGGTGTAGCCCGCCACATGCTCCAGGGCGTTTTCGACGCTGACCCGGCTGGCGGTCTTGCCCATCACCACCCCGAGGGCCGGGCCTGGTTGCAGGCGTTCACCCTGAGGGTGCAGCACCACGCCGTCATGGCCGTTGCGGGTGTTGGGCGTCTTGATAAACAGCACCTGCTTGACCGGCGGTTTCTGGTAAGGCGCTTGTTCGAATTCGGCGAGACGTTGGTTCAGCAACCCCTGGTAGTTCAGCGCAACGCCGAACAGGGTGCCGTTCGCAACATCGTGCAGGGCACGGCTCATGCTTTTCTCCTGGCAGTGGCGGGGCAGATTGGGGTCTGCTTCGCGGGATATTCGTTAACCTGTTAACGTTATAATTAAGATGTTAACTATCGTCAAGCGTGGCAATATTCCAGGGCAGTCAAAACAACAACGAGAATGCAGTGATGAGCGATCGTCAGCCGATCCCCAACATCAACATCGGGCAGGTCTACGACCAGCGTTACAGCGATGCCGAGGTGCACTACGACAGGCTCGGCAACCTGGCGGGTTTTTTTGGTCGCAACATGCCGGTGCATCGCCATGACCGGTTTTTCCAGGTGCATTACGTCAAGACCGGCGCGGTGCGCGTCTATCTCGACGACCAGCAGTACCTCGAATCCGGGCCGATGTTTTTCCTGACGCCGCCGACGGTGGCGCATTCCTTCGTCACCGAAGCCGACGCTGACGGCCATGTGCTGACCGTGCGCCAGCAACTGGTGTGGGCCTTGATCGACGCCGACCCCAGCCTGGCCCCCGGTGCGCAATTGCCCGCCGCCTGCGTGGCGCTGGCGCGGCTGGCGCCGGAATTTCATCCCGAGGTGCGCCGCCTGGAATTCCTCTTCGACGAACTGTGCAGCGAGATCAACGCCCAGGCCAGCGGACGCAGCTCGGCCCTGGACAGCTTGACGCGCCTGATCATGATCAGCCTGCTGCGGCTCTGCGCCAATTCCCTGGAAGCCCGCCCGGCGCGCCACGAAGACCTGCGGATCTTCCACCGTTTCAACGAACTGATCGAAGACCACTACCTGCAACACTGGCCGCTGTCGCGCTACGCCGACGGCATCGGCGTGACCGAAGCGCGCCTCAACGAGGTGTGCCGACGCATTGCCGACCTGCCGTCCAAACGCCTGATTCTCGAACGGCTGATGCAGGAAGCCCGGCGCCTGCTGCTGTTCACCGGCAGTTCGGCGAATGAAATCTGCTACCAGTTGGGGTTCAAGGACCCGGCGTATTTCAGCCGGTTCTTCCAGCGCTACGCGCAGATGACGCCGGGGGAGTACCGCCAGCGTCAACCGGGGTTGCGTTGAGGCGCCCGGCGTTACCACAGGGCCACGGTGTAGCCGATGATCACCCGGCTTTCGTCGATGTCGCTGGTCAGGCCGTTGCTTGAACGCAGGGTCGCGTTGCGCAGGCGTACGTTGACGTTCTTCAGCGGGCCGCTCTGCACGGTGTAGACCAGGTCGGTGTCACGTTCCCATTCCCGACCGTTGCGCACCGTGGCGGTTTGCGCGTGGCTGCCGTCGACGTAGCGGGTCATGAAGGTCAGGCCCGGCAGGCCGAGGGCGGCGAAGTTGTAGTCGTAGCGCGCCTGCCACGCATCGGTGTTGGCCTTGGTGAAGATGTTGATGGTCACCAGGTTGACCGAGTACGGGTCTTGCCCGGGGAAGGCAAAGTCGCCGTCACCGGAAAGGTTCTGGAAGCCCAGGCCGAATTTGTGGGCGCCCACCGACAGGCTGAACATGCCGTTGAAAAACCGGTTGTCGATCCGCCCGCCGTCCACCCGGGCAGGGCTGCGCAGCAGGGCGCTGCCGCTGTCGCGGGTGTCGAAGTAGCGCAGGTCGGTGCGCAGGTTCACGCCCTCGCCCAGGGGCAGGTCATGCACCAGGCCGATAAAGTGCTGGCGGTAGATGTCCTGCATCTGCGCGTAGTAATACGTGGCGGCCAAGTGAGGATTGATCGCGTAGGTGCCGCCGGCCAGGTCCAGGTGGCTGCTGTTGACGCCGCCGTAGCTCATGGATTCGTTGTTGGAGGAGTCCCGCAGGTTTTGTTTTTCCAGGCGGCCAACGTTCAGGGTCAGGCCGTCGATGTCCTGGGAGGTCACCAGTTCACCGTTGTAGGTGGACGGCAGCAGCCGGGTGTCGTTGTAGGCGACCACCGGCAATATCGGTTGCAGGGTGCCGAGCTTGAGCACGGTTTTCGACACGCGCAGCTTGGCGGTCAGGCCGAGCTCGCTGTAGCTGTCGGCCGGCTCCCCGCTGGCCCCGGATGGCAGCAACCCGGTGCCCCGGCGGTCGCGGCTGGAGTCGAGCTTCAGGCCCATCTCACCCAGGGCGTCCACGCCAAAACCCACCACGCCTTCGGTGTAGCCCGACTCCAGGCGCAACACAAAACCCTGCGCCCATTCGTCCGCCTTGTTCTGCGGCGCGTTGGTCTGGCGAAAGTCGCGGTTCATGTAGAAATTGCGCAGGTCCAGGCTGGCTTTGCTGTCCTGGATAAAGTCGGCGTGGGCGACCAGAGGGGTAAACGCGGCGCACAGGCCAGCGCTTGCCGCCGTGCGAAAGAGGCACGAATGCATGAGGGGCGTTCCTTTGTTGTTTTTGTTGGTAGGCGCCCTCTGTTAGGTCAGGGGCGGCATATTGTTAACATGTTATCTTTAGGCTGAATAGACGGATTAACAGATTTTTAATAATCCGTTTCGAAATTAACGACTTGCTGCGCGCCCCGGGTTGCACGCACGGGGCACCGACTCTAAGCTTCGACGCTTCGACCTCTGATGCGCGTGAACCATGCCCACCCCTAGACCGTCCCTTACGCTCACCTTGCTCCAGGCCCGCGAAGCGACCATGGCGTTCTTCCGGCCGTTGCTCAATGAACATGACCTGACCGAACAGCAGTGGCGGGTGATCCGCATCCTGCGCCAGCAGGGCGAACTGGAAAGCCACCAACTGGCGCACCTGGCGTGCATCCTCAAGCCGAGCATGACCGGCGTGCTGGGGCGGCTGGAGCGTGACGGCATCGTGCGGCGGCGCAAATCCTCCGAAGACCAGCGCCGGATGTTCGTCGCCCTGACCGAACAGGGGCAGCAGCGTTTTGTCGACATGAGCGCCGGGATGGAAAGCAATTACCAGAAAATCCAGGAGCAGTTCGGCGAGGAATCCCTGGAGCAATTGCTGGACTTGCTCAACAAGCTGAAAAGCATCAAACCCTAGTATCGAAAAATAGTGGCTGAAGCCTGTCCCTTTTTTTCACGTGGCTGGTCATTCCAGGTAAGTGAACAAAATCGAGAGCTTCTGCCAATGCCCGCCCTACGTCCGTTGCTGAATTTCAGCCTCATGCTGAGCCTGAGCGCCAGCCCGCTGTTTGTCCCCATCAGTTTTGCCGAAGACGGCGCGTCCCGGCGCAGCTACCAGGTGCCGGCCGGCAGCCTGAGTGCTGCGTTGACCCATTTTGCGGGCCTGGCCGGGGTCAACCTCTCGGTGGACCCGGCGCTGGTCAGCGGCCGCAACAGTGCCGGCCTGTCCGGCGAATACGGCGTCGAAGAGGGTTTTGCCCGCTTGCTCCAAGGCTCGGGCCTGCAACTGCAACCCATGGGCGAGCAAGCCTTTATGCTGACCCCGATTCCCGAGGGCGGCAGCCTGCAACTGGCCCCCACCTCGATTCTCGGCACCGCCGGCGACGCCGGCAGCGAGTCCTACGCCGGTGGCCAGGTGGCACGCCGTGGTTCCCAGGGGTTGCTGGGCTCGCGGGACTTCATGGAAACCCCGTTCAGCATGACCACCTACACCAGCGAGGCGGTCAAGAACCAGCAGGCGCGCACCCTCGGCGACCTGATCGCCAGCGACCCCTCGGTACGCGCCACCAACCCGGCGGGCGGGCGCTATGAGCAATTCACCATTCGCGGCTTCAGCCTGTTCAACAGTGATGTGGCCTACAACGGCCTCTACGGCGTGTTGCCGACCTACACCATCGACATGGAAATGGCCGAGCGCGTCGACGTGATCAAAGGCCCCAGCCAGTTGATCAATGGCATCTCGCCACGGGGCAGCGTGGGCGGCGGGATCAACGTGGTGCCCAAGCGCGCCACCGACAAGCCCATCACCTCGTTCACCGGCAGTTGGGCTTCCGACAGCCAGGCGGGCGGCGCCGTGGACATCGGCCGGCGTTTCGGTGAAGACAACAAATTCGGCCTGCGCTTCAACGGCGTGAAGCAGTCCGGCGACACCACCTGGGACCACCAGAGTGTCGACCGCGAAATGGCGGTGCTGGGCCTGGATTTTCGCGGTGATCGCCTGCGACTCTCCACCGACATCGGCCGCACCGAGCGCGACACCGACGCCCCGCAAGAGCGCGTGCAGGTTGGCCCCAAGGCCACTGTGCCGAGCGCCAACGACGTGCGCCACAACTACGCGCAACCCTGGAGCAAGGCCAGCACCCATGACACCTTCGGCACGGTCAACGGTGAGTTCGACCTCAGCGACAACGTGATGCTCTACGGCGGTGTGGGCGCGCGAAAAAGTAACCACGACTTCCTGCGCCATGCGGTATCGGTGACCAACAACGCCGGTGATTTCAGCGTGCAGCCCCGGGACTTCACCCGCGACGAAAACGTGCGCACCGCCACGGCCGGCGTGCGCAACTGGTTCCATACCGGGCCGGTGAGCCATGAGGTCAACCTGGCGGCCAGCTACTTCTACATGGACTTCGAAAATGGCGGCGCGCGCTATGCGTCGGGTTCGAGCAATCTCTACAACCCGGTGGAAACCCCCGCGCCCGGCCGGCCAACGCGGCTCGACTCGAAGGTCTACACCGAAAACCGCTTCAGCGGCGTGGCACTGTCCGACACCCTGGGTTTCTTCGATGACCGGCTGCTGCTGACCCTCGGCGCGCGCTGGCAGCGGGTCAAGGTGGACGACTGGACCGATGACGTCAAAGGCGACACCGCCTACGACGAAGAAAAGATTTCACCCTCGGGCGGCCTCCTGTTCAAGGCCACCGACAAGCTGTCGCTGTACGCCAACTACATGGAAGGCCTGAGCCAGGGCAAGGTCGCGCCGTCGGCCTCGGTCAACGATGACGAAATCTTCCCGCCGTTCATCAGCCGCCAGGTTGAAGTCGGCGCCAAGTACGACGCCGGTGCCTTCGCGTTGACGGCCGCGGTGTTCCGCATCAAGCAACCGGCCTACGAGACCAATGCCACCACGCTGGTGTTCGGCCCCAACGGCAAGCGCCAGAACGACGGGGTGGAACTCAGCGTGTTCGGCGAACCCCTCAAGGGCTTCCGCCTGCTGGGCGGGGTGATGTACATCGACAGCGAGTTGACGAACACCACCAACGGCACCTACGACGGCAACCGCGCGCCGGCCACGCCCAAATACAACGTCAACCTGGGGGCCGAGTGGGATGTGCCGACGGTTGAGGGCCTGACCCTGACCAGCCGCGGGATCTATTCCAGCTCCCAGTACCTGGACCAATCCAACGTCAAGGAAATCGACGCCTGGACCCGCCTCGACGTGGGCGCGCGCTATGCCTTCAAGGTCGACGACAAGCACATCACCCTGCGGGCCAACGTTGAGAACGTGGCCAACCGGCGCTACTGGAGTTCGGCGGGTGCCTCGGATGACAGCGAGCCGGGCTTGACCTTGTCGACGCCGCGCACGTACTTGCTGTCGGCCACGGTCGACTTCTAGCAGAAGACACGCCACAGGGAAGTGGCACGCTTGCTTAGTTAAAAATTAAACACCGGTAAGTTCAACGATGAGTACTGTTGTCGGGGGCTGGCTATTTGCGATCGTGAACTAAGTTTAAATATCTTAGTCGATGTGTTTAACAAGATTGAATGAATTATGGCGAACTAATGGCCTTGTCCAATAGTTCTAAAAGGCCATGATTTGCCTGGGCCAGCCTGCATATCGCATGGGTGCAGGGTCTTGATCTTGTTCAAGGCGCCGCTGGGACTCGTTGTTGTTTCTGCACCCTTGAAACAGCTTCCTTAACGAATTCTCCAGATGGGTGCAGATGTCCCAGCCCTTACCGCCAACGCCTATCGATGCGTGCCGAATGCACATTCCGGATGCGGAACAGGTGTGTGCGTGGTTGATGCAAAAGGCCGGTTTGAAAACCGTCGACCTGGAACGTGCCCGACGCTTGTCCCAGGACTCCGACGACACCGAATTGCTCGGCCTGCTGACGCGCCTGGGGCTGGTTTCCGAAGTGGAGCTGGCGCGGGCCTGGGCTGATTTGCTCGGCGCACCGTTGCTGCTGGCCGACGCTGCACCGCCCTTGCTCGACCCGCTGCCGGCACTCACCGAGCGCTTTATGCGCCATTACCAGGTGGTGCCCGTGGGCTGGAGCCACGGCGGCGTGCGCGTGCTGGCGGCCAACCCGGCGTTGTTGTACCCGTTCCAGGCCCTGGCTTACGCGTGCGGCGTGCCGGTGTGGCTGGCGGTGGGGCCGCGCAATGAAGTCGAAACCCTGATCGAGCGCTATTACGGCCAGGGCCGTTCCGCCATGGGCACCCTGATCGAAAACCTCGACGAGCAGGGCGGCACCCTGGAAGACATCGAACACCTCAAGGACATGGCCTCCGAAGCCCCGGTGATTCGCCTGGTCAACCTGATCCTGCAACGGGCCGTGGAGCAACGGGCGTCAGACATTCATATCGAACCCTTCGAACGCCAGCTCAAGGTGCGCTACCGCATCGACGGGGTGCTGCACGACGCTGAAGCGCCGCCGGCGAGTTCTTCGGCGGCGGTGATTTCCCGGGTGAAGATCATGGCTCGTCTGGACATCGCCGAGCGCCGCTTGCCCCAGGACGGCCGGATCATGTTGCGCATCCAGGGCAAGGAACTGGATTTGCGGGTGTCCACGGTGCCCACCAGTTTTGGCGAGTCGGTGGTGATGCGCCTCCTGGACCGCCAGACCGTGCAGTTCGACTTCCCGAGCCTGGGCTTCGACGGCCAGCGTCTCGAAACCTTTCTTGAAGTGCTGGAGCGGCCCCACGGCATTCTGCTGGTCACCGGGCCCACCGGCTCGGGCAAGACCACCACGCTGTACACCGCGCTGTCGCGGCTCAATACCGCCGAGCGCAAGATCATCACCGTCGAAGACCCGGTGGAATACCAGTTGGAAGGCATCAATCAGATCCAGGTCAAACCGGCCATCGGGCTGGACTTCGCCGGGGCGCTGCGCTCCATTGTGCGCCAGGACCCGGACGTGATCATGATCGGTGAGATCCGCGACCTCGAAACCTGCCGCATTGCCATCCAGTCGTCCCTGACCGGCCACCTGGTGCTCTCGACCCTGCACACCAACAGCGCGGCGGCGAGTATCACGCGCCTGCTGGACATGGGCGTGGAGAGCTACCTGATCGCCTCGACCGTCAACGGCATCCTCGCCCAGCGCCTGGTGCGCCGCCTCGACCCGGCGACTCGCGAGGCGTTCGAGGCACCGCCGGAGTTGATCGCGGAACACCGCCTCGACCGCTTCACCGACCAGCGCCCGATCCTGCTCTACCGACCCCGCGCCAACGCCGCCGGCGGCGGTTACCACGGCCGCAGCGCACTCACTGAACTGCTGGTGATGAATGACGAACTGCGCAGCCTGTTGATGCGCCACGCCGACGCCGCCACCCTGGAACAGGCCGCCCGCCGGGGTGGCCTGCGCACGTTGCATGAAGAAGGCCTGCGCCAGGCGCTGGCGGGGGTCACGTCCCTGGAAGAAGTGCTGCGCGTCACCCGGGGAGAGGGCGCGTGAGCCTGTTCAAATACCGCGCCCTGGACAGCCAGGGCGTCGCGCAAAACGGCACCCTCGACGCCAAGGACCAGGCCGCCGCCATCGCCGCGCTGCACAAGCGCGGCTGGTTGTTATTGCACATCCAGGCCGCCGGCGCCCAAGGGCTGCGCCATGCCTTCGGGCGCGGTCAGCTGAACGGCGCGGCGCTGGTGAGTTTTACCCAGCAACTGGCCACGCTGCTCGGCGCGGGCCAACCGCTGGAACGCTCCCTGGGCATCCTGCTCAAGCAACCCGGCCAACCCCACACCCGGGCGCTGATCGAACGCATCCGTGAACACGTCAAGGCCGGTATGCCGTTGTCGGCGGCGCTGGAGGAGGAGGGCAGCCAGTTCTCGCCGCTGTACCTGAGCATGGTGCGCGCAGGCGAAGCGGGCGGCGCGCTGGAGGACACCCTGCGCCAACTCAGCGACTACCTGGAACGCAGCCAGTTATTGAGGGGCGAAGTGATCAATGCCCTGATCTATCCCGCCTTCCTGGTGGTGGGCGTACTCGGTTCGCTGGCGCTGTTGCTGGCCTATGTGGTGCCGCAGTTCGTGCCGATCTTCCAGGACCTGGGGGTGCCGATTCCGCTGATCACTGAAGTGATCCTGGGCCTTGGCCAGTTCCTCGGGACCTATGGCCTGGCGGTGCTCGCCGGGTTGATCGTAACGGTCTGGGGGCTGGCGGCACGCCTGCGCAACCCACGGCACCGCGAGACGTACGACCGGCGCGTACTGGGTCTTCGCCTTATCGGCCCGCTGTTGCAGCGGGTCGAAGCCGCACGCCTGGCACGCACCCTCGGCACCTTGCTGAGCAATGGCGTGGCGCTGCTGCAAGCCTTGGTGATCGCCCGCCAGGTCTGCACCAACCGCGCCTTGCAGGCACAAGTCGCCCGGGCCGCCGAATCCGTAAAAGGCGGCGGCACCCTGGCCAGTGCGTTTGGCAGCGAACCGCTGCTGCCGGACCTGGCCCTGCAAATGATTGAAGTCGGCGAACAGGCCGGTGAACTGGACAGCATGCTGCTCAAGGTCGCCGAGGTGTTCGACGTCGAAGCCAAGCGCGGCATCGACCGCCTGCTCGCCGCCCTGGTGCCGTCCCTGACCGTGGTCATGGCGGTGCTGGTGGCGGTGATCATGCTGGCGATCATGCTGCCGCTGATGAGCCTGACCAGCAATCTATGAACCCCCAAGGAAGCAAGCTGATGCGCATCACCCGATTCAAACACCGCCAGAGCGGTTTCACCCTGCTGGAGATGCTCGCGGTCATCGTGTTGCTGGGCATCGTCGCCACCATCGTGGTGCGCCAGGTGGGCGGCAATGTGGACAAGGGCAAGTACGGCGCGGGCAAGGCGCAACTGGCCAGCCTGAGCATGAAGATCGAAAGCTACGGCCTGGACGTCGGCTCGCCGCCCAAGACCTTGCAGCAACTGGTGGAAAAGTCCGGCGACGCCGCCGGCTGGGCCGGGCCCTACGCCAAACCGTCCGACCTCAAGGACCCGTTCGGCCATGCCTTCGGCTATCGCTTTCCCGGTGAACATGGCGCCTTCGACCTGATCTTCTACGGGCAAGACGGCCAACCCGGCGGCGAAGGTTACAGCGCCGACCTGGGCAACTGGGAATAATGCCGGCCCCCCAACGCGGCTTTACCCTGCTGGAGATGCTGGTGGTGATCATCTTGATCAGCATCGCCGCCGGGTTGGTAGGATTTGGCCTGCAACAAGGGCTGCAGGTGGCCAGGGAGCGCCAGGCGGTGGGGCAGATGGTCGATGCCCTGCGCAGTACACGGGCGCAGGCGATCATCAGCGGGGCACCGGCCAAGACGGCATTCGACGTGGGCCAACTGAGCTTCCAGGCGCCCGGGCGGCCTGTCAGGCACTGGCCGGCTGAGCTGCACGTGACCTTGCACACCGCCGAGCACGCCGGCGCCGCGGTGGCGTTTTACCCCGACGGCAGTTCCACCGGCGGCCACCTGTTGTTGGCCAATGGCACGCGGCGCTGGCGCATCGACATAGGCTGGCTGACCGGCAGCGTGCAGTCGAAGGCGTTGCCATGAATCGCCAGTCGGGTTTCACCTTGCTGGAAATGCTCGCTGCACTGACCCTTATGGCGGTCTGCAGCACGGTGTTGCTGGTTGCGTTCGGCCAGAGTGCGCGCTCGTTGTTGCAGGTGGCCCACAGTGATCGCCTGACCCATGCCGCCTTGAGCGTGATGGACCAGGAAACCTCCGGCCCGCTGGCCAGCGGCACCCGCCAGGGGCGCCTGGACGAGGGCATCGATTGGCAACTGACCATCGCCCAGCAGCCCACCCGTGTCGGCCAGCCACGTTTGTTTCGCCTCGACCTGATCGTCAGCGAGGCCCGGCGCCAGGCGCGTTTCAGCACCTTGAAATTACGCGCCGCCGCCGACGGGGCCGGCCTGTGAACCGGCGTCAGCAGGGCTTTACCTTGCTGGAAATCATGATCGTGCTCAGCCTGCTGGGGGTGTTGCTGGTCCTGGTGGGCGGCGCATTGCTGGGGGCCAATCGCGCGGTGCTCAAGGCCCAGCGCTACGCGGTCAGCCTGGATGAACTGCGCGCCGCGCAACAGTTCCTGCGCACGGCCATCAGCGAGGCACTGCCCCTGGACGTGACCGAGGACGACAGCCAGACCAACGGCTTTTTTGTCGGTTCGGCCCAGCGCCTGCAATTCGTCGCGACCTTGCCGGGGGTGCTCGGTGGCGGCATCCAGCGCTTCACGTTGCAGGTGACCGAGGGCGAGTTGCAGGTGGCATTCGCCCGGTTCGAATCCAGCGCCCAGGTCAGCGTGCCGGCCCTGCGCAGCGAACCGCAGGTGTTGCTCAAGCACGTCGAGGACCTGCACTTCAGTTATCGCGGCGTGTCGCCCAAGGGCCAGGCCACCGGCTGGATCAGTGACTGGCCGTGGACCAAACGCCTGCCGTATGCGGTGCGTATTGCGGCGCGGGTCAACGGGCCGATGCCGTGGGTGACCCAAGTGGTTGCCCTGCGGCTGAATCTCGCCAGCGCAGGGGCAGACCAATGAAGCACCAGCGCGGCGTTGCACTGCTGCTGGTGCTGTGGGTGCTGGCGTTGCTCAGCCTGTTGCTGGGGGGGCTGGCCGGTTGGGTGCAGTTGGAAACGCGCCAGGCCCTGTGGCATCGCCAGCACACCCAGGCGGTGCTGGCAGCGGAGGCGGGCGTGGCGTTGGCCATGCAGGCCCTGGCCGACCCGTTGCAGCGCAAGCAGTGGATTGCCGACGGCCGTGAAATGCCCCTGGTGTTTGATGACGCGCAGTTGCAGGTGAGCCTGCACAGCGAGCGCGGCAAGCTCTATTTGAACAGCGCCGAGGCCACCGACTTTGCCCGCCTGGCCCTGGCCTGCGGCGCCACCCAGGCCCAGGCCAACCGGCTGGCCAAGGACCTGGAGGCGCGGCGCAACGACGGCCTGGCACCGTTCCGGGTGGTGGAGGAAGTGCGGCAGTTGCCCGGCATGACCCAGGCGCTGTACCGCCGGCTGGCCCCGGAAATCAGCCTGTGGAGCGGCCTCGACCGGCCCGATCCGGCGTTCGCCAGCCCGTTGATGCGCCACGCGCTGAACCTGCCCCGGCAGAGCGCGGCGGGCGCCGACCCCGGTGACGTGCTGGTGATCGACAGTCGCGCACAACGCCCCGGCGGTTATCACGCCCGGTTACGTACCACGGTTTTATTGAGCCCATCGGAGGGAAGCGCACAGCCTTATCGGGTGCTGCGTTGGCAAGAATGAATCGAGACCTTTCAGCGCCCGTGGCGCGCCTTCAACAACTGGCAGCCCCGCTTACCCGGCGCTGGCACGGCAGTCTGCTGCAAACGGGCTGGCGGCTGTGGCTCAAGGAGCTGTGTGGCTGCCTGCCGGCGTGGCTGTCCCTCCACGACATCCCCGAGCACCGCTATCCCTGGCCGTTGACCGGGCCGGTGGCACCCCTGGCCGGCGAAGTGCACCAGGTGCTGGTGCTCGCGCCCTCGGCGGTGCTGCGGCAAACCCTGCAGTTGCCCCTGGCGGCGGCGCGCAACCTGGCGACGGTGGTGGGCTACGAGCTGGACCGCTTTACCCCGTTCGAGGCCGGGCAGTTGTACTTCGTGGCCCGTCAGGAGCGGCGCACCGCCACGCACGTGCAGGTGACCCTGGTGGCGATCCAGCGCGGGCGGCTGGACCAGATCCTGGAGGACTGCGCCACCCTTGGCTTGCGCCCCCACGCGGTGGATGTGGACGCCATGGGCATCGACTTGCTGCCGGCCCCCTTGCGTCCACGCCAGCGCCCGGCCGGCAAGGGCTTGCAACGCAGCTTGCCGTGGCTGTGCGGCGCGTTGCTGATTGCGGCGATGCTGCTGTGGCTCAACGACCGCCAGCGGGTACTCGACGTGATGCATGAACAGGTGCAGCAGCAAAAAGCCCAGGTCGCCGAGATCCAGCACCTGCGCCAGCAATTGCTCAACACCCGTGGCGCCGCGCAGTACCTGATTCGCCGCAAGTCGGCACAACCGACCTTGGCTGCACTGCTCAACGAGCTGACCGCGTGCCTGCCCGCCGACACCTGGATCGACCAGTTGGACGTCAACAATGGCGCCGATGTTTCCTTCTCCGGGCAGAGCGCCAAGGCGAGTGCCTTGATCACCCGGATCAAGGCGTGTCACAGCCTGGAAAACGCCCAGTTCGAAGGGGTGATCCAGCCCGATGCGCACACCGGCAAGGATCAGTTTGCCCTGCGCGCCCACTTGCACCAGGAGGCCACCGATGCGCCGACCACTGACACCCCGTGAACGTCGCGGCGCGGCCTTGCTGGTACTGGCGCTGGTGCTGGGCGGCGGCTACTGGCTGCTGATCGACAGCTGGTTCGCCGGGCCGTTGCGCGCCATGGGCGAGCACGCCGAACAACTGCGCGAACAACAGCAACGCTATGCCGGCCTGCTGCACCAGGGCGCCGCGTTGCGTGAGCAACTGGAACACGCCCGCCAAGACCCGGCCAGCAACACCAGCCTGTTGCCCGGGGATGACCCCAGCGCCGTGGCAGCGGACCTGATGCAGCGCATCGCCGACCTGATCAGCAGCCGCGCCGGTCTCGGCGGCGGGTGCAGCCTGACCCAGCGCATGCCCATCACCCCGGAGCAGGACGACACCGAGCCCTATCGCCAGGTCAAAGTCAGCCTGACCCTCAACTGCGCCATCGAGCCCCTGACTGCAATTCTGCATGAGCTGGAGTACCAGCGGCCCTTCCTGTTCGTGGATGAAATGAGCATCCGCCGCGGGCCGAATGCCCCCGCCAGCGGCGGTGCCGGCAAGCTGGAGGTGCACCTGCTGGTGCGTGGCTACTTGCAACCGGCAATCGCCACGCAGGCCCGCCGATGATCAATGCATTGCGCCCCCTGGAGTGGGGATTGCTCGGTGTGGCCGGGCTGTTGGGCCTGCTGATGGTGGGCATCTTGAGCAGCATCGGCGATGCGCCGCAGTGGCTGGAGGAACCTGCTTCCACGGTGCGCGCCAATGCTTCGGCCAAGGACCGCGTGGCCCCGAGTGCGACCCTGGACAGCCTCGCCGGCACCTGGCAGGCACCGCTGTTCAGCCCCGATCGCCGCCCCGATGCCGCCGTCGGCCAGGCGGAAATTTCCAGCCTGTCGAGCCTGACGCTCAGCGGCGTGCTGCTGGGCAGTGACCTGCGCGTCGCGCTGCTCAAGCGTGCAGACGGCCCGCCCCTCAACGTCCATCAAGGCCAGACCCTGCCCAACGGTTGGCGCCTGGAACACCTGACCCCGCTGCACGCCCGTTTTGTGCGGGATGGCCGCACGCAAACCTTGAGCCTCAGCGTCCCGCGTTTGCCGCCGCCGTCCACCACGCCGCCGATTTCCCTTCCTCATGAGCCCGCCCCTTGATCGATACTTGCCCTGGCGCCTTGCGCACCACCGTGTTTTGCCTGGCCACCGCCGCCTCCCTGGGTGGCTGTGGGTCCTTCCCCGATCACCTCGACCCGGACGACGCCTTGCTCCACGAGGCGATGCAGGGCACAGGCTCGCAACGGCCCGTCGAACCCCCAGCCAGCGAGTCGCCTGCGGCTGACAGTCAACAATCCCAGGCGCCCACGCCGCCCCAGCGCCAGTTGATTCGCGGCAACCAGCAGTTCGTGCGCCAGCCGGGGCCGGCGCCCGCCGTCAAGAATGAAGCCGGCGGCGACATCGTGTTCAACTTCGCCGACCAGCCCATTGAAGCCGTGATCAACAGCGTCATGGGCGACCTGCTGCACGAAAACTACAGCATCGCCCAGGGCGTGAAAGGCAACGTGAGCTTTTCCACCTCCAAACCGGTGAGCAAGCAGCAGGCGCTGTCGATCCTCGAAACCCTGCTGTCCTGGACCGATAACGCGATGATCCGCCAGGGCCAGCGCTACGTGATCCTGCCGGCCAACCAGGCGGTGGCAGGCAAGCTGGTGCCGGAGATGGGTGTGTCCCGACCCTCCAGCGGGCTCTCCGCCAGGCTGTTTGCGCTGCGCTACATCTCGGCCACGGAAATGCAAAAACTGCTCAAGCCGTTCGCCCGTGAAAACGCGTTCCTGCTGGTGGACCCGGCGCGCAACGTGCTGAGCCTGGCCGGTACACCGGATGAGCTGGCCAACTACCAGGACACCATCGACACCTTCGACGTGGACTGGCTCAAAGGCATGTCGGTGGGGGTGTTCGGCTTGCAGCGGGCCTCGGTGGCCGAGCTGATGCCCGAGCTGCAGAAAATGTTCGGCCCCGACAGCGGCATGCCCCTGGCGGGCATGGTGCGGTTTTTGCCGATTGAGCGGACCAACTCGGTGGTGGCGATCTCATCCCAGCCGCAGTACCTCAGCGAAGTCGGCGACTGGATTCACACCATCGACGAAGGCGGCGGCAACGAACCGCAGATGTACGTCTACGACGTGCGCAACATGAAGGCCACCGACCTCGCCAAGTACCTGCGGCAAATCTACGGCACCGGCGCGATCAAGGATGACACCCCGGCCAAGGTGGCGCCGGGTCTGCGCACCGCGACCCTGTCTTCACCCAACACCCGTGGCAGTGCCCCGGGAGGCCTGAACAACAGCAGCAATAACCCGCCCGTCAGCGACGAGGAAGAGCAGGCCCCGGCCGCCAGCGAAGAGAGTGACAACCCGGAACCGGGCGCCACCGCCAAAAGCCTCGACGCCGGCACGCGGATCACCGCGCAAAAAAGCAGTAATCAGTTGCTGGTGCGTACCCGCCCGGTGCAGTGGAAGGAGATTGAATCGGCGATCAAGCGCCTCGACAACCCGCCGCTGCAGGTGCAGATCGAAACGCGCATCCTCGAAGTCAAACTCACCGGCGAGCTGGACCTGGGGGTGCAATGGTACCTGGGCCGTCTGGCGGGCAATTCCACCAGCACCACGGTGGCCAACACCCCCGGCAGCCAGGGCGCGCTGGGCGGAGGCGGTGCGGGATTGGGCGCGGATTCGCTGTTCTACTCCTTCGTCAGCTCCAACCTGCAAGTGGCCTTGCATGCCCTGGAAACCAACGGCCGTACCCAGGTGCTGTCGGCGCCGTCGCTGGTGGTGATGAACAACCAGCCGGCGCAGATCCAGGTGGGCGACAACATCCCCATCAGCCAGACCACGGTCAATACCGGCACCTCCGACACCACCTTGAGCAGCGTGGAATACATACAGACCGGGGTGATCCTCGACGTGGTGCCGCGCATCAACCCGGGGGGCCTGGTGTACATGGACATCCAGCAGCAGGTCAGCGACGCCGAGAACCCGACCACCAACAGCAGCGACACGCCCAACAACCCGCGGATCTCCACACGTTCGGTGTCCACCCAGGTGGCGGTGCAAAGCGGCCAGACCGTATTGCTCGGCGGCCTGATCAAACAGGACAACGCCGAGAGTGTCAGCGCCGTACCGTACCTGGGAAAAATCCCCGGGCTGCGCTGGTTGTTTGGCAGTACCAGCAAATCCAAGGACCGCACCGAATTGATCGTGCTGATCACGCCTCGGGTGATTACCAGCAGCGGCCAGTCGCGGCAGGTGACGGATGACTACCGCCAGCAGATGCAGCTGTTGCGCCCGGCCAACTAAGGGCGGGTCAGCCCTTGCGTTGCAGGGTGTGATAACCCAGCGCAGCCCGCGCTTCGCGCAGCGATTTGCCTTCATCCAGCAGCGCTCGGATGCGCGCTTCCACCGCTTCAATCGAACGCGCACACGCTGCCACTTCATGGGCCCGGTCGCGGGGCACGATCACCACGCCGTTGGCATCGGCCACCACGATGTCCCGGGCACACACCCGGGCCTGGCCGATGGACACCGGTTGGTTCACCGACGCCACTTCAACCCGGTCCTTGCCGGTGCGCATGAACCGGCCCTTGGTGAACAGCGGGTAGCCGTCGCCCAGGGCCTTGCTCACGTCGCGGCACACGCCATCGATCACGGTCGCGGCGATCCGCTGGCTGCCGGCGTATTGGGTCATGATGTCGCCCCACACGGTGCAGTCGGTGCGCCCGTCGTTGTCGATCACCACCACGTCGCCTTCGGCCACGTCATCGACAAAGTCGCCGACGGTGCCCGGCGGGGTGCTGGCGCTGACGTAGCGCACGGTGAAGGCGGGGCCGACGACCACCTGGCGGTAGTTGTCCAGGGGCATGATCCCCAGGCATTGGCCGGGCAGTCCGAGTTTGTCCAGGGCGTCGGACACGCCCGGGGTGTCGAGGCCGGCAAACAGGGCAACCAATTCTTGGTCTTGGGGCGACATGGGTAACTCCTTGTGGGGGTGATAGATCAGTCAGGATTGTGGGCGGGGTTCGGCAATGGTCAGCAACAGGATAAAGCTGATGAACGAGCCGATCGCCAGCCAGGCGAACACGTAGTTCCAGCCGTAGTTGTCCAGCAGCAGGCCGGTGATGAAGGGCGTGGCGGCGGCGCCCAGTTGGCCGATCATGTTCACGATGGCGTTGGAGATCGGGAAGGTCTTTTTGGTGGTCAGGCCCATCGGGTAGACCATGTAGGAGGAGAACCCGAGGCTTAACACCACGCCGGTCAGCATCAACAGCAAGCCGTAGGGCAGGGGCTCGGCCGGTGAATTGATCAGCAGGTACATCATCAGCGAGGTACCAATGGCCGACAGCAACATGCCCGGCTTGCGGCGCCCGCCCAAAAGACGGTCGGAGCACCAGCCACCCAGCAGGTTGCCCAGCACCGCGCCCACCCAGGGCGCCGCCGAGACCAGGCCCATGTTCATGATCGAGAACTGCTTGACGGTCATCAGGTAGGTCGGGATCCACGCCAGCAGCACGCTGGAGACCCCGAGCTGGAAGCAGTAGCTGGTGGCGCAGCCCCAGACGTTCCAGGATTTGAACACCTGGCGGTTGGTTTCCAGGCGCTTTTCATTGCGGGTGCGAATCACCCGGTCGAGCTTTTCCACCCAGGCCGGGGTCTTGTGTACGCGGGCGGTCTGGGTGATTGCCGTGTCTTCGACGATGTACTGGAGTTCGGCTTTATTGACGAAGCGGCTGCGGGACGGGTGGTCGGTGACCATGAAGTACCAGACCACCGCGAGCACGATGCCGGGGATGGCAAAGAAGTAGAAAATCTCGCGCCAGCCCCACACCGAAATGATCACCGCACACAGTGGCGGCACGATCACCGGCCCGAACTTTACCGCCGAGAGGAAGATTCCCGACGCGGTGCCTTTTTCCCGTGCCGGAAACCAGTTATTAATGGTGGTGGTCATGCTGATGGGCAACGGGCCCTCGGCGATGCCCAGCCCCAGGCGATAGAGTTTCAGCGCCAGCAATGAACCGGCGGTGCCCACCAGGCCGGTCAGCAACGACGTCAGCACCATGGCCCCCGGCAGGATCCGGCTCACGCCAAAGCGGCCGAAGGCAAAGCCCGACGGCAGTTGAATCAACGCGTACGCCAGCAGGAACAGGCTGACGAGCCCACCGGCCTGGGCGTTGCTCATTTCAAATTCCTGGCGAATAAACGGCAGTGCCACGCCGAGGTTGGCCCGGTCGGCCGCTGCCACCGTGTAGATCAGGAAAATCAGCGCCGCAACCACCCAGCGGTATTGGCTGCGCACAGCGGGTTTTATGACGTCAGGCATAGACATGGAGGCGGACCTTGTTGTTGTGGGTGTTGTCCTGTTCGGCCCTAATCTTAAGAAGGGCCGAACGCCACCATTAGCGATATTTATTTATATGAATTCATCGCTTTTTTTCTTCAGTCATCAGCGCGCGGCAGAAGCCGTGGATTGCTTCGCACGCCTGCTGCAACGAGGCATCATCCAGAGCATAGGCGATGCGAATGTACGGCCCCAGGCCAAAGGCACTGCCGTGGACCACGGCCACATTGGCCTCATCCAGCAGCGCCAGGGCCACGTCTTCGTCGCTGTGCAGCACCCGGCCGCCCGCCGTGGTCCGCCCGATCAGCGCTGCGCAGGAGGCGAACGCATAAAACGCACCGGCGGGGCTGATGCACGTGAGGCCCGGTGTGTCGTTGAGCCGCTTGACCATCAAGTCCCGGCGCGCCTGGAATACCTCGCGGCTGTCGTGGATAAACGCCTTGGGGCCTTCCAGGGCGGCGATTGCTGCCTGTTGCGAGATCGAGCAGGCGCCGGAGGTTTGCTGGCCCTGGAGTTTTTCCATGGCCTCCAGCAGCCAGCGCGGCCCGGTGGCGAAACCGATGCGCCAGCCGGTCATGGCGTAGGCCTTGGACACGCCGTTCATGGTCAGCGTGCGCGGCGCCAGGCGCGGTTCAACCTGGGCCAGGGTATGAAAGGCCTGGCCGTCGAAGATCAGGTGCTCGTAGATGTCGTCGGCCAGGATAAGCACCTGCGGGTGGGCCAGCAACACCTCGGCCAGCGCCCGCAGCTCGTCTTTGCGGTACACCGCGCCGGTGGGGTTGGACGGCGAATTGAGGATCAGCCAGCGGGTCTGCGGGGTGATGGCGGCGGCCAGCGCCTCCGGTGTCAGCTTGAACCCACTGTCGGCGCCACAGGTGACGATGCGCGCTTCGCCGCCGCACAGCTGCACCATCTCCGGGTAGCTGACCCAGTACGGCGCGGGCACGATCACCTCGTCGCCGTCGTCGAGGGTGGCCGCCAGGGCGTTGTAGATCACCTGCTTGCCGCCGTTGCACACGAGGGTGTCTTGCCAGGACACGTCCAGGCCGTTTTCCCGCCGGAACTTCGCCGCCACCGCCTCGCGCAGGGCCCGTGCACCCGCAACCTGGGTGTAACGGGTATGGCCGTTTTCAATGGCCTGGATCGCGGCGTCGCGGATATGCGCCGGCGTATCGAAATCCGGCTCGCCGGCGCACAGCGAGATGATCTGTGCACCTTGGGCCCGGCGCTCTGCCACGCGGTCCATGATGCGATAGGTGGCCGACGGTTGTGCGCTGGCCAGGCGCGGGTTCAGCCGCTGGATATGGGTGCTCATTGGGTGATCGCCTCAAACTGTGCGTCGTGCATCACGTCCACCACCGAACGCCCGCTGCGCACCGCCTGCACCATGCCGTCCTGGCGGCGGGCAATGCGCTCGCCCAGGTCCAGGACCTTTTCGATCACCGCCTGGGGCACGAACACCGTGCCGCACCCATCGGCGATCACGTAGTCATCCTCGCTGACGCTGACGCCCGCGACACTGAGGGTCACGCCCGCATCAAGCTGCACCACGCGGTTGCGTGCGCTGATCATGGTCACGCCGCGCCCGTACACCGGGTAGCCGATGGCCTCGCTGCCGTCGATATCCCGGCTGAAGCCATCGATCACCGTGCCGCGAATGTGCTTGCGCGACGCTGCGTTGGCGATGATGTCGCCCCAGCAGGAAATGCCCTCGATGCCACCGGCGATCACCAGCACCCGGTCGTGTGTCTTGACCTGTTCGATCACCGGGGTGATCAGGTGCACCGTCGGCGCGGTGTCGGACTTGGGGCCGAGCAGCACGGTACTGGCGCGGCCAACGATCTTCGGGCAGTTCCACAACGGGCGCAGGCCCACGGTGGCGCCGGGCAGGCCGAGGAAGTCGAGGGCGTCGGACACGGTATTGGTGTCCAGTGCGGCCAGGCGGTCGAGCAAGTGGTCAGCGGTCATTGGGCAAGCCTCGGGTGACGGAGGCGGCCAGTGTCAGTCAGTCGCTTTGATAGGTATATTACGAACTACAGAAGCCTTGCATACGCTTAACCTATGGATAAAACCATGATCAACTTTCGCCTGATCCGTCACCTCTGGCTGTTCCTCGCGGTGGCCGAAGAGCAGAACTTCGGCCGCGCCGCCAAGCGCCTCGGCATGTCCCAACCGCCCCTGAGCGAGCAGATCCAGGTGCTGGAGCAGGCGCTCAAGGTCAAGCTGTTCGACCGTTCGCGACGCGGAGCCCAGTTGACCCCGGTGGGCGCGGCGATCCTGCCGGCGGTGCGCAAGTTCGCCGAGCAACTGGAGCGTCTGGAGCTGGCGGTGGAAGAAGCGGTGGCGGGGCAGTCGGGGATGTTGACCATTGGCGCGATCTCCACGGCGATGTTCGATGTGTTGCCCGGCCTGATCGAACAACTGAAGCTCGATTACCCCCAGCTCACGGTGTCGGTGCGGGAAATCGACAGCGTTGAGGCGTTGCCGGCGCTGGAAGCCGGGGATATCGACCTGGCCTTCGCCCGCCTGGACGGTGACCTGGGCGCCTCGGTGCAGTCCCTGCCACTGACGGAAGACCGGCTGGTGGTGGCCCTGCCGGCGGATCACCCGTTGGCGAGCCGCACGCGCATCAGCCTGTCGAGCCTGGCCAATGAACCGTTGGTGATGTTCTCGCGCAACGTCAGCCCGGTGTATTTCGACAACTTGATCGCCACCTGCCGCGCCAGTGGTTTTTCCCCACGGGTGCTGCATGAAGTGCGGTCGGTAGCCTCGCAGATTGCCTTTGTCAGCTATGGGCAGGGGATTGCGCTGGTGCCGGCCTCGCTGAAAAAACTCGCTCCGGCCAATGTGGTGTTTCGTGCGCTGAGCCAGAAACTCAAGGTAGTCACCACCGCCATCGCCTGGAACACCCAGCGCGCGAATCCGGTGGTGGAGGCGGTGATCGCGCGGTTTCGCTAGGAGCGGGGGGTTGAGTACATATCCGTTTCTGCGGTAACGGCTACCTATGGTTCCGCTCTTACAGCGGCTCACTTTGGAAAAGCCGGAATGCCGGCCCAGCCCAAAGTAAGCAAAGGGCTCTGCCCCGCCTGTCGGCACCTCGCGTAGGCTCGGGGTTCCCTCACTCCGGCACCGCGAAGCGGGCCGCCGCGACGGGCCATCCATGGCCCGGCGCGGCTAAACCGGCTTCCTGCCGGTTTACCCGCTCCGCAATACCTGCGTTCGGCCTCGGGCTTATTGGGGCAGTCAGATCAAGATCAAAAGCAAGAGCACGGCGGCCTGAAAGCCGACCTGAGTGTTAAAAGCAAAAGCAAAGACCAGAGCGAAAACAGATCTGCTTTTCTGTGGGAGCGGGCTTGCTCGCGAAGAACCAGAGGACGCCGCGTTGAATCAGGATACCCACGTCATCGTTAACGACCTTCGCGAGCAAGCCCGCTCCCACATTTGGACCGTGCCCGCTTTAGCTTTTGATTTTGCTCTTCAACACTCAAACCCAGGCGAGGTGCCGAGTGGTGGGGCAAGAGCGTTGCTTACTTTTGACTGGGCCGGCATTCCGGTTGTTCAAAAGTGAGCCGCTGTAAGAGCGGAACCAATAGCGGCCATAACCGCAAAAACGGATATGTACCCAGGCAGATCAGAAATTCTGCCCCATGGAGAACTGGAACACCTGCTTGGTCGCATTCTCCGGCGTACGAACCGGCAACGCCAGGTTGATACTCAACGGCCCCAACGGGCTGTACCACGTAGCCCCAACCCCCACAGAAGCGCCCAGCTGGCTCAGGTCAACCCCATTACAACCCTGGGTAGTACTGAGGGCACACTTGTCCGAATAAACGTTACCCACATCCCAGAACACAGACGTACGCACCGATTTATTATCTTTAAGGAACGGCATCGGAAACAGATATTCCGCCCCCCCGGTAATCAGGATGTTGCCCCCCAACGCCTCAGGACTGCGGTCGCTGTAGTACTGCTGGCCCGCACTGGCATACGCCCCGGTAGCCGGCGTACTGCGCGGCCCAAGCGTGCCGCTTTCAAACCCGCGCACCGAACCTTCACCCCCGGCCGTGTAGTTTTCATAAAACGGCAGGCCGTCCGTCGAGCCGTACCCGTTGGCATAACCGAGCTTGGTATGCAAACGCAGCGTCGTCGAATTGGTGATTGGCACAAATGTCTGCCCGGAATAATCGAGTTTGTAGAAACTCAAGTCACTGCCCGGAAGCGTCACCGTCAGGTTCAGGTTCTGCGAGTAACCACGGGTCGGCATAACGCCTTTGTTCAACGTCGACTCCGACCACCCAAGGTTGGCCTTGAAGTTGGTGAACTCACTGCCTTCGCGCTGCAGAAAATCGTAGATCTCATCAGAGCTGTAGATGCCAGGGTCGATACTGTCGTGTTGCACGGTCAGGCCGAAACTCAACCGCGAGGTTTCATTGATCGGGTAGCCGAGTGTGGCCCCCAGGCCGTAACTGTTGATGGAGTAGTAGGAAACACCGCTGCCATCGTCGTAGTAGTTGTTGTAATCGGTGGCACTGTAGAACGCGTTATAGCCCAGGCTCACCCCGTCCGGCGTGAAGTAGGGGTTGGTAAAGCCAATGTTGTACTTGCTCTGGTACTGCGAGCGGGTCAGGCCCAGGCTGGCGTAATCCCCGGTGCCCAGGAAGTTGTTCTGGGTGATCGAACCGCCGAGGATCAGCCCGGCGTCCTGGGCAAAACCGACGCTGGCGGTAATCGAGCCGGACGCTTGTTCTTCGACCGCGTAGTTCACATCAAGCTGGTCGTCGACCCCCGCCACGGCCGGGGTTTCGACGTTGACCTCCTTGAAGAAGCCCAGGCGCTCAAGGCGAACCTTGGACTGGTCGATCAGGTAGGTCGACGCCCAGCCACCTTCCATCTGGCGCATTTCCCGGCGCAGCACCTGGTCGTCGGTCTTGGTGTTGCCCCGGAAGTTGATGCGGTTCACATAGGCCCGTTTGCCCGGGTCGACCGCAAACACGATGTCCACGGTGTGGTCTTCATCATGGGGCGTGGGCACGCCGTTGACGTTGGCGAAGGTGTAGCCGTCGTTACCCAGGCGCCGGGTGATCAGGTCCGAGGTGGTGGTCATCAGCTTGCGCGAGAACACCTGGCCTTTCTGCACCAGCAGCAGGGCTTCAAGCTGGTCCTGGGGCACTTTCAAGTCGCCGCTGAGCTTCACGTCACGCACCGTGTATTTCTCGCCTTCGTTGATGTTGACGGTGATATAGACGTGCTTCTTGTCCGGGGTGATGGACACCTGGGTCGAGGTGATGTCCATGTTGATATAGCCACGGTCCAGGTAATAGGAGCGCAGGCGTTCCAGGTCCCCGGTGAGTTTTTCACGGGCGTACTTGTCATCGTTGGTGAAGAACGACAGCCAGTTGCTGGTCTTGAGGGTGAAGGTGCCGATCAGTTCCTTGTCGGTAAACACGTGGTTGCCCACCACGTTGATGTGCTGGATCGCGGCCACGGAGCCTTCGTCGATCTTGACCTTCAGGCCCACGCGGTTACGCGGCTGCGGCAGCACTTCGGTGTCGACCGTGGCCGAATAACGACCCTGGGCCACGTACTGGCGCTGCAGTTCGTTGCGCATGCCTTCCAGGGTGGCGCGCTGGAAGATTTCGCCCTCGGCCAGGCCCGACTGCTTCATGCCCTTGAGCAGGTCTTCGGTGGAGATGGCCTTGTTGCCTTCGAACTCGATACTGGACACCGATGGGCGCTCGACCACATTGATGATCAACACCGTGCCGTCGCGGCTCAATTGGATGTCCTGGAAAAAGCCGGTCTTGAACAACGCGCGGGTGGAATCCACCAGCCGTCGATCATCCGCTTCGTCCCCCACGTTCAGGGGCAAGGCACCAAACACGCTGCCCGCCGAGACCCGTTGCAGACCGTTGATACGGATATCCGAGATTTTGAAGGCTTCAGCGTGTGCAAGTGTGACATTGAGCAGCAGCGCAACCGAGCAGAGCAGGCGCGAAAAATTCATCAAGATCTTTTCCAGAACACATCGACAAGCAGCGCAAGCGCGCCGGGATGACTCGCCGCAGACGGGTCACCACAACGCGGCCAGACGGGTGGACGGCAAGCATAAGAGCGGTGCGGGTTTGGTGCGGTTAACCAAGTGTCAAGTTAGGTAAAGGTTGGCCCTGGGGCGATGAGGCTGGGCGATACTGTGGGGGTACCCTTTCACGAGCTCGCCATGATCCGCGTATTGCTAGTCGACGATGACCAGGAACTGACTGAAATGCTGGGCCAATACCTGGAGCATGAAGGCTTTGAGGCGACCTGCGTGCACACCGGCGAGGAGGGTGAGGTTGAGGCGCTGTCGGGGCGCTACAGCATTGTGGTGCTGGACGTGATGCTGCCCAGGCTCTCGGGCATCGAGGTGCTCCGGCGTATCCGGGCCAGCAGCCAGGTGCCGGTGGTGTTGCTCACGGCCCGGGGCGACAACATCGACCGGATCACCGGGCTGGAACTCGGCGCGGACGATTATGTGCCCAAGCCCAGTTCCCCGGGTGAGTTGGTGGCGCGGCTGCGCGCGATCATGCGCCGGGTGCAGCCCGTGGACCCTCCGGCCGCTGACGTGATCAGGACCGGCTCCCTGGTGCTCTGGCCCGGCAAGCGCCAGGCCCTCTGGAAAGGCTGCGCACTGGGGCTGACCAGTACCGAATTCAGCCTGCTTGAAGTGCTGGCCCGGTGTGCCGGCCAGGTGGTGAGCAAAAAGGACCTGTCGCTCAATGCCCTGGGCTGCCCGTTGACCCGCTATGACCGGCGCATCGACGTGCATATCAGCAGCATTCGCCAGAAGTTGGGCCCGCGCCCGGATGCCAAGGCCTGGATCCAGAGCGTGCGCGGCCTCGGTTACCTGTTGATCGCCGAATGATGAAACCCAGCCGGCTGTTCTGGAAACTCTTCCTGGCCTTTTGGTTGGCCACCAGCCTGACGTTTCTGGTGGGGTTGAGCATTCTGGTGGCGGGCAGCCTGGGCCCCGGGGACCATCATCTGGATGCGATCCTGGCCAGCGAAGAGCAGTTGCTGGAGCAGTATGGTGTTGCTTCGGGCCGCCAGCTCCTGGCTGTATGGCAGCCCGCCCATGGCCAGGCGATTGGGGTGTATGACAGTGCCGGTCAATTGCTGGCCGGCACGCCGGTCCCGCAGCCGGCCTATGAACAGTCGCTCATCAGCAAGGACGGGGTCAGGCTGTCCCTCAGGTCTTCCCATCCTCCCCACGAACCCGGGCGCCTGGGCCACTGGATTCCGCTGATCATCGGCACGCTGATGAGCGCGCTGTTCAGTGGATACATGGCCTACTACCTGGCGTGGCCGCTGGCTTATCTGCGGCGGGCGATGGGCGACGTTGCGCTGGGCCGCTTCGAAACCCGGGTGCGGCCGATGATGGGCAAGCGCCGTGATGAAATCGTCGACCTGGCCGAAGACTGTGACCGCATGGCCAACCAGCTCAAGCTGCTGGTGGAAGCCCAGCAGCAGCTGTTGCACGACATCTCCCATGAACTGCGCTCACCGTTGACGCGCCTGCAAGTGGCCATCGGGCTGTTGCAGCAAGACCCGGCACGCCAGGAAATGCTCGGGCGCATCCAGCGTGAATCGGCGCGCATGGACACACTGATCGAGGCGCTGCTGACCCTGGCGCGTGTGCAGGGCCGTCCCGAAAGCATCGAGCGCGAGCCGGTGGATATCGTCGAATTACTGGCCGTGATTGTCGAGGATGCCCAGTTCGAGGCCGGCATCAAAGGCTGCAGTGTCAGCTTGCAAGCGTGCCCGGACTTTGTCAGTCGGGCCAGCGGCGAGCTGCTGTATCGGTGTCTCGAAAATGTCATTCGAAATGCCGTGCGCTACACGCGGCCTGATACCACGGTGCGGGTTTCGGCGGAGGTCAGCCCCGACACGCGCTGGCTGCGGGTGTTGATCACCGATCAGGGGCCGGGTGTTGAAAACCTGCGGTTGCGGAGTATTTTCGAGCCTTTCGAACGTGGCCCGAATGACACCGATGCCGGCTTTGGACTGGGCCTGGCGATCGCCTTGAGGTCCGTGGAAATGCATGGCGGCACCATTGAGGCGCATAACGAGCCGTCCGGCGGGTTGAGCGTGGAAATCATCCTGCCTCGGGTGGGATCTTTACACGATATTACATTGGCTTGACCGCCCTGTACGCCGCGCGCCTTTAGACTTTTCCCCTGCGTGAGCTGATGTTCAGTGACGCCATTGGCGTGGAGGTGGCGATGTTTCAGGTGCACAAAAAAGGTTTCGTGGCCGGCAAGAAAATGGTCGACGGTCTGGTGCCTTACGATTTCTTCTGTGAAGACAGCCCTGCGATCAACCTGTTCGTGTTTACCGGCTCTGCGGCCCTCGGCCAAACCGTGGAAGAGCAGACATTGTGGGGCTTTACCCGGCTGGAGCGGTTTGAAGCCATGACCGGCGCCCTGGTGGCGAACAAGAAGAACGACGGCTGGTTTCAAAGCGTCAACGTGCTCACCGGGCCCAACCAGAACGGCACGCAAAGCGTGAAATTCCAGCGCGTGCTGAAAATCATCAAGCACGCCACTGCTGCGGGCCGCGCGACCAGCAAGTTTGAATACGAGATTCATACGGATGAAGGCGACACCTACTTCACCCGCCGACCCGCTGCACCCGACAGTGCGCAAACCGTCATTTATGCAGCGGATCAATAGCGCGGCTGCCGGAGTTCAAAAAGAGCGAAAAGGGGGACAGATTTATTTGTAAAATAAATCTGTCCCCCTTTTTACCGTTACCTGCCGGCAGCCTCTACCGGTGCTGAAACCTCGGTAACGAAGCAATCCGCATCTTCGGCTCCTGCAACCTGGCCAAGTCACTGGCAATCTGCGCCCGCCAGAAATGCGCCCCGGCCAACTGCGCATCCACCCACGCCTGGCGCAGCAACACCTTGGCCTTGTCCACCGACCCATACTGCGCCTGGCGCAGAATCAGCTGCGCCTTGATCCGCAACATCTGCGGCACAAACCAGCGCTCATGCCGCCCCAGCGCCAATTGCAGGGTGTCTTCCAACACCTCCAACGCCAGTTTCTCCAGGCCCAACCGCGCCAGGCCCAGGGCGTATTCACAACGCAGCAGGCTATACAGCTGGCTGTCCCCTTGCCCGTGCAGGTGATGCAGGGCCTCACCCAACAGCGGCACACCTTCCTCGGGTGAGCCCTGGCGAATCAGCAAGATGCTCTCGAAACACAACCGAAACTGCCGCCAGATATGCAGGTCTTGCTGGGTCGTGCTGTCTTGCAGCAGGCCCAGGTAATAGCGCACCTTGGGCAGGTTGGACGCCAACAGCGCCAGGGGAATCGCCCCCAGGCACAGGGTGTACCAGAGGGTCGCCGGGTGATCGAGATGGACCGCTTCCTCGACGCAACTGTCGACCAAACGCAACGCCGGGTCGACGTCGCCTTCCAGCAACTGCACCTGCGCCTTGAGGCAGCGGGCGGCGATGCGCTGGTCAAAATGCACATCGATAATGTGCGAGCGCGGGGCCGACGGTGAGCCCAGCGCCTCGTCGATATTCTGCCGGGCACCGACCAGGTCGCCCATGTGGAACAACGCCAGGGCGCGCATGCGTTTACCCAGCAGTTGCTGGTTGCCGCTGTGGCTCAGGGCGATGTAGCGCTCGGCCAGTTCCAGCGCCTCGGCGTACTGGTTGCAGCCGCAGCGGTCGCTCCACAAGCCCCACAGCGCCCGCAGTTTGTGCTCGGCATCGCCCAGGTCGCGGGCGTCTTCGCGCACTTGGCGCCAGGCTTCGCGCATCGGGCCGCCGGTGCCGTAGGTGAGCATCAGCACGCTGGCCAGGGCGGTTTGCAACAGCATGCGCTGTTGTTGCGGCAGCGGGGTGGTGGCGGCGCTGGCCAGGCCTTTGTCGACCCAGGTGCGGCACTCGCTGACCAGCGACAGACGCAGCCATAACGGTACGCCGCCCAGGGTCAGGTCGATGCCGGTGGGCAGGTGGCCCGAGGCGGAAAAGGCCCACTCCAGCGCCGCGCGGACGGTGTTGATTTCCGGGCCGTAGAGGCCGATCCAGGTCTCGGGGGAAAGGCCGTCGAGGGTCTGCCCGGCTTCCTGCAACACGTCCAGGGCATACAGCGCATGGCGCTGGCGGGTGGCGTCGGCTTCGCCGTGTTCGTTGAGTTTCTCCAGGGCGTAGGCGCGGGTGGTTTCCAGCAGGCGGTAGCGCTTGAGCAACTGCGATTCACCGGCGATCAGCAGCGACTTGTCCATCAGGCTTTCGAGCAAGGGCAGGGCGTTGCGCACATCGAGGGTGCTGCTGGCGGTCATGGCCTTGACCGCGTCCAGGGTGAAGGAACCGGTGAACACTGCCAGTTGGCGCAACATGGCCTGTTCGTCGCCGGTGAGCATCGAGTAGGTCCAGTCCAGGGTCGCGCTCAGTGAACGGTGCCGGGCCAGGGCGGTACGCCGGCCGGTCATTTGCAGGCGGAAGCTGCCGTCGAGCAAGCCCACCAGGTCCTGGATGCCGAAGGTGCGCACCCGGGCCGCCGCGATTTCGATGGCCAGGGCATTGCTGTCGAGCTTGCGGCAGATGGCGCTGGCAGCGGCGACGTCGGCGTCCTTGAACACGAACCCGGGGTCGAGGGCCTTGACCCGTTCGATAAACAACGCGATGCCGGACCAGTTCATGGCCTGCTCGGCACTCAAACTCACGTCTTCGTCCGGCACCAGCAGCGGTGCGAGGTCGTGCACCCGTTCGCCTTCGGCCCGCAGGGGTTCGCGGCTGGTGGTCAGCACGCAACACTGGGGCGCACTGCGCAGCAGCACTTCAACGGCGTCGGCGGTGGCTTGCAGCACGTGTTCGCAGTTGTCGAGCACCAGCAGCAGCGGGCTGTTGGCGAGCATCGAGGCCACGCTGTGCAGGGGCTCGTCACTCACGCTCTGGATGCCCAGGGCGCTGGCGAGCATCCCGGCCACCCATTGGCCGCTGGTGGCGGGGGCCAGGTCGACAAAGCACATGCCCTGGTGGAAGCGGCCCTGCAGCAGTTGCGCCACGGCCAGGGCCACGGTGGTCTTGCCGATGCCGCCGGGGCCGGTGATGGTCACGAAACGTTGGCTCAGCACCTGGTCGGCGAGACTCAGGATCAACGCTTCGCGGCCAATCACTGTGCCGGGTGACGGTTGCAGGTTGGCGACTTCCATCGGCAGGGCCGGCGCTAGAGCCTGGGGCGTTGCACCTTCACTCACCGTCTGCATCGTCACCGGCGCGACAAACCGGTAGCCCCGGCCAGGCACGGTGACGATGTAGCTGAAGTTGCCGTCATCCCCCAACGCCCGGCGCAGCGCAACGATCTGTGCGCGCAGGTTGCATTCCTCCACCACCACCTTGGGCCAGGCGAAGGAGATCAGTTCGGACTTTTCCAGCAACTCGCCAGCCCGGCTGGCGAGGGCGATCAGCAAGTACAAGGCACGGCTGCCGAGGGTGACCGGCTCGCCGTTGCGCAGCAATACATGCTGACGCGCCAACAAGAGAAAGGGGCCAAAACCGATCGCGTTCTCGGTGTGGTCCGGGGCCTGGGGGGCGAGGTCCATGTAGGACACTGCGGGGTATTTGCTCGAACTCATCAATTTGTCCTTTTTTTGTAGTCGGGCTTGTTATTGGCCATCAGGCCATTCGCCCTTTTTGGGTGCTTACGTGCGGCAGCAGGCTTGGAGAGTTGAAGTCGATCAAAAAGGTGAGAATTGCCGCCCTCCTTTGGGGCATGGACGTTGTTATAGGGCGCGGGGCCGTTGGGTTTCAGGTGATGAGACTGTTTCGAATCTGAAACATTTTATTACTAGAAACACTGATAAAGCAGAATGTATGCCAGTTGGCATGTAACAAAGATGACAACAACCGCATGAAATTTATGGGGATTTCTGCGGTCGTTGCGGGCGCTGGAAGGCGGATGTTCGGAAAGGCGAATATTTCTAATTGTGTCGTTCGGGATGCCGAATAAAACGACGGTGGTCTGTGGCGAGCGGGCTTGCCCCGCGTTGGGGCGCGAAGCGGCCCTGAAATCGGTTGTCGCGTTTTGTCTGTGAGAACTCGGTGTCTGTTTATTGGGGCTGCTTCGCAGCCCAGCGCGGGGCAAGCCCGCTCGCCACAACAGCCCAGCTCACCACAATGTTGGCTGTGTATCAGACTGTGTATCTGCACCCCTCTGATACACCGGCATGAATAGAAGGAGGGAACAGGACACAGACGGGATACACCCCTGGCTTTAAATCTGTCTACCAGATGGCGCAGGTGGTCACCCACCGCAACGCGCCCTGGCCACATTCAGTCAAGCCAGGAGATTCACCATGAAGCGCCACTACGCGGCCCTTGCCGCCACCCTCGCACTGTCCCTCGGTGCCTTCGCCGCCACTGCCCATGCCGATGAGGCCAAGCCCCAGGAAAAATGCTTCGGCGTGTCCCTCGCCGGTGCCAACGATTGTGCCGCCGGTGCCGGCACTTCCTGCGCCGGTACCGCCAAGGCGGATTACCAGGGCAACGCCTGGGTGCTGGTGGACAAAGGCACCTGCACCCAGATCAAAACCCCCAAAGGCTTCGGCAGCCTGACGGAACAACCATGATTGCCCTGGCCCCTGCGGTGCTCAAGCGTGTGCTGCCTGAGGCGCTGCTGTTGCTGGTAGCTCGGGTGGGTATTGCTTCGGTGTTTTTCCTCTCGGGCCGCACCAAGGTGACCGGTTTTCTGCAGCTCAAGCCGTCGACCTACACCTTGTTCCGCTCGGAATACGCCTTGCCGCTGGTGCCGCCGGAATGGGCCGCGCACCTGGCGACTTACGCCGAGCATCTGTTCCCGCTGCTGCTGGTGCTCGGCCTGTTGACCCGCCCGGCCGCCGCCGCGTTGTTGGGCATGACCCTGGTGATCGAGGTGTTCGTGTACCCCGACGCCTGGCCGACCCACCTGACCTGGGCGGGCCTGCTGCTGCCGCTGCTGGCGTATGGCGGTGGGGCCTGGTCGCTGGACCGCGTGTTGTCTGGCCAATGCCGTTAACCCTTTCACAACCATGATCAGGCCCCAAGGCCTGTGGAGAGTCGCATGCGTATTCTTTCTTCCCTGGCGATCGCCATGGCACTCGCTACACCGTTATTGGCCTCGGCTGCCGAGGCGCCCCGCGACCAGCCAGGCGCCGGCAAAAGCGTGGTGATCGTGCCCGGTTCCTTCGTCGACGGCTCCGGCTGGCGAGTGGTGCACGACATCCTGATTCACAAGGGCTACAAGGTCACCGTGGTGCATCAGGGCCATGAAAGCCTGGCCGCCGACGTGGCCGAGGCCCGCGAAGTGCTGGAGCAGCAAGTCGGCCCGGTGGTACTGGTGGGTCAAAGCTCCGGCGGCGGGGTGATCTCGATTGCCGGTGACCGCGACAAGGTCAAGTCGATGGTCTATGTCTCCGCCCTGCAACCGGAAGTCGGCGAGAACATGAGCCAGTTGCTGTCGTCGATGCCGGCACCGAGCAATGACGTCAAGCAGACCCGCGACGGGCATCTGTTCTTTGACCGCGCCAAATACAACGCCGATTTCGCTGCCGACCTGACCACCAATCGCACCGACTTCATGGCCGCCTCCCAGGTACCGGCCACCACCGCGCTGTTCGGCGGCACCATCTGGGCTGCGGCCTGGCACAAGAAACCGACCTATGCCGTGGTGTCCACCGAAGACCGTGCCCTGAGCCCCGATCTGCAGCGCTGGATGTACAAGCGCGCCGGCTCAAAAGTCACCGAAATCAAAGGCAGCCACTCGGTGTACATCTCCCAGCCTGAGGCTGTGGCGAAGGTCATCGAAGACGCTGCATCCGTCATCAAGTAAACCCCACCCCCCCCAGGAGTATTACCCATGAGCACGTCCATCAAATCCCGTTTGAGCCTTGCCGCTGCGGCCGCCCTGATCGCCATGGCGTCTGCATCCTTCGCCGCTGCCGCCAGCGCCGCCGACCAGCCGGAGCAACCAGGCCGCTGCTACGGCGTGAACAACTGCAAGGGCGAAAGCCTGTGCGCCACCGCCAAGAACGATTGCAAAGGCCTCAACAGCTGCAAGGGCCAGGGCGTGGTCGTCAAGACCCCGTCCGAATGCCTGAAGCTGGGCGGCACCACCACTGAGCCGAAGTAAGGTCGTAATGAACACGCGGGGTGCCTGGCGTCCCGCGTTGTTTTCAGGTTTTTCGCGAGCAAGCTCGCTCCTACAGTTTTATAACGGAGACCGTGTGATGCCGACATCCAATCCGCGTTTTTCGGGCTATGGCCTGGGGTTGCGCAAGGAGCACTACGGTGAGTTCCTGGAGACCCCGGTGGCGGTGGATTTCGTTGAAGTGATCTCCGAGAATTTCATGGTCGCGGGCGGCCAGCCCCGGCATATCCTGCGCCAGATTCGTGAGCGGTACCCGGTGGCGCTGCACGGGGTGTCGATGTCGATCGGCACGGCCGAGGGCCTCGATCGCGATTACCTGAAGCGCCTCAAGTCGCTGGTGGACGAGGTCGAGCCGCTGTTTGTGTCCGACCACCTGAGCTGGTCCCGCAGTGGCGGCTTCAACGCCCATGACCTGCTGCCGGTGCCGTATACCGACGAGGCCCTGGACCGGGTCTGCGCCAATATCGACATGGCCCAGGACGTGTTGGGCCGCACGATGCTGTTTGAAAACCCGTCCAGCTACCTGGCCTTCGACGGCGCCTCCATGAGCGAGTGGGAATTTATCGCCGCCATGTCCAGGCGCACCGGCTGCGAGCTGTTGCTGGACGTCAATAATGTGTTTGTCAGCGCCAGCAACCATGGCTTTGACGCCCTGGCGTTTCTCGACGGGATTCCGGCCGAACGGGTCCGGCAGATTCACCTGGCCGGCCACAGCCAGGGCCGCGATTTGCTGATCGACAGCCATGACAGCCCGGTGTGTGACGGGGTCTGGGATCTGTATGCCAAGGCCGTTGCCTTGCTCGGCCCGGTCGCCACGATGATCGAACGCGACGACGAGATTCCGCCCTTGGCCGAGTTGCTGGAGGAGCTGTCGATCGCCCGCATGCTGGGCGCTTCCGAGGCCTACAAACGTGCGCAGGTGGGTCGATGAACCTGGCGCAGTGGCAGCAGGCCTTTCACACCTGGCTGGTGAGTGCGTCAGACGAGTCCGCCCGGGTGCTTGGCAACAAAACCGCCGGCCTGGCGGTTTACCAGAACAACTACCGCGCGCAACTGGTGGGTTGCCTGGAGCAGGCGTTTCCCCACCTGCGGCGCTGGGTGGGGGATGAGGCGTTTCTGGCCGCGGCCATCCGCCATATCGACCGGCATCCGCCCCATGCCTGGACCCTGGATGCCTACCCCGAAGGCTTCCACTTGACCTTGGGAGAACTGTTCCCCAACAACCCCGATGTGCATGAACTGGCGTGGATCGAGTCGTCCCTCAATGAGGCGTTTGTGGCCGCCGATGCCAGCCCGTTGCCCATGGAGGTATTGGAAGCGGTGGACTGGGACACGGCACGCCTGCAACTCACGCCGTCGCTGCGCTGCCATGGGCTGACCACCAACGCCGAGGCGATCTGGTCGGCGTTGTGGCAGCAAACGCCGGCACCCGAGGCGGTGATGCTGGCCGAGGCCGGTGGGTTGCTGGTGTGGCGGCGGCAGTTCACGTCGCGCTTGCGGCAGGTCGATGCGCTGGAATTCCAGGCGCTGGCGCACCTGCAAGGCAACGGCAGTTTTGCCGGGCTGTGCGAGTTTCTGGTGGCGCGCCTTGGGGAAGAGGAGGGCGTGGCGAAAGCCGGTGAACTGCTGGCCGGCTGGATCGGCAGCGAATTGATTGTGGGGGTCGTTGAAGACCTTTCTGTGTTGCATTTTTCGGAGCTATAACACCATGCCTTTTTTCAATCGTCGTCGTTTTCTGATGTCCACCGCCATTGCCTCGGCCGTGCTGTCCTTGCCGGCCATGGCGATGCCTGCGGGTGGGGTGGTCCACCAGGTCAGCACTGATTTGCTGGACATCGGCTATTACGAAGCCGGGCCGGAGGCGGGGCGGCCGATCCTGTTGCTGCATGGCGCGGACGGCGACCTGGAGCGCTTTGCCGGGGTGGTGCCGCAGTTGGTGGCCCAGGGCTTTCGGGTAATCGTCCCGTTCCTGCGGGGCCATGGCACCACCACGCCGCTGGACAAGGCTGCGCCCGTCAGCACCCAGGAAGTGGTGCTCGGCCAGGACGTGCTGGACCTGATGAATGCCTTGCACATCCCCGAGGCCGTGCTCGCCGGGTTCGACCTCGGTGGTCATGCCGTCACGGCCGCAGCCACCTTGCGCCCGAGCCGTTGCGTGGCGCTGGTCACCGTCAACAGCGCGCCGCAGCCCGCCCTGGCCGAGGTGCTGGTGCAGATGGTGCGGATGGGCAAATGGCGTACCTGAATATGAATATTTGGACAGTCGCGCAATTGCCCGCTGAAAAAAAAGGTCGCAGCCCGTAATCTAGAAGCCTTTGCCACGTGTGCGGATTGTCCATGTCTTCAGTAGCTGATGGGTTGCCCAGTGATAAACGTTTAGCGGCGGTGGTCGCCATTTCCCTGGGGATCGGCATGGCGACCCTCGACACGGCCATCGTCAACACGGCGTTGCCCACACTGGCGGAAGGCATTGGTACCGATTCCGCCTCGGTGATCTGGGTGGTCAACGCCTACCAGTTGGCAACCATCGCGGCGGTGCTGCCTTTCGCTTCACTGAGTGATGTGGTCGGCCACCGCCGGGTATTTCTCGGCGGCTTGCTGGTGTTTGTGGTGGCGTCACTGTTTTGCGGGCTGGCCTGGTCGCTGCCGACCCTGACCGCTGCCCGGGTGGTTCAGGGTTTGGGCGCAGCGGCGATCATGAGCGTCAATATTGCGCTGTTGCGGCACATCTACCCGGCAAAAATACTCGGCCGGGGGCTGGGGTATAACTCGCTGGTGGTGGGGCTGGCGTTTACGCTGGGGCCCACTGCGGCGTCGGCGATTTTGTCGGTGGCCACCTGGCACTGGCTGTACCTGATCAACCTGCCCCTGGGCGCATTGGCCTTGTGGCTGGGGGTGCGCTCGATTCCGGTGATCCCGATTACCGGGCATGCCTTTGACCGGCTGGCGGCGATCCTCTGTGCCGGGTTGTTCGCCCTGTTGGTGCTGGGCCTGGGGTCGGCGGTGCACGGTGCGCAGGCGGTGTTGACCCTCGGGTTGATCGCCGTGGCGTTGCTGTGTGGGGTGTTGCTGATCCGGCGTCAGGCCGGGCACCCGGCGCCGATGCTGGCGGTGGATTTGTTCAAGCGCCCGCTGTTTACCCTGTCGGCCCTGACCGCGATCTGCGCGTTCAGCGCCCAGGGCCTGGCGTTTGTGTCGCTGCCCTTCCTGTTGCAAACGGTGCTGGGCCACAGCCAGGTGGCCACCGGGTTCCTGATGACGCCGTGGCCGGCGGTGGTGGCGGTGATGGCGCTGATCGCCGGGCGCCTGGCAGATCGTATCTCCCTGGCGCTGCTGTGTGGCATTGGCCTGGTGATGCTGAGCGCAGGCATGGCCTCGCTGGCGACATTGGGCAATGACGCGTCGACCTTTGATATCGGCTGGCGCATGGCCCTGTGTGGCGCCGGCTTCGGTTTCTTCCAGTCTCCCAATCTCAAGGCGATCATGACCAGCGCGCCCATCGCCCGCAGCGGCGGGGCCAGCGGGATTGTGGCCACGTCTCGGTTGATGGGGCAGACACTGGGGGCTTCGCTGGTGGCGCTGTGTTTCCACCTGTCCCTGAGCAGCGGCCCGCAGTATGCGTTGTGGCTGGGTTGCGGGTTCGCATTGGTGGGGGCGGTGGCCAGTGGTTTGCGCCTGATGCAGGACGGCACCAAGGTTTAATCATGTGGGCCTTGTAAAGCATCGAGGTAGACGGCTACCGTGGCCGTCTAAATAATTCTGAATGTTTCAGCTTTTATGTCTGATCTGGCCCAACGCAGTGCTGATGCCCACTCCCGCCGTGCCGCGCTGACCCTCGGCCTGTGCCTGCCGAGCGATGTGTTGCTGTACCTGGTACTGCCTATGGAGTCCCAGGCGTTCGGTATCACCCTGGCCCAGGCCGGGGTATTGCTGGCGGCCAACCGCCTGGTGCGGATCTTCGGCTACAAGCATGTTCTGAATTTCTACGCCCGTAACGGCGATCGCCTGACGTGCTCCATCGCTGCCGGTGCGGCTGCGGTGTGTGCCTTGGGCAACTCCATGCTGTCCGGTTTTGCCGCCTTGCTCGGGTTGCGGCTGATTTGGGGCCTGTGTTTTGCGGCGTTGAACCTTTCTACTCAAGTGTTGGCCACCTCCGAACCGCTGGGGGCGGCGCGCCGGGCGGGGCGCTCGCGGGCGTTGATCGCCTTGGGGCCAATGCTGGCGTTGCCGTTGGGTGGATGGCTGACGCTACAGGTGGGGCCGCGGCCGATCTTTTGGATCCTGTCGGCGTGTTGCCTGGTGGGCTTGTGGATGGCGCGGGGGTTGCCGACGGCCGGGCACAATTTGCATGGCACGCCGGGGCGACGCTTCAAGCTGCCGGACAGCGTGGCGACCTGGTCGTTTATCGAAGGCGTGGCGCTGGATGGGCTGTTTATCTTTGGCCTGTCGATCCAGGCGCAGAAGATGCTGGGTGGCAATGCGGTGCTGATCGCCGGTGGCCTGATGGCCCTGCGTTACGTGTCGGAGTTGCTCCTGAGCCCGCTGGGCGGTCGGGCTGCGCAGCAGTTTGGGGCCACGTCGATGTTGTTGGTGTTTTCCTTTCTCAGCGCGCTGGCGCTGGGGGCGTTTGGCAGCCACTGGGTGATTGTCGGTGCGGCGGCGGTGCTGGTGTTGCGGGCGTTGCAGTTGCCACTGGTGACCACCTTGGTGGCGGAGCGCAACCCGGGGGCCATGCGGGTGTCGGCGTTGGCCTCGAATGCTGTGTGGCGGGATGTGGGCGCCGGGCTTGGGCCTTTGCTGGCGGGGTTGTTGTTGCCGGTGGCGTCGGCGCCTTGGGTGTTTGGCGTGGCGGGGGCGGCGATTGCGGTCAGTGCGGTGTTCTGCTGGCGGGCGAAGGTTTCGACTTGATGATGTGAGGTTGGGTGTGGCTTTTGACGATGGGTTTGTGCGGTTGCTGGATGAGGCTTATCGGCATTGGACCGGGCAGGGGTTGCCGGCGCCTGAGGGGTTGGGGCTGGAGGAGCGGCTGGTCTGGTTGCATGAGCAGGCGCCCTATAGCTTGCTGGCCCATGATGGGGCGGCTGATCCGCGGTTTATCTATGTGAATGAGTGTGCGCTGGGGTGCTTCAAGTATCCGCGTGAGGCGTTTATTGGTATGCCTTCGCGGTTCAGTGCCTCGGAGCTGGATCGGCCGGCGCGGCAGGTGTTGATGGAGCAGGTTGGGGCCAAGGGGATTGCTCATGGGTACAGCGGGTGGCGGGTGGATGCGCAGGAACAGGCGTTCATGATCCATGAAGGGGTGGTTTGGAATTTGTTGGGTGGGGTGGGGCAGGCGGCTTTGTTTTGGCTGGATGAGCGGGGGGTGGGGGCTTATCCGTTGTTGCGGTAATGGCGGTTTTTTGTGTACATATCCATTCCTGCGGCTGTGTACATATCCATTCCTGCGGTAACGGCGGCTTATGGTTC
>NZ_JACARC010000049.1 GCF_013386825.1 Pseudomonas sp. IPO3778
GAGGGCACACCGAGCCTAAGCGAGGTGCCGAGTGGTGGGGCAAGAGCGTTTTGGTTACTTTTGCGCTTTTCAAAAGTGACCCGCTGTAAGAGCGGAACCCTAAGCGGCCGTTACCCAAATAACGGATATACCCCCGATTCACCGCGCCCACCCGGGCTTACGCTTCTGCACAAAAGCCTGGGTCCCCTCAATCCCCTCTTCACCACAAACCGCCTCGGCAAACCACTCAGCCGCCTGATCCAGCAACGGCCCCAGCGGCTCCCCAGCGCTAGCCAACAGCAATGCCTTGGTCCGCGCATTAGCCCCCGGTGCACACCGCAACACCTGCCCCAACACCTCATCCACCCGCTCCGCCAACGCCTGCGGATCGTGCTCCACAAAATGCACCAATCCCAACCGCTGCGCCTCAACCCCATCAAACCGCGCCGCCGTCAACGCCAGCCGCCGCGCCTGAGTCAACCCAATGCGCTTCACCACAAACGGCGCAATCTGCGCCGGCAGCAGCCCAAGGCTGGTCTCCGGCAACCCAAACTGCGCCTGATGATCCGCAATCGCCACATCACTGACACACACCAACCCAAACCCGCCCCCCAACACCGAACCCTGGAGCACCACGATCACCACCTGCGGCAGCGCCTCAACCTCCTGCAACAGGCGGCCAAACGCCCGATTCAACGCCTGCAAGCCACCCGTGGCCCCCGCGCGAGCCATGTCCTTCACATCCCCGCCCGCCGAAAAATGCCCCCCCGCGCCACTGATGACCAACGCCCGCATCGCCTTATCCCCAGCCACATCGGCCAACACTGCGCGCAGTTCGTTGACCATCTCCAGACTCATGGCATTACGGCTGTCCGGTCTATTGAGGGTCACATGCAGCACCCCGTTATGGGGCTCCAGCATCAACGTATTCACGACGGTTTCCCCGGCAAGGTGCCCATCAGTTTGCAGATGATCCCCAACATGATCTCGTCCGCCCCACCGCCAATCGACACCAGCCGCACATCGCGATAAGCCCGGGCCACCGGGTTGTCCCACATGAACCCCATGCCGCCCCAGTATTGCAGGCAACTGTCGCTGACTTCCCGCCCCAGGCGTCCGGCTTTGAGCTTGGCCATGGACGCCAGGCGCGTCACGTCCTGGCCCTTGATGTACTGCTCGGTGGCCTGGTACACCAGCGCCCGCAGGCACTCGATTTCGGTGGACAGTTCGGCCAGGCGAAAGTGGATCACCTGGTTGTCGATCAACGCCTTGCCGAAGGTCTTGCGCTCCTTGCAGTACTCAATCGTGCTGTCGACGCAGTACTCCAGGCCCTTGACCATATTGGCCGCGCCGAACAGCCGCTCTTCCTGGAACTGCAGCATCTGCATCATGAACCCTGCGCCTTCATGGCCGATGCGGTTGCGCTGGGGAATGCGCACGTCGTCGAAAAACACCTGGGCAGTTTCCGAGCTGTGCATGCCGAGCTTTTCCAGGGGCGGGCTGACGCTGATGCCCGGCGTATTCATCGGCACCATGATCAGCGACTTGTTGATGTGCGGCTTGTCGTCCGAGGTGTTGGCCAGCAGGCAGATAAAGTCGGCGCTGGGGGAGTTGGTGATCCACATTTTGCTGCCGTTGATCACATAGTCGCTGCCGTCCTTGCGGGCATGGGTTTTCAGCCCGGCCACGTCGGAGCCGGCGCCGGTTTCCGAGACGCCGATGCAGCCCACCTGCTCGCCGCTGATGGCCGGGCGCAGGAATTCGTCGCGCAGTTCATCGGAGCCGAAGCGGGCGAGGGCCGGGGTGCACATGTCGGTCTGCACGCCGATGGACATGGGGATGCCGCCGCAGCGAATGGTGCCGAATTCTTCGGCGGCGACGATGGAGTAGCTGTAGTCGAGGCCCATGCCGCCGAATTTTTCCGGCTTGGAGATGCCCAGTAAACCAAGGTCGCCGGCCTTGCGGAAAATCTCGTGGATCGGGAAGCGCCCGGCTTTTTCCCATTCATCCACATGCGGGTTGATCTCGCGATCGACAAAGCTGCGGACGGTGCGGCGCAGCTCTTGGTGTTCCTGGGTGAAGATCATTTTTATTATTCTCCCTGAGGGGACGCGGAGCGCCCCGGGCTGTGTTCCCACGCGGAGCGTGGGAACGATCAAAACCGCGCTGCGCCGAAGCTGTTGGGCTGTAGTTGCCGCACTTCGGCTTCATGGCAGATGTCCAGCAGAAACCCGAGCAAGGTCCGGGTGTCCCGCGGGTCAATCAGCCCGTCGTCCCACAGGTTCGCGCTGCCGTAGAGGGCGGTGGACTGGCTGTCGAGTTTCTGCGCGGTGACCTGTTCGAGCATGTCGAGCACCTTGGGGTCGGGCACCAGGCCGTCTTTCAGTTGCTTGGCCTCGGTGACGATCCGCAGCACCTTGCCCGCCTGGGCGCCGCCCATCACGGCGGTGCGGCTGTTGGGCCAGGCGAAGATAAAGCGCGGGTCGAGGCCACGGCCGCACATCGCGTAGTTGCCGGCGCCGTAGGAGCCGCCGACGACGATGGTCAGTTTGGGCACCCGGGCATTGGCCACCGCCTGGATCATCTTCGCGCCGTGTTTGATCACGCCTTGCTGTTCCGACTCGGTGCCCACCATGAAACCGGTGGTGTTGTGGAAAAACAGCAGCGGCGTCTGGCTCTGGTCGCACAGTTGGATAAATTGCGCGGCCTTGCTCGCGCCCTTCGGGGTGATCGGCCCGTTGTTGCCGATAAAGCCGCAGGCCCGGCCCTGGATATGCAGGTGGCCGCAGACGGTGTGCGGGTCGAACTCGCCCTTGAATTCGAGGAAGTTGGAGCCGTCCGCCAGCCGGGCCAGGATTTCCCGCACGTCATAGGGTTTTTTCGGGTCGTCGGGGATCAGTCCCAGCAGCTCTTCAATCGGGTACAGCGGCTCGGTGTAGGCGCGCTTTTGCAAGGGCGGCAAGCGGTCATCCCACGGCAGCAGGCTGACGATTTCGCGCACGATGCGTACACCATCGGCATCGTTTTCCGCCAGGTATTCAGCGGTGCCGGCGGTTTGCGCGTGCATCTCGGCGCCGCCCAGTTCTTCATCGGTGGCCACTTCGCCGGTGGCCGCCTTGAGCAGGGGCGGGCCGGCCAGAAACAGCTTGGCCTTGCCCCGCACCACCACCACGTAATCCGAAAGCCCCGGCTGATACGCGCCGCCCGCCGTGGCCGAGCCATGCACCACGGTGATCTGCGGCAAACCCATGGCGGACATCCGCGCCTGGTTGGCGAAGCTGCGCGCGCCTTCGACGAAAATCTCGGCGGCATAGTTGAGGTTGGCGCCGCCGCTTTCCGCCAGGGTGACCACCGGCAGTTTGTTTTCCATGGCGATCTGTTGCAGGCGCAGGGATTTTTTCAGGCCCGAGGGGGAGATGGTCCCGCCCTTGATCGCGCTGTTGTTGGCCACCACCAGCATGCGCACACCGCTGACGTAGCCGATACCGGCGATCAACCCGCCGCCGGCGGCGCTGCCGTCCTTGTCGTCGTGCAGTTTGTAGCCGGCCAGGCTTGCCAGTTCGAGGAACGGCGCGCCGGGGTCGAGCAGTAAATTGAGGCGTTCCCGCGGCAGCAGTTGCCCGCGCTTGTCGAACTTGGCCTTGGCTTCAGCTGCCTTGGCCAGCAGGTTTTGCTCCAACTGGCGCAGTTGATTGACGCCTGTGAGCATCGCTTCGCGGTTCTGCGCGAATGGCACGCTGTGGGCGTCGAGTTGCGAGTCGATCACCGGCATGGCTTATTTCTCCTCCTTGAGCACATCCGGCACGTACGCCCGGTGGAAACCATTAAAGGACACGCTCGACGGTTGCGCCTTGTGCAGCGGCCAGGCGCGGTTGCCGAGGCTGGCGGCGCCGTCGATGCGCAAGGTGCTGCCGCTGACAAACGCCGCCGCCGGGCTGAGCAAAAATACAATCGCCGCGCTGACTTCCGATTCGGTGCCGATGCGCTTGAGCGGCACGTGTTCGCGCAGGGTCGGAATCACCGCCTTGAACGCACCTTCGTAGGTGTCCATGCCACTGGACGCAATCCAGCCCGGCGCCACGGCGTTGACCCGCACCCCGGCATAACCCCATTCGAAGGCGGCGGTCTTGGTGAAGTTATCCATGCCTGAACGCGCGGCGCCGGAATGGCCCATGCCCGGCATGCCGCCCCACATGTCGGCGAGCATGTTGACGATGGCCCCGCCGTGCTTGCTCATGCACTGGTTGAACACTTCCCGGGCCATCAGGAAACCGCCCACCAGGTTGGTGCGCAACACGGTTTCAAAGCCCTTCTGGTTGATCGACGCGAGCGGCGAGGGGTACTGGCCGCCGGCGTTATTCACCAGGCCGTGAATCGGGCCGTGGTCCTGCAGAACCTGGCTGACCAGCGCCTTGACCGCTTCTTCATCACGGATATCGCAGGCCTGCCAGCTGGCGCGGCCGCCGTCTTCACTAATCTCCGCCGCCACCGTTTGCAGTTTTTCCGGCTTGCGCCCCACCAGGATCACATGGGCGCCAAGGGCCGCCAGTTCGTGGGCGGTGCAGCGGCCAATGCCACTGCCGCCGCCGGTGACGATAATGCTCTGCCCCTGGAACAGGTCGGCTTTGAAGATCGAGTCGAAGGCCACGGCACGGGTCCTTTAAGTGAGTTGATCGGCAATGTGTTGCGGCACGGCAATCGGGATTTCCAGCAGTTGCTGGGCGAACGCCTTGCCCTGTGGATCGATGCGCAGGCTGGCAATCCCGCCGCCGCCCAGGGCGTTTTCTAGCAGGAAGTTCAGGCTGTGGCTGCCGGGCAAGTACCAGCGTTCGACGCGGCCGTGGATCGGGTCAAGCACGTGGCTCATCCAGTCGACGATCACTTCGGGCGTCAGCGCCTCGGCGATCCATGGCAGGTACTCGGGCTTGCGTGCGATCACGCCGATGTTGCTGTGGTTGCCCTTGTCGCCGGAGCGGGCCACGGCCAGTTTGATCAGCGGCACGTTGGCGTCTGCGCGACCCTGAGGTTTGGGCGGGTCGAGTAAGGCGGTCGCAGTGTTCAGCGGCTCGGCTGTCGGTAACTCGCAGGCATGCCGCTTCCCAAGGAAGTCGACCTGCAGTTCACAGGCGTTTTTATCGATCAGAAATGAAAACAGCCGAATCAGCGGATACACCGTAGGCCGCCCGCCGACGATCCCGGTAAGCCCCGGCGCCATACCGGTGGCCGCCTGGGCAATCTCCCGGGCAAACAGCACCAGCGCCTGTTTGTTGGGGTGACGCACCGCTAGTTTCACCACCACTTCGCGGCAGTCCTGGCGTTGGGCGTGGGGACCGTAGGTGGCTTCGCTGCCCAGCAATTCGATGTTGACGTCGGTGTAGGGCGCCCAGCCGCGCTGGCTGAACAGTTCTGATGTCTTGTTGATGATCGCCTGGCTGACCCGCTCGGCCTTGGCGACTGCGTCGATCCCGGCGATCAGGCAACTGGCGGTGCAGCGAAAGCCGTCCGGGTAGGTGGCGCTGACCTTGTATTGGTCGGTCGGTGGCAGGCCTTTGGCGCCGTGCAGGTGCACGCGGTTTTTGCCTTGCTGCTGGAGTTTCACCTGGCTGAAGTCGCAGATCACGTCGGGCAACAAGTAGGCGCGCGGGTCGCCGATTTCATACAACAGTTGCTCGGCGACGCTCAGTTCGCTGATCAACCCGCCGGTGCCGTCGGCTTTACTGACGACGAACTGGCCGTCGGCGCTGACCTCCACAATCGGGAAGCCGATGTGTTCGTAGTCCGGCACTTCCCGCCAATCGGTGAAGTTGCCGCCGGTGCACTGGGCGCCACATTCGATGATATGCCCGGCCAATGCGGCCTGTGCCAGGCGGTCGTAATCCTGCCAGGACCAGTCGAACTCATGCACCAGCGCCGCGCTGACCACCGCGCTGTCCACCACACGGCCAGTGATGACGATATCGGCACCGAGCTTCAGCGCCTGCACGATGCCCGGCGCGCCGAGGTAGGCGTTGGTGGACACGCACATCGCCGGCAGCGGCGCGCCGCTGAACATGTCGGTGATGCCGTGCAACTGCTTGAACTGCGGTTGCAGGTCATCCCCCAGCAGCACGGCGATCTTCAACGGAATTTGCGCCTGGTCACAGGCCGCCTGCAACGCGGCAGCGCAGGCTTGGGGGTTGATCCCGCCGGCATTGCTGATCACGCGGATGCCCTGGCGCTGGATATCCCCCAGCAGCGGCGTCAGCACCTCGACGAAATCCGTGGCATAGCCGGCCTGGGGATTTTTCATCCGTGCCCCGGCCAGGATCGACATAGTGACTTCCGCCAAATAGTCGAACACCAGGTAATCCAGCGCGCCACCCTCTACCAACTGCGCAGCGGCGGTGCAGGTGTCGCCCCAGAAGGCGCTGGCGCAGCCGATGCGTACCGTCTTGTTCATGGGGCGTCCTTCCTCCGGTTGGATGAGGTGAGACTACCAAGCAAGCGCTTGGTTTGTAAACTCTGGTCACAACTTTGTCCCAAGCGCTTGCTTGGTTGGCTGCCACGGCCTAAATTGCCGGCCAAGACGTAACCAGAAGTTAAGGAGAGCAGCATGGATGAGCAAAAAGCCCTGCGGGTGATGCACACCATGGTAGACGCCGGGCAACTGACCGACCCCGACAGCGCCCGTGGCAAGCTGCTGCAAACCGCGGCCCACCTGTTTCGCAACAAGGGTTTCGAGCGCACCACCGTGCGTGACCTGGCCAGTGCGGTGGGGATCCAGTCCGGCAGCATCTTTCATCACTTCAAGAGCAAGGACGAAATCCTGCGGGCGGTGATGGAGGAAACCATCCACTACAACACCGCGTTGATGCGGGCTTCCCTGGCCGAAGCGAGCAACGTGCGCGAGCGGGTGCTGGCACTGATTCGCTGCGAATTGCAGTCGATCATGGGCGGCAGCGGCGAGGCCATGGCGGTGCTGGTGTATGAGTGGCGTTCGCTGTCGGCCGAGGGCCAGGCCCAGGTGCTGGCGTTGCGGGATATCTACGAAGACATCTGGTTGCAGGTGCTGGGGGAGGCCAAGGAGGCCGGCTATATCAGGGGGGATGTGTTTATCACCCGGCGTTTTTTGACCGGCGCCTTGTCCTGGACCACCACCTGGTTTCGCGCTCAGGGCAGCATGACCCTGGAGCAACTGGCAGACGAAGCCTTGCTGATGGTGCTGAAAGCTGACTAGGCTGTTCGTGCAAGCTATTAATTGTGTGGCAGAAAGTTGTCTCTATAGACAAAAACGCCTAGCTTAGCGGGATCAAAGTTTTCGACGGTGTGTGCCTTGATGTTTTCGCCTTGGCGATTGGCTGCTGGACTCTCAATATTGGCGCTTGGCGCACTCTGGCTGATGCCGGCTTCGGCCGCCCAGTTGGTGAGGATCGGTGCCGCGCATTTTCCGCCGTACACCGTGCGCCCGGAGCAGGGCGCCGACACCGGGCTGCTGCCGCAACTGGTGGAAGCCTTGAACGCGCTGCAAACCGATTACCAGTTTGTGCTGGTACCCACCTCGATTCCCCGGCGCTTCCGTGACTTCGAACAAGGCCGGGTCGACATGGCGATTTTCGAAAATCCGAAATGGGGTTGGCAGGATATTCCCCACGTGGACGTCGACATGGGCCTGGAAGATGCCGAAATCTTCGTCGCCCAGCGCGAGCCGGGCCGCGACCAATCCTATTTCGCGGACCTGGCCGGCAAACGCCTGGCGGTGTTCAGCGGCTATCACTACGCGTTCGCCCACTTCAACCCAGACCCCAAGTACCTGGCGGAGCACTTCAACGCCACCTTGACCTATTCCCACGACAGCAACCTGTTGATGGTCGCCCGGGGCCGCGCCGACATCGCCTTGGTGACACGCTCCTACCTCAGCGATTTCCTGGCGCGCAATGCCGACACGGCGGGGCAGTTCCTGGTGTCCGAGCGGATTGACCAGGTGTACCACCACTACGCATTGCTGCGGCCCAAGGCGCCGATCACCGGGCCGGTGTTCGCGGGGCTGCTCAAGCAGTTGCGGGACAATGGCCTGTTGCTGAAGATCTTCGAGCCTTATCGCATCGATGTGATGCCGGTGCCCTGATCGTCTAAATTTTTGCCCGTGGCTCACGTCACTTGTTGAACTGTCGACGATTCGTGAGCCCATCCCATGTCCAATCTGAATGACCTGTCTGCCTTGCCCTTGCCGGCGGGGCCTGCCCTGAATGCTGATGAAACGGATAGCCGCCTGAGCCTCACCCTGGAGGGCCAGCCGCTGATTCGCTTGCGCCTTGAGCGTGGTGATGAGTTGCTGGTGTATTTGCAGGAGCCCGGCAGTGTGCCGGCCGCCCGTGGGTTGTGGGCGGCCTGTTACTGGTTGTTTGCCAGGGAGCCTGGGCGTCAGCGGTTGGTCTGGCGCCTTGAACATGCGCCGGAGGATGCCTTGCGCAGTGGGTTGCTGGTGGTCACCGAGGTTGCCGGGCAGTTTTATTGCGAGCGCACGTTGTTTTGGCAGTTGCCGCAACCCTGGTTGGGGCAATCCCTCACGGGGACTTATCCGCAGCAGATGATTATCAGTGGCGGTAAGCGTCATCCTGCCCGTGCGCCGAAGCCGCGGGGCGAGGTTTATCGGCGGTTTGATGTGCGGCTGGGGGCGTGGATTTCACTGCGCACGGTGGAGATTGAGGTTGATCTGGCGCGGTTTAATCGGTGGCAGAACAGTACGCGCGTGGCGAATTTCTGGCAGGAAAGTGGCAGCCTGGAGCAGCATCGGGAGTATCTGGACACGCTGGAGGCGGATCCCCGTACGTTGACGTTGATCGGCTGTTTTGATGATGAGCCGTTTGCGTATTTCGAGGCGTACTGGGCCAAGGAGGATCGCATTGCGCCGTTTTATGATGCGGCGGATTACGATCGTGGGATTCATATGCTGGTGGGGGAAGAGCACCACCGGGGGCCGCACAAGGTTGCGAGTTGGCTGTCGGCGTTGGTGCATTACCTGTTTCTTGATGATCCGCGTACGCAGCGGGTGGTGGCAGAGCCTCGGGCGGATAACGGGAAGATGATTGGGTATATGCAGAATCAGTGTTTCCACTGTGAGAAGGAGTTTGATTTTCCGCATAAGCGGGCGGCGTTGATGATCCTGGGGCGGGAGCGGTTTTTTGAGCGGTGTGGGTTGGTTTGATCGAGTACATATCCATTGCTGCGGTAACGGCGGCTTAGGGTTCCGCTCTTACAGCGGGTCACTTTTGGCAAACGCCCCAAAAGTAACCAAAAGGTCTTTGCCCCACCACTCGGTGCCTCGCCTAGGCTCGGCATGCCC
>NZ_JACARC010000005.1 GCF_013386825.1 Pseudomonas sp. IPO3778
GAAGAAACGGATATGTACTCGCTCCACCTCCAAACGCCAACAACGAACCCCCTTCGCCTACGGAAGAACCAAGTTGAAAGCACGCCTGAGGAAGGTACAAAAAAATCGGCGCTTACGTTTCGCTTCCATCGACGGACCCGGAGAGATCGCAAAAGGCCGGCGAGCAAAATGAACAGCAACAAGGCGGCAAGCGCGAGGGGTTTTGGGCCCTGTTCCATAGGGTGACCCCGTGTCCGTGAAGTTTTGTAAGTCCTTTCCCTGTTTACTGTAGGAGCAGGGCTTTCTCCCGATGCAACACTTGAAACAACACCCCCCTCGGCCATAGCCTCACGCTTTTCCTGACACTGAGGCCCGGCATTGGGTAAGCGAAAAACGGTTTGGCCCACGGAGCGGGAAGTTCGACTGCGCTTTATCCTGCTGGCAATCATTGAAACCGCCTGTGATCGGGGCGTTCCCATCGAGCGGCTTCTGCTCTCGTACATCCTCCTGCGCAACAAGCCGAGCCAAGAGCAGCTTTGGGAGGCAATCAGCGACTGCCTGCTCCTCGATGAGATGCGCGGCTTTCGCTTTGAACCCGGGTCGGAAGCGGATCGGTTGATGCGCCAACTCGGCGATGATGATGCAAGGAAAGGGATTGGAACCTGAACCGTTCCAATCCCTTTTTGTTTACGGCATGCTCACCACCAACCCCGGCGTGCGCGGCGGTACCCGGCGCTTGCTCCCGGTCGACTCATACGCCGACGCCAATCGCAGCAGCGCCGAATCGTCATACGCCCGGCCAGCAAAGGTCAGCCCCACCGGCATGCCGATGTCCGCCATGATGCCCATCGGTACCGTCACCGTCGGTACGCCCAGGTGCCGAATGGCGAGGTTGCCGTTGGCCACCCATACGCCGTTGCTCCAGGCGATATCCGCCGACGCCAGGTTCACGTCCGCATCCGCCGGGCCCACATCGGCGACGGTCGGAAAGATCACCGCGTCCAGCCCCAGCGTGTCCATCCAGTCTTCAAGGTCGATGCGCCGTGTCTGTTCGAGGCCGCGCAGGCCGTCGGGCACGGTGCTGATCCGGTCCCACGGCGTGATACCGCGCTCGGCCATGCGCACGTACTCGTCCATGCCAGCGGCCAGGTCGTCTTCGCGGTTGGGCAGGGTGCCGGGGTCGTGGGGGAAGATCTTCGGCCCGTCGACATCGGCCAGGCGGTTCAGCGTGGGGTCGTTGTTGGCCCGCAGAAAATCATCGAACGCCCAGGCCGAGAGTTCCCACAATTCATCGTGGAGGAATTCCTTGGAGACCAGGCCACGGGTAAACACTTTCGGCGCGCCCGGGCGGTCGCCTTCGCAATTGGAGACCAACGGGAAATCCACGTCGACCACTTCTGCGCCCGCCGCTTCGAGGGCGTTGCGCGCCGCTTCCCAGAGGTCAATCACCGAGGCGCGGGTGTTGATGCGCTGGCCGGTGGGGCCGCCGATTCCCGGCTCGTCGCTGGTGCCGGCTTCCGGGTCGGCGTTGATGTACATGCGCGGCACGCCGAAGCGTTTGCCGGCGAGTGCCTCGCCGGTCGCGGCCAGGGCTCCATAAGATGCAGGGCGTACCGAGGCCACGCCGGGGATCGGCACCCAGGGCTGCATCCGCCACAGGTCGCCGCGTGTGTCGGGGTCTTCGGCCACTACCACGTCGAGCACTTCAAGCAGGTCGGCCATGGTGCGCGCATAGGGCACGACCACATCCATGGTCGGGGTCAGCGGCCAGTTGCCGCGCACCGAGATCACGCCACGGGACGGGGTGTACGCACACAGGCCATTGTTGGACGCCGGGCCGCGCCCGCTGGACCAGGTTTCTTCCGCCAGGCCAAAGGCCGCGAAGCTGGCCGCAGTGGCGGTACCGGCGCCGTTGGAGGAACCAGAGGCGAAGGGGGCGGTGAGGTAGTTGGCGTTGTACGGGCTCTCGGCCCGGCCATACACACCGCGCTGCATGCCGCCGTTGGCCATGGGCGGCATGTTGGTCTTGCCCAGGCAAATGGCGCCGGTGGCGCGCAGCCGCTCGATGGTGAAGGCATCGCGGTAGGCCGTCAGGTTCGCGAACGCCGGGCTGCCGGAAGCAGCGGTGAGGCCCTTGACCAGGTAGCTGTCCTTGGCCGTATAGGGAATGCCGTCGAGCGGTCCCAGGGTTTTGCCGTTGGCGCGGCGTGTATCGGAGGCCCGGGCCTCCTCAAGCGCTTGCGGGTTGCGCACCACCACAGCGTTCAGAGCGGTGGCGGTGTGGGGGGCATCGTAGGCGTCGATCCGGGCGAGGTAGGCCTCTACCAGTTCAACCGCGGTGGTCTGGCCGGACTCGAGTGCCGCGCGCAGCTGGGCAATGGAAACTTCGGTTACTTCGATCACGTGGTTATCGCCGGGTGCAGAAAAGGGGAGGGCTTGAGGGCTGACTCAATCCATTCAGTGAAAGTAGCTTACTGATAGATTTTTCGTAGCGCCAGAGCATGGCATCCCTTACTGTGGCCCCTCACTTTCCTTATTGATAACGGTGCTGTTTATGTCCGATGAAGTGCGGCTTGTCGTCATCATCAATACCCAGCCTGGGCGGGGTGCGGACCAGTTGGCCGCGTTTGCCAGGCTCGCTCCGCAGGTGCGGGCCGAAACGGGTTGCATCCAGTACGACCTGCATCCGGTGGAAGGCAACCGCGACAGCTTTGTGTTGATCGAGACGTGGGCGTCAAAGGCGGCGCTCAAGGATCACCACGCTGCGCCCCACATGCTGGAAGCCGCGAAGCACAACCCGACATTCCGTGCCGGCCCCGCCAACGTCTTGGTGCTGGAACCCGCCGTCCAGACGCTCTGACTTCAATCCGTTGGCTCAAGGGTTTATCATCGGCCCTTCATTTTTTGCTGCCCGGAAAGAGTTCGATGGTGTTTACAAGGACTGTCATGGCGAGCGCACTGCTCGCCGTTCTGGCCACCCAGGCCCACGCGTCCAACCTGGACCTGACTTACGAAGCGCCCATCCTCAGCGCCGTACCCCTCATCCCGCAGGCTGAGCCCAAGCCGCGCTTCCCGGTCAAAAGCCTGGCGCCGGTGACCGTGGAAAACAGCTGCACCGGCCCCGAGTGTACGTACGAAACCGACATCAGCCTGCCCCGTGAGGAGCAGACTGTGCGGCGCATTTCCATCGGTATTCAATAAGACCAACGGGTGCCTCAGACAATCCCGTACCGAGGTGCCGGTTTACCCGTCTGCGTGGCCGCAAACAACGCGCCGCGCGCGGCATCGTAGGTATCCCACAACCCGCCATCGGCTACCGAAGGCCAGGTGATCGACTCGCCCTGGTCAAGCCCGGCCAATGCCGCGTCCACCAGATTTTCAGTGGTCATGACCGACTCTTTTTGCAGTGCGGAAAGCGGAATGCCCGACTCGTCCCAAATCTCGGTAGCGGTGGACGCCGGCAACACGATCTGCACCTTCACCGCGGTTTCTGCCAGCTCTGCCTGCAAGCCACGGCTGAACGCCAGGACATAGCTCTTGGTGCCGCTGTATACGGAACTGACCGGCAGCGAGTGCACGCCCAATACCGACGCCACGTTGATGATCACACCTTCATTACGCACCAGCATACCGGGCAACACCGCGTGGGTCAGGCGGGTGAGGGCGGTGATGTTCAGGGCGATCTGGGTCATGGAGTCCTCGACCGAGGACTGTGCCAGCGGGTGCAGGCGGGCCAGGCCGGCGTTATTTACCAGCACCTGGATCGCCGGGTTGCTGGCGAGCAGGCTTTCTACGCGGGCCAGGTCCGCAGGGTTGACCAGGTCGGCGCCAAGGGTCTGGACCTGGCGCCCATGGGCCTGGGTGATCTTCGCCGCCAGGGCTTTCAGGCGGTCTTCACGACGGGCCACCAGGATCAAATCGTAGCCGCGAGCCGCCAATCGGTCGGCATACACCGCACCAATACCGGAGGACGCGCCTGTGATGAGGGCAATTTTTGTGGAAGCGGGGGTCGACATGAACGGCTCCAATAGATGAGTACTCAACCAATATTGTTGAGGGCTCAAGTTATAAGCTCGGGATTTGTCCTTGTCAATGGTTTAGTACTCAATCATTCTAGCGGCATGGAGGAACTGAAAATGCCAACAGAGAAGATCAACACCGATAACGCACGCGCCGACCTTTTGGGTCTGCTGGGCGACGTGGCGTGCACCAACAACGCGTTGCGCCGTGCCGCCAGGCGGCTGGGGCAACTGTATGACGAGGCGCTGGCACCGATTGGCCTGAAGGCCACACAAGTTGGCCTGCTGGGTGAAATCACCCGGTTGGCAGCGGATGACGAGCAGGGAGGGCCGACGTTGCAGGAGCTGGCCGGGCGCCTGGCGATCCTGATGTCGGCCCTGACCCACGCCATGAAGCCGCTGGTGCGCGACGGGATTGTCGAACTGCGCCCGGATGCGTCGGACAAGCGCACCAAGCGCTGCGTGCTCACGCCCAAGGGCGAGGCGCTGTTCAGCGAGGCGCTGGTGTACTGGGCGAGCGCCAATAACCGGGTGGAGGAAGTGCTGGGGCATGAGTCGGCGGCGCAGCTGCGGGGCATGGCGGACCATGTCGCCTCGGATGAGTTTTTGGCGGACTACAACGGCCGGTCAGTCCAGGCATAAACTTGATCTTTGGTTATCAGACAGACGCCGTCCGCCCATCCAATCGATGGCTTACGAGGGGGTGATCAGTGGGACGGCCACGATCTCGAATCTGCCATCGGCACTCACCCGTGACCCGTACCACTGATTGCCATCAATACTGAGCGTGTTTTTGTTCACTCGATGTGGACTTAACGTTGATGGGCGTCTGTCCGTTCATCAGTGGTGACCCGCCGTGCCCCGCAGGCATCCCACCACAGACCTTGTGCCGGACCCAGCCCGTCGCAACACCGAATTCCAAGGATTTACCCCTCATGCCCCCCGCGTTTCTGTTCCCCGCCCGAAAAGCCTGGCCCTTGCTGGGCTTTGGCGCCGCCCTGAGTTTCAGCCAGGCCACTCAAGCCGATGACACCCTGCAACTGGCCCCCGTTGAAGTCAGCAGCGCCGAACTCAGCGCCGACGAACTGGCCCAGGCCCAACTCAAGAGCGTGCCCGGCGCTACCAACTACATCGACATGGGCAGCGTCGACCAGGGGCGGGTGAGCACCAACGAAGACGTCTTCAAATACCAGGCCGGTGTATACGCCAAGGCGGCCAACAACGAAGGGGTGAAGCTTTCGATCCGTGGTTCGGGCATCAACCGTGGCCCCGGCGCCCATGCATCCGGCCTGTACGAAACCTTTGACGGCCTGCCACTGACCGGCCCGGGTGGCACGCCCTACGAACTCAAGGACCCGTTGTGGCTCAGCCGGGTTGAAGTGCTGCGCGGCGCCAACGGTTTTGACCGGGGCGCGTTGGCCTTGGGCGGGGCGGTCAACTACGTGACCCACACCGGCTACGACGCCCCCACGTTGCAAGTGCGCTACGAAGCCGGCAGCCATGGCTACGGCCAGCGGGAAATCAGTTCGGGGCAGGTGCTGGGGGATGCCGACTACTACATCAGCCTCACCGACTCCCACTACGACGGCTTCCAGCACCACAGCGCCGGCAGCGGCAAGGGCATGGCGGCCAACTTCGGCTACCGCTTCAATCCGGACCTGGAAACCCGCTTCTACTTCCGCTACCGCGAAACCGACAACGATTCCCCCGGCAAGCTGACCCGCGAGCAGATCAGCCATGACCCACGCGCCGCTGCCAGTCTCAACGTGACGCGGGACTCGAAACGCACGCAACCGGGCTCCACCTGGATCGCCAACAAGACCACCTTGCACCTGGACGACAACGCCAGGGTCGAAGTCGGGCTGGCGTATCACGACTACCCGATGGACTTGCGCGAGGGCACCAACCGCCTCAAGGTCGCGTACACCGACGTCAGTGGCACTGTGAATTACATCCGCCAGGACACGTTGTTCGGGCGCGACAGCAAGACCACCCTCGGCCTGCGCACCACCCAGGCGATGCCGAATAACGGCGGCTCGGAGTTCGTGCGGATTCCCACCGGCAATACGGCGGGCTACGCGCCCGGCACCAAGACCCGCGACTACAGCTACCTGGGTTCCGACAGCGTGCTGCATATCGGCAATGACCTGGAGCTGATGCCGGACCTTTGGCTGACCACCGGGCTGGCGGCGATCTACACCCGCCGCGAAACCGAAGTCAGCTATCCAGAGACCCACACACCCGTCAGCCAGCACGATTGGGACTACGCACCACGGGTGGGCCTGCGCTATGACTTCAGCCCGCAGCTGCAGGTGTACGGCAACCTGAGCCGCTCGGTTGAGCCGCCCCATGCGTGGTCGATGATCTGGGGTTCCAACCTGTATTTCCCCAAGGGCAGCGGCCCGGCGACCGGCCTGCAACGTGAAGGCGTGAAACTGAAAAACCAGACCGCCACCACCCTGGAAGTCGGCGGGCGCGGTGAAGAGTGGTTCGGCCAGTGGGATCTGGCGCTGTACCGTTCCGAGGTACGCCACGAACTGCTCAGCGTCGAAACCCAGGCCGCGACGTCTACCACGTCCGCCATCATCGCCGAATCCAACGCCAGCCCCACCGTGCACCAAGGCCTGGAACTGAGCCTGATCAGCCCGCTGTGGGACGGCGGCCGCACTGGCCAGCTCGCCCTGCGCCAGGCCTATACCTACAGTGACTTCCGTTACCGCAACGACGACCGCTTCGGCGACAACACCTTGCCCGGCGTTCCCAAGCACTACTACCAGGCGCAACTGCGCTACAGCCACCCGAGCGGTTTCTACACCAGCCTCAACGGCGAGCATTCATCGCGGGTGGCGGTGGACTACGCCAACTCCTACTACGCAGCGGCCTATACGCTACTCGGCGCGACGCTCGGGTATGACGCGCCGAAGCACGACTGGCAAGCGTGGGTCGACCTGCGCAACCTGACCAACCAGCGCTACGCGAATACGGTCACGCCGGGTTATGACGACAAAGGCATGGATGTGGCGCGGTCGACGCCGGGGGATGGCATGGGGGTGTACACCGGGGTTTCCTGGAGCTGGCGCTGAGGCACAATCCCTGCGTCGGGCAGGTGGCTCGTCCGGTTTTGCTATCCACGGCTTGCGATTGAAATGGCTCAAAACTACTATCTATTAGTATCCAATCCCAGTTGTAAGGAGAGTAACCATGGCTACCAGCGTCGCTTTGAGCCCTCACTTTGAGGATTTTATCCAGCAGCAACTGGCTTCGGGTCGTTTTAATAATGTGAGTGAAGTCATTCGCGCAGGGTTGCGCTTGTTGGAGGAACAGCAGCAACAGTTCGCGGCCAGGCAGCTTGAGTTAAAAGCGGCTTTGGCAGAGGGGCTTGCCAGCGGAAAGCCGCGTTTGGCGGACGAGGTATTCGACGAACTTGAAGCTAAATTCCGCGATTTGGTCAAAACCAGGGGTTAGTACGCATGAGGCTACTGATCACGCCGAGTGCTGTTCAGGATATCGAAGATATCGGTTTTTACATTGCGCAGGACAATGCTCGACGAGCCCTCAGTTTTATTGGCGAGTTGAGACAACAATTTCGGATAATCGCGTCGACGCCATTGGCCTATCGCAGCCGAAAGGAGCTGGGTGAGAACCTGCGTTCCAGCGGCTACGGACGCTATGTGATTTTCTTTGAGTGTTCCGATGAGCTCGTCACTATTGTTCGGGTGTTGCACGAGGCTCGTGACCTGGGTGCTCAATTAAGCCCTCAAGTCGGGCCTGCTCCCATGCACTGAGCAAGGCGACCGGATCGGTACCGAAACGCTGCCAGTTCTCGGGGCTGCCGGTCCTGCCGTCAGGGGCTTCGCAGGAGAGGCAGCCGCGAAGTACGCCATCGTGCGCCAGCAGCGTGATCTGCCAACCCTCCACGCGAAACAGCTTCCCATCGATCTCGATCGGGGACGCTGCAACCTCCACGGTACGGGTGCCAAGGGCGATGTCCTTGAGCAACTGGTAAGCCTCCCGCGCAGAGACGGTCGAGGTGGATGGAGTCATGAAGATGAGCCTTTTCCGAGGGCGTGCAGTGTCGCTTTCCTGAGCGGGTGTTTCAAGTTTGGAGCATCAGTCCATGCGCCGGTTTTTTTGCTTTTAACGCTGGTTTTTTTGTAACAATTGCGTGTATAAGATAAAGCCTGCTCAACTGAAAGATAAATGTTCATGAGCAGTTAGTTCCTTGCGCCACTGGCGTGGGCACTTAAGCGGGTACGCACATGGAATGTCGCGGTACGCGCAAATACAGTTATCCAACTGTCAGCAATCAACTTGATAGCGTTGTCATCTCATTACGAAGTGGCTGGCATCCTGTCAAGGTCAATTGCGTCCGCTTTATCCATTCAAACTTAACTAATCTGTTGTAAATGGAGTATGACCATGCAAAGGAAAGCACTGTTCAAATACGTCGCGTTGTTGTGGGTGCCGCTGATGGCGGGCTGTATCAGCACCCCGCCTTCACGGGTGCCGGAGCGCGCCATTCAGGCGCCTGTGGAGCAGGCCGTCACGGTCGATAACTGCTCTGAAGGTTGCCCTTCCGGCGGCGGGCCGCTGACGTTGAATCGCCAGGCCTACACCCTCAATAACAACGCGTCGACCAAGTTTGCCAACTGGGTCGCCTACCGGATTACCAAGTCCACACCGGCCAGCGGTCGCCCGCGTAATTGGCAGACGGATCCGGACATTCCTGCGGGTGAAACCCTTGACCCGGTTGACTATAACGGCGCCAACGTGGCGTTGAAGGTCGACCGCGGGCACCAGGCAAACCTCGCGTCGATGGCCGGGGTTGCCGACTGGCAAACCCTCAATTACCTGTCCAACATTACCCCGCAAAAGTCCGATCTGAACCAGGGGCCGTGGGCACACCTGGAGGATCAGGAGCGCAAGCTGAGCCAGGACGCGACGGTGGATGAGGTGTATGTGATGACCGGCCCGCTGTATGAGAAATTCATCGGCACCTTGCCGGGCACTAATAAGGTCCACACAATTCCCAGCGGTTACTGGAAGATTGTGTCTGTGGGCAAGTCGCCGCAAGACGGTCTTTATGCGTCCTTCATCATGAATCAGGAAACACCCAAGGGCGCCAACTTCTGTGACTACCGTGCCACGGTTGAACAGATTGAACAACGTTCCGGGCTGACATTCTGGAGTGAGTTGCCGCAAGCGGTGCAAACGGCACTTAAGTCAAAACAAGGGCAACTGCCGCAGAGAATCGGCTGCAAGTAAGCGCCGCGCGCTAAGTTTTATTGTTAGTTATCATTGGCCCCTTAAGTGGGCAGGCACAAGCGTGCCTGTCGACTAAGGGGCGTTTTAATTAAGTCAGGTATTAACCCATCGCTTAACAAGCCCTTATTGTCTACCCGCGTCCGGCTCACTGCAGGTCACCCACGTCGGCTTCGATTGGCGAGCCCCCTTGCTCCCCCTTCGTTTTACTGTCATCGTTCGCGCAATTGGTAATCTTTCTTGTTTGAGAAATTTTTGCGCATGCACGACTTTCCTGTCGCTGAGGGTGATATAGCCCGTCGCCAGCAGACCCTCACCGCCCTCTACAGTGACCACCATTCGTGGCTGCACGGTTGGCTGCGCAAGAAACTTGGCTGCTCGCACCATGCGGCAGACCTGGCCCACGACGCGTTTATCCGCATCCTGCTGCTGGCCGACCCCCACACCATCAAGGAACCTCGGGCTTTTCTGGCGACGACGGCGGGGCGCTTGATGATTGATGGCGCGCGCCGGCGGCGGATCGAGAAGGCCTATATGGAAGCCCTGGCGATTCAGCGTGAAGACGCCGGCATGCCCGACCCGGCGGCGATTCATGTGGCGCTCCAGGCCCTGGAACGCATCGCCGAGATGCTCACCGGCTTGCCCGCCAAGGCCCGCGAAGCCTTCCTGCTCAGCCGGCTCGACGGCCTGACCTACAGCGAAATCGCCGCACAATTGCAGGTGTCACCCAGCACCGTGAAGAACTACATCTCCAGCGCGCTGGTGCACTGCTATCACACCCTGCATGGGGCGGACCCGCTGTCGTGAATTCCGAGCAGATCATCAGTGAAGCCGCTCGCTGGCTGACGCTGTTGCACGACGACCCCGTGACCGAGGCCGACCGCGCAGCCTTCGAGCGTTGGCGCCAGGCCGACCCACGGCACGCCGTCGCGATCGAGCGCATGCGCAGCCTCTGGGGCAGCCTCGACGACGTGCCCGCTGCCCCGGCGCGCGTCGCCCTCAACCGTGCATTCGCCCCGCAAAAACCCAGGTTCGCCGCCCGTGGCACCCAGGCTATCGCGCTGTTGGGTGTGTTGCTGTGCGGCTGGGCCGGGTTTGAGCGGATGCCCGTGTGGATGGCTGACCAGCGCACCAGCGTCGGTGAACGGCGCCAAGTGGCACTGGCGGATGGCAGCCAGGTGCAGCTCAACAGCAATTCGGCACTGGACGTGAAGTTCGACGGCCACCAACGGGTGATCGACCTGTTGCAGGGCGAGATGTGGGTCGAGGTGGCCAAGGACGCGCAGCGGCCGTTCGTGGTACGCACCAACCAGGGTACCGCCACGGCATTGGGCACGCGGTTCCTGGTGCGCAAGGCCGAAGATGGCTCCACCGTGGTCACTGTGATCGAGTCCACCGTGGCCGTCAAAGGCAACAGCGCGGGTGACGTGAAAGTGCCGGCAGGGCAGCAGTCCACACTCCAGGACGGACATGCCGGCGCCCCGCAACCCACCGGCAACGCTGACCCGGATGCCTGGACTCGCGGCTTGCTCAAGGTCGATGACCAACCCCTGAGCGAAGTGTTGCAAACCCTCGCCGGCTACCGCCATGGCCTGGTGCGCTTTGACCCGCAGGCACTGCAAGGGATGCGCGTGTCGGGGGTGTTTAAGCTAGATGACACTGGCGCGGCGCTGGCGTCATTGGCGGATAACCTGCCGATCAAAGTGGAGTACTTCACCGATTTGGTGGTGATGATCAAGCCGCTGTAGAAAAATCTGAATAAAAACCGCTCTCATTCATACCCGATTTTCCGACATGTCCGTCATGACTAATAGAACCCCCATTTCCCAGGACTTCTCATGTCGCGCCTTGCTCGTCCCTTACCGCCACTGGCCCTTTCAGTGGCCATGGCGTTTGCCGCCGTACCCCTGCTGACCGTCCAAGCGTCCTACGCGGCCGAAAGTGCCGCGTTCTCCATTCCCGCCGGCGACTTGAGCCAGGCCCTCAACAGCCTCGCCGAACAGGCGGGCCTGGTGCTGGCCTTCGATTCGAGCCTGACCCGCGGCAAACGCAGCAATGGCTTGAGCGGGCAATACAGCACCGATGCGGCCCTGGCCCAATTGCTGGCCGGCAGCGGCTTGCAAGCCCTGAAGATTGCCGACAACCGCTACCGCCTTGAAGTCATCCCCCACACCGATGGCGCCATGGAATTGCAGGCCACCACTATCAGCGGCGCCTATCAGTCGGAAAGCCCCACCGGCCCTGTGGCTGGCTACGTGGCCACCCGCAGCCTGTCGGGCACCAAGACCGACACCGCGTTGATCGAAACCCCGCAGTCGATCTCGGTGGTCACCAAAGACCAGATGCGTGCGCAGAACGCCGAAAGCCTCAACCAGATTTTGCGCTACAGCGCCGCCGTGATCCCGGAAACCCGTGGCTCCACCGCCTCCCGTCTCGACCAGTTGACCATCCGGGGCTTCGCCCCCGCGACCTACCTCGACGGCCTGCGCATGCCCTCGAGCCGGGATGCCTTGCCGCAAAAAGACGCTTTTGACCTGGAGCGCGTCGAAGTGCTGCGCGGGCCGGCGTCGGTGCTGTACGGGCAGGGCACCCCCAGCGGTGTGATCAACATGGTCAGCAAGCGTCCGCTGGACACGCCGTTCCATGAAGTCGGCGTCGAGTACGGCACCTTCAACAAGAAGCGCACCACCTTCGACTTGAGTGGCCCGCTGGACGATCAAGGCGTGTACTCCTACCGCGTCGCCGGCCTGTTCGACGATGCCGACGGGCAGATCGAGCACACCGAAACCCGCCGCCAATCCTTGTCCACGGCCTTCACCTGGCGCCCGGACGACAACACCTCGCTGACCTTGCTCGGGCATTTCCAGAAGGACCCCAAGGGCGCGTCCTACGGCTCGATGCCGGCCTGGGGCTCGGTGCTGCACAGCCCGACCGGGCGCAAGATCGACGTGGATTTCTACGACGGCGAAAAAAGCTTCGAGAAGAGCGACCGCGAGTATTACTCCATCGGCTACGCCTTCGAACATCACTTCAACGATGTGTGGACCGTGCGCCAGAACGCCCGCTACCTGCGCAGCGAAGGGCAGTACCGCAGCCTCTACAGCAACTACCTGGAAAGCGACTACCGCACCATTCGGCGCTCGACCACTGCCAGTGACGTGAACATCGACGCTTACGCCCTCGACAACCAGGTGCAGGCCAAATTCGACACTGGGCCGTTGCAGCACACCGTGCTGATGGGCGCCGATTACCAGAACACCAGCACCGACACCAAGTCGGGCAACGGCGTGTACACCGCAGGCCCTACGCTGGATATTTTCGACCCGGTCTACGGTGCGGCCGTGCCGGTACCGGCCTACACCAGCGATGCCACCTCCCGCAGTGAGCAAACCGGCGTGTACCTGCAGGAACAGATGAAGTGGGACAGATGGGTGCTGTTGATGGGCGGGCGCTATGACTGGGCTACCACCGACAACAGCACCCTGGCCATGGCCACCCAGAAAAAGACCCAGTCGTCCCAGGACAGCAAAGCCTTCACCGGCCGCCTGGGCCTGGTCTACCTGTTCGATAACGGCCTGGCGCCGTATGTCAGCTATTCGGAATCCTTCCAGCCGCAATCCGGCACGGGCTACGGCGGTTCCACGTTCCAGCCCACCGAAGGCAAGCAGACGGAAATCGGCATCAAGTACCAGCCGCCGGGCAGCAACAGCTTCATCACGGCAGCCATTTTCGACCTGCGCCAGACCAACGTGCCGACGCTGGACCCGGACGCTTCCCACCTGTGCAACGGCTCACGCTGCCAGGTGCAGGACGGTGAGGTGCAGTCCCGTGGCTTCGAACTGGAAGGCAAGGCCAGCCTGAACGACAACCTGGACATCACCGCGGCCTATGCCTACCTGGATAACCGCATCAGCAAGTCCAACAACACCGTGCGTTATGCGCCCATCAGCGACATCGGCGTGGGCCCGGCCATCGCGGCCGAAGGCACCACCACCTACGCCGTACCGCGCCATACCGCGTCGGCCTGGGCGGACTACACCCTGCACGACGGCACCCTGAAAGGCTTCGGCGTCGGCGCCGGTGCGCGGTATGTCGGTTCGTCGTGGGGCGATACCGCCAACACCCTGAAAGTGCCGGGCTACACCTTGTTCGATGCGGCGGTGCACTACGACATTCCGCACATCAACCGCCAGGGCGACAACCTGCGCCTGGCGGTAAACGCCACGAACCTGGCGAATAAGGAGTACGTCGCGTCCTGCTATTCCTACTCGTGGTGCTGGTATGGCTCACAGCGCACCGTGCAGGCGAGTGCCACGTATCAGTGGTAAATAAAAAGGCCTTGGCGAAAGGATTCGGGAGCAGCAGCGCCAAGGCCAAAAACAGTTAGTTCGCCATCGGTTCGATCAGTTTGGAAACCACCGGTGCCTGCCACTGCTCAAGGGCATCAATCAGGGCGCCGGGGTCTTCATTGAACATCAGCATCTGGCTGTGTTCGACCTTCATGAAGCCTTCCTTCACGGCGTGATCCAGCAGGCTGCGCACCGGGTTGAAGAACCCGGCGGTATTCAGGCACGCCACACCCTTGTGGTGCTCGCCCACTTGGGTCAGCGTGGCCGCTTCAAACAACTCCTCCAGTGTTCCCAGGCCGCCGGGCAGGGCAATAAAACCGTCGGCGCAGTCGCTCATGCGGGCCTTGCGGCTGCGCATGTCCCGGGTCACTTCATGCCGGGTGAGCCCGGCGTGGGAATGGCCGCGTTCATGGAGCAACCGGGTGATGATGCCGACGACTTCGCCCCCTTCAGCCAGCGCGGCATCCGCCACCACGCCCATCAAGCCTTTGTGGGTACCGCCGTAGACCAGGCGAATACCGCGCCGGGCGATTTCCCGGCCAAGGGCCTGGGCGCTTTCCACATACAGCGGGTTGAAGCCGAAATTGGTGCCGCAGAAAACCGCAAGGCTGCGTAGGGGCGTGGGCATGGAGACTCCAGGCGGGTGAGCACAAGCCGTCCAGCATGCCGGCGCCAGCCGGCGGGCGAAAGAGCCAAGAACCGCCTTGCGGGTCAGGCCATGAGTGCGTCCAGGATGCGTTTTCCAAGGGCTTCGGCGACGGCCTCGGACTCGATATTGGCAAAGCCCAGCAACAGGCCGGGGCCGGTCTGACCTCGGATATTCCAGTCGCTCAAGGCCTCGGCATAAATGCCGGCTTGCGCCAGGCGTTCCACGCACACGCGGTCCGACTGGTGGGCGTTCAGGCGCAGGATCACGTGCATCCCGCCCGGTTGGGCATCAATCGAAATCTGCTCGCCCAAGGCCTTGCGCAAGCCCCTGGCCGTGGCTTCCCGACGCTCACCGTAGAGTTTGCGCATGCGCTGGATATGCCGCGCAAAATGCCCTTCGGCCATGAACGTCGCAACGATCGCCTGGGTCAGCTCCGGGCAACCGCCGAGGAAGGTCTGGCTGACGTGTTCGAAGCGCGCCACTTGCGCCTCGGGCACCACCAGATAGGCGAGGCGGATACCGGGAAACAGCACCTTGCTGAACGTCCCGGCGTAGAGCACCCGGCCGTCACGGTCCAGGCTCTTGAGGGCCGGCAGCGGGCGGCTTACGTAACGGTATTCACCGTCGTAGTCGTCTTCGATGATCCAGGCCTGCTGGCGGCGAGCCCAATCCAGCAGTTCCAGGCGCCGGGGCAACGACAGCGAGACACACAGCGGGCTTTGATGGGCCGGCGTGACCACCACGGCGCGGGCGCCTTTGCCCTGTTGCACGGCCTGGGACACCTGCATGCCGTCCTGGTCCACCGGTACCGGTATGGCGTTGATACTCAGGTAATCCAGCAACGGTCGGGTGAACAGGTAGCCCGGGTCTTCCACCAGCACCCGGTCGCCCGGTTCCAGCAGTGCATGGGCGATCAGGCCCAGCGTATTGCGATAGCCCGAGGTGACGAAGATTTGCGCAGGCGAACAATGGATGCCCCGGGCGACCTGTAAATAGCTGGCAATCGCCGTGCGCAGCGAGTGCAGCCCGTAGACGCAGGGGTTGGCCATGTCGGCGACCTGAGTGGCCCGCACGCAGCGTGCGGCGATTTTCGACCAGATCTTGCGCGGGAACGCATCCAGTGCCGGCAGGCCCATCTGAAACGGCAGCACGGCAGCCTTGTGCCGGACGGCATTGTGGTCGCTGATGGCGGCGGGGCGCTCCGGCAGACTGGCCTTGATTCCTTCCGCCACCACGGTGCCGGCCTGGCCACGGGCCTGGATATAGCCTTCGGCCGCCAACAGCGAATACGCCGTGTCGATGGTGCCCCTGGCCAGTCCCAGCTCCTTGGCCAGGGCCCGGGCCGCGGGAATGCGTTCGCCCGGCTTGAGCACACCGTCGGCAATTGCGCTGCGGAACCGCCAGTAAAGTTGCCGGTAGATCGGCTCCGGGGCGCCGGCGTCCAGCGGTGAAAAGGCCTTGATCGAAGTGCTCATCCGGCGGCGAGTCCTGTTCAGATGGCGAAGTAGTCGTGCAGCGCCTGGTGGGTCTGGCGGCGGGTCTGGGCCAGGGTTTCCGGGCGTGAAGCGGTGCCTTCGACGGTGAAGAAGGTCACGTCGTGCAGGCCGATCATGCCCAGGATGGTTTTCAGGTACGGCGTCAGGAAGTCCGGCTGGTGGGCACGCTCCCCGGAAAATCGGCCGCCCGAGGCCACGGCGACGAACACGGGCCGGTCCTGCAATAAGCCAACCTTGCCCTGGGCCGAGATATCGAAGGTGCGGCGCACCCGCGCAATGTGATCGAGCCACAGCTTGAGGGCCGCCGGCACCGAGTAGTTATGCATGGGGGTGGCGATGACCACAATATCCGCCAGCTCCACTTCCCGCACCAGCCGTTCGGACTGGGCCATCGAGCCCTCTTGGGAGATGTCCACCGGCGACTGCTGGGACGTTGCATAAGGCTCGTCCACCGGCGCCAGGGCATTTCCAGCGATCAGGCGCTGCACCACCTCGGCGGCCGGGTGCCGTTGGCGCAGGCATTCGATGATCTGGTGGGAGAGCGCGTTGCTTTCCGACGCCGGCCCGCGAGGGCTGGCACTGACATGGAGAATATTCATGGTGCGGTGCTTCCTGGATGGATGGCCCTCAGTCTACGAACCCCATGACCCATGGCAAAGAGCCAAGAATCAAGATTCAGAGTAGGCCATGTCCGCGCCTTCATGGCCTGGTGTTCAAGCCAGATCATGGCTCTTTTGAGGTAGGCCATGGCGCCGCAAGATGGCGGCTTCATCCCACTGCGACAGGATTTCACCATGACAACGCGTCTCGACTACTCCAATGCCTCCCCTGAAGGTTACAAAGCGTTCGGCGGGGTTTACGTCTACCTGCAGAACAGTGGCCTGTCCAAGGCACTGATCGACCTGGTCTACCTGCGGGTGTCCCAGGTCAACGGCTGTGCCTTTTGCATCGACATGCACTCGCGGGACTTGCTCAAGCAAGGCCTGGCCGTGGACAAGCTGGTGCTGGTGCCGGTATGGCATGACGCTGGTGCTGTCTTCACCCAGCGTGAGCGCGTGGCGCTGGCGTTTGCTGAAGCCGTTACCGCCAGTGATGTGTCGGACGCGGACTACGCGGCGGCGGCTGCCGAGTTCAACGACAAGGAACTGGCTGACCTCACTTACGGTATTGCCTTGATGAATGCCTTCAACCGCCTGGGCATCACCTTCCGTACCACGCCAGCGGCGACTGCCAAGGCATAGCCCACGCGGATTCGGTGTGGCGGGGCTCCTCGCCACACACCTACTGTATTTCCTGAGGGCTCACCCCATGGCATGGCTACTGCTCGGCTTGGCCGGCATTCTTGAAATCGCCTTCGCGTTCGCGATGAAGGCCTCGGATGGCTTCACCCGATTCACCCCTGGATTGCTCACCGTGGTGACCGGCGTTTCCAGCGTGATCCTGCTTTCGGTATCGCTGCGCACACTTCCAGTGGGCAGCGCCTACGCCGTCTGGACCGGAATCGGCGCAGCGGGCACCGCGATCCTCGGCATGGCATTGCTGGGGGATTCCACCGCGCCGTTGCGGGTGCTGTGCATCGTGCTGATCCTGGCAGGGGTGATCGGCCTCAAGCTGGTCTCGGCCAATTAATACCGGTATGAGCAGGTATTTATCAGAGATGGCCTTTTAACATTGCGGCTCACTCTTTATCATCCGCCCCAGCACTCCGGCCATGGAGACGCTCCACTCATTAAGGAAGTCGTAATGCACATTGGAAAAATGCTGGGGTTGGCCCTGATCACGTTGTCGATGAGCGGCTGCGCCAGTTTCACGAAGGACGAGGTGGCCCCCGTCACGCTGCCCTCTAAGGCCAGCTACGCCAACAAACCGAACATCTACGTAGACTTCAAGTTCTACCAGGGCGAGCCCACAAATGCCTCGGCCGCCGAAGTGCCACAAGCACGGGAAATGCTGAAGCCACAATTGCAGAAAGTCCTGACCGACTCGGGCCTGTTTGGTCGCGTCACCCTGGACGAATTCCAGAAGCAACCGGGCGATTACAACCTGCGCCTGAAGGTCTACAACCATCCACCGGGTGGCGGCCAACTGGCCCTGGCGTTTATCAGCGGCTTTACCTTCACCATCATCCCGGCGCTGGGGACTGATCAGTACACCATGAAGCTGGAGTCGGTGGACGCACAAGGCCAGACGCTCAGCACCGGCACCAACCATGACGCGATCAATACCTGGATGGGTATCTGGTTTATCCCGCTGATGGCCAACACGCCAAAAGACGCAGTGACCGACACCTTCACCCGCCAGGTCAATGCCCTGCTCAAGCAAATGGTCGACGGCAATAACCTGAAGTACTCGGCACTGGATGCCGGCGTGCCACGGGCGTGACACGTTGCAAGCAATAAGCTGAAACCGCTGCGAGGGCAGGGTGACCGGTCCTCGCAGCCCAGGCGTTACTTCAGCGCCTGGATAAACAGCGGGTCGCTGTACAGCGACTTGAGCAAATCCCGCACCATCGGGTTGTAGGCATTGGCAGCATTCGGGATCGCAATGAACCCGAAGAACGAACTGGACCAGGTGTGATTCACTTCCTTGGTCGCGTCGTACACCACGTCACTCCCCTTGAGCAGCGTAAACCGTGCGGCCAGCGTGCCGTTGCCGGAGCCCATGCCTGCCGTCAGCGAATTCTTCACCACCAACACTTGCAGATGACGTTCCGCTTGCGGGTTCAGCAGGCCTGCCAATTGCAGTTCCTGAGTGATCGCGGCCTGGATGTGCGCCGGAATGCTGCCACTTGGCGAGCGAATCGGATTGGCCCGTACCGTCAGCGAGCCTTCGCCCGACGCAGCCGTGACTTGGGCATTGCTGACGGGTTGCAGCGGCGCTTTTTGCTTGAGGATCTGGACGTTGTCGAAGTTCGGCTCGTATTGCGTCATGGTGACGCCGCAGCCTTGCAACAGCAGCGCGAGCAATGGGGTCAACAGTAGAAGCTTTTTCACGGCGTTTCCTTGCGTGAGTGTGGGAGAGCGGCGCGATTATCGTCAGCTGATGGCCGGTCGGCAACAGGTAGTGGCAAAATGCCTTAATTATGGCTGAAGATTTCGGTCTGGTTCCCTGCCGGAAAAGTCATCGATAAGGCAATTTGGTGGCCCCTTTGTAACAAAATCCTCGCCAAAATCACTTTTATTTTCAGGTGGTTAGGCGGGATGCAAATGCGCAAGGTTGGAATCATGCTGATTGCCTGTTCCCTGGCGGGTGGGGCGGTTTCGGTTCAGGCACGGGAGTTGCGGGACAACGACAAATACATGTGCAGCTGGGGCGCCGGCACGGCGGCCCGGGCGCAGGAATTGAAGTTGTCGGGTGTCTCGCTGTATGCCGCACGGCAGAAGCTGAAGAGCTACCAGTTCAAGAAGTCCTGGATGCACATGATGGCCATGGGCATCACCGAGCAGACCTATGACAGCCGCTCGCGGGTCAAGCCCGAGGTGATTCGCCAGAGTTTTTATCAGGACTGTGTGCGCTACAAGCTGGCGCGCAAGTAACCCCTACTTGTCCAGCAGCGGCTGGAGCCGTGAGAACGACTGGTCGTAGGTCGGCTCCCACGGAAAGCGCCCTTGCTTGTCCGGCCAGACCATTTGCAGCGCGGGGAAATCCGCCTGGACCGAACCGTAGAACCAGCCGGCATAACCGAGGTATTCGCGGTAGTGCTGGCGGGCGACAGGAATGAACGCGATGCGCATGCCTTCGGCAATATCGTCATAGGGCGTGTAGGTTTCATAGGCGGCTTTCGCGCCGGCAAAGCGGATCGCGGTGATGTTCAGCAACTGCTGTGCAATCTGCGGTGGCAGCCCGAATACGATGATTTCCGGCTGGCCGAAATTTGCGTAGAACCCCAGCGAGTAGGCAAACGACGGCTCCGCGTCTTCGGCACGCACATGTACATGATGCCAGCCGATTTTCTTGATATCCGCCAATACCTGTTCGTCGTACTCCGAATCTGCCTTGGGCAACTGGAATCCCGGGAGCGGGGCCTTGGCCGATGTGTTCATCGAGAACAATGAGGCGGCGAAGAGGGCGACGGCGCGAATGATGTTCATCAGAGTCCTTTCTGCGGGATCGTTGTGTGAAAGCGCGATGAGGCTAGCAGCGTTGGGTTCGGTCGGCAAAGTGATCGATGCACCGCTCAGTACAAAATCTGCGTAAGGCTGTCCAACTTCGCCCTGGGGCCAGTGCGCATACTGGCCCCAGGTAAACGAAGAGGCACCTGCCATGACCCGCTACGTCATCACTCCCAACGAAATCCCGTCCCTCGCCATCCACGGCGACGACGCTCGCTTCCCGCTGCGCCGGGTGTTCTGTGTGGGGCGCAACTACGGCGAACATACCCGTGAAATGGGCCATGACCCCGACCGCGAGCCGCCGTTCTTTTTCATGAAGCCGGCGGATGCCGTGGTGCCCGCCGAGGGCGTGATCGCCTATCCGCCGCTGACCGCCGACCTGCACCATGAAGTCGAGTTGGTGGTGGCCATCGGCAAGGGCGGGGTGGACATTGCCCCGGAAGACGCCTTGGCCCATATCTGGGGTTACGGCCTGGGCATCGACCTGACCCGTCGCGATCTTCAGGCTCAGGCGAAAAAGGCTTCGCGGCCGTGGGAATGGGCCAAGGCCTTCGATGAATCGGCACCCTGCACGGCGTTGCAGCCGGTGAGTGCCGTCGGCCATCCGGGCACTGGGCGCATCTGGCTCAAGGTCAATGGCGAACAACGCCAGGTGGGCGACCTGGCGGACCAGATCTGGTCGGTGGCCGAGGTGATCAGCCATGCGTCCAAATCCGTGGCGCTGAAGGCGGGCGACCTGATCTTTACCGGCACCCCGGCGGGCGTCGGCACCTTGCAACCGGGGGATGTGGTGACCGCCGGCATCGACGGTCTGGCCGAGCTGAGCTTCACCCTCAGCCAGGGTTAACGCTACAGTGGTGCCCAGGCCTTTCGAGAACGACGTATGCCCGGCACCCGCATCACCACGTATGGCATGGAACAACGCAGCGACCGCCCCGACTTCTACATCCGCGACAAGCGGGGCAGGGCGGCGCTGACCAGTCCCCATCGCCACGAATACTTCCAGATCCAGATCAACCTGGGCGGCGACACCGTGCAGCACATCGGCGGTGCGGTGCGCCCGTTCCCGAAAAAGGCCCTGGCCTTTATCCTGCCCCATCGCCTGCACGTGATTCCCCACCCCGAAGACGGCGACTTCATGCTGATCAATTTCAGCCAGGGGTTTTTCCTGCCGCAGCTGACCTGCGACCCGCTGGACCTGGAAGACATTCCCATCGGCCAGGCCCCCGAGCTGTCACCGTTTCGCTTCCAGGAACAACTGGATTTCATCCTGGAAGACGCGGCATTCGAAGAAGTCAAAACCTGGCTGGAACACATGCGCGCCCTCGACGCCCACCGCAGCTTCGGCGCCCGGGAGCGGCTCAAGGGTTACCTGTTCCAGTTGATCGGGCTGGTGTGCCAGCAATACGCCGAACCGCTCCAGGCCTTCGCCGCCAACAATGCCACCCGACGTGGCCGCAAGGACGCCCTGGCGCGGGTGCAGGGCTACGTCCGTGAGCACCTGCACGAGCCTTCGCTGAACCTCACCGATGCCGCGGCCGCCGCCTTCCTGTCGCCCAACTACCTCACCCACCTGCTGCGCAAGGAAACCGGCAAGCCCTTTTCCCAACTGGTGCTCGACCGGCGCATGCAACTGGCGCGCACCTTGCTGCTCAATAGCTCGCAGTTGATCGGCGCCATTGCCGATCGCTGCGGGTTCACCGATGAAGCGTATTTTTCCCGGTGTTTTCGCAAAGCCCACGGGCTGGCGCCGGGGCAGTTCAGGCGGCGTGAGCAGGCTCAGCCCGGTACGTGATACACCGCTTCCAGATTGTGCCCGTCCGGGTCGATCACGAAGGCGGCGAAGTACCCGCTGTCGTATTTTTCCCGCAGGCCGGGGGCGCCGTTGTCGGTGCCGCCTGCGGCTATCGCTTGGGCGTGGAACTGCCGCACCTGGTCTTCGCTGCTGGCCGAGAAGGCAATGTGCTGCGGCGTGACATCCGTGTTCACGGCGCTGAAACCCAGTTGTGCCGGTCGCCCGGGAATCATCATGGAAAAGCTGTTGCTCCAGGTATCTTCCACCTCGATGCCGAGGGGGGCGAGGGCCTGTGTGTAGAACGCGAGGCTACGGTGGTGATCGTTTATCGAGATAACGAGATGGTCGAACATGGGGCTCTCCTAGAGGGGCGCGGTGTTGTTGATCAGTTGCAGTGACCGTTCCCACAAGGCCTCGGCTGCCTGCGGATCCAAAGCATGTGCATGTACGCCGGTTTCCGAATCTGCCACGTCCGTCAGTGGTGCCTGGTTGTTGTCTTCGAAATAGCGTCCGGTTACCCCTTCGATCAGGGGCGAAGCGGCCAGCAGCACCGACGTCGATGCGCCTTGTTCCAGGGTTTTCCATGGATAGTTGGCAAGGAGTTCGAGCATTTCCGGGCTGGTTTGATGGCGCTGCAACGGCGTGCGAATCCCGCCCGGCATCAGCGCATTGGCGATAATCCCATCGTCTTCCCATCGCCGGCCGGCCTCTACGGCCAGCAACACGTTGGCCGTTTTCGATTGGCCATACGCGGACCATTCATCATAGGGCCGGCGCTCGAACATGATGTCTTCGAACACGATGGGCGAAATGCGGTGGGCGTTGGAACTGACCGACACAATGCGTGCCCCGTTGGCGCTGGCCAACGCCCGGTGCAAGCCCACCGTCAGGACAAAATGCCCCAGATGGTTGGTTGCGAACTGCAATTCCCAGCCTTCTGCGGTGCGTTGAATCTGTGGCAGGGCCATGATTCCGGCATTGTTGACCAGCACATCCAGCCGTCCCTGCCAGTGCCGGGCAAAACGTGCGATGGAGGCCCGGTCAAGCAGATCGAGTGGCGACACCTTGATCGAACCCGCGCCGCGAACCGGCTGGTTGAGTGCTGCCGCGCGTGCGCCGGCCTGCACATCGCGTACGGCAATCGTCACCTCGGCACCTGCGGCGGCCAGTACTCGGGCTGTCTCGATGCCGATCCCGGAGCCGCCTCCCGTAACGATGATGCGCTTGCCGTTCAGGTCAACCCCGGCAATGACGGCGCTGGCGGTGGTGGCTTTGGTGAATCCGGTGAGCAGGGAGTGGCGGGTCATGGTGCAAACCTGTTGATTGGCGTGGAGTTCGGCTAATCTAGGTCTTTGCGATCAGCGGAACAATCCGCATCAGATGGCATGAATCAATGCGAAAAACGGCATAATAATGACCCAGGATTTCAATCAGTTGCACGCGGCCCTTGCGGTGGCCCGGCACCGAAGTTTTCGCGCGGCGGCCCAGGCGCTGGACATGTCGCCGACCGCATTGAGCCGGGCCATCTCTGCCCTTGAGCAACGCCTTGGATTGCGGCTGTTCAACCGTACCACCCGCAGCGTATCGGTGACGCCTGCGGGGGAAGAATTTCTCGCCAGAATCGAACCGGCACTGGCCCAACTGAACGACGCGCTTGAAGGTGCGAACCAGATTCGCGACACCCCGGTGGGTACGTTGCGCATCAATGCCTCTGAAGGTGCGGCGCGAATTATCCTGGGGCCGATCATTCTGCGGTTCCTGGCGCAAAACCCCGAGATGAATATCGACCTGTTCGCCGACGGCAGCCTGAGCGACATTGTTGCTCAAGGCTTCGACCTCGGTGTGCGGTATGCCGAGGCCGTGCCTCAGGACATGATTGCCGTGCCGCTTGAGCCGCATCACGCGATGGCGGTCTTTGCTGCGCCGTCTTACCTTGAGGGGCGTCCGTTTCCGCGTGCACCTGCGGACCTGTTGGCCCACAGCTGCGTGCGCATTCGTCATCCGAGCGGCGCGCTGTACCACTGGGAATTCACCCGGCACGGCAAGGACCAGCGCATTAATGTGCCTGGTCGTCTGACCGTCAACAGTTACAACCTGGCCGTCGATGCTGCGCTGACAGGCGAGGGCATCGGTTTTACCAGCGAATATTTTGTGCGTGAGCACCTCGCCAGCGGGCGTCTGGTGCGGCTCTTGGAGGAGTGGACGCCGCCGTTCGAGGGCTTGCACCTGTACTACCCGCGTCATCGACAAGTGTCCTCAGGCTTGCGCGCATTTATCGACATGGTGCGTGGTCGCGTGATGTGAATGACTGTTTTACAAATCCAACACAACCCATGTGTTTCAATTTACATACAATTGAGCGTCTCATTGGGAGGCGGTGCACATGGGGACGGTTATACGAGTGGCAACCCCGGACGATATCGAGGTCATTTTCGAGATTCGCACGGCGGTGGTGCAGAACCATCTAAGCCGCGAGCAGATGGCCGAGCTGGGTATTACCCCGCAGGTTGTTGCCGACAGCATGCGCGAGGCTCCCTGTGTGTGGCTTGCTGAAATGAAGGGCACGCCCGTCGCGTTCTCGATGGTCGATCTTGCCGACGGCGAGGTGTTCGCGCTGTTTGTGTTGCCGTCCCACGAGAACCTCGGGTTAGGCCGTCAATTGATGGCAGTGGCGGAGGCGGCGTTGTTCGAACGCCACGACACGCTATTCCTGATCACCGACGGGCGCGATCAGGTCCGGGCCAATGGCTTTTACCAACGGCTTGGTTGGTCAGTGGTCGACACAGCCGAGGGCGACGACGTCCGTTATCAGAAACACAAGGTGCAATGAGTGTATGAGTCAGCTGGAACCCCCTCAATCCAATGCCTTTCGCCATTTCGTCATCGGGGTTCTGTGTGTGGCGGTGGTGCTGGGGGCCTATTTCGTCCGGCTCAATGCCCAGGTTGACCGGCAGCGGGAAGAGGCGGCGGAGCGCCTGGCGTTATGCCGTCAGGCGGCCAGTGTTTCACGCACCACGCCCCAGGACGAACTGGTGCTGGTGGACCCCTGCAGGCACTTGAGTGAGCATTACCTGAAGAAGCCCAGGCACTTTTAATCAATAACCTTGTTTTTATCGCGGAATTAAACAGCGCAAGTTTGTTTAATGGCGCGTGCCATTGCACCAAAAAGTGGCAATTTTGATAATCGGATCCATTAAAAATGTGTGGTTATTGAATGACTTAGCGCTGTTTTAATCCGACGAAAGGTTGAAAATTATCTTGTTACAAGTTTTCCCCCTCGGTAATATAGCCCTGCGTTCACCTCCCACGGTTTATGCATTTTTAAATCCCAAGTTTCCATCAGCTACTTGGGATTTTTTTTGCCCGCGATTTGACCTGTGTATCAATCCGCCACGTCGGCAAACTCTGCGCGCATCCGGCCATTGCGTTTGGCCTGGTACAGCAACTTGTCGACCGCTTCGACAAACGCCAGTGCAACGCTCCCCGGTTTTACCGTGCAAGTGCCCACCCCCAGGCTCAGCGTCAGCAGGTTCGACACCGCCGAATGCCCGTGGTCGATCTGCTGTTGGCGTATCAGGTGCAGGCAGCGTTCGGCCACGCGCCGGGCGGATTCGGCATCGGTTTCCGGCAGCAACCACACAAACTCCTCACCGCCGATGCGCGCAATGAAATCCCGTGGCCGGTTGGCCGCCTGCGACAGCGTGCGTGCCACCTGGCGCAGGCATTCGTCGCCCTTGATGTGGCCGTAGAGGTCGTTGTACTGCTTGAAGTAGTCGATATCCAACAGGATCAATGACAGCGGCAGTTGGCTGCGCTGGGCGCTGGTCCATTCCCTGGCCAGCACGGTGTCGAACATGCGCCGGTTGGCGATGCCGGTCAGGCCGTCCTGGAAGGAATATTCCTCCAGCTGTTTTTGCAGGCGAATCAGGTGTTCTTCGGTCTTCTTGCGCTCGCTGATATCGAACATAAAGCCGATCAGCGCCTGCACCTCGCCGTCCTTGCGCTCCACATGCACCACGTCGCGGATCCATACGTACTCGCCACTGGCGGTCAGCGCGCGGTAATCGGCTTCATGATCGACCCCGGCACGGGACTGGGAGACGCAGAAGTTGACGACGTACTCGCGGTCGTCCGGGTGCATGCGTTCCACCCAGTCGTCCACGGTGGCCCAGCTCTGGGGTGTCCAGCCCAGCAGCGCCTCGATTTGCGGGCCGATGTAGCTGAACGTCATGGTTGCCCAGTCGATACGCCAGGGAATGGCCTTGGTCGACTCCAGTAACGTCTTGTACACGGCGCTGTCGGGTTCGCTCGGCGGCTCGATGCTCATGCGGGGTGCTCTCGGTGGTGGCAAAAAACCAGAGCATCTGGCCATCATCGCCAGGAATCAAGCCCTTCGCGCGGCATCGGATGAGAGGTCGCGGTGTGGTTTTTCTGGCGTCAGCCCACCAGCGGTTTTAGTCAAAATGCGCACTAAGTATCACTTTCGACTTAATTCCCTAGCGGGTTTAAAAAGCTCATCTACCCTAGACGGATCACGTCCTCCGAGCCCGGTACAGGGAAGGGTGTTTGCATGGTTTCGATAGCCGAGTTGCGCCACATCATGGAGTCCGGCTTTCTGCCGCTGGCCTGTGACTGCTCGTTGAACAGCGACGGTTCGTTGCGCATCAATATCTTCGACCCGGCCTCCGGGCGCGTCGACCTGCTGCTGACCCGTGTTTCCCCGCAAGGTCTGGACAGCATCCGTTCCATCTCAAACCTCATTGGCGAACTGCGCACCGAGATCAAGGCCGGGCGCAGAGGGTTTGCGGCGGTCAGTTAACGGCTCAGGAAATGGCTTGTGCCGTCGGGGTGGTCACCACCCCGTAACCGCGCCAGCAGCAATGCTCGCGGTGGCCCGGCAGGAACACGCAGCCGCCAAGGTTCATGAGCAAGACAGCGGCAACCAGCAGTGAAATTCGACGAGACATGGTGATTTCCTCAAGGTAGTGAACGTTGCCGATCAACAGATAAACCTGCCGATTGCCAACGGTTAACCCTTGAACGCGGCCATCTGGCCAAATCCGTCGCGACTTTTTGCATATTTCATCAAACTCCCGCACACCCTGGGCAATACTGGCCCTGTCTGCCGTCCTGAACGGTCGCGATAAAAAGTTCATTTTGTTGCGACGGATTTTTCGGACACCCGCCGTTCAACCCTACAGCTGCGATCACTGGCGATCGCCGATGAAGGAGTTGTCATGAGACTTGCACGACCGCTGGCCACCTTACGTTATGCCTTGTTGATCCCGTTGGCATTCGCCGCCCTGGTCAGTACGCCGACCTTTGCCCAGACCGAAGTGATCATCCGCGAAGCGCCACCGCCGATGCGTGTCGAGGCCGTTCCCGTCGAGCGACCGGGCTACGTGTGGGACCGTGGGCACTGGCGTTATGAAGGCCGCGGCTATGCATGGGTGCCGGGCCATTGGCAGCCGGTGATGCGCAACGCCCGCTGGGAACCCGGCCATTGGGAATCGCGCGGCCCCAACTGGTACTGGATGGAAGGGCACTGGATCCGCTGACCGTCCCGTCAACCTGACCCTTAGCCACCGGACCGAGACTTGCCCTATTGAAAGACACTGATCCGGACGTTGAGCTGTTGGCCCGCATCGGTAACAACGAACCGGCGGCCATCAACGAAATGGTGACGCGCAAACTGCCGCGTTTGCTCGCGCTCGCCAGTCGGATCCTCGGGGATGCCGACGAGGCCAGGGACGTGGCCCAGGAAAGCTTCCTGCGTATCTGGCGCCAGGCCGCGAACTGGCGCAGTGGCGAAGCGCGCTTTGACACCTGGCTGCACCGGGTGGTGCTCAACCTGTGCCATGACCATTTGCGTCGGCGCAAGGAGCGCCCGTTGAACGACGAGGAGGCCATGAACGACGTGGTCGACAGCGCACCAGCACCCGATGAACAGCTGGAAGCGGCCGCCCGCAGCGAGCATATGGCGCAGGCGTTGGCGTCGCTGCCTGACCGCCAGCGTGAAGCGATTGTGCTGCAGTACTATCAAGAGCTGTCGAATATCGACGCCGCGGCGCTGATGAACATCAGCGTCGAGGCACTGGAGAGCTTGCTGTCACGGGGCCGGCGCAACTTGCGCAGTTACCTTGACGACACACCCGGGCCCGCCCGCCCAGGAAGGGGAAAACCATGACGCCCGAACGATTTGCCCAATTGGCCGAGGCTTACGGCGGCCACTTGCGCCGTTGGCCCCAGGCCGAACAGGCCCAGGCCCAGGCACTGCTGGATGCAGGCGATGCCAGCCTCCTTGAGGTGCTGCATCAGGCGCGCTGGCTCGATGGCCAGTTGGACGGCTATCAACTGGCGCCCGTCGACCCGGCGCTGGCGCGGCAGATTCGCCAGTCATTTCCCCGGCGCCCGTCCTTCTGGGCGCGCTATGCCGGCTGGCTGTCGCCCGCCGGTTTCGTCGGCGTGGGCATCGCCGGGATTGCCGCCGGAATCCTGGTGGCGTCCTTGAGCGTGCCGCTGCCCATGCTCGGCCCTGAAGTCCTGCCGAGCGTCTTCGACCAGGGCGATGCCGAAGTCGTCTTCACCGTCAACGCCGAGGAAAGCGAGCAATGACCCCGTCACCCAAGTACCTGAAGCCGCTGTTGGTTGTGTCGGTGTTGTTCAACGTGTTTTTGATCGGCGGTGTCGGCGGTGGCCTGTACCACTGGCTGGCGAATGCCAGGCCCGCCGAGGCGGTGGTGAACCAGCACGGTCTGCGTCAGGCGATGGTCAAGCTGCCGCCGGAGCGGCGCAAGGAACTGCGCCAGCTGTTGCGTCAGAATCGCTCGGACAGTCAACCGCTGGTGCTCGCCGGGCGCGAGGCACGGCTGGATGTGATCAAGCAACTGGAAGCGCCGACCCTGGACCGTGAGGCCTTGGTGACGGACTTGGGCAAGGCCCGCGAGGCGGACATGGCGCTCCGGGCGCTGGTGGACAACACCCTCGCGCAGTTCGCCAGCACCTTGCCCCGGGATGAGCGCCAGCGGTTGGTGGAGGCGTTGTATATGAAGGGGCAGGCGAAGGGCAAACTCGCTAAAAAGAACTGAGACGGGCGCTGATCGTTCCTACGCTCTGCGTGGGAATGCCGCCTCGGACGCTCTGCGTCCCACTGGCGATGCAAGGATCAGCTCTTGCGCAGGGGTGACGCGGAGCGTCACGGGATGCATTCCCACGCTGAGCGTGGGAACGAGTTTGACGAGACCGGCGACGGATTTTCCCGGCTGACGACGTTTAACCCCGGTAAGCCCGCCACTCAGGCGACGGCTAGTCTCATTGGGGAACCGCACCATGTCCCGCCTATTCAAAGCCACGCTGACCGCCACGTTGATGGCGGCTGCGTTATCCGGTTGTATTGTCGAACCTGTTCACCCGCGTCGTCCGCCGCCCTTGGTTGAAGTGGTGCCGGTGGCACCGGCGCCGGGGTATCAGTGGGTGCGGGGGCACTATCGTTGGGGGAATGGGCAGTGGTTGTGGGTGCCGGGGCATTGGCGGTATTGATCCTTCACCACTGTCAGCAACAACACCGAACCCCTGTGGGAGCTGGCTTGCCTGCGATAGCATCACCGCGGTCTACCTGACACACCGCGGTGCCTGCATCGCGGGCAAGCCCGGCTCCTACATTTGATGGATGCTCACTCCCCCCCAAACAACTCCACCACCTGCTTCCTCAACCAAAGATGCCGTGGATCCTTCTGATTCCGCGCATGCCAATGGTGTTTCAAGCTGTACGGCGGGATCTCCACCGGCGGCTCGATCGGCCTCACCGATGAGTACTGCACATACAGATTGGCCACGGTGCGCGGCAAGACCGCCACCAGGTCCGAGCGCTCGATAATCGCCGCCATGCTCATGTAATGGGACATTTGCAGGACGATCTTGCGTTCGATTCCCTGCTCGGCCAGGAAGCTTTCATACATCTCCTGGCTGCGGCTGCCGTCGCGTACCTGCAGGTGTTCCAGCTCGCAGAAGTCCTGCAGGGACATCCGCGCGTCGGTGATGCGGTGGTCACGTCGGATAAGGCACACCAGGTCGTGGGAAAACAGTCGCTGCTGGTAGATGTTCGGCGCATCCAGGTCGGGGAAGTAGCCCAACGCCGCGTCCACCTTGCCTTCGCGCAAGGCTTCCAGCAGGTCTTTGGGCCCCAGGCTCAGGCAGCGGATTTTCACGTGGGGCGCCGTGCTGCGCAGGCGGTCGAAGAGGGCGGGGAGGAACACCACTTCGCCGATTTCGCTGAGGCAGAAAGTGACTTCGTCGCGGCTCTCGGCCGGGTCGAAGGTGGGGCTGGGGAGGATTTCCTGGTCGATGGTGGCGATCACTTCCCGGGTGCGCTCGACGATGCTGCGCGCCCGTGGCGTGGGCTCCATGGCGGTGCCGCTGCGCACAAAGAGCGGGTCGCCCAGGGAGTGGCGCAACCGCGATAACGCCGCACTGGCCGCGGGCTGGCTCATGCCCAGGCGCTTGGCCGCGGCCGTGACATTGCCGCAATCGTGAATGGCCAACAGCACCCGTAGCAGGTTCAGATCTGTGCGCATGACTATAACCAAATCAAATAGATTGAATAACTAGAATTCGCTTCTGCTATTTGTGCCCGACGGCGAGGATTGTGTCCAGACAAGAATAAAACCAAGAGGCCCCTTCATGATCAATCTGCATGACATCCGCTATGTGCGTCTGGGCACGGCGGACCTTGCCCAGGCCAAGTTGTACGCCACGCAGATGCTCGGTCTGCAAGTGGCCCGCGAGGCCAACGGCGCGATCTATTTCCGCTCCGACAGCCGCGACCACACCCTGTGCTACTACGAAGGCGACCCCCGGGAAACCACCACCGCGTTCGAAGTCACTGACTCGAATGAACTCGACCACGCCGCCCAGCTGCTTGAAGACAACGGTTATGCCGTGCGCCACGGCAGCCGCGAAGAGGCCGAGGTGCGCCATGTCAACGAGCTGATCCACTTTCGCGACCCCAGCGGCAACCACATCGAACTGGTGCTGCGCCCCCACGCCAGCGGCAGCCGCTATTTCGCCAGCCGCGACGCCGGCATCACCGGCTTCAGTCATATCGGCCTGCGCACCACCAATGCCAAGCGCGATGAAGCCTTCTGGACCCAATTGGCCAACGCCCGGGTCAGCGACCGCATCGGTGAAGCGCCATTGCTGCGCATCGATGACGTGCACCACAAGATCGCCCTGTTTCCCTCCAGCCATGCCGGCGTGCAGCACATCAACCACCAGGTGGAAAGCATCGATGACGTGATGCGCGCCTGGTACTTCCTGAAGGACCGCGGGATCAAGATCCTGTTCGGCCCGGGCCGCCACCCCACGTCGGGGGCGATGTTCCTGTACTTCGAAGGCCCGGACGGCATGACCTACGAATATTCCACCGGGGTCAGCCACATCGCCCCGGAAGACGACGCCACTCACCAGCCCCGGCAGTTCCCCCTGGCCACCACGTCGTTCTGCGCCTGGGGCTCGAAGCCGGATATTCCGGAGTTCAAGTTATGAGCACGTTAAGCCAGCAGGCCGAAGTGCGCGTGGCTGCCCGCGCCCTGGCCCGGGCCGGGTTTGTCCACGCCTATGGCCATTGCAGCCTGCGCCTGGATGCCGACAGCTTTCTGGTGTGCGCCGCCAAACCCATGGGCCTGATCCAGCCCGGCGAGCCCGGCACGGTGGTGCCGGTGCACGGCCCGCTGCCGGAAGGCGTGCTGGGCGAGGTGCGCATCCACCAACAGATTTACCAGCGCCGCGCCGATGTGCAGGCGGTGATTCGCAGCATGCCGATGCAGGTGATGAGCCTGTCGTGCGCCGGCCTCACGCCCCAGCTGCGTCACGGCATGGGCGCCTATTTCAAAAACGGCGTGCCGCTGTGGGATGACCCGCAACTGCTGCGCGACGACACCCAGGCCGCGGCACTCGCCGCGCAACTGGGCAACGCCCAGGCCCTGGTGATGCGCGGCAACGGCGCCATCGTGGTCGGCGGCTCGCTGGTGGAAGCGCTGACCCTCAACTTTTACCTCGAAGACGCCGCCCGCATCGAACTGCAACTGCTGGCCACCGGCCTGGCCGACCACGCGCCACGGCTGAGCCCCGAAGAGGCCCGGCAACGGTCGACCAACAGCGGCCGGATCTTCGAACGCATGTGGGACTACCTGACGGCCGGCGATGCCGAGCTGAACCTGATAACAAGAGAAGAGCGCCAACCATGACCCAGCATTTTCACAACTTTATCGACAACCAATGGGTTGAAGGTGTGCGCACCTTCGACAACCGCAACCCCGCCGACAACAGTGTGATCGGCCAGGTCCACGAAGCCGGCCGCGAACAAGTGGACGCCGCCGTCAAGGCCGCCCGCGCCGCCCTGAATGGCCCGTGGGGCAAGATGACCATCGCCCAGCGCACCGCGTTGCTGCATAAGGTGGCCGACGGTATCGAGCAGCGCGCCGAAGCATTCGTGGCCGCCGAAATCGCCGACACCGGCAAACCCCATGCCCTGGCCAGCCACCTGGACATCCCGCGCGGCGCCGCCAACTTCAAGGTGTTCGCCGACCTGATCCGCAACGTGCCCACCGAAAGCTTCACCATGGACACCCCCGACGGCGGCAAGGCAGTCAACTACGCCGTGCGCAACCCGCGGGGCGTGATCGGGGTGATCTGCCCCTGGAACCTGCCGCTGCTGCTGATGACATGGAAGGTCGGCCCGGCCCTGGCCTGCGGCAACACCGTGGTGGTCAAACCCTCGGAAGAAACCCCGGCCACCGCCACCTTGCTCGGCGAAGTGATGCGCGACGCCGGTGTGCCGGCGGGCGTGTACAACGTGGTCCACGGGTTTGGCGAGCACTCCGCCGGTGCCTTCCTCACTGAACACCCGGACGTCGACGGCATCACCTTCACCGGTGAAACCGGCACCGGCGAGGCGATCATGAAAGCCGCCTCCAAGGGCGTACGCCCGGTGTCGCTGGAGTTGGGCGGCAAGAACGCCGGGGTGATTTTTGCCGACGCCGACCTGGACAAAGCCGTGGCCGGCATCGCCCGCGCCGTGTTCGAAAACAGCGGCCAGGTGTGCCTTGGCACCGAGCGCGTGTACGTGCAACGCCCGTTGTTCGACGCCTTTGTTGCCGCCCTCAAGGTACGCGCCGAAGCGATCAAGGTCGGCCCGCCGAATGAGCCAGGCGTGACCATGGGCCCGCTGGTGTCGGTCGGTCATCGGCAAAAAGTGCTGGGCTATTACCAGCAGGCTGCCCAAGACGGCGCCACCGTGGTCACCGGCGGCGGCATCCCGGACATGCCTGCCCACCTCGCCGAAGGCGCCTGGGTGCAGCCCACCATTTGGACCGGCCTGTCGGAAGACTCCGCCGTGGTGCGCGAAGAAATTTTCGGCCCGTGCTGCCACATCGCGCCCTTTGACGATGAAGACGAAGTGGTGCGCCTGGTCAACGACACACCCTACGGCCTCGCCGCCAGCGTGTGGACCAGCAATCTGCAAGTCGCCCACCGCATGGGCGCGGCACTCGACGTGGGCATCTGCTGGATCAACGCGTGGTTCCTGCGGGACCTGCGCACCGCCTTCGGGGGCGCCAAGCAGTCGGGCATCGGCCGCGAAGGCGGGGTGCATTCCCTGGAGTTCTACACCGAACTGCGCAACGTGTGCATCCGCCTGTGAGTACTGCCATGACGAACCTCAACCACCTCGGCGCGCAGTTGCACCAAGCGCTCACCGACAGGAAACCGCTGGCACCGCTCACCGAGCAATTCCCGGCGTTGAGCGTGGCCGACGCCTACCAGATCCAACTGGCCATGCTGCAACCGCGCCTGGATGCCGGGCAAACCGTGATCGGCAAGAAAATCGGGGTCACCAGCCAAGTGGTGATGGACATGCTCGGCGTCGACCAGCCGGACTTCGGCCACCTGCTCAGCGGCATGCTGGTCAGCGATGGCGCCGCCCTGGCCTGTGCCGATTTCATCGCGCCCAAGGCCGAAGGCGAAATTGCCTTTGTGCTCAAGGCCGACCTGATGGGCCCCGGCGTGACGGCGGCCGATGTGATCCGTGCCACGGCGTATGTGATGCCGTGCTTCGAGATCGTCGACTCGCGGATCAAGGACTGGAAAATCAAGATCCAGGACACCGTGGCCGACAACGCGTCCGCCGCCGCGTTTGTGCTGGGTGACGGCGCGGTCGACCCGCTGGATATCGACCTGGCCTGCGTCGGCATGACCTTGGAAAAGAACGGCGAAATCGTCGCCACCGGCGCCGGTGCCGCCGCCCTCGGCCACCCGGTAAATGCCGTGGTGTGGCTGGCCAACACCCTGGGGCAACTGGGCATCGGCTTGAAAAAAGGTGAAGTGATTTTGTCCGGCTCCCTGGCCGCCATGGTCCCGGTGCAACCCGGTGATCAACTGCGCATGAGCCTGGGCGGTATCGGCTCGGCTTCCGTTCGTTTTGTTTGAAGGACACCCCCATGAATCTGTCAGCAACCACCCTCGCCGAACTGGCCACCCACCTGGAAAACGCCGAGCTTAACCGCGAAGCCGTGGCTAAGATCACCGATGCCCATCCCGACATGGACTGGGAAGATGCCTATGCCATCCAGGACGCGATCCGCGCCAACAAAGAAGCGCGTGGCGTGCGCATCGTCGGCCTGAAAATGGGCCTCACCTCGTTTGCCAAGATGAAGCAGATGGGCGTGACCGAGCCGATCCACGGCTTTCTGACCGACTACGGCTCCTGCGCGGATGGCTCGGTGATCGACGTCGACACGCTGATTCATCCCAAGGTTGAAGCCGAAATCGCCTTCGTACTCAAGCACCCGCTGAAAGGCCCGGGCGTGCACGTGGGCGACGTATTGGCGGCCACCGACTTCATCCTGCCGGCGGTCGAAGTGATCGACTCACGCTACGAAAACTTCCGCTTCGACCTCAAGAGCGTGATCGCCGACAACACCTCGTCCGCGCGCTTCGTCACCGGCGGCCAGGCTCGCAGCCCGCTGGGCCTCGACCTGAAATGCCTCGGCGTGGTGATGGAGAAAAACGGCGAAGTGGTCGCCACTGCTGCCGGTGCCGCCGTACTCGGCCACCCGGCCCAAAGCGTGGCGATGCTCGCCAATATGCTCGCCGCCCAGGGCAAGGAATTGCCCGCCGGTACCTTCATCATGACCGGCGGCGTCACCGAAGCCATCGCGGTAGAGGCGGGTGACCAGATCACCGTGCGCTACCAGCACCTGGGCAGCGTTTCCATGCGCTTTGCCTCCAAATCTGCGTGAGGAAACCACCATGCCGATCATGCAAGTTTTTCTGATGGAAGGCCGCGACGACGAACAGAAGGCGCGGCTGATCGAGGCCTTGACCCACGCCGCGATTGAGTCGATCCAGGCCCCGCCGGAATCGGTGCGGGTGATCATCACCGAAGTGCCGAAAACCCAATTCGGCATCGCCGGTAAAACCGCCAAGGCTTTGGGGCGCTGAGATGAGTGAGCATAAAAAGAACGTCGCAATCATCGGCTCCGGCAATATCGGCACTGACCTGATGATCAAGATCCTGCGTCACGGTAAGCACCTGCAGATGGCGGTGATGGTCGGTATCGACGCCGCCTCCGACGGCCTGGAGCGCGCGCGGCGCCTCGGTGTGGCGACCACCCACGAGGGCGTTGAAGGCTTGGTGACGCTGCCGGAATTTGCCGACATCGACTTCGTGTTTGACGCCACTTCGGCCACCGCCCACGTGCAGAACGATGCCTTTTTGCGCCGGCACAAGCCCGGCATCCGCCTGATCGACCTGACCCCGGCCGCCATCGGCCCGTACTGCGTGCCGGTGGTGAACCTGGATGCCAACCTGTCGGCACTCAACGTCAACATGGTGACCTGCGGCGGCCAGGCGACCATTCCGATGGTGGCGGCGGTGTCCCGGGTGGCCAAGGTGCACTACGCGGAAATCATCGCTTCCATCAGCAGCAAATCCGCCGGCCCCGGCACCCGGGCGAACATCGACGAGTTCACCGAAACCACCGCCCAGGCTATCGAAGCGGTAGGCGGGGCGCGCAAGGGCAAGGCGATCATCGTGCTCAACCCGGCCGAGCCGCCGTTGATGATGCGCGACACCGTGTACGTATTGTCGGAAGCGGCAGACCAGGGCGAGATCGAAGCCTCCATCGAGGACATGGCCAGCGCCGTGACCGCGTATGTGCCGGGGTATCGCCTCAAGCAAAAGGTCCAGTTCGAGGTGATCCCCGCCGAGGCGCCGCTGAACATTCCAGGCCTGGGGCGTTTCAGCGGCTTGAAGACCACGGTGTTCCTCGAAGTCGAGGGCGCCGCCCATTACCTGCCAGCCTACGCCGGCAATCTCGACATCATGACCTCCGCTGCGTTGGCCACCGCCGAACGCATGGCGCAGTCGATGGCATTGTGAGGCACACGACATGACATTTGATCCCGGCAAGAAGCTCTACATCAGTGACGTCACCCTGCGTGACGGCTGCCATGCGGTGCGGCATCAGTATTCGATCGACAACATGCAGACCATCGCCCGTGCGCTGGACAAGGCCCGTGTCGACTCCATCGAAGTGGCCCATGGTGACGGCCTGCAAGGTTCCAGTTTCAACTACGGCTTTGGTGCCCACACCGATCTGGAGTGGATTGAGGCCGTCAGCGATGTGATCAGCCACGCCAAGGTTGCCACCCTGTTGCTGCCGGGCATCGGCACCGTGCACGACCTCAAGGCCGCGTACAACGCCGGGGCGCGGGTGGTGCGGGTGGCCACCCATTGCACCGAGGCCGACTGCGCCCGCCAGCACCTTGAATACGCGCGCACCCTGGGCATGGACACGGTGGGCTTCCTGATGATGAGCCACCTCACCAGCCCACAGAACCTGGCGCTGGAAGCCAAGAAAATGGAGAACTACGGCGCCACCTGCATCTACGTGGTGGACTCCGGTGGCGCCATGAGCATGCAGGACATTCGCGAGCGCTTTCGTGCGGTTAAAGCCGTGCTCAAGCCCGAGACAGAAACCGGCATGCATGCGCACCACAACCTGTCCCTGGGGGTGGCCAATTCCATCGTGGCGGTGGAGGAGGGTTGCGACCGTATCGATGCGAGCCTTGCCGGCATGGGCGCCGGTGCGGGCAATGCGCCGCTGGAAGTGTTCATCGCCGCGGCCGACCGCATGGGCTGGAACCATGGCACCGACCTGTATGCGCTGATGGACGCTGCCGATGACATCGTGCGGCCGTTGCAGGACCGCCCGGTGCGAGTCGACCGCGAGACCCTGGCGCTGGGGTATGCCGGGGTGTATTCGAGCTTTTTGCGCCACGCCGAAGTCGCGGCGGCGCGGTATGGCTTGAAGGCCGTGGACATTCTGGTGGAGCTGGGCAAACGCCGGATGGTGGGCGGGCAGGAGGACATGATTGTGGATGTGGCGCTGGACCTTTTGGAGCGCTGACCTCCCTGTGGGAGTCGGGCTTGCCCGCGATGGCATCACTGCGGTGTGCCTGAGATGCCGCGGTGCCTGCATCGCAGGCAAGCCAGCTCCCACATCTTGAGCGGATTTCAAATCGAAACATCAGCGTTGCGATGCACTTGATTCACCCCACAGACAAATCCAATAAAAGGGGAACATCCATGAACGGCAAGACCGCCAACCTAGGCGCAATGATCGACAACAACAGGATTTCCGGCTACCAGGTCATGGTGCTGGTCCTGTGCTTCCTGGTGGTGCTGGTGGACGGCTTCGACACCGCCGTCATCGGCTACATCGCCCCGGCCCTGCGCCAGGAATGGGGCCTGCAACCCAGCCAGTTGTCACCGGCGTTTGGCGCCGGGCTGCTGGGCTTGATGGTCGGCGCCTTTATCTTCGGGCCGGTGGCTGACGCCTATGGGCGCAAGAAGGTGCTGCTGGTGTCGGTGCTGATTTTCAGCCTCGGCACCCTGGCTTCGGCGTACTCCACTTCCATCGACATGCTCACCGCACTGCGCTTTCTCACCGGCATCGGCCTGGGCGGGGCGATGCCGACGTGCATCACCTTGAGCGCCGAATACTCGCCGGCGCGGCGGCGGATGATCATGGTCACCCTGAGCTACAGCGGGTTCACCACCGGCCTGGCGCTTGGCGGGGCAGTGGCCAGCCAGATCATCCCGGTGTTCGGCTGGCGCGGGGTGTTGATGATTGGCGGGGTGGTGCCGCTGCTGTTGCTGCCCTTGCTGGCCTGGCTGTTGCCGGAGTCGGTGCGCTTTATGGCGGCCCACCCACAACATGCCGAGACGCTGCGCAAGGTGATGGGGAAGATCACCGGCCGCACCGACCTGCACGACATCACCTTCATCGAACCGCAAAGCCCGGTGGCCGTGCGCTCGCCTATCTCCCAACTGTTTATCGAAGGCCGCGCCCTGCGCACGGTGCTGTTGTGGGGCACGTTCTTCTGTTCGCTGTTTGTGTTCTACCTGCTGACCAGCTGGCTGCCGAGCATCCTCAAGGACGCCGGCTACGACATCGCCAGCGCCGCGCGCATTGGTGCGATGGTGCCGCTGGGCGGCACGGTGGGTGCGATTCTGATGGCGTTGCTGATGGACCGCGTGAGCCCGTATCGCGTGCTGGGCCTGGCGTATCTGGGTTCGGCACTGGTGATTGCACTGGTGGGCTTCGCGCTGGCCGATGCGTTCTGGCTGGGGCTGACGGTGTTCATGGTGGGCTTCGGCGTGGCGGGGGCACAGAACGGATTGAACCTGCTGTCCGCCAGCATCTACCCGACGGCCGCACGGGCCACGGGGGTGAGTTGGGCCATGGCCAACGGGCGGGTCGGCTCGATTATCGGTTCGGTGCTGGGGGCGTGGTTGATCGCGCAACTGGGGCAGCCGTCGGTGTTTTTTATCGTGCTGGCGATACCGGCGCTGGTGGGCTCGATGGCGATCTTTTCGCTGCAACGCATGACCGGGCGCCGGAAGGCGCCGGAGGTCACCGCACTCCCGACTTGACTGTTTTTCTGTAGGCGCGGGTTTGCCCGCGAAGAACGCCCGGGTAGCGCGTGCATTCAGGATGCCAGCGTTATCGTTGACGACCTTCGCGAGCAAGCTCGCTCCTACATGACTCCCAAACAACAATAAAAGTAATGGGTACCCTCAATGAAAAATTCCGTACTGAAATCGGCGCCTTCGTGCGCGCGCGTTTTGCCTCTGGTGTTCGCGGTGGCCGCTGTTTCCCACGCCAATGCCGAAGGGTTTATCGACGACGCTCACGCCAAAATCGAAGCCCGCAACGTCTACTTCAACCAGGACAACCGTAGCGGCCCGGCCCAGCCGTCGAAGCTGGAGGAGTGGGGCCAGGGCTTCATCCTCAACTTCACTTCGGGCTACACCCAGGGCCCGGTCGGCGTCGGTGTAGACGCCCTGGGCATGCTCGGCATCCGCCTGGATTCCGGGCGCGGCACCCATGGCAACCCCAACAGCGTCAGCCAGGGCGGGTTTGTGTTTCCCACCGACAGCGATGGCCGGGCGGTGAGTGATTTCGCCAGCCTGGGCCTGACCGGCAAGGTGCGTGTGGCCAAGACCGAACTGAAGGTCGGCACCCTGATGCCGAAACTGCCGGTGGTGGTCTACAACGACGGTCGCCTGCTGCCGGAAACCTTTCAGGGCTGGCAGGCCACGTCCAAGGATTTCGACAACTTCACCCTGCTCGGCGGGCGCTTGAGCGGGGTCAAAAGCCGCAACTCCTCGAACAACGAAGACCTTGCCATCAGCGGTGCAGGCGGCCCGGCCGGCAAGCGCAGCAACCAGTTCTATTACGCCGGCGTCGACTACACCCCGCGCCCCGATCTGTTGTTGCAGTACTACTACGGCGACCTCGAAGACTTCTATCAGCAGCACTTTGTGGGCCTGGTGCATAACCTGACCTTGCCCGTGGGCAGTTTCAAAAGTGACCTGCGGTTTTTCGACAGCAGCTCCGACGGCCGCAACGGCAGCGCGGCGGGCCGGGCCGAGGGTTATCGCAGCACCGGCTACCACAACAACGGCGAAGTGGATAACCGGGTGCTGGCGGGGTTGTTCACCTACAGCCTGGCCGGGCATGCGTTCAGCCTGGGCTACCAGCACCTCAATGGGTCCAGTGACTTCCCGTTCCTCAACCAGGGCGATGGCTCGGCGACTTACCTGATCACCGACCGCCAGACCGGCGCACGTTTCCAGCGCGCCGGCGAAAACACCTGGGTCGCGCAGCACGCGTTTAACTTTGCCTCCATCGGGGTGCCGGGGTTGAGTTCACAGGTGATCTACCAGCGCGGTGGCGACATCAAGTCGGACCAGGGCAGCCAGCATGAGTGGGAGCGCGACCTGGTGCTGACCTATGCGTTCCAGGGGCCGACGTTGTCCGGGTTTGGCGTGCAGTGGCGCAACGCGATGCTGCGCAGCACCGTCACCACACAGCGCGACCTGGACGAAAACCGGCTGTACGTGACCTACACCCACGCGTTGTTTTGAGGGGGCTTTGACCAGCGATTTTCTGGCGTACTGATCATTCCCACGCTCTGCGTGGGAATGCCGCCCCGGACGCTCTGCGTCCAGCTGACGTCGCCAGGTTCAGGTCTTGCGCAGTGGTGACGCGGAGCGTCACGGGATGCATTCCCACGCAGAGCGTGGGAACGATCAGGTCGCTGGGGGAATGGGCAGTGGTTGTGGGTGCCGGGGCATTGGCGCTACTGATCCCCCACACGTTTAGCTGCGACACCGAACCCTGTGGGAGCTGGCTTGCCTGCGATGGCATCACCACGGTCTTACTGACAGACCGAGGTGCCTGCATCGCGGGCAAGCCCGGCTCCCACAGGTGATAGGGGCTCTGTCAGGACTTTCCGGAAGGTTTCCACCAACGGCCGCAGGTTGATCCGGTGCCACGCCGCCCACAGCGGCGTGGTGTAGGTCAGCCACGGCAACTCCCGCAGCACCACCCCCGGTGGTGCATTGCGGCTCAGGCCTTTTTGCACCATTGCCACGCCCAAGCCCGAGGCCACCAATCCCAATGCGGTAAACGGCTCGCTGGCTTCCATCGGAATCTGGGGGGTAAAGCCCGCCCGAATGCACGCGGCCACAAAGTCATCCGCCGGGTTCGCCCCGGGTTTGCGTTGCACGCCAATCCATTGCTGCTCGGCCAGGTGCTCAGGCAGCAGTTCGCTGACGCTGGCCAGGGCATGATGCTCGGGCAGCGCCAGGAGCATGGGATCGTCCAGCACTTGCAAGGCAATCAGGTCCGGGTCATCCGCGGCCGGGGGCTCACCCACCAGGGCGATGTCCAGGCTGCGTTGGCGCAAGCCTTCCAGTTGCTCAAGGGAGGGCAGGTTGTACAGGGCGATATGCACGTTCGGCCGCGCGTCCCGCAGTACCTTCAGGGCGTTGGGCAACACGCCGGCGTGCATGGCGTTTTCGATGTAGCCGATGCACAGCCCGCCTTCTTCACCTTTGCCCAACCTGCGACCCAGGGACTCCAGGCGGTTGGCGTGGGTCAGCAGCGCCTTGGTTTCGGCCAGGAACGTCTGGCCGTCGCGGGTCAGGCGGATGCGCTGCTGGCTGCGCTCGAACAGGGTCAGGCCCAGGCGTTCTTCCAGCTGGGCGATCTGCCGGCTCAGGGGCGACTGGGAGATGTGCAACCGTTCGGCAGCACGCCCCACGTGTTCTTCTTCAGCGACTACAACGAAGTAGCGCAGTTGGCGGAAATCGATCATGTCAGACCTGTAAGGACTCAAGTTGGTCGCAGTATGTCTTGGACGGTCCGATCTCTGCAATCTACGATCTGCTCAACGGTCAACACAGTGACCTTGAACAATCTTGAGGATTTACCCCATGAGCTTGAAAGACAAACTGCCCGGCGTGCTGGGTTTTGGTACCGCCCCGTTGGGCAACATGTTCCGCGCGATTCCGGAAGACGAGGCGCAGGCCACCGTTGAAGCGGCCTGGAACCAGGGCGTGCGTTATTTCGACACCGCACCGTTCTACGGTTCAGGCCTCTCGGAAATCCGCCTGGGCCAGGCCCTGTCGAAGTACAACCGTGACGACTACGTGCTCAGCACCAAGGTCGGCCGGGTGATTCTGGATGAAGTGGAAGAAAGCGCCCGTGACCTCGGCGAGAAAAGCGGCGTGTTCGAACATGGCCGGCCGAACAAGATGGTCAACGACTACAGTGCCGACGCCACCCTGCGCTCCATCGAAGACAGCCTCAACCGCCTGCAAACCGATCGCCTGGATATCGTGTGGATTCACGACATCGCCCAGGACTTCTACGGCGACCAATGGCTGGACTACTTCAACCAGGCCCGCACCGGTGCCTTCAAAGTGCTGACCCGCCTGCGTGAAGAAGGCGTGATCAAGGCCTGGGGCCTGGGCGTCAACCGCGTCGAGCCGTGCGAATTGACCCTGGACCTGACCGAAGCCCAGCCCGATGGTTTCCTGCTCGCGGGCCGCTACACCTTGCTCGACCATGAGCGCGCCTTGCAGCGCCTGATGGACGCAGCGCTGGCGCAGAACGTCGAGATCGTGGTCGGCGGTCCGTACAGCTCAGGCATCCTGGCCGGCGGCGCGCACTTTGAATACCAGAAAGCCAGCCCGGCGATCATCAGCAAAGTCGAGCAGATCAAGGCCATTGCCGCTGCCCATGGCGTCAGCGTGAAAGCAGCGGCCCTGCAATTCTCCCTGGCCCACCCGGCCGTGGCCGCAGTGATTCCGGGTGCCAGTCGTCCGGGTCGAATAGCGGAAGACGTTGCGGCGTTGTCAGAGAAGATTCCCGCAGCCTTTTGGCAGGCCCTGCGCGACGCCCGATTGATTTCGGCCCGTGCACCGCTGCCGCTCTAACCACAGGAACGCGAACGATGAAAATTGATATCAGTGGCAAAGTTGCAATCGTCAGTGGCAGCACCGCCGGGATTGGCCTGGGCATCAGCCAGGCCCTGGCCCAATCCGGCGCCACGGTGGTGGTGATCGGGCGTGAATCGGGCAAGGTCGACGAGGCGCTGGCGACGATTCGCCAGGCAGTGCCCGGCGCTGACCTGCGTGGGTTGGTGGCGGACCTCGGCACGGTGGAAGGCGCTGAAAAACTGTTCGCCGCCGAGCCACGGGCCGACATCCTGGTGAACAACCTCGGGATCTTCAACGACGTCGATTTCTTCGACGCCCCCGACAGCGAGTGGACGCGTTTCTACGAGGTCAACGTGATCTCCGGCGTGCGGTTGTCGCGGCATTACACCCCGGGCATGGTCAAGCAGGGCTGGGGCCGGGTGATCTTCGTATCGTCGGAATCGGGTGTGGCAACGCCGGCTGACATGATCAACTACGGCGTCACCAAAAGCGCCAACCTGGCGGTGTCCCATGGCTTGGCCAAGCGGCTGGCGGGCACCGGGGTGACGGTCAACGCGATCCTGCCGGGGCCGACCTTTACCGATGGCCTGGAGCACATGCTCAAGGACGCCGTGGCCAAGTCCGGCCGCAGTGCGCGGGACGAGGCGGATGTGTTTGTGCGCAACGCCCGGCCCACGTCGATCATCCAGCGCGCCGCGAATGTGGATGAAGTGGCGAATCTGGTGGCGTACATTGCTTCACCCTTGTCCTCTGCCACCACCGGGGCCGCATTGCGGGTCGACGGCGGTGTTGTCGACAGCATGGCAATCTGATTTTTCTTGAATGATTTGGAGTGTGAATCGTGGCAAAAGCATCTGCTGTTATTGAAATTCCGGTGTCGGCCGAACAGGTTTGGCAATTGGTGGGCGGCTTCAATTCGCTGCCGGACTGGCTGCCCTTTATCGTCAAGAGCGAACCGAGTGAAGGCGGGCGTGTGCGTCACCTGCAAACCGCCGATGTTGGGGTGGTGGTGGAGCGGTTGCAAAGCTTTGATAACGTCGCACGCACCTACAGCTACTCGATCAGCGAGTCGCCGTTTCCGGTGAGTGAGTACCTGGCGACCTTGAAGGTAGAAGGGCTGACCGCCAGTTCTGCCAAGGTAACCTGGTCGGGCGTGTTTACCCCGGTGGCCGGTGTGACGGATGCGGCGGTGGAGGAGTTGTTTACCGGGGTGTACGGCGGCGGGCTTGAAGCGCTGCGGGGCAATTTCCCGGGCTGAAATATTGGCTTGGGGTTAATGAGGTCAAATGTGGGAGCTGGCTTGCCTGCGATAGCATCAACTCGGTGTAACTGATAAACCGAGGTGCCTGCATCGCAGGCAAGCCAGCTCCCACATTTTACAACTGTGTTCTTCAGGCTTCGGGCATCAGTTGTTGGCGGCACTCTAGGATCAATTTTGCGCCGCCGCTTTCGCTGCTGCCCACGTCCAGTTTGAAGCCGTGCAGGTTGATGATTGCGGCCACAATCGACAGCCCCAATCCAAACCCGCCTTGTTGTTGATTGCCTTCGTCTACCCGGTAGAAACGCTGGAACACCGCTGCACGCTCTGCGGCGGGAATGCCGGGCCCGGAGTCGAGCACTTCGATGCGGGTGCTGCCGGCATCGTTGACGCCCCGCAGGATCACTTCGCCGCCCGGCGGGGTGAATTTGATCGAGTTGCTCAGCAGGTTGGCCAGGGCTTCGAACAGCAGGGCGCGGTCGCCGGTGATCCACGGTAGCGAGGCCGGCACTTGCAGCAGCAGTTCCATCTCGCCTTCTTCCGCCAGGGGCAGGTAGAAGTCGTGGAGTTCCTGCAGCAAGGGCAGGGGGTCGAGCACCAGGAAGCCTGAACGGCGCTGGTGGTCTTCCAGTTCGGAGATCCGCAGCAAGCCACGGAAGCGTGCCATCAGGGTGTCGGTTTCGGCGATGGCCGCGTCCAGTTGCAGGGCGTGGGGCGCGTCTTCATCGGCCTGCTGCTGGATCCGGTACAACTGCGCCCGCAGGCGGGTCAGCGGGGTGCGCAGGTCGTGGGCGATGTTGTCGCACACGCCCTTGACCTCGTTCATCAGCTTCTCGATACGGTCGAGCATGGCGTTGACGATGGCCGCCAGCATGTCCAGTTCGTCGCGCCGGTCAGACAGCGGCAAGCGATGGGTCAGGTCGCCGGCCACGATGGCTTCGGCGCTGGCCTGGATCCCGCGAATCCGCCGCAACGGGCGCCGCCTGAGCAAGTGCCAGCCCGCCGCACCGGGAATGATCGTCAGGGTAATCCCCCACAGCAAGGCGTGCAGGATGATGCGGGTCACGCCGAACAGCGAGCCGTTGGCGCGCACCAGGATCAGCCAGCGGCCGTCTTCGGTGTGGGTGGCCACGGCGTCGCAGCTGTCGCGGGGCAGTTTCGGGTCGTCGGAGTCGATGCAGTTGGCCAAGGCATGGATGTGCCCGTCCATCGGCAGGTCGGGCGGTATCACGCGGATCGGGCCGCTGATGGGGTTGAACTGGCTGTCGAACAGACCGTAGGCGTCAACGCCCTTCATGTCGAAGGTCATGCTGGTGGTCAGGGCTTCCACCAGTTCTTCGCCGTCAAAGCGCTGGAACAAGTGCTGGCGTTGCATCAGCGAGTGGCGCGAGAGGTCGCCCAGGTAACCGGACACCTCGTAGTACAGCACGCCCATGAGGATGCAGCTCCAGGCCACGAACAACGAACTGTAGAGCGCCAGCAGCCGGCTGCTGGAAGAGCGCCAGCCTTTAGAGGGGTTCAGCAATGACATACCCGGAACCTCGTACCGTGCGGATCAGCGGCGTGAGGCCCGGCGGGTCGATTTTTTTGCGCAGGCGGCCGATGTGCACGTCGATCAGGTTGGTGCCCGGGTCGAAGTGATAACCCCAGACTTCCTCGAAGATCATCATCCGCGACAGGATCTGCCCGGTGTTGCGCATCAGGAATTCCAGCAGTTTGTATTCCGTCGGCAACAGGCTCAGGGGCTGTTCGGCGCGGCTGGCTTCACGGCTGATCAAGTTCAGTTCCAGATCGGCCACCCGCAGTGCGGTTTCGAATTCCTTGACCGTGCTTTTGCGCCGCAGCAGCACTTCGACGCGGGCGGCCATTTCGTCGGAGGCGAACGGTTTGGTCAGGTAGTCATCACCACCGGCCCGCAGGCCGCGTACCCGTTCATCCACGTCGGAGAGGGCGCTGATCATCAGGATCGGTGTCGACACGCCAATGGTGCGCAGGGTGGTGACGATGGCCAGGCCATCCAGTTCCGGGAGCATGCGGTCGAGGGTGATCAGGTCGTAATCACCGCTGACGGCGCGGACCAGGCCTTCGCGGCCATTGTCTACCCAGTCTACGTCCAGTCCATGGCTACTCAGCTCGGCAACGATCTCGCGGGCCGTTACGGCGTCGTCCTCGATGGTCAAAATGCGGGTCATAAGGATTACCTGGTGAGCGATTCACACTGAAGTGCGGGCATTTTGCCAAGAAATGATAGCCCGCTTCCTAAATAAAAATTTATGTAGGCATAAACGACACAATTCACCTTACCCCGCTGAATCTGAACGAATGCTGTGTGTGTAGGATTTTTTGCCTTCAGCGTCGTACTCACGGTTATTTCCTACAAGGAATGCATAACGCCCGCTGCGCCAGGGCGTTTCTTGCAAGTTGCATGGTTCACATTAGTTCAAATTACTTAACTTATTGAAATATATGGGTTTTTAAATTAAAGGCTCCTGGCACGTCGCCTGCACTGTCCCTTTTGAGACTTGTAACACCATTTTTCATGCCTGGAGCACAACAACAATGATCACATCCTCATCCACGCTGCAAGAGTCGAGCACGCTCTCCGGGGTTTCCTGGGGCGCGATCTTTGCCGGGGCCGCTGCGGCGGCTGCACTGTCCTTGATCCTGGTACTGCTGGGCTTCGGCCTGGGCTTTTCGGCGGTGTCGCCGTGGGCCGACAGTGGCATCAGCGCCAAAGGGCTTGGCATTTCCACCATTGTCTGGCTGGCGGTTACGCAAATCATTGCGTCGGGGATGGGCGGTTACCTCGCCGGTCGCCTGCGGGTGAAATGGGCCAATATGCACGGCGATGAGGTGTACTTTCGCGACACCGCCCACGGCTTCCTGGCCTGGGCCGTGGCCACGCTGGTAACGGCGGTGCTGATCGTCGGTTCGGTCAGCGGTGTGGTCAGCGGTGGTGTAAAGGCCGGGGCCAGCGTGGCTTCGGGTGCTGCCAGTGGCATAGGCCAGATGGCCGGCAGTGCGAGTAAGGGTGAAGACTTCGGCTATTACGTCGACAGCCTGTTCCGCGACGATCGCCCGGCAGCCGTCAGTGATGACGCGGTGCACGGTGTGGTCGCCCGCATCTTTGCCCGCACCGTGAGCAACAACGGCCAGTTGGCGCCTGAAGACCGTGCCTACCTGGCACAGTTGATCAGCCAGCGGACCAACCTCAGCCAGGCTGACGCCGAGGCGCGTGTGGACCAGGTGTATGGCCAGGCCCAGAAGGCGTTGGATGATGCCAAGTTGAAAGCCAAGCAGGCGGCTGACACGGCTGCGAAAGTGGCTGCCTATACGTCGTTGTGGACCTTCGTGGCGCTGTTGATCGGTGCGTTTTTTGCCAGCCTCGCCGCCACGTTTGGAGGTCGTCGCCGGGATGCGGTGGTGTACCTCGAAACCACTGTCCACGCCACTTCCGTTCGTTAATTCAAGGAGAACGTCATGCGCTCATTACTGTTGTTTTTCCTCGGTGTGCCTATTCCGGTCATTATCCTGATCGCGATCTTTATGCACTGATTCCGAGCCTTGCTCGGTCTAATGTGGGAGCGGGCTTGCTCGCGAAAGCGGTGTGTCAGTCGCCAGGTGTAGGGGCTGACACTCCGCCTTCGCGAGCAAGCCCGCTCCCACATTTTTGTTGGGTGTTGTGGCTGGCATGTGGGCTTGGGCCAAATCTCCGGATTTTGTTAATTGTTGGTTAATAGCCTTTTGGCTAGACTCCCGCCCCATGAGCCGTTATCTGCGTTTTTTCCTCGTCTTGCTGTTGAGCCTCGCGCTTCCCCTCACCGGGATGGCGGGTGTGCCGTCGAGCACCGAGCCGTGCCCGATGCAGATGTCCGACATGCAGATGATGGGCGACATGTCCCCGGACTGTTGCGCAGACGGTGCCGGCCACGCCGACCACGGCAAAAGCTGCAAGCCCGGCCAGGAATGCAAGACCGGCGGCATGCTGCAATTGTCGATGCCGGTGCTCAAGGCGCCGGTGACTACCTCCAGTGCGCTGCTCGTCAGCCTCTCTTCTGATTTCATCCCCGACCGTACGCCGTCCGGCGTCTGGCGCCCGCCCCGTAGCTGATTCCTGTTGCACCTGAAGACGCGTCCCTGACCCGGGACGGCCTTGCTGTGGCCGTGTAAAGCGGTGCGCAGCGCAACAAAACAGGACATTTCAAGATGAATTCCCTCTGCGTGCGTGCCCTGTTGGTGGGCGTGCTGGCGTGGCCGACGCTGGCGTCTGCACTGACCCTGGATGAAGCCCTGCGCCTGGCGCAAAACAATGCGCCGTCCCTGGCGGCTGAATCCTCAAAATTGCAGGCGGCCACCCAGGCGGCGATTCCCGCAGGTGAACTGCCGGACCCGAAACTGGTAGTGGGCCTGCAGAACTTCCCCATCGGCGGGCCCAATCGCGGCACGCTGTATGGCGATGACATGACCGATCAAATGATCGGCATCCAGCAACAGGTGCCCAGCCGCGACAAGCGCAAGGCACGGGTTGAGTTGGCTTCCGCCACGGTGGATACCGCGGCGGCGGAAGGCCGGATCGAACGCCTCAACGTGCGCCAGGCCACGGCCCAGGCGTGGATTCGTGCCTATGCGGTGGAGCGCAAGGACGCGCTGTTCAAGGACTTCTATGAGCAGAATCGCCTGCTGCAAGACACCGTACGGGCGCAGTTGGCCGGTGGCCGTGGCCAGCCCTCGGATGCCGTGATTCCCAAACAGGAGGCCGCCGACCTTGCCGAGCGCGAGGACGAGTTGATCCAGCAACGCGCCCAGGCCCGTGCCGCCCTCAAGCGCTGGATCGGCCCGGCCGCCAGCGAAGCCCCCAGCGGCCAGTTGCCCAACTGGAAGGTCGACACCACCGGCTTCACCCACAACCTGCATCAACACCCGGTGCTGCAAGCCTTTGTGCCGCGCACCCGCGAGGCCGAAGCACGGCTGAACGAGGCCAAGGCGCAAAAGACCTCCGACTGGAGTTGGGAAGTGGACTACCAGCACCGAGGCCGCGAATACGGCGACATGGTGAGCCTGCAGTTGACCTTCGATTTGCCGATTTTCCCCGGTCGCCGACAGAACCCTGGCATTGCCGCCAAGCAAGCCGAACTCGACCAACTGGACGCCGAACGCGAAGCCAAGACCCGCGAACACACCCAGGAACTGGAAGACGACCTGGCCACCTATCAGCGCCTGGACCGCGCCGTGCAGCGCAGCCAGGACAGCCTGGTGCCGCTGGCCGAGGAGAAGGTTTCCCTGAGCCTGGCGGGTTACCGCGCGGGCAAGGGCGACCTGATGAACGTGGTCAGCGCCCGCCGCGAGTTGGTCGAGGCGCGCTTCAAACAGATTGATGCCATTGAGCAGCGCGCCCTGACCGGCGCCCAGCTGTATTTCGCTTACGGGGAACCCGCCAATGAATAACCGAATCGTGAACATGGCGCTGTTGGGCGGCGTCCTGCTGCTGGGCCTGGGCGGTGGCTACTGGCTGGCGCAGATGCGCGCGGCACAACCGGCCATGGCCGGGGCGATGCAGGCGCCGGACGAGAAAAAGGCGCTGTACTGGTACGACCCGATGTACCCGCAGCAAAAGTTCGACAAGCCGGGCAAGTCGCCCTTTATGGACATGCAGTTGGTGCCGCGTTACGGCGGCGAGCAGGGCGCAGCGGCGGACACTGCGGCGATCCGTATTGATTCGAGCCTGACCCAGAACATCGGCGTGCGCCTGGCCAGTGTCAGCCGTGGCGTGTTGGCGTCGAGCCTTGAACTGTCGGGCCTCCTGGCCTTCAACGACCGCGATGTGGCGGTGGTGCAGGCGCGGGCTGCCGGGTTTGTGGAGCGGGTTTACGCCCTTGCGCCGGGTGATGTGCTCAAGGCCAACGCGCCCCTGGCCGACATTCTGGTGCCGGAATGGGCCGCCGCCCAGGAAGAGTTTCTTGCCCTGCGCCACAGCGATCCCGGCCTGTTGGCCGCCGCCCGCCAGCGCCTGCGCCTGAGTGGCATGCCCGCCGGGTTGATCGCCCAGATGGAACGCAGCGGCCGGGTGCAATCGGTGATGACCCTGACCAGCCCGTTGGGCGGCGCATTGCAAACCCTGGACGTGCGTGAAGGCATGACCGTTGCGGCAGGCCAGACCCTGGCGCGGGTCAACGGCCTGGGCACCGTGTGGCTGCAAGTCGCCGTGCCGGAAGCCCAAGGCGCTGCGCTGGCGGTCGGGCAAACCGTCGAGAGCCGTTTTGCCGGGTTGCCGGGGCAAGTTGTCAAAGGCTCCGTCGCGGCGATTCTGCCGGCCACCGCCATGGACAGCCGCACCGTGCAGGTTCGCGTCGAGTTACCCAACCCGGACGGCAGGTTGCGTCCCGGCATGACCGCCCAGGTGCGCCTGGCCCAATCCACCGGCCAATCGGTGCTGTTGCTGCCGAGCGAGGCGTTGATTCGCACCGGCAAACGGGTACTGGTGATGGTGGCCGAGGAGGGTGGGCGTTATCGCCCGGTGGAGGTCCAGGTGGGCGCGGAAAACCAGGACCAGACCGTGATCGTCGCCGGCTTGCAGGAGGGCCAGCAGGTGGTCGCCTCGGGTCAATTCCTGCTGGATTCTGAAGCAAGTTTGAAGGGTATTACCGCTCCGGCGTCCGACGGTTTTAAAAACGATGACGCCATGGACGGCATGAGCCTGCAACCGGGAGCCCGGCCATGATCGCCCTGTTGATTCGCTGGTCGGTGGCCAACCGTTTTCTGGTGTTGCTGGCCACGCTGTTTGTCACGGCCTGGGGCCTGTGGTCGATCCAGAACACCCCGGTGGACGCCTTGCCGGACCTGTCGGACGTGCAGGTGATCATCCGCACGCCGTACCCGGGCCAGGCACCGCAGATTGTCGAGAACCAGGTCACCTACCCGATGACCACCACCATGCTCTCGGTGCCGGGGGCGAAGACCGTGCGCGGCTTTTCGTTCTTCGGCGACAGCTACGTGTATGTGCTGTTTGACGAAGGCACCGACCTGTATTGGGCACGCTCGCGGGTGCTGGAATACCTCAGCCAGTTGCAGGCGCGTTTGCCGGCGTCGGCCAAGCCGGCGCTGGGCCCGGATGCGACCGGTGTCGGCTGGATCTACCAGTACGCCCTGGTGGACCGCACCGGCAAACATGACCTGGCGCAACTGCGCTCGTTGCAGGACTGGTTCCTCAAGTTCGAACTCAAGACCCTGCCCAACGTCGCGGAAGTGGCGACCATCGGTGGTCAGGTCAAGCAATACCAGGTGCAGATCGATCCCTTGGCCCTGGCCAGTCGCGGCATCACCCAGGCGCAAGTGGTGGAGGCCATCGGCAAGGCCAACCAGGAAACCGGCGGCTCGGTGCTGAATATGGGCGAGTCGGAATACATGGTGCGTGCTTCCGGTTACCTGAAAACCCTGGAGGATTTCCGCGCCATTCCCCTGCGGCTGGACGCCAACAACGTGCCGGTGACCCTCGGGGACGTGGCGACGATCCAGCTGGGCCCGGACATGCGCCGGGGCATCAGCGAGCTGGACGGTGAAGGCGAGGCGGTGGGCGGCGTGGTGATCCTGCGCAGCGGCAAGAACGCGCGTGAGGCCATCGCGGCGGTCAAGAGCAAGCTGGAGCAACTGAAAACCAGCCTGCCCCCCGGCGTGGAAATCGTCACCACTTACGATCGCAGCAAACTCATCGACCGCGCCGTGGACAACCTCAGCCACAAGCTGCTGGAGGAGTTCGTGGTGGTGGCGCTGGTGTGCGGGATTTTCCTGTGGCACCTGCGCTCTTCCCTGGTGGCGATCATCTCGTTGCCGGTGGGGGTGTTGATTGCCTTTATCGTGATGCGCTTCCAGGGGATCAACGCCAACATCATGTCCCTGGGCGGGATTGCGATTGCCATCGGCGCGATGGTGGATGGCGCGGTGGTGATGATCGAGAACGCCCACAAGAAGATCGAGGCGTGGCACCACGGGCATCCTAACCAGGAATTGAAGGGGGAGGAGCACTGGAAAGTCATCACCGACGCGGCGGTGGAGGTGGGGCCGGCGCTGTTTTTCTGCCTGCTGATCATCACCTTGTCGTTTATTCCGGTGTTCACCCTGCAAGCCCAGGAAGGCCGGTTGTTCGGGCCGCTGGCCTACACCAAGACCTACGCCATGGCCGCCGCGGCGGGGTTGTCGGTGACCTTGATCCCGGTGCTGATGGGGTACTGGATTCGCGGGCGCATCCCTGATGAGCAACGCAACCCGCTCAATCGTGGCCTGATCAAACTTTATCAGCCGGCCCTCGACGCTGTGCTGAGCTGGCCGCGCATGACCTTGCTGGTGGCGCTGTTGATGGTTGCCAGTGCGCTATGGCCGATGTCGCAGCTGGGCGGTGAGTTCCTGCCGCCGCTGGACGAGGGCGACCTGCTGTACATGCCGTCGGCGCTGCCGGGTTTGTCGACGCAGACCGCCGGCGCGTTGTTGCAGCGTACCGACCGCCTGATCAAGAGCGTGCCGGAAGTGGCCCATGTGTTCGGCAAGGCTGGCCGTGCAGAAACCGCCACCGACCCGGCGCCCCTGGAAATGTTCGAAACCACCATCGAGTTCAAGCCGCGAGACCAATGGCGCCCCGGCATGACCCCGGAAAAACTGGTGAAGGAACTCGACCGGGTGGTGCAGGTGCCGGGCTTGACCAATATCTGGATTCCGCCGATTCGCAACCGCATCGACATGCTCGCCACCGGGGTCAAAAGCCCGATTGGCGTGAAGGTTGCGGGCACCAGCCTGATGGAGATCGACGCCGTGACCCAGGCGGTGGAAAAGGTCGCCAAGACGGTACCTGGCGTCAGCTCGGCCCTGGCGGAACGCCTGACCGGCGGGCGCTATATCGACGTGGACATCGATCGCCCGGCCGCCGCCCGTTATGGCCTGAACATCACCGATGTGCAGTCCATCGTTTCCGGGGCAATTGGCGGTGAAAACATCGGCGAGACCGTCGAAGGCCTGGCGCGGTTTCCCATCAACCTGCGCTACCCGAAAGAATGGCGCGACTCGGTGAGCGCCTTGGGCAACCTACCGATCTACACACCGTCGGGCAGCCAGATCACCCTGGGCACCGTGGCCCACCTCAAAGTGACCGAAGGCCCGCCGATGCTCAAGAGTGAAAATGCCCGGCCTTCCGGCTGGGTGTACATCGACGTGCGCGATCGTGACCTGGCGTCGGTGGTGAAGGACTTGCGTGACGCGATCAACCAGCAGGTGCACTTGCAGCCGGGCATGAGCCTCAGCTACTCGGGGCAGTTCGAGTTCCTGGAGCGGGCCAATGAACGCCTGAAACTGGTGGTGCCGGCGACCCTGCTGATCATCTTCGTGTTGCTGTACCTCACGTTCCGCCGCGTGGATGAAGCGTTGTTGATCCTGGCGACATTGCCATTTGCGCTGACTGGCGGGGTCTGGTTGTTGTACTGGCTGGGCTTCAATTTGTCGGTGGCCACCGGCGTCGGGTTTATTGCCTTGGCGGGGGTATCGGCAGAGTTCGGCGTGATCATGCTGCTGTACCTGAAAAACGCCTGGGCTGAACGCCAGGGAGGAGGGGACCAGGCCTTACTGGCAGCCATCACCGAAGGCGCCGTCCTGCGGGTGCGCCCCAAGGCGATGACCGTGGCCGTGATCATCGCCGGTTTGTTGCCGATCCTGCTGGGTGGCGGTACCGGCAGCGAAGTCATGAGCCGGATTGCCGCGCCCATGATCGGCGGCATGCTCACCGCGCCACTGCTCTCCCTGTTCGTCATCCCGGCGGCGTACCGCCTGATGCGCCGCCCCCGAACCTGATGGCTTACATATAACCTGATGGCTTACACATAACCTGATGGCTTACACATAACCTGATGGCTTACACATAACCTGATGACTTACACATAACCTGTGGCGAGGGAGCTTGCTCCCGCTGGACTGCGCAGCAGGCCCATTTTTTGGGGCCGCTTCGCGCCCCAGCGGGAGCAAGCTCCCTCGCCACATTTAATCCTCTACAAATTCAGACCCCCTCAATCCTGACCCACCGCTCCTCCCGAGCCGCCACCCGAATCGCCGTCGCCAGCCGCTCCACCTCCCACGCCGCTGCAAAATCCGTCCCGTCGCTGCCCTTGCCAGCCAAGGCCATCACCAACTCATGCACCTCCAGGGTCTTCAACTCGTTGTACCCCAACTGATGCCCCGGCGCCGGGCTGAACGCCGCATACCCCGGCAACGAAGGCCCCGCCAGCAAGCGCTGAAACCCCTCCTGCCCAACCCGAAACAGCTGCAACTCATTCAACCGCTCCTGATCAAACAACAGCGTGCCCCGGGTGCCACTGATCTCAAAGCTCAGGTGGTTCTTGTACCCATGCTTCAGCCAGCTACTGCTCACCGTGCCCCGCGCGCCATTGGCAAACCGCAGCAGCGCATGCACCTGATCATCCACTTCAATCTCCCGCAGCGTCTCACTCCCGGCCGTGGCCGGCCGCTGCCCATGCACCGTCTGCGTGTCGGCACACACACTCAGCACATCCCCCACCAAATAGCGCGCCATGGACAGCAAGTGACTGCCCAAGTCCGCCAAGGCACCGCCGGCATGCCCCACCTCGCAGCGCCATGACCAGGGCGACGCCGCATCTGCCATGAAATCCTCGCTGAACTCCCCCTGAAAACTGACGATCTCTCCCAACTCGCCGCTGGCGATCAACTGCCGGGCCAGGCCAATCATCGGGTTGTGCTGGTAGTTGTAACCCACCCGCGTCACCACCCCGGCCTTGCTTGCCGCCTCGCGCATGGCCGCCGCCTGCTCCAGGCTCACCGCCAGCGGCTTCTCGCAATACACCGCCTTGCCCGCCGCCAACGCGGCCATGGCCATGGGGTAGTGCAAATGGTTGGGTGTGGTGATGGCAACGACGTCGACCTTGGGGTCGTCAATCAGCTGCTGCCAGTCGCCATGGGCCTGGGCAAACCCCCAGGCGCTGGCGCAGCGGGTGGCGCGCTCGGTATCGGCGTCGGCCAGGGCGGCCAGTGTGAGCTTCACCGGCAGCTCAAACACCGCCCGTGCGTTATTGAACGCCAGAGCGTGGGCACGCCCCATAAAGCCTGTGCCAATCAGGCCGATTCCGAGTTCGCGCATAGCCGGGTTCCTTCGAATTATTGTTGTGAGGAGGCTATTAATGGAATAAATATTCCCAATATTCAATAGATAGAATAAAAATTCATTCCCGATGATCGCAATGTACCCCGTGGCGAGGGAGCTTGCTCCCGCTGGAGTGCGAAGCACTCCCAAGATATTGGGGCCGCTGCGCAGCCCAGCGGGAGCAAGCTCCCTCGCCACAACAGCCCCCCTCCACGATCACCGCGGATGATGGCGTAACATTCAGCACCGGCTCAAACCCCCTCCAGTTAACAAAACATAACGTAGCGCCGATTGTCAGACGATTCCAAAGCCCGCTAGGATGGCCCAGCTTCCCCAAGGCGCTCTAGATTGCAGGTTTCAGGGCTCCAAACGGCAAGACGACCTAACAATAATAAATGGGAGAAAGGTCTATGAGTGAGCCTGTCATGGGTGTGGTGTTTTTCCGCCCGAAGGCCACGCGCAGGGTCGCATTGCTGGCCACAGCGCTCTCGTTGCTGGGGGCTGTCGCGTTGTCGACAGCGGCCCACGCCGCTACCGAAACCACCGCCGCCGCGGTGTTTGCCATTGATTCCCCCAAGGCTGCCAAAAGCCTGATGATCGACGTCGTGCACGCAGGCAAACGCCTGGTGGCGGTCGGTGATCGCGGGCACATCCTCTATTCCGACGACCAGGGCGCCACCTGGACCCAAGCCAAAGTGCCCACCCGGCAACTGCTGACGGCGGTGTTTTTCGCCGACGACCAACACGGCTGGGCGGTGGGCCATGACGCACAGATCCTCGCCACCACCGATGGCGGCCTGACCTGGACCCAGCAATTCCAGGACCTCAAACGCGAAGCGCCGCTGCTGGACGTCTGGTTCAAGGACGCCAGCAACGGCTTTGCCGTGGGCGCCTACGGTGCGCTGATCGAAACCACCGACGGCGGCCAGACCTGGGACGACGTCAGCGACCGCCTCGACAACGAAGACCAGTTCCACCTCAACGCCATCGCCCAGGTGAAGGATGCCGGGCTGTTTATCGTCGGCGAGCAGGGCAGCATGTTCCGCTCCCATGACGCGGGGCAAACCTGGGAAAAACTCGAAGGCCCCTACGAGGGTTCGCTGTTCGGCGTGATCGGCACGGCCCAGGCGCAAACCCTGTTGGCCTACGGCCTGCGCGGCAACCTGTTTCGCTCCACGGACTTTGGCAGCACCTGGGAGCCGGTGGAGCTGAACGCCTCCCGGGGAGCCCTGGAGTTCGGCCTGTCGGGAGCGACCCTGCTGGACGACGGCTCCATCGTGGTGGTGGGCAATGGCGGCAGTGTGGTGGTCAGCCATGACGACGGCCTGACCTTCAGCGTATTCAATCGCCCGGACCGCATTTCGCTGTCGGCGGTCACGGCGGCGGGCAACGGCAACTTGATTCTGGTGGGGCAGGGTGGCGTTCGCGTCGCCACGCCCACCGGTGCCGAGCCGACAAAACAATAAGAAGGCGGGGACACAATGAGCAGTCATCACAACGACAAGGCCACGTTTCTCGAGCGCCTGATTTTCAATAACCGCCCGGCAGTGATCACGATCTGCCTGCTGGTGAGCATTTTCCTGTTCTGGCAGGCGACGTTGATTCGCCCGTCCACCAGTTTCGAAAAGATGATCCCCCTCAAGCACCCCTTCATCGAGAAGATGATGGAGCACCGCAACGACCTGGCGAACCTGGGCAACACGGTGCGCATCTCGGTGGAAGCCAAGGACGGTGACATCTTCACGAAGGAGTACATGGAGACCCTGCGCCAGATCAACGACGAGGTGTTCTACATCTCCGGCGTCGACCGCTCCGGGCTCAAGTCCCTGTGGAGCCCCAGCGTGCGCTGGACCGAAGTCACCGAGGAAGGTTTTGCCGGCGGCGAAGTGATCCCGCAGAGCTACAACGGCTCGCCGGAAAGCCTCGACCAGTTGCGCAACAACGTGCTCAAGTCCGGCCAGGTCGGGCGCCTGGTGTCCAATGACTTCAAGTCGAGCATCGTCGATATCCCGCTGCTGGAGTCCTACCCGGACCCGCAAGACCAGGGCAAGTTGCTGGCCCTGGATTACCGCAAGTTCTCCCATGAACTCGAAGACAAGATCCGCGACAAGTTCGAAGCGCAGAACCCCAACGTCAAGATTCATATCGTCGGTTTTGCCAAGAAGGTCGGCGACCTGATCGACGGCCTGGTGATGGTGGTGATGTTCTTCGGCATCGCCTTCGTCATCACCCTGGTGCTGCTGCTGTGGTTTACCAACTGTCTGCGCAGCACCATCGCCGTGTTGAGCACCACGCTGGTGGCCGTGATCTGGCAGCTTGGGCTGATGCATGCCCTGGGTTTCGGGCTGGACCCCTACTCGATGCTGGTGCCGTTCCTGATCTTCGCCATCGGTATTTCCCACGGCGTGCAGAAGATCAACGGCATCGCCCTGCAATCCAGCGATGCCGACAACGCCCTGACCGCCGCCCGGCGTACCTTCCGCCAGCTGTTCCTGCCGGGCATGATCGCGATCCTCGCCGATGCGGTCGGCTTTATCACCCTGCTGATCATCGACATCGGCGTGATCCGCGAACTGGCCATCGGCGCCTCGGTGGGGGTGGCGGTGATCGTGTTCACTAACCTGATCCTGCTGCCGGTGGCGATCTCCTATGTGGGCATCAGCAAGCGCGCCATCGCCAAGAGCAAAAAGGATGCGCACCGCGAACACCCGTTCTGGCGCCTGCTGTCGAAGTTCGCCAGCCCCAAGGTCGCCCCGGTGTCGATTGCCCTGGCGCTGGTCGCCTTCGGTGGCGGCCTGTGGTACAGCCAGAACCTGAAGATCGGCGACCTCGACCAGGGCGCGCCGGAGCTGCGTCCAGACTCGCGCTACAACAAAGACAACAACTTCATCATCAACAACTACTCCACCAGCTCCGACGTGCTGGTGGTGATGGTCAAGACCAAGGCCGAAGGCTGCTCGCGCTATGAAGCCATGGACCCCATCGACCAGTTGATGTGGAAAATGCAGAACACCGAGGGTGTGCAGTCGGCCATTTCGTTGGTGACCGTGTCCAAGCAGATGATCAAGGGCATGAACGAGGGCAACCTGAAATGGGAAACCCTGTCGCGCAACCCCGACGTGCTGAACAACTCCATCGCCCGTGCCGATGGCCTGTACAACAACAATTGCTCCCTGGCGCCGGTGCTGGTGTTCCTCAACGACCACAAGGCCGAAACCCTCGACCGTGCGGTGCATGCGGTGCAGGACTTCGCCAAGGAGAACAACAAGGACGGCCTGGAATTCATCCTCGCCGCCGGTAACGCCGGGATCGAGGCCGCCACCAACGAGGTGATCAAGGAGTCCGAGCTGACGATCCTGATCCTGGTCTACCTGTGCGTGGCCACCATGTGCATGATCACCTTCCGTTCCTGGGCGGCGACCCTGTGCATCGTGCTGCCGCTGGTGCTGACCTCGGTGCTGGGCAATGCGCTGATGGCGTTCATGGGCATCGGCGTCAAGGTCGCGACCTTGCCGGTGGTGGCGCTGGGCGTGGGGATTGGCGTGGACTACGGCATCTACATCTACAGCCGCCTGGAGAGCTTTCTGCGGGCCGGGCTGCCGCTGCAGGAAGCCTATTACCAGACCCTCAAATCCACCGGTAAAGCCGTGCTGTTCACCGGCCTGTGCCTGGCCATCGGCGTGTGCACCTGGATCTTCTCGGCCATCAAGTTCCAGGCCGACATGGGCCTGATGCTGACCTTCATGCTGCTGTGGAACATGTTCGGCGCGCTGTGGCTGCTGCCGGCGCTGGCGCGGTTCCTGATCAAGCCCGAGAAGCTGGCGGGGCAGAAGGGCAACTCGCTGTTTGCCCACTGATCCAGCGCTGTTTGCCAAAACGCCGTGGCCTGTGCCACGGCGTTTTGCATGGCGCGGGCTTAGGTCGATGCAACAATTTGACCTATCATGAGGTCTTTCCCCTTGATGATTGATGGTTATGACTGCCGACACCACTACCTTGCTCAACGCGTTTGAAGACTGCCAGATGGTCGAAATCGATGGCCTGCACACCTTCGATTTCAGCCTGGATGACCAGAAATTGCTGATTATCTGCATGGACGGTCGTGCCGAGAAGCGCTGGAGTTTCAGCCTGGAGCAGGTCAAGGCGGCGACCTTTGATCAAACCTTGCAAAGCTGGACCCTTACCGGTGACTCGGGCGAACACCGCCTGGTCTGCATGAGCGGCGTCACCGGCAACAATAATGACGAGGATGAAGCGGATGATGATGCGTAAATTCTGGCCCCTGCTGATGGCCGGCAGCGTAGGCGCGATGTCGGTCCAGGCCGCACCGATGGACACCTTTGAATTGCTGGTGGGCAGCTACACCGCCGGCACCAGCGAAGGCATCTACCGCCTGCAGTTCGACAGCCGTACCGGGCAGTTCAGCGGCAAGCCGGTGCTCGCCGCCAAGGCGGCCAACCCGTCGTGGCTGACCCTGTCCAAAGACCAGAAGCACCTGTTTGTGGTGAATGAAAACGGCCCGGGGCAAAAAGACCCGGTAGGGCGCGTGAGCAGCTACAGCATCGACCCGAACAACCATCAACTGACCTTGATCAACCAGGTGCAGAGCCTCGGTAACGAGCCGACCTATTCCAGCCTGGCCGGCGACGGTCGCTACCTGTTTGTGGCCAACTATTCGGTACTGGAAGACCCGGGCGGCAGCCTCGCGGTGTTGCCGGTAGACGCCGAAGGCAAGCTGGCGCCGCCGGTGCAACTGAGCGCGCACCCGGCCAGCCGGGTCAACCCTGAGCGCCAGGCGTCCAACCATGTGCATTCGGTGGTGTCTTCGCCGGACGGCAAATACGTGTTTGTGCAGGACCTGGGGGCGGACAAGATTTTTGCCTACCACTACGACCCCAAGGCCAACCATGAACTGCCGCTGACCCCGGCCGACCCTGCGTTTGTGCAGTTGCCACCGGGCAGCGGCCCGCGGCACTTGCTGTTCACCGCCGACGGCAAGCACGCCTGGCTGACCACCGAGATGAGCGCGCAAGTGGCGGTGTTCGGCTACAACGACGGGAAGCTGACCCAACAGCAGTTGGTCAACTTTGCGGACGGCCAGCCGGTATCCGACAAGGCCGGCGCCGCGTTGCACGCCTCAAGCGACGGCAAGTTCCTCTACGTGAGCAACCGTGGCACCGCCAACCAGATGCTGGTGTTTGCCATCGACCCGGCCACCGCGCAGTTGAAGGAGATCCAGCGACGTTCGGTGGAAGGTGATCATCCCCGGGAGTTCGCCCTGGACCCCAGCGGCAAGTTCCTGCTGATTGCCAACCAGAAGAGCAACGAGATTGTGGTCGTCGAGCGCGATCCCAAGACCGGCCTGTTGGGCAAAACCACGCAGAAACTGGCGATTGATGCCCCCAGCGACCTCAAGTTCCTGGTGCGACACTAAGCCACAGGCCCCGCTGTGCGGGGCCTGACCGGTTGTATTAATCGTATTAATAGCGGCTAGTGGTTCAATGAATTTCTAAGGCTAACCCCTCGGGCGTAAGTTTGGTTCCAAGGCCAACACAGGCCACTCAGCCAACCGAACACAAGGGTTACCGACATGAACTTCAATCTCTTCTCGATCATCGCCGCTTCTGCTGTTTCCGCCACTGTTGCGTTGCCTGCCAGCGCCAGCGTCGAGATCAGCAGCAAAAAAACCAGCACCAGCGCCTACACCCAGAAATACCTGCAACAAAGCGCCAACTTCTACGCAGCACTGGACCACAAAATCCAGAACTGAGCGTTAGTTTCATCAAACGCTGAAGATCAAATGTGGGAGCTGGCTTGCCTGCGATAGCGGTTTATCAGTAACAGATTGGTCGACTGATGCACCGCTATCGCAGGCAAGCCAGCTCCCACATTAATCGTGTTAAGCCTGGGGTTTTGCCATTACCGCGACAAACAACGACGACTCCAGAAACCGCTGCAACCAGTCCCGCAACCGCGGATACGGCGCCTGGGCAAACCACTCCCGATCCACATGGGCAAACTGCCGCACAAACGGCGCCAGTGCTACATCCGCCAGGCTCAACTGCCCGGCCAGCAAATACTCTCGCCCGGCCAGCAACCCCTCCAGCTTCAACAAAAACACCTCACCCTCGGCCCGATAAACCTCCATCGGCTGCTCCGGATAACGCTCGGCATACTTGTATCGATTCAAGTGATGTTTGAAGCCCTGATCGTTCTCGTCAATCAGCGCCTGCGTCTGCCCATCATCCTCAAGCAACCAGCCCTGCGGATCATGCTGCGCCAATGCCCAGCGCATAATCGCCAGGCTTTCATCAATCACCCGGCCCTCCACACTCAGCACCGGCACCGTGCCCTTGGGCGACAGTGCGAGCATTTCGGCGGGCTTGGCTTTCAGGCTGACTTCAATAATCTGCACCGCCACCCCTGAATACCGCAGGGCCATCCGTGCCCGCATGGCATACGGGCAGCGGCGGAACGAATACAGCACCGCCTCGTTCACTTGACCTCCAGGGTGCTCAAGCCATTGCCCTGGCGCTTGACCTGAATCTGCACCGGAATCCGTTCGTGCATTTCCTGCACATGGGAAATCACCGCCACCTTGCGACCCTGGGCCTGCAAGCCGTCGAGGGCGTCCATCGCCAGTTGCAGGGATTCGGGGTCGAGGCTGCCAAAGCCTTCGTCGATAAACAGCGACTCGATCTTCAACGTGCTGGACGCCATCGACGCCAGGCCCAAGGCCAACGCCAGCGACACCAGGAACGTTTCACCCCCCGACAACGAGTGCACCGAGCGCAGTTCGTCGCCCATCTCGGTGTCGAGTACCAGCAGGCCGAGCATGCTGCCGCCGCGTTTCAGGCGGTAGCGGCGCACCAATTGGCGCAGCTGCACGTTGGCGTGGTGCACCAGCAGGTCGAGGTTGTAGGCCTGGGCGAATTTGCGGAATTTATCGCCCGCCGCAGAACCGATGAGTGAGTCAATCCGTGCCCAACGTTGCCATTCGTCATAGGCCTTGGCGATCTGTTCTGCCAGCGACTGATTGGCATTCTGGCGACGCTGGTCTTCGGCTTGCCGGGCGCGTAGTTCAGCACAGCTTTTTTCGCTCTCGATCAATGTGCTGTTGAGTTCGGCCAGGGCATTGTCCAGTTGCTCGGCCTCAAGGTTGCCGTTGTGCAGCGCCTGGTGATCCTTGAGCCGCTGTTCGCGCTCTTGCAGCAACACCTTGGCCTGTTCGATGGCCTTTTCGCTGTGTTGCAGTTGCTGGCGCAGCTCGGCCAGTTGCGGTTCATCGAAGGCCACCAGGCGCGCCAAGCCTTGGTCATCGAGCTCCGGGTGCAAGGCGCGCCAGTCGCTCAGGCGTGTGGTAAGGGCCAGATGTTCGGTGTCCAGCGCCTGTTGGCGCTCTTGCAGCGACTTGAGGTCGGCGGCCAACTGAATCAGCTGGTTGCGGGTGTCCTGCAACTGCTGGCTGGCCTCGGTCTCATGCTGTCGAGCCTGCTCGACGGCCTGGTCCAGCTGTTGCTGCCAGTGTTCGGCGCTGGGGTTTTCCCCTAGCAGGCCGGCGAGTTTTTCCTCGGCAGCCTGTTGCAGCGCGCTTTGTTCGGCGAGCTGTTGTTGCAAGGTCTCCCACTGCTGCTGGCGATGTTGCTGGCGGTCCTGTTCTTTCTCGATGGCTTGCTGGCGCTGTAGCTGTTCGGCCAGTTCTTCCTTTTGATTATCCAGCTGCTCCAGGCGCTGGCTGACCTGTTGGTCGAGCAACATGAATGTCGCCGCCGGTTCGCTGCGCAGGCCGTCCAGGGTTTCGCTTGGCAACAGGCTGGCGAAGGCGTTGAGTTCTTCGTCCAGGCGTTCGCGGTCGTTGGACAGCTCCCGCTGCTGGTCGATCAGCAGTTGGCGGGCCTGCTGGCTGGCGTCCTGGGCGGCTTGCAGCTGTTGCTGCAGGCGCCCGGCGTTTTGTTGCAGGTTGAGCAGGGCGCCCTGGCGTTGCTCATCCTGGGTGAGGCTTTGGCTGAGCTGGCTCAGTTGCTGGGTCAGCCAGGCATCACGCTTGGCCGCGTCCTGGTTGAACAGCGAGGCGGCCAGCGGGTGGGCTTCAAGGGCTGGCACCAGGGCCTGCAACTGGCTGGCGAGTTGCTCCTGCTGTTGCAGGAACTCCTTTTGCTGGGCAATCAGGCCGCCCACTTCGCCCCGCAGCTCGGTGAGTTTTTCCTTAAGCACATCGACGGCTTGCCGGGCGTTGGCTTCTTCGCTTTCGTCGTGCCGGGTCAGGCTTTGCAGCATCGCTTCAGGCTGGTGATACGGGTGCTCGACGCTGCCGCACACCGGGCACGGTTGATCGTCCTGGAGCTGGCCACGCAATTCCTCGACGCTGGCGCTGCGGGCCAGACGTTGGCGCTCCAGCAGTTGCTTGGTGACGGTCAGGGTCTGTTCGGCCACGGTCAGCTCGGCCTTGGCCTGCAAGCCGCTCTGGTTCAGATGTTCGCGCTGTTGCTGGACGAGGGTCTGCTTTTGCGTCAGGGCCTGGCTTTGGGTGTCCAGTTGCTGATGGCTGCCCCACAGCCGCGCCAGGTCTTCAAACGCCCGATGTTGCTTGCGATTGTCCTGAAGCAGGCTGCCCAGCAACTGGATCTGCTCGGCCACCGCGTGAGGTTCGGCGCCGGCCTCGTGGTACAGCAGGTCCAGGGCTTCACGTTGTTCGGTCCATTTTTCACCGAGGCGGGTAGCGCGTTCTTCCAGCTGCGGCAGTTCAGCCTGGCCTTTATTGAGGCGATTGCCGATCAGCATCAGCTGTTGCAAGCGGTCGCGGTAGGCGCTCCAGGCGTCACTCAAGGGGGCCAGGGCGGCGCTGCGTTCAAGCTCTGCGGCCAGCCGGTGCAGGCGCTCGGCGACAACTTTTTGCTTGTCGAGCAGGCCGGTCAACGTTGCTTGGCCTTCTACGCAGGCGGCTTCGCCCAGCTGTTTTTCTTCACTGCGTTTGGCCAGCTCACGGGTCAGGTGGGCGAGGGTGGTTTGCTCCTCGAAGGCCTGGCGCAGCAGGGGTACGGCGTCGGCTTGGTGTTTCAGGGCCTGGGCGAGGGCGGCGTGCACGTCAGTCTGTTGCTGTTGCAGTTGGGTCTGGCGGTTTTGCAGCGCGGCTTGCTGTTCAAGGTGCTGCTGGATCTGCGCGGCCAACGGCTGCAATTGGGTGGTCAGTTCAGCCTGGCGGGCGAAGTGATGACGTTGCGGCGCCAGTTGCTCCAGGCGGCTGAGGTCCAGGCGTTGCGGGCCCTGGCTCTCCCAGTGTTGCTGGGCCTGTTGCAGTTGCTCGACGGCGCCTTGCTGGCGCTCTTGCCATTCCCGCAGTTCCTTGAGCCAGGTGTGCTGCAGCTCCAGTTGCTTGAGTTGTACCTGTTGGGTCTTGAGTTGCTGCTGCGCGCCGGCCAGTTGTTCGTCCAGTTCGGCGCGGGCTTCGGGGGCCAGTGGGGTCACGCCGGTGGCCTGGTCTTGCAGGTGTTTGTGGGCGTCCCGGGCGTCCTTGGCCTTGTCGAAGGCGCGGCGCCCGAGCTGGGTGTAGAGCGCGGTGTCGGTGAGCTTTTCCAGCAGTTCGCTGCGCTCGTTGTCGTTGGCCTTGAGGAACGCGCTGAACTCACTTTGGGCCAGCAACACCGCGCGGGTGAACTGCTCGAAGTTCAGGCCCAGGGCCAGTTCCAGCTGGGTCTTGTATTCGGTTTTCTGGCTGGCCAGCAGTTGCTCGCCGTCGAGGTCGATCAGGCTTTGCCGGCTGGCTTGCAGCTTGCCGCTGGCCTTGTCCCGGGCGCGGTTGGCTTCCCAGCGGGCGCGGTAGCGACGGCCGCTGACACCGACAAAATCCACCTCCGCATAACCACCACCGGTGCCCCGACGAATCAGGGTGCGCGGGTCGCCGATGGAAATATCGGTGTCGGCATCCGGCATTTTTGCCTGGCCGGTATCCCCCAGGCGCGGCACGGCGCCAAACAGCGCCAGGCACAACGCATCGAGCAGGGTACTTTTGCCGGCGCCGGTGGGCCCGGTAATCGCGAACAACCCGGCGCTGGCCAGGGGCTCGGCGGTAAAGTCGATTTCAAACGGGCCGGCCAGGGAGGCCAGGTTTTTCAAGCGAATGGCGAGGATCTTCATGGCTGTTCGCCCTCCTGTTGCACTTCCTGGAGCAGCACGGCGAAGTCCTTGAGGGTCTGTTCGTCCACTTCATTGCCGTAGCTTTCCTGCCAGGCGCGGCTGAACAACTCCTGGGGCGTGAGCTGGTCGAGTTCGATCAGGCGGTCTTCCTGGCTGTCTTCGTGGCTGCCGCTGCCGGCGTATTCCGCCGCGATGCGCACCAGGCGCACGGCTTTGCCTTGCAGGGCGTTTTCCACTTGGTGGCGCAGGTCGGGTTGGGGCTCGTCGAGGCGTACACGCACTTCCAGCCAGGGTTGGCGCTGGGTTTCGGCCAGCAGGTCGATGTCGGGCAGGTCGGCCAGTTGCTTGAGGATATCGGCCAGGGGCGCGGCTTCCAGGCGTTGCAGGTTGACCGAACGGGGGATCAGCCGGGATTCGACGCTGACCAGGGTTTCGCCGTCCAACTGCACGTCGAGGATTTGATGTTGGTAGCCGATTTCTGAAAACGACAGCGGGATCGGCGAGCCGCAGTAGCGAATCCGCTCCTCCCCATTCACGCGCTGGGGTTTGTGCAAATGGCCGAGGGCCACGTAGCTGACGCTGGCGTCGAACAGGCTGGCGGGCAGCGCCTCGGCGTTGCCGATGATCAGGCTGCGCTCGGAGTCTTCCGACACCGAACCGCCGGCCATGTGCGCATGGCTGATGGCAACCAGCGCCTGGCCCGGCTGGCGCTTGGCGTTGGCGGCGGCGATCAGCCATTCATGGACCTGGCCGATGCCCCGCAGGTAATCGTCCCCCAGTTGCGCGCCGGTCACTTCGGCCGGGCGCAGGAAGGGCAGGGCCAGGCACCAGCCGGCGATTTCACCGTTGGCGTCGGGCAATGGAATCAGCAGCCGCTCCACGTCCAGCTGCCCGTCATCCAGCCACAGCACCCGGCCCAGGGCGTGGGTCCGCAGGCGGCGCATCAACGGCGCCGGCAGCTCAATGCGCGAGCCGGAGTCGTGATTGCCGGCGATCATCACAATGGTCAGCGCGGGGTTTTGCTCGTGGGCGCTGATGATGAAGTCATACAGCCGCTCCTGGGCCTTGAGGGGCGGGTTGACCGTGTCGAAGATATCGCCGGCGATCAGCAGCACATCAGGGCGGTGCAGGCCCAGTTGGCCCAGCAACCAGTCGAGGAAGCAGGCGTGTTCGAAGTCGCGTTCCTGGCCGTGCAGGTTTTGCCCAAGGTGCCAGTCGGAGGTGTGAAACAGACGCAAGGCGATCTCCGTAAAAAAGAGGGTGACCGCTCAAGACAAGGTGGCGGTACGCAGAACCGCCAATTCTACTTTGCAAATGAACCTAGTGCGCGCATGCCCTGCTTTTTGTGGCGAGGGGGCTTGCCCCCCGTTGGGCTGCGAAGCAGCCCCAGCCCGCGCATGCCCTGCTTTTTGTGGCGAGGGGGCTTGTCCCCCGTTGGGCTGCGAAGCAGCCCCAGTCCAGCCACCGGAGTTTTTCCTGAAACACTGCGGCGCTCTTATTGGGGCCGCTTCGCAGCCCAACGGGGGACAAGCCCCCTCGCCACAACAAGCCCTATTGCCACAACAGGCCCTTTGCCACAATAAGCCCTATTGCCACAACAGGCCCTTTGCCACAATAAGCCCTATTGCCACAACAGGCCCTTTGCCACAATAAGCCTTATTGCCAAAACAAGCCCCCTCCTCACAACAAACGCTCTCTCCACAAGAGGTCGGGTGTGCTGGGTTTACCGGGTCAAACTGGACCTGGCCGTTTTATAGCCATCCTGCCCATCCCGGCTGCTGACGCCCGCCAGCCAGGTTTCCAGCACGGCCGGGTTGGCCTTGAGCCAGGCCTTGGCGGCGGCACGGGGTTTCTGGTTCTGGTTCAGCACCGCGTCCATCAACTGGTTTTCCATGGCCAGGCTGAACTCCAGGTTCTGCAACAGCTTGCCCACGTTGCTGCACTCGGTGAGGTAGTCCTTGCGCACGTTGGTGTACACCGTGGCCTGGCCAAAATTGGGCCCGAAGTACTCGTCGCCGCCGCTGAGGTACTTCATCTTGTTGCGGGTGTTCATCGGGTGCGGTTCCCAGCCGAGGAACACCATCCACTCGTTTTTGCGGGTGGCGCGTTTGAGTTGCGAGAGCATCGCCGCTTCGCTGGACTCGACAATTTTGAAGTCCTTGAGGCCGAAGGCGTCCTTGTCGATCATGCTCTGGATCAGGCGATTGCCGTCGTTGCCCGGCTCGATGCCGTAGATCTGCCCGTTGAGTTTGTCCTTGAATTTGGCGATGTCGGCAAAGTCGTGCAGCCCGGCGTTGTACACGTAATCCGGCACGGCCAGGGTGTACTTGGCACCGTGCAGGTTGGCGCGCACGGTTTCCACGGTGCCGGCGTCACGGAATGGCTTGATGTCGTTTTCGGTGGTGGGCATCCAGTTGCCGAGGAACACGTCCAGGTCCTTGCCCGACGCCAGGGCACGGTAGGTCACCGGGATCGACAGCAGGGTGGTCTTGGTGGTGTAGCCGAGGGATTCGAGGACTTCGCTGGTAATGGCGGTGGTGACGCTGATGTCGGTCCAGCCGACATCGGAAAAACGCACCGTGGCACAGGACTCGGGTTCAGCGGCCTGGGCCATCAGTGGCAGGGTCAGCGACGCAAGCAAGAGCAAGGCTTTCATGGGATCAACTCCTCAAGGAAAAACGTCGGCAGCGGTTGGGGTGTCGCGTTCTTGTTGTCATGGGCGAGGTGAAAACATCGCCTCCACAGGATGGCGGGGTTGGCGGTGGGGCTCTTGATCAAACGCGGCATAACCATGCCGCTTTTTCACCGGGGGCAGGCCGCCGTGAAAACGTCAGCCCGTGTCGTTTCCCGTCAAGTGTCGGCGTGGCGTCGCTCTACACTGCGCAAAACGCCCAACCATCCCTTCGAGGGCACGTCATGAATCAACCTGTCGAACAACTGAGCGTCCGCCTGGCCTGTGCCTTTCGCTGGGCGGCGCGGCTGAACCTGCACGAGTCCATCGCCAATCACTTCAGCGTGGCGGTGTCGGGGGACGGTCGGGAGTTTCTGATCAACCCGTACGGCAAGCACTTCTCCCAGATCAAGGCCAGCGACTTGCTGCTGGTGAACGCCGATAAGCCCGCCAGCCTCGACCGCCCGGACGCGCCGGACATCACCGCAATGGCCTTGCACAGTGCCCTGCACCGCAACCAGCCGCAGGCCCGCTGCATCCTGCATACCCACTCCAAATACGCCACGGCGCTGGCGTGCCTGGCGGATTCACGATTGCCACCCCTCGAGCAAAACGCGATGCGGTTTTTCGAGCGCGTGGTGATTGACCACGGGTTTGACGGCATGGGGCTGGGGGAAGAGGCCGAACGGGTCAGCCACCTGCTGGGGGATAAACCCATCCTGCTGATGGGCAACCACGGCGTGCTGGTGGCGGCGCCGACCATCGCCCAGGCGTTCGACGATTTGTACTATTTCGAGCGGGCCTGCGAGACCTACATCACCGCGCTTTCCACCGGCCGCGAATTACGCATTGTCAGTGACGAAATCGCCCGCAAGACCTGCCGCCAGTGGCTGGATTACCCCGGTTTTGCCGACAAGCATTTCAATGCCCTGATGGCGATTCTGGATGAGGAAGAGCCCGGCTACCGGCTGTGAACTCAGTCGGCGCTGGCGGTGCGGTGTGCCTTGCTCAAGGGCTGGCGCATCACCGGCGCGGTGAGGACCTGGCTGCGGTCTTCGCTGGGCGGGCAGCCGAAGCGCGCGCGGTAGGTGCGGGAGAAATGCTCCAGGGAGCCAAAGCCTGAGCACGCCGCCACCTGGGCGACGCTCAGGCGTGTCTGTTGCAGCAGACTGTGGGCCTTGGCCAGGCGCAGGGTGATGTAGTACTTGAGTGGCGAGAGCCCGGTCTGGTGCTTGAACTGGCGCTCCAGTTGCCGCCGTGAAAGCCCGACCTGGCTGGCAATTGCCTCACAGTCGAGAGGTTCCTCCAGGGCCTTTTCCATCAGTTGCACCGCGCGACGGATCTTGCTGCCGTACATCCCGCTGTTGCTGGGGCCGCCGTCGAGCTGGTTGTCGGCGGGCGCGCGCACCTGGCCCATCAACAGGTGCATGGCGATTTCCCGCGAGAGGTCGCTGTCGACGCTCTGGTCCATCCACGCCAGCAGCATATCGAGGGTGGTGGTGGCGCCAGCGCAGGTCATGCGCTGCCGCTCCAGGGTGTACAGCTGCGGTTTGGCGTGCACCCGCGGGTAGCTTTCCTGGAATCCTTGCAGGTTGTCCCAGTGCACCGCGGCTTCATAGCCGTCCAGTACGCCGGCGGCGGCCAGCAGTTCGGTGCCGGTTTCCACGCCCATCAGCACTGCGCCGAACAGCGCCTGCTTGCGCAGCCAACTCTTGAGCGCCAGGTTGCGGCTGTGTTTGTGCACATCGAAACTGGCGATCACCAGGCACACATCAAAGCCTTGATCGGCGCGCAGGCCGTCGTTGGCCACACTGACCAGGCCGTTGCTGGCCTGCACCGGTTCGCCGTCCAGGGACAACAGCGACCATTCGAACAGTTGCCGTTGGGTCAGCCAATTGGCGATTGCCAACGGTTCCAGCACCGCCGCCAGGCCGAAGTTGGAAAACGACGGCAACAGCAGCACCGCCACCCGCAGCGGCGCGATATCACCGCGGCGCCAGGTGAAGCGGGGTTGCGGGGGAACGGATGAGGGTGACGTCATGGGGGCTCTCTATCGTTGCCGTGTCTGCCAGTGGGGGTGAATCCATACCGGTGCATCCAGGCCCGGCAAGGCCGGCAGGCCACGGATCAGGTCGCTGGCTTTTTCCGCGATCATCACCGTGGGCGCATTGGTGTTGCCGCTGACGATGATGGGCATGATCGAGGCGTCCACCACCCGCAGGCTATCGATACCGTGCACGCGCAAGTGCGGGTCCACCACGGCTTCCGGGTCGCTGGCCGGGCCCATTTTGCAGGTGCCGCAGGCATGGTAGCCGGTTTCCGTGACCTGGCGGGCCCAGGCGTCCAGCGCGGCGTCGCTCTGGGCATGGGGGCCGGGCACCAGTTCTTCGCCCTGGAACGCCGCCATGGCCGGTTGCCCGATAATCTCGCGCACCAGGCGGGCGCCGGCGCGCATGTCGGCCCGGTCCTGCTCGGTTTTCAGGTAATTGAACAGGATGCGCGGCGGCTGTCGAGGGTTGGCGCTCTTCAAGGTCACGCTGCCCAGGCTGGAGGGGCGCATCAGGTCGATGTGAATCTGGAACGCGTGGTGGGGCACCAGGTCGACACTGCCCGGTTGCACCGCCAGCGGCATGAAGGTCAGTTGCAAGTCTGGGTGTTCAACGCCGGCCCGAGAACGAATGAACGCCCCGGCCTCGAAGTGGTTACTGGCCGCCAGCCCGTCATGGGTGACGAACCAGCGGGCGCCGATCCACCATTTGCCCGGCGCGGTGGTCCAGGGGTAGAGCGACACCGGCTGCTTGCAACGGTATTGCACCACGGTGTCCGGGTGATCGTTGAGACGCCGGCCGACGCCGGGCAGGTCGTGCTTGACCTCGATGCCCAGGTCGCGCAATTCGGCGGCCGGGCCGATGCCCGACAGCAACAGCAGTTGCGGCGAATTGATCGCCCCGGCCGTCAGCAGCACTTCACGGCGGGCATGGGCTTGATGCACTGCGCCGCTCTGTTCGTATTCGATGCCGACGGCGCGCTGGCCGTCAAACAGGATGCGCAACGCCAAGGCGTCGGTGACCACGCGCACATTGCCCCGTGCCAGCGCCTCGCTCAAGTAGCCCCGCGCGGTGCTCCAGCGCCGGCCGGCGCGGGTGGTACGGTCCACCGGGCCGAACGCTTCCTGGCGGTAGCCGTTCAAGTCGTTGCTTACGCCATAACCGGCCTCAGCGCCGGCAGCTACGAACGCCGCACATAACGGGGTTTTCGTGTCGCCGGGGGTGACGTGCAGGTGCCCGGCGGCGCCTCGGTAGGCATCGGCGCCATCGGCATGGGTTTGCGCCCGGATGAAGTACGGCAGCACCTCCTGATAACGCCAACCGGTGCAGCCTTGTTCGGCCCAGGCGTCGTAGTCCCGGGCATGGCCACGGATGTAGACCATGCCGTTGATCGACGATGAGCCGCCCAGGGTCCGGCCACGGGGTGTGCCGATCCGGCGCCCGTCCAGGTACGGTTCGGGTTCGGAGGTGTAGCACCAGTTGTAGCGCGTGCCGCCCACCACGATGCCCACGGCGGAGGGCATGTCGATGGTCCAGCTGTGGTCTGCGGGCCCGGCTTCCAGCAGCAGAATCCGCACGTTGGGGTCTTCGCCAAGGCGGTTGGCCAACACGCAGCCCGCGGACCCCGCGCCCACAATCAGGTAATCAAACGCATGCTCGGTCATGGTCCGCTGTGCTCCTGCCAGTAAGGGTTCAGACCGAAGACGGCCCGTGGATACCGTTGAACACCAGCTTGTGGAAGTGATGCACCAGGTGCTCGCTTTCGTTGCTGCGCTGGGCGTCGATCATGTAGCGGCCCTGGTCGTAACCGAGGGAGTGCAGGCCTTTTTGCACGGAGATGTTCAGGGCGATGTCTTCCGGGCCCAGGTCTTCGTTCATCCACTTCATGCACGAGGCACTGACGGCCGCCGTTTCAGGGTTGTTGGAGTAGTAGCCGAAGCGCAGCAGGGAGCGTTCGGCGTCCAGCGGGATCATGATGAACGAGCCCAGGAACTCCGAAAACGGGAAGGTGTAGAAGGTGTTGTTGGGCCACAGGCCGATGTTGAAAAAGCGCTCGTCGGGGTTTACGTCGGGGCGCAGGGGCACACCGTAGGCTTCGGTCACCGACAGGTTGGCGGGGGCGATGTAGGTCCACCAGTTGTCGCGTTTGGTCAACTGGTAACCCTTGAAATCGATCAGCTTGGCCAGGTCCACATGGCACGGCCCGGACAGCTTGAAGTGATAGCCCTCGATGGAGTTGTCCATGATCACCTTCCAGTTGGCTGGCACGATCACGTCCTGCTCCTCGATCAGCCGCATGTTTTCCAGGTCGGGAAATACCCGGCGCATTTCCTCGTCGGCGCCGGGAAACAAGTCACGCAGGGAGGGCGCGGCCGGGTCGAGGTTGAAGTAAATGAAACCGCCCAGTTCTTCGGTGCGCACCTGGGGAATATTGAACTGCTGCAACTCGAAGTTTTTCATTTTTTCGCAACGGGGCGCGCCGCGCAGGCTGCCGTCCATTTCGTAGCACCACGAGTGATAGGCGCAGCGCACCACGCCGCCGGTGGTGCCGCGACGGTCCTCCAGCAGGCGATTGCCGCGATGCTGGCACACGTTGTGGAAGCCGTGGATCTGGCCCTGGCGATTTCGGGCGACCACCACGCTCTGGTCAAACAGGTCGGTGACCACGTACTGGCCCGGTTCGGCAAACTCGCTGACGTGCCCGGCCACGTGCCAGGCGTGCATGAAAATATTGTCGCGCTCGGCCTTGAACAGGCTCTCGTCAAAGAAGTAGCGCGAGGGCAGGGTGAAGGCGTGTTCCGGGTCCTGGTGGTCCCAACCCTCGACGGGGCTGTGGTGTTTGCGGGTCTGGAAATCTTGCATGGGGGCTATCTCCACGGTCAATGGCCGCACGGCACGGCTGCTTGTTCTGGGAGTTAATCTAGGGGCAGGGCCGGGTCGGGTATTGATCGTTTGCGACCAGTTGCGCGGGCAAATGATCAAAGCAGGGCACTCGTGGGATTTGCGGCGGACTAACCATCAGGGTGCACATGAGTGTCCTGCGTTTTTTGAGATGGATCGGCCATGAATCAAACCAACCTGCAATTCAAAACCCTGCTGTTACTGCTTGCCCTGGTGACCATCGCGTTTATCTGGATTTTGCTGCCGTTTTACGGCGCGGTGTTCTGGGCGGTGATCCTGGGGATCATTTTTGCCCCGATGCAACGGCGGGTTCAGCAACGTTTTGGCTGGAACCGCAACCTGACCTCACTGGCGACCCTGATGGTGTGCCTGGTGATCGCGATTTTGCCGGTGATCATCACCAGTGCCTTGCTGGTGCAAGAGGGCGCCACGCTTTACAAGAATGTCGAGAGCGGCAAGCTCGACGTTGCCGGGTATATCGAGCAGTTCAAGAACTTCCTGCCGCCGTACTTCCAGCACCTGCTGGACCGCTTCGGCATGGGCAACCTGGAAGGCCTGCGAGAGAAAATCGTCAAGAGCGCGATGCAGGGCAGCCAGTTTTTCGCGACCCAGGCGTTCAGCTTCGGCCAGGGCACATTTGATTTCCTGGTGAGCTTTTTCATCATGCTGTATTTGCTGTTCTTCCTGCTGCGGGACGGCCCCGAACTGGTGCGCAAGGTCCGCACTGCCGTGCCGCTGGCCGAACCGCAAAAGCGTCGCCTGCAACTCAAGTTCAACCGGGTGGTGCGTGCCACGGTGAAAGGCAACGTGCTGGTGGCGGTCACGCAAGGGGCGCTGGGCGGTTTGATCTTCTGGGTCCTGGACATTCCCAGCGCGTTGCTCTGGGCGGTGTTGATGGCGTTTCTGTCGTTGTTGCCGGCGGTGGGCGCGGGGATTGTGTGGGGGCCGGTGGCCGCGTATTTCCTGCTGAGCGGGGCCATCTGGCAAGGGGTGGTGCTGGGGCTGTTCGGGGTGTTTGTGATCGGGCTGGTGGACAATGTGCTAAGGCCCATCCTGGTGGGCAAGGACACCCGGATGCCGGATTACCTGATCCTGATCTCAACCCTGGGTGGGCTGTCGATCTTTGGTTTGAACGGTTTTGTCATCGGGCCGCTGATTGCTGCGTTGTTCATGTCCAGTTGGGCGCTGTTTGTCGAAACCAAACCGCGGGTGCAGCTGCCTTAGGCATGAAAGCAATGAGCCATCTTCAGCGACAGGGCCTGGGCCGCCGGCAACGAAGTGAGTGGGCCGCTGATGGCTTCGCCATCCCGTACCAGGTACCAGCAGGCGAGCAAACCCAATTCTCTGAGTGAGGCGGGAACGGCACTGCCGATGACGGACATGATTTGAATAGTGGGCATGACGACCTCCGATACGCTATGGAGGTGACAGTATGGTGTGGAGGCTTTAAGGGGAAATTAACCCGCTCGATAGTCGACATCACTGTTATCGAGCAACGAGGGGTCAGTCGACCACTTGATCAAGCATATGCACCACTTCCTGCTCACTGAGCAAGCCCTTGCGCACCAGGTTCTCCGCCAGCAGGGACAGGAACTTGGCATTGCGGTGGCCTTCCAGGGCCTTGAGCTCGGTCAGTACGCTATAGACCTTGCTCGAGGTGCAAAGGCCGGCGGTACGATGAGGGTTTTGCGTGGGCATGGTCAATCGTCCTTGTTCTTATTGGCTGGACAGTGCTGAGAGTGGAAACCTGTTGAGACACAAACATGACAGCGCAGGCCCCGGTCGGGCAAGTGCCTATTGAGATCAATAATGTGGGATTTGGCCACAGCCATTGTCCTTATAACGACCTTGGCGAGATTTATTCAGACCTGCAGGCCAAAAAAAGGCCCCGCTTTTTAGGGCGGAGCCTGTTCGTGTGTGTCAGTTGACGCTTACCAGCCGCGACCGTAATAGCCGTGTGGAGGGCCGTAGTAGCCGCGCGGTGGGCCGTAATAGACCGGCGCCGGGCGGTAATAAACCCGTTGCTGCACGTACACCGGCGGTGGCGGTGCGTAATAGACCGGTGGCGGAGCGGCATACACTGGCTGCGGCTGGACATACACCGGCTGTTGCACGTAGACCGGCTGCTGCTGGCTGGCAACGATCGAGCCGCCTACCACTGCACCGACAACGGCACCCAGTGCGAGCGGAGCACCCCAACCACCACCGTGGGCGGAGGCCTGTCCTGCTATAGCGAGTGCGCCGATAAGCAAGGCGATCTTGGGGATTTTACGAATCATGGTTATTCCTCGGTTAGCCCCTGCGCTTGTGGTCTGCAATCAATAGACTCAAGGATTGTCGCGGGGATACTTTTAAGACAGCGTATTTCTGAAAAACAGCACAGCCGATAAGTAAAGGTTGTGTAAGGTCTGTATCGGTTGGCTTACACAAGCGGCCGGGCACAGTGCGTATGATCCATGACAACCCGCTGGCGCGGGTATTCCGTCCATCCGAAACAGCCTCTGGAAGGGCTTCAAGGAGTTACCGATGCAGATGAACCCCAACAAGGACACCCAACTGTGCATGTCGCTGTCGGCGCGCCCCGGGAATTTTGGCCTGCGGTTTCATAACCACCTGTACGAGCAGTTGGGCCTGAATTTCTACTACAAGGCCTTCAGCAGCCAGGACTTGCCGGGCGCCGTGGGTGGCATCCGCGCGTTGAATATTCGTGGGTGTGGCGTATCGATGCCGTTCAAGGAGGCGTGCATTGCCCTGGTGGACGAACTGGATGATTCGGCGCGGGCCATTGCCTCGATCAACACCATCGTCAATACCGACGGGCATTTGAAGGCCTACAACACCGACTACATTGCCATCGAGCAACTGCTGAAGACCCACGCAGTGCCCAAGGATTCGACGTTTGCCCTGCGCGGCAGCGGCGGCATGGCCAAGGCCGTGGCCAGTGCCTTGCGCGACGGCGGCTACGCCAATGGCGTGATCGTGGCGCGTAATGAAGAAGCGGGCCGGGCGCTGGCCCGGAGCCTGGGGTATGAATGGCAGGCGGAGCTGGGTGCGTTACGTCCGCAGATGTTGGTCAACGTGACGCCGATTGGCATGACCGGAGGGTCGGAGGCTGATCAGTTGGCGTTTGAGGCTGATGCGATTGATAGGGCCGAGACGGTGTTCGATGTGGTGGCCATTCCCTCGGAAACCCCACTGATCCTGCGTGGCCGCGCCCAGGGCAAACGGGTGATTACCGGCCTGGAAGTGATTGCCATCCAGGCGTTGGAGCAGTTTGTGCTGTACACCGGCGTGCGGCCGACCGATGCGCAGTTTCAGGCCGCGGTGGCGTTTGCGCGAAGCTGAGGTTGAGGTTGAGGGCGCCTTCTTTAATGGCGCACATTTTTGTGGTGAGGGGGCTTTTGTGGCGAGGGGGCTTGTCCCCCGTTGGGCTGCGAAGCAGCCCCTAAACCCGCGACCGGGTTCTAACGGACAGAATGCGATGAGCTTATCGGGGCTGCTTCGCAGCCCAACGGGGGACAAGCCCCCTCGCCACAGAGGTTGCTGATTACTCGAGCCGGGACAGCCGCTCTTCCAGCGCCGCAATCCGCGCCTCCAGCTCTTCGATACGCTCCAGCGACACGCCACTTCCCGCGCCACGCTCCACCGGGTTCCCCCGTGCCGCCAGGATCGCCTCAATATCCGCCGGGTCCCCCAGGGCGTGCATATACCGGTCTTCCCGCTGCCCCGACTGACGCGGCACCAACAACGCCAGCCCACGGGCAATCAGGCGTTCCAGTTGATGCACCACTTGCTCGGCGTCTTCAAAATCGTGCATGCGCCCACTGCGGGTCAGCAGTTCGTTGACCGTCTGCGGGCCCCGCAGAAACAGCAGCCCGCTGAGAATCACCTGGGCCGGCACCAGTTCCAGCGCCTTGTCCACCCGATGCTCCCAGCGATCGGCCCGGCTGCCCATCACCAGTCGGGTAAAGCCACGACTTTCCAGCGCCCGCAGGCTCTGGCCGACCTGGCCCTGGCTCAGGTTCATCACCGGTTCGCGGCTGGTTTTCTGGTTGCAGGCGGTCACCAGTGCGTTGAGGGTCAACGGGTAGGTTTCGGGGCTGGTGGCCTGTTTTTCGATCAGGCAACCCAGGATGCGGATTTCCGTGCTGTTCAGGCGCGGTTCTTCAGAAGTCGTGTCGTGCTCGGTGGTCATCGCGCTTTCCCTAATGCAGTGAGCCCACTAGCCTAATCCTGAAAAAATAAAAGACAAGCGGCGCCGGCTGCCGGCATGTCTATAATCGCGTCTGTTTCAAACCCTGCCACAACTGTCGAGACTGTCATGACTATTTCCCTGTACGCCGCTTCCCTCCCGGTCTTCAAGCAAATGCTCAACGCCCTGAGCGATGTGCTGAACAAGGCTGAAGCCCACGCCACCGCCAAGAACATCGACCCGAACGCCTTCCTGCAAGCGCGCCTGTACCCGGACATGTTCCCGCTGGTACGCCAGGTGCAGATCGCCGTCGACTTCGCCAAAGGCGTTTCTGCCCGCCTGGCTGAAATCGAAGTACCGAAATACGACGATACAGAAGTCACCTTCGCCGACCTGCAAGCGCTGATCGCCAAGGTCCTGGCGTTTATCGACACCATCACCCCGGCCCAGGTCGACGGCAAAGAAGGCATCGAAATCATCACCCGCCCTGGCACGCCGAAAGAGAAGCGCTTCAGCGGCCAGTCGTACCTGTTGAGCTACGGCCTGCCGCAGTTCTTCTTCCACGTCACCACCGCTTACGCCTTGCTGCGCCACAACGGTGTGGAAGTGGGCAAGCGCGACTACATGGGCGCGTTCTAAGCCGGTCATAAAAAAGCCCGGGGCGGTTCATTCACGAACCGCCCCGGGCTTTTTTGTGCGCGCAAGGTTTACGCGGCTTGTTCTTCTTTGCCCAGGCACGCGGCGGCGGTGAACAACACGTCGGTGGACGAGTTCAGCGCGGTTTCCGCCGAGTCCTGCAACACCCCGATAATGAAGCCTACGGCCACCACCTGCATGGCGATTTCGCTGGGAATGCCGAACAGGCTGCACGCCAGCGGGATCAACAGCAGCGAACCACCGGCAACCCCCGAGGCCCCGCAGGCACACACCGCCGCGACGACGCTGAGCAACACAGCGGTGGGGATGTCCACCGCAATGCCCAAGGTGTGCACGGCGGCCAGGGTCAAGACGGTAATGGTGGTGGCAGCACCGGCCATATTGATGGTGGCGCCCAGGGGGATCGACACCGAGTAGGTGTCTTCATGCAGGCCCAGGCGCTTGCTCAGTGCCAGGTTGACCGGGATGTTGGCTGCCGAACTGCGGGTGAAGAACGCGGTGATGCCGCTTTCCCGCAGGCACATCAGCACCAGCGGGTAAGGGTTGCGGCGCAGTTTCCAGTACACGATGGCCGGGTTGATCACCAGCGCCACAAACAGCATGCAGCCCAGCAACACCACCAGCAGGTGCGCGTAGCCCAGCAGGGCGCCGAAGCCGGAGGTGGCGAGGGTGGAGGCCACCAGGCCGAAGATCCCCAACGGCGCGAAGCGGATCACCATGCGCACGATCAACGTGACGCCGTTGGACAGGTCCCCCAGCACGGTGCGGGTGGTGTCGCTGGCATGGCGAATCGCTATGCCCATGCCGATGGCCCAGGCGAGGATACCGATGAAGTTGGCGTTCATCAGCGCGCTGACCGGGTTGTCCACCACACTGAGCGCCAGGCTTTGCAACACTTCACCAATGCCGCCGGGGGCACTGACGGCGATATCGTGGGTGGCCAGTACCAGCGAGGAGGGGAACAGTGTGCTGGCGATCACCGCCACCACCGCGGCAGCAAAGGTACCCAGCAGGTACAGGAACAGGATCGGGCGGATATGGGTTTCCTGGCCATGCTTATGGTTGGCGATCGAGGCCATCACCAGCACAAACACCAGGATCGGCGCGACCGCCTTGAGTGCCGAAACAAACACCTTGCCGATAAACCCGGTGGCCTGTGCGACATCGGGCAACAACAGGGCCAGCAGAATACCGGCGATCAGGCCGATGACGATTTGAGTGACCAGGCTGATAGACATCAGCCGTTGAAAGAGAGAAGGGGCAGCAGTCATAAAGGGGTTGTCTCTGATTTTTTTAATAGATGCAGCCAAGGCAGCGTGAATCTGGCAGGCGCGCAGTCTAGCATCTGTAGGAAATGGCTTATCCGGGTGCGGCGTTCCGTCGCCACGTCACGACACATTCTGTTAACATTGCCCATCCTCTTCTTTCCTATTGATCAGCGGGCCTTCCGGGCTTTCGTTGATGTTGTCGTTTTCTGGAGTTTTTAATGTTGTTTCCGATCCTGCTGTTGTCAGCCGCCGGTTTTACCGTGCTGACCACAGAGTTCATCATCGTCGGCCTGTTGCCTGCCATCGCCCGGGACCTCGACGTGAGCGTGTCCCAGGCCGGGTTGCTGGTGACGTTGTTCGCGTTCACCGTGGCAGCGTTTGGCCCGTTTCTTACCGCGTATTTCGCGCGGTTCGAGCGCAAGCGGCTGTTTATCACGATCCTGATCCTGTTCGGCCTGGCCAACACACTGGCCGCCATGGCGTCGAATATCTGGGTCATGTCCCTGGCCCGCCTGATCCCGGCGTTGGGGTTGCCGGTGTTCTGGGCCTTGGCCAGTGAGACGGCGGTGGACATCGTCGGGCCGGATTTTGCTGGGCGTGCAATTGAAAAAATCGGCTTCGGCATCGTCTGCGCCACGGTCTTCGGCATCCCGGTGGGCACGCTGATTTCCGATATGTTCGGCTGGCGCACGGCCTTTGGCATTCTTGCCGTGGTGGCGTTTGCCAAGGCCTTGCTGCTGTTTATCTACTTGCCGAAGACCCGGGCGAAGAACGATCAGGTGAGCTTGCGCTCCCAGTTCAAAATCTTGCGCAGCCCGTTGATGCAGGGGCATATCCTGCTGTCGATCCTGGTGTTCAGTGGCATGTTCACCGCTTACACCTACCTGGCTGACATTCTCGAGCGCCTGGCAGGTTTCGACGGAACGCTGGTGGGTTGGTGCCTGATGGGCTTCGGCGCTGTCGGCCTGATCGGCAACTCACTGGGCGGGCGCATGGTGGACCGTCACCCGCTGATCGCCTCGATGGTGTTCTGCGGCTTCATGATCGCCGGCATGGTGGCGCTGGTGCCCGCCATTCACTCCACCGTCGGGCTGGCGGCGGCGATGGCGGTATGGGGCGTGACCCAGGCGGCGTTGTTCCTGGTGAGCCATGTGCGATTGATGAAGGCCGCGCCCCATGCGCCGGCGTTTGCCGCGTCGCTGAACATCGCCGGGGCCAACCTGGGGATTGGCCTCGGGGCGTTGGTGGGCGGGCATGTGATCGACACCCTCGGCTTGGGCAGCCTCGGGTTTGCTGCCGCCGGTTTTATCCTGCTGTCGATCCTGTTGGCACTGTGCCTGATGACCGCCAAGACCCGCGCCGTCTGCGCTTGATTCATCAGGGCAGGGCGGTGAACAGCTCCCGCCTTGCCCCTTCGGTAATCGCCACGATGCCGGGGTGCTTGACCTTGCGCTCTACCGAAATGGCATAGAACGATTCGGTCACGGCATCCGTCTGGCCGATCAGCGCCACGCCATACTGGCGCTCCACCTCGTCGGCAATCACGCTGGGGGCGATAAAAATCCCGCTGCCGGATTGGCCGAAGGCCTGCATCAGGGCGCTGTCGTCGAACTCCCCGACAATCCGTGGCTGGATCTGCTGCTCGGCAAACCAGCGCAGCAAGCGGCTGCGCACTACGGTCTCCGCTCCCGGAATCAAGAGCGGCGCACCCTGCAGGCACTGTGGGAAATCGCCGCGATGCTGGTCAGCCAACGCCTGGGTTGCGAAAAAGCTGATCCCGCATTCCCCCAGTTTCTGGCTGTAGCCCTTGATGTCCAGGTGCGGTGGCATCGGGCTGTCGGAGATCACCAGGTCCAGGCGCTGGATCGCCAGGTCTGCCAGCAACCGCTCAAGCTTGTCTTCACGGCAGGTGATGCGGATCGGCTCGCTCAATTCCATGGTCGGCGCAATCAGCCGGTAGACGATGGATTTAGGCACCACGTCCGCCACGCCGACCCGGAACAGGATCTGCTGCTCATTGGGCTGGGTGCGCAGCATCGCCTCCAGCTCATTGCCCAGCTGAAACATCTGCTCGGCATAGGGCAGCGCCTGGCGCCCGGCCTCGGTCAGCTCCAGTTGGCGCCCGACCTTTTGAAACAACGCCACGCCAAACGTCTGCTCCAGCAGGCTGATCTGCCCGCTGATGGTCTGCGGCGTGAGGTTCAGTTGCTCGCAGGCACGCACGATGCTGCCCGTCTTGGCGACGACCCAGAAGTAGTGCAGTTGTCGATAATTGAGCATGGCGGCCAACACTTCGTGAAAACCGAAGTATAAACGAAAAAAATACGAATTTTACTGAAGTGTTTGCCTGCATAGAATGCGTCGCTATCGAGGGGCCACTACTTGGACCCAACGGTTCTAACGAGGAACGCATCATGAAACTCAATTCCCCGGGCGCAACGGCGTTGCTTGCGCTTTCATTAGTCATGCTCAGTGGTTGTGACCAGGCCGAGAAAAGCGCACAACAACTGTTGGGTAAAGCCACCGAATCGGCCAAGCAAGTGATCGACGACACCCACCAGGCTGCCGAACAGGCGTTGAGTGACGCGACCAAGGGCTTGATCGCACCACCCCAAGGCAAGCAGGACAAGGAGGAGCCGGAAGACAACACGCCCGAATCCACCTCCCAAGAAACCTAATACCGGCACACCACACCAGGACTGACCTATGGATTACCTTTTACAACTGGCCGCCAGCCCGACCGCATGGATCGCACTGGCCACCCTGATCGTCATGGAGATCGTGCTGGGGATCGACAACCTGATCTTTATCTCGATTCTCACCAACAAGTTGCCGGTGCAACACCGGGCCAAGGCCCGCCGCATCGGTATCAGCATGGCATTGATCCTGCGTCTGGGCCTGTTGAGCACCATCGCCTTTATCGTGCAGTTGACCGAGCCGGTCATTGATATCCTGGGGCAGTCGTTCTCCTGGAAAGACATGATCCTGATCGCCGGTGGCCTGTTCCTGGTGTGGAAGGCGACCACCGAGATCCATCACAGCATGGACCCCGAGAAGGAGCACGTGGACACCGGTGCACCGAGCGTCACCCTGGGCTTTGCCTCGGCGATCGGCCAGATCCTGCTGCTGGACATGGTGTTCTCCATCGACAGCATCATCACCGCCGTGGGCATGACCGAGCACTTGCCGATCATGATCATTGCCGTGGTGGTCTCGGTGATCGTGATGCTGGTGGCGGCCGAGCCGTTGGCCAAGTTCATCAACGATAACCCGACCATTGTGATGTTGGCCTTGGGCTTCCTCATCATGATCGGTATGACGCTGATCGCCGAAGGTTTCGGCGCCCATGTGCCAAAAGGCTATGTGTATGCGGCCATGGCGTTCTCGGCGGCGATCGAGTGCCTGAACATGATGCGACGCAACCGGCATAAACGCCTGGCTGCAAACCCGTAAAGGCTCACACCCAAAGGCCGGCTGCGCTCATCAGAGCCCAGCCGGCCTTTTTGCTGCCTGGTTTTTGCCGAATCGCCCATGTCTGTAGGAGTCGTCTGTTAAGATTCTTCGCCTTGACGTATTCGAGGTGCCTTCATGAACGAGCCAATTCGCCTGACCCAATACAGCCATGGGGCTGGTTGCGGTTGCAAGATCTCACCTCAGGTGCTGGAAGTGATCCTCGCCGGCAGCGGTGCGCAAAACCTGGACCCCAAGCTCTGGGTCGGCAATGCCTCCCGCGATGACGCGGCGGTGTATGCCATCGACGACGAGCGTGGCGTGGTCTCAACCACCGACTTTTTCATGCCGATTGTCGATGACCCTTTCGACTTCGGCCGCATTGCCGCCACCAATGCCATCAGCGATATCTACGCCATGGGCGGCGATCCGTTGATGGCCATCGCCATTCTGGGCTGGCCGGTCAACGTACTGGCCCCGGAGATTGCCCGGGAAGTGATTCGCGGCGGTCGCTCCGTGTGTGACGCTGCCGGGATTCCCCTGGCCGGTGGCCACTCCATCGACGCCCCCGAGCCGATCTTCGGCCTGGCCGTCACCGGGCTGGTGAATAAACGCGATATGAAGCGCAACGACACAGCCACCGCCGGTTGCCAGCTGTACCTGACCAAACCCTTGGGTATCGGCATCCTCACCACCGCCGAAAAGAAGGGCAAGCTGCGCGAAGCCGATATTGGCCTGGCCCGTGACTGGATGTGCACCCTCAACAAGCCCGGCAGCCGCTTTGGCAAGCTGGCCGGTGTCACGGCCATGACCGATGTCACCGGTTTCGGCCTGTTGGGCCACCTGGTGGAAATGGCCGACGGCAGCCATCTGACGGCGCGCATCGAATATGAAAAAGTCCCACGCCTGCCCGGGGTTGAGTACTACCTGGAGCAGGGTTGTGTGCCCGGCGGTACCTTGCGCAACTTCGACAGCTACGCCAGCAAGCTGGGGCGCTTGAACGAACTGCACAAGCGCGTGCTGTGCGACCCGCAAACCAGCGGCGGCCTGCTGGTGGCGGTCACCCCCGAAGGCGCTGCCGAATTCCTCTCCGTGGCGGCGGAACTCGGCCTGGACCTTGAGCCGATCGGCGAACTGGTTGAGCGACAGACCCACGCGGTAGAGGTGTTTTGATGCCGGTTGACATCACCGACTACCGCGACATCTTTCTCAACGACCGGCCGATGATGGATACCCGGGCGCCGATCGAATTCATCAAGGGCGCGTTTCCGGGAGTGATCAACCTGCCGTTGATGACCGACGATGAGCGCGAACGGGTGGGCACCTGTTACAAGCAGCAAGGCCAGCAGGCGGCCATCGTCCTCGGCCACGCGTTGGTGTCCGGCGCGATCAAGGCCGAACGTATCGAGCAGTGGGCGCGCTTTGCCCGGGCCAATCCTGACGGTGTGCTCTATTGCTTTCGTGGCGGGATGCGCTCGCAGATTGCCCAGCAATGGCTGAAGACCGAGGCGGGTATCGACTACCCGCGAGTGGGCGGTGGCTACAAGGCCATGCGAACCTTCCTGCTGGACACGGTCGAGCAGGCCACCGCTCAATGCGACTTCGTGTTGTTGGGCGGCATGACCGGCACCGGCAAGACCGACGTGCTCGGCCAATTGAACAATGCCCTGGACCTGGAAGGCCACGCCAACCATCGCGGCTCGAGCTTCGGCAAACGTGCGACACCACAACCCTCCAACATCGACTTCGAAAACCGCCTGGCCGTGGACCTGCTGAAAAAGCGTGCCGCCGGTATCGAACAGTTCGTGGTCGAGGATGAGAGCCGCATGATCGGCAGTTGTGCGCTGCCGTTGCCCTTGCACAAGGGCATGCAGGGTTTCCCGATGGTCTGGCTGGAAGACAGCGTTGAAGGCCGTGTGGAGCGCATCCTGCAGGATTACGTGGTGGACCTCTGCGCCGAATTCGTCGCGCAGTTTGGCGACACCGGCCAAGACCTGTTTGCCGAGCGCCTGACCCAGAGCCTGGGCAATATCCACAAGCGCCTGGGTGGCGAGCGGTTTGCGCGGTTGCACGGGATCCTGCAGGACGCCCTGGCAGAGCAGGCCCGCAGCGGTGCGGTGGAGTTGCACCGGGGCTGGATTGAAGGGCTGTTGCGTGAGTATTACGACCCGATGTACGCGTTCCAGCGGGAAAGCAAGGGCGCACGCATCGAGTTTGCGGGGGAGCAGGGTGCGGTACTGGAGTACCTGCGTGAGCGGGCGGCTCGGCGGGAGTAATGGGTTGAGTTTACCGGCCTCTTCGCGAGCAAGCCCGCTCCCACATTCGACCGCGTTTATCCTGAAGGAATGCGGTCAAAAATGTGGGAGCGGGCTTGCTCGCGAAGAGGCCCTCAACCCCACCCAATAACTAAAGAATAAACGCCCCGATCAGCCCGCACACCACGCCCATCAGCATGGTCAGCCCTGCCACGGTCACCAGCACCCGCGCATCGAAATCCTTGCGCAGCATCAGCAGCGACGGCAGGCTCACGCTCGGCAGGGTCATCAGCAAGGCCACGGCCGGGCCGGTGCCCATGCCGAGGGTCATCATGGTTTGCACGATGGGAATTTCGGCGGCCGTCGGGATCACAAACAGCGTGCCGACAATCGCCAGCGGCACCAGCCACACCAGGCTGTTGGCCATCGCGCCGTCAACATGGGGAAACAGCCACACCCGCGCCGCGCCGAGGATCAACACCGCCAGGATGTACACCGGGATCGTGCTCCAGAACAGCTGCCACAAGGTGCGCAGCCAGCGGTTCAGGAACGGTTCGGTCTCGGTATGGCTGGCCTGGGCCACGGCGTCCAGTGCGGCTTCCGGCACCTGCTCCGGGCGCGCGATACGTTGCGCCACCAGCGACACACCCACCACCAGCACAATCCCGGCCACCAACCGCAACGCGGTAAAGCCCCAGCCCAGCACGAAGCCCATAAACACCAGCGTGGCCGGGTTCAGCACCGGGTTGGCGATCCAGAAGGCCAGCGCCGCACCCACCGACACCTGCTGCCGACGCATGCCGGCCGCCACCGGGGCGGCGCAGCAACTGCACATCATCCCTGGCAGGGCGAACAGCCCGCCGCGCAAGGTGGAACCCAGCCCGGCGCGGCCAAACAGGCGCAACAGCCAGTCCCGCGGGATCAGCACTTGCAGCAGCGAGCCGAGGATGACCGCCAGCACGGCGGCTTTCCAGATCGCCAGGAAATACACCTGGGCATAGGCCAGGGCGGCGGCCAATGGCGAACTTTGCTGGTCGTTGAGAATCGAGGCGCCGATGCTGTGGTTGTCCGCCGCAACAAACGCCTTGGCGTAGTAGGGCGACCACTTCACGTAGTAGAGGCCGATGCAGGCCACCAGCAGGAACAGCGCTGGTTTCCACCAGAAGGACCAGCCCCGGGCAGGCTGGGTGGAGGAGAGGTTGGACATGTTGATGATCCGCAGGTGAGTCAATAGCGCAGCATCATACGCTGAAGACGAGCGGCCCCGAAGACCCTGTGGCGGTCAGATATCGGCACTCACCTGAGTCGCCTCCGGGCAGGTCTGCTGGCCGTTATCCAGACCTTGCTTGTAATTGCGGCTGAGCAGCGTGGCCTTGCCGTTGTGCCAGGTCAATGTCAGCACATACAAGGTGTCGAAATCGCTGCCGGACCAATCGTCGGTAATCACGTGCTTTTCGCCCACCGCTTCACTCGCCACCTTGTTGATCAGCTCCGGCAGGTAGCCGTGGGACCAGGCGGTGTAGATGACCGCGTTGTGGTACTTGTCTTCCACCAGTTCGTCGGCGAGGGCGCTGGTGTCATTGGCCGAGAACTTGATGTTTACCGGCAAGCCGAGCTTGATGGCGCTGGGGCTGATGGTCATCAGTGGGCGGATGTAGCTGTAGGAGTTGTCTTTCTCACCCTCTTCGACATTGCGGGTCGGGTTGGCGGCGAAGACAAAGTTGGCCTTGCCGAACTTTTCCGGCAGCACGGTGGCCAGGTTCATCGCGCGGTTCAGGCCCTGGCAGTTGAGCTGGCCGAGGCCGCCGGCAGGTTTTTCCCCGTGGCGCAGGAACACCAGGGTTTGCACGCCGTCGACCTGTTGGGCGCGGCTGATCCGGGATTCCAGGGTAAGGCCGATGGCGGCGCCGACCAGTAATACCGGCAGCAGGACGTAGGAGTAGCGTTTAAGGCGTTTCGCAAGGCACAGAGGCTTGATAGTCATTGAGGCTCGAGTCTTCGTGCAGCGGGTTAAGGCGGACAAGCCCGGCACAGCGACCTGAGTGGCGTCGCGTGGTGTTCCGTGTCGTGAGCGTGGCTTCCTTGGGGGCGCACTTAAGAGTGCGCCAGGGCACTTTGGTTCGTTTTACGGGGGAATGGGGCGGCATCCTTGCCGTTTGCAGGAGATTAACCGGCGGATGTTGCGGATTTAAGACGGATGCAGGACAGGCATCGAGGCACTACTATCAGGGTTTTGTCAGGAGTCATGCGATGAACTCACTTTCAGACTTCCCCATTACTGCCAAATGGCCGGCACGGCACCCCGAGCGCCTGCAGCTGTATTCGTTGCCGACGCCCAACGGGGTCAAGGTGTCGATCATGCTCGAGGAGCTGGGGCTGCCTTACGAGGCGCACAAGGTCAGCTTCGACACCCAGGACCAGCTCTCGGCTGAGTTCCTGTCGCTGAACCCCAACAACAAGATCCCGGCGATCATCGACCCTAACGGCCCGGGCGGCCAGGCGCTGGGGCTGTTCGAGTCGGGCGCGATCCTGATTTACCTCGCCGAGAAGAGTGGCGAACTGCTGCCCGAAGACCCGGCCATGCGCTACGAGACGATCCAGTGGCTGATGTTCCAGATGGCCGGTATCGGGCCGATGTTCGGCCAGGTGGGCTTCTTCAACAAATTCGCCGGTGCCGCCTACGAGGATAAACGCCCCCGCGACCGCTATGTCGCCGAGTCGCGGCGCCTGCTGGAGGTGCTGGAAAAACGCCTGCTGGGCCGCACCTGGATCATGGGCGACGAATACAGCATTGCCGACATCGCGACCTTTCCGTGGGTGCGCAACCTGATTGGCTTCTATGAGTCCGGCGACCTGGTGGGCATTACCGACTTTCCGAACGTGCTACGGGCACTGGACGGGTTCGTCGCCCGGCCGGCCGTCATCCGTGGCTTGAATATCCCTAAATGAGGAGCAGCATGCCTTCCTTCGACTTCAAACAGCTCGACGTCTTCAGCCACGTGGCCCTCAAGGGCAACCCGCTGGCCGTGGTGTTGGGCGCCGACAGCCTGAGCGACCAGCAAATGGCGGACTTCGCCAAGTGGACCAACCTCAGCGAAACCACCTTCTTGCTCAAACCGCGTGATCCACGGGCGGACTATCGCGTAAGGATCTTCACCACCCTGCAGGAGTTGCCGTTTGCCGGCCATCCGACCCTGGGCAGTTGCCATGCCTGGTTGCAGGCCGGTGGCCAGCCCGCTGGCGAGGAGATTATCCAGGAATGTGAAATCGGCCTGGTGCGCATCCGCCGCCAGGGCGAGGAACTGGCGTTTATTGCGCCACCGCTGTTGCGGTCCGGCCCGCTGGAGCCCGAGTTGATCGAGCGCGTACGGCAGGCGTTGGCCCTGGCGCCGGGGGCGATTGTGCGCAGCCAGTGGGTGGACAACGGAGCGGGTTGGCTGGCGGTGATGCTGGCGGATCGGGAACAGGTGCTGGCGCTGCGTCCGGATTATTCGCAGTTGCAGGGTTTGGCCGTGGGCGTGATCGCGCCGTGGAACCCGGAGCGGGACGGTGATGAAGCGCACTTTGAAGTGCGTGCCTTTATCGCGGGGGACGGTGCGCCGGAGGACCCGGCCACCGGCAGCCTGAACGCCGGCGTTGCCCAGTGGTTGCTGGGTGAAGGCCTGGCGCCGAGCCGCTATGTGGTGAGCCAGGGCACCGCCATGGGCCGTGCCGGGCGAATTCGTGTCGAGCAGAGCGGCGAGGAAATCTGGATCGGCGGCGCGGTGGCCGTTTGCATTGAGGGCCGGCTGCAGCTCTAGATCAATGCCATTGTTACCGGGCCTGCAATAAACTGTTCCGCACTTGGCGTTTGTGCTCTGCGGTGCACGAGGCATAAGCTTTCGCCCCAACGATTTTTGGCCTGCCTTTTTCAGGAGCATCAATGTCCAGCCAGTTCCCCGAAGCCCGTCCACGCCGCCTGCGCCGCTCCCCGGAGTTGCGTGGCCTGTTCCAGGAAACCGAATTCACCCTCAATGACCTGGTGCTGCCGATCTTTGTTGAAGAAGACATCGACGACTTCGTGCCGATCACCAGCATGCCCGGGGTGCAGCGCATTCCCGAGTCGAAGCTGGCCGGCGAGATCGAGCGTTACGCCCGTGCCGGGATCAAGTCGGTGATGACCTTCGGCGTGTCCCACCACCTGGACGCCTCGGGCAGTGACACCTGGCAAGAACGTGGCCTGGTGTCGCGCATGTCCTCGATCATCAAGGGCGCGGTGCCGGAAATGATCGTGATGTCGGACACCTGTTTTTGCGAATACACCGACCACGGCCATTGCGGCGTGATGCACGGCGCCGAGGTCGACAACGACCGCACCCTGGTCAACCTCGGCAAGCAAGCCGTGGCCGCCGCCCGCGCCGGTGCCGATGTGATCGCGCCGTCCGCTGCGATGGACGGGCAGGTCCAGGCCATTCGCCGGGCGCTGGATGAAGCGGGCTTCAGCCATATTCCGATCATGGCCTATTCCACCAAATTCGCTTCGGCCCTCTACGGCCCGTTCCGCGAAGCCGGTGGCAGCGCGCTGAAGGGCGACCGCAAGAGCTACCAGATGAACCCGATGAACCGCCGCGAAGCCGTGCGTGAATCGTTGCTGGATGAACAGGAAGGCGCGGATGCGCTGATGGTCAAGCCGGCGGGCGCGTACCTGGACATCATCCGCGACATCCGCGAAGCCTCGCGCTTGCCGGTGGCGGCGTACCAGGTGAGCGGCGAGTACGCGATGATCAAGTTCGGTGCCCAGGCGGGCGCCATCGATGAAGCCCGCGTGGTGCGGGAAACCCTGGGTTCGATCAAGCGCGCCGGTGCGGATTTGATCTTTACCTACTTTGCGATGGACCTGGCGCTGGCCGGGATCTGAATAACGTCAGGCCCAAGGGTGGCGGTCGATGTCGAGACCGTCACCGACGTCTACAAGCCCTTGGTTATAGCGTTCAGAAGTTAATACTACGCGCGATATCCTTGAGGTTTATAAAGCGGCGACAGGTAATCCCCTCGTCAAAGCGCTTGAGGTCGCGCCAGAACGTTTGATTGATGTCATCCAACTCGGGTACGCCAAAGTCGTACCACGTGTCATATAAGTACTCATTGCCTTGAGGGGGGCCAAAGTACATCTTAAAACACAGGCGGTTACGTAGCGTGTCGCCGAATGTCACCAGCTTCCTTCTGTTTACCGGTGGCAGGGTTTTACTGGCCGGGGCAGGGGCGCGAAGTCGCAAGGGAAAGATATTCTGCTGGTAATGCCCCATGGCTCCGTGATCTGCCGAATGTGCAACGGTCACATCCCAAATGAAATAGCTGATTGCCCTGGCGAATGTATCGCCCTCCCGTATGCGCTCGTGTGCCGGAAATCCAGTCACCCACGCGGCAATGGCATTACTCCAGTAAATGACAACAGGGTCATCCAGGTCGACGTGGCGAACGACGGCACTGACAAAATCAAATATGACGTCGTAATAACCCCTGACGAAGGTGTCAAAGTCTGACCATATTTTTTCTGGGACTAACGGAAATGAATAGGCCGGATAACTGCGGTTACCTTCGATTCCGGAAAAGGCATCGGTCATAAGCCCTGTCCATCCGCGACCCTCTTCGATGATCGGGACATTTCCCCATCCAGGGTAGGGTGTATAGGGCAGGAATTGATTGTTATGAGCCACCGAGTAAGTCTGTAAGGATACCGCCTGATTAATTGCCAGTTGGATTCTTGTATGAGGGGCCAATAGTTTAAACAGCACATGCTGGCGGGGCAGTGCCGTTAAGCTGATGGCGCTGATGGCGTCCATCGGGAAATGCAGCCGTGGGTGAGTCACCAGGGTGATCAGGCAGAGTGCGCCTTGCAGTACAAAATACTTGGCAAGCTCCCAAGCGTTTTTGTCCTCTGGCGTTAATACCAGCCCATTGATTTTTATCGCCAGGGCGGTGCCTGAATCGCTGCCATCACGCCTGAATAATGTCAGGCTGGGTGCAGAATAAATGCCGTGTAGAGGGTCCAGGCGTTGCATGCTCAATGTGTCGATTTTTAAATACGTGGGTTCGCCTTCGCTATCAAACAACGCTTCGGGATTCAGCAGGTCGGGGAACTCGGCAACGTCTTCTGCACTGACCGGCGTCAACAGTTTGCTGAGCGTGCCGTAAAACAGTTGTCCCGAAAACAATACGTCGGATACCGGTCGCAGCCTGTAATCACCGGCAAGCATCTTCAAGATGATTTTGACGCGTCCGGACTTCAGGGTTTTCAGGTAGTGGGCCACCACATTGACACGGAAGTCCTCGGTATGTGCCTTGGGGACTCTTTTGGTCATGGCGGGTAACTCACGGACCAAGGTGTTAACTTTAGGCCACGGCCCGTCAGCGCCATATAAGTGATCGGCGGCGGTGTATCCCTGAAGCGGTCCCGCCCACTCGTCATAGCATTCGACTGACATGAACAATCCCTCTTTCACGCGCGTGAAGATCGGTCAGCGGTCGCCAGGCCTGAACATACGTTCTGCAACCTCTATGGACTTTTCGGTCACCTGAAGTCGACGCGTTTTTTTGCGCGCAGGTGTGAAGCTGAGCAAGGGGCAAACATCGCCCGGGGATCAGTTAAACTTGAAACAAAACCGCGCACAACTGTAAGAGTTGACAGGTTTTATTTCTTTGCAGGTGTGCTAGGTGATGCTCGATGGCGTCCTGCAGGCAGGTCGGCGAACCCCGGTTAGACTTACCGGTCGATATCTGCCATGACTGGCCCATCGACACCCAAGGACGCCCCATGCATTCACATCGCCTGATTCTGTGCCTCGCCACCTTGCTGGTGCTGGCCGGCTGCTCCAGCCAGCGCACCCAGCCACTGCCTGAGCGCAGTGAAGCCGAGGTGAAGGCGCAGATCGTGCGCCTGATGCCGGCCAGCGTGCCGGACCGCAACGGCTGGGCCCAGGACATCTACACCGCCTTCAACACGCAAAAAATCTACCCCGGCACCGAAAACATCTGCGCCGTGCTGGCCGTGACCGAGCAGGAGTCCACCTATCAGGTCGACCCGCCAGTGCCGAACATGGGCAAGATCGCCCAGGATGAAATCCTGCGGCGCGCCGGCAAAGTCCATGTGCCGGCGGTGCTGGTGCGTACGGCGCTGCAACTGCGCTCGCCCACGGGCAAGTCCTACGCCGAGCGTTTGAGTGCGGCGCGTACCGAGAAGGATCTGAGCGGGATCTTTGACGACTTCATCAGCGTCGTGCCCTTGGGCAATACCTTGTTTGGCGGCTTCAACCCGGTGCACACCGCAGGCCCCATGCAGGTCAGCATTGAGTTTGCGCAGCAGCAAGCCCGGGATTATCCCTACACGGTGGATGGCAGCATCCGCCGGGAAGTCTTCACCCGTCGTGGCGGCATGTACTTTGGCATCACCCATCTGCTGGGCTACCCGGTGCATTACGACCAGATGCTGTACCGCTTCGCCGATTTCAATGCCGGCTGGTACGCCAGCCGCAATGCGGCGTTCCAGGCCGCCGTTAGCCGAGTCTCGGGGACCACGCTGGCGCTGGACGGTGACCTGATCAACTACGGCTCGTTCCTGCCCGGCACCACCGAGCTGGCGGTGCGCTCCCTGGGCAAGGCGCTGGACATGCGCAACCCGACGATCCGCAGCCAACTGGAGCAGGGCGAGCGTCTGGATTTTGAAGACACCACCCTCTACCAGCGGGTATTCGCCCTGGCCGACAAGACGGCCGGCCAACCGTTGCCGCGGGCGATCCTGCCGGGCATCGTGCTGAAAAGCCCGAAGATCACCCGCAACCTGACCACGGCCTGGTTCGCCAAGCGCGTGGACGAACGTTATCAGCGCTGCATGAAGCGTTAGGTGCGCAGATTCACCAGGGTTTCAATCATCCACTTGTGAAACTGATTGTGGGATGAGCGCCCGTGCCAGGCGGCAATGATGTCAAAGCTCTGGGGCTTCTCATCAAAGTCCAGCAGCGTGAGGTTGGCGCCCGCCGCGAGGGCGGAGGGCAAGAAGGCAATCACATCATTGGCCTCAAGGAAGCTTTGCAACGAGGTATAGCAAGGCAGGATCGCGATGATGTTTCTCGAAATGGCGTGTTGTTTCAGGAAGGTCTCCACGGTGTCGTTGAGTTGGTCTTTCCTGTTGCTGACCGCCACGTGAGGGAACTTCTTCAAGTCGTCCAGGCAGTGGATTTGCTGGATAAGCGTGGAGCGATTGTTGACGGCGCACGCGTAGTGATCCTGCTTCAGGTGAACGTTGTTCAGCCCCTGGTCAATAAACTCCTTAAAGCCGATAACCAGGTCGGCCTCACCGGATAACAACATGTCCTTGTAGTGTTCCGGGGCGAAATCCAGGATCTTGAAACTGACACGAGGTGCGGCCGCGAGCACGTTGGAGACTAACGCTGGAATGAGGGCTTGCTGGGCATGCTCGTTGGCAATGATCGTGTATTCCCGTTCGAGGGTCTGCAAATCATAAGCGCTGCCGTCGTTCAGGCTGTCCACTTCACCCAGGATGCGTTCGAACTTCAAGGCCAGTTCGAAGGCGAAGTCGGTAGGGGTCAGCCCGTTGCTGTTCCTCACAAACAGCACATCGTTGAATTCGTCCCGCAGTTTCTTCAGGTACTCACTGACCGCCTGTTGCGACAAGCCCACCTGCGCGCCGACCTTGGAGGCGTTTTTTTCACGCATCAGGTGCATGAAGATCCGCATGTGCTTGATTTCTATTCGGTCTACCATAATTGCTTGTATCGCTTACAAAGAGATATTGTTTTTTATTGTATGCGCCCTTTTTTAGAATGCCAACGGTCGCAACGACCTTTCAATTTTATCAAGGTGCATTATGAAAACGATCATTGTTATTGGCGCGCAAGGCAAGATGGGCAAGGCTGCGCTGACGGGTTTGGGTAAACATCGGGTGATTACCGCCAGTCGCTCCGGAGAGGGGTGTGACCACAAAGTGGATATCACGGACCCGCACTCCATTACCCAATTGTTTAAAACCGTGGGTGCATTCGATGCCGTCGTCAACACGGTGGGTTTCTGTGAATACGCGCCCTTTATGGAGATGACGGCAGAGCAGTGGGCGACCACTATTTCCAGCAAATTGGTGGGGCAGATCAACCTCGTCAAGATCGGTGCTGAGTTCATTGCCGACGGCGGCTCATTTACCCTGATTTCCGGCATTCTCAATGTCAAGCCGATTCCTTACGCGATCGCGGATGCCACCACCAGCGGGGCGATCGATACGTTTGTGAAGTGCGTGGCCAATGAATTGCCTCGTGGCATCCGGATCAACGTGGTCAACCCGACCGTGCTTGAAGAGGCATGGGACGTCTACGGCGAAATGATGCCGGGTTTCCAGCCGGTGCCAGGCAGCCTGGTGGGCAAGGCATTTGAACGGTCGGTCGACGGTTTCATCACCGGCCAGGTGCTGTTTGTAGATGCCTGATTAAGGTGAGTGGACGCGCGATGACTTATTACTCGGGATTTGCCTGGCTGATATTGATGGTCGCCGGGAAGTGGCTGGGCTACACCACACCTTTATCACAAGGAAGGTCCGGTCATGAGCAGCCACCCAGTCCCCGAAGGTTTTATCGCGCTGCCTCGCAGCAGCCCACTCCTGGATTTGCTGGGGCCGGTTTACTGCCGGGGCGAGGGGCTGCAACTGGAGATCGGCCTGCGCGCCGACAACCGCCACGCCAACGGGCGTGGCACCGTGCATGGTGGCGTGTTGGCCACCCTGGCGGATGTGGGCATGGGTTACGCCATGGCATTTTCCAGCGAGCCACCGTTGCCATTGATTACCGCGAGCATGACCCTGGATTACCTGGGTGCCGTGCAGGTGGGCGAATGGATCGAGGTGCGTCTGGAACATCACAAGCGCGGTCGGCAGATGGCGTTTGCCACGGTCAGCCTGCAGGTGGGAGAGAAGGTGGTGGTGCGGGCGAATGCGGTGTTCGCGGTGCCCCAGGTGCGGGACTGACCGATCGCAGTCCTGTGGCGAGGGGGCTTGTACGCCGTTGGGCCGCGCAGCGGCCCCTAAACCCCGCGATGAAGTGCTACCTGAACCACCGAGGTCAATGTAGTGGGGCTGCTACGCAGCTCAACGGGGGGCAAGCCCCCTCGCCACAGCCGGGCCTGATCCATGTTGCTCTTGAACATCAGCTGCGCTCAAGCGCCAGCGCTACACCCTGACCGCCACCGATGCACAGGGTGGCCAGGCCTTTTTTGGCATCACGCTTGATCATTTCATGCAGCAGGGTCACCAGCACGCGGCAGCCTGATGCGCCAATCGGGTGGCCGATGGCAATCGCGCCGCCGTTGACGTTGACCTTCGCGGCATCCCATTCCAGCTCTTTGCCCACGGCCAGTGACTGCGCGGCGAAGGCTTCGTTGGCTTCGATCAGGTCCAGGTCGCCCAGGCTCCAGCCGGCTTTGTCCAGGCAGCGGCGGGTGGCCGATACCGGGCCGATGCCCATGATCGCCGGGTCCACGCCGGCGTTGGCGTAGCTGGCTATGCGCGCCAGTACCGGGAGGCCGAGGGCCTTGGCTTTATCCGCACTCATCAGCAGCACGGCCGCTGCACCGTCGTTGAGGCTGGACGCATTGCCAGCGGTGACGCTGCCGTCTTTTTTGAAGGCGGGTTTCAGCTTGGCCAGTGACTCGGCAGTGGTGCCGGCGCGGGGTTGTTCGTCCACCGCGAAGGCGATCGGGTCACCTTTGCGCTGGGGAATCAGGATCGGCGTGATCTCGTCGGCAAAACGCCCGGCTTCAATGGCCGCCGAGGCTTTTTGCTGGGAGGCGGCGGCGAAGGCGTCCTGGGCTTCGCGGCTGATGCCGTACTTGTCCACCAGGTTCTCCGCGGTGATGCCCATGTGGTAGTCGTTGAACGCATCCCACAGGCCGTCGGTGATCATGCTGTCGAGCATCTTGGCGTGGCCCATGCGCAGGCCGGTGCGAGCGGCCGGCAACACGTACGGCGCCAGGCTCATGTTCTCCATGCCGCCGGCGATGATCACCTCGGCGTCACCGCAACGGATCGCTTGCGCGCCGAGGTGCAGGGCCTTGAGGCCCGAGCCGCAGACCTTGTTCAGGGTCAGGGCCGGTACGGCGTGGGGCAGGCCGGCGAGGATCGACGCCTGGCGGGCCGGGTTCTGGCCGCTGCCTGCGGTGAGCACCTGGCCCAGGATCACTTCGTCCACCAGCGCGGGGTCGATGCCGGTTTGCTCCAGCAGGCGACGGATTACCGCAGCCCCCAACTCCGGGGCCGGGATGCTCGCCAGCGAACCTTGGAAGCTGCCCACGGCGGTGCGGGTGGCAGCAACAATCACGACGTCTTGCATGGAATCTGTCCTCACTGGAAGTGCATTTCTGGAACGTGGTCCGGGACGATCAGTTTACCGGCGGTCTTGCTGACGATCTCTTCAACACTGACGCCAGGTGCGCGTTCCTTGAGGACAAAAGCGCCATTTTCGATTTCCAGGTAGGCCAGGTCCGTCAGCACCCGCTTGATGCAGTTCGCGCCGGTCAGCGGCAGGCTGCAGTGGCTCAGCAGTTTGGATTCACCGTCCTTGGAGGCATGGGTCATGATCACGATGATGTTCTCGGCACCGGCCACCAGGTCCATGGCGCCGCCCATGCCCTTGACCAGTTTGCCGGGGATCATCCACGAGGCGATGTTGCCCTGCACGTCGACTTCGAAGGCGCCGAGCACGGTCAGGTCGACGTGGCCGCCGCGAATCATCGCGAAGGACTCGGCCGAGGAGAAGATCGATGCGCCAATGCGCGCGGTGACGGTCTGTTTGCCGGCGTTGATCATGTCGGCGTCGATGGTTTCTTCGGTCGGGAAGGGGCCCATGCCCAGCAAGCCGTTTTCCGATTGCAGCATCACTTCCATGCCTTCGGGGATGTAGTTGGCCACCAGGGTCGGGATGCCGATGCCGAGGTTGACGTAGAAACCGTCCTGCATTTCGCGGGCGACGCGTTGAGCCATTTGTTCGCGGGTAAGAGCCATTGGTTGTCTCCTTATTATTTGGGCTGGTGGGTTATTTGCGGAGGGTGCGCTGTTCGATGCGCTTCTCGAAGGTGCCGCAAATGATCCGGTCGACGTAGATCCCTGGGGTATGGATATGCGCCGGGTCCAGCTCGCCCGGTTCAACGATTTCTTCGACTTCGACCACGGTGATCCTGCCGGCGGTGGCGGCCAGCGGGTTGAAGTTCTGGGCGGTGTGGCGGTAGATCACGTTGCCGAAGTGGTCGGCTTTCCAGCCTTTGACGATGGCGAAGTCGCCGGTGATGGATTCTTCCATCAGGTACGGGCGGCCGTTGAATTCGCGGGTTTCCTTGCCTTCGGCCACTGGGGTGCCGACGCCGGTGGCGGTGAAGAAGGCCGGAATGCCGGCACCGCCTGCCCGCAGTTTTTCGGCGAGGGTGCCTTGGGGTGTCAGGACCACTTCGATTTCGCCGCTGAGCAGTTGCTTCTCGAACAGCGCGTTTTCACCGACGTAGGACGCGAAGACTTTACTGATCTGCTTGCCTTCCAGCAGCAGGCCCAGGCCGAAGCCATCGACGCCGCAGTTGTTGGAGACTACGGTCAGGTTGCGGGTGCCTTTGCGCTTGATTTCGGCGATGAGGTTTTCCGGGATGCCGCACAAGCCAAAACCACCGGCCAGAACCGTCATGCCATCTTCCAGGCCTGCCAGCGCATCTTCGTAGGACGCTACGCGTTTATCAAAACCTGCCATATGCACCTCTTTTATTGTTTGTGGGTCAGCCCTATGAACCGAGTGTTGCGCCGACGGATTGATTTGTTAAGTTGTTTTTTAAGGTTGATTGATTTAAAAAACAGCACAGTCGCCAGCCGTTGGGAGAAGCTTCATGACAGTTAAACAGATGCGCGCCTTTCTTGCCGTGGCCCAGACCCTCAGTTTTGCGGCGGCGTGTGAGCGCCTGCATCTTTCCCAATCGGCGCTGAGCCTGACCATCAAAGGCCTGGAGGAAGGCCTGGGCGGGCGCTTGTTCAGCCGCAATACGCGCAATGTTGCGTTGACCCCCGAAGGCGAATCCCTGCTGCCCCTGGCCCGGCGCCTGATTGCCGATTGGGATAACGCCGAGGATGAATTGCGCCAGCGTTTCACCTTGCAGCGCGGGCGGGTCACGGTGGCGGCCATGCCGTCGTTCGCCGGCAATTTGCTGCCGCCGATCCTGAAGATTTTCCGGGCGCGCTATCCCCAGGTGAATGTCACGGTGAATGACGTGATCAATGAGCAGGTGCTGGAGATGGTCCGGGATCGGCAGGTGGAGTTGGGGGTGGCGTTTGAGCCGTCGGAAAGCTCATCGCTGGTGTTCACGCCGCTGTATGTGGACCGCTTTGTGGCGGTGGTGCCGGGTGACTCGCCGTTGGCGCGACGGTCTGATATCGACTGGCACACCCTGCTGGAACAGCCTTTCATCACCTTGCAACGCCCGTCGACAGTACGGGTGATGCTGGAAGAACACCTGAAGGCGCTGGACATGAAACTGCCCGTGGCGCTGGAGAGTCATCAACTGGCAACGGTGGGCAAGATGGTCGCCAGTGGCCTGGGCGTAAGCGCGGTGCCGGCGTTGTGCGCGCGGCAAATGCAGGAAGCGGGCGCCCACTGCATCACCTTGAGGGATCCGTTGATTGAACGGCCGATTGGCGTGTTGACCAAGCCGGGGCACGAACTTTCGGCAGCGGCCCAGGCCATGTTTGATATCTTTTGTGATGAAGCGGGGAAGGGGCGTTTTCCGGCCTTGTTGCAATAACCATCGGCAATAAAAAAGCCTGCTCGTTTAAGCGAGCAGGCTTAAGTGATAAGTGCGTCGTTATCAGCAGTATCTGTCGATTACTTTAATCTGCGAATGGCCTTTGAGGTTCTGCCACTCGGTATTCAGCGTATGAAAGACCTGCTCGATAAAGTTGCGATCGGCGGCGGCTTTCTTGCCGACATAACCCTGGCCGCGGCGGTACATCTTCAGGCGCGCTGCCAGTTCACGGTTATTCCTGTCGAACTCTTCTTCCAGGGTGTGGGGCGCCAGGCAGTCAATATGGACCTGGCCCGATTTACCAATCCAGAGGATATGGTCGTCGAGCGTGTCTTTCTGCGCTGCGAACATCTCAGCCAATTCATCGATCGTTGGTTGGTTGTTCAGATTCATGTGTAAGCCCCTTGACCAGTTGGCGATCTTTAGTTGATCCGTTAAAACTACTTAGTTGTCTCCGGCTCAGAAAACCGGGCGTCAGCGACTGTCTGCCGAATACGGGCAGGGTCTTGAACCTGATGCATGTAGTCTTGCTGATGACCTGCTACGCAATGGTTTCATAACGAAGACAAGCAGCGTTTGAGCTCCTTGTACCGATCCTTTCGGGCCGGTCAGCTTCATCAATCTGCCTTGTGGGCAGTGCACATCCGGAAAAAACAGCTCGGCGGTCAGACGAGCTTGTTCAAAACGCGTGTTACCAACGCTCCCGATCCGGGAGACGCTTGAATCATGCAATTACAAAATGGTTACGTCAACGGTTATGTAGTGATTTTTTTTGAGCACTACATAAATCCTTGCGGGGCAGGGCTGAAGCCGGAAACCGTGACTTGGGCGTCATTTTTTGTGCGGGTGGGTCGAAGGGTTTGGCGGTTTTTTGGTGGTGAGGGAGCTGCTGTTGTGAGTGGGCTTGTCTGTGATGAGTGGGCTTGTCTGTGGTGAGAGGGGCTTGTCTGTGGCGAGGGGGCTTGTCCCCCGTTGGGCTGCGCAGCGGCCCCAAGAAAAGCGGGAGCGCTGCGCACTCCAACGGGGGACAAGCCCCCTCGCCACAGACAAGCCCCCCCGCCACAGACAAGCCCCCCCCCGCCACAGACAAGCCTCCTCACCACAGGCAAGTCCTCTCACCAGAGGGTTGGCGTGTTAGCCCAGGCGTTCTACCAGAAGAGGCAACAAGCGCTCGCAGGACGCTTCAATCTTGAGCTGCAGCAACTCATCGCCCCGGGTCTTGCCCAGGTTGATGGCAATCACTGGCTTACCCTGCTCAACCATCGCCTTGCACAGGCGAAACGCCGAGTACGCCATCAGCGACGATCCCACCACCAACAATCCTTGCGCGTCATCCACGGCGGTCATTGCCCTGGCGGCGGTGCCCTGGGCGACGTTCTCGCCAAAAAACACCACATCCGGCTTCAACCGTTGCCCGCCGCAATGGGGGCAGCGGGGCACCTGGAAACGTTCTTCAAAGGCCGGGTCGAGCAAGGTGTCACCGTCCGGTGCCTGAACCGCGTCGACACCCGCGAGGTAGGGATTCTCAGCTTCCATGTGGCGCTGGATCAGGTCGCGCTCGCTGGTCTGCTGGCAATCCAGGCACAGCACCCGGTGCAGGCTGCCGTGGAGCTCGATCACTCCGTGGCTGCCCGCCTGGTCGTGCAGGGTGTCGACGTTCTGTGTGATCAGCCCGGTAATGCGCTGGCGCTGCTGCAAGGTGGCCAGGGCGAGATGCGCCGGGTTCGGCTGCGCGACACGCACCCTCGGCCAGCCGAGCATCGCCCGGGCCCAGTAGCGGCGGCGCGCCTCCGGGGTCGCGAGGAACTCCTGGTACATCATCGGCGCCTTGCCCCGGCGCACGCCTTCGCTGTCGCGGTAATCGGGAATGCCCGAGGAGGTGCTGATACCCGCACCGGTCAGCACCAGAAAGCGCCGTTCGGCCATGGCCCGGTGCAGGCTGTCGAGGTGGTCATCGACCTGATGTGGCTGGGTATCGAGCATGGGTTCCCCAATGATTATTCGCCGCGAATGTACTGCTCCAGCTGTTTGATCAGGTCGGCCTGTTCGGCAATCGCTTCCTTGACCAGGTCACCGATGGACAGCAGGCCCAGAAGCTCGCCGTTCTCTACCACCGGCAGGTGCCGCAGATGCCGGTCGGTCATGATATTCATGCAGGTCTCGACGGTTTGGTGAGTGTCGACGGTGATCACCGGTGAGTTCATGATCTCGTGGGCTTTGGTCGCCACCGAAGACAATCCATGGAGGATAACCTTACGGGCGTAATCTCGTTCACTGATGATGCCCACCACCTTCCCGTCCTGGAGCACGGGCAAGGCCCCGACGTTTTTCGACGCCATCACGATAAGTGCCTCGAACACCGTATGGTCGTGGGGGATGGTGTGGACTTGCTGGTTTTGCTGGTCTTTGGACTTTAACACTTGGGCAACGGTTTTCATGGAGGCCACTCCGGTGTTGTTATTGTTGGGAGGTTAGCAGTCCCTACAGAATCCTAGACGGCTCACGGCAGGGCAAGGTCCAAAGCGGCGTATATCGGGTCGAAAAACGTCATTGTCGCGACTTTTAGTGCCTCTCACCCCTTGTTTGCCGGTTTTGCCGCCCGTTTCGGGCTGGCGGCGGTCTTGCGCTTGGCCGGTTTGCGTTTGTTTTTCCAGGGCGTGGCACCCCGTCCCGGAGGGCTCGCCGGGCCGCTGATGGTCAGGCGCATGCCGGTGCAACGGGTCACCTGCTTGCTCATCCACGCCGCCTGTTTGGCAACGAACTCTTCCAGGCTCATCTCGCCGCTTTGCACCATGTCCAGCGCTTGTTCCCAGATAGCCGTGGTGCCGGGATCGGCGATTGCCCGTGGCACCGCATCGATCAAGCTGAAAGCAGCAGGGGTGGCCGACAGCGCCTTGCCGTTTTTCACCAGGTAACCGCGATCCAGCAGGCCCTGGATAATCCCGGCGCGGGTGGCTTCGGTGCCGATCCCGGTGGTGTCCTTGAGTTTTTGCTTGAGCAGCGGGTCTTCCACCAGCTTGGCGACGTTCTTCATCGCCTTGATCAGGTCGCCTTCCGTGAAGGGTTTGGGCGGCTGGGTCCACAGGTCCTTGAGGTTGACCTTGGCCACGGCGTAATCCTGGCCTTGAACCAATGTCGGCAAGGATTGCGGCGCAGGCGCTTCACGGCCCTTGGCCGGCGCCAGGGCTTCCGGCAGCGCGCGTTTCCAGCCGGGTTCGACGATGACCTTGCCGACCGCCCGCAAGGCCTCGCCGGCGCAGTCGAAGTCGGCCTGGGTACGGTCGTACTCGTGGTTGGGCAGGAACTGCGCGAGGTAGCGCGCACGAATCAGGGTGTACACGGCGCGGTGCTTGCCGGTCAGTTGCCCCACTTCCTTGCCGGCGCCGGTAGGGATGATGCCGTGGTGCGCGCTGACCTTGGCGTCGTTCCAGGCCCGGGAGCGGCGCTTCGGATCGATGTGCGGCATCAGTTCATTCACCGCCGGGTCGGCCCGGCCCAGCGCCGCGAGAATGTTCGGCGCATCGCTGTGCTGGCTGAGGGGCAGGTAGCCGCAGTCGCTGCGCGGGTAAGTGATGACCTTGTGGGTTTCGTACAGTGACTGGGCAACATCCAGGGTTTCCTGGGCGCCGAGGCCGAGTTTTTTCGAGCAGATTTCCTGCAGCGTGCCGAGGTCGAAGGGCAGGGGCGCCACGTCGCGCATGCGTTCGGTACGCAGCTTGACCAGCCGCGCGCTGGCGGCGTTGCCCATGGCATCGGCTGCATCCCGGGCCAGTTGCGGGTTGAGGCAACGGCCCTGATCGTCACAGGCATCGTCGGTCGCGCGCCACTGCGCGGTAAAGGTGATGTGGTCGTGGAGCAACTCCACATCAATGGCCCAGTAGGCGACGGGCACGAAGTCGGCAATGCTGCGGTCCCGGTCCACCACCAGGCGCAGGGTCGGGGTTTGCACCCGGCCCACCGGCAACACGCCCTGATAACCGGATTGCCGGCCCAGCAGGGTAAACAGGCGGCTCATGTTCATCCCGATCAGCCAGTCGGCGCGGGAACGGCCGAGGGCCGAGTGGTAGAGGCTGAAGGTTTCTGCGCCGGGCTTCAGCGAGGCCAGGGCCTTGCGGATCGATGCGTCGTCGAGTGCCGAGAGCCACAGCCGCTGGATAGGGCCGCGGTAACGGCAATGCTCCACCAGCTCCCGGGCGATCATCTCGCCCTCACGGTCGGCATCGGTGGCGATCACCAGTTCCTGGGCTTCCCCCAGCAGGCGCTTGACGGCCTTGAACTGGCTGGCGGTCTTGGGCTTGACCAGCATCTTCCACTTCTCGGGGATGATCGGCAGGTCAGCCAGCACCCAGCGCTTGTACTTGGCGTCGTAGCTGTCGGGCGGTGCGGTTTCCAACAGGTGGCCGATGCACCACGTCACGGTGACGCCTGAACCCAGCCAACAACCCTCGCCACGCCGGGTCGCGCCGAGCACGGCGGCGATATCCTTGGCCTGGGACGGTTTTTCACAGAGGAACAGCCGCATGGTCACCACATTCGCTACGCAATTGAATGGGGAGCAGGATGGGCAATAAATGAGAATTGGGCAACTTTTATCTGGATGGATATACAGCAATATGTGTGGCTGGCACTGAACCCCATATGGGAGCGAGCAAGCCCGCTCCCACACAAGCCCTGCCTACACTGACCTCCAGCGTGGGCAGGGTCGACGTTTAGTTCTTGTCGATATCCACGTTCTTGGTCTCTTTCAGGCAAATCAGCCCCACAATCAGGCTCACCCCGGTAATCACCACCGGGTACCACAGGCCGTAGAAGATATCCCCGGTGTACACCACCAGCGCAAACGACACCGTTGGCAGGAACCCGCCGAACCAGCCGTTACCGATGTGGTAAGGCAGCGACAGCGAGGTGTAGCGGATGCGCGTCGGGAACAGTTCCACCATCAGCGCCGCCAGCGGGCCGTAGCACATGGCGGCGATCAGGATCAGTGCGACGATCAGTACCACCACCATGGTTTTGTTGACCTGCGCCACGTCAGCCGACTGCGGATAGCCCGCCAGGGTCACCGCGCCTTTCAGGGCGGCTTCGTCGTAACCATCGATACGCACATCACCCACGCTCACCTGTACCGCACTGCCGGCCGGGGCCGCCGCACTTGCGTACGGCAGGCCCTGTTTCACCAGGAAGGTCTTGACCTTGTCGCACGGGCTGTCAAAACGCGCCTTGCCCACCGGGTCGAACTGGAAGGTGCAGGTGGCCGGGTCGGCCAGTACGGTGATTGGCGCCTGGCGGCTGGCGTTGTCCATCGCCGGGTTGGTGTAGTGCGCCAGGCCCTTGAAGATCGGGAAGTACAACGCGGTGGCCAGCAGCAGGCCGACCATCAACACCGGCTTGCGCCCCAGCTTGTCCGAGAGCCAGCCGAAGAAGATAAAGAACGGCGCGCCAATCACCACGCTGATGATCAGCAGCATGTTGGCCAATGCCGGGTCCATCTTCAAAAACTGCGTGAGGAAGAACAGCACATAAAACTGCGCGGCATAGAACGTCACCGCTTGCCCGGCATTGATGCTGAACAGCGCAATCAGCACGATCTTGAGGTTTTCCCATTTGCCGAAGGACTCGCGGATGGGCGACTTGCTGGCCTTGCCTTCCTCTTTCATTTTCAGGAACGCCGGCGACTCGTGCAGGCTCATGCGGATCCAGGTGGAAATCCCCAGCAGCACGATCGACAGCAGGAACGGCAGGCGCCAGCCCCACACTTCGAACTGGTCACCGGTGAAGTAACGGCAGGCCAGCACCACCAGCAACGACAGCAGCAGGCCGAGGGTCGCGGTGGATTGAATCCAGCTGGTATGGAAGCCGCGTTTGCCCGCCGGGGCGTGCTCGGCCACGTAAGTGGCTGCGCCGCCATACTCGCCGCCCAGCGCCAGGCCCTGGAGCATGCGCAACGCCACGAGGATGATCGGTGCGGCGATGCCGATGCTTGAATAGGTCGGCAGCAGGCCGACGCAGAAGGTCGCCAGGCCCATCAGGATGATGGTGGCGAGGAAGGTGTACTTGCGCCCGATCATGTCACCCAGCCGACCGAACACCAGTGCACCGAACGGACGCACCACAAAGCCGGCGGCGAAGGCCATCAGGGCGAAGATAAACGCCGTGGTGTCGTTGACCCCGGCAAAGAACTGCTTGCTGATCACCGCCGCGAGGGCGCCGTAGAGGAAGAAGTCATACCATTCGAACACCGTCCCGAGGGAGGAGGCGAAGATGACCTTCTGGGTGTCGTTGCTCGAGCGTGCGCCGAGCGCCGGGTCCAGGGGTTGAGCGTGTTCTGACATTTGGGTAGCCCTCACAGTGATTATTTATTGTTGTTCCACTGTCGGCGCCAGGTTCAGCGCCGCTATTCCACTGTAGGAGCGAGCGTGCTCGCGAAAACGTCAACGATGACGCGGCGGTATCAGGTAGTCCGCGGTGCCTGTGCGTTCTTCGCGAGCAAGCTCGCTCCTACAGGTCAAGCCGGTAGAGTCAGTTCTTTCTCCGGGGCAAGGCTCCTTGTGTTCGGCGAAAGGATAAGCTGCGCGGCTTTTTCCGCGATCATCAGCGTGGGGGAGCAGGTGTTGCCTGAAGTAATACGTGGCATGACCGACGCGTCAGCGATGCGCAGGCCGTGAACGCCGTGTACCCGCAGTTGGGCGTCGACCACCGCGTCCTTGTCGCTGCCCATGCGGCAGGTGCCCACCGGATGGAAGATGGTGGTGCCGATGCGGGCGGCGGCTTCCTGCAGCTGTTCGTCGGTTTGCAGGTCTGCGCCGGGCAGGTATTCCACCGGGTTGAACTGTTTCAGGGCCGGGGCCGAGACGATGCGCCGGGTCAGGCGAATGGCGTCGGCAGCGACGCGCAGGTCTTCCGGGTGGCTGAGGTAATTGGGGCGGATCAGCGGCGCGTCTGCCGGGTTGGCCGAACGGATGTCGATGCGGCCGCGGCTTTGCGGGCGCAGGTCACACACCGAGGCGGTGAACGCCGGGAATGCATGCAGGGGCTCGCCGAAGCGCTCCAGGGACAGCGGCTGCACGTGGTATTCAAGGTTGGCCGAGGTCTGTTCGGGCCCGGAACGGGCGAACGCGCCCAGTTGGCTGGGGGCCATGGACAGCGGGCCGCTGCGGTCGTACAGATAACGCAGGCCCATGCCCATCTTGCCCCACACGGTGCCGGCGATCTGGTTCAGGGTGCGGGCGTTTTCCAGTTTGTAGATCAGGCGCAGTTGCAGGTGATCCTGCAGGTTGCCGCCGACGCCGGGCAATTCGTGCAATACCTCGATGCCCAAGGGCTTGAGCACGCTGGAAGGGCCGATGCCGGAGCGTTGCAGAATGCCGGGGGAACCCACGGAACCGGCGCACAGGATGATTTCCTTGCGTGCCCGCCACGTGACGGCTTGGCCATGCTGGCGAGCAACCACCGACGTTGCGCGACCGTTCTCCAGCAACACGCGGTCAACTTCAACCTCGGTCATCACCGTCAGGTTGGGTCGCTGACGGACCGGCTTGAGAAACGCCTTGGCCGCATTCCAGCGCACCCCGGATTTCTGATTGACCTGGAAATAGCCGCAGCCTTCGTTATCGCCCTGGTTGAAGTCGCTGATGCTGTCGATACCGCTCTGCTGCGCCGCGTCGCGAAACGCATCGAGGATCGGCCAGTGCAGGCGCTGTTGCTCAACCCGCCATTCACCGCCGTCACTGTGAAAGGCCGAGGCGCCGGCAAAGTGGTTTTCGCTCTGCTTGAACAGGGGCAGCACGTCTTTCCAGGCCCAGCCGGGATTGTCTTCGGCCCAGCCGTCGTAATCCCGGGCCTGGCCGCGCATGTAGATCATGCCGTTGATTGACGAGCAACCGCCCAGCACCTTGCCTCGCGGGTAGCTCAGGGCACGGCCTTGCAGGCCTTCCTGGGCTTCGGTCTTGAAGCACCAGTCGGTGCGCGGGTTGCCGATGCAGAACAGGTAGCCGACGGGAATATGGATCCAGGGATAGTTATCGCGACCGCCGGCTTCAAGCAGCAGCACGCGATGGGCAGGGTTGGCGGACAGTCGATTGGCCAGCAAGCAGCCTGCGGGGCCGGCGCCTACTACCACGTAATCGTATTCAGCAGCTGCAATGGGCATCTGAGGCCTCGCTTGTTTTTCTTATTGGTTCCATCCTAGTTGTTAGTTTTCGTCTTAAAAATGTTAGTTTTTACCCAGCTGCTGTGCGTTTTTAGACAGCGATGCTTTTACGGTGGAAAGCGGAGGCGGCATGTTCGACTGGAATGACCTGCGGTTCTTTCTTGAGTTACAGCGTAGCGGACGCTTGCTCACGGCGGCGCAACGCCTGAAAACCACCCACGCCACCGTGGCCCGGCACATCGAGGCCATCGAGAAAAGCCTCGGCACCGCGCTGTTCGTGCAGCACGCCCAGGGTTACGAACTCACGCCGTCCGGCGAAGCCCTGCTCAAACACGCCGAAGCCATGGAGAACGTGGCACTGCTGGCGGAAGAAGAACTGACCCATTCCGCCGCGCCCCTGGGCAAGATCCGGCTGGGTGTGGCGGAGGGCCTGGGTGTGATGTTCCTCGCCAGTCGCATGGGCGGCTTGTTCGAACGCTACCCGGGCCTGGAAGTGGAACTGCTGGCGGTGCCACGGTTTGTCAGCATCCTCAACCGCGAAGCGGAAATCAGCATCCACCTGGAACGCCCCAGCGTCGACCAACTGGTGACCCGCAAACTCACCGACTACCGCCTGGCGCTCTACGCCAGCCGCAGCTACCTGGACCGCACGCCGCCGATTGAAAAACGCGAGGACTTGGCGGTCCACGCCTGGATCGATTACGTCGACGACTTGCTGTTCAGCCAGGAACTGAAATTCCTCAGCAGCTTTTGCCGCAACCCCAAGGTGGTGTTCCACAGCACCAGCGTGATCGCGCAGCACCAGGCGGCGCGCTCGGGATTGGGGATTGCCGTGTTGCCGTGCTTCATGGCCGCCAGCGACCCGGACCTGGTGCCGCTGCTGCCGGGGGAGAGCATCCAGCGCAGCTACTGGATCAGCTCCCGGCGCGAGCTGCACAAGTCGGTGCGGTTGCGGGTGTTGTGGGATTACGTGGTGGAGCTGTGCGCGCGGGAGCAAGGGGTTTTGTTGGGTGAGGCTTAACTGAATAAACGCAGCTCAAAATGTGGGAACGGGCTTGCTCGCGAAAGCGGTGTGTCAGTCAATGCATGTATAGCTGATCCACCGCCTTCGCGAGCAAGCCCGCTCCCACATTGGTTTTTGCGGTGTGGCTCAGATCAGCGCCCGCTCGCGGGGTCGGGTGGCCCGTCGGTGGAAAAGGTGAGACTCGACCTCGCCGAGCATCACGAGCGGGCCTGATAACCCGCTGAATAAACGCAGCTCAAAATGTGGGAGCGGGCTTGCTCGCGAAGGCGGTGTGTCAGTCAATGCATGTATAGCTGATCCACCGCTTTCGCGAGCAAGCCCGCTCCCACATAAGCCCGCTCGAACATGTGATCTGTGTGGTTGCGGTGAACGTCGTCAGCCCCGCAACTCAAATTCAGCACTGCCCAACCGCTCCCCATTCACCAACACATGCACCGTATGCTTGCCGGGGTAGTGCTTGCGGGTGGTCATGTCGCGGATATGCTGGCCACGGCTCACCGCGTGATGCTCTCCGGCGCCCAGGGTAAACGCCTTGAGCTTGAACACCTTGGGCGCGCTGTGACCGGCGCTTTTCACGTAGTCGATGGCGTAGTCCACCACCAGCTTTTGCGCCGTGTCGGTTATGGACTCCAAGCTGAAGGACAGGTTGATCCGCTCCCCCAGGTTAATCACCGCCGGCTCGACTTTCAGCTGATGCAGCTTCACCTCGGCCCTGGCCCCCGCACCCATGATCGTCAGTGCCCGGGTGTCGCCTTGCTTGATCAAACTGCGCAGCGCGTGACGGGCGATCCACGCCGTGTGGGGATTATCCAGGGACCAGCCTTCGATCAAACCCAGCACCCAATCGGGGTGGTCCTTGGTGATGTCGTTGAGGTGGTTGGCCACCGACTTGCGCACGTAGAGGCTGCTGTCGGCCTTGAGGTTGTCGAGGATTGAGGCGCACAGGTTCGGGTCGGCCTGCACTTCGGCCAGGCGAAACGACCAGGGCAGCCGTGGTCGCGAACCTTCGCTGGCGAGGCGGCGCACGTGTTCGTTGTCATCCAGCGACCACGTTTGCATCACCGCCAGGGTGCGCTTGAAATCACTCAGCAGAAAATGCCGCACGGCAAACTCGGCGGAGCCGAACGTGGTGAAGTACTTGAGCGCGGCCATGGAGCGCTTGAAGTCTTCGCCGCCGTAGCTGGCAACGTAGTGGGGCAGGAACAGGCTGACAAAGGCGCTGTTCAGGCGGGGCGCCAGGGCATACAGCAACTTGAGGGTCTGTGGGTAATCCAGCGGGATCACGGCGTGCAGGCTTTCGCTGACCCGGGCCATGCGCTGCATCACCGACAGGTCCGCCAGCCCGGCCTTGGCATGCTTGAGAAAACCCTTGGCGTCGAACGCCGGGTACACCGCGCTCATTTCGGTGGCGATGTGTTGCAGGCGTTCGGCGTTGAAGATTTCTTTCAGGGCCGGGGCACTTTGGTCGGTCATGGGCACGTTCGCGGGGAGCCAGAGATGCCCAAGAGGCTAACCATCGGCGCCTACAGATACCAGCGATATTCCCGCGCATGAATCTCCTGCTGGAATGCCAGATGGTCCTGACGTTTGTTTTCGCAATACACGTCGACAAACTCTGCACCCAGGCCTTCACGCAGTGCCGGCTGAGGCTGCATGGCGCGCACGGCTTCAAGCATTTCCAGGGGGAAGTCCGTGCCGCTGTTGCGGTCTTCGTTCAGCGGGGCGAAGGGCTCTTTGGCAGCGTCAAGGCCATGCTCAAGCCCCACCAGAATCGCCGCCAGCACCAGGTACGGGTTGGCATCGGCACTGGCCAGGCGATGTTCGATGCGCAGGTTGCGCGGGTCCGATTCGGGGATGCGTACACACGCGTCGCGGTCCTCAAACCCCCAGCACGCGCGGGTCGCCGCGTTCACCGTGCCACCCAGGCGGCGGAAGGCGTTGTGGTTGGGCGAGAAGATCGGCATGCAGTGGGGCAACAGCGCCAGGCAGCCGGCCACGGCGTGGCGCAACGGCTTCTGCTGGTGCGCCGCCAGCAGGTTATTGCCCGCCGCGTCGTACAGGCTGACGTGCACGTGCATGCCGCTGCCGGGGTGTTGCAGGTAAGGCTTGGCCATGAAGCTGGCGCGATAACCGTGCTTGAGGGCCACGCCCCGGGTGCTGCGGCAGAACAGGGCGGCCCAGTCGGCGGCGCGCAGGCCGTCTTCCAGGTGGCCGAAATTGATCTCGAACTGGCCGGGGCCCAACTCGGCGGTGATCACCGTGATGTCGATGCCTTGGGCCTTGGCGGTCTCGACCATGTCATCCAGCACCGGCGCGAAGCGCGACAGCCGTTCGATATGCAGGTTGGGCTGGTCGTCGGCGTCGTCACTCAGCGGGTCGCGGGCAAATTGCGGCAGGCCGTCGCTGAGCTTTTTGTCGAACAGGTAGAACTCCAGCTCAAACGCCACCACCGGGTGAATGCCTTTGCGGTGCAGGCGCTCCAGCACCTTGGCCAGCACTTCCCGGGGTTCGAATTCAATCGGCGCTTCGGTGCCGTCGGAGGTGATCAGCATCTGCCCCAGGGGCTGCGCTTCCCAGCTCACCGGCTTGAGGGTGCCGGGCACCAGGCGGCGGTTGGCGTCGGGGTCGCCGTCGTGAAAGCAGTAGTCGCCGATCTTGAACAGGCCGCCCTGGGCACCCAGCAATACCGCGTTCTGCGGCAGCTTCAGCGGGCTGCCGGCGGCGACCTTTTCCAGCATCTCCACCGGGTAGCGCTTGCCGTAGAAATGCCCGGGAATGTCCAGGGCAATCAGGTCGACGTAGCGCACATCGGGATGGTTCTGGCGAAAGGTCCGGACTTCGGCCAAAAGCGTGGAAGCATGGCTTTTCACGGGTGTTGCTCCTAGTTGTAGACCCACAGCACACGGGCTGGCAGGTCGGTCAGGTTGCCATAGCGGCAGTGGGCGAAACTGGCCAGGTGGAAGCTGTCGCCGGGGCGCAGGGTGACCGAGTCGGCCTCGCCTTCGACCCACAGCGTCAACTCGCCTTCCAGCACATAACCGGCCTGTTCGGCGCGGTCGCTCATGGTCTGTTCGCCACTGTTGGCACCGGGGGCCAATTGGCTGTCGAGCATCGAGAACGCGCCGTGCATGCTCGGCGACACCAGGATGTCGGTGATGCCGTTGGCGTAGTACACCGTGCGCCGCTCATTCGGGCGGGTGACCCAGTCCAGCGCCTTGGGTTTGGACAGGCTGTAGAAATAGGTGGTGGGCACACCGAGGGCGTGGCTGATGGCAGTCAAATCGGCCACGGTAGGGCGCGACAGGCCGCGTTCAACCTGGGACAGGAAACCCACGGAGCGCTCGATCTTTTGCGCGAGTTGCGCCAAGGTGAGCTTCTTGTGCTTGCGCAGGTCGTGGATCAGGATCGCCAGGGCGTCCAGTTCTTCTTGCTTGTCCATGGGGGGTTCGTGAAATTCTTATCAAGAAATTTCATGAAAAATTACAGGATTAATTTCATGGAGGCAATGGGTATGGAGTTGTCGGAGCATTTACGCAGCCTTGAACAAGAACTGCATCAATGCACCACCCGTGCGGATGCCGCGCGGTTGTCGGTGTTGCTGGCGGATGATTTCGTGGAATTTGGTGCCAGTGGCAATGTGTGGGCCAGCAAGGCCGAGGTGATCGAGGGGCTGCAGGATGAGGTGTTCTCAGCCCGTCGCATCAGTGACTTTGCGTTGAAGATGCTGGCCGAAGGCGTGGCGTTGGTGACCTATCGTTGCCAACGGGCGGCGACCGAGGCCAATGCGGCAGGGGAGTCGTTGCGCAGTTCGGTGTGGCGCGAGAGTGGCGGGCAGTGGCAGATGGTGTTTCATCAGGGCACGCCGACCTGTCAGCGTGCGCCTGTGTAGGCGTCGGCGGGTTCAGACCGTACGCTTGACCTCAAACCCCGACAGGCTCGCATCCTCACGATGCCCCAGCAGTTCAGCCACCACCGACGTCGGCGACTTGTGCTTGTAGGTGTTGTAGTTGTTGACCGAGTCGTGGAACAGCTGGCGGGTGAACGCGACGCGGCTTTCCAGGCTGGCGATTTCCGCATCGGGTGACGGGGCATTTTGAGCCGCCGCCAATTGTTGTTCGGCCTCCTTGAATTGGCCGAAGGCTTTTTTGCAACGATCAAGCAACGACACCAGTTCCTTGTAGGTGCCGAACACGTAAAGCGCGAGCAAGGTGACAACGGTCACGAAAATGATGATGACGTGGGTACCAGTCATTGGAGATCCTGAGCAGCGGAAAAAAGAACCAATCTTATCTGATTAATCGCCGGCCCGGTCGTTGGTGGCCCGTCCATCTGCCGCCTCAATCACTGCGCTGAATGATTCCACGCGCCTGCGGTCGGAATCTTTACGCGTCATTCATTGAAGGAAGTGCCCATGAAGTCCAAATCCCTTGTTGCCTGCCTGCTGGTCGCCGCGAGCCTGTCTGCCGCCAGCCTTACCGTCCAGGCCGCGGATACCACGCAGAACACGGTGCAGCCTTCAAATATCAATACCCGTGATCTCAAGGCGGGCGACCGCGCGCCGGACATCCTGATGCGCAAGGAGTCCGCCATTGCCGACTGGAAGAAACATGGCTTGAAACAGCCGGAAGACGACAGCCAGTGGGCCCGTGTGAACGACAAGTACGTGTTGCTCAAAACCACCAACGGCACGATTCTCGAGATCACTCCGGTTAAAAAGTAACCCGTCGGCGGGGTGAGCGGCTGCGCCCTCATCCCGCTGCATTTGTTTTTTGCATAAGTGCATAGACCCGCATTTTTCTTTCTTGTTTTGCGTTAAGGTTGGTCCGCTTGCGGGCCGCAATAGCCCCTTTACCTTGATCAGAATGAGAGCAGGATGCTTGCCACAATAAGAAATTACCCGCGGACCGTGAACCTGTTGTTGTCGGCCACGCTGATCCTCACCCTGGCCAAGGCCATCACGTTTCCCTACCTGGTTATCTACCTTACCAACCACTTTGCCCTGAGCATCAGCCAGGTCGGCCTGGTGATCGGCAGCTCGCTGATCGTCGGTTCCCTGCTCAGCGTGTACGGCGGCTTCCTGGTGGACCGCATCAACAGTTATCGGCTGTTGCTCAGCCTGAGCGTGGTGTTTGCCCTGGGGTTTGTCGGCACGGTGCTGGCCCGGGAAGTCTGGTCGTTCTACAGCTGCCTGATCCTGATCAACCTGGCGTATGCGGTGATCGACATCGCGATCAAATCCGGGTTTGCCAGCCTGTTGCCGGAGAATGAGCGCAGTGAGGCGTTCTCCATCAAGTACACCCTGACCAATATCGGTTACGCGGTGGGGCCGTTTTTTGGCGCGATGGTGGCCAAGCTCGATATCAGCTTGCCGTTTATCCTCTCGGCGCTCTTGGGCCTGGGGTTTTTCCTGCTGTATTGGCGTTGGGGTGACCGCACCTTGGCCACCGTCGACACCTCGCAAAAGCCGGTGTCGTTCCTGGCCGTGGGCCGCGTATTGCTGCGGGATCACCGGCTGGTGTGCTTCACCCTCGGCGGCTTGCTCAGTGCCGTGGTGTTCGGCCAGTTCACCGCGTACCTCTCGCAGTACCTGGTGACCACCACCACCGCCGAATACACCTACACCATCATCAGCGCGGTCCTCACCACCAATGCGGTGTTGGTGATCGCCCTGCAATACGCGATTGGCCGACGGATTTCCCACCGCTACCTGAGCCAGTGGCTGATCTTCGGCCTGGGCATGTTCATGCTGGGGGTGGTGGGCTTTGCCCTGGCGAGCAACGTGTGGTGGTGGGTCCTGGCGATGGCGATTTTCACCGTGGGGGAAATCGTGGTGTTCCCGGCCGAGTACATGTTTATCGACCGCATCGCCCCGGACCACCTGCGGGGCATGTACTACGGCGCGCAAAACCTCTCCAACCTTGGCGCTGCCTTGGGGCCGGTGCTGTGCGGGCTGGTGCTGGCCAGCCTGCCGGCCCACTACATGTTCTACATGTTGGCAGCGTTTATCGTCGGAGGAGGGGTGTTCTATTTTATCGGGGCGTCGTTGAAGGCCCGCTGAATACTGTAGGAGCGAGCTTGCTCGCGAAGGTCGTTAACGATAACGCGCCACGCCTTAGTGGACGTGGTGTCTGGGTATTTTTCGCGAGCAAGCTCGCTCCTACAGAGGACGCAGCGGCAGATCATCCAGAGTGACTTTGCCGACCGTGTTGCTCTGCAGTTCGTAGCGCAACTCGTCGACCATCTTTTCCACTTCCTGCGGGGTCTGCAGCTTGTTGACGCTGATCCCGGTGACCACCAGGTCTACCCGGCCACTTTCGGCGTCGAAGACCTTGAGGGTCAGCGAGGCGTCACGGCACAGGGTGAACTCGCAGGTCAGGGGCGACAGGGCCTCTTCGATGCAGTTGCGCAGTTGGGAGAGCGTAAACATTAGGGCGCTCCTCAGCGACGACGCAGCAACAGGCCCAGCAGCAGGCCGACACCGGCGACAATAGCCACGATAGCCAGGGGTTTTTGCTTGGCGAAATCGCCGACGGTGTCCAGCGCGTCACCGTAGGTTTGCTGCAATTGGCCAGCGGCCTGACGGGCCACACCTTCGGCCTGGAGCTGTTCGTCACCGGTAAGATCACCCAGAAAACCTTGAGCCTTGCCGGCCACTTTTTCGACGGCACCTTTGACTTGTTCGCTTTTCATGATGGATTCCTTAAAGGGCATGACATCTCAACAGCACAGGACCCAGAGCCCTGTGCCCACCCTTAAAGGTTAAGCAGTGCACCCCCGCGCAATAAGGCGAATTTGCACCGGTCGCACTAGTGCATTTGCACTTTATTTCGGTTTTTTAACCCGCAATTCACCCGCAAACAGCCCGCGTTCACGGGCCCAGACGATGGCTGCACTACGGCTGTGCACTCCCAGCTTGGAGTACACCGTGGCCACATGGTTACGCACGGTGTTGGGCGCCAGTTTCAGGCGCGAGGCGATCTCTTTGTCGGCCAGGCCTTCGCAAATCAGGCCCAGCACATCGCGCTCCCGGGCGGTGAGGTCGGTGAAGGAAATGTTCGGTAGGTTGGGGCTGTTGACGCTCTTGGCATTGGCCAGTTTTTCAATCAGCGTCTGGCTGAACCAGGAGGCGTCCTGCATCACTTCCTCGATGGCGGCCACCAGCTCCAGCTCGGAGCGCTTGCGTTCGGTGATGTTCATCAGCACCAGCAGGTAGCAGGGGATGTCCTGGATGCTGACGGTGTCGGCGGACAGCACACAGTCGATCACCTCGCTGCCTTTCTTGCGGATCTTCAGGTCGAGGCCGTCAAGGTTGCCGGCTTTTTCCAGGGTGGCGAACAGTTGCGTGCTGGCCTGGGGGCTGTCGATAAAGTCGATGTCTTCGATGGATTTTCCGATCAGTTCCTCACTGATGTAGCCGGTGATGTTCATGAAGGCTTCGTTGATGTCCACCACTTGCCGGTTGGCGGCGTTGCACACCAGAGTTGGTACGGGCGTCAGCCGGAACGACTTGGCAAAGCGTTCCTCACTCTGGCGCAGGGCGGTTTCGGCCTTGCGCCGGGGCTCAAGGTCCGTGAAGGAAAACAGCATGCAGTCTTCCTCGTTCATGTCCAGGGGCTGGCCGGCCACGATCACCAGTTTGCTGCCGCCTTCGGGCAGTTTCAGCTCGGCCTGCATCTGCGGGATGGTCGCGCCGTCACCCAGGCGCTGGATCGCCAGCTCGCGGTTTTCGGCTTGCTCCAACACGTCCAGTTCATACACCGAGCGGCCGATGACCTGGTCGCGGCTATAACCGGTCATCTCCAGGAAACCCTGGTTGACCTTGATATAGCGCAGGTCGCTCAAGCGGCAAATCACCGCCGGCGCCGGGTTGGCGTTGAAGGTTTTTTCGAAGCGTTGTTCGGCGCTGGCCCATTCGGTGGCGTCGCTGAGGATCAGCACCAACAGCTCCGGCTCACCGGAGGCATCGGTCAGCACCAGGCTGCGCAGGCGATGCACCCAGGTCTTTTCGTCGTCGCCGGTGGGCGTGACTTCCACCACCACGTCGCTGAATTCCTCACCGTCCGCCACCCGGCTCATCGGGTAGTTTTCCAGCACCAGCGGGTGGTTGTTGCGATAACGCAAGGCAAAGCGGGCGGCGTATTCCTGGGTATTGGCGCCCAGCTCTTCAACTTTCTCGACGCCGTGCATCAGCAGCGCGGCTTCGTTGGCCCACAGGATGGTCTGGTCGACCTCGGCAAGAATCACTCCATCGGACAAACCGGAGATGATCTGCTGCAGTTGGCGGCGGTTGGTTTCTTTGGCGAGGACGGCCTGGCTCATGGTTTCTCCAAGATTGAGGGCACCTGCGCCCCCTGTAGGCGCTGGCTTGCCAGCGAAAAGCTCAACAGCAACGCGACCCTCCAGGCTGTGCGCGTCATCGTTAACGACCATCGCTGGCAAGCCAGCTCCTACAGGGGAGCGGTTTCTGGCGCATAGGGAATACGACACCCGGGGCTCAGGATAGTGCAGAGAAAGTACCCGGCGCGGGGTGCGAATGCACCAGTGCGCCTAGTGCAATTGTGCCGAGACCGCAGGGGAGGGCCTCGCCAAACTGAGCGCCTACCCACTGTTCAAAGGATCGATCATGACCACTGTCTATGAAACCCACCGTTCGCTGTTTCGTGTCTCCTGGGGCTCGGTATTGGCCGGTAGTGCAATTGCCCTGGTGACCTACCTGGTATTGAGCGTACTGGGCACCGCGATTGGCGCCAGTGCCGTGAACCCGATGGCCGCCGGTAACCCGCTGAGCGGTTTTGGTACCGGTGCCGGGATCTGGCTGTTTGTCTCCACCTTGCTGGCAATCGGCGCCGGTGCCTTTGTGGCCGGGCGTACCGCGCCGGATCGCGGCGGCCTGCATGGCGTACTGAGCTGGACCATCACCACCTTGTTGACCACCTGGCTGCTGGCCGCGCTGGCCACCAGCGTGGTGGGGGCTGCGGGCAATGTCGTCGGCAAAGGCCTGTCGGCTGCCGGTAGCGGTATCGCCGCCGTGGCGCCGGGCATCAGCGACAGCGTCAAGCAGCAGTTGGATGAGCAAGGCATCAAGCTGGACTGGAACAGCCTGCAAGGCCAGTTCGACACGCTGCTCAAGCAGAGCGGCAAGCCTGAACTGGACCCGGCCAACGTTGAGCAAAAAGCCGACCAGGCAAGCGCCGACGGCAAGCAATCGGCCAACGATGCCGCGACCAACCCGACCCAGGCCGGTGATGAATTGAAGCAATGGTTCGAGCGGGTCAAGGCCTCCGGTGAACCTGCGTTGAACGCAGCTGACAAGCAGGCGCTGGTCAACATCGTTGCGGCCCGTACCGGCAAGAGCCAGGCAGAAGCCACCCAGATCGTCGATAACTATGCCCAGGCTTATCAGCAAGCCATGCAGAAGGTTGAAGAACTGAAGCAACAGGCTGAACAGAAAGCCCGCGAAGCCGGTGAAGTGGCCGCCAAGCAACTGTCCCATGCGGCGTGGGGCACCTTGTTGATGTTGCTGCTGGGTGCGGCGTTGAGCTTCGGCGTAGGTCGCCTGGCGATTTCCACCCGTCGCGTACCACTGGCCTAAACGACGCGGCCACTGTGGGAGCCGGGCTTGCCCGCGATGCAAACACCTCGGTCTTTCAGTTGACCGAGGTGATGCCATCGCAGGCAAGCCAGCTCCCACAGGGATGGCTGGCACCAAACATGCTAGTGTCAGCACTCCAACATCCACTGGCAGTGCCTGGCGATGCGCGACATCTACAGCGTCTTCAACTCCAACGGCGCCTATGAAACCGGGGCTCACGCCCACGACGAATTCATGCTGATGGTGCCCGAGCACGGCCTGTTGCGCTTCAAGGACGAGGACAGCGGGCGCGCCACCTCGGTGATCGACCGCCAGTTCGTGCTGGTGCCGCCGCAATGCAGCCATTCCTCCTCGTCACTCACCACCAGCCAGGGCCACGTGGCGTTCTACGTCGACCCCGACTACATGCACTACGCCCTGCGTGACCTGTCCGGCGATGCCAACCGGCTGCTGCGCGTGCCCACCCTGGGCATCTGGCAAACCTCCGCGCCGTTGCACCACCTGCTCCTGGCGAAAAAAGCCTTCAGCCAACCCGACCTGTACGTCGACCGCCGCCGGCAAGTCGCCCAGGCCGATCACTTGCTGCTGCTCGAATGCCTGGCGATTTCCCTCAGCCAACCCAGCCTGCAACGCTCCTCCACCGAGCGCCACGGCGCCATGCTGGTGCGTGACGTGAAGGCCTACGTGGAGGGCAACCTCGAACGTGCGCCGGGGCTGGATGAGATCGCCGAGACGTTCCACATGTCCCGCCGTCACTTGACCCGGCTGTTCGCGCTGCACACCGGCGAGACGGTGCTGGCGTACGTTCAGCGCCTGCGCCTGGAACGGGCCCAGACCCTGTTGCGGCACACGCGCATGTCGGTGCTGGAGATCGCCAATAACGTCGGCTATGAATCACCGTCCCACCTGGCGCACGTGTTTCGCCGGGTGCTGGGTGTGTCGCCGGATGAGTGGCGCCGCGGCTGAGCCCGTCACAACCCGGTCAACTGTGGGAGCTGGCTTGCCTGCGATAACATCAACTCGGTGCATCTGTCGAACCGAGTCGCCTGCATCGCAGGCAAGCCAGCTCCCACAGTTGATTTGGTTTCGTCAGTTGTAACCCCGGCTACTTGATGTCCCGATCCCGCGCATGATCCGGCCCGATCCCGTGCGCCACAAATTTGTCATCCGTTCATCCTCACCCCGTCAACCACAAACAAGTCCGGCCTACCGGACGAGGAGGGGCGGTGAGTGCAAAACCCTTTATCAGCTTCGCAGGGGTGCAGAAAAGCTTCAAAGTCGAGGGCCGCCAGTTTGTGGCCGTGCGCAATGTGACGCTCCAGGTGCAACGGGGCGAAATCATCACCCTGGTGGGCCCGTCGGGTTGCGGCAAGTCCACCTTGCTCAACATGACCGCCGGCCTGTTCGGCCCCACCGAGGGCCAGGTGCATTACGACGGCGCCGAGGTCAAGGGCGTGAACACCCGGGTCGGCTACATGACCCAGGCCGACCACTTGCTGCCGTGGCGCACCGTGGCCGGCAACATCGCCGTGCCGCTGCAAATCCGCCGCATGCCCAAGGCTCAAATCGACAATCGTGTCGAGGAACTGATGGCGCTGGTAGGCCTCACCGGTTTCGGCGAAAGCTACCCCAACCAGCTTTCCGGCGGCATGCGCAAACGCGCCGCCATGGCGCGCTTGATGGCCAGCGACCCGGAAACCCTGCTGATGGACGAACCCTTCGGCGCCCTCGATGCGCAAATGCGCCTGACCCTGCAAACCGAACTCCTGCGCCTGTGCCGCACGCTCAACAAGACCGTACTGTTCGTCACCCACGACGTCGATGAAGCCATCGCGTTGGCGGACCGTTGCGTGGTGTTCGCCGGTCGCCCGGGCACTATCGACCATGTGCTTGATATCCCGTTGACCGGCGAACGCAACCTTGTGCAATTGCGCTCCGATCCACGCTACGTGGAACTCTGCGCCGCCCTCTGGAAACGCCTGGCGCCCGACGTCGCCGGCGCTGCCGATCCCGCTTCATTGGCCCACTCGCTGGAGGTCGTATGATCCAGGTCTATCGCTTGCTGTTCCTGGTGTTCCTGCTGGTGTTCTGGGAAGGCGTGTCGCGCTGGTTCGGCGTGGAATTCTTCATCAGCCGGCCCTCGGCGGTGGCGCAAAGCCTGTGGAAAATCCTCATGAACGGGGTGTTTTTCTACCACGCCGGCATCACCACCCTGGAGGCCGTGCTGGGCTTCTTCTTCGGCTCCCTCGCCGGGTTGATCGCCGGTCTGGTGCTGGGCCGTGCCAAGTTGCTGGCCGACATCCTCGACCCGTTTCTGACCGCGTTCTACAGCTTGCCGAAAGTCGCGCTGGCACCGCTGTTCATCCTCTGGTTCGGCATCGGTTTGCCGATGAAAGTCATCCTGACGGCCGCCGTGGTGTTCTTCCTGGTGTTCCTCAACACCTACAGCGGCGTGCGCAACGTCTCCCGCGAGCAACTGACCATCCTGCGCCTGATGGGCGCCAAGGAACGCGACCTGCTGACCATGGTGGTGATCCCGTCGGCCTTCACCTGGGTGTTCACCGGCCTGCGTCTGTCGGTGCCCTATGCGCTGATCGGCGCGCTGGTGGGCGAGATCATCGCCGCCAACCGTGGCCTGGGCTACCTGCTCTCGGATGCGGCCTCGCAGTTCGACACCGCCGGCGTGTTTGCCGCGCTGGTGGGGATCATCGCCCTGGCGCTGATTCTGAACACCGCGGTGAAGCTGGCCGAGCGCAAGTTGATGCCGTGGAAAGCCAACGAAGCAGAACGTGAAATCGCGGTTTAACCCCTTATTTTTGTGGAGCTTGATCATGTTGAAACCCCTGTTCATCGCCAGCGCTTTACTCGCTTCAATCCTGCCTGCCGCACAGGCCCAGGACCTGAACAAAGTCACCCTGGCGTTCCCCAGCGAAGGCTTCCTGTACGTGCCGATCTACGTCGCGCAGAAACAAGGCTACTTCGCCGATGAAGGCCTGAACGTCGACGTCATCGTGTTTCAGAAAGGCGGCTCGGCAGCGCTGACAGCCGTGTTGGGGCGTGATGCCGATGCGTACGTCGGCCTGCCCGCCGTGGCGGTGCGCGCACGCACCAAGGGCCAGAACGTCCAGGCGTTCGCTGCCGTGCAAACCCAGTTTGGCAGCACCGTAGTGATCGATGGCGCCTCGGCGCACAAGGCCGGCGTGTCGGCCACCTCATCCCTGGCCGCCCGCGCCCAGGCCCTCAAGGGCTTGAAGATCGGCGTCACCGGTCCCGGCAGCACCACCGACATGCTGGTGCGCTACCTGGCCAAGGACGCGGGCCTCAACCCGGACAAAGACTTCACCATCATGCCCATTGGCGGCGCGCCGAACATGCTCGCGGCGTTTTCCCAGGGCAGCATCAACGGCTTCTCGCTGTCGCCACCCACCATTACCACCGCTGAAAAACAGGGCGGCTTTGTGCTGATGGACCTGGCCAAGGGTGAATACAAACCCCTGGACGGCTTCCTCTTCACCGCGATGATTGCCCGCGAAGACTGGCTGGCCAACAACAAGGCCACCGCCGAGAAAATGGTCCGCGCCCTGTGGCGTGCCGAGCACCTGATCGCCAGCGACCCGGACAAGGCCCGCGAGTCGGTACGCCCGTATTTCGCCCACACCGACGCGGCCATCTTCAACGCCGCCTGGACCGCCTCGCTGCCGTCCTACCCGGCAACGCCCCGCATCGAAAAAGACGGTGTTGAGAAAAACATCCGCTTCATGAACGCTGTGGAGAACGACCCGGTAAAACTCGACCCGCAGCAGGTCTACACCAACGCCATCGTCGACGCCGTGGCGCCGACTGTTTCCACCCTTCAGGGAGAGGCGAAATGACGCCCGAGGTTCACCTGGTCAATGTTTTCCCCGCCACTGCCCGTGGCGGCAACCCCGCGCCAACCGTGGCCGTGGCCGATGGCATGAGCGATGCCGACATGCAGCAAGTCGCCCGCGACTACGGCCATGAGTGCGGCTTTGTATTTGCCGCACCGGCCGGCAGCGAGTTCGATTTTGCCTTGCGCTTCTGGGTGCCCAACCACGAAATGGAAATGTGCGGGCACGCTACCGTGGGCGCGGTGTGGCTGCTGGATCAGCTGGGCATGCTGCACAAGGATCGCCTGACGTTATCGACGCTGAGCGGGCCGGTGGATGCACGGATCACCGCTGCGGGCACGCCGGATATCCAGGTGGAAATCAGCCAGCCCAAGGGCCAGGTCGAGGTGCTGAACGACGCCGAGGTCGAGGCCGAGATTCTGTCGGTGCTCGGCATCACCTCCAACGAACTGGCGCCGCTGCCGATCCAGAACGCCAGCACCAGCCGGGTGAAAACCCTGATCGCCCTGAAAAGCGTGGCGGTGCTGGACAGCCTGAAACCGGATTACCGGCGCATGCAGCAACTGTGCGAGCGCATCGGCTCCACCGGCTTGTACCCGTACGCGCCCTCGGACCTGGAAGGGCGGCAGTTCGATGCCCGGCAATTCCCCAAGTCCTCGGGTTACCCGGAAGACGCGGCCACCGGCATTGCGGCGGCGGCATTGGCGTTTGGCTTGCTGGAGAACGGCCTGGTGACGGCAGATGAACGCCCGGTGCATATCCGCCAGGGCCGGGCCATGGGCCGGCCTTCGCAAATCTCCCTGCGGTTTCGCCGGGATGAAGCGGGGCAGGTGGCAGGGTGCTGGCTGGGCGGGCCTGTGGAATTTGTTGAGGAGCCGGCATGAACGTGCGCGAAAAACTGAAGGCCCTGGGGCTGCAATTGCCCGAGGCGCTGCGCCCCAAGGGGGATTACGTGCCGGTGACGATTCACGGCGGCGTGGCGTATGTCAGCGGGCAGGTGTGTCGGCAGGGTGACCACGTGATCACCGGGCCGGTGACGGACCAGACGCTGCCTTCATTGGTTAACGAAGCGGGGCAGACGTGCGTGCTGCGGGCGTTGAGCGTGCTGGACCAGGCGGTAGGGCTGGAGAACGTTGAGCGCATCCTGTTTGTTCGCGGGTTTGTGTTGGGTGGGGAAGGTTTCCAGGGGTTCTCCAAAGTGGTTGATGGCGCGTCGCAGCTGTTGATCGAGTTGTTTGGCGAACGTGGCCGGCATGCGCGCTCGGCGGTGGGGGTGGCGGGATTACCCGGTAACGGAATGCTCGAACTGGAACTGACGGCAGTCGTTACCCAAACCTGACCTGCCGTGGTTAATGGGGCCCGCAGATCAAGATCACAGCGGCCTACCGGCCGGCTTGAGTGTTAAAAGCAAAAGCCAGCTCCAGAGCGAACACGGTCCAAATGTGGGAGCGGGCTTGCTCGCGAAGGTCGTTAACGATGACGCGGGCATTCTGATTGAACGCGGCGCCCTCAGATTCTTCGCGAGCAAGCCCGCTCCCACACTTGACCGTGGCCGCTTTGGCTTTTGATTGTGCTTTTGCTTCTACACACTCAAGCCGGCCGTTAGGCCGCCGTTACCTAAATAACGGATATGCCCCCCAACGGGGGACAAGCCCCCTCGCCACAATTGTTAGCGTGGCTGCAAACAATCCACCGCCCGATCCACCATCACGCGGGCCATATCCACCAGGTGCATCACTGAAATCACCAAGGTTCGCGATGTCCCGTCCAGATGATCGCCGGCTTGCTGCGCGGTGACTGATGCACAGTGCAGCAAGCTACTGGTGTGGGCGAGGGCGCTTTCAAAACTGGTATCCGGATCAACGGCGAATAGTGCTGGTTCTTCCGTTGTGGGAGAGGGAGCAGGGTTCAGGTAGTGGTCCAGCGCACGCTTGTACGCGGAGTGTTTTGCGCAAAGGTCTGAGGAATTATCGGAAAGGGTAAAAGGTGGATCTGGAACGATCTTGCCCATGGTTCAACTCCTAATCTAAGTTGGAGGGTCACCACCATCGCTACCAAACGATTTTAGGGTGGTGGCCGTACGCAGGTTGGTAGACCGGTGATTAGGACCCGGTGCACCCGAAGGTGCCCTACGCACGGCCACCATAACGCAGGGCCGAAAAAAAGCGCCTTGCAGAAGGGGGCGCCTAGCGCCTAATCACATCGTGGTCTACCAAACCAGAGTCACTGAATTGGCAGTGACCGCCGGAGACTAGCCATGTGATTTGGGCGGCGCAAGGGGTCAGGATTTTCTAGGAAGCGTCCTGCAAAGGAAAGGGAAAATGTCACTGATTTACCCCGGTTTGGACCCGCAATTATGAAAGTTCGTCATGCCATATCGGCATCACCCCGGGTGAGCGCGTAAACTGCCGGCTTTTTACGCGCACGAAGAGACGGTGAGCTTTTGAACACAGTAAAAACCGCAGGGCTGTTGCTACTCACTGCCGTTTTAGCCGGCTGCGGCACCTCGCCGCCCCGCACCCCCAACGACATCTGCGGCATCTTTCGCGAAAAAGACGATTGGTACGATGCCGCCAAAGTCACCCAGGCGCGCTGGGGCGTGCCGATCCAGGTGCCGTTCGCCATCATGTACCAGGAGTCCGGCTTTCGACAGGACGCCAAGACCCCGCGTAAGTACCTGTTGTGGATCATCCCCTGGGGTCGCGTGTCCACGGCTTCCGGCTACGCCCAGGCCAAGGATGAAGTGTGGAGCGACTACCAGAAAAGCACCGGTCGTACTGGCGCCAGCCGACAGGACTTTGACGACGCCATCGATTTTGTCGGCTGGTACATGGACAAGACCTACACCATCAACGGCGTGTACAAATACGACGCCTACGGCCAATACCTGAACTACCACGAAGGCTGGGGCGGTTATCGTCAGCGCACCTATGCCAGCAAAGCCTGGCTGATGCCGGTGGCCGGCAAGGTGCAGGCGCGTTCGCAGATGTACGCGGCGCAGTACGCGGGCTGCAAGAACGATTTGGGACGGGGTTTCTGGAGCCGCTTCTGGCATTGGCTGTGACGTTGGATAACGAGAAAACACCATGAGCAACGAACTGCAAATCACCGACATCCGCCTCGGCGACGGCAAAACCGTGGTCAAGGGCGCCCTGATTACCACCCAATACACCGGCACCCTCGAAGACGGCACGGTGTTCGATTCCTCATGGGAACGCGGCAAGCCGTTTCAATGCGTGATCGGCACCGGCCGCGTTATCAAAGGCTGGGACCAAGGCCTGATGGGCATGAAAGTTGGCGGCATTCGCACGTTGTTTGTGCCGGCGCACCTGGCTTACGGTGAACGGTCGATGGGCGCGCATATCACGCCCAACAGCAATCTGCGGTTTGAGATTGAGTTGCTGGAAGTACTCACACGGGATGATTGAGGAGCGATGAACATGGAGGTTGTTGAAACAGTGGAATTGCCGCGCAGTTCGATAGCGGGCATTCGGGTGGTGGAGCTGACCCTTGAGGATGAGGCCGAGCTGCAGCGCTTTTTCGAGGCGGCGCCGGAGTATTTCCTTGCAGTGAATGGTGAACCTGCCACGCCCACGGAGGCACGGGATGAGTTGACGCTTCAGTTGCCTGACACCTGGAGCTACACGCGGATGTACTGGATTGGCTACCGCGATGCTGAAGGGCAACTGGTGGCGGTGGTGAATGTGGCGTCTGATCTGCTGGCGGTTGGGGTGTGGCATATCGGGCTGTTGTTGGTGGCCACGCCGTTGCACGGCAGCGGGTTTGCGCACCAGTTGCATGCGGATTTCCAGGCATGGGTGGTGAGCCTTGGGGCGCGCTGGTTGCGGCTGACGGTGGTGGTGGGGAATGCCAAGGCCGAGCGCTTTTGGCCCAGGCTTGGGTATGTTCAGGTGCGTACCCGGGATGGGGTAGAGATGGGGCGGCAGGTGAATCGGGTTTCCATTCAGGTGAAGGCTCTGGATGGAGGGCAGGTTGACGAGTACCTGTCACGGATCGCCCGTGATCGACCCGGGGCGATATAGACAGTCCACCCGGAATTTGCAGGTGTACACCTCCAGTGTGGGAGCTGGCTTGCCTGCGATGGCGGTGGTTCAGTGATGAATCGGCTGGCTGACACTGCGCCATCGCCGGCAAGCCAGCTCCCACATTTAATGGGTTCCATGTTCAATATCTTTGCTTGAAGACCCACCTGAACCCTTCCTGAAGAACCTGCCCAAACCCACCGGGTAAATTTTCCTACGGTTTACTCTCCTGAAATCGGAGCGTAAGCTTCGCGCGTTTTCATCAATAGCGGAGACCCTCAGTGGGTACTTGTTCGAGTGACAGTCGTCGGCCGGTCTCGATAACCGGCACATACTTGGCAAGATAACGCGCATTTTTCCGATGCCGTTGTCTCGCCCAACAGCGAGAAGCGGCATCCCGGTGGCGGCCAGTCCTGGCCCGATCCCGAATTCCCTCTCATCGACGCTTAACCGTACGTGATGCCTTGCATCGCGGTACTGCGCGCGCGCCTGTCGGTTGACCCAGACGCTGAAGGTTTCTACATCCGCCTGTTTGGCGGGTAATGAATAGGGAAGAGTCCTATGCAAGCAATCAACAACATCAACCTCAACTCGCTGGTGGACACGCTGGTCAGCCTCACCGCGGCTTTCATCCTCGGCGGGCTGATCGGTTTTGAACGCCAGTACCGCCAACGCACGGCGGGCTTGCGCACCAACGTGCTGGTGGCCGTGGGGGCGGCGATTTTCGTCGACATGGCCAACCGCCTGGGCGGCGCCGAAGGGGCGGTGCGGGTCGTGGCCTATGTGGTCTCGGGCATCGGTTTTCTCGGTGCCGGCGTGATCATGCGTGAAGAAGGCAACGTGCGCGGGCTGAATACCGCCGCCACGCTCTGGGCGTCGGCGGCGGTGGGCGCCTGTGCCGGTGCCGACCTGATCCTGGAAGCGCTGCTGGGTACGCTGTTTGTGTTGGCGGCCAACACCTTGCTGCGGCCGATCGTCAATAACATCAACCGTCAGCCGTTGGACGTGGTATCGGCCGAGGTGACCAACATTCTGTATGTGGTGGCCCGTCGTACCCAGCAAAAGGCCGTATTGGCCTTGCTCGAAGCCGAACTGGCCCGCTGCAACTACCCGGCCAGTGATGTGGACGTGCGCCCCTTTGGTCCTGAAGAGGTGGAAATCGAAGCCACCCTGGCCGTGACCTCGGTAGACGGTGACGAACTAGACGCTCTGGTGGCGCGTATATCCACCTCGGCCCTGGTGGTACAGGCGTTCTGGAGCCCGAGTACCACCGACTAGCCGGCGTCGGCTCCCCGGGAGCCGGCTATTTACTATGCTTCTATTGAGGAAAAGTCCTACATATAGCTGGGACTATCCCTTCAGCTGTTGCGTCATTCCATTGGTAAGGTTGCGCGCTTGCGACTAGCCAGGCACCCCGGTGCCGCTACCCATGGCCAGGCGTTTTTCAATGGAAGGGATCCGGCTATCGTTTGTAGGAATGTTCAGCTCCGTTCGTCGGAACTGGTATTTCTCACAGGTAGATAGGTCCCGTTTGATGTGCAACGGTACTGAATTCTCCCAGGGGAGCCCTATGAGCAAAGCTTTAATCGTGGATGACCACCCATTTATCCGCGCAACCGTTCGATATTTATTGAAACAGGAAGGCTTCGACACGATCTACGAGGCCGGCAACGGCGCCGATGCCATGCAGATCGCCAGGGAGGAGCGTCCCGAACTGATCATCCTCGACCTGGCCATGCCGAAGCTGGGTGGCCTGGAGGTGATCAGCCGGATCAAAGCGCTGGGCCTGCCCTGCAAAATCCTGGTGTTGACCTCGTACCTGGCGGTGTTTTTTTCCACCCGTTGCATGCGCGCCGGCGCGATGGGCTTTGTTGCCAAGACCGGCGAGCTGGATGAGCTGCAAAAGGCCATAAAGGCTGTGATGTCCAACTACAGCTGCTTTCCCAGCTTGCCCACCAGTTCGGTGCGCCGGGACGATTTGCAGTCCACTGAGCAGGACCTGGTGGCGGAGCTGTCCGACCGTGAGTTGACGGTGCTGCAAAAGCTGGCCCTTGGGCTGGGCAACAAAGAGATTTCCGAGGACATGCTGCTTAGCCACAAGACCATCAGCACCTATAAAACCCGCCTGAAGGAGAAGCTCAGAATGTCGTCGGTGGTGCATTTGTCCAAGTTCGCCCAGCGCAATCACCTGATCTGAGATGACCACGCTCCGGGTCTTGTGGCTCCGTGCAAGCCTGTTGCTGGGCCTGCTCTGTCTACACACCCCGGCGCTGGCTGAGCCTCGCCCCCTTTTCCTGTTGGGGCACTCCCTCCTCGAAACCCCAGCCGCAGCGCTGGATGACGCTGACTGGCGCTGGCTACGCGAGCGCCGGCGCTTGCTGATGGGGATCTCGGGGCCCGATTACGCGCCGTTCGAGTTGAGCAGCAACGATGAACTTGAGGGGATCACGGCAGATTACGCGGCACTGGTCGGCGATGCGCTCAACATCAAGATAGACGTGCGCCGCTACGATAATCGCGATGAAGTGATCACCGCGCTCAAGCGCGGTGAAGTGGACGTGGTGGGCTCGGCCAATGGCTACGAAGCGGCAGACCCGCAGCTGTTGCTGTCGCGCTCCTATGCCATGGACCAGCCAACCCTGGTCACCCGTACCGGCGACAGCCAGACCCTGAGCGCCGACCTGGCGGGCAAGCGTGTGGCGATGTTCTATCACTATATGCAGCCTGATGCGGTACAGGCGTTTTATCCCCATGCCCGGCTCCAGCTGTTCCCGTCATCCTTCGAGGCCATTGGCGCCGTGGCGTTCGGCCAGGCGGATGTCTACCTGGGGGACGCCATCAGCACCAACTACCTGATCAACAGGAACCACCTGAACAACGTTCGGATGGCCGATTTTTCGTCACTTGAAGTGAACCCTTTCGGCTTTGCCTTTTCCCGGGACAACACCCGGCTGCTGCGTATTTTCAACGCGGCACTGGCGGTCATTCCCGCCAGTGAGCAGATGGAAATCCTGCGGCGCTGGAATGCTGCCAACCTGGGGTTCCTGGGGGCGGACCGGCTGCGCTTGAGCGCCAGCGAGCAACGTTGGCTGGAAAGAAATCCACGGATAAAAGTGGCCGTACTGGACAAGTTCCTGCCGATTTCGTTTATCGACAAACAAGGCGAGTTCGAAGGCTTGAGCGCCGACGTACTGGCCCGCATCAGCCTGCGCACCGGGTTGAAATTCGACGTGGTCAGCGGCAGCTCATTGCCCCAGCAGCTGGACAACGTCCGCGCCGGCGCAGCCGACATGATCGCCGTGGTGACCCCCAGCGCCGAGTCTGCGGACAAGGTGCGTATTTCCCGGCCTTACCTGAACAACCCGTATGTGCTGGTCAGTCGTGCCGACGCCGGCAGCCCGCTCACCCTGGAAGACATGACCGGCAAGCGCCTGGCGCTGCTCAGTGGCAACAGCCAGCAGGAAAGCATCGCCCGGGACTATCCCACCCTCCGGTTTGTGACCGCCGAGAACCCCGAGCAGAGCCTGGCGCTGGTGGCCAACGGCAGCGCCGATGCGGCCGTCATTACCTTGATCGGTGCGCGTTACATCATCGCCCGCGAGTACCGTGACCGCTTGCGGGTGACCAGCACCATCGGCTCCGAACCGGCCCGCATAGCCTTTGGCGTCAACCGCAGCCAACTGGAGTTGTATTCGATCCTGGACAAGGCGCTGCTGAGCATCACGCCCCAGGAAATGGATGAGCTGACCAGTCATTGGCGCAGCGAAGTAGTGATTGAAGACAGCTACTGGCTGCGCCACCGCAACGCGATCATCCAGGGTTTCGGCCTGGCGGCGCTGTTGCTGCTGATCACCCTGGGCTGGGCGATGTATCTACGTAGCCTGATACGCAAACGGGTCCAGGCCGAGCGTGCCCTGAGCGACCAGATGCGCTTTATGAGTGCGCTGATCGACGGCACGCCCCATCCGATTTATGTGCGTGACCGCCTGGGCCGGCTGATGGCCTGCAACAGTGCTTACCTTGACGTGTTCGGTTTCAAGCTGGAGGACGTGGTGGGCAAGACCGTGGTCGAGGCCGACACCGGCAACCGCCCCCAGGCCCAGTCCTTTCATGAGGACTACCTGCGCCTGATGGAGCGGGGCGAGCCGCAGATCCATGACCGCGTGCTCAAGGTACCGGGAGGGACGGTCCTGACGATCTACCATTGGATGCTGCCGTACCGCGACGGTGATGAGCAGGTGGTGGGCATGATCGCCGGTTGGGTGGATGTGAGCGAAAGGCAGCACCTGCTGGGCCAGTTACAGGAGGCCAAGGAAGACGCCGATGCGGCCAATCGCGCCAAGACCACCTTCCTTGCAACCATGAGCCATGAAATACGCACCCCCATGAACGCCGTGATCGGCATGATTGAGCTGGCCTTGAAAGGCGCCGAGCAAGGCCGGGCTGACCGTGATGCGCTGGAGGTGGCGGCCGACGCATCACAGGGCATGCTGGAGTTGATCGGCGACATCCTCGACATCGCCCGCATCGAGTCGGGCCACCTGTCCCTGGCCATGGAACCTTCAAACCTGCATGAGGTGCTGACCTCCGTAGCGCGGGTGTTCGATGGCCTGGCACGGGCCAAGGGGTTGGTATTGCAGGTGGAACTCGACCCGCTGATTGATCGATGGGTGCTGGTGGACCCGATGCGGTTCAAACAGGTGGTGTCGAATTTGCTGAGCAACGCCATCAAGTTCACCCCCCAGGGCCAGGTGCGGCTTGGTGCTGCCGGCTCATCGGCGATTACCAACGGGTACTTGAACCTCAGGCTGTGGGTGGAGGACACCGGCATCGGCATCAGCGTCGAAGACCAGCAGCGCCTGTTCAACCCGTTTATCCAGGGCAGCAACGCTGCGCAATCGGCGCGCAGTGGCTCGGGCCTGGGCCTGGTCATCAGCCGCAACCTGTGCGAGATGATGGGCGGGCAATTGCAATTGAGCAGCCTGTTGGGGCAGGGCACCCGGGTGGACGTCACCCTGGAACTGGCCGTCGTCGACACCGCCTTGAAACCGCCGGTATCCGTGGCCCTGCCGACCCCGCCGGCTCACGCGCTGAGCATTCTGGTGGTGGATGACTACCCGGCCAACCGGTTGCTGCTGGCCCGGCAGTTGCGTTTCCTGGGGCACCGCATCACCACCGCCGCGGAGGGTGTCGAGGGGCTTGAGTTGTGGTTGTCCGGGCAGTTCGACGGGGTGATTACCGACTGCAACATGCCGTTCAAGGACGGCTACGAACTGGCGCGGGATATCCGCACCCTGGAGCATGAGCGCGGTGTGGCGCCCTGCCTGCTGTTGGGGTTTACCGCCAATGCCCAGCCGGAGGAAGTCGAGCGTTGCCGGCAGGCGGGCATGGACGGCTGCCTGTTCAAACCCACCGGGCTTGAGGATTTGCGCGCGGCCCTGGCGTCGCGCACGGCCACGCCCTCGGTGGTCCCGGGTGAGGCCTCATCGAAGGTGGACTTGAGCGCTCTGGAGAAATTGACCGGCGGCGATATCGACGCGGTCAAGGAGCTGCTGGCGCCGTTGCTTGACAGCCTTGAGGCCGATCATCGCCAACTGGCGATGTTGCAACACGCGGCAGACTTTGCCCGGCTGCATGACCTGGCCCATCGCACCAAGGGCGGTGCACGGATGGTCAAGGCCCAGGCGCTGATGGACTGTTGCGAGGTTTTGGAGAGTGCCTGCGAACGACAGGCCCATGACGAACTGGCCGGCGCTGTCGCCGCGGTGGACGAGGCGCTGGGGCAGTTGCATCACACGCTGTCGCTCTATTGCAACCCGCCTGGGGTTTAGTCCCAGTTCGGCGCGATGCCTTTGGGGCTGGTCAGGCGATGGCCGCGCTCCAGGCCGGCGATCTGTGCCATGTCGGCGTCGCTCAACGTCAGGTCCAGGGCCTTGAGGTTGCTGGCCAGGTTGGCGCGTTTGGTGGATGACGGAATCACCGCGTAGCCCCGTTGCATGGCCCAGGCGAGGGTCACCTGCGCCGGGGTGGCTTGGTGACGTGTGGCGATCTGCTGGATCACCGGGTCCTTCAGCACTTCGCCGTAGGCCAGGGTCATGTAGGAGGTGATCTGGATGCCCTGGGCTTGGGCAAAGTCCACCACGGTGCGGTTTTGCAGGTACGGGTGCAGTTCGATCTGGTTGGTCGCGATGTGCTCGGCGCCGACGGCTTCAATCGCCTGCTTCATCAGGTCGACGGTGAAGTTGGAGATGCCGATTTGGCGGGTCAGGCCCTGGCGCTTGGCTTCCAGCAACTGGGCCATGAATTCGGCGACGGGTACCTGGTCTTCCGGGGATGGCCAGTGGATCAGGGTCAGGTCCAGGTAGTCGGTCTGTAGCTTGCGCAGGCTTTCCTTGAGGCTTGGGATCAGTTGGCCTTCGGCGAAGTTGGCGATCCAGATTTTACTGGTGATAAACAGCTCGTCTCGGGGGATGCCGCTGTGGGCAATGGCCTGGCCGACGTCGGCTTCGTTTTCGTAGATTTGCGCGGTGTCGATGACACGGTAGCCCAGTTCGAGGGCGGTGCTGACGGAGTCGATGACGACCTGGCCTTGCAGGCGGAACGTGCCGAGGCCGAATGGGGGGATGGGCATGGGTGACTCCTGAAGTGATGTGAACAATGGAGTTGAGTATCGGCTTGTCGTTCCTTTGGAAAAACCGCTGAATCTGAAAAGGAGTTTTTACCAGGAGTCATGAGTGGGGTTTTTTGGGGGTGGGGGTGGAGTACATATCCGTTGCTGCGGTAACGGCCACTTAGGGTTCCGCTCTTACAGCGGGTCACTTTTGGCAAACGCCCTGTACGGACCGGACACATGGTGGACACATGTGCGGGGACATGGTTGACACATTATGGC
>NZ_JACARC010000050.1 GCF_013386825.1 Pseudomonas sp. IPO3778
CGTGATGAACCAAAAAAAAGCCCACACACCATCACCCTTGGCTTGCCCGCTGTTACTCCGTCAAAAACAAAAAAATGGAGAACACCATGTCCACCCCATCCATCAAGATCGACGACCTGCCCATCGGTCGCTTCCACCTTAAAATCGCCGGCCTGACCTTCGGCGCCCACTTCACCGACGGCTATATCCTTGGCCTGATTGGCATCGCTTTCACCTTGCTCAGCCCCCAGATGCACCTGGACGCGTTCTGGCAAGGCCTGATCGGCGCCTCGGCCCTGATCGGATTGTTTATGGGCAGCCTGTTTTTCGGCTGGATCTCCGACACCCTCGGCCGGCAGAAAATTTTCCTGGTCAGCTTCGTCCTGATCACCGTTGCCTCGGTGATGCAGTTCTACGCCGAAACCGCCATGGGCCTCCTGCTGTGCCGGGTATTGATCGGCATCGGCCTGGGCGGCGACTTCAGCGTCGGCCACGCGATGCTCGCCGAGTTCTCGCCGAAGAAACATCGCGGGGTGCTTCTGGGCTCCTTCAGTGTGGTGTGGACCGTCGGCTACGTGGCCGCCACCTTTGTCGGCACCGCCATGCTCAGCCTCGGCGATGACGCCTGGCGCTGGATGCTCGCGTCATCGGCGATTCCTGCCGGGCTGATCCTGATCGCCCGCATCGGCACCCCCGAATCCCCGCGCTGGCTGGTCAATCGCGGGCGGATTGCCGAGGCCCGGGCCATCGTCAAGAAGCACCTCGGCGAACACGTGGTGCTCGATGAAGAACCCTCGACGCAAACCCGCTCGGGCTACGGCGTGCTGTTCAGCCGCGAATACCGCAAACGCACCGCGTTCAACTGCCTGTTCTTTGTGTGCATCGTAATGCCGTACTTCGCCATCTACACCTTCCTGCCGTCGATCCTGCAGAAGATGGGCCTGGCCGAAGGCTTTGGCACCGAGCTGCTGCTGAACCTGCTGCTGATCATCGGCGCCTTGATCGGCATCTGGTGCACCGTGAAATTTTCCCGGCGCGGCTTTCTGATCAACTCGTTCATCATCCTCGCGGCGGCGCTGTTCCTGCTGGCGGTGTTGCCGGGCAGCATGGCGTGGCTGATGGTGCTGACGTTTGGGGTGTTCACGCTGGTGCTGTCGGCGGTGAGCAACCTGGTGGGGGTCTTCCCGGCGGAGAGTTTCCCCACTGAAGTGCGGGCCAGCGGGATTGGCCTAGCCACCGCCGTCAGCCGCTTGGGGTCGGCGGTGAGTACCTTCCTGCTGCCGGTCAGCGTGGCCGGGATCGGCCTGAGCCCGACCATGGGCATCCTCGCGGCGATCCTGGTGCTGGGGGCGATCATCTCCTGGGCCTGGGCGCCGGAAACCAAGGCGTTGACCTTGAGCCAGGCATGCAAGGCCGAAGCCCCGGTGTCAGGGGTTACTCACCCGGTTCAACCACTGCGTAAACAAGCGCACCTTGGATAAGCCCTGCTTGTCACTCGCCACATCCAGCCAATAGCCATACGGGCCGATCACCTCCACCGGGGTGATCGGCAACAGGCTGCCATTGGCCAGTTCGCGCTCGATCATTTGCCGATCGATCACTGCCAACCCACCGCCGGCCAGGGCGGTGTGGATCACTTGGTCCAGGGTGCTGAATTCCAGGCCCTGGTCCGCATCGATATCCTCACGGCCCATGGCCGCCAGCCAGTTTTCCCAGACCTTTAGGCGTTTGCCGTCGTGCAGGATATGCAGCAGGGGAAAACGTCGCAGGTCCGGTGGCTGGCCGTCGCTGAACAGCTCCGGGCTGGCCACGGCGATGTGGCGTTCCATTACCAACAACTCACTGCTGCAATGGGGCGCCGCTTCCAGGCCGAAGCGGATCTGGCAGTCGATTTCCGCCAGGCTCGCGTGGCTGTTCTGGTGGGTGACGCTGAGGTTGATGTCGGGGTAACGCTCGCAAAACCTGCGCAGGTGGGCGGACAGCCAGCGGGTGGCCCAGGTCGGCGGCGCAACGATACGCAGGCGCTGGCGCAGGTTGGGCACGCGCACGGCCTGCAGGGCGCGTTCGATATGGTCGAAGGCATCGCTCAGGTGCGGGGAAAGGGCGAAGCCGGCTTCGGTCAGGGACAGGCCCTGGGGCGTGCGGATGAAGAGGGCGACGCCGAGGTAGTCTTCCAGTTGTTTGATCTGGCGGCTGACGGCGCCCTGGGTGACGTTGAGGCCCACGGCCGCCTGGCTGAAGCTGCGGTGGCGGGCGACTTCTTCGAACACCCGGAGCATGTTGAGGGAGGGCAGTTGGCGCATGAAAGGGATTCCACACCTGTTGTTTTTATAGTGTTGGTACTGACGCTATCGCAGGCAAGCCAGCTCCCACATTTTGACCGCGGCGCCGATCAAATGTGGGAGCTGGCTTGCCTGCGATGAGGCCAGTTAAAGCGCTACAGAGCTTAAGTCAGAAGTAATAGCCAATGTTCATATACAGCTGATTCTCCCACTGGTTACTCCCCCCAGCCCCCAGACTCTCGGTATAGCTGCTGCCACCAATATACGGGTCGTTCTTGCCGATCAACCACTCCGTGGCCACCCACAATTTACTCACCGAAAACGACGTCCCCAGAATCACCCGCTGTGAGGTCTTGAACTGATCCTCGGACTTATCAAACGCACTGTAGTTGGCATACAGCTTCACCCCGCTGATCTGGTCAAACAGGTACTTGCCGCCTACGTCATAGCTCAGGTCCGCCACATACAAATTGCCCCGGCTGGCCACGTTGAACGTGCCGTCATACCCGCCCAGTGTCACTACGCTGTCGGTGCCCGGGTTACGCGGCGACATCTGCTGCCGTGCCGCCTGCAATTGCACGCCCCACGGGCCGTTCTTGCCCAGGTAGTGGATGGCTACCGCATTGCGCCGGCCGTCGTTGTTGGTGTCTTTGTTCTCCAGGGTGGAGGTCAGGCCGGACAGCCCGACTTCCGACTTCCAGTTGCCCAGGTCCATGGCCTTGGCCACCCGCACCACCACGGTGTTGCGTTCCTGGTTGTTGCTGCCGTCGCCCACGTAGCTGTCGGCTTCGGAGATCACGCTGGAATAGGTCACGCCCTTGCTCGTGCCTTTGCCTTGCCATGCCGGGCGCAGGTAGTAACCGGCCTGGATGTTCCAGTCGCCGCTTTGCTGGATGTATTTGGCGCCGACCTGCTGCACATCTTCCAGGCCGATCACGTTGCCCAGGGTTTCGTAGAAGGTGCTGCCGAAGTACGGCTGCAGGCCAAACGGCACGGTGTTCAGGCCCACTTGCACCTGCTGGTCGGGGTTGAACTTGTAGCCCACCCAGGCGAACTTGGCGAACTGGATATCACCGTAGTTCTTGGTGTACTGGTACGGGTAGGAGCGCCCGTAGAACCGGTACTGCGCCTCACCGATCCAGGTGTCGGAGTTGTACTTGGCGCTGAGGAACGCAGTGTCAAGGCCGAACTTCTGGATGCCGCGATCCGGGTCATAGTCCCAACGGGCGCGCACGGCGCCACCGAGGTCCAGGTTGTCGGTGACTTGAATGGCCATGGCCGGCGCCGCAAGGGCGCCAAGCACAGGGACCAGAGCGATGTAACGAAGGGTTGGTCGCATGGTTTTGCTCTCGTTATTGGTTATTTTTTGGCAACAGCAGCCCCTTGCCGCAACGAACGCTGCGACGCGGGGTAAAGGGTTAACTCACTGGGCTAGGGGGCGAATCAGCCGCAGCGGCGGGCCTGCGGCGGGCAGCTCCGAGGCGCCGGGGGCTGCAGCCAGCAAGGTCTGGGTGTAAGTGTTCTGGGGTCGCAGCAATACCTGTTCGGCGGTGCCGTATTCGACGACTTCGCCCTGGCGCATCACCGCGATGTAGTCGCTGATCTGCGCCGCCACCCGCAGGTCGTGGGTGATAAACAGGATGCTCAGGTTCAGCCGCTGTTGCAGTTCAGCCAACAGCTCCAGCACCTGTTTTTGCACCGACACATCCAGGGCCGACACGCTCTCATCGGCGATCAACACTTCCGGGCGCATCGCCAGGGCGCGGGCGATGCCGATGCGCTGGCGCTGGCCGCCGGAGAACTGCCGGGGGTTGCGCTTGAGGGCGTCGCGCTTGAGGCCCACCTGTTCCAGCAGGTCACCGGCTTCGGCCCAGGCATCCTTGGCCGACAACCCGCGCAGTTGGGCTGCACGGGCGATGATGTCGCCCACCCGATGGCGAGGATTGAGGGAGCCGTACGGGTCCTGGAAAATCATCTGGATGCGCCGCCGGTTGGCCGCCAGGGCTGAGCCGCGCAGGGCCAGGAAGTCGGTATCGCCGACCCACACATGGCCACTGTCGCTGTCCACCAGGCGGATCGCGGCTTTCACCAAGGTGCTTTTGCCCGAGCCCGACTCGCCGACAATCGCCAGGGTCTTGCCCCGTGGCAGTTGCAGCGAGACATTGCGCAAGGCCGCCACCGAGCTGCCACCCACGGTGTAGGTCTTGGTCAGGTGTTCGATGCGCAGTGCCATCTCGCCGTCGGCACTCGGCGTGTGCAACTCCGGGTGCAGCGCCGGCACGGCGGCGATCAGCTTGCGGGTGTAGGCGTGAGCCGGGGCATTCAGCACCTGGTCGCGCTCGCCGATTTCCACCAGCCGGCCGCCTTCCATCACCGCGATACGGTCGGCGATTTGCGCGACCACGCCGAAGTCATGGGTGATAAACAGAATGCCGTGCTGCCCGCGACCGCGCAGGTCGCGCACCAGCTTCAGCACCTGGGCCTGGGTGGTCACGTCCAGGGCGGTGGTGGGTTCGTCGGCGATCAGCAAATCCGGGTTCATCGCCAGGGCCATGGCAATCACCACCCGCTGGCATTGGCCACCGGACAACTGGTGGGGAAAGCTGTTGGCGATGCGCGGCGGGTCCGGCAGTTGGGTGGATTCCAGCAACGCCAGCATGCGCTCGCGACGTTCAGCGGCCGGCATCTGCGGCGCGTGAATATCGAAGATTTCCTCAACTTGCTTGCCGATGCGAATCGCCGGGTTCAGCGCTGCCATGGGCTCCTGGAAAATCATCGCAATACGGTTGCCCCGCAACTGGCGCAACCGTTCCTCATCGAGGGTGCAAATGTCATCGCCGAGAAAATCGATCACGCCTTCGGTATGGCGCAACCCCTTGGCGTAGTCGCCCATGATCGCCGCCGACAGCACCGATTTACCGGAGCCGGACTCACCGATCACGCAGAGGATTTCGCCCTTGCGCACCTCCAGGCTGATGCCTTGCACCGCGTGGCTGCGGTCGGCGCCGGCGGGCAGTTCGATGGACAGGTTCTGCACCCGCAGCACTTGTGTGGGGTTCATGCTCAACTCCTTGCGCCTTTCTGGGCGTGTTCATCCAGGCCGTCCGCCAGCAGGCTCAGGCCCAGCATCAGGGTGGAGATGGCGATGCACGGGAAGATCACCAGGTGCGGGAAGGCAATGGCCATGGCGCGGCCGTCGTTGATCATTCCGCCCCAGTCCGGGGTGGGTGGCGGCAAGCCGAGGCCAAGAAAGCCCAGGGCGCCGATCATGATCGCGGTGTAGCCGATGCGCAGGCAGAAATCGACAATCAGCGGCCCGCCGCAGTTGGGCAGGATCTCCACCAGCATGATCCGCAGCGACCCTTCGCCCTGGGTGATGGCGCTGAGCACATAGTCCCGGGAGCGAATGTCGATGGTCAGGGCGCGCATGATCCGGAAGATCGCCGGCGCGCTGGTGAAGGTCACCGCAATCAGGATATTCAGGGCCGACGCACCGAGGGCGATGATGATCACGATGTACAACACCAGCACCGGGAACGACAGCACGGTGTCCGCCACATACGACAGCACGCTGTCGACCCAGCCGTTGAAGTAACCGGCACACAGGCCCATGGCAATGCCCACGGCAAACGCGGTGAGGGTGGCAAGGATCGACCAGAACAACACGGTGCGGGTGCCCCAGATCAGCCGCGAAAGAATGTCGCGGCCAATCATGTCGGTGCCCAGCAGGAAGCTCTGGCCGTTGTCGCCGGCGGTCATGGGCGTGAGCAAGGGCGTGAAGCTTTCCAGCGGGTCATGGGGCGCGATCCACGGTGCGAACAGCGCGATCAGCACCCAGCCGCCCACCAGCAGCAAGCCGAGCAGGGCTAAAGGATGTTTGAAGGCATGCAGCAGGTTCATTGGGCACCTCCGCCGAGACTGCGCAGGGTGATGCGCGGGTTGAGCCAGGTGTAGGCCAGGTCCGAGAAAATCTTGGTGATGCCCACCACCACCGCACTGACCATCGCGCAAGCTTCGATCAGGTACACGTCATGGTTCAGCGAGGCGGTGTACAGCAGCGAGCCGAAGCCCTTGTAGGCGAAGAACACCTCCACCACGATCACGTTGGACAGCAGCCACGGGATGTACAGCATGATCACCGTGACCGGCGCGATCAGCACATTGCGCAGGGCGTGGCGCAGCACGATGCGCGAAGTCGACGCCCCCTTGAGCCGCGCGGTGCGGATATAGGGCGCCTGCATCACTTCCACCATCGAGGCCCGGGTGATCCGCGCCAGGTAACCGATGCCGAACAGGCACAGCACCATCAACGGCAGCACCAATTGCACGGCGCTGAAGCCGTCGCTCATGCTGCTCACACCGGGCAGCCAGTTGAGCCAGAACACAAAGATCGCCGACACGAATACGGCGCTGGCAAAGTCGGGAATCGAGGTGGTGACGATCGACAGGAACGACACCAGCCGGTCCAGCGCCGAGCCCTGGCGAATCCCGGCGAGCACGCCCAGGGTCAACGCCACGGGCACCATCACCAGCAACGCCAGGCCGGCCAGGGTCAGGGTTTGCGCCAGGTTCGGCAGCAACAGCTTGATCACCGATTCGCGAAAGTACACCGAGGTGCCCCAGTCGCCGCTGACGAAGTCTTTCAGCCAGATCAGGTAACGCCAGATAAACGGCTGGTTATAGCCATGCTCCACCAGCCACGCCGCACGCTGGTCGGCGGCGGAGTAGGGGCCGAGGACGTTGATGGCCACGTCTTCGATATTCAGTTCCAGGGCCAGGAACACGATCAGTGACACCGACAGCAGGGTCGCCACCAGCGCCAGTAATTTGCGCATTAGAAAATGAGCCATGGGTGCATGCTCCGACTGTTCAAGGGGTGCCTGCCCGCATGCGGGCAGGCAGGAGGGAGTGCCTGAATCAGGCGCTCATCCACACACTGTCCATTGGGTAGAAGTCGGATGGGTGCACCTGGAAGCCCTGGACCTTTTTGCTCACGGCGGTGAACTTGTCGCCCCAGAATGGCTGCACGATCACGCACGCGTCCTGCAGGATGCGCTCGACGTCTTCCATCGCCACGGCGCGTTGCTTCGGGTCGATAATGCCCATGGCCTTGTCCAGCGCGGCATCGAACGCCGGGTCGCTGTAATGGCTTTCGTTCCAGGCACCACCGCCACGGTAGGCCAGCTCCAGGGACATCACCCCCAGCGGGCGATGGGCCCAGTAGGTGAGGCTGAAGGCGGCCTTGTCCCAGATTGGCCAGTACTGCGCGGCGGGGATCACCTTGAGGTTGATGCGGATCCCGGCTTCCAGGCAGTTCTGTTGCAGGATCTGCGCGCAGTCCTGCTCATAACGGCCCTGGGTGTTGCCGACGATCAGGTCGATGTCGATGCCGTTCGGGAAACCGGCCTCGGCCAACAGCTTCTTCGCCGCGGCCACATCGCGGTTGCGCTTGGGCAGCGGGAAGTATTCGGGATGGGAGGGTGCCACATGGTGGTCTTCGCCCAGGGTGCCCATGCCGCGATAGGCGATCTTCAGCATCTGCGCGTTGTCGGCGCACAGCACCACCGCCTTGCGGATGCGCAGGTCCGTGAACGGCTTCTGGTCGCAGGCCATGCGCATCACCACGGTTTGCGCGGATTTGCAGGTGAGCAACTGCGCCCCCGGCAAACGCTTGGCCAGGTCCAGTTCGGCCACGGTCACGCGGTACAGCACGTCCACTTGCCCGGCTTGCAGGGCAGCGAGGTGGGTGGACACGTCGGTGCCCATGTCCACGTAGCGCAGCTCGTCGAGATTCGCCGGTTTGCCCCAGTAGTCGGCGCGCTTGGCGAAGGTCGCCTGCTTGTTCACGGCAAACGACACCAGCTTGAAAGGCCCGGTGCCCAGCGGGTTTTTCGCCCAGTCGTCACCGGCCTTGAAGCTGCGGTGCACGATGGCGCAGGTGAAGGCGTTGAGCATTTCCGGGATCGCCAGGATCGGGCGCTTGAGCACCAGGCGGAACTGGAACTCACTGACTTTCTCGAAGGCCTTGATGTCCTGGAACGCGGTGCGGTTCACCGACTTGGAGTCGGCGGCAATCCAGCGTTCGATGTTGTGCTGCACGTCGTCCACGTTGAAGGTGTCGCCGTTGCTCCATTTCACGTTCTGGCGCAGGTTGAAGGTCCAGGTGGCGAGGTCTTCCGACGGGCTCCAGCTCTCGGCGAGGTACGGGTGGGTGATGTTGTCGGCGTCGACCCAGGTCAGGTATTCCACCGAGTTGCGCAACAGGTTTGAGGCTTCGATCCAGGTGATCAGCATCGGGTCCTGGATTTCCTGGATGGCGCAGGCAAAGCGCAGGCTGCCGCCCTGGCGCGGCTCGGCGGCCTGGGCGTTGTTACCCAGCAGTGCGGAGCCGATAAAGGTGCTGGCGCTGGCGACGGTGATGCCCAGCAGCGCGGCCGTGCGCAGGAATTGGCGGCGGTTGATTTCGCCACTTTGGACTTGGGCACACAGGGCATTTACGGCTGGATGCGGCAGGGCGCCGTCCAGGGTGGTCAACTCTTTCATAAGCCTCTCCGGTACTTGCGAATATGCGTTTTTTTGTTGAACCGCAAGGGTCAGTGGCAAGCGCCGCGAAGGCGCAGCCGGGACCTCTGTGAAGCCGGCAGAAGAACAAGGCGCAACGAAGTCGGGAGGGTGGCAATGGGACAGGACATAGGGCAGCTCTCATGTTGTTTTTATTAGAGATGCCCGCAGTTTTGTCATTTGCGCAAAGATCGACAAACGACAAATTCTGCGTTGGAACGTTCTATAAATGCATGTTACATGTCCTGATCGTTCCCACGCTCTGCGTGGGAATGCCGCCCCGGACGCTCTGCGTCCCCTTGCGCAACGGTGACGCAGAGCGTCACGGGATGCATTCCCACGCCCGGCGTGGGAGCGATCATCTAGCGCGATAACAAGCGTGGGTCGAACGGGTAATCGGAGAGCAGCTCGATGCCGTGTTCGTGGATGTAGATCTGTTCTTCCAGCTTCACCCCTTCGCCGCCGTCATCGTGGCCGATGTAGCTTTCCACGCAGATGGTCATGCCGGCTTCGAACACGCCGTCGTAGCCCAGGGCATCAATGTCTTCGCGGTGCACCACGTAGGGGTATTCACCGGTCATGCCAACGCCGTGCACCAGGGCGAAGTAACGGTTGTTTTTGTAATGCTCGGGAATCTTCCAGGCCCGTTCCGCGTACTCCTTGAAACTGCGCCCGGCCTTGAGCATTTCCATGTTGGTCTGCACTTGCTCGTAGGCCAGCTTGTACAGCTCCTGCTGCTTGGGGGTGGCGGCCTGGTCGCCGCAGAGAAAGGTCCGCGAGAAGTCGGCGTAGTAGCCAAAACGCCCGACCACGTCGGTGTCCAGCGCCACCAGGTCACCGGCTTCGATGGGCCGGGTGCTGCATTCCTGGAACCACGGGTTGGTGCGTGGGCCGGAGGAGAGCAGGCGGGTTTCGACGTAATCCCCGTCGGTGGCGATCACATGCTGGTGCAGGTGCGACCACAGCTCGTTTTCGCTGATGCCGGGGGTGAGTTTGCTTTCCATCAGGCGCACGCCGGCTTCGGTGGCACGCAGGCTGGCGCGGATCATCTTGAGTTCGTTCGGCACCTTGATGCAGCGCGCCCGTTCCAGGGGTTCCTGGGCATCGAAAATCTGATAACCAAGCTTTTGCAGTTCGAAAGCCGCGGCCGAGGTGGCGCTTTCAATGGCGATACGCTTGCCGCCGCCGCATTGGCGCACCAGTTCATCGATTTCGGCAGCCCAATCGGCAGTGACGTTACCCAGGAAACTTTCGCAGAAGTAATACGAGATGGCCTTGGCCGGGCGCACTTCGTCGACGGTGTTGAGGGTTTCGGCCAGGTGCAGGCAGCCGCCGAATTCGAACACCACCACCGGGCCTTCAGCCGGGATGAATGCATAGCGGGCCGGGTTGCGCGCCGAGTACACCTGCATGTTGCGCGAGCCGGTGGCGTAGCGCATGTGGGTCGGGTCGAACAGCACGCAGGCGGCGTAGTCGCGTTTCTTCAGTTCGTTGCGCACCCGTTGCAGGCGGTCCAGCTGGATCTGCTGGATTTCGTCATAGGTAGGTTCGCAATCGGCGGGGTTGCGGTTGGGGCCGGACAGACTCATGGGGTGTTCCTCGCAGGGCACAGACGGTTTTTTAGTTTTTTGAGGGGGTGAATCAGTCGAGCAACTGGTCGCTGCGGACCAGGTTGCGTTCGGCTTGCAGATGGGCTTCGGACAGGCGTCCGTAAAGCTGCTTGGTGCGCTGGGCGCGGCCAATGATTCCGGGCTTTTCGGAGTAGGCGAAGATCGCCGTGTTGCGCTCGGTGGCGCCTTCGACGCGGGTCACGCGGTGCACCGAAAACCGCCCTTTGAAGATCTGCAAATCGCCGGGGTTGAGTTCCAGTTCCTGCACTCGCGAACGGTCTTCGCCACGCACTACTTTGCCCACGGCGCCGAGGTTTTCCTGGGTGCGCGAGCGAATCATCGGCGCGTATTCGAACAGGCCGCCGGCCTCGGGCTTCTGGGTCATCATGCTGACGATGAATTCGTTGGTATCGAAGTGCCAGGGCTGCTCGGTGCCGTCGGGCATCACGTTGATCACCAGCCCCGCAAAGGGGTCGGCGTACTCGAAGATTTCCGGCTCGTTGAGGCAGGCGCCGATAAAGCGTTTCATCATCGGCGACACGTACAGCCGGTGAATGATGGCGTCCGGGGCGATCATGTCGCGGGTCACAAAACCGCTGGTGCGCTCCATGAACGTGCGGCGCGGGTCATCCTGGGGCAGGGAGGTGTCGTCTTCGGTGAAGTAGGCGTTGACCTTGCGCACCGAAAAAAACGTCTTGCCCGACAGCGCCAACCCTTCCAGGCGCGCCTGCTCGAGCGCTGCGGGGCGCAGGAAGTTCTTCAGCAGGCAGCAACCGTCTTCGGCCAACTCAGCCCGGGCATGTTCGATCAGCGCCTGTAATTGAACATGGCCCGAATCATGTATGGGGTACAGCTCGGTATTAATAATGTCGCTGATATCGCCCACTTCAGCGTCAGCAAGTTGAAGGCTCATGCAAGACTCCTGGAACTTCCGGTTGGTGTTTTTTGGCTGAACCGATAGTTGCCGAATGAGGTGCAAAGTGGAAATTACAAGTTGTGATCGAATCCATCGGCGAGGGCGATAGTTATGTCGGGCGAACTGGATGGCACCCTGCTTAAAGTGTTTGTGGCAATTATCGAGTGCCAGGGTTTCTCGGCCGCCGCCGAGCGCCTGCACAAGACCCAATCCACCGTCAGCCAGAGCCTGCAACGCCTGGAAGACATCGTCGGCACACCGCTGATCCGCCGCACCAGCCGCTCGGTGGGCCTGACCCCTGGTGGCGAAACGTTTTTGATCTACGCCCGGCAAATCCTCAAGCTGCACAGCGAGGCCGTCAGCGCCGCGCAATTGCCCAACGAGCAAGTGTGCATCCACCTCGGCATGCCCGAGGACTACGCCGAATATTGCCTGGGCGGGATGCTCAAGGACTTCCAGGCGCAATTCGCCCAGGTACGGCCGGACGTGTGCTGCGAGATGTCCACCGCCCTGGTGGGGCGCTTGCAACGGGGCGAACTGGACCTGGTGCTGGGGGTGGAACACGCCGGGTTGCAGGCCGGGGAATACCTGTGTGACGAGCCGCTGGTGTGGGTCGCCGCGCCCAGTTGGAGCTGCGTGGGGCGTCAGTCGGTGCCCTTGGCGGTGTACGCCGAGGGCTGCGCGTTTCGTGCGAATGCGGTGCAGGCGCTGGCCCAGTCCGGGCGCTCGTGGCAGGTGGTGTACACCAGCCAGAGCCCGCGGGGCATTGCGATCGCCATTGAGCAGGGCTTATCGGTGGGGGTCATGGCACGCCGATTGGTGCCCTCGGGCTGGCAGATTCTGGACGAGTGCCAGGGCTTCCCGCCGATTGCCCCGGCGCGCCTGATGTTCTGGCGCTCAGCCGGTTGCCAGGTGCCGGAGGTGGACGCGCTGGTGGAGATCCTGCGTCGGCATTTGGGCCACTCAGGGCACCTGGGCAGCCAGCGCCTCAGCGGTTTGTCGATGGGCCATGCGCTTCAGCAATAACAGGCTGGCCAGCACCCAGGCCACGATCCAGCCGTGGACCACCGCAAACTCACCGCTGACTTGCAGCAGCCAGCCGCACAGCGCATTGCCGGTGGCACTGGCGAGGCCGTAGCTGACCATGCTCAGGCTCACCACTTGCAGGCTCTGCACCGGGTTGAGCCGGGCGCCGACGTAGGCGGCCATCAACCCCCAGCACGGGAAATAAAACAGCGCAAACAGCCCGGCGGCCAGCCAGCTCAGCACCAGGTTGGGGTGCCCCAGCAAGCCGAGCATGCTGAGGCCAAACGCGCCGATACTCAGGGCCATCACCCGCAACGCGCCCCAGCGGTCGGCCAGGGTCCCCAGCAGCAAGCCGCCCGCCACACCGCCGACCCCGATCAACGTCCACATCGAGCCGGTGACGGAGGCACTGGCCTGCAACTGCTCGCTGACGAACGCCGACAGGAAATTCAGAAAGGGCCCGCTGATGGCGCCGATAAACGCGCTGAGCAACACGATCTGCGTCGCCACCGGTTGCGCCACACACAGCTTCAGCCATTGGCGCAGCACCTGGCTCAGCTTGGGGGCTTTGGTCTCGCGCGGCGCTGGTTCCTTGAGCGGGGCCAACGCCCAGAGCGTCAGCAGGGTGACCACCAGCGTCAAGCCGGCGCAGATCAGCCAGAACTGGCGCAGGGACAAGCCCTGCAACAGCGCGATCAACAGCCCGTTCAAACACAGCGCAAACGCCGAGCCCGACGACGCCAGGCCCAGCACCCGGCTGCGGTGCGTGGCGGGGATCACTTCCTGAGCCAGGGCCGAAATCGCGTTCCAGTTTGACACCGCGCACGCCGACACCAGCGCCAGGCACAGGGCAAACGGCAGCACCCAAGGCGTGGCGACGGCCAGGGCCAGCAGGGCCGGGCTGAGGACGATGGTCAGGCGCACCATATTGCGCGGGCTGATCCACGCCGCGGCCAGGCCACTGGCAATCGAGGCGCCCATGTAAAACAGCTGCAACAGCGCAGCAATCAACGCGGCCTGGCTGTAACTGAGTTCGAATGCCAGGCGGATTTGCGGCAACAACGCTGAATACAGGAACACACTGAAACCGTGGGTGGTGGCATTGCACGCGGTAAATACAAGTGCCAGCACGCCAATACTTCGCCGGGATGAAACGGGTGCAGTCGACATGGCGATGGCTCGAAAAATTAATCGTGAAAGAGAAGGGCGAAGTTATAAGAAATGCCGTGGCAGACTAGTGTTTAAACTCCGGCGGTCACCAATGATTAATTGTCTTAGTGTGCATGCGTTATACGCAGGCTATTTATGCGTGAGCGACGGGATACATCGATAAACGACATTTTCGGCGCCTGGGGCGATTATTTCTGCGCCCACCCGGGGCGCTACCGCTGACCCAATACAAAAAGGTATGTTGTGCAGGTGATTTCCCATGTCATTGTGGGATGTTATTTCTTGCCCATTGCTCCCGAGTGTCGTCCATGAAACGCAAAATGCCCGGTCTCAACGCCCTTAAAGCTTTCGAAGTCGCCGGCAGCACCGGCAGTTTTACCCGGGCTGCCGAGCTGTTGAACGTGACCCAGAGCGCTGTCAGCCGCCAGGTGCGCCAGTTGGAAGAACAGTTGGGCGAGGCCCTGCTGGAGCGGCGCCACCACCACCTGGAATTGACCAGCGCCGGGCGGGTACTGCTGCGGGCGTTGCATCAGTCGTTCGACAAGATCGAGCTGACGGTGCGCAGTATTCAGCAGAAGTCCCATGCCAATCGGCTGCATATCAATGCGCCGCCGACGTTTACCAACCGCTGGTTGATGCCGCGCTTGGGGCGCTTGCGTGAGCAGCATCCGGAGTTGGAGTTGAGCATCACCACGCGGTTGCAGGACAGCCTGGCGGAGACCAGCACCCTCGACTGTGCGATTCGGTTTGGGGATGGGGAATGGGATGGGTTGGACAGTTCGTTGTTGATTCAGGAGCGGCATATCGCGGTGTGTGCGCCTTCGTTGTATGCCCGGGAGTGGAGTGACGGGATTGATCTGAATCGCATGACGTTGTTGCATGTGTTGGCGCGGGAGGATCAGCGGTATTTGACGTGGAAGCATTGGCTGGATGCGGCGCGGATCAGTGGGGTTGATATCGAGGGGGGGTATGAGTTTGACCTGCTGGATTTGGCGATTCGGGCGGCGATTGATGGGTTGGGGATTACCATTGCGGATTGGCATATGGTTGCTTCGGAGTTGGCCAGTGGGCAGTTGACGCAGGTGTTGAATGTGCATGTGGAGGGGCATCAGTCGTATTGGCTGGTGACCCGGCCGGAGCAGACGGACACGCCGCAGTTGCAGGTGTTTGGGCGGTGGTTGCAGGAGGAGATTTGGTTGGCTCAGCGGCAGTTGGAGCCTTCGATGGCGGCGGGGTGATTGTGTATGTATCCGTTGTCGCGGTAATGGCTGGCGGTTTTGATTGTGTACATATCCATTCCTGCGGTAACGGCGGCTTAGGGTTCCGCTCTTACAGCGGGTCACTTTTGGCAAACGCCCCAAAAGTAACCAAAAGGTCTTTGCCCCACCACTCGGTGCCTCGCCTAGGCTCGGCATGCCC
>NZ_JACARC010000051.1:0-66481 GCF_013386825.1 Pseudomonas sp. IPO3778
ACAAAATTTCTGACACCCCCCAACGGGGGACAAGCCCCCTCGCCACAATAGCCCCTCGCCACAAGTAACAGGCCACCCGTAAAAAACTGGAACGATCAGCGCGTAACCATGATCTAGTCTTGGGCAGCCCAGGGAGAGATCGCCATGTACCGCTTTTTCGAACAACTCAGTTCGCGCATTGCCGCACCGTTCATGGCCGAGACCTCGCGCAACAGCAAGGTCTGGCAGTGCCGCTGTGGGCAGTCGCTGTTCTTTCGCAACAGCCAGTGCCTGGCCTGTTCGGCGCTGCTGGGCTATCAGCCGGAGCAGAGCCGCCTGTCATCGCTGCAACCCGGGCCGTACGCCGATACCTGGCTGCTGGACGCCGACCCGCAAGCCGGCGCGTTTCGCCGCTGCGCCAACCTCGACACACCCGCCGCCTGCAACTGGTTGCTGCCTGCCGACAATGGCCAGACCTTATGCGTGGCCTGCAGCCTGAACCGCACCATTCCCGACCTGTCGATCCCCGAAAACTCCGACCGCTGGCGCAAGGTGGAAACCGCCAAGCGTCGCCTGGTGGCGCAACTCATCAGCCTGGGCTTGCAGGTCATCTCCAAGACTGTCGATGACGACACCGGCCTGGCCTTCGATTTCGTCGGCATCGACCTGGAAGGCAACGCGCCCACCACCGGCCACGCCAATGGCCTGATCACCCTCGACATCAAGGAAGCCGACGACGCCCACCGCGAGAAAATTCGCGTACAGATGCGCGAGCCTTACCGCACCTTGCTCGGCCATTTTCGCCATGAGGTCGGCCACTACTACTGGGACCGCCTGATCGCCAACAGCCATTGGCTGGAGCCGTTCCGCGCAGTGTTTGGCGACGAGCGCGCCAGCTACGCCGACGCCCTTGAGCAGCACTACCAGAACGGCCCGCGCCCGGACTGGCAGCAAACCTGCGTCAGCGCCTACGCCACCATGCACCCGTGGGAAGACTGGGCGGAAACCTGGGCGCATTACCTGCACATGATGGACGCCGTGGACACCGCCCTGGGCTTTGGCATGAGCGCCCGGGAGATGGACCTGGATTACCAGCCGTTTCCCGTCAGCACACTGTATGACCCTGAACATCCTGGCGGTGCGGAGTTCCTGTCCTTCGTCAATGCGTGGATCGAACTGGCCGGCATGCTCAACGAACTGTCCCGCAGCATGGGCCAGCCGGATTTCTACCCGTTCGTCCTGCCGCCGGCGGTGATTGCCAAGCTGCACTTCATTCACCTGGTGATCCAGCAAGAGGGCGGCAGGGCGGATGAGGTCGTGCTTTTGTAGGAGCAAGCTTGCTCGCGAGGGTCGTCAACGATGACGTGCCTATGTGGAATGAACGCGGCGTCTTTGCGGTCTTCGCGAGCAAGCTTGCTCCTACAGCCAAGTACTTGAACCATCAGATGTTTTTAATCCCGCGTGAACGGTTGTAACTTCCGATGAGATCGGTACAATGGCGCGGCTTGCCGAGAGGCCAGCGTCGTTATGGTGACCCCATCGGTCCCCCCGCAACGATTACCCGTGAACCTGGTCAGAGCCGGAAGGCAGCAGCCACAGCGGGAACATTGTGTGCCGGGGTGTGGCTGGTGGGGTTGCCTCCAATCATCTAAGTGATTGATTATTAACGGTTTTTCACCCTTTGCCACGCGATGGTACAAGGAGTGATACATCCGTGTCGACCATCCCGTCCTACCTTTTGCTGTCCCGCGACTCGGTCTACTACTTCCGAATCGTGGTGCCGGATGTCATTCGCCCGTTATTCCCCCAAAAAAAATTCGTCGCTCCCTGCAAACTCGTTGCAAGCGGGAGGCGCTGATTCGTGGGCGTGACATTCTGGCCCAGGTCCAAGGGCTGTTCACGCAAGCGTTCCAGGGGAGTAGACCCTCTGTGGAGCTTCTGCGTGGTGCCTGGGAGGCAGGCGGCAAGCGTCTTGCGTGTTGGGCGTCGTGGCTGCGTCAGCAGCAGTTGCTTGGCGTCGTCATGCCATCGCCTGAAGTCTTGCGGGAAGCGCCCCCAGTCACCTTCCAGGCCCCCACAGCCCCGCCTTCCGTGATAGCAAAAGAGTCGGTACAGCAATCGCTTGGCTTCCTTGCGGTGGTCGACGAACAACTGGTCCAGCAGCGCCGGGAAGGCGTCGCGGTCAAGTCGCTAGACGACAAGCGTGCGGTAGCCGTGCTGCTGACCCGAATCATCGGTGACATGCCCATCGACCAGATAACCCGAAAGGACGCCCACCTTTTCCGGGAGACGGCGCTGAAGCTTCCGCCGCGCTTGCACCAGTTGCCGGACCAGCCCCTTGAACAGTCGATTGCGGAGGCGACCACGACCATCAGCGTGACGACCTTCAACAACTACGTGAAGAACTTGACGACCTTCTTTTCGTACGCGGTCAGGGAGGGCTATTGCAGTCGCAATCCGTTCGATGGTCTGCGTGTGCGTATTCGGCGCAAGGTCAGCGAGGAACGAAGTGCTTTCAGTGCCGAGGACCTGAAGGCTTTGTTTTACACAGCCACGTATGCGCCGGCCCATGGGGGTAAACCAAATCAATACTGGCTCCCTGTCCTGGGGCTCTATACGGGGGCCAGGCTCAACGAACTGTGCCAGCTTTACACTAACGACGTGGTGACCATCGACGGTATTGCCTGCATCCACATACGGGCTACGAGGCCGGACCAGAAGCTAAAGACGCCGTCATCCGAGCGACTTGTGCCGATCCATTCCAAGCTTTTGGCATTGGGTTTCCTAGAGTACGTGACGAAGGTGAAAGAGGCGGGCAACGAGCGTGTGTTCCCGGAGCTGACTTGCCATAAGAAGCACGGTTACAGTGCCGCGCCGTCGAAGTGGTTTACTCGGGTACGTGAGCAGTTAGGCTTCCGCGATGACTCTTCCAAGAAGGACTTTCACAGCTTCCGCCATACCTTGGCTGACCACCTCAAACAAAAAGGGATAGTTGAGGCACTTGTCGGTGGCGTGTTGGGGCATCAGGCCGGCGGGATCACATTTGGTCGCTATGGGAAGGACTTCAGGCCGGACGTATTGGCGCCTGTAATTGAGTTGGTGACCCTTGAGTCGTTCTAGAGCACTTTGGGTCGGTTACTGCGCAAATGCATTTGTGTGTTATGACAGGTGCCCTTGCTGTCATCGGCTAGCTTCCAGAGCGCCGACCCGGGATTACAACTTTTGTTGAACATTCCGTCGAACGGGATGGCCTTGAACTTGGCGTATAGTGTTGATGGGACGAGCATGGGCTGTTCGAAATGACTGCCAGCGGGTTTCAAAGACAGGTCGATGTAATGGGGGCTGTTTTGATGGGTGAGCATAGGGTCGACTTCGTAGGTGTGTCGGGCGCGCTGGATAGCTATTTATTGCTTCCGGCTCGATTTCAAGGGAGGGCCCAGTAATGGCCGACGCAAGCGAAGAAAAGGGTGAGCAATGGCAATGGATGGCGGCCGAAAACTTAGCTGACCATTTGGTTCCGCTGCTTAAGCACCATGACGTCAAGTGGCGCGGGCATGGGATCATCTATATTGACCACCAGCATGACAACATCTGCATCGCGCAACAATTACTCGTGGATTTAAGTATCAGCCTCGGTGCGCCTATTTCTTTGGTGCGCTCTAGGTTGGTTGAGTTGGGCTGGCTCAAAGACATCCGCAGTGCTTTGCCCATTCAGAATAATGTCAGGCGTGGAGTTGAGAGTCTTGCACCTTGGGCCCTGGATTCCGATGAGGAAGATGAAGAGGATGACCCTGATATGAGCGAAGACCATGACCGGGACTGATCTTGTGATGCGTCCTGTTTTTTCTTGTCTATGAGGTTTTATGCTCCCGGAACATTTTGATTTATCTGGCCCTGTGTTCTTGCCCATCACGGAGGAAACCTGTGCTGGCTTGTTGGCTATCCAGGGTGTAAGTGCACTTAACGCCATGACTGATCCGGAACTGGCGGCGATGTTGGTCATCCAGAATCTGGCTCAGGCAGCAGAAAAAGACCTCAATTCTGGTGCGGCTGAGACAGTGTTGTCCAAACTCATTGCATGGGCGGTCGACTCCCGACATTCAGGGTCTTCAGGGTTGTTATCAGAAGCGCAGCGGTTGTTCGATCCACGGAAGTTGTACTTCGGTCTGAACGCCCTCAAAGACTTGAATTTGCGCTTTCTTCTAGGAGATGAAGTATCGGCGAAGGATTACCTGCTGCCAGATGGTAAGTGGGATGTCGCGTACAAGGTTCGCCATCGTAGAAGCAACGACCCATTCAGCGAGCAGGTGGTTACACCCATACACCGTGAGCGTTGGCTGAGCGCTGCGCAAGACAAGTTGGTCAGGATTTTTCGCGCAAATTTGGACGAAGACCTGCATGTTCAGGGGTACGCGGGGATAGGCAAGAGTCACATGCTCGGTGCCTTGATGGAGTATCTGCGGCCAGAAAAAACGTTATTACTGGCGCACACGTCTGGAAAGCTAGAAGCCCTTTGTGAGCGCATGGGAGGAACGCGTGACAGGAAAGCAGGTTGGACGTTCGGGAACTTTGCGCAGAGGCTACTGCATGTTCCTAGGGCTCAACCCGCAACTACGCCCGCCAGAATCCCCGGCAAGCAGAAGGTGGCGCAGGAACTGAATATCCTCGGTTTTCATAGCCATGATTCGCAAGCGACCGTTGATGTTTGCCTTAAGGTGATAGAACGCTTTTGTCGCTCCAGGGGACATAGTCTGTCGGCCAAGCATCTGCCTCATTTCAAGCAACCCTTGTCTAGCCTAGATGCCAAGGTGCTTCTTGAGTATTCGAGCCGGCTGTGGGGTTACCTTGAGGCAAACCCAGGTTGGGGCAGCCAGACCGGGTTCGAGGCATTGCTATTGATAAAGCGGGCGAGCCTCGCGGGCTGCGTGGTGCCTGCTCGCTATACACACGTACTCATTGACGAAAGTCAGGATGTTCCCGAGTCGCTATTGCAGATTATCGAGCGGGGGCGTCAGGTGCTGATAACCCTGGGAGATGAATACCAGCAAGCAGGCGGTGTGCAGGTTCAAAGAAAGCGTGAGGTTCGGCAAAGTAATGTCAGCTACTCCGTGCGCTCAGGGCGCAATGTCGAGCGGCTGCTCAATCCTTTGATACTCCTACATACTCAGAAGAGTAAGGTCCCCTTCGAAGGTGCTCGTAATGCTGATGTAGGTATCGAAATGTTCCCCGAAGGCTTCGTGCCGCCTGAAGGTTGTGTGGTGCTGACGGCGTCCCCTTGGGATACGGCAAAGTGGGCCATTCATTTGCACGACTCCAACTGCGCGTTCAGTTTGTCGGACAAAAAGGCACAAGACAATATTAGGCATTTCATGAGCACTGCTATCGCACTGTTCAAGCCGGATTTCTATAATCCCGAGTACAGTGAAACGGGACCGCACCCGTACTTCAGCGATATGCCCGACTGGAAGCATGTGCGAGATGCCAACCTGTTCGATGAGTCGTTTCTATGGGTGGAGGCCGAGCTGGAAAAAGGCTTTAAAGTTGCTGATTTGACCCGATTGAACAGGATGGTCGGTCGCTCTGGTAAACGCTGCATGTTGATGATGGCGGAAGAGGCGGGGGGGATGGAGTTCAATCGAGTTCTGCTGACGCCCGAGTTGCTCACCAACGTGAAGTTCAAGGATGCCTATGAGTTCGATCAGAGGATCTGTGCTGTGTACATCGCAATCTCTCGCGCAAAGCACCAGCTTTACGTTCCTTACGATGTGGTGGAATGGATTGAGTATCACAATTATCAGGGATTCCGCGAGTCACATGGCTACTGATTGAATTCATCTTAGACGGCGCATAAGTTGCTGCATGTAAATCAGCACCTCCAGGGAGGAGGTCACGGGGAGGTCCAGGTCAATGCTTTTGCGAACCTGCTCTATGTCGGCTGTGCCATGCCCATTGATGTAGGACGTGCCCGAAATGTATCGGTATCATCCGCGCCACTATGAAAGGGACTTCTATATGCTCAAGAGAATCACACTATTCGCCGTACTGGGAGCGACACTAACTGGCTGCGTCACAGCGCCGCCGACGAATTTCTCAGTTCCAGGCGTCCAGCGGGCCACTACCCAGCAAGCAGTAGAACTCAAGGCTGTTTCGGTTTCCTATGGCCTTCCCAGCGAAGTCAAGGGCGACATTCCAACCTACGGCGAAGGTTTCCCCATCCTGTGGGAGAAGTCGCTGGTGGAAGCGATAGACAAGGCTGGGGTGTTCAGCGACGACGCCCCGGACAAGGTCAACATCTAGATCCCCCGGCCGGAGGCATCACCATGGTCACGCCCGCGCGTGCGCGCTACACCGTTGTGAGTCGCCGTACAGGGAAGACTCTGTTTGAAAAAGAAATCTACACGGAGGGGACTGTTCCACCTGGATACGCGTTTTCCGGACTGGTTCGGCTCAAGGAATCGCTCAATAGATCGGTACAGGCGAACATCGCCCAATTCCTTCAGTCGCTGTCGGCCGTGAAGCTGTAGGCCAACTGGTTGGCCGATGAGAGGAAAACGACAGCGGAGTGGACACTCACGGCCATCCACCCTTTCTGTTTCTTACGTTTGAGCGCTAGCCATAGTCAGTTCATAAACGCGCTCGCCATTAGCTCCCCGGCAGGCCAGGGTGTCAGCTTCCTCGTTGCCTGGGTTGCCGGTATGACCTCCGACCCAAATGAACGTCACCTCCCGTTGCTGTATAAACTGGTCGATTTGCTCCCATAGTTCGCGGTGCTCAACAGGCTTCTTGTTACTGTTCTTCCAGCCCTTGGCTTTCCAGTTGGGCAGCCATTAGTTTGCCCCTTTGACCACAAGCTGGGAGTCGCTGTAGAGCGTGATAGGCATTGGCTTGTTGCACCGCTTCAGTGCCTCCAAGGGAGCGCTGATAGCTGCACGCAGGCCGCAGATCCTTGTGGATGTTGCGACATGAATTTGGTGCCGTCGAGGTGATGGCAATTTAATGGTTCGTCGGGTAAATTTCTGGTCAATGGTTTAAAGAGCAGTTGCAATGGAAGACTTAGCTACCAAAATCATTCCGCTGGTTCAAATGCTCATTCCGGGATTCATCACGACGATGATGTTTTATTGGTTGGCAGACGTGAAGACGCCGGGCCAATTTGAAAGGACGATTCAAGCGCTCGTTGGTACTGGCATCATCACCCTGTTAGTGGCTTGCGTTCGCATAGCCCTGGAGTTTGTCGGGGAAAAGTACCCCATATTCTCGCCATGGAGCCCTACGGTAGAAAGCTCGTGGGGAGTAGGGCTGGCGGTGGGTATAGGCCTTCTCCTTGCCTATGCTTCAAACCACGACCATTTCTACAGATTTGCCCGTTGGTTGGGACTTACGTCGAGGGCGTCGAACTCCGAATGGATCTTTACTTTCAGAAGGCGTGAGGGCAAGAACATCGTGTTGACGTTGCTGGATGGAAGGCGTCTGTTTGGATACCCTTCAGCTTGGCCGGCTTCTCCAAAAGATGGCCACTTCTTAATCACCCAGCCTTCTTGGGTGGATGCGAATGACCAATGGGTTGACGTGGTCGGCGTTGAAAGTTACTTGATCTGCAATACCGATGTACTGATGGTTGAGTTCATGGAGTAGGGCCCCACAGAAATGTCATACGCCGTTCGATGGCCTAGCGCCCTTGTGTACTTTCTCATGCCCGCCCAAAGCCTTAGATAGATGAGGAAATGAAATGGAAAAGAGAGGCATATCCAGCCCCCCTAAAAGCCCCGCGACAAACGGGGTGAACAAGCCTTCGGCGCCTACATCAATTCGACCCTCGGCGCCTCCGAAGGCTCCACCCAAACCAGCGCAAAAGTAGGAGATCCTGCATGAGCGACGATAAGAAAAATAGAGTTCCCGTGTTTGATGGCGTCAGCCCGGTGATGGTTGCGGGTAGCAGACCAGCCATGCCTCCCAAAGCCCCTCCACCTGCTCCTAAACCCGTGAAAACTCCAAAGTGAAGGTTTTCAGGCGCCTCCCCCCACCGGGGGGATGTATTTACGTGCCATACCATTCAATCACGCGCGAATTTCTCACCCCAAAACTAGCTTAGGGGACAAGCCCAGTGGGTAGGCGAGTGCACGATAATTCGACGTAGCGGCGTTCGCCGAGGTGATGAAATGTCTTCAGATGGAAAACACCTTAAAAACTTGGTCGCTTGGATCGAATCGACCTTGGTGCCCAACGGATTTGAAGTAGTTCAAAAACTTCGGACACGTGGTGCTGAGGTCGGAGGAGGAGAGTTCGACATTGTGCTTCAAGGACGTGTCGGCTCTTTGAATCTCAAGTGGTTGATTGAGTGCCCTGACCGTCCTTCGGAGGGGCCTGCCCCAAGTAGCTGGGTTCAGCAGTTAATGGGACGCAAACAAGGATTTAGGTTTGATGTGGTCACGGCTGTTTCCACTACAGGATTCACGGCCGATGCCTTGGCGATGGCGCGTACGTTCAGGATTAGCACTAGAACGGTGAGAGGGCTTACTCCGGAAGAGTTTAGCTCTTGGGTATCTCCGTCAATATCATCAAAACCTTCGCCACGGTGGAGTCGGGCGGGCGCTCCGGCTTTGGGCCGGCCAAGTTGCCGGTGATTGCCTTTGAAGGACATCACTTTCGCAAGTACACCAAGAATAAATACGATCAGACCCACCCGCTGTTGTCGTACCCCTACGTGAAGAAGGCCGGCCCCCAGTGGAAGGCCAATAACAAGGACCAGGTCAAGGCCTGGGAGACCATGGCCACCGCCTTTGCACTGGAACAGGAAGCGGCCTTGAAGCCCGCCTCCTGGGGCATGTTTCAGATAATGGGCTCCCACCTCACGGCATGCGGTTATAAAACGGTGTTTGAGTTTGTCGTGGCCATGAAGATTAATGCCGGGCATCAACTAAAGGCTTTCCTCGGTTTTTGCAGCCAGAGCCCGGCACGGGTCAAGGCCATGAAGAACAAGGATTACGCCGCCATGGCGCTGAACTATAACGGCAAGGATTATGACGACTATGACCAACGCATCAAAAAAGCCTACGAAGCACTTGAAGGGAAAAAATAGTATGCCGTTCAAACGTTGCCTGTCCCGGTTGTGGGTTGCCTCTTTTATTTGTGTTGTGGGAACGCCTGCGTTTGCCGCCACGTTGCATTCGGGCACGTACGAAGGGCTGATGCTGGCCGTGACGCCTGCGCATCAGGTGGAGGGTTTTTATGCTGAAGCGATGGGCGAGGGCGTGACTCGTACGTGCACGTTCTTCCTGCAGGGCCAGGTCGATGGCGCGAAGGCGTCGGTATCCACGTGGCTGGATGCGACCTACCCGGGCACTGTTGCCGCGTCGTCGGACGGTGTGACGCTGACTGTGGAGAAGGGCCGCGAACATCCCGGCTGCATCAGTGTGTTGATGCCCGAAATTGCCACCGGCCTGGACTTGACCCAGACGGCCGCCAAAAAGTGGATTGGCCTGGTGACCGTTTCGTCCGACAAGGCCTTCCTGCAGAAGACCCCGGACGCCAAGGCCAGTCATCGTGCCTACGTGGTCAAGGACGATGTGGTCGCGGTGCTGGCCTTCAAGGATGGCTGGGCCCAGGTCGAGTTCATCAATGCTGAAGGTCGCTCTTCCAAGGGCTGGATCAGCCAGGACCAGTACGCCAGCTTGGCCCCTAAAGGCTGAAGAGGTTCCCCGCGCCTCGGTGTGCCAGGCACGCCGCGGCCTTTTTGATCGTTCCCTCGCTCTACGTGGGAATGCAGCCTGGGACGCTCTGCGTCCCGCCTTGCTGCTCTCAGTATTCAGGCCTTGTTGCGGTTGAACAGCTTGCGGACACCGGCGAGCAGCGCCACTACACCTATGACCAGGAACTTCTTCGCTGCCAGCAGGAAGATGCCGATCTTGGCAAACAACCCGGCCTTGGCGGCGATCCCGCCGGCCACGAGTGCCGCGAGGCCGTAGGTCGCGAGTTTGTCAGTCTTGGGGTTGAAGTCGGTGTACAGGTTGCCATCGGTGAAGTTGGTAAACGCCAGGACCTTAGGCAACTCCTGCTTGATGGTGGCCAGATCTGACATCCCGGCGACGGCGTTGAGCTCCAGCACACCTTCACGGCCCAGCACGCGGATGCTGTAGTTGAGGGTGGTCTGCTTGGCGTCGTCGGCTTTCAGTTCACGGGCCCAGTACATCTTGTGGGTGGTGTCGTCGTAGTGCGGCGGCTCGGCCCAGCCCAGCAGGTGCAGGCCTGCGTAACCCTGTTTCTGGCGCGCCTTGTTGTCTTCGACGTCTTCTTCCTGCATTTGCTTGAGCAGTTCGGTGTAGTCGATTTTCGCGGCGTCTTCGTCAGAAATGTGCCCGTCAGCCTTGTAGCTGACGATCACGCCCCAGCCGCGCTCCGACAAGGGGCTGACGGCTTTAGGCACGATCATGCCCAGGGTCTTGAGGCCCGGCGGGTTGCCCCAGCCATCGGTCAGCAGGCGCTCGGTGTCGGCGGGGTCGAGGTAGTAGAACTCGTCGTTGAGCTTGAGGGTGGCGATGTCGCCGGGCAGGGTGACCGTGCCGGTCTTCTGCTTGAGCGAACCGAGAAAGTGTTCGGCGGTTTCGGGGGCTTCGGCGGGGGCGGCAGTTTCAACAGGTGCTGGCTTGGCGGCAGCAACAGCGGGTGCGACAGGCAGGCTCAGGGCGGCCGCCGCCAGCAACAAGCGGAAGTAATTCATGGTAGTCCCTTACAATTTGAATTAATTTCGCGGGAGGATAACTGAAACATGTTGCAACGGGTTAGCCGAATGTTTCCCGCAGCAGCCCTGCAAATGCGTCCCGCGCCAGGTGGCGTTGGGTGTCCTTGTGCCAGAACAGCAGGTTGTCCACCGCCGCCAATTCGTCGAAACGATAGGACGTCAATTGGTTGGCCTGCTCGTAGCGCGCCAGGATGCCTTCCGGCGCCAGTGCCACGCCAATCCCCGCGCTGACGCAGCCAATGATCGTGCCCCAACTGGCATAGCTGGCGATGGCCGGCTTGATGTCGTGGGGCTTGAGCCAGTTTTCCAGGGCGGCGCGGTACGGGCAGCCGGGCGGCCAGACCAGCAACGTGCGGCCGGCCAGGTCACGGGCATCCTCGATTGGCGCGCTGGAAGCACTGGTGATCAGCACCAGGCGCTCGCTGTAGACCACACTTTGCTCGAGCTTCGGGCGTTTGCCGCCGGCGGCCACCAGCGCGGCATCGATGCGGTGGTGTTGCAGGTCATCAAGTAGTTGAGCCCAGGCGCCCGTTACCAACTCCAACTCCACCTGTGGATAACGTCGATGGTATTCAGCCAACAACGGCGGCAGGCGGCCACTGGCGCTGGACTCCACCGCGCCGATACGCAGTTTGCCGCGGGGAATGGCGTTGCTGTCGACGGCGCGCTTGGACTCTTCCACCAGCGCCAGGATGCGCTCGCAGTAGTCGAGAAACACTTCTCCGGCGGCACTGATGGCTAACCCGCGCCCGGCACGAATGAACAGCGGGGTGCCCAACTCGCTTTCCAGTTGCTTGATGCGCGTGGTGATGTTGGAGGGCACACAGTGCAATTGCAGGGCGGCCTGGGCCACGCTGCCGGTTTGCGCCACGGCTTTCACCATTTTCAGTTGGGCCAGTTCCATCGCTCAGTTCCAGTGATTACAGAAGTCAGAAACGGTTAATTGTCCTGCGTCTTGCCGGGGCCAAGACTGATGGCATTCCCACTGCTGGACGCCGTTCATGAAAGCCCCGTCACCTGTAAAGCTTACGCTAGTCACTGCCAGCGTCATCCTCTGTTGGGCGTATTCGCCCATTGGCATTCATCTGGCCTTGCACAGCTACAGCCCGGGCCAGTTGGCCCTGGGGCGGTTTCTGATTGCGTCGGTGTTGATGGCGGGTGTGGCGCTGGTGGGGAAGATCGAGCGGCCGCGTTTGCAAGACCTGCCGTGGCTGTTGGTGTTGGGGTTTTTCGGGATTTTCCTGCACCACCTGACCATCAACTTCGGGCAGCAATTTGTCACGGCTGCCGCGTCCAGTGTGCTGGCGCAATCCGTGCCACTGTTTACGGTGTTGGTGGCGTTTTTCGGGTTGAAGGAGCGGGTCACCGGCTGGCGCTGGGGGTGTGTGTTGCTGGGGTTGAGCGGGGTGCTGGTGGTGATCTGGGGTGAACATGGCCTGGGCGAGATCGACCCCCGCGGCTTGATGATCCTGGTGGCGGCGCTCTCGTGGAGCCTTTACTTCACGATCCAGAAACACTATTCCCGGCGCTACAGCCCGCTGACCACGGTGTGCTACACCGTGTGGTCGGGCACCTTGCTGCTGTGTGTCTATTTGCCGGGGTTGCCGGCGACGGTGTCACAGGCATCAACCCAGGCCAACCTCGCGGTGTTGTTGCTCGGGGTGTTCCCCAGTGCCCTGGCGTACCTGGCCTGGGCTTATGTGTTGCGACATGTCGAGGTCAGCCGCGCCTCGGTGGCGTTGTACCTGGTGCCGCCCGTGGCGATGGTGATGGCCGCCACGCTGCTGGGGGAGGCGGTGTCGATGCGCGTGGTGCTGGGTGGCCTGATCGTGCTGGCCAGTGTCGGCGCCATCAGCCTGGAAGGGCGCTGGCGCCGCAAGCCACTACGGGTTCACGCTGAACACCCGCAGACGGTGACCGTCGGGGTCTTGGGCGACAAAGGTGTAGCCGAAGTCCGCCTCGACCGGTGACTGGATGATGCTCAGCCCCAGGTCCGCCCAGCGCGCTTGCAGTTCATCGACCGTTGCTACATCCGCGACGCAGAATCCCACTTCGCCACCGCCGACCGTGGCCTGGGCCGCGGGCTCCACGGTGTGGCGGGACCACAGGCCGAGTTTCACGCCGTTGTCGAGGACGAACAGGGCAAAGGTCGGCCCCAGTTCCACAGGCGGTTTATCCAGCAGGCGGCTATAGAGGTTGGCGCTGGTGGCCGGGCTGTCGACGTACAACAAAAAGTAATGGGCAAGGCTATTCATGATGACTCCCTGGTAATGCGCAGCAATGGCGCGGCTCAGTCCCTAGTCTAAGGGGCTGTCCTGTCAGTTCATGTCAGGAGTCATCCAGCAAAGAGCAGACAGTCTCGCTGTCTGCTCTTTTTATTGCGTGCACGTGTGTTACGAGCTTTAAGGCTTGGACAAGGCCTGGTCTACCGCTGCGATCAGCTTTCCCAGATCCTTCGGGGTGGCTTTGTGAATGACACCGAACAGGTAAGCGCGCTGTTCCTCTTCGTCGACCAAATCTGCGAAAAAGACTTTCAGCTTCACTCCCAGCGCCTCTGCGAACAAGAACAGAGCCTCGACGCTGGGTGTATAGGTGCCGGTTTCGAAGCGGCTGATGGTTTTAGGGTCAAAACCGGTTTTTTCACCTAGTTCAGCCTGAGTAAGCCCTGCGACCTTGCGGTAACGTCTGATGGCCGGACCCAAACTTGAAATGTGCATCGCTCAATTCCCATTTAGAATCAAGAACTTAACGATAAATCTTAAAATTAGACAACCGCACGTACCATCACCTTTTCTTGCAAAATGTGATGTAATTCGTAGAATCGGCATCTAGGACAAGTATTTGGTGGTCTCGTTTCAGAAGGCAGGTTTATGAAACAGGAAATCATTGCTTTCTCCTTGCTCTCATAAATGTGCCCACAAAACGGACGCTTGGCAGGGACTCAAATGTCGCTCGTCAGTGCCATGCATCATTGCGCCTCACGTGCCGGATACCCGAATTAAAGCCTAGTTGATCATCACTGAATGGATGATGAATCGCTGTGCACAATCGTGGGTTTGCGTCCCTTTGCGGCCAACCAGCCGATCGACGGCGCAGCCCGACTGGAAATACGAAGCCGCCTGTCCTGCCTGCCCGGTGGTCCAGAGAGCGATCGAATGCTGTCCATGGAGCTTTAACGTGCGTCTCAACTTGCCGGTCACCGCTGTTGAACAGACTTTTGGGGAGCCGCAACGGCTAATTTCCGCGACTGACGTCCACAGCCAGTGAGCCTGACTCATGGACGAGAAATACCGCAGGGCCGTGGATGCAGCCGCCATTTTCTCCGAGACGGACCTCGCGGGTTGCATCACTTACGTCAATGACCAGTTCTGCGGCATGTCCGGCTACGGCCGCGACGAGTTGCTGGGGCAAAACCACCGGATCCTGAGCTCGGGGTTGCACCCTGTGACGTTCTTCCAGGGCATGTGGCAGGCCCTCGGCGAAGGCCGCGTGTGGCGTGGCGAGATCTGCAACCGCGCCAAGGATGGCACCCTGTATTGGGTGGACAGCACCATGGTGCCGCTGCTGGATGAGCAGACCGGGCAGGTACAGAAGTACGTGTCGATCCGCTTTGATGTCAGCGAAAAGCGCCAACTGCTGCACACCTTGCAATGGCGGGTCGGCCACGACGTGCTGACCGGCTTGCCCAACCGCGCCTACCTGTCCGAACTGCTCAACCAGTCCCTGGAATTCTCCCGCAGCGAAGACATCCCGCTGGCGCTGTGCATGCTCGACCTGGACGGCTTCAAAGCGGTCAACGATGGCTACGGGCATGCCTGCGGTGATCTGTTGCTGGTGGAGGTGGCCACGCGCCTGCGGGAGATCATTCGGGGCGAGGATGTGGTGGCGCGGCTGGCCGGTGACGAATTTGTACTGATCCTGCGTTACGTGCGTGATATCGACGAGTTGAACGCCGCCTTGCTGCGCATCCTCAAGGCAATCTCCGAGCCCTACTCGATCCAGGGGGCCGAGCTGAACGTGTTCGCCAGCATCGGCGTGACCCTGTTTCCCCTGGACGACGAGGACGCCGATACCCTGCTGCGTCATGCCGACCAGGCGATGTACGTGGCCAAGCAGAGCGGGCGCAACCGTTACCAGTTGTTTGATGTGTCCCTGGAGCAGGAGGTCAAGGCCAGCCACCAGACCGTGGAGCAGATTCGCCAGGCCCTGGCGGCGGGTCAGTTGTGCCTGCATTACCAGCCCAAGGTCAATTTGCGTTGTGGCACGGTGGTGGGGTTCGAAGCGTTGTTACGCTGGCAACACCCCGAGCGCGGCCTGGTGAAACCGGGGGATTTTTTGCCGCTGATCGAGCAAACCGACCTGATTGTCGACATCGGCGAATGGGTGATTGCCCAGGTGCTGGGGCAGATGCATCAGTGGCAGGTGCAGGGCCACTGGTGGTCGGTGAGCGTGAATATCGCGGCGCGGCATTTCCAGCGCGAGGATTTTGTCGAGCGGCTGCAGGCTTTGCTGGCACAGCAACCGGAGGTCGAGCCGCACCGGCTGGATCTGGAAATCGCCGAATCGGTGGCCATCGACAATATCCAGCGCGTTACCCGGCACCTGGAAGCCTGCCAGGCCCTGGGCGTGCAGTTCTCCCTGGATGATTTTGGCACCGGCTATTCCTCCCTGAGCTACCTCAAGCGCCTGCCGACCCAGACCATCAAGATCGACAAGTCATTTGTGCGCGACATCCTGCATGACAAGGATGACCTGGCGCTGACCAAGGCGGTCATCGGCCTGGCCCGGGCGTTTGGCCGCGAAGTGATCGCCGAAGGCCTGGAAACCCTGGAACACGGGCAGTTGTTGATACGCATGGGTTGCGAAGTGGCCCAGGGCTATTTCATCGCCCGGCCGATGCCGGCGGTGGAGGTGCCAGGTTGGGTGGAAGGGTTCAGGCCGCCGGCTCAGTGGCAAAAGCTTGAGTGATATTTGCTGCGAGGGCGCTTGCCGTGGTGAGGGAGCTTGTTGTGGAGAGGGAGCTTGCTCCCGCTGGGCTGCGTAGCGGCCCCAAGATCTTTGGGAGCGCTGCGCACTCCAGCGGGAGCAAGCTCCCTCGCCACAGAACGCTCCCTCGCCACAGTTAAATCAGGTGATCTTAAGGGGAGGGCGCGCTGTCTCCGGTGTACAGCTGGATGATTTGATCAATCTCGCCGGACATTTTCATTCGCAGCAATGTGCGCAAAATCTGTTGCCCTGGCACCTGCGGATCGTTACGCACGTAACAGCCCAGGCGTTGCTCCTCGATCACGGCCACCGTATGCAGGCGCTGTGTGGGCGGTAATTGCTGATTGAAGCGGTCGAGAATCCATTCATTGATCACCGCATACTTGAAGCGTCCGGCTGCCAGCTTCTGCAGCACCTGCTCCTCACTGCGGCTGTCATCGCGGCTGAGCTGGCCGCTGGCGAACCGTGGCTCCAGCGTGGGGTAGCTGTAACCGAGTACGGTGCCAATGTGCTGCGGCGCAAGGCTGTCCAGGCCCACCGATGGCGGCGGCCCATGGCCCGTCACCAGCACATTGCGCTGCACCAGCAGCGGGATGCTCCAGGTGTAGTCGCCCGACAGGTTGTTCAGCCACGCCGGTGTCACGTAGCAGCGCACGTCCACATCCCCGCGTTCCATGGCGGTGTCGATGCGCGCACGGGGCAATACATGGAATTTGGCGGGGCGCCCGACCTGAGTGGCCAGGCTCAACATCAGGTCATACAAAATGCCCTGGGTGGGCTGGCCCTGGTCGAGTTGCACCATGGGCATGGTCCAGCTGTCGGAAATGGAGAATCGCAGAGGTGCGGGGGCCGCCAGGGTGACCGTGGCAATCATCCACAAGGCGCCCAGGACTGCGCGCATAAACTCTCCGGGTTCAGCCTTTTATAGGCTTGGTGGGAACAGCTTAGTCAGATTAGACGAGCGTGCCGGATGCAATTTCCCCCTTGCTCCGCTAGCATTACCCGCTTCCGCTTCCCAGTTGCGACGGTTTTCGATGAGTTATCAGGTTCTTGCACGTAAATGGCGTCCGCGCTCGTTCCGCGAAATGGTCGGCCAGACCCATGTGCTCAAGGCTCTGATCAATGCCTTGGACAGCCAGCGGCTGCACCACGCCTACCTGTTCACCGGTACCCGCGGCGTGGGCAAGACCACCATTGCCCGCATCATTGCCAAGTGCCTGAACTGTGAAACCGGCATCACCTCGACGCCGTGCGGTACGTGCTCGGTGTGCCGGGAAATCGACGAAGGGCGCTTTGTCGACCTGATCGAGATCGACGCCGCGAGCCGCACCAAGGTCGAAGACACCCGCGAGCTGCTCGACAACGTGCAGTACGCGCCGAGCCGTGGCCGCTTCAAGGTCTACCTGATCGACGAAGTGCACATGCTGTCCAGCCACTCGTTCAACGCCCTGTTGAAAACCCTGGAAGAGCCGCCGCCCTACGTCAAATTCATCCTGGCCACCACCGACCCGCAGAAACTTCCTGCAACGATCTTGTCGCGGTGCCTGCAGTTCTCCCTGAAAAACATGACCCCGGAACGGGTAGTCGAGCATTTGACCCACGTGCTGGGCGTCGAGAACGTGCCGTTCGAAGACGACGCCCTGTGGCTGCTGGGTCGTGCCGCCGACGGCTCGATGCGCGACGCCATGAGCCTCACCGACCAGGCCATTGCCTTTGGTGAAGGCAAGGTCATGGCCGCCGATGTGCGGGCGATGCTCGGCACCCTGGACCACGGCCAGGTGTTCGATGTGCTGCATGCACTGATCGAAGGCGACGCCAAGGCGTTGCTGGAGGCTGTGCGTCACCTGTCCGAGCAAGGCCCGGACTGGAATGGCGTGCTCTCGGAAATCCTTAATGTGCTGCACCGCGTCGCCATCGCCCAGGCCCTGCCGGAGGGTGTCGATAACGGCCATGGTGACCGCGACCGCGTGTTGGCCCTGGCCCAGGCGTTGCCGGCCGAAGATGTGCAGTTCTACTACCAGATGGGCCTGATTGGCCGACGTGACTTGCCGTTGGCCCCCGACCCGCGGGGCGGCTTCGAAATGGTCCTGCTGCGGATGCTGGCCTTCAGGCCCGCCGACACGGCGGATGCGCCGAGACAGCCGCTAAAGCCAGTGGGGATCAGCCAGGCCACAGTTGATTCCGCCAAACCAGTGGCTGGCCCGGCTGTTGTCGCGCCAGTGGTTGCGCCGCCTGCGCCCGTTGCACCGGCGCCTGCGCCCGTTGTCGCCGACGCTGTGGCGCCTGTGGTCGTGCCTGAGCCGGTTATCGAGCCTGCGCCCGTGCCCGAGGTCGATCTGCCGTGGAATGACCCGGTAGAAGCCGAGGTGGAACTGCAGCCTGCCGTCGAGCCGGTACTGGAAACCGCGGCCGAGCAGCCCGAATTGACGCCGATGCCGTCGCCAACCCCCGACAGCGTGGTGCCGGATGCACCCGAGTGGGTGTCGGCCCCGGTGCCGGAGCCGACTGTCGCCCAAGTGGATGCTGCGACTCCGGGCACCGACCTCGACGACGAGCCGCCGCTGGACGAAGACTACATCGAGCCGGACATGGACTCGGCCTACAGCTACCTGGACGACCTGGCCAGCGAACACACCGCCGAGCCGGCCCCGGAGCCCGAGCCAGAACCGGCAGCCATGCCGGCCACCGGCCTGGCCCTGCAATGGCTCGAGCTGTTCCCGAAACTGCCGATTTCCGGCATGACCGGCAGCATCGCCGCCAACTGCACGCTGATTGCGGTGGAGGGCGACCATTGGTTGCTGCACCTGGACCCGGCCCACAGCGCCCTGTTCAACGCGACCCAGCAGCGTCGGCTCAACGACGCCCTGAACCAGTTCCACGGACGCACGCTGACCATCAGCATCGAGCTGATCAAGCCCGAACAGGAAACCCCGGCCCAGGCGGCGTCCCGTCGCCGGGTCAACCGCCAGCGCGAGGCTGAAGAGTCGATCCAGGGTGATCCGCTCATCCAGCAGATGATGCAGCAGTTTGGCGCGGTGGTGCGTCACGATACTATTGAACCTGTAGAAGCCCCGGTTCCCCAGGCGACATAAGCCGGGGCCAATAATTGATCCACGTACTTTTGAGGTGATTCCCATGATGAAAGGTGGCATGGCCGGCCTGATGAAGCAGGCGCAGCAGATGCAGGAAAAGATGGCCAAGATGCAGGAAGAACTGGCCAACGCCGAAGTCACCGGTAAAGCCGGTGGCGATATGGTCAGCGTGGTGATGACCGGTCGTCACGACATCAAGCGCGTGAGCATCGACCCAAGCGTATTGCCTGGCGTGGGCGAAGATGACCTGGAAATGCTCGAGGCGCTGTTTGCCGCGGCCGTCAACGACGCCGTGCGCAAGATCGAAGCCAACAGCCAGGACAAAATGTCTGGCGTGACCGCTGGCATGCAATTGCCACCGGGTATGAAGCTGCCGTTCTGATCGGCAAGCGCTTCAGCGAAAATGCCAGGCCCCGTGCCTGGCATTTTTTTTGGGGGTAAGCTGATCGAACGCGTAACGCTTGAATGCTGTCTGCACCCTATACCGTTGAATTCAATCACCGATAGAAGGAGCCTCGCTGATGACCGAGTCATTGACCCTCAACCAGCGCATCGTGCTGGTCTCACGCCCCCACGGCGCCCCGGTGCCGGAAAATTTTCGCCTGGAGCGCGTGGCGCTGCCGGAATTGGCCGACGGCCAGGTCCTGCTGAAAACCCTCTACCTGTCCCTGGACCCCTACATGCGCGGGCGCATGAGTGATGCACCGTCCTACGCCGCGCCGGTGGAAATCGACGAGGTGATGACCGGCGGCGCTGTCAGCCGTATCGAACAGTCCCGTCATCCCAAGTTCGAAGTGGGTGACCTGGTGGTCGGTTCCACCGGCTGGCAGAGCCACAGCATTTCCGATGGCCGCAACCTGATCCCGGTGCCCAAGGGCCTGGCCAGCCCGTCCATGGCCTTGGGTGTGTTGGGCATGCCTGGCATGACCGCCTACATGGGCCTCATGGACATCGGTCAACCCCAGTCCGGGGAAACCCTGGTGGTGGCGGCCGCTTCCGGTGCGGTGGGCTCGGTGGTCGGCCAGGTGGCGAAGATCAAGGGCCTGCGGGTGGTCGGCGTGGCCGGTGGCGCCGACAAGTGCCGCTATGTGGTGGACGAACTGGGTTTTGATGCCTGTGTCGATCACAAGAGCGACAACTTTGCCGAGCAACTCGCCCAAGCCTGCCCCAAGGGTATCGACATCTACTTTGAAAACGTCGGCGGCAAGGTCTTCGACGCGGTTGTACCGCTGCTCAACGCCAAGGCACGCATTCCCCTGTGCGGCCTGATCGCCGGCTACAACGCCCACGAAGCCCCCAGCGGTCCCGACCGGCTGCCCGCGCTGCAACGCACCTTGCTGACCAAGCGTGTACGGATCCAGGGTTTTATCGTGTTCGACGACTACGGCGACCGCCAGCCGGAATTCCTCAGTGCCATGGCGCCGTGGGTGCGGGACGGCAAGATCAAATTCCGCGAGGACGTGGTGGAAGGCCTGGAGCAGGCGCCTGAAGCCTTTATCGGTTTGCTGGAAGGGCGCAACTTCGGCAAGTTGGTGGTGCGCGTCGCACAAGATTGACCATTTGACGCTAATCCGGGGCGCGGGTATAAACCGCGTCTCGTTGTTTTGTCGGACCTTTCCCCATGAGCTTCAGCCCCCTGATTCGTCAACTGATCGACGCACTGCGCACTTTGCCGGGCGTGGGTCAGAAAACCGCCCAGCGCATGGCGCTGCAATTGCTCGAGCGCGATCGCAGCGGTGGCTCCCGGCTGGCCCTGGCCTTGAGCCAGGCCATGGAAGGGGTAGGCCACTGTCGCCAGTGCCGCACCCTGACCGAGGAAGAACTCTGCCCGCAATGCGCCGACCCTCGTCGCGACGACACGCTGCTGTGCGTGGTCGAAGGGCCGATGGACGTGTACGCGGTGGAGCAGACCGGTTACCGGGGGCGCTACTTTGTGCTCAAGGGCCATCTGTCGCCGCTGGACGGGTTGGGGCCGGAGGCCATCGGTATTCCGCAACTGGTGACGCGGATCGAGGAGCAGGGCACCTTTGTCGAGGTGATCCTGGCCACCAACCCTACGGTAGAAGGCGAAGCGACAGCCCATTACATTGCGCAGTTGCTGACCAACAAAGGCCTGATCACATCGCGTATCGCCCACGGCGTACCGCTGGGTGGCGAGTTGGAACTGGTGGATGGCGGAACCTTGGCGCATTCGTTTGCCGGGCGTAAGCCGATCGCCCTGTAACAAACACCGCAGGACAAAAATGTGGGAGCGGGCTTGCTCGCGAATGCGGTGCTTCAGTCAATGCATGTGGCGACTGATACACCGCATTCGCGAGCAAGCCCGCTCCCACATTTGTTTTGTGGCGTTCACGAGTCTTTCTTCTTGCTTGATAACCAAGCAAGCGCTTGGTAAGTTCGCTCCACCTTCCCGTGGAGCTTGCCGATGTCTGCCTATCAGGAATACTTCGACCCCAGCCACCAATTGGTCCGCGACAGCGTGCGACGTTTCGTCGAGCGCGAGATGTTGCCGGGCATCGAGCAGTGGGAAGAAGCCGAGAGCTTCCCTCGGGAGCTGTACCTCAAGGCCGGTGCGGCGGGGATTCTGGGCATCGGTTATCCCGAAGCCCTCGGTGGCAGCCACGAAGGTGACCTGTTCGCCAAGGTCGCCGCCAGCGAAGAGCTGATGCGCTGCGGTTCCGGCGGTGTGGTGGCGGGGTTGGGGTCGCTGGATATCGGCTTGCCGCCCATCGTCAAATGGGCCCGGCCCGAGGTGCGCGATCGTGTCGCGCCGTTGGTGTTGTCGGGCGAGAAGATCGCCGCCCTGGCCGTCACCGAGCCCGGTGGTGGCTCCGACGTTGCCAATCTGCAAACCCGCGCCGTGCGCGATGGCGACCATTACCGCGTCAGCGGCAGCAAAACCTTTATCACCAGCGGCCAGCGCGCCGACTTCTACACCGTCGCGGTGCGCACCGGCGGGCCGGGGTTTGGCGGTATCAGCCTGTTGTTGATCGAAAAGGACACCCCCGGCTTCACCACCGGTACACCGCTGAAGAAAATGGGCTGGTGGGCGTCGGACACCGCCGAACTGTTCTTCGACGATTGCCGCGTACCGGCAGGAAACCTGATTGGCGCCGAGCACATGGGCTTCGCCTGCATCATGGGCAACTTCCAGAGCGAGCGGCTGGCCCTGGCCTTGATGGCCAACATGACCGCACAGATGGCCCTGGAGGAAAGCCTGAAATGGGCGGCGCAGCGCGAGGCCTTTGGCAAGCCCATCGGCAAATTCCAGGTGCTCAAGCATCGCCTGGCGGAAATGGCCACGGCGGTGGAGGTCTCCCGGGAGTTCACCTACCGGCAGGCCGCCAAGATGGCCGCCGGCAAGAGTGTGATCAAGGAAATCTCCATGGCCAAGAACCTCGCCACCGACACCGCCGACCGCGTGACCTACGACGCGGTGCAGATCCTCGGCGGCCAGGGGTATATGCGCGGCAACCTGGTGGAGCGGCTGTATCGCGACAACCGCATCCTGTCCATCGGTGGCGGGACTCGGGAAGTGATGAACGAAATCATCAGCAAGCAGATGGGCTTGTAGAAAGCGCTTTTGTGGCGGGGGGGGCTGTGGCGAGGGAGCTTGCTCCCGCTGGGCTGCGTAGCGGCCCCAAGATCTTTGGGAGCGCTGCGCACTCCAGCGGGAGCAAGCTCCCTCGCCACAGCAAGCTCCCTCGCCACAGCAAGCTCCCTGCCACAGCAAGCTCCCTGCCACACAAGCTCCCTCGCCACACGAATCCCGGTTTATTGGTCTGTCAGTGCAAACTGCGTCAGGCAGAACGTCGGAATGCCCATGTCTTCCAGGCGCTGGGACCCACCCAGCTCCGGCAGGTCAATGATCGCCGCCGCTTCGAAAATCCGTGCCCCCATGCGCCGGGCCAGGTTGGCCGCCGCAATCAGCGTGCCGCCCGTGGCGATCAGGTCATCGAACATCAGCACCGAATCACCTTCACACAGGCTGTCGGCGTGCACTTCCAGGAAGGCTTCGCCGTATTCGGTCTGGTAACCCTCGGCCAACACGTCAGCCGGCAACTTGCCTTGCTTGCGGAACAGGATCAGTGGTTTGTTCAACTGATAGGCAATGATCGAACCGATCAGAAAGCCCCGGGCATCCATCGCACCAATGTGGGTGAACTCGGCTTCGACGTAGCGATGCACAAAGGTGTCGGCCACCAGGCGCAGGGCCTTGGGCGACTGGAACAGCGGCGTGATGTCGCGAAAGATCACCCCAGGCTTGGGGAAGTCGATGACTGGGCGAATCAGGGATTTGATGTCGAACGAATCGAAGACCATCGTCGAAGAGTCCTGGGGAGAAAAACGGACTCGAAGTATACCTGCGACCCAGCCGATTGGCTCGGCCGCAGGCGTCTGGATCAACCGTCGAGGGAACCGCCAGCCAATGCACAGAGCTGGATCGGGTCGAGGATGTGCACTTCCTTGCCTTCGGCCGCAATCAACTCGTTCTGCTGGAAGCGGGTGAATACACGGGACACGGTTTCCACCGCGAGGCCCAGGTAGTTGCCGATTTCGTTGCGCGACATGCTCAGGCGGAACTGGTTGGCCGAGAAACCCCGGGCACGGAAACGCGCGGAGAGGTTGACCAGAAACGTGGCGATCCGCTCGTCGGCGGTTTTCTTCGACAACAACAGCATCATCTGCTGGTCGTCGCGGATTTCCCGGCTCATCACGCGCATCAGTTGGCGGCGCAATTGCGGCAATTGCAGGGCCAATTCATCCAGGCGTTCGAACGGGATTTCACACACCGAGGTGGTTTCCAGGGCCTGGGCCGACACCGGGTGAATCTCGGTGTCCATGCCCGACAGCCCGACCAGTTCGCTGGGCAGATGGAAACCGGTGATCTGCTCTTCGCCACCATCACTCAGGCTGAAGGTTTTCAACGCGCCCGAGCGTACTGCATAAACGGAGTCAAACTTGTCGCCCTGGCGAAACAGAAACTCGCCTTTTTTCAGCGGGCGACCCCGTTTAACGATCTCGTCCAGCGCTTCCATGTCTTCCAGATTCAACGAAAGTGGCAGGCAGAGGGGGGCCAGGCTGCAATCCTTGCAATGAGCCTGGCTGTGAGCGCGCAGTTTAACTGGCTCGGACATTTCTTAAATCCTTGTGGGAAAACACACATAAGACGTAAGGGTAACGCACTGGGAGCCGATCAGGCCAGCGTGTACAAAAAAGCAGCAACGGTATAAAGGAAGTTGTATCGAGGCCGATACAAGGGGGTCACTCCAAGAGCCGGAGGCTCAGATCATGCTACCCATTGGCGCAACCAACCCTGCCCTTGTTTCTTCGCTAACCGTGCCTGATGCGAAAAAAGACGCTGCCGTAGACGATAAAGACAAAGCGTCTACTACCGATTCGGCCACTCACACCAAGCCCCAGGGTTTAGTGGTAGACATTTCGGGGGCGGGGCTGAAAGCCTCCAAAGCCAGCACCAACCCCAACCAGGATATCGACGACAGCAACCTGAAAGACAACATCAAGCAGCTGTTGAAAATGATTCGTGAGCTGAGAAAGCAGCTCGCCGAGAAGATGGCTCAGCTCTCCGCCGCCATGAATGACACCTCCATGAGCCCCCAGGCTCGCCGGGCCAAGGTGGCCTCCTTGCAGAGTGATGTGGCGTCATTGCAGTCCGGGTTGATGACCGCCCAGTCGCAGTTGACCAAGTCCTTGAAGGACGAGTCGCCTGAGTCGCAGCTGGAAGCAATGGCCCTGCTGGCGAAGTAGTGCAGGGTCAGATCACCCGCGAAAACCGTTGCCGATTCTGGTGCTCCAGATAGGCATCGAACACCATACACACCGACCGCACCAGCAGGCGGCCGGCCGGCAATACGCGGATGCCCTGCGGGTTGAGTTCAATCAGCCCGTCCTCGGCCATCGATGCAAGTTGTGGCCAAAGTTCGTCGAAATAGCCGCGAAAATCGATGTTGAAGGCCTGTTCGATCTTCTCGAATACCAGGCTGAAATTGCAGATCAACTGCTGAATCACCTCCCGCCGCAACCGGTCATCCGTGGTGCACAACACGCCACGGCTGGTGGCCAACTGCGCGCCGGCGAGGGCGTTCTGGTAGTGGTTCAGGTCGCTGCTGTTCTGGCAGTACAGGTCGCCAATCTGGCTGATCGCCGACACTCCTAGCCCGATCAAGTCGCAATGCCCATGAGTGGTGTAGCCCTGGAAGTTGCGTTGCAGGGTGCCTTCTTCCTGGGCGATGGCCAGTTCATCATCGGGCAGGGCGAAGTGGTCCATGCCGATGTAGCGGTAGCCGGCCTGGGTCAACTGTTCGATGGTGGTGTGCAGCATCAGCAGCTTTTCGGCCGGGTTCGGAAGGTCTGCACTGTCGATCCGCCGCTGGGGCATGAACCGCTCCGGCAGGTGCGCATAGTTGAACACTGAGAGCCGGTCGGGTTGCAGGCTGATGACTTCCTGCACGGTGCGGGCGAAATTCAACGGTGTCTGCTTGGGCAGGCCGTAGATCAGGTCGATATTGATCGAGCGAAATTGCAGGGTGCGGGCGGCGTCGATCACCGCGCGGGTCTCTTCCAGGCTTTGCAGGCGGTTCACCGCGCGCTGCACGTCGGGGTCCAGGTCCTGCACGCCGATACTGACGCGGTTGAACCCCAGCTCCCGCAGCAGGCCCATGGTCGCCCAGTCGGCTTCCCGTGGGTCGATTTCAATCCCGTAGTCGCCGGATTCATCGTCCAGCAGGTTGAAGTGCTGGCGCAGTCGGCCCATGACCTGGCGTAATTCGTCGTGGCTGAGAAAGGTCGGGGTGCCGCCGCCAAAATGCAGCTGTTCTACCGGCTGCCTGGGGTCGAGGTGGCAGGCCACCAGCTGGATTTCCTGCTCCAGGCGTTGCAGGTAGGCCTGGGCCCGCCCGCGGTCCTTGGTGATGACCTTGTTGCAGGCGCAGTAGTAGCAAATATTCGCGCAGAACGGCACATGCACATACAACGACAATGGCCGTGCGGCCTTGCGACTGTCACGCAGGGCGTGGAGCAGGTCGAAGGTGCCGACCTGGCTGTCGAATTGTACGGCGGTGGGGTACGAGGTGTAGCGCGGCCCCGCCAGGTCGTAGCGGTGAATCAGATCAGTGTCCCAACGAATGGCGTCGAGCATGCGGGCGTTCCCCCGGATAGGCTAGTGGGCCGAGTCTAGGGGGTGGGCGCAGAGGCCATCTTGATTTGCATCAACGGGGAGCGGCGCTATGCCACATGGCCTTTTAATGGCCCATTAGCCAGTGCTGATGGGGGCCGGGCAATGTCCATAGACCAAACACAATCACCAGCAAGCCACCGGTCATGCGCACGCTGCGTTTGCGCAACAGTGCAGTGACACGTTCGGCGGCCAGCCCGGTGGCCAGCAGCACCGGCCAAGTGCCGAGGCCGAACGCGAGCATCAGCACGGCACTGTCCAGCGCATTGCCCTGGCTGGCGGCCCACAACAGGGTGCTGTACACCAACCCGCACGGCAACCAGCCCCAGAGCGCGCCCAGCAGCAATGCCCGGGGCAGGCTCGACACCGGCAGCAAACGGTTGGCAACCGGCTGGATATGCCGCCACAGGCCGCGTCCGAGGCTTTCGATACGGGTCAGGCCGCTCCACCAGCCGGCCAGGTACAACCCCATGCAAATCAGCAACAGCCCGGCGAGGATGCGCATGAACATCGCCGCGGGGCTGTTGGCCACCGCCCAGCCCGCCAGGCCGATCAACAGGCCGGCAGTGGCGTAGCTGAGGATGCGCCCGAGGTTATAGGCCAGCAGCAGGCGAAAGCGGCGGCTGCGTTGCTCCTTGGGAATCGCCAGGGTCAGCGCGCCCATCAGGCCGCCGCACATGCCCAGGCAATGGCCACCGCCCAACAGGCCGAGGATCACCGCCGAGACCAGCAGGGGGGCCAGTTCAAGCATGGGGCGGGTCTTTGGGCTTGGGCGGTTGCTCGGGGCCGTTGGCTTCATCGACGGCGGCCAGGTGATTGGGGTCCTGGTCGTCGAACAGCACGCTGTGGGCGGGGCCGTCGAGGTCGTCGTACTGGCCGCTGTCCACCGCCCAGAAGAAGATGTAAATGGCGATGGCCACGATCAACAGCGCCGCCGGAATCATCACGTAAAGAGCTGGCATCTGCACTCCATGCCCGTGCGGCTCACGCCGGCAACGGACGGGTTACGGGGGCGGCGTTCGCGGCTGGCGTGCTCGGCAGGCGAGTCAGGCGCAGGGCGTTGAGCACCACGGTCAACGAACTGAGGGACATGCCGATCGCGGCCCAGATGGGCGTGATCCAGCCGAGGGCGGCAAATGGCAACATCAGGCCATTGTACAGCCCGGCCCACAGCAGGTTTTCAATGATTACCCGACGGGTGCGCCGGGCCAGGGTAAAGGCTTGCACCAGGGCGTCGAGGCGGTTCGACAGCAGCACCGCGTCGGCGCTGGTCTTGGCCAGGTCGGTGGCCGAGCCCATGGCCACGCTGATATCGGCAGCGGCCAGTACCGGCACGTCGTTGACCCCGTCACCGAGCATCAGCACCTTGCGGCCTTCCTTGTGCAGCTGTTGCAGCTTGTGCAGCTTGTCGTCGGGGCGCAGGCCGCCGTGGGCTTCGTCGATACCCAATTCAGCGGCGACGCTGGCGACCATCGGCGAACTGTCTCCCGACAGCAGCAAGGTGCGCCAGCCGCGAGCCTTGCAGGCGGCGAGCAAGGCGGGGGCGTCGCTGCGTAGGCGATCGTCCAGGACAAACCAGGCCAGGGCGCCCTCGGTATCGCCCAGCAGCAGCCATTGGCCGGCTTCCTTCGGCGAGGCGGGGAGGGCACAGCCGCTCAGTTCGCAGACAAACCCCGGCTGGCCGATGCGCAACCGGCGTTTGCCAACCGTGCCTTCCAGCCCCAGGCCCGGCGTGCTGAGCACTTCGTCTGCCGCCAGTGGTGCACGGCCGAATGCGCGGGCAATCGGATGTTCCGAGCGTTGCTCCAGCGCGGCGGCAAGGCTCAGGCATTCGTCGCTGCCCAGCACGTTCAACGGACGGATAGCACGCAAGGCCAGGCGACCTTCGGTGAGGGTGCCGGTCTTGTCGAAAATCACCGTGTCGATCTGGTTCAGGCCTTCCAGTACGTGGCCTCGGGTCAGCAGCAGGCCGAGTTTGTGCAAGGTGCCAGTCGCCGCCGTCAGGGCGGTGGGTGTGGCCAGGGACAGGGCGCAAGGGCAGGTCGCAACCAGCATCGCCAGGACGATCCAGAACGCCCGTGACGAATCCAGCTCCCACCACACCAGGCCGATCACCGCCGCCGCGATCAGCGAGCACAGCAGGAACCATTGGGCGGCGCGGTCGGCGATTTCTGCCAGCCGGGGTTTTTCCGCCTGGGCCCGCTCCAGCAGGCGCACGATGGCCGACAGGCGCGTGTCGTGGCCCAGGGCGCGAACTTCGACGGTCAGCGCGCCATCGACGTTGAGTGTGCCGGCGGTGACGGCGTCGCCGACGCGTCGCGGTTGCGGCAGGTACTCGCCGGTCAGCAGGGACTCGTCGATGCTCGACTGCCCGTCGAGGATGACGCCGTCGGCCGGTAGCACCGCGCCCGGATGCACCAGCACCCGATCACCCAAGGCCAACTCGCGGAGCAGGATGCGTTCACTCTGGCCATCGGCACTCATGCGCAGGCACGAGGCCGGCAGCAGGTTGACCAACTGCGCGGTGGCCGCCGCCGTGCGTTCCCGGGCGCGGCGCTCCAGGTAACGCCCGGCCAGCAGGAACAGGGCAAACATGCCGACCGCATCGAAATACAGCTCGCCGGTGCCGGTGATGGCGGTCCAGATTCCGGCCAGGTAGGCACCCCCGATCGCCAGGGATACCGAGACATCCATGGTCAGGTGACGAGTACGCAGGTCGCGCATCGCGCCTTTGAAGAACGGCGCGCAGCTGTAGAACACGATCGGTGTTGTGAGAAACATCGCGACCCAGCGCAGGATCACGTGCAGTTCCGGGCTCAGGTCGATATTGAATTCAGGCCAGGTGGCCATCGTCGCCATCATCGCCTGGAACCACAGCAGCCCGGCCACTCCCAGTTGGCGCAAGGCCCGGCGGTTTTCGCTGGCCAGTTGTTCGGCGGCGCGGTCGGCTTGATACGGGTGGGCGGCGTAGCCGATATGGCGCAACTCGCCGAGCAGTTGGCTCAGGGGCAATTGCCCATCGGCCCAGCGCACATGCAGGCGGTGGTTGGACAGGTTCAGGCGGGCCTCGGCCACGGCGGGCAGGCTGCGCAGGTGTTTTTCGATCAGCCAGCCACAGGCGGCGCAGCTGATGCCTTCCATCAACAGGGTGGCTTCCGACAAGTCACCGTCGTGGCGTACGAAGGGTTTTTGTACATCGGCACGGTCATACAGCGCCAGTTCGTCCACCAGTTGCACCGGCAACGCCTCGGGGTTGGCCGAGGCTTCGCTGCGGTGCTGGTAGTAGCTTTCCAGGCCGCCGGCGACAATCGCCTCGGCCACCGCCTGGCAGCCCGGGCAGCACAGCTCGCGGGACTCGCCGAGGATCACGGCGGTGAACCGGCTGCCGGGCGGAACGGGCAGGGCACAGTGGTAGCAAGGGGTTGGGGTGGTCATGGCTCAGTTCCGATGATCGTTCCCACGCTCTGCGTGGGAACGCCTCGCTGGACGCTCCGCGTCCGCTCTTGTGACGCGGAGCGTCACGGGCTGCATTCCCACGCAGAGCGTGGGAATGATCGAACAGGTACGGTGCTATTTTTTCAGGTCTTCAGCACCCTGCAGCGGCTCGTCGCCCAGCAGCAAGTCCTTGTCATGGCTGACCTGTTCCTCTTCAAACATGCGCCAGGTCCGGTCGCCTTCCACCCCCAGCAATTCGACGAAGCGGCGGCCTTCGACCTTGTCGGTCACCTGGCCGATGTAGCGGCCGGGTTCGCTGTCGCTGCGGGTCAGGATGATCTTGCGGTCCTTCTCCGGCTGGGTCGGTGAAATCAGGTTCAGTTCCAGGGTGCCGGGCCCGCTGTTACCGGTCAGGTGCAGTTCCACTTCGCCGGTCAGCTCATCCAGGTGCACCTTGGCGCGCAGTTGCAGGGTCTGGGCCAGCAGTTCGCGGTCGAGGGAGCGGTTGATGCCTTTGCCGGCCTCGTAGTAGTTGTCGTTGACCAGGTTGTCGGGGTTATTCACCGCGATGGTCACCATGGACAAGGTCAACGTCACCGAGCAGGTCAGGATCCCAATGATGATCCAGGGCCAGAGGTGCTTGTACCAGGGGCTTGCGGCAGTAGCTGCGGGCATTGTTCTGCTCTCTTGTTAACGGCTTGTTGTTTAGCGGACTTGTGGGCCGATGAATCGGCTCTTGGCTTCAATGCGGACGCTGTCGTCATCGGCATCCCTGAGGATGAATTTCACCTCGTTGGTGCTCGACGGCAGTTGTTCCGGTGCGCTCGACAGCTCCACCGGCATGCTGAAGATTTCCCCGGCCGCCACCTTGATCTCGCGCCGGCCTTGCAGTTTGAGGTCCGGCAGGCCCGAGGCATCGAGCACGTAAGTGTGGTCGCGCTGGTCCTTGTTCATGATCTTCAGGCTGTAGACGTTTTCGATCCGGCCTTCGGCGTTTTCGCGGTACAGCACACGGTCCTTGCTGACGTCGAAACCCACCAGCGAACGCATGAAGAATGCGCCGGCCAACAGGCTGATCATCGCCAGCAGCACCAGGGCATAACCGATGAGGCGCGGGCGCAGCTTCTGGGTTTTCTGCCCCGACAGGTTGTGCTCGGTGGTGTAGCTGATCAGGCCGCGGGGGTATTCCATCTTGTCCATGATGTTGTCGCAGGCATCGATGCAGGCCGCGCAGCCGATGCATTCGATTTGCAGGCCGTCGCGGATGTCGATGCCGGTGGGGCACACCTGCACGCACATCGTGCAGTCGATGCAATCTCCCAGGCCCTCGGCCTTGTAGTCGATGCCTTTTTTGCGCGGGCCACGGGCTTCACCACGGCGCGGGTCGTAGGAAACGATCAGGGTGTCCTTGTCGAACATCACGCTCTGGAAGCGCGCATAGGGGCACATGTAGATGCACACTTGCTCCCGCAGCCAGCCGGCGTTGCCGTAGGTGGCGAGGGTGAAGAAACCGACCCAGAAATACGACCAGCCATCGGCCTGGCCGGTGAAGAAGTCGAACACCAGTTCACGGATCGGCGAGAAGTAGCCGACGAAGGTCATGCCGGTGACAAAACCGATGATCAGCCACAGGCTGTGTTTGCTGAATTTGCGCAGGAACTTGTTGGCGCTCATCGGCGCCTTGTCCAGCTTGATGCGTTGGTTACGGTCGCCTTCGGTGACCTTTTCGCACCACATGAAAATCCATGTCCATACGCTTTGCGGGCAGGTGTAACCGCACCAGACGCGGCCGGCGTACACCGTAATGAAGAACAGGCCAAACGCTGCCACGATCAGGATGCCCGACAGCAGGATGAAATCCTGGGGCCAGAAGGTCGCGCCAAAAATGAAGAACTTACGCTCCGGCAGGTTCCACCAGACGGCCTGGTGGCCACCCCAGTTCAGCCACACCGTGCCGAAGTACAGGAGGAACAAACCGGCCCCCCCGAGCATCCGCAAATTGCGGAACAAACCGGTGAAAGCGCGGGTGTAGATTTTCTCCCGGGACGCGTAGAGATCGACGGTGTTGTTCGAGTTTTTGGCAGGCGGGGTAACGTTCTGTACCGGTATCTGGTCGCTCATCATTGCATCCCACGGCGGTGGAGATTTGCCTCGGCCAGTACGTGCCAACCGGGGTCAAATTGGGGGTGTTGCAGTGGCGCAATGATACGCCCCTGATCCCCCTCAACGGGTGCGACCTTTGGTCGCGTTGGGGGAAATCAATTGATGGTGTACGTGATCTGGATCAATTGACTTGTGAAGTATGGACGGTTTTTGCAGCCTTACCGGTCATTTGTCCCATGGATTGATCAGCGCGACGCCGCTGGATTGAAAATCGCTGACGTTGCGTGTGACGACGGTCAGTCCATGCACCAGAGCGGTTGCAGCGATTAGCGCGTCACTTTCGTTGGCTTGGTCTGGCACATGCAAACTGGCACAGCGCAACGCCACTGCTGCATCAATCGGCAGGATTCTGGCATCAAACGCTGGCATCACATGGCGCTTGAGCCAGGTACGTAAAATCTTCCCCTGAGCAGGATCACGACGCTCCATCCGCAGGACGCCTGTTTCCAACTCTTTGAGGGTAATGGCTGAAATATACATCCGTGGTGCGATGACGCTTTTGGCCCAGGCGACGACGTTGGCATCGGCCTGGGGTTTACGCAGTTCAGAGATGACATTGGTGTCGAGTAGATACATCAAGAGAGGTCCACGGGTCGATGAATGATCACGGCGCGCTCGGTTTCGAACTCGATATCTGCCGCGTCTGGCATCACCAAGAGGTCAACGATGTCTGCATTGAGGCCCGTCAGCTTTTGGTAGTCCTCAATGCTTAGCAGCACATGGGCAGGCTTGCCCCGATCAGTGATGAAAACCGGGCCTTGGCGGGCGGCTTTTTTGGCACCGCTTGTGTCTTGATTGAATTCACGGCTGGAAATGGTGGTGATGGTCATGGGGGCTAGCCTCCTCATGGGGTACGAATGTAGTTACGTTACTACTTCCGGTTTTCTTGATCAATCTCAAATGTAGATACGTTGCTGGAGGATGACGAATTTTTTGATGTGAAAACAAAACGGCCCCGCCAATTTCCACTGGCGGGGCCGTTTTTTATGGGCACTTTGCCTTACTCGGCGTCCTTCGCCTTGTCCCCATGGGACAGGCTGTAAACATACGCCGCCAGCAAGTGCACCTTGTCATTCCCCTGCAACTGCTCCTGCGCAGGCATCTGGCCCTGGCGGCCGTAACGGATGGTCTGCTGCAGTTGCGCGAAGCTCGAACCGTAGATGAACGCGCCCGGATGCGTCAGGTCAGGTGCGCCCATTGCCGGCGTGCCTTTACCCTGCGGGCCGTGGCAGGCCACGCAGTTGGCGGCGAAGAGTTTCTCGCCGTTGGCCACGTCTGCCTTGGCGCCTTCCGGCAGTTTGCGGCCATCGAGGTTGGTCACCACAAAACCGGCCACGTCGGCCACGCCTTGCTCGCCAATGACTTCGGCCCAGGCCGGCATCACCGCGTGGCGGCCTTTCATGATGGTTTCCTTGATGGTGGCCGGGTCGCCGCCCCAGCGCCAGTCGGCGTCGGTCAGGTTGGGGAAGCCGTAGGCACCCTTGGCGTCGGAACCGTGGCACACCGAGCAGTTGGAGGCGAACAGGCGCCCACCCATCTTCAAGGCTTGCGGGTCCTTGGCCACCTCTTCAATGGGCATGGCGGCGAATTTGGCGAAAATCGGCCCGAACTTGGCGTCCGACTTGGCCATTTCCTTTTCCCATTCGTGCACGCCGGTCCAGCCGGTCTGGCCGTTGGCAAACGGGGTTTGCTTGTCGTTGTCGAGGTAGTTGTAGCCCGGCAGCAGGCCTTTCCAGTTGCCCAGGCCGGGGTACAGCGCCAGGTAACCGAGGGCGAAGATGATGGTGCCGACGAACAGCATGAACCACCATTTGGGCAGCGGGTTGTCGTACTCCTCGATGCCGTCGAACGAGTGGCCAACGGTTTCATCGGTTTGCTCGGCGCGCTGGCCCTTGCGGGTCGACAGCAGCAGCCAGGTCAGGGCGAAAATGGTACCCAGACTGAGGACTGTGACGTACAGACTCCAGAACGTAGTCATTCTTTGTTACTCCTAGACGCTTCTACGACGTGCTTGATGGCTTCGGGATCATCCGCGAAGGGCAGCAAGGTCGCGTCTTCAAACTCCGACTTGCGCTTGGGGCTGAACACCCACAACGCCAGGCCGATAAAGGCCACCATCACGACAACGGTGCCCAGGCCTCGAATCATCCCGATATCCATCCTGATCACCGTTTGCTTTTGATGATGGTGCCAAGGCCTTGCAAGTAGGCCACCAGTGCGTCCATTTCGGTCTTGCCCTTCACGGCCGCTGCCGCGCCGGCGATGTCTTCGTCGGTGTAAGGCACGCCCAGGGTGCGCAAGACTTCCATCTTCTTGGCGGTGTCCTTGCCGTCGAGCTTGTTTTCGACGAGGAACGGGTACGCCGGCATTTTCGACTCGGGCACCACGTTGCGCGGGTTGTACAAGTGCGCACGCTGCCAGTCATCGGAGTAACGCCCACCCACCCGGGCCAGGTCCGGACCGGTGCGTTTGGAACCCCACAGGAACGGGTGGTCCCACACGCTTTCACCGGCCACCGAGTAGTGGCCGTAGCGTTCGGTTTCGGCACGGAACGGACGGATCATCTGCGAGTGGCAGCCGACACAGCCGTTGGCGATGAAGACGTCACGGCCTTCCAGTTCAAGGGCGGTGCGCGGCTTCATGCCTTCCACCGGCTTGTTGGTCACGTCCTGGAAAAACAGCGGAACGATCTGGGTCAGGCCGCCGATACTCACGGCGATGACCATGAAGAAGGCCAGCAGGCCGATATTCTTCTCGACTACTTCATGCTTCATCAGTGAGCTCCCACAACGGCGATCTTGGTAGCGGCTTCGGCTTCTACAGGGTCGGAAGCACGCACGGTGCGCCAGACGTTGTAGGCCATGAACAGCATGCCGCTGGCAAAGATCGCACCGCCCAGGGCGCGCACGATGTAACCCGGGTGGCTGGCTTGCAGCCCTTCGACGAAGGAGTAGGTGAGGGTGCCGTCATCGTTGATTGCACGCCACATCAAACCCTGGGTAATGCCGTTGACCCACATCGAAGCGATGTACAGCACGGTGCCGATGGTGGCCAGCCAGAAGTGCGCGTTGATCAGGCTGACGCTGTGCATCTGCGCCCGGCCGAACAGTTTCGGGATCATGTGATACAGCGCGCCGATGGAAATCATCGCTACCCAACCGAGGGCGCCGGCGTGTACGTGGCCGATGGTCCAGTCGGTGTAGTGGGACAGCGAGTTGACGGTCTTGATGGCCATCATCGGGCCTTCGAAGGTCGACATGCCGTAGAACGCCAGGGAGACCACGAGGAAGCGCAGGATCGGGTCGGTGCGCAATTTATGCCAGGCGCCCGAGAGGGTCATCATGCCGTTGATCATGCCGCCCCAGCTTGGGGCCAGCAGGATGATCGACATGGCCATGCCCAACGATTGGGCCCAGTCCGGCAGTGCGGTGTAGTGCAGGTGGTGGGGACCGGCCCAGATGTACAGGGTGATCAGCGCCCAGAAGTGCACGATGGACAGGCGATAGGAGTAGATCGGACGCTCGGCCTGTTTCGGCACGAAGTAGTACATCATCCCCAGGAAGCCGGTGGTGAGGAAGAAGCCTACGGCGTTATGGCCGTACCACCACTGGATCATCGCGTCCGTCGCCCCGGCGTAGGCCGAGTAGGACTTGAAGAAGCTCACCGGCAAGGAGGCGTGGTTGACGATGTGCAGCATCGCCGTCACCAGGATAAACGCCCCGTAGAACCAGTTGCCGACGTAGATGTGCTTGGTCTTGCGCTTGACGATGGTGCCGAAGAACACCACCGCGTAGGTCACCCAGACAATCGCCAGCAAAATGGCGATCGGCCATTCCAGCTCGGCGTATTCCTTGGTGGTGGTGTAGCCCAGCGGCAGGGTAATGATCGCGCCCACGATGACCGCTTGCCAGCCCCAGAAGGTAAAGGCAGCCAATGCATCGGAAATCAGTCGCGTTTGGCAGGTTCGCTGCACGACGTAATAAGAAGTGGCAAACAGTGCACAGCCACCGAAGGCGAAAATCACCAGGTTGGTGTGCAACGGGCGCAGGCGTCCAAATGTCGTCCATGGCAGGCCAAAATTCAACTCAGGCCAAACCAGTTGCGAGGCAATGAAAACGCCGAGCCCCATGCCAAGGATCCCCCAGACCACCGTCATGATGGCGAACTGGCGGACTACCTTATAGTTATAAGCAGTCGGACTGATTGCTGTGCTCATTCTAAGGTTCCACGGTTTAGTTTTTTTATAGGGTAAAAATCGGTCGCAAGTATGGAGAAAGCAAGATTCCATTGCAACGCAAGGTGACCTGCGTCAATGCGTTCCACACCAGATTCTGCGCCCTTTCCATGTTTGGCGTAAGGACAAAATTCAGGGTTAAAAGCTGACGACTTGGACAGGATTTTAAAGGGGTCGAAGGTACTTGTAACTAGGTGTGTGTAAACAAGCGGCCCGGGTGACGAATGGTCAGTGGCACGACAGCCGGTAAGTACCAGCCTTTGCGCCTGTCATCGAGCAGAAATGTTTCAACCCATCGAGTGCAAGTCGGCCGTCGACCGGCCAATGCCAGTCCACTGTGGAAACAAGCGTAGACCCGAATGGCAGGAGGGGAAAGTCGCTGATCGCAAGGGTGCGACAATGGGTCGCAAAAAAAGCCGCACCTGAATCAGGCGCGGCTTTTGGGTCGGGCGGGTTTACTCGGGTTGGCTGTCTGGGGTTGTGCCATCGGCGTTATGGGACAGGCTGTAAACGTACGCGGCCAGCAGGTGCACCTTGTCATTGCCTTGCAGCACTTCCTGTGCGGGCATCTGGCCCTGGCGGCCGTGGCGAATGGTCTGCTGCAACTGCGCGAGGCTGGTGCCGTATATGAAGCCGCCGGGCTGCGTCAGGTTCGGTGCACCCATGGCTTCCATGCCATGGCCTTGCGGGCCGTGGCACGCCACACAGGTGGTGTTGAACGCGGCCTGGCCGGCCGCGACGTCCGCCGTGCTGTCCGCCGGCAACGGCAGGCCCGCCAATTCATGGCGCACATAGGCCGCGACGTTTTTCACGCCGTCCTCGCCCAGCACTTCACCCCAGGCCGGCATCGCTGCGTGACGGCCATTCATGATGGTCATCTTGATTGCATCGGCCGAACCGCCCCAGCGCCAGAGGTTGTCCGCCAGGTTCGGGAAGCCGTAGGCACCCTTGGCATCGGAGCCGTGGCACACCGCGCAGTTGGAGGCAAACAGGCGGCCGCCCATTTTCAGCGCCTGGGGGTCCTTGGCCACTTCTTCCACGGGCATGGCCGCGAATTTGGCGAAGATCGGTCCGAACCTGGTGTCGGCCTTGGCCATTTCCTTGTCCCACTCCTTGGCCGAGGTCCAGCCGTCTTCATAGCCCGGCAATACACCTTTCCAGTTACCCAGGCCCGGGTAGAGGATCAGGTAGCCGACGGCAAACACCAGGGTGCCGGCGAACAGCATGAACCACCATTGCGGCAGCGGGTTGTCGTACTCCTCGATCCCGTCGAACGAGTGGCCCATGGTCTGGTCCACGCTGCCCTTGGTCTCGCCCTTGCGCGTGCCGATCAACAGCCAGGTCAGGCCGATCAGGCTGCCGAGGGTCAGTACGCAGATCCATGTACTCCAGAAGGTCGTCATGGCCGGTTGCTCCTTGTTGCAGGCTCTTCCTGAGCGTCGGTGGTGGGTGGCAGCGGTTCATCGGCAAATGGCAGCAGGCAGGCTTCGGCGAACTCCGCGTTGCGCCGGGCGTTGAACACCCACAGCGACAGGCCAATGAAGGCGATGGCCACGACCAGCGTGCCTAGCCCGCGGATGGTTCCTGCATCGAAATCAAATCCCATGGCTCACCTCTTGCTCTTGATGGCAGTGCCGAGCACTTGCAGGTAAGAAATCAGCGCGTCCATCTCGGTCTTGCCCTTGAGGGTGGCCACGGCGCCGGCGATGTCTTCGTCGGTGTACGGCACGCCGAGGGTGCGCATCACGTTCAGCTTGGTCTCGGTGTGGCTGCTGTCGACCGGGGCGGTGACCAGCCAGGGGTACGCCGGCATCTTCGATTCCGGCACCACGTTGCGCGGGTTGTACAAGTGCGCGCGGTGCCAGTCGTCCGAGTAGCGCGCGCCGACGCGGGCCAGGTCCGGCCCGGTGCGCTTGGAGCCCCACAGGAACGGGTGGTCCCACACGCTTTCACCGGCGACCGAGTAGTGGCCGTAGCGTTCGGTCTCGGCGCGGAACGGGCGGATCATCTGCGAGTGGCACTGTACGCAACCTTCGCGGATGTAGATGTCGCGGCCTTCCAGTTGCAGCGCGGTGTAGGGTTTCATGCCTTCCACCGGCTTGTTGGTCACGTCCTGGAAGAACAGCGGCACGATCTGGGTCAGGCCGCCGATGCTCACGGCGAGCACCATCAGCAGCATCAGCAGGCCGACGTTTTTTTCAATGGTTTCGTGTTTCATCATCGACTCCTCAGGCCATCTGCGCGGCGTTGGCGACTTCGGCGGGCAGTGCCGAACGCACGGTGCGCCAGGTGTTGTAAGCCATCAGCAACATGCCGCTGAGGAAGATTGCCCCGCCCACCAGCCGCACGATGAAGCCCGGGTGGCTGGCCACCAGGGTTTCGACGAAGGAGTAGGTCAAGGTGCCGTCTTCGTTGACCGCACGCCACATCAGGCCCTGGGCGATGCCGTTGACCCACATCGAGGCGATGTAGAGCACGGTGCCGATGGTGGCCAGCCAGAAGTGCGCGTTGATCAGGCCGAGGCTGTACATCTGCTCGCGACCGAAGATTTTCGGGATCATGTGGTACAGCGCGCCGATGGAGATCATCGCCACCCAACCCAGCGCCCCGGCGTGTACGTGGCCGATGGTCCAGTCGGTGTAGTGGGAGAGGGCGTTGACCGTCTTGATGGCCATCATCGGCCCTTCGAAGGTCGACATGCCGTAGAACGCGAGGGACACCACCAGGAAGCGCAGGATCGGGTCGCTGCGCAACTTATGCCAGGCGCCCGACAAGGTCATCATCCCGTTGATCATCCCGCCCCAGCTCGGTGCCAGCAGCACCAGGGACATCACCATGCCCAACGACTGTGCCCAGTCCGGCAACGCGGTGTAGTGCAAGTGGTGGGGCCCGGCCCAAATGTACAGGGTGATCAGCGCCCAGAAGTGCACGATGGACAAGCGATAGGAATACACCGGGCGTTCGGCCTGCTTCGGCACGAAGTAGTACATCATCCCGAGGAAGCCGGCGGTGAGGAAAAAGCCTACTGCGTTATGTCCGTACCACCACTGCACCATGGCATCCGTCGCACCGCCGTAGGCCGAGTAGGACTTGGTCCAACTCACCGGCAGGGACGCGTGGTTGACGATGTGCAGGATGGCCACGGTGATGATGAACGCACCGAAAAACCAGTTACCCACGTAGATGTGTTTGGTTTTTCGCTTCATCACCGTGCCGAAGAACACGACGCCGTAGGCCACCCAGACCACGGCGATGAGAATGGCGATCGGCCATTCCAGTTCAGCGTATTCCTTGGAGGTGGTGTAGCCCAGCGGCAGGCTGATCGCGGCCAGCACGATCACCAATTGCCAGCCCCAGAAGCAGAACTGCGCGATCTTTGGCGCAAACAGCTGCGTCTGGCAGGTGCGTTGCACCGAGTAAAAGGAACTGGCGAACAGCGCACAACCGCCAAAGGCGAAGATCACCGCGTTGGTGTGCAGCGGGCGCAAACGGCCGAAACTGGTCCAGGGCAAATTGAAGTTGAGTTCGGGCCATACCAACTGGGCGGCGAGAAAAACCCCGAGCCCCATGCCGACGATGCCCCACACCACCGTCATAATGGCGAATTGGCGGACCACCTTGTAGTTATAGGCGGTACTTAAAGTAGTGTTCATGGTTCCCCATCCACGGTTCAACCCAAGCCAGTGCGGCACTTGGGCTGGAGTTATAGGCAGACTAAAAAGCGAGGCAAGCATGGGCAAAGAGCACAAGGCCAGTATTGACGGGGATCAATGGGCACAGTGTGTGCGGGAGCGCGGCTGGTTGTGGGATGCCGCCCCAGGGTCTTTCGCGCACGGGCCGGTGACGTTGATCCTGGCCCACGGTGCGGGTGCGCCGATGGACTCGGGTTTCATGAACGACATGGCTGCACGCCTTGCCGGGCATGGCGTCAACGTATTGCGCTTCGAGTTTCCGTACATGGCCCAACGCCGTGTGGACGGTGGTAAACGCCCGCCCAATCCGGCTCCGAAACTGTTGGAATGCTGGCGTGAGGTGTATGCCGAGGTGCGACGTCATGTCGCTGGGAAACTGGCGGTGGGCGGCAAGTCCATGGGCGGGCGGATGGCCAGTTTGCTGGCGGATGAACTGGGTGCGGACGGGTTGGTGTGCCTGGGCTATCCGTTTTATGCGGTGGGCAAGCCGGAGAAACCACGGACTGAGCACTTGGCCGGGCTGAAGACGCCGACGTTGATTGTGCAGGGCGAGCGGGATGCGCTGGGCAATCGGGCGGCGGTGGAAGGGTACGTGTTGTCGCCGGGCATCGAGGTGATGTGGCGGGTGGCGGGGGATCATGATTTGAAGCCGTTGAAGGCTTCGGGGTTTAGTCATGAGCAGCATCTGGAGGCTGCAGCGGTGAAGGCGGCTGAGTTTCTCGCAGGTCTTGAGTGAAACCTGTGGCGAGGGAGCTTGCTCCCGCTGGAGTGCGCAGCGCTCCCAAAAATCTTGGGGCCGCTACGTAGCCCAGCGGGAGCAAGCTCCCTCGCCACAGTGAGTCGTTTACCGGTTAAACCGCTCTACCAGCGAATACTGGGTATTCGCCGTATGCGTCAGCTCTTCACTCAACTGCGCCGAGTTCAAGGCCTGTTCCGACGTCTGGTCCGCCAACAGCGCAATGGTGCTGATGTTGCGGCTGATCTCTTCGGCCACCGAGCTCTGCTCTTCGGTTGCCGCCGCGATTTGCGTCGTCATGTCGGTGATGTGCGCTACGGCTTCGCTGATCCCGATCAGCGCCTTATCCGCTTCCATCACCCGCGCCACGCCTTCTTCCGCCTGGCGATGCCCGGCGTCCATGGTCTGTACGGCGGCATTGGCGGTCTGCTGCAGCTTGGCGATCAGCGCATGAATCTGCCCGGTGGACTCGCTGGTGCGTTGGGCCAATTGCCGCACTTCATCCGCCACCACCGCAAAGCCCCGACCCATCTCACCGGCCCGGGCTGCTTCGATGGCCGCGTTCAGGGCCAGCAGGTTGGTCTGGTCGGCGATGCCCTTGATCACATCGACCACGCCGCCGATCTCGTCGCTGTCCTTGGCCAGTTGGGTCACGGTCACGCCGGTTTCGCCCACGGCGACTGACAGCCGCTGAATCGCCTCGCGGGTTTCACCGGCGATATCACGGCCGCGCCCGGTCAGGCGATTGGCTTCCTGAGTGGCATCGGCGGTGCGTTGCACGTGGCTGGCGACTTCCTGGGTCGTCGCGGCCATCTGGTTGACGGCCGTGGCCACCTGTTCAGTCTCCACGCGCTGGCGCTCAAGACCACTGGAGCTGTTATGCGCCAGGGTGTTGGACTGTGCCGCCTGGTCAGTGAGGTGTTCAGCGGTGTCCTGCAAGCGCGTCAGACACGTCTTCAGACGCGCTTCCTGGCTGAGGATCGACATCTCCAGGCGCGCCTGGGCGCCGCGGCTGTCGGTGTACATCTGCGCGATCAACGGGTCGGACGTGGTCTGCTCGGCCAGGCGCAGCAAACGCTTGAGCCCGCGCTGTTGCCAGCTCAAACCCAACAGGCCCAGCGGCACCGACAGCGCGGCGGCCAGGGCAAAACCCCAATGGGAGTCGAGCCATACACCGATCAGGAAGCTCAGTTGGCTGACCAGAATAAACGGCAGCCAGTCCTGCAACACCGGCAGCCATTTGTCACTGCTCGGAATCGCCGACTTGCCCTGATTGATGCGCTGGTAAAGCGCTTCGGCACGGCGGATCTGCTCGGCGGTGGGCTTGACCCGCACCGACTCGTAGCCGACCACCTGCTTGCCATCGAAGACCGGCGTCACATAGGCGTTGACCCAATAGTGATCACCGTTCTTGCAGCGGTTCTTGACGATGCCCATCCATGGCAAGCCTTGTTTGAGCGTGGACCACATGTGTGCAAACACGGCCGCCGGAACATCCGGGTGACGCACCAGGTTGTGCGGGGCACGTACCAGTTCGTCATGGGAAAACCCACTGATCTCGACGAAGGCGTCGTTGCAGTAGGTGATCACACCTTTGGCATCTGTGGTGGAGATCAACCGTTGCTGAGCGGGGAAGGTGCGTTCGCGCTGGGTAACGGGTTGGTTATTACGCATGAGTGTTCAATCCGCAAGGCTTTGATGGGTTGTCGGCCGTTACGGGGGTTTATTTAACTTATTTTTGCAACAATCGCTTCAACCTCAGCCCGCCAGCATCGGATACGTAAACAACCCGAAGTGCAGCAAATTCAACCCGAAGTGCGTCACGATCGCCGCGCCCAACCCGCCAAACCGATACGCCAGGCCGTAGCCGAGGCCTGCAATGGTCGCCAGCAACGTCCACTGCCAGCCTGCACCCAGGTGCACCAGCCCGAACAGCAGGGCTGCCAACAACAGCGCGAGGTTTTCACCATAGGGTAGCTGGCTGAACCGCCGACTCAGGCCACCCTGGATGTAACCGCGAAACAACGCTTCCTCTACAAGGGTGACCAACAGCAGGTTGTTCAACACCCACAACCACGCCTGTTCCGGCCACTTCGGCGCCCAACTGATTACCCCCAGCAATGCTGCGCCGCCGAGCGCTGCAATCGCCGTCAGGGTCAGCGCCATGGCCGCCGCGTAGATCGACAGTCGCAATGAACGGCGGGCAACAATCCACGGGCACGCCAGCAGCAGCCAAAAGCCGATCAGCGGCTTATCCTGGTTCAGGTACATCGAGAACGGCACGGCATCGTCTGTAAAGCGCTGCGGGGCGATCCCGCGGCCGTTGTAGAAGCCCGGTAACCAGTGCATCGCCAACCCCAGCGCCAGCACCACAAACAAACCGTGGCCCAGATAACGCACCCAAGGGTTGCGCTGTTGGCGTACGGCAAACCCGGCCAACAGCAACATGGCGACGGACAACCCTGCCAGCACACCCAATTGCCCGTAGCTCAAGGCGAGTACATAGCCGATGGAAAGAAGCGCCAGGTACAGCCATGGCATCGCGAGCATGGGGAATCCTTGTGACGGTCAAAATCTGAGGCGGGCAGTATAACGACCGCTACCCTCGGTAAAAATGAAAACACCGCCTATGAAGGCGGTGTTTTGTGTAGCGCGTGTCAGTTACGAGGCTATCAACTGCCGCAACACGTAGTGCAGGATCCCGCCCGCCTTGAAGTACTCGACCTCATTCAGGGTGTCGATGCGGCACAGCACCTCGACCTTCTCGCTGCTGCCATCTTCGCGGGTGATCACCAGGGTCAGGTTCATGCGCGGTTCGATCTGGGCATCGGTCAGCCCGAGGATGTCGATCTTCTCCTTGCCCGTCAGCTTGAGTGCCTTGCGGTTCTGGTCCAGCTTGAACTGCAGCGGCAGCACACCCATGCCCACCAGGTTGGAGCGGTGAATCCGCTCGAAGCTCTCGGCGATCACCGCCTTGACCCCCAGCAGGTTGGTGCCCTTGGCGGCCCAGTCGCGGCTTGAACCGGTGCCGTATTCCTGGCCGGCGACCACCACCAGCGGAGTGCCCGACGCCTGGTATTTCATCGCGGCGTCGTAGATCGGCATTTTCTCGCCGGTCGGGATGTAGATCGTGTTGCCGCCTTCTTCACCGCCGAGCATTTCGTTGCGGATGCGGATGTTGGCGAAGGTGCCGCGCATCATCACTTCGTGGTTGCCGCGACGGGAACCGTAGGAGTTGAAGTCCCGCGGCTCGACGCCTTGCTCGCGCAGGTATTTGCCGGCCGGGCTGTCGGTCTTGATGTTGCCGGCGGGGGAGATGTGGTCGGTGGTCACGGAGTCCCCCAGCAGTGCCAGCACGTTGGCGGCCTTGACGTCCTCAATCACCGGCAGTGGCCCACCAATGTTGTCGAAGAACGGTGGGTGCTGGATGTAGGTCGAATCCTTCTGCCACACGTAGGTCGCGGCCTGCGGCACTTCAATGGCTTGCCACTGTTCGTCACCGGCAAACACTTCGGCGTATTCCTTGTGGAACATGCCGGTGCTGACTTGGGCGACGGCGTCGGCGATTTCCTTGCTGCTGGGCCAGATGTCCCGCAGGTACACCGGTTTTCCATCGGAGCCGGTGCCCAGAGGTTCGCTGCTGATGTCGATGCGCACGGTGCCGGCCAGTGCGTAGGCCACGACGAGGGGCGGCGAGGCCAGCCAGTTGGTTTTCACCAGCGGGTGCACCCGGCCTTCGAAGTTACGGTTACCCGAGAGCACCGAGGCCACGGCCAGGTCGGCTTTCTGGATGGCTTTTTCGATCGGCTCGGGCAGCGGCCCGGAGTTGCCGATGCAGGTGGTGCAGCCATAACCCACCAGGTCGAAGCCCAGCTTGTCGAGGTACTGGGTCAGGCCCGCCGCTTTATAGTAATCGGTGACGACTTTCGAGCCCGGCGCCAGGGAGGTTTTCACCCAGGGCTTGCTCTTGAGGCCTTTCTCTACGGCCTTTTTCGCTACCAGGCCGGCGGCCATCATCACGCTCGGGTTGGAGGTGTTGGTGCAGGAGGTAATCGCCGCAATCACGACGGCGCCGTTTTTCAGGCGATAGGTCTGGCCTTCGAAATCGTAGTCGGCTTCACCGATCAGGTCGGCATTGCCTACCGCAACACCGCCACCACCTTCGCTTTCCAGGCGGCCTTCTTCCTTGTTGGTCGGTTTGAATTGCAGGTCGAGGAAGTCGCTGAAGGCCTGGCCGACGTTAGGCAGGGAGACGCGGTCCTGCGGACGCTTCGGCCCGGCCAGGCTGGCTTCGACGCTGGCCATGTCCAGGGCCAGGCTGTCGGTGAAGATGGGCTCCTGGCCGGCGTTGCGCCACAGGCCCTGGGCCTTGGTGTAGGCCTCCACCAGTTTGACGGTTTCGGCCGGACGGCCCGACAGGCGCAGGTAGTCCAGGGTTACGTCGTCCACCGGGAAGAAACCACAAGTGGCGCCGTATTCCGGGGCCATGTTGGCGATGGTGGCGCGGTCGGCCAGGGGCAGGTCGGCCAGGCCATCACCATAGAATTCGACGAATTTGCCGACCACACCCTTTTTACGCAGCATCTGGGTGACGGTCAGCACCAGGTCGGTGGCGGTGATGCCTTCTTTCAGCTTGCCGGTGAGCTTGAAGCCGATCACTTCCGGGATCAGCATCGACACCGGCTGCCCGAGCATCGCGGCTTCCGCTTCAATCCCGCCCACGCCCCAGCCCAGTACGCCGAGGCCGTTGATCATGGTGGTGTGGGAGTCGGTGCCTACCAGGGTGTCGGGGAAGGCGTAAGTGCGACCGTCTTCATCCTTGGTCCACACCGTGCGGCCGAGGTATTCCAGGTTGACCTGGTGGCAGATGCCGGTGCCCGGTGGCACCACGCTGAAGTTGTCGAAGGCGCTCTGGCCCCAACGCAGGAAGGCGTAACGTTCGCCGTTGCGCTGCATTTCGATGTCGACGTTTTCCTGGAACGCGCCGGTGGTGGCGAATTTGTCGACCATCACCGAGTGGTCGATCACCAGGTCTACCGGTGACAGCGGGTTGATGCGCTGTGGGTCACCGCCGGCCTTGGCCACCGCGGCGCGCATGGCGGCCAGGTCGACCACGGCGGGCACGCCGGTAAAGTCTTGCATCAGCACCCGGGCCGGGCGGTATTGGATCTCGCGGTCGGAGCGGCGCTCCTTGAGCCAGGCGGCAATGGCCTTGAGGTCGGCGCCGGTGACGGTCTTTTCGTCTTCCCAGCGCAGCAGGTTTTCCAGCAGCACCTTGAGGGACATCGGCAGTTTGTCCAGGTCACCCAGGCTCTTGGCGGCTTCGGGCAGGCTGAAGTAGTGATAGGTCTTGTCGTCGATCTGTAAGGTTTTAAGGGTTCTCAGGCTATCAAGGGATGACATTACATGACTCCTTATGGTCCGCACGGCTACGGACCTGACGGGACGAACAGAGCTTACAAATTAGCCCTGTTTTAAGTAGCTGGCTAATTACTGGACTCTATCAATAAGTCCAAGGTTCCGAACTCGGCTATCATGCGCGCGTTTTCATGACAGGCATTGCGCTACAGCAAGTCCGTGATCCAGGAGAGTTGATGAACACCCTTTTTATGCACTGCCGCCCGGGTTTTGAAGGCGAAGTCTGTTCCGAGATCGCGGAGCACGCCGCGCGCCTGAACGTTTCGGGCTACGCCAAGGCCAAGACCGGCAGCGCCTGCGCCGAATTTGTGTGCACCGAAGAAGACGGCGCCCAGCGCCTGATGCGCGGCCAGCGTTTTGCCGAGCTGATCTTCCCAAGGCAGTGGGCGCGCGGGGTGTTCATCGATTTGCCGGAAACCGACCGCATCAGCGTGATTTTGGCGCACCTGCGGGATTTCCCGGTGTGCGGCAGCCTGTGGCTGGAAATGGTCGACACCAACGATGGCAAAGAACTGTCGAACTTCTGCAAGAAATTCGAAGGGCACCTGCGCAAGGCGCTGATGGCCGCCGGCAAACTGGTGGAAGACGCCAGCAAGCCGCGCCTGCTGCTGACCTTCAAGAGTGGCCGTGAAGTGTTCATGGGCCTGGCCGAGTCGAACAACTCGGCGATGTGGCCGATGGGCATTCCGCGCCTGAAGTTCCCCCGGGACGCACCCAGCCGCTCGACCCTGAAGCTGGAAGAAGCCTGGCACCACTTTATCCCCCGGGATCAGTGGGACGAGCGCCTGCACAGCGACATGACCGGCGTCGACCTGGGCGCAGCGCCCGGCGGCTGGACCTGGCAACTGGTCAACCGTGGCATGCTGGTGACCGCCATCGACAACGGCCCTATGGCCGAAAGCCTGATGGACACCGGCCTGGTGCAGCATTTGATGGCTGACGGCTTCATCTACACGCCCAAGCAGCCGGTGGACTGGATGGTCTGCGACATCGTCGAGAAACCGGCGCGTAACGCGGCCCTGCTGGAAACCTGGATTGGCGAGGGACATTGCCGCGAGGCGGTGGTCAACCTGAAGTTGCCGATGAAGCAGCGTTATGCCGAAGTGAAGCGCTTGCTCGACCGCATCGCGGAAGGCTTCAAGGAGCGGGGCATTCGGGTGGAAATCGGCTGCAAGCAGCTGTACCACGACCGTGAAGAAGTGACCTGCCATTTGCGTCGGCTGGATGTGAAGAAGCCCAAGGCCCGGTAACCCGCCCCCTGTAGGCGCGAGCTCGCTCGCGAAAACCTTGAGGGCGCCGCTGACTACCTGGCGCCCCGCATTACCGCTAAAATGCCGGCCTGTTTAGGAGTAAACCATGAGCCTGACCCCTGATTTACCCGTCGATGCCGTTCTCGACGCCACCGGCCTCAACTGCCCGGAACCCGTGATGATGCTGCACCAGCACATCCGTGACCTGGCGCCCGGTGGCTTGCTCAAGGTCATCGCGACCGACCCGTCGACCCGTCGCGACATCCCCAAGTTCTGCGTGTTTCTCGACCATGAGCTGGTGGACCAGCAGGAACAGGCCGGTACTTACCTGTACTGGATCCGCAAGAAGTCCGCTTAAACCCGGCGAATCCGCTTGCGTGCACTGCGCATCAGGCGGATCACCAGCATCGCCGCCGCACAGCTCAGGCCCACGATCAGCCCCTGCCACAGGCCGCTCGGGCCGCTGGCCTGGCCCAGCCAGTCGGTCAGCCCCAGCGCATAGCCCACCGGCAACCCGACGCCCCAATACGCAAACAGCGTCAGCACCATGGTCACCCGCGTGTCCTGGTAACCGCGCAAGGCACCGGCGGCCGTGACCTGGATCGCGTCCGAGAACTGAAACAGCGCCGCAAACACAATCAGCATCGCCGCCACCTGGATTACCCGCGGGTCTGAGGTGTAAAGGGTGGCGATCGGTTCACGCAACAGCAGCATCAGGCTGCAGGACAGGCAGGCATACACCAGCGCGGTGCCCATCCCCACACCGGCGGCGAAGCGTGCCTCACGGGGCTCGCCACGGCCCATGGCCTGGCCCACCCGCACGGTGACCGCCATGCTCAGGGAGTAGGGGATCATGAACACCAGCGAGCTGAAGTTCAGGGCGATCTGGTGCCCGGCCACCACCGTGGCGCCGAGGCTGCCGATCAGCAGCGCAATCACCGCGAAGATGCTCGACTCGGCAAACACCGCAATCCCGATCGGCAAGCCAATGCTCAAGACGCGTTTGATCACCGACCACTGCGGCCAGTCAAAGCGCTTGAACAGCTCGCTGCTCTGATAGACCGGCGCCCAGCGGGTCCAGGCGGCCAGGCCGAGCGTCATCACCCACATCACGATCGCGGTGGCCCAGCCACAGCCGACGCCGCCCATGGCCGGCACGCCGAAGTGGCCGTAGATGAACACGTAGTTCAGCGGAATATTCAGTGCCAGGCCGCACAGGCCCATGACCATGCTCGGCCGTGTGCGGCCCAGGCCGTCGCTGAAGCACCGCAGCACGTAATACAGCGCAATCGCCGGCATGCCCGAGGCGATGCCGTGCAGGTAACCCATGCACGGTTTGATCAGCTCGGGATCGACGTTCATCAGGTGCAGGATCGGTTCGGCGCTGATCAGCAGCAGCAACGCGGTAATCCCCACCATCAGCGCCAGCCACATCGACTGGCGCACCAGCGGGCCGATTTCAGCGTGGGTGCCGGCGCCAAAGCGCTGGGCGACTTTTGGCGTGGTGGCCAGCAGGGTGCCGGTCATCAGCAAGTAGATCGGGATCCAGATGGAGTTGCCCAGGGCGACCGCCGCCAGGTCCCGGGCGCTGACACGCCCGGCCATCACGGCATCGACAAAACCCATGGCGGTGGTCGCCAGTTGCCCGATCATGATCGGCAGGGCCAGGGCCAGCAGGTTGCGCACCTCAAGGCTGACGCGGGCGGGGCGGGAGAGGGCGGGGGTGGTTGCGGCAGTGTTCACGTACAGATGTCCGATAAAGGGGGAGCGCAGGACGGCGCATTCTACGCCCTGACGTGTTGGTCAGGAAAAAACCTGTGTTGTGGATTTGTAAGCACTTCTGCGCGCAAAGATTGCTTTTTGTGGCGAGGGAGCTTGCTGTGGCGAGGGAGCTTGCTCCCGCTGGCTGCGCAGCAGCCCCAGAACGGGCAACCGATGTGTACCTGAAAAAAACACGTTGCTTCATTTGGGAGCGCTCCGCACTCCAGCGGGAGCAAGCTCCCTCGCCACAAGGAAAACCGCTGTACACTGCTGATCCGCGAAAGGAGCCTGCCATGCTGATTGTTGCCGACGAAAATATCCCGCTGCTCGATGCATTCTTCGAAGGATTTGGCGAGATTCGCCGAGTGCCGGGCCGGTCCATCGACCGCGCGACCGTTGAGCAGGCCGATGTGCTGTTGGTGCGTTCGGTGACCAACGTCAACCGGGCCTTGCTCGAAGGCACACAGGTAAGGTTTGTCGGCACCTGCACCATCGGCACCGATCACCTCGACCTCGATTACTTCCAGCGCGCCGGCATCCAGTGGTCCAGCGCCCCCGGCTGCAACGCCCGTGGCGTGGTCGACTATGTACTGGGCAGCCTGCTGACCCTGGCCGAGATCGAAGGCGCCGACCTGGCCCAGCGCACCTACGGCGTGGTGGGCGCCGGTGAAGTTGGCGGGCGCCTGGTCAAGGTGCTCAAGGCCCTGGGCTGGAAGGTGCTGGTGTGCGACCCGCCGCGGCAGATCGCCGAGGACGGTGATTACGTCAGCCTGGAACAGATCGTCGAGCAATGCGATGTGATCAGCCTGCACACGCCGCTGAACAAATCCGGCAACGGTTCGACCTGGCACCTGTTCGACCGCGAGCGCCTCAACCAGCTCCAGCCCGGCGCCTGGCTGATCAACGCCAGCCGTGGCCCGGTGGTGGACAACGCCGCCCTCAAGGCCGTGCTGCTGGACCGCGAAGACCTGCAGGCAGTGCTGGATGTGTGGGAAGGCGAGCCCCAGGTGGACGTCGACCTGGCCGACTTGTGTGTACTGGCCACCCCGCATATCGCCGGCTACAGCCTGGACGGCAAGCAGCGCGGTACGGCGCAGATATATCAGGCGTTTTGCCAGCATCTTGGCCAGGAACCGACGATTCAACTCAGCGACCTGCTGCCCGAACCCTGGTTGGCCGAAGTCAGCTTAAATCCTGGTACCGACCCGGCCTGGGCCCTGGCGACACTTTGCCGCGGCGTGTATGACCCGCGCCGTGACGACGCGGATTTCCGCCGCAGCCTGGTCGGTACCGTGGACGAGCAGCGCAAGGCGTTTGACCTGCTGCGCAAGCACTACCCGGAGCGCCGTGAGATTGATGGCTTGAAGGTACGGCTCAGCGTCGAGTCTGCCGCTTTGTCGAACATCGTCTTGGCGTTGGGTGCTCAGGTTATCTGAGGCCATAAAAAACCCGGCCATCAAGGCCGGGTTTAAAAGAGCGTGGACGAATCAGCCGTGCTTGGCAGGCTTGACCAATTTCTGCTCCAGTTCGGCGCATGCGCTCTGGATCATCTCTTCGGTGATTTGCACTTCGCGGCCTTGAGCGTCGATGTACGAGCAAGGCAACTGCTGCGGCTGGCGGATCACTTCAATCTTGGCATCGCTGCTGTTTTGCAAGGACATGGCCCGTCTCCTCATCAGGTTGTGTACCTACTCTAAAACCCCCCCATGACCGCGTTGTTACAACTCCATACACGGTTGGCGGATCGAATGCCCAGTCCAGCAGAAACCGATACAAATTTCCAGCCGGGCCTTAGACCGATAGCCTCTAGGCGCTGGGTCCGGTAAGCATAATTAACCTGACTCATTGTGATTCGTCCAAGTTCCCCCCATGTAGCTGTGTAGGTGCCCGTCTCCAACCTTCAGGTGAACCCCTCATGCTCTCAGCCCGTCAACGCCGCGCGATTCGCCTGGCCAGCCGCTTCGTCGCTCCCTATCGCTGGCAGGCCCTCGGAGCCTTGTTGGCGTTGATCGTCACCGCCGGCATCACCTTGTCCATGGGGCAGGGCATCCGCCTGCTGGTGGACCAGGGCTTCATGACCCAGTCACCGCACCTGCTCAACCAGTCCATTGGCCTGTTCATGGTCCTGGTGATGGGCCTGGCGGTGGGCACCTTCACGCGGTTTTACCTGGTGTCGTGGATCGGCGAGCGGGTGGTGGCGGACATCCGGCGGCAGGTGTTCAACCATTTGATCTACCTGCACCCGGGCTTTTATGAAAACAACCGCAGCTCGGAAATCCAGTCGCGCCTGACCACCGACACCACCTTGCTGCAATCGGTGATCGGTTCCTCGCTGTCGCTGTTCCTGCGCAACGCCCTGATGGTGATCGGCGGGATCGTGCTGTTGTTTGTCACCAACCCCAAGCTCACCAGCATCGTGGTGATCGCGCTGCCGCTGGTGCTGGCGCCGATCCTGATCTTCGGCCGTCGGGTGCGCAGCCTGTCGCGCCTGAGCCAGGACCGTATCGCCGATGTGGGCAGCTACGTGTCCGAGACCCTTGGCCAGATCAAGACGGTGCAGGCCTACAACCATCAGGTGCAGGACGAGCAACGCTTCGCCGTGACGGTGGAAGAGGCTTTCGACACTGCCCGCAAGCGTATCCTGCAGCGTTCGTGGTTGATCACCCTGGTGATCATGCTGGTGCTGGGCGCTGTGGGCGTGATGCTCTGGGTGGGCGGCATGGACGTGATTGGCGGGCGTATTTCCGGCGGTGAACTGGCGGCGTTCGTGTTCTATAGCTTGATCGTCGGCAGCGCCGTCGGCACGTTGAGCGAGGTGTTGGGTGAGTTGCAGCGCGCCGCCGGTGCGGCAGAGCGGATTGGCGAGCTGTTGCAGTCGAGCAATGAGATCAAGGCGCCCGAGGCCGGCGTCATCACGCTGCCGGAGCGGGTCAGTGGCCGTCTGGAAATCCAGGAACTGCGCTTCTCCTATCCGTCGCGCCCGGATCGTTTTGCCATCGACGGCTTGAGCTTGAGCATCAATCCCGGTGAAACCCTCGCCCTGGTTGGCCCGTCCGGCGCTGGCAAGTCGACCATTTTCGATCTGTTGCTGCGCTTCTACGATCCGCAGCAAGGCCGCATTCTGCTTGAAGGCCACCCGCTGACCGACCTCGACCCGCTGGACCTGCGTCGTGGTTTCGCCCTGGTGTCCCAGAGCCCGGCGCTGTTTTTCGGCACCGTCGAAGAGAACATCCGCTACGGCAACCCGTCGGCCACCTTTGCCCAGGTCGAAGAGGCGGCACGCATCGCCCATGCCCACGACTTCATCCTGCAAATGCCCGATGGCTACCAGACCCACCTGGGCGACGGCGGCATGGGCCTCTCCGGCGGGCAGCGCCAACGCCTGGCCATCGCCCGGGCGTTGTTGGTGGACGCGCCGATCCTGCTGCTGGACGAAGCCACCAGCGCGCTGGATGCTCAGAGCGAACACCTGATCCAGCAAGCGCTGCCGCAGTTGATGCAAGGGCGCACCACGCTGGTGATTGCCCACCGGTTGGCCACGGTGAAGAACGCGGATCGGATTGCCGTGATGGACCAGGGCAAGCTGGTGGCGGTGGGAACGCATCAGCAGTTGATCGCGAGTAATCCGCTGTATGCGCGGTTGGCGGCGTTGCAGTTCAGTGATGGGGCTGACGCGGATTGAGGCTGTAGTGCGACCTTCCCTTAGGGCATTATGTGGGCTTTCGTAATGAACTTGGATGAGGATATGAGCCGTTATCAACCTCCGTTGACCCTGACTGCCAGGATGTTGAGTCTGGTTGCTGATATCAGTGAGCAGATTGGTCAGCTTTCGGCTGGCGACGACACCCGGCAGACCCCGCAATTGAGGCGTGGCAACCGGATTCGTACGATTCAAGCGTCGCTGGCAATCGAGAACAATACCCTGAGTGTCGAGCAGGTGACCGCGGTGTTGGCGGGCAAGCGTGTACTGGGTTTGCCTCGGGAGATTCAGGAAGTACGCAACGCTTTTTCTGCTTATGAGGCGATGCCGCAGTGGGCGCCGGGTGTGCGGGCGGACCTGCTGCGTGCCCATGAGTTGTTGATGTATGGATTGATCGACGATGCGGGTCGGTTTCGTCAGGCGGGCGTAGGGATCTATCGGGGCGAACAGTTGGTGCACATGGCGCCACCGGCGAGTCGTGTTACTCACTTGGTTGATGATTTGCTGAAGTGGCAGTCAGCCTCTGACTGGCATCCGCTGATCGTCAGTTGCGTCTTTCACTACGAATTCGAGTTTATCCATCCTTTTGCCGATGGAAACGGTCGCATGGGCCGCCTGTGGCAAACCCTGATTCTCAGTCAGTGGCGTCCGGTGCTGGCTTACTTGCCGGTAGAGGCCGTGATCCGCGAGCAGCAGGATGCCTATTACGCTGCCCTGTCGGCGGCAGACCAGCAGGCAGAGGCCACTCCCTTTGTCGAGTTCATGCTGCAAGCGTTGAACCTTGCGCTTGCAGAAGCCGTGCAAAGCGAGCCCCCGGCAGCACCATAAAAAATGCCCGCATCTCAATGCGGGCATTTTTTGTCAGCTTCAAGCTTGCCGCTTGCGGCTGCTCCCTTTACTGATCATCAAAATACCGCTCATGCCAATCCACCAGCGGCTGTGGCGCATTGAGCTTCTGCCCGTAGATCACCGAATAAGACAGCACGTTCTGCACATACTGGCGGGTTTCGTCGAATGGAATGCTTTCCACCCACACGTCGAAGCTCAAGTGATCGGCGCCGCGCAGCCATTGGCGCACACGGCCAGGGCCGGCGTTGTAGGCAGCGGTCGCGAGCACGCGGTTGCCGTTGAACTGGGCATGGACCTGGCTCAGGTACGCGGCACCGAGCTGGATGTTCTTGTCGGGGTCGAGCACCTGCTGCTGCGAAGCCAGCGGGATGCTGAACTTGCGCGCGGTTTCCTTGGCGGTGCCGGGCATCAGTTGCATCAGGCCGGTGGCACCGACGCCGGAGCGGGCGTCGTCCATAAAGGCGCTTTCCTGGCGGGTGATCGCAAACACCCAGCTTGAATGCACGCCGCGGATCTTGGCTTCACGCACCAGGGTGTCGCGGTGGGCCATCGGGAAGCGAATGTCCAGGTCGTCCCAGTACTGCGCCTGGCTGATGGTGCGGATCGCCGGGAAGTACCATTTCATGTCGTAGGCCAGCTTGGCCTGGGCGACCATTTCGTCGCGGTTGAAGTGCCGGCTGACGTGGTACCACTCGCGGCGGCCATCAACGATTTGGCCACGGGCATAGAACTCCAGGGCACGGCGTACGCCCGGGGTGTTACGCACCTTGTTGATCAGCGCCTGGCTCATCACCAGCGGCTTGTTGTTCAGTTGATACGGTGACTGGGAGCGGTCCGCGGCCAGGAACCCGTAGAAATCCCGTTCCTTGGCCAGGCTCTTGTACAGCACCAGGGGTTGCGGGCTTTTCGGCTCTGCCAGTTCCAGGCTGCGGGCCTGCCAGTAGCGCCAGCGGTTGGTGGTGGCCAAATCCTGGGGCAGCTTGCGGGTCAACTGGTAGGCATCTTCCCAGCGCGCCAGGCGCAGCAGCAGGCGCAGGCGCCATTCGGAAACGGTGTTGTCCCGCAACTCCGGGTCGTATTGGGTCATCACGTCGAGGGCGCGCGGGTCGTAGCGGCGCGCCAGGGTCAGCCCGATTTCCCGGGCGATCGACACTTTTTCGTCACGAGAGAAGTGCATGCTGCTGGCATAACCGTCGAGCAGGGCCATGGCCTTGTCCGGGTCCTGGCGTGCCAGGCGGCGAAGCCCCAGGCCCACGGCGTCCGACATGGCCTCGTTGGCCGGCAGGAAGCGCGACGGGTCGCTGAGCATGTCGGGCTTTTGCGCCACGTCCACCATCAGGCGGCCCTGCGCACCGAGGGTTGGCAGGGTTTTCACCAGGCTGTTGGCCAGCGGGTAGTTGCGGGCTTCGGCGGCCAGCTTGGCGCGGTCCCAGATTTTCTGTTCGGTCAATTGGCCGTCAGCGGCCCACTGGCCAAAGGTTGCATCACAGGCGGCAGGCTGGGATTTTCCGGTCAGCCATAGCTTCTCGGTGGTTTTGTAGCCTTCGGCCTTGAGGTTGTGGGTTAGCTGGAACTGGCCATGGAGGCAGTCCAGTTCGACGAAATTGAGTTTTGCGTCGTAGTACTTTTCAAAGGTTTGCCAATCGCCACGGTCGGCCAGCCAGCGCAACCAGCGCAGCTTCATCCAGTTGGCCTGGGGCAGGTCGCCGTTCTTGGCGAGGAATTGTTCAATCTCTTCGTTGCTGGCGGTTTTCAGGCGCGCGGTCAATTCGTCGTAGGCCAGGTAAGGCGTCAACGGGTAGTCGGCCAAGGCCTGGCTGTATTGGAAATACGGGCCGCTGTCGCCTTTGGCGAGGGCTCGTTTGGCTTCATCGTAATATTGACGTTGGGTGGTGAGGTCCACGGCCTGGGCGGATTGAACGGCGGTGGCAGAAAGAAGCAGACAAGATAAAAAGCTGAAAAGGCGACTGCGCATGAGACGTCCGTGCAGAGGAAACTGGACTAGTGCCGACGTCGCCGACACTGATTGCCCCTAGCTTAGCCTTTTGCCCGCGGCCGGTGAAAGCTTTGCCGGTCGCTTCGTTCAAGTTCATCCCAAATGTCCAACAGAACATGTCAGTGGCGAAAATGCCGGCCGCCTCAAGCCCTAAGTCAGGTAGAATGCGCGCCCAGTTTTTGGAGAAGCGTATGACCCTGCTCAAATTCAGCGATGTGTCCCTTGCTTTCGGCGCTATGCCGTTGTTGGACAAGGTGTCCTGGCAGATCGCCCGTGGTGAGCGGGTGTGCATCATCGGCCGCAACGGCACCGGTAAGTCCAGCATGATGAAGCTGGTAAAGGGCGACCAGAAGCCCGACGAGGGCTCTGTATGGCGCGCGCCGGGCCTCAAGATTGGCGAATTGCCGCAAGAATTGCCGGTGGCCGACGGACGGACAGTGTTCGACGTGGTCGCCGAAGGCCTGGACGGCGTGGGCGCACTGCTCGCCGAATACCATCACCTGGCGCAGAACTGCGTCACCGAAGAAGACCTGGACAAGCTGATGCACGTCCAGCAGGACCTCGAAGCCCGTGATGGCTGGCGCCTGCAGCAACTGGTCGACAGCACTTTGAGCCGCCTGCAACTGCCGGCCGACAAGACCCTCGCCGAATTGTCCGGCGGCTGGCGTCGTCGTGTACTGCTGGCCCAGGCCCTGGTGTCCGAGCCGGACCTGCTGATGCTCGACGAACCGACCAACCACCTGGACATCGGCGCAATCGCCTGGCTTGAAGAAGCCCTCAAGGATTTCCAGGGCGCCGTGCTGTTCATCACGCACGACCGTTCTTTCCTGCAGAACCTGGCAACCCGCATCCTCGAACTGGACCGTGGCGGCCTGATCGACTGGAACGGCGACTACGCCAGCTTCCTGGTGCACAAAGAAGCCACGCTGGCTGCTGAAGACACGGCCAACGCGCTGTTCGACAAGAAACTGGCCCAGGAAGAAGTCTGGATCCGCCAGGGCATCAAGGCCCGCCGCACCCGTAACGAAGGCCGCGTGCGTGCCCTCAAAGCGCTGCGCAACGAGCGCAGCGAGCGTCGTGAGCGCACCGGCAAGGCCAATATCCAGCTGGACACCGCCGACAAGTCGGGCAAGCAGGTGATGGTGCTGGAAAACGTCAGCTTCCATCACCCGGACGGCCCGTTCCTGATCAAGGACTTCTCCATGGTCCTGCAGCGCGGCGACCGTATCGGCCTGCTCGGCGCCAACGGTACCGGCAAGACCACCTTGCTCAAACTGATGCTCAATGGCCTGCAACCCACCAGCGGTAAAGTGGAAGAGGGCACGCGCATCGACGTGGCCTACTTCGACCAGTTGCGCCACCAGTTGGACCTGGAAAAAACCGTGATCGACAACGTCGCCGAAGGTCGCGACTTTATCGACATCGACGGCCAGAGCCGCCACGTGCTGAGCTACCTGGGCGACTTCCTGTTCAGCCCGCAGCGTGCGCGTACGCCGGTCAAGGCCTTGTCGGGTGGTGAGCGTGCGCGCCTGCTGCTGGCCAAGTTGTTCAGCAAGCCGGCCAACCTGCTGGTGCTCGACGAACCGACCAACGACCTCGACGTGGAAACCCTCGAACTGCTGGAAGAGGTCTTGCTGACTTTCAACGGCACCGTGCTGATGGTCAGCCACGACCGGGCATTCCTCGACAACGTGGTTACCAGCACCCTGGTTTTCGAAGGTGAAGGCAAGGTTCGCGAATACGTTGGTGGTTACCAGGACTGGCTGCGTCAGGGCGGCTCGCCGCGCCTGCTGGGCGTGACCGAAAGCAAATCCGGCAAGGCTGACCTGACGTCGGCTGTGGTTGCTCCGGTGGCGGCGGCCCCTGCTCCAGCGCAAGAAGCGCCTGCGGCTGCGAAGAAGAAGCTCAGCTACAAGCTGCAACGGGAGCTGGAAGCACTGCCGGGCGATATCGACGCCAAGGAACAGCAGATCGCCGCCGTTGAAGCTGAAATGGCTGACGCGGGTTTCTATCAGCGTCCTGCGGCTGAAACCGCCAAGGTGATTGCGTCCCTTGAGCAGTTGCAGGCCGAACTGGATGTACTGGTTGAGCGCTGGGCCGAGCTGGATGCCTGATTGATTCTGCTGCAATAAAAAACCCGGTGTTCGTCTGAATGAACACCGGGTTTTTTGTATGAAATACAGTTCAAATGTGGGAGCGGGCTTGCTCGCGAATGCGGTGGATCAGTCAATATTTACGTTAACTGATACGCCGCATTCGCGAGCAAGCCCGCTCCCACACAAGCCCGCTCCCACATTAGATCGCCGTCGGTCTTACGAGCTCTTTACCAGTTTCACTGCCAGCACATCGCACGGTGCGCCGTGCAGTACGTCATTGGCGGTGGAACCCAGCAGCAAGGCCAGGCCGTGGCGGCCATGGCTGCCGACCACGATCAGGTCGCAACCTTGCTCCTTGGCCAGGTGGTGGATTTCCTGGCGCGGCTGGCCGTAGGTCAGGTGGCTCTGGTCTTTTTTCAGGGCGGGGTACTTGTTGATCAGTCGCTCAAGGCGTTCCTTGGCCTGGTCGAACTGCTGCTGTTGCAGCTGGGAAAGGTCCATCGGCACGTCGCCACCAAAGGCCATGGCCATCGGTTCGACGATATGCACCAGGGACAGTTTCACCGAGTCGCCTGCAAGGCCTACGGCCCGCTTGATCACGGGGTCGCATTCTTCGGTCAGGTCCACGGCGACCAGAATATGTTCGTAGGGCATGAGGAGTTCCTCCAAAGGAAAGCGATAAGTTCAGTATGGCTGGTTTCAAGCGGATGGGGTTGCGTCAGGTCAAATCCGCTCATCAAGAAATTCGGGAGTACACATATGACGGTCTGGATAGTGGTGTCAATCCTTGCGCTGGTTTTAAGCCCCTTGGCGTGGTTGCGTCCTTCGCGCCATTCGAGTGGGCGCATGGCCTTGCGTATGGAGGCGCGGCGCATCGGTCTGGCCATGCAACTGACGCCCCAGGACTGGCCGCACTGGCTCAAGCACGAGCCACCGAGCCCGTGCGCGCAGTATCACCGGCCACGGCGAGGCACCAAGCGGGTGACCTGGAGTTACTGGCAGTTGGAGCCGGGGGTTTGGGTCAATCAGTGGCAGGAAGTCTGCGTCGATGAAAAGTTGTTGCCACATTTTGCGACGCTGCCTGAGAACGTCTACAAGGTCGAAGCCGACAAGCAAATGATCACCCTGTACTGGGGCGAGAAGGGCGAGTTGAGCGTGTTGCAGGACATTGATGCGGTGCTCAAGGCACTGGCCTGAGTGTTTTGCGGGCGTTAAAAAGCCCGAAAGTATCATCGGGCTGGAGTTGGCCAGGCAGGCCGGTAATTCGTTTAACGTGCCGCTAGCCTAGCCGTATATTCCGTTCTGTACAGCCCTTTAAATCAAATTTCTCATTATTGATTTCGCGAATGATTAAACATTGGCGGGGCGACGCCGGCTGCCCCGGGTTCTGAAATGACTGAAAAGTCGCGTTTTTACGGCCCTTTCGAGCGATTGACAATTCATCGGATTTGGCTGAAGGTGACGTACCCAAATCAAACGGGCGTATGAATTGAGCGTTTGTCCTTCAGACCGTTCGTACAGAATCCCGACTATCGCGTTGGCGGGTGTGCCTGGCAAATTGGCGTTAGCATCGACGGTAACGTCAGTGCCTGCGCTGAGTCCTGCGTCCGACGTGTACTGTTCAGCTTCCATATCGTGGAGATCAGTTGATGATTTACGAAGGTAAAGCCATCACGGTTAAGGCTCTTGAAAGTGGCATCGTCGAATTGAAATTCGACCTCAAGGGTGAGTCCGTCAACAAGTTCAACCGTCTAACCCTGAATGAATTGCGTCAGGCCGTAGACACCATCAAAGCAGATGCATCGGTCAAGGGCGTGATCGTCTCCAGCGGCAAGGACGTGTTCATCGTCGGCGCTGACATCACCGAATTCGTCGACAACTTCAAGCTGCCCGATGCCGAGCTTGTGGCTGGCAACCTCGAAGCCAACAAGATTTTCAGCGATTTCGAAGACCTCAACGTGCCGACCGTTGCCGCGATCAATGGCATCGCCTTGGGCGGCGGTCTGGAAATGTGCCTGGCCGCCGACTTCCGCGTCATGTCTGCCACCGCCAAAATCGGTCTGCCGGAAGTCAAGCTGGGCATCTACCCGGGCTTCGGCGGTACCGTGCGCCTGCCGCGCATCATCGGTGCCGACAACGCCATCGAGTGGATCGCCGCCGGCAAGGAAAACCGTGCTGAAGAGGCGCTGAAAGTCGGTGCCGTGGATGCCGTGGTTGCTCCCGATAAACTGGCAGAAGCCGCACTGAACCTGATCAAAGGCGCCATCAGCGGCGAGTTTGACTACAAGGCCAAGCGCCAGCCAAAGCTTGAAAAACTCAAGCTCAACGCCATCGAACAAATGATGTCGTTCGAAACCGCCAAAGGTTTCGTGGCAGGCCAGGCCGGCCCGAACTACCCGGCGCCGGTTGAAGCCATCAAGACCATCCAGAAAGCCGCGAACTTCGGTCGCGACAAAGCCCTGGAAATCGAAGCCGCCGGCTTCGTCAAACTGGCCAAGACCTCTGCTGCGCAGAGCTTGATCGGTCTGTTCCTGAACGATCAGGAACTGAAGAAAAAGGCCAAGGCCTACGACGAAATCGCCCGCGACGTGAAACAGGCTGCCGTACTCGGCGCCGGTATCATGGGCGGCGGTATCGCCTATCAGTCGGCGTCCAAAGGCACGCCGATCCTGATGAAGGACATCAACGAGCACGGTATCGAGCAGGGTCTGGCGGAAGCCGCGAAACTGCTGGTGGGCCGCGTTGATAAAGGCCGCATGACCGCAGCAAAAATGGCGGAAGTGCTTAACGGCATTCGTCCTACGCTGTCCTACGGCGATTTTGGCCACGTCGACCTGGTGGTCGAAGCGGTTGTCGAGAACCCTAAGGTCAAGCAGGCGGTACTGGCTGAAGTTGAAGCCCAGGTTAAAGACGACACCATCCTGGCGTCCAACACCTCGACCATTTCCATCACCTTGCTGGCCAAAGCCCTCAAGCGTCCGGAAAACTTCGTCGGCATGCACTTCTTCAACCCGGTGCACATGATGCCGCTGGTGGAAGTGATCCGTGGTGAGAAGTCCAGCGAGCTGGCCGTTGCCACCACCGTTGCCTACGCCAAGAAAATGGGCAAGAACCCGATCGTCGTCAACGATTGCCCGGGCTTCCTGGTCAACCGCGTACTGTTCCCGTACTTCGGCGGTTTCGCCAAGCTGGTCAGCGCCGGCGTAGATTTCGTGCGCATCGACAAGGTCATGGAAAAATTCGGCTGGCCAATGGGCCCGGCGTACCTGATGGACGTGGTCGGCATCGACACCGGCCACCACGGTCGTGATGTCATGGCTGAAGGCTTCCCGGACCGTATGAAAGACGACCGCCGCTCGGCGATCGACGCACTGTACGAGGCCAAGCGCCTGGGGCAGAAGAACGGCAAGGGCTTCTACGCCTATGAGGCCGACAAGAAGGGCAAGCAGAAGAAAGTGGCCGACCCGTCGGTTCACGAAGTGCTTGCGCCGGTCATCTACGAACAGCGTGAGGTGTCCGACGAGGACATCGTCAACTGGATGATGATCGCCCTGTGCCTGGAAACCGTGCGCTGCCTGGAAGACGGCATCGTTGAAACCGCAGCCGAGGCCGATATGGGCCTGGTGTACGGTATTGGTTTCCCTCCATTCCGTGGTGGTGCGCTGCGTTACATCGATTCCATCGGTGTGGCCGAGTTCGTTGCCCTGGCTGATCAATACGCTGATCTGGGCCCGCTGTACCACCCGACTGCGAAGCTGCGCGAAATGGCCAAGAACGGCCAGAGCTTCTTCGGTTAAGTGCCCAGACGACTAGAGCGAGAATATTTATGAGCTTGAATCCAAGAGACGTCGTGATTGTCGACTTCGGTCGCACGCCGATGGGCCGCTCCAAGGGCGGCATGCACCGCAACACCCGTGCTGAAGACATGTCGGCGCACCTGATCAGCAAACTGCTGGAACGCAACGTCAAGGTCGACCCCAACGAAGTCGAAGACGTGATCTGGGGCTGCGTGAACCAGACCCTGGAGCAGGGCTGGAACATCGCCCGCATGGCTTCCTTGATGACGCAGATCCCGCACACCGCTGCCGGCCAGACCGTCAGCCGCCTGTGTGGCTCGTCCATGAGCGCCCTGCACACCGCTGCACAAGCGATCATGACCGGTAACGGTGATGTGTTCGTGGTCGGCGGCGTGGAGCACATGGGCCACGTCAGCATGATGCACGGTGTGGATCCGAACCCGCACATGTCCCTGTATGCGGCGAAAGCCTCGGGCATGATGGGCCTGACCGCAGAAATGCTCGGCAAAATGCACGGCATTACCCGCGAAGCCCAGGACGCCTTCGGCCTGCGTTCCCACCAACTCGCCCACAAGGCGACGCTGGAAGGCAAGTTCAAGGATGAAATCATCCCGATGAACGGCTATGACGAGAACGGTTTCCTGAAACTGTTCGACTACGACGAAACCATTCGTCCGGACACCACCCTGGAAAGCCTGGCGGCGTTGAAGCCAGCCTTCAATCCAAAGGGCGGCACCGTGACAGCCGGTACTTCGTCGCAGATCACTGACGGTGCTTCGTGCATGATCGTGATGTCGGCCCAGCGTGCCCAGGACCTGGGCATCCAGCCGATGGCCGTGATTCGCTCGATGGCTGTTGCAGGTGTGGACCCGGCGATCATGGGCTATGGTCCAGTACCGGCCACACAAAAAGCATTGAAGCGCGCAGGCCTGACCATCTCCGATATCGACTTCTTCGAGCTCAACGAAGCTTTCGCCGCACAGGCCCTGCCAGTGCTGAAAGATTTGAAAGTACTCGACAAGATGAACGAGAAGGTTAACCTGCACGGTGGCGCGATTGCCTTGGGTCACCCGTTCGGGTGTTCCGGTGCACGTATCTCCGGCACGTTGCTTAACGTGATGAAGCAAAATGGCGGCAACCTGGGGGTTGCAACCATGTGCATTGGTCTCGGCCAAGGCATCTCCACCGTCTTCGAACGTATCTAAACGTTTCGCTGACGGAAGCCGGGGCCCAGTGCCCCGGTTTTTGTTTTTTGGAATTTTTTATATTTTTTTTTAACAAATTTTGTAAGAGGGCCAGAGCATGAAAGTCGAACCAGGGCTCTACCAACATTATAAAGGTCCGCAGTACCGCGTTTTTAATGTGGCGCGGCATTCCGAGACCGAAGAGGAAGTGGTGTTTTACCAAGCACTGTATGGCGATTACGGCTTTTGGGTGCGTCCCTTGAGCATGTTCCTGGAGACCGTCGAAGTTGACGGTGAACAGGTCCCGCGCTTTGCTTTGATCCAGGTCGAACCCAGCCTTTTTTCCGCGCAATAAAGGCAGGCCGCGCAGAATGCTGCGCTTGACCTCACCTTGTTGCCACTATATATAGCGTTGCCGCGTCAGGCGCCAACCGCCTTTCACTTCTCGAATTCAGGAATTTTCCGATCCATGGGCAAATCGCTGGTCATTGTGGAATCCCCGGCTAAGGCCAAGACCATCAACAAGTACTTGGGTAACGAGTACGTGGTGAAGTCGAGTATCGGCCATATCCGAGACCTGCCCACCAGCGGTTCGGCTAGCGCCAGCAAGGAGCCAGCCGCCAAGCGCGGCAAGGCGGCTGCGGGCGAAGGTCCGGTGCTCACGCCTAAAGAGAAAGCGCGCAAGCAGCTGGTCTCGCGCATGGGTGTCGATCCCGATCATGGCTGGAAAGCCAAGTACGAGATCCTCCCGGGCAAGGAAAAGGTCATCGAAGAGCTGCGCCGGCTCGCCAAAGATGCTGACACCATCTATCTCGCAACCGACTTGGACCGCGAAGGGGAGGCTATTGCCTGGCACCTGCGGGAAGCCATCGGGGGTGACGACAGCCGCTACAAGCGCGTGGTGTTCAACGAAATCACCAAGAAGGCGATCCAGGAAGCGTTCTCCAAGCCGGGCGAACTGGACATTGATCGCGTCAATGCCCAACAGGCCCGTCGCTTCCTCGACCGCGTCGTGGGTTACATGGTCTCGCCGCTGCTGTGGGCGAAAATCGCCCGTGGCCTGTCCGCCGGCCGTGTGCAATCGGTTGCGGTAAAGCTGGTCGTGGAGCGTGAGCGCGAGATTCGTGCGTTCAACCCCGAAGAATACTGGGAAGTGCATGCTGACCTGGGCACCGCCAAGGGCAACAACGTGCGCTTTGAAGTGGCCCGCGAGAAAGGCGAGGCCTTCAAGCCGCTCAACGAAGCCCAGGCCATGGCCGCGCTGGAGAAGCTCAAGTCTTCCAGCTACAGCATCGTCAAGCGTGAAGACAAGCCCACCAGCAGCAAGCCGTCGGCGCCGTTCATCACCTCCACCCTGCAACAGGCCGCGAGCAACCGCCTGGGCTTTGGGGTGAAGAAGACCATGATGATGGCCCAGCGTCTGTATGAAGCGGGCTACATCACGTATATGCGTACCGACTCCACCAACCTGTCGCAGGACGCGGTGGCGATGGCGCGCACTTATATTGAAAGCGAGTTCGGCAAGAAGTACCTGCCGGAGAAGCCGAACGTCTATAGCAGCAAGGAAGGTGCACAAGAGGCTCACGAAGCGATTCGTCCCTCCGATGCCAATACCGAGCCAAGCAAGCTGAGCGGCATGGAGCGCGATGCTGAGCGCCTCTACGAGCTGATCTGGCGCCAGTTCCTGGCCTGCCAGATGCTGCCGGCGCAATACCTGTCTACCACCGTCAGCGTTGGCGCGGGTGACTTCGAGTTGCGCGCCAAGGGCCGTATCCTCAAGTTTGACGGTTACACCCGTGTGATGCCGCAAATCGCCAAGCCGGGCGATGACGACGTGCTGCCGGACATGGCCCAGGGCGATGTGTTGAAGCTGATCAAGCTCGACCCGTCCCAGCACTTCACCAAGCCGCCGGCGCGTTATTCGGAAGCCAGCCTGGTCAAGGAAATGGAAAAACGCGGTATCGGTCGTCCTTCGACCTACGCGGCGATCATCTCCACCATCCAGGATCGTGGCTACGTAGCGCTGCACAACCGTCGTTTCTACTCGGAAAAGATGGGCGATATCGTCACCGAGCGCCTGTCTGAGAGCTTCTCCAACCTGATGGACTACGGCTTCACCGCCGGCATGGAAGAGAACCTCGATGACGTGGCCCAGGGCGAGCGCGACTGGAAAAACGTGCTCGACGAGTTCTACGGCGACTTCAAGAAGAAACTCGAAGTAGCGGAAAGCGCCGAGAACGGCATGCGTGCCAACCAGCCGGTGATGACCGACATTCCGTGCCTCACCTGCGGTCGCCCGATGCAGATTCGTACGGCGTCCACCGGTGTGTTCCTCGGTTGCTCGGGTTACAGCCTGCCGCCGAAAGAGCGTTGCAAGGCCACCGTCAACCTGGTGCCGGGTGATGAAATCGCTGCCGATGACGAGGGTGAATCCGAGTCGCTGGTACTGCGTGGCAAGCACCGTTGCCCGATCTGCAGCACGGCGATGGACGCCTACCTGCTGGACGAGAAGCACAAGCTGCACATCTGCGGTAACAACCCGGATTGCAACGGCTACGAGATTGAAGAAGGCACTTACCGCATCAAGGGCTACGAAGGTCCGAGCCTGGAATGCGACAAGTGTGGCAGCGAGATGCAGCTCAAGACCGGCCGTTTCGGCAAGTTCTTCGGCTGCACCAATCCGACCTGCAAGAACACCCGCAAACTGCTGAAAAGCGGTGACGCGGCGCCGCCGAAGATGGACCCGGTGAAGATGCCTGAACTCAAGTGCGAGAAGGTCAACGACACCTACATCCTGCGTGACGGCGCTTCGGGGTTGTTCCTGGCCGCGAGCCAGTTCCCGAAAAACCGCGAGACCCGTGCCCCGCTGGTGATTGAGATCGTGCCCCACAAGGACGAGATCGATCCGAAGTACCACTTCCTCTGCGAAGCGCCGAAGAAGGACCCGGATGGCCGCCCGTCCGTGATCCGCTATAGCCGCAAGACCAAGGAGCAGTACGTACAGACCGAGGTTGAAGGCAAGCCTACCGGCTGGAAAGCGTTCTACGACGGTGGCAAGTGGAAGGTCGAGGACAAGCGCCAGGGCGCTTGATCCAGGCTCTAGGCGCGAGCTTGCTCGCGAAGGTCGTCAACGATAACACGGGCATTCTGGCTAAACGCGTTATCCTTTAGGTCTTCGCGAGCAAGCTCGCTCCTACACAGCCAGCGTCACGCTTTATTCGTTGTGGAGACTGCCGTCATGGCCAACGAACTCTATACCCGTACCAACCAGAAAATTTACTTCGCGGGTTTGTCCCTGGAAGCCCTTGGCCGTGCCGAGGAAGGAAAGGAGATGAACGCTATCGCGCTGGTGCAGGCCGGGCGTGAAGCCGCGCTGTTCCACCTGTACGGCGCCTTGCTGGGCTTGTGCCATGAGATCGCCGGGTTCTATCGCTTGCCGCAGGCTGGTTCGCCTCGGGCAGAGATGATCATCAACCGGGATGTGCTGGAGTCCATGGCGATTCCGGAGTTGGCCGAACTGGTGGAGATGGCGCAGAGCCCGGACAGCTGGCTGGCACGTTTGCTGGTGGCTCACGCCGAGATGTTTCAGCCGCCACGGGTGAAACACACCCCCAAAGGCGACGTGACTCAACCGCTGATCGTGGCAGTGAGCCTGGACGAAGAAGGGCCTGAGCCATTGAGCCGGGAAGAGCTGGAAAGCTGGCGGCAGGCGCTAAAGAAGCTGGCCATCAGGTTTCGGGACGGGTTGAACGAGTGCTGAGGGCTGGCGCTTTTGTGGCGAGGGAGCTTGCTCCCGTTGCGCTGCGAAGCAGCGTCAAGGCGTTTCAGGTCTAGCAATGTCAGCTGTCGGGGCAACGGCCGTGCAGCCCAACGCGGGCAAGCCCGCTCGCCACAAGACTGATATAATGCCGGCCTTTCGTGGAGAACAGACTTTTATGCCAACGTCCTTTCTGGAAATTGTTGAACTGCCCGACGGCCGAATCGAGCTGCGCCGGGCTGAGGACGAGGGTTCTCTGGTTATTTTGGATTTTTCCGAGGACGCAAAAGCGTTCCTGCAAGGTCAGCACGTGGAAGTGGCAAAAGCCATGTTGAGCGTAGGTGTGCAGATGGCTGGACGCCTGGCTGAAGGCGAGCCGGAGAAGGAAGACGGTTCGCGGATTCTTCACTGATTGTGGCGAGC
>NZ_JACARC010000051.1:66532-112336 GCF_013386825.1 Pseudomonas sp. IPO3778
GGCGAGCCCGCTCACCACAGGCGTTTGCCTGTCGGCTTCGTGTACATCGTTTTATCCCAACCGAATATTCAAGCTCTGCGCATCGCCCGTACGTGCGGCGCTGACCAGTTGCTGCCTGGCGGCTGTGGTCAGTGGATTCAACCAACTGACCACCGTATGGCTACGGCCCAGGCGCAAGGCTTCGCAGGTCAGTTGCTGGGCACTTTGAGCGCCACGGGGTTGCAGCAACAGGATGCGCTCGCGATTCAGGCCGGCGTCCCGCAGCCAGGCCTGGGTCAGGCTGGACGGCGGGGCGATCAGCGTCAGCCAGCGTGCGTCCTGATCCTCGCTCAATTCGCGAAGGATCGGTGCCAGCAGGCTCAGGCAGCTCCCGGCAGCACCGCGCAACGACAGTTCACTGAACGCCTCGGGTTCGGCGCTCCAGGGCGCTTCGACCGTTTCCTTGAGGATGGGCGCAAGGGGCTGGGCCATAAAGGCCTCAAACAGCGACAGCTGAGTGTGTTGTGGGGTCTGTAGGAACTGCATGATGCCTCCGTTAGCGGCGAATTACGCCGACGCTCAAGCCTTCAATCACCAGGTCCTGATCCTTCAGGTTCACTTCAATCGGCGCGAACTCAGGGTTCTCGGCCAGGAGCCAGACCTTGCTGCCTTCGCGCTTGAAGCGTTTGACCGTCACTTCATCGCCAATGCGGGCGACAACGATCTGGCCATTGCGGGCTTCACGTGTGGTGTGGACAGCCAGCAGGTCGCCGTCGAAAATGCCCACATCCTTCATGCTCATGCCATGGACCCGCAGCAGATAGTCGGCGCGGGGATGGAAGAAGGTCGGGTTGATGTTGCAGGATTCCTCGACGTGCTGTTGCGCCAGGATCGGCGCACCGGCTGCGACCCGGCCGATGATTGGCAGTGTCGACTCGTCGGCCTTGGCTTCGAAGCCAGGGATGCGAATGCCGCGTGAAGCACCCGGGGTCATCTCGATCGCGCCTTTGCGGGCGAGGGCCTTGAGGTGTTCTTCAGCGGCGTTGGGCGACTTGAATCCCAGCTCCAGCGCAATTTCCGCCCGGGTCGGCGGGTAGCCGTTGTCGTCGAGGCAGCGCTTGATAAAAGCCAGAATCTCAGCTTGGCGTGGCGTCAGTTTTAGCATGTTGATCGCTCTGTCTTTTTATACAGTGACTGGGATTATATACAGTGGACTGCGCTTGGCAATCACCGTTTTCAGTCACTCCGCTGGACGGTCATTTGTCACCTGTCCTACACGCTGAAGACAGCGCTGCCTACAGACCTTGGCGAATGTGATTAAATGGCCATGAAATCGGTGACCGGCCGGCCGCAAACGGACCTGCAGGCTTGACAAGACATAGCTTGAAACGTATGTTTCAAACAAGTGTTTGTCAGGCGGAGTAGCCATGGCCCAGTCGGAAACCGTTGAACGCATTCTCGATGCTGCCGAGCAGTTGTTCGCGGAAAAAGGATTTGCTGAAACTTCATTGCGGCTGATTACCAGCAAGGCCGGGGTCAACCTGGCAGCGGTGAACTACCATTTCGGCTCCAAGAAAGCGTTGATCCAGGCCGTGTTCTCACGTTTCCTGGGGCCTTTCTGCATCAGCCTCGACCGTGAGCTGGAGCGTCGCCAGGCCAAGCCTGAAAACAAGCCCAGCCTGGAAGACCTGCTGGAGATCCTCGTCGAGCAAGCCCTTGTGGTTCAGCCCCGCAGCGGCAACGACCTGTCGATCTTCATGCGCCTGTTGGGCCTGGCCTTCAGTCAGAGCCAGGGCCACCTGCGTCGTTACCTGGAAGACATGTACGGCAAAGTGTTCCGCCGCTATATGTTGCTGGTCAACGAAGCCGCGCCGCGTATCCCGCCGATCGAACTGTTCTGGCGCGTGCACTTCATGCTCGGCGCCGCTGCGTTCAGCATGTCCGGGATCAAGGCCTTGCGTGCGATTGCCGAGACCGATTTTGGCGTCAACACCTCCATCGAGCAGGTGATGCGCCTGATGGTGCCGTTCCTCGCCGCCGGTATGCGTGCCGAAACCGGCGTCACCGACCAGAGCATGGCTGCTGCCCAGTTGCGTCCCCGCAACAAGTCGGCGCAGGCCCCGGCCAAGGTTTAACCCCTTGCGGGTGGGCGCGGCCGCTTGCATCCGCTAAGCTAGCCGCCCATGCCCATTTCAGCTATTTATCCACAGCCCGTTGCTCCCGCTGAGCGTCCGTCGCCAGAATCAATCCTGGCGATGCGATCTCGCGAGGGCTGCGGGCTGCGCGCGTTATTTAAGGAAAGCTTATGACCCACGCCCTGCAAGGCTCTTTGATGGTGGACGTCGCCGGTACCTGGCTGACGGCTGAAGATCGCCACCTGTTGCGTCAGCCCGAGGTGGGCGGCCTGATTATTTTTGCGCGCAACATTGAGCACCCGCGCCAGGTGCGCGAGCTGAGCGCGGCCATTCGCGCCGTACGCCCGGACCTGCTGCTGGCGGTCGATCAGGAAGGCGGCCGGGTGCAACGTTTGCGCCAGGGGTTTGTGCGTCTGCCGGCAATGCGTGCCTTGGCCGACAATCCCAATGCTGAACAACTGGCCGAGCAGTGTGGCTGGATCATGGCCACCGAAGTGCTGGCGGTAGGCCTGGACCTGAGCTTCGCCCCGGTGCTGGACCTCGATTACCAACGCAGCGCCGTCGTGGGCACCCGCGCATTCGAAGGCGACCCCGAGCGCGCCGCCGTGCTCGCCGGAGCCTTTATCCGCGGCATGAATAGCGCAGGCATGGCGGCCACCGGCAAGCACTTCCCCGGCCATGGCTGGGCCGAAGCCGATTCCCACGTCGCGATTCCCAATGATGAACGCAGCCTGGAACAGATTCGCGCCAATGACCTGGTGCCTTTCGCACGGCTGAGCAAGCAGTTGGCGGCCGTTATGCCGGCCCACGTGATTTATCCACAAGTGGACGCGCAACCTGCCGGTTTCTCCCGGCGCTGGCTGCAAGACATCCTGCGCGGTGAGTTGCAGTTCGACGGGGTGATTTTCAGTGACGACCTGTCCATGGCCGGTGCGCATGTGGTCGGTGATGCCGCCAGCCGGATCGAAGCCGCGTTGACTGCGGGCTGCGACATGGGCCTGGTGTGCAACGACCGCGCCGCAGCGGAGTTGGCCCTGAGCGCTGCCCAGCGCATGAAGGTCACCCCGTCGGCGCGTATTGCGCGGATGCGCGGGCAGGCGGTGGCGTCGACCGAGTACAAGCAGGATCCGCGTTGGTTGGCGGCATTGAGTGCGCTGCGGGATGCTCAATTGATTGATTAAGACCGTGTCGCGTCCATCGCAGGCAAGCCAGCTCCCACAGGGAAATGTATTCCAAATGTGGGAGCGGGCTTGCCCGCGATAGCGGTCTTAAAGTCAGCGCTTCTCTTGCTTGTGAGGCAACGGCGCAAACAACGCCTCGATGTCCTCATTCCCCAGCTTCCAATCCCCCGTCGTCCGCCCATCCAGAACGCCCGCCGCCAGATCAGACTTTTCCTTCTGCAAATGCTGGATTTTCTCTTCCACGGTACCCCGGGCAATCATCTTGTAGACGAACACCGGCTTCTCCTGGCCAATGCGATACGCACGGTCGGTCGCCTGGTTTTCCGTCGCCGGGTTCCACCACGGGTCGTAGTGAATCACCGTGTCCGCTTCCGTCAGGTTCAGCCCGACGCCGCCTGCCTTCAGGCTGATCAGAAAGATCTGCAGCTTGCCGCTCTGGAAGTCCTTCACCGGTGTGCGCCGGTCCCGGGTTTGCCCGGTCAGCAGTGCGTAGGCCACGCCACGCTTCTTCAGTTCGGCCTCGATCAGGCTCAGCATCGAGGTGAACTGGGAAAACAGCAGGATCCTGCGCCCTTCGGCAAACAACTCTTCGAGCATCTCCATCAAGCTGTCGAGCTTGCCCGAGCTGCTGCCCTTTGCAGGAAGGGTTGCATCATTGACCAGGCGTAGATCACAGCACACCTGCCGCAACTTGAGCAGCGCTTCCAGGATGATGATCTGGCTGCGGGCCACGCCTTTGCGGGTGATCTCGTCGCGGACTTTCTTGTCCATCGCCAAACGCATGGTTTCGTACACGTCGCGCTGGGCTTCGTTGAGGTCGACCCAATGGATGATCTCGGTCTTGGGCGGCAATTCCGTTGCCACCTGCTCCTTGGTGCGGCGCAGCAGGAACGGTTTGATCCGACCATTGAGGTGCTGCAATCGCACGTCGCTGCCGCGCTTTTCGATCGGTACGCGGTAATCGCGGTTGAAGCTTTTCACATCCCCCAGCCAACCGGGCAGCAGGAAGTGGAACAGCGACCACAGCTCGCCCAGGTGGTTTTCCAGTGGCGTACCGCTGAGGCACAGGCGCTGGCGGGCATTCAGCTCGCGGGCCGCCTGGGCAGCCTTGCTGTTAGGGTTCTTGATGTACTGCGCTTCGTCGAGGATCAGCACATGCAAGGGCAGGGCGGCCAGTGGCTCGATGTCCTTGGGCAGCAGGGCGTAGGTGGTCAGCAGCAGATCGTAGTCCTGCAACTGAGCGAAATGTTTCTTACGCCCCGCGCCATATAACGCCAGCACTTTAAGCTGCGGCGTGAAGTGCGCGGCTTCGTCGAGCCAGTTCGGGATCAGGCTGGTGGGCATCACCACCATGCACGGCCGGTCCAGGCGCCCGGCGATTTTCTCGCTGAGAATATGCGCCAGGGTTTGCAGGGTTTTGCCCAGGCCCATGTCATCCGCAAGAATCCCGCCGACGTCGAGCTGGCGCAGGGACTGCATCCAGCTCAGGCCTTCCAGTTGATAAGGGCGTAACGTCGCGTTCAAGCCTTCGGGCGCTTCGCAGCTGAAATCCTTGATGTCCCGCAGGCGCTGGGCGAAGTTGCGGATCTTTTCGCCGCCCTCCCATTGCAGTGGCAGGTCTTCCAGCGGGTTGAGGCGAATGGCGTCGGCCTTGGCCAGGCGCAACGCGGTGGTGCCGGGCTCTTGCAGGTAGAACTCGCCCAGGGTTGCCAGCACCGGTTTCAGTCGCCCGTAAGGCAGTGCCACTTGCAACGGGCCGTGGCCATTGGGCAGGCCGGGGATGTTCACCAGGATCAGTTCGTCATCACGGCGCCGGGCGAGTTTTTCCGGGTTGAGGATCTCGGTGTGGGAGCGCATCAGGTTCAGCAGGATCGGCAGCAAACTCAGGCGTTCGCCGTTGACGATGATCCCCAGCTCCAGGTCGAACCAGTCGCGCTCCGGCATCTCGTCGACGCTGGCGTACCAGTCGTCGACGGCGCTCAGGTCGAAACCGAAATCCTCATCAATCTGCAATTCCCAGCCCTGGGCACGCAGGGTCGGTGACGCGTTCAGGGTGAAGTTCAGCCAAGCGCTGTCATTGACCATTTCGAACAGTTCGCCGGCACTTTCCGGCAGGGCCTTGCTCTGGCGCGTGGCGATCTTGAAGCCCAGCAGGCGCAGTTGTTCGCGAAACTGTTGCTCCACCTCGGGGTGGCGCTTGATCCGCAGGCTCTGCTGTTCCTGGCGCACGATGATGTCGGCGTTTTTCTGGCCGCTGACGTAGTTGCCCAGATAGTTGAAGGACAACGCCGCGCGATGCTGGATGTAACGCTGCATCTTGCCGTTGCGCGGTTCGAAGGCGCTGAACTCGATACTGGCCAGCCACAAGCGTGGCACCGGCTGTACGTCCTCCATCACCACTTGCGGCAGCACCACGCGGTTATCCAGCACCGCCTGGAGCTTCTCCAGCAACTCGGCATCCTGGGCCGCCGCCGGGTAGGCCAGGGTTTCCTGGACCTTGAGCAGCACCGCGGCGATGTGTTTGCAGTTGGTGTGCACGGGGCAGGTGCAGCGGCTGTCTACCAGGATCAGCGTGCCCTTGGCGGATTCGCGCAGGGAGATGGTCTGGCGATAGACATTGCCGCCCGAGCCTTCACAGCTGGCAATGATGGTGCTGTCGCCGGACTCGACGATGCGCACACGGTTTTCCAGGGCGTAGCGCCGGCCGCGCTCAAGGCTTTGCTCTTTAAAGCGATTGGCCCACGAAGGGGCCAGGGGTTTGGTCAACGACGACGTCAGGGGCATGGTGCTGGATCAGTCCTGGACGTCGGGCGGTGGAGCGCTGGGCGGCTTGGCGGTCAGCGAAGTGATCTTGATCAGCAGGGCGAGGTGGCCGCCGTCCAGGTAGTTGAGCTGGTTATTCTTGGTGCGCACGTCTTGTTGGCTGAGGTGCTCGCTGGCGATGACGCTGCCGTTAGCGTCGAACTGGTTGATCCAGAAGTCTGCGTCGATATCGGTAAAGCGCCCCAATTGCAGGCTCAGTGTGCCCTCGATGGGAAACTGGCCGAACTGTTCCTGACCGTCGCTGATGGCCAGTTTCACGGGTTGGTCACCGAGGTTCTGGTCCCAGGCGCGGTGTAGCAACACGGTGTAATTATTGTCAGCGCTGAGTTTGTCGACGATGTTGCCCAGCCGCGGCGGGCTCATTTTGTCGGCCGGCAGGCGTGGCGCGCCGGCGTCCCAGTTTTCCGGCGCCGCGCGGCTATTGATCACCGGCTCGGCGTTCTGGCGCACCAGGATCATCTCCACCAGGTACGGGCTGTCGGCAAACGCCGAAGGAGCAACGACCACCAACAACAAGCTCAAAATGCGGAACAGGCGCATTGGGGCGTCCTTCAAGCAGATTTCGGGATGAGGCGCTCAAACAGCGCCTCCAGTGTATTAAAGCGTTCTTCGGCGCGTTCCATCGGCACCATGAATTTGAACAGCGTAGCCCCTTCGAACTTGTAGCGATTGGGCTGGCCCTGAATCAGCTTGATCAGCACCAGCGGGTCCACCGGCGTTTGCGCTTCGAACTCGATACGCCCGCCTTGCGGCCCGGCGTCGACTTTCTTGATGCCAAGCTGCTCGGCCTGCAATTTGAGCAGGGTCAGGCGCACCAGGTTCTTGGTCGGTTCCGGCAACAGGCCGAAGCGGTCGATCATCTCTACTTGCAGGTCCTTGAGGCCATCTTCGTCGGTGGCCGAGGCGATGCGTTTGTACAGGATCAGCCGAGCGTGCACGTCCGGTAGGTAATCTTCGGGAATCAACGCCGGCAAGCGCAGGTTGATTTCCGGGCCGCCACCCAGCGGTTGGTCGAGGTTCGGCTGCTCGCCCTTGCGGATGGCTTTCACCGCGCGCTCGAGCATTTCCATATAGAGGGTGAAACCCACCGCCTGGATCTGCCCGCTCTGCCCGTCGCCCAGCAGTTCGCCGGCGCCACGGATCTCCAGGTCGTTGGTGGCCAGCACAAAGCCGGCCCCGAGGTCCTGGGTATTGGCGATGGCTTCCAGGCGCTTCTCGGCGTCGGACGTAATCTGCTGGCGCGGCGGGGTGAGCAAATAGGCATAGGCCTGGTGGTGGCTACGACCGACCCGGCCACGCAGTTGGTGCAGCTGCGCCAGCCCGAACTTGTCGGCCCGCTCGATGATGATGGTGTTGGCGCTCGGCACGTCGATGCCGGTCTCGATGATGGTCGAGGCGATCAGTACGTTGAAGCGCTTGTGGTAGAAGTCGCTCATCACCTGTTCGAGTTCGCGCTCGCGCATCTGCCCGTGGCCGATGGCGATCCGGGCTTCCGGCACCAGTTCGGCGAGGTCGGCGGCGCATTTCTCGATGGTTTTTACATCGTTGTGCAGGTAGTAAACCTGGCCGCCGCGCAGCAACTCGCGGAGCAGCGCTTCCTTGACCGTGCTTTTGTTCTGCTCCATCACGAAGGTGCGCACCGACAAGCGGCGCGCCGGTGGCGTGGCGATGATCGACAGGTCGCGCATGCCCGACACCGCCATGTTCAACGTGCGCGGAATCGGTGTGGCGGTGAGGGTCAGGATATCGACTTCACTGCGCAGCGCCTTGAGCTGTTCCTTCTGACGGACACCGAAGCGGTGTTCTTCGTCGATGATCACCAGGCCAAGGTTTTTGATCTTCACATCGTCCGACAGCAGCTTGTGGGTGCCGATCACGATGTCGATCTTGCCTTCTGCCAGGTCGGCAATCGCCGCGTTCACTTCCTTGGCCGACTTGAAGCGGCTCATCACTTCCACGGTCACCGGCCAGTCGGCAAAGCGGTCGCGGAAGCTGTTGTAGTGCTGTTGGGCGAGCAGGGTGGTGGGTACGAGGATTGCCACCTGGCGGCCGCCGTGCACCGCAATAAAGGCTGCGCGCATGGCGACTTCGGTCTTGCCGAATCCCACGTCGCCGCACACCAGGCGGTCCATTGGCTTGGGCGCCAGCATGTCGGCGCGCACGGCGTCGATGGTGGTTTGCTGGTCCGGGGTTTCTTCGAAGGCAAAGCCGGCGCTGAAGGTCGCGTAGTCGGCCTTTGGGTCGGCGAACGCATAACCTTCCCGGGCGGCGCGGCGGGCATAAATGTCGAGCAATTCGGCGGCCACGTCGCGCACCTGCTCGGCGGCCTTGCGCTTGGCTTTCTGCCAGGTTTCGGAACCCAGGCGGTGCAACGGCGCGAGGGCGTCGTCGCTGCCGGTGTAGCGGGCGATCAGGTGCAGGTTGGCCACGGGCACGTAGAGCTTGGCGCCCTCGGCGTATTCCATGGTGAGGAATTCAGCCACCTGGTTTTCGATCTCCAGGGTCTGCAGGCCCAGGTAGCGGCCCACGCCGTGGTCGATATGCACCACCGGCGCGCCTTCGCGCAGCTCGGTGAGGTTTTTGATCACCGCGTCGTTGTTGGCGTCGGCGCGTTTTTCGCGGCGACGACGCTGCATCACCCGTTGACCGAACAGCGGGCTTTCGGCAATCAGCGCCAGAGCCGGGTCGTCCAGCAGCAGGCCTTCGTCCAGCGGCGCGATGGTGATCGCCAGGCGGTCCTTGCTCGCGACAAAGTCCGGCCAGCTGTCGACGGTTTTCGGTCGCAGCTTCAGGCGTTCCAGCAATTCCAGCAGCACTTCGCGACGCCCGGCGGACTCGGCGGTAAACAGCACGCGACCAGGGAAGCCACCGAGGAAATTCGACAGTGCTTCCAGCGGCTGGTTGGCCTTGGCTTCAATCGCCAGGTTGGGCAGTGCTTGCGCCGGGAAGCGCTCGCGGCCGGCGCCGGCGTCCACGTCCTGTTGGCTGGCGACTACCCGCGGCCAGTTTTTCAGGCGGGCGAAGCAGTCTTCCACCGGCAGGAACAGTTCGGCCGGTGGCAATAAAGGCCGGGATGGGTCGACGCGGCGTTCTTCATAACGGTTGCGCACGTCATTCCAGAAGTTCTCCGCCGCCTGCTCGATGCCTGGCAGGGAGAACACTTGGGTGTCCTGGGGCAGGTAATCGAAGAGGGTGGAGGTTTCGTCGAAGAACAGCGGCAGGTAGTACTCGATACCGGCGGGGGTAATCCCGCTGCTCAAGTCCTGGAAGATCGGGCAGCGACGGAAGTCCACGTCAAAGCGTTCGCGGAAACGTGCCTTGAAGCGCGTGACCGCATCTTTTTGCAGTGGGAATTCCCGGGCCGGCAGCAGTTTGACCGATTCCACCTTGTCGATGGAGCGTTGGTTCTCCGGGTCGAAGGTGCGCAGGGTTTCGATTTCGTCGTCGAACAGGTCGATCCGGTACGGCAGTTTGCTGCCCATCGGGAACAGGTCGATCAAGGCGCCGCGGACTGCAAACTCACCGTGTTCGTACACCGTGTCGACGCAGCGATAGCCACTGGCCTCAAGCCGGGTGCGCATTTGCTCCACGTCGAGCTTCTGGCCGATATCCAGCACCAGGCTGCTGCCCAGCAGGAACTTGGTCGGCGCCAGGCGATGCAAGGCCGTGGTGATCGGCACCACCAGCACACCATGGGCCAGTTCCGGCAAGCGGTACAGGCTGGCGATGCGCTGGGAAATGATGTCCTGGTGCGGCGAGAACAGATCGTAGGGCAGGGTTTCCCAGTCCGGGAAATGCAGCACCGGCAAATCGGGGGCGAAGAAACTCAGCTCCTGTTCCAGCCGCTCGGCACTTTGGCTGTCGGCGGTGAGCAGCAGGGTAAAGCGCTTGGCTGCGCTGGCAGCCTCGGCAATGGCCAGGCTCAGGGCGGCACCGGGCAGATTGCCCCAGTGCTGTTTACCTGCCGCGGCAGGGAGAAGCGGTAGACGCAGAACGGGCACGGAAGGTTGAGCTCCAAGCGTTGCGACAAAGTCGGTAATTGTAACGGCCCAGGGTGCCGCCTGTCAGTTGCTGACTGAGCCTATTACGGTTTGTAGGAAATGTAGTGGCTAAGACAAACAAAGGCGTCTTTTGACTCATTATGTAGTGCCGAAATCGGTGTATGTTTCGGAGGGTTACGGACACTTTGTCACATTGGTCCAACAGGGGGTGCCCTGAAAGCCACGTGTTTACTGGGCTCCAGCGGGGCGATATTTTTTTGCAAGGGGTTTTGTTGCGGAGCGCGCATTGCTCCGAGGGCGGTCGGACGGCATAATGTAGCCCCTTTTTTCTGCCCCTACATGTGGAAGGTTCCCGTGACTCAGAAGCCCGACCAGTGTCTTGGTGAATGGATCGACCGTGAAGCACTCGCTGAAGCGATGATTCCGCTTATCGGTCAGCTCTACCGCAATAACAACGTGGTGAGCTCGATCTATGGCCGCAGCCTGATCAACCAATCAGTCATCGCGATTCTCAAGGCTCATCGCTTTGCTCGCCATCGTTCCGCCGACGATAGCGAACTCTCCGTCCACGAAACATTCCCGCTGCTTAAAGCCATGAGCGAGCTCAAGCTCGGCGCGGCCTCGGTAGACCTGGGCAAGCTGGCCTACAAGTTCCGCAAGGAAGGCGCTGGCCGCACTGCCGAGCAGTTCGTGCGTGAAGAAATGGCCGACGTGGTTGGCCAGCAAAACGCCGCCGCCCGCAAAGGCACCGACGTTGTGCTGTACGGCTTCGGTCGTATCGGCCGCCTGCTGGCGCGCATCCTGATCGAAAAAACCGGTGGTGGCGACGGCCTGCGCCTGCGTGCGATCGTGGTGCGTAAAGGCGCCGAAAACGACCTGACCAAACGCGCCAGCCTGCTGCGTCGCGACTCGGTGCACGGTCCGTTCAACGGCACCATCGTCATCGACGAAGAAAACAACACCATCACCGCCAACGGTAACCTGATCCAGGTGATCTACGCGAAGAACCCGGCCGAAGTGGACTACACCCAGTACGGCATCAAGGACGCACTGCTGGTGGACAACACCGGTGTGTGGCGTGACGCCGAAGGCTTGGGCCAGCACCTGGCGTGCCCGGGTATCGACCGCGTTGTGCTGACTGCGCCTGGCAAGGGCAAGCTGAAGAACATCGTGCACGGCATCAACCACGGTGAAATCACCGCTGACGACAAGATCGTGTCTGCCGCTTCCTGCACCACCAACGCCATCGTGCCGGTGCTGAAAGCTGTAAATGACAAGTTCGGCATCGTGAACGGTCACGTTGAAACGGTTCACTCGTACACCAACGACCAGAACCTGATCGACAACTTCCACAAGGGCGATCGCCGGGGCCGTAGCGCCGCGCTGAACATGGTGATCACCGAGACCGGTGCTGCCACCGCTGCTGCCAAGGCCCTGCCTGAGTTGGCCGGCAAGCTGACCGGTAACGCGATCCGTGTTCCGACGCCGAACGTGTCGATGGCCATTCTCAACTTGAACCTTGAGAAAGCCGCCACCCGTGAAGAGATGAACGAGTACCTGCGCTACATGGCGCTGCACTCCGATCTGCATAAGCAAATCGACTTCGTCAACTCGCAGGAAGTGGTTTCCACCGACTTCGTGGGCTCGCGCCACGCCGGTGTGGTGGACGCTGAGGCGACCATCACGCAAGACAACCGCGTTGTGCTGTACGTTTGGTACGACAACGAATTCGGTTACAGCTGCCAGGTGGTTCGCGTGATGGAAGACATGGCTGGGGTTAACCCGCCAGCATTCCCGCGCTAAGCATCAGCGGTAAATGAAAAAGCCCCGACTGGTTCGGGGCTTTTTTATGTCTGTGGGTTTTGTGTTGTTTGTACCGGCCTCATCGCAGGCAAGCCAGCTCCCACATGTTGATTTGTGAATACATTCAACTGTGGGAGCTGGCTTGCCTGCGATAGCGATCCATCAAGCGCCGCCGACTATCGAAGCCTGCGCGGTACGCAGTTCATGCCGGTTGCCCTTGAACAGAATCAACGTGGCGATCAAGCCCAGCACTGCTGCACCGCTAAGCCAGATGCCCGGTGCCGCCTTGTTGTCCAGCACGTGGATCAGGTAGGTACAGGCTGCCGGCGTAAAGCCACCAAAGGTCGCCGTCGCCAGGCTGTAGGCCAGGGAGAAGCCGGTGGTGCGCACTTCTACCGGCATGATTTCGGTCAGTGCTACAACCATCGCACCGTTGTAGGAACCGTACAGGAACGACAGCCAGAGCAGCACGATCAGCAGATGGCTGAAGCTCGGGTTGGCTACCAGCCAGGACAGTGCGGGATAAGCGGTGAGGATCGCCAGAATGGTCGCCCCCAGCAGCAGGGGTTTGCGGCCGATCTTGTCGGACACCGCACCCATCACCGGCAGCCAGATGAAGTTGGAGATGCCGACGCACACGGTGACCAGCAATGCGTCGAAGTCCGACAGGTGCAGTTCGGCCTTGCCGAAGGTCGGGGTGTAGGCGGTGATCAGGTAGAACGACACGGTGGTCATCACCACCAGCGCCATGCCGGCGATGACGATGCCGAAGTTCTGACCGATCGAACGGACGATTTCCTGCAGGGTAGGGCGGTGTTTACGCGCCTGGAATTCAGGGGTTTCTTCCAGGGAGCGACGAATCACGAAGATCACCGGCACGATCAGGCAACCGATCAGGAACGGCACACGCCAGCCCCAGTCACCCATTTCTTCGGGGCTGAGCCAGTGGTTCAGGCCTACACCCAGCAGGCCGGCGAACACCACGGCTGCTTGCTGGCTGGCGGACTGCCAGCTGACGAAGAAGCCTTTGCGGCCCGGCGTGGCGATTTCCGCCAGGTACACCGACACACCGCCCAGCTCCACACCGGCAGAGAAACCTTGCAGGAGGCGACCGAACAGCACGATCAGTGGCGCAGCGACACCCAGGGTGGCGTACCCCGGCACGCAGGCGATCAGCACGGTACCGGCAGCCATCATCGCCAGGGTGATCACCAGGCCCTTTTTACGGCCGTGACGGTCGATGTAGGCACCGAGGAAAATCGCGCCCAGCGGACGCATCAGGAACCCGGCACCGAAGGTGGCCAGGGACAGCATCAGGGAGGCGAAGGCGCTGTCGGTGGGGAAAAATGTCTTGGCAATGGCCGTGGCGTAGAAGCCGTAGACCATGAAGTCGAACATCTCGAGGAAGTTACCGCTGACAACGCGAAAGATCGCCTTGCCCTTGCCCGTTGTAGTGGACATGTCATGCACTCATTTTGGCTATCTTATTAGTAATCCCTGGTCGCAACCGTCCTTGCTGTTAAAGCCTTGGCACGAGGCTGGCGCTGAACAGTTTTGTAACGATATGTGTATAAGCCACCACAGGCAACAAAAAACCGATAGCAAGCTGGCAAATTGCCGCAGGGCTCGATCGTGATGAAAATCTAATGTGGGAGCGGGCTTGCTCGCGAATACGGTGTGTCAGTCAACTCACGAATCACGGACAAGCCGCATTCGCGAGCAACCCCGCTCCCACATGGGGTTTGCGATCAGTTGAGGAGGGTATTGCGCAGGCTGTCCGACAGGCCTTTCGGTGCCAGCCATATTCCCAGATAAGCCTTGGCCAGCTCGTCATCGCGGCTGCTGAACACCACCGTGCCATTGATTTCCAGGCTTAGCCCGCGCTGTGGGCGCAAGTCCAGTGCGTAACGGTCGCCGCTGCGAATGTCGCGAAAGCTTTTGTGCAATTGGTCCAGTTCGGGTTTCAGGCGGGCGAGGGTGGCGGGCGTTTGCTGGCGTTCAAGGGTGGCGGTGGCGGCCTTGATCACATCGTTGCGGTCGATGTCGCGAAAGTAATACAGCTCCAGGCGCAGGTCTTTTTGCTGCGCCAGGGCCTGTTTGGCGCTCAGGTCCGCCGGGGCGAACAGCGCTGCGGCATACACGTCGGCCCACAGGTAGGTCAGGACCGCCTGGTTTTTCAGCGCCAGCTGATGAGATTGCGTGGGAAAGTCCGCTTGTTTGAGGCGATCGGCCTCATTCGCCAGCACCGGGACCGAGAACATCAGCAATAAACAGATAACGACATGTCGCATAATGGCCAGTCCTGAAAGCGTGCTTGCCTACAGGTTAATTCAATTTCCGACAGCGAAAGGTTTTATGGGCGGCATGCGGCACATTTTGCTTTTCGGCGGGCTTGCGGTGCTGGCGGGCGGGAGCGCGTTTGATCTGGGGGGCGAACGCTGATGAGCCTGTGGGGCTTGGGCCTCAAGGCCCGTGAGATAAAAGCGCTGCACGCGCGACGATCAGCAAGACGCCGAAAAAATCATTGTCGTGGATGGCGTTGGTGTGTCGACATCGGGTGACTATCGCGATGATTTCCAGCAGGATGGTCGGCGTTATTTCCACACCCTGGATGCTCGGACCGGCGCACCGATTACCCATCAACTGACGGCAGTGAAGCCGTAACGAACGCCGTGTAGTAAAGGCAAAACTGGCCTACGACGCGACCAAGGGTTAATGTGCGCGGCGTTGAGCCTTATATAGACTGTGCCCCGGCTCACACACTGAGCCTATTTGATCCTTCATGACCGCTGGCCGCGGCATGATTTAGCCTGGCGCCCAACCGTGCGCCATGGCCTGTTCTGAGGAGTACGCATGGCTGTCTACAACTACGACGTGGTAGTACTGGGTTCCGGCCCTGCTGGAGAAGGTGCGGCGATGAACGCCGCTAAAGCAGGGCGCAAGGTGGCGATGGTCGATAGCCGTCGCCAGGTCGGCGGTAACTGCACCCACCTGGGTACCATCCCGTCCAAGGCCTTGCGTCACTCGGTGCGCCAGATCATGCAGTTCAACACCAACCCGATGTTCCGGGCCATTGGTGAGCCGCGCTGGTTCTCGTTCCCGGACGTGCTCAAGAGCGCTGAAAAAGTCATTTCCAAACAGGTTGCCTCGCGTACCGGCTTCTATGCCCGTAACCGCGTCGACCTGTTCTTCGGCACCGGCAGCTTCGCCGACGAGCAAACCGTCGAAGTGGTCTGCGCCAACGGCGTGGTCGAGAAACTGGTGGCCAAGCACATCATCATCGCCACCGGCTCGCGCCCGTATCGCCCGGCGGATATCGATTTCCACCACCCGCGTATCTACGATAGCGACACCATCCTCAGCCTGGGCCACACCCCGCGCAAACTGATCATCTACGGCGCCGGCGTGATTGGCTGTGAATACGCCTCGATCTTCAGCGGCCTGGGTGTATTGGTCGAACTGGTGGATAACCGTGATCAGTTGCTGAGCTTCCTCGACTCGGAAATTTCCCAGGCGTTGAGTTACCACTTCAGCAACAACAACATCACTGTGCGCCACAACGAAGAGTACGAGCGGGTCGAGGGCCTGGACAACGGTGTGATCCTGCACCTGAAGTCCGGCAAGAAGATCAAGGCTGACGCCTTGCTGTGGTGCAACGGCCGTACCGGCAACACCGACAAGCTGGGCATGGAAAACATCGGGGTCAAGGTCAACAGTCGTGGCCAGATCGAAGTGGACGAGAACTACCGCACCTGCGTCCCGAACATCTACGGTGCCGGTGACGTGATCGGCTGGCCTAGCCTGGCCAGTGCCGCCCACGACCAGGGCCGCTCGGCCGCCGGCAGCATCGTCGACAATGGCAGCTGGCGCTACGTCAATGACGTGCCGACCGGGATCTACACCATTCCCGAGATCAGCTCGATCGGCAAGAACGAGCACGAACTGACCAAGGCCAAAGTGCCTTATGAAGTCGGCAAGGCGTTCTTCAAGAGCATGGCGCGTGCGCAGATCGCCGGTGAGCCGCAAGGCATGCTGAAGATCCTGTTCCACCGCGAGACCCTGGAAGTGCTCGGCGTGCATTGCTTCGGCTACCAGGCGTCGGAGATCGTGCACATCGGCCAGGCGATCATGAACCAGCCGGGTGAACTGAATACCCTCAAGTATTTCGTCAACACCACGTTCAACTACCCGACCATGGCTGAAGCCTATCGGGTAGCGGCCTACGACGGCATCAACCGGCTTTTTTGAGCGGCTCCGGCCGGTGGCCTGAGCCGGCCGGGGAGACCGATTTCAGTAATTCCCGAGGGTGGCAGTGGCCAAACCGGGAAAGTCTGTAATCAGGCTATCTACGCCGAAGTCGGCGAGCCTGCGCATCAGCGCGGGTTCGTTGACGGTCCACACGGACACGTGCAAACCCTGGCGCTGGGCTTTTTCCAGACGTTCAGGGGTGCACAGCGTCCAGTTCAACGCCAGAATCTCACAGCCATAGTTGGCCGCGACCTTCAACGGGTCGAGCCAGGCGTATTCGGCGACCAGTCCACGGGACAGGTCGGGGGTGAGGTCCAGCGCGGCTTTCAACACTTCCCGCGAGCTTGAGGTCACCGTGACCTTGTCCATCAGCCCGAAACGCTGAGCCATTTCGCGAATCGCCAGCACGGTGGTTGCCGCACGGGTGCGCGACGCACTTTTGACTTCCAGTTGCCAGTGATCGAAGTCGCACTGCTCGAAGAGTTCTTCCAGGCGCGGGATGGGGCAGGGCTTGACCCAACCCGGGCCGCCTTTGCGCGCGTCCATCTTGACCAGGTCGGCGGCCGAATACTCGACGACCTTGCCGCGCCGGTCGGTGGTGCGCTTGAGGGTCGGGTCGTGGATGACCATCAGCTCGCCGTCCATGGACAGGTGCAAATCCAGTTCGCAACGGCGTACGCCGTGCTTGAGGCATTCCTGGAAGCTGGTCAGGGTGTTTTCCGGTGCTTCGCCTTTGGCACCGCGGTGGCCGTAAATCAGGGTCACAGTTGCTCCTTTACGCCAGGGATCCTGGCTGGATGGATGACGCGACGCGCCATTCAGTATTCGTATTCAGGTGTCGGACTCTTCGCTTTTTTCCCGCGCCAGGCGCCGTTCCTGAGCTTGTTTTTGCAGGATATAGCGCGCCAGCAACTGGCGTTGGGCATCGGTCATGGCTTCGAATTCCGTGCCGACCTCAAAGCCGCCAGTCTTGGCGTCGCAATGGGTGACCTTGGCCCGCAGTAACAGGCCGAGCGCCTGGGGCATCAGCACCAGCTTGACCGCCAGGTGGCTGTCGGGCTGGATCGGTGTGGGGTTGAGGAACTCGATGCCGCCTTCGGAGATGACCACGGGCTGAGGTGTACCGATCTCGCCCAGCAGGCTTTGCGCCATGATCTGGCTGAGCAAATCCATGCGTTTGTTCTGCACTTTGAGGAAGGCGGCCAAGGTGCGGTCCCGCTCGCCGATCTGGCGCAGCAGGTGCTGGGATTCGAATTCACTCAGGTGCAACTCGCTGAGCAGATTGAACAGCGGCGAATCATCCAGCAATACTTCCTTGCTCAGCGCTTCCGGGCCCGACAGCGGGGTAATTTCCAGTGCGATCATGTCCTCGATACGGTAGTATTCGCGGCGATCTTCTTCATCTAATGTCGACATGGCGAACCCAAGGCAGCGGTGATGGTCTGAGTGTAAAGCTGCTTACCTGACCCCGCCACAAGGACGTCTTCTTTTCCTCCGAACAAGCCCCGACATGTTCAGACCTCTCTTCGTATTTATTGGCACGCGTTATACCCGTGCAAAACGTCGCAATCATTTTGTGTCGTTCATTTCCTTGACCTCGATGATCGGTCTCGCCCTTGGCGTTGTCGTGATGATCGTGGTGCTGTCGGTGATGAACGGCTTCGATCATGAGATGCGCACACGTGTGCTGGGCATGGTGCCCCACGCGACCATCGAGTCTGGTGAGCCCATCAGCGACTGGCAAAGCCTGGCCGCCAAGGTCAAGCAGAACCCCAAAGTGCTGGCGGTTGCGCCGTTCACGCAGATGCAGGGCCTGTTGACCAACGACGGCAAGGTGCAGAAGATCCTGCTCAATGCCATCGATCCGGCGCAGGAACGCAAGGTCTCTATCATCGATAACTTCATGCAACAGGGCAAACTGGACGACTTGTCGCCCGGCAGCTTTGGCATCGTTATCGGCGACAAGGCGGCGGCCAAACTCGGCGCGAGCATCGGCGACAAGCTGACCTTCGTCGCGCCCGAGGTCACCGTGACCCCGGCCGGCATGTTCCCGCGCATGAAGCGTTTCACGGTCGTTGGCATCTTTCATGTCGGCGCCGGTGAGATCGACGGCTACCTGGGGCTGACCAACCTGACTGACCTGGCCCGCCTGCATCGCTGGAAGCCGGACCAGGTCCAGGGCCTGCGCCTCAAATTCAACGACCTGTTCGACGCGCCGCGTACCTCGTGGGAAATCGCCCAGCACCTGGGTGAAAACCAGTACTACGCCCGCGACTGGACCCGTACCCACGGCAACCTGTATCAGGCCATCCGCATGGAAAAAGCCATGATCGGCCTGCTGTTGCTGCTGATCGTCGCCGTGGCGGCCTTCAACATCATCTCCACCCTGGTGATGGTGGTGAACGACAAGAAGGGCGATATCGCGATCCTGCGCACCCTTGGTGCCACGCCGGGGCAGATCATGGCGATCTTCATGGTCCAGGGCACGGTGATCGGCGTCGTCGGTACCTTGATCGGCACCGTGGTGGGGATTCTCGCCGCGTTGAACGTCAGTGCGGCCATCGCCGGGCTGGAAGTGTTGATCGGCCACAAATTCTTGAGCTCCGACGTCTACTTCATCGACTACTTGCCGTCCCAGGTGCAGAGCCAGGACGTGTTGATGGTCGGCGCCGCCGCGTTGGTCCTGAGTTTCCTTGCCACCCTGTATCCAGCCTGGCGCGCGGCACGTACCCAGCCGGCGCAGGCTTTACGTTATGAGTGAATCGGGCATGAGTGAAAAAGCAATCCTGAGCTGCCGCAACCTGGGCAAATCCTACGAGGAAGGCCCGGAATCCGTGGTGGTGCTGTCCAACCTGCAGTTGGAACTGCACCCGGGCGAGCGCGTGGCAATCGTCGGTAGTTCCGGGTCCGGCAAAAGTACCTTGCTCAACCTGTTGGGTGGCCTTGATACGCCGTCCCAGGGTAGCGTCTGGCTGGCGGGCGAAGAATTGTCGGCCCTGGGCGAGAAGGCCCGTGGCCAGCTGCGCAACCGTTCGCTGGGTTTTGTGTACCAGTTCCACCACTTGCTGCCCGAGTTCACCGCCCTGGAAAACGTCTGCATGCCGCTGTTGATCGGCAAGACCGCGATCCCGGAAGCACGCCAGCGTGCCAAGGCGTTGCTGGAGCGGGTTGGCCTGGGCCATCGCCTGGAGCACAAGCCGGCTGAATTGTCCGGCGGCGAGCGCCAGCGTGTGGCGATTGCCCGCGCCCTGGTCAACAACCCGGGCCTGGTGATGCTCGACGAGCCCACCGGCAACCTCGACTCCCACACCGCCCAGGGCATCAAGGACTTGATGCTGGAACTGAGCACCCAGATGCGCACCGCGTTCCTGGTGGTGACCCATGACATGAGCATGGCCCGTCAGATGGACCGTGTGCTGCACTTGCAGGAAGGTCATCTGGTCGCCATCTGACCTGTTTCAAACCCGGTGTCTGACGCCGGGTTTTCTATTTTTTCAACGGTGCCCGCGAATGTTCAGACCGTTATCGATTTTCATCGGCACGCGCTATACCCGCGCCAAGCGCCGCAACCGTTTTGTTTCGTTTATCTCGATGACCTCGATGATCGGCCTCGCCCTGGGCGTGTTGGCGATGATCGTGGTGCTGTCGGTGATGAACGGTTTCCAGCGGGAAATGAGCTCACGCATCCTCGGCATGGTGCCCCACGCGACCATCGTTGGCGTGAAGCCCATCAGCGACTGGCAGCCGGTGGCCGCTGCGGCGATGAAGAATCCTGAAGTGACCGCAGCGGTACCGTTCACACAGATGGATGGCATGCTCTCCTACAAGGGCGCCATGCAGCCGATCGAGATCAGCGGCGTTGATCCGGCCCAGGAGGGCAAGGTGTCGATTGTGGCCCAGCATATTGTCCAGGGCCATCTGGAAGACCTGAAGCCGGGTGAGTTTGGTGTGGTGATCGGTGATATCACCGCCCGGCGCTTCCGCCTGAATGTCGGCGACAAACTGACCCTGATCGTGCCGGAAATCAGCAGCGCACCGGGTGGCATTACCCCGCGCATGCAGCGGCTGAACGTGGTTGGTGTGTTCAAGGTGGGGGCTGAGCTGGACGGCTCCATGGCCTTGATCCACATGGCTGACGCTGCCGAGATACAGCATTGGGAGCCGAACCAGGTGCAAAGCGTGCGCCTGGCGGTGAAAGACTTGTACGCGGCGCCCAAGGTCTCGGCGGACATTGCTGCCAGCCTCGGTGCTGACTATAAGGCGGACGACTGGACCCACACCCAGGGCAGCCTGTTCAGCGCGATGAAGATGGAAAAAACCATGATCGGCCTGCTGCTGCTGATGATCGTTGCGGTGGCGGCGTTCAACATCATCGCGACCTTGATCATGGTGGTGAACGACAAGGGCGCCGACATTGCAATCCTGCGCACCATCGGCGCCACGCCCCGGCAGATCATGGCGATCTTCATGGTGCAAGGCACGGTGATCGGGATCGTCGGTACGTTGATCGGCGGCATCCTGGGCGTGATCGCGGCGCTGAACGTCAGTGAACTGGTGGGTTGGCTGGAGCGGGTGACCGGGCAGCATATCTTCAGTTCGGACGTGTATTTCGTCAGTAACCTGCCTTCCCAATTGCAGGGTGGGGATGTGTTGCTGATCTGCTCGGCAGGGTTTGTGTTGAGCTTTTTGGCGACGATCTACCCGGCGTATCGGGCTGCGAAGATCGAGCCGGCGCATGCCCTCAGGTATTCGTAGTTCTTAAGGCCGCTATCGCAGGCAAGCCAGCTCCCACATTTGACCGAGTTCGCCAGAACAACTCAGCCTAATGTGGGAGCCGGGCTTGCCCGCGATGAGGTCGGAACAGCTTGCATCAATGCCCCTTCGGCAACTCAATCACAAACCTCGTCCAACCCGCCCCCGACTCACAGAAAATCCGCCCACCGTGGGCTCCCATATTTTGACCGAGTTCATTCAGGACGAATGCGATCGAAATGTGGGAGCGGGCTTGCTCGCGAAAGGGCCGGAACACCTTGCATCAATGCCCCTGCGGCAACTCAATCACAAACCTCGTCCAACCCGCCGCCGACTCACAGAAAATCCGCCCGCCGTGGGCTCCCACATTTTGACCGAGTTCATTCAGGACGAATGCGATCGAAATGTGGGAGCGGGCTTGCTCGCGAAAGGGCCGGAACACCTTGCATCAATGCCCCTGCGGCAACTCAATCACAAACCGCGTCCAACCCGCCGCCGACTCACAGAAAATCCGCCCGCCATGGGCTCCCACATGTTGACCGAGTTTATTCAGGACGAATGCGATCGAAATGTGGGAGCGGGCTTGCTCGCGAAAGGGCCGGAACAACTTGCATCAATGCCCCTGCGGCAACTCAATCACAAACCTCGTCCAACCCGCCGCCGACTCACAGAAAATCCGCCCACCGTGGGCTCGCACAATCGACTGGGTAATCGCCAGCCCCAGCCCCGCATGCTCGCTACTCCCTTCATGCCGCGCCGGATCTGCCCGGTAAAACCGGTCAAACAACCTCGGCAACAACGCCTCTGGAATGCCTTCCCCGGTGTTTTCCACGCTCAACCTCACGCCTTGTGCACCCTCGACAACCTGTACACGGACCTCACCACCCGGCGGGGTAAACCGCAGCGCGTTGTCCAGCAGATTGGAAATGGCCCGGCGCAACATGCTGCGGTCACCGGCGGTGCTGGCGCCGCCTTCCCGAACCAGCCGCACCTGGACGTCTTCCGCCAATGGCGCGAAAAACTCCAGCAATGCGTCCACTTCGTCCGCCAGTACCAGGGTTTCGCGCTTGGGCATCAGCAGCCCATGGTCGGCCTTGGCCAGGTACAACATGTCGTTGACCAACTGGGCCATCCATTGCAGCTCCTCGAGGTTGCTGTGCAAGGCCTCGCGGTAGTCTTCCAGTGCCCGGGGTTGCGTGAGGATGACTTGGGTCTGTGTCAGTAAATTCGACAGCGGTGTGCGCAGTTCATGGGCGATGTCGGCCGAGAACGCCGAGAGACGCTGGAAGGCATCGTCCAGGCGCCCGAGCATTGCATTGAAGGATTGGGCCAGTTCCGCCAACTCGGCGGGCATGTGTTCCTGGGGCAAGCGTTGGGTCAGTGAATGGGCGGACACGCTGCCAGCCACTTCGCTCATGCGCCTCAGCGGTCGCAACCCGCTGCGGGCGGCCCAGGCGCCGAGCAGGGCGGTGGCCAGGGCGGAAAGGCCGACGGTCAACCAGATCAGGTGCTGCATGCGTTGCAGGAAGTGTTGATGGTGGGTGATGTCGAGCATCAGTGTCAGTTGTGGCGAATCGACGTTGGCGGGCACCAGGGGCACGTTGTACACCCGGTAATCGGTGCCGGCATTCTGCACGCTGTGCAGGCCAGGCTCCCGGGGCAGGGTGATGCCGGGGGCGCTGTCGAACCAACGGTGGTCGCCGGCGGTGATGCGCAGGGCCAGGTCGGGCTGGCGGTTGAGTTCTTCGCGCAGCTTCACTTCTCGTGACGCAAACAGCTCGGGTGTGTCGGCACCCTGCAATGTGCTGCGCAGCGCCACCAGCTTGCCGTCGAGCAACTGCTGGTCCAGCTCGATAAAGTGCGCCTCGCTGGCATGGTTGAACAGCACGCCGGCCAGCAGCGAGACCACGGCGGTACAGCCGGCGAACAACAGGGCCAGGCGGCTGGCCAGGGAGATCCGCTTGATCAACTGAACCGCTCCTCAAGCACATAGCCCATGCCGCGCACGGTATGGATCAACTTGTTGGGGAAGCCGTCGTCGACCTTCAGGCGCAGGCGGCGAATCGCGACTTCAATGATGTTGGTGTCGCTGTCGAAATTCATATCCCACACCTGGGAGGCAATCAGCGACTTGGGCAGCAGTTCGCCCTGACGCCGCAGCAGCAGTTCCAGCAGGGAAAATTCCTTGGCCGTGAGGTCGATGCGCTGGCCATCGCGCTCCACCCGGCGGCGGATCAGGTCCAGGCGCAGGTCGGCCAGTTGCAGGCTGGTTTCCTGGGGCGTGCTGCTGCCACGGCGCAACAGGCTGCGCACCCGGGCCAGCAATTCGGAAAAGGCGAAGGGCTTGACCAGATAGTCGTCGGCGCCCAGTTCCAGGCCATGCACCCGGTCTTCCACGGCGTCCCGCGCGGTGAGGAACAGCACCGGCATATCGAGCCCGGCGCTGCGCACGGCCTGAAGGATTTGCCAGCCATCACGGCCCGGCAGCATCACATCGAGGATCAACAGGTCGTAATCACCGGTCAGCGCCAGGTGCTGACCGCTGGTGCCATCGGCCACCAGTTCGGTGTTGAACCCGGCCTCGGCCAGGCCCTGGCGCAGGTAGTGGCCGGTTTTCGGTTGGTCTTCGACGATCAGCAGTTTCATGGGCGGCTCGTGGCTTTACGTAAACACAGACTTTATACCGCGCAGGTCCTGCGGCAGGCTCAAGCTGACAAAGTTGTAATCTGGCCGTCAGCTGGCTGGCAGCGGCGCGTTCGTAAAGTGTCCCACAGACTGATTCCGAACCCTTGGAGTGTGACCATGTTTTTGCGTAAACCCTGGCTGTTGGCTGGCTGCCTGATGGCGCTGAGCCTTCCTGTGCTGGCGTCCCCGGCTGAAACCTTCGCCTTCGGTGAGGCTGCGCCCGCTGCCAAGGCCACCCGCACCGTGGAAGTGGTGCTGCAGGACATTTCCTTTTCGCCCAAGGCTATCGATGTGAAAGCCGGTGAGACCGTGCGCTTTGTGCTGGTCAATAAAGGCCAGTTGCTCCATGAGTTCAACCTGGGCGACGCCGCCATGCACGCGGCACATCAGAAAGAAATGCTCCAAATGCAGGCCAGCGGCATGCTGACGGCGACCGGCATGGGCAAAATGGATCACAGTGCGATGGGCCATGGCGACATGGGCGGCATGAAACACGACGACCCCAACAGCGTGCTGGTAGAGCCGGGCAAGACCGCTGAATTGACCTGGACCTTTGCCAAGGCCACCGGTTTGGAGTTCGCCTGCAACATTCCCGGGCACTACCAGGCGGGTATGGTGGGCAAGCTGACGGTCAGCCAGTAAGCCACTGATGGGTAAAGGCGGGTAGAATGGCGGCGTTTATTTAGCCAGGTTTCCGCCATGCATCCCGCAGCCGAACATTCGCCGCTGGGCAAGTCCAGTGAATACATCTCCACCTACACCCCGTCGTTGTTGTTTCCGATTCCCCGCGCCGCCAAGTGGGCCGAGCTGGGCCTGAGCGCCGAGACCCTGCCCTACAAGGGCGTGGATTTCTGGAACTGCTTCGAACTGTCCTGGCTGCTGCCATCCGGCAAGCCGGTGGTGGCCATCGGTGAATTCAGTATTGCGGCCGACTCGCCGAACATCATCGAGTCCAAGTCGTTCAAGCTGTACCTCAATTCGTTGAACCAGACGGCGTTTGCCGATGTGCAGGACCTTGAAGCGACCTTGCGCACCGACCTGAGTGCTGCCGCCGGCAAGCCGGTGGGCGTGCGCATCCGCAGCCTGGGTGAGGTCGAAGCCGAAGGCGTGGTCGCGTTGCCGGGTGTGTGCATTGATGACCTGGACATTACCGTCAGCAACTACGAGCACCCGCGTCCGGAGCTGCTGCGTTGCGACGAATCCCGTGTGGTGGAGGAGAGCGTCCACAGCCATCTGCTCAAGTCCAACTGCCCGGTGACCAGCCAGCCCGACTGGGGCAGCGTGGCGGTGGAGTACCGGGGGGCGGCGCTGGATCACGCCAGCCTGCTGGAATACCTGGTGAGCTTCCGCCAGCACTCGGACTTTCATGAGCAGTGCGTGGAGCGGATCTTTCTCGACCTGCAGCGTCTGCTCAAGCCGGAGAAATTGACGGTGTATGCGCGGTATGTGCGTCGGGGCGGGCTGGATATCAACCCGTACCGCAGTACGGAAACTGTGCAGTTCCAGAACGTGCGTCTGGCGCGTCAGTAGTCTTCACCCAAAACAAATGTGGGAGCGGGCTTGCTCGCGAAAGCGGTGTATCAGCCAGCCTATGTATCAGCTGACGGACCGCCTTCGCGAGCAAGCCCGCTCCCACATTTGAGAGGTGTCCGGCTTTTAGATCCCGATGTTACCCAGGGTCACCACAATGTTGCGCAAGGTTCCGGCGATGCCCGGGTGGTCCAGTTCGAAGCGTTCGACCGCCAGGTTCACACCGTCGGCGATACTCGGGTCCTGAATGGCGCCTTCCAGCGGCTGCTGAACTTCCAGTTCGGCAATCAGTGTTTCCAGCTCTTCGCGTTTTTCGGGAAGCATCAGCGGGTTCTGATCCAATTGCTCGCGCAATGATTTGACCTGTTCTTGCAGTTGTTCGCGGGCAGGCATGGCGTTCTTCCTTTTATCGATAGGCACTGGCATAGACCGCGGCGCGCCGTGAAAGGTCTACGGGCTGACCTGTAGATTAATCCACTGGCGCCGACTGTGCATGATCTCGATCAGGGCTTCTCGCCTTTGAGCTGGCGCAGGCTGATGTCTGCCAGGCAGGTGTGCAATTCGCCGAGGTGATCAATCACCGAGTGCACGCCCAGTCCGTACAGTGCAACCGTCGCCTTGGCGCGTTTGTGCTCGCGCTCCTGTTCGCTGAGGGCTTGCCACTGCGTGGGGGAAAGCCCGCACAGTGAGCCGCAGGAGGCCAGGCCGATGGTCCACAGGCCGGCGTTGAGGCCTGATTGCAGCAGGCGTGGTTCACCGCTGACCAGGACGCAGCCTTCCAGGCGTTCGATATTCAGGTCCATCAACGCCTGCCAGCAGGCGTGGGGCGCGGGCCAGCGGGTGGTGGAGGGCTTGGCGGCCTTGATCCAGCGCGGCAGCCCTTTGGCCAGGGGGGTAGAAACCGAAAGGGGTAACTCGTCCAGCCAGGCGCAAGGTACGCGCTGTTCTTCGAGGCTGCGCAGGATCTTCAGGGCGCCGACGGTGGCATGGGGGTCGGTTGACGGGGCGGAATCGGCGCGGGCCTGGGAACCAAAATCCACCAGGCAGCCACTCAGCCCGAACAGTACGGCCGTCAAGGACGGGGCGCTGGCAATAACAATTTCGGCGTGTGGCATTTCGACGTCCCTGAAATAGCATTGACGCTATAGGGCTCGGATGACAGGCAAGTTACACCGGCTGTAATTGTAGGAATTTTGTGCATTTACCTGAATGACATTTCTGCAAGGCTGCCTAATCCGACACTTCCGTCATATACTGACGGCCTCATTCAGGGCATAGCGCCCATGACAGACCATTCAAGGAGTTCAAGCTATGCGCTGGAGCCAATGTCTAGCTCAGCTATCCGTATGTGCCAGCGTATTGCTGGTTCCTTTCGCGGCCCAGGCGGCCTCGGAAGACGATCCATGGGAAAGCGTCAACCGCCCGATCTTCACCTTCAACGACACCGTTGATACCTACGCCCTTAAGCCTTTGGCCCAAGGCTATCAGTTCGTGACCCCGCAATTTGTGCAAGACGGCGTTCACAACTTCTTCCGCAACATCGGCGACGTCGGCAACTTTGCCAACGACGTGTTGCAACTCAAGCCGCACGCCGCGGGTGTCGACACTGCCCGCCTGCTGTTGAACACCACGTTTGGCGTGTTGGGCTTCATTGATGTCAGCACCAAAATGGGGCTGCAACGCAACGACGAAGACTTCGGCCAGACCCTCGGCCACTGGGGCGTCGGCAGCGGTCCTTACGTGATGTTGCCACTGCTGGGCCCAAGCACCCTGCGTGACGCGCCGTCGAAGTACGTGGACAGCTACACCCAGCCTTACCGCTACATGAACGATATCGGCTGGCGCAACAGCACCTTCGGCCTGAATATCGTCGATACACGTGCCAGTCTGCTGTCTTCCGAGAAGCTGATCAGCGGCGACAAATACACCTTCATCCGCAATGCGTACCTGCAGAACCGCGAGTTCAAGGTCAAGGATGGCAAGGTTGTAGACGATTTTTAAGCCTCGGGCTTGAATGAAGAAGGCGGCCCTCGGGTCGCCTTTTTCGTGGGCGGGATTTGAGGTTTATCCGTGGGTTACGTCCTTACTTTAAGTCGCCGTTTCAGGCGTTCTTATAACCACCGGTGATTTACGGTGTAAAGACGCCCGGCGACCATCGCCATGAGCTTGAAACCCCTGGCGGATGGGAGTACCGTCTGCGCCTTAGAAGGGCACCTCTGCTTTACCTTTGTGCATGGGTAATATCCCAGCGCTTTGTAGGACAGAGAGGCTAGAAAGCGAATCCAGTAGTGAGCCCGGCCATTGTCGAGCTGCCTACGCCAACCTAATTCTGGCGCCGTTTGCCCACATGCAGAAAACCAGTGCCACGCTGCTGATAATCGATGACGACGAAGTAGTGCGCGCGAGTCTCGCGGCCTATTTGGAAGACAGTGGCTTCAGCGTCCTGCAGGCCAGCAACGGCCTCCAGGGTCTCCAGGTGTTCGAGCGCGACAAGCCCGACCTGGTTATCTGCGACCTGCGCATGCCTCAGGTGGGCGGCCTTGAGCTGATCCGCCAGGTGACCGACCTTTCCCCGCAGACGCCGGTGATCGTTGTGTCCGGTGCCGGCGTGATGAACGATGCCGTCGAGGCCTTACGCCTGGGCGCTGCCGATTACCTGATCAAGCCCCTGGAAGACCTGGCGGTGCTGGAGCACTCGGTGCGCCGCGCCCTGGATCGTGCCCGGTTGCTGCTGGAAAACCAGCGTTACCGTGAAAAGCTCGAAACCGCCAACCGCGAACTCGAAGCGAGCCTGAACCTGCTCCAGGAAGACCAGAACGCCGGTCGCCAGGTGCAGATGAACATGTTGCCGGTGAGTCCATGGACCATCGACGAGTTCAAGTTTGCCCACCAGATCATCCCGTCGTTGTACCTCTCGGGCGATTTTGTCGACTACTTCCGCGTTGATGAGCGGCGTGTCGCGTTCTACCTGGCCGACGTTTCCGGCCACGGCGCCTCCTCGGCATTCGTGACCGTGTTGTTGAAGTTCATGACCACACGGCTGCTGTTCGAATCCAAGCGCAATGGTACCTTGCCGGAGTTCACCCCTTCGCAAGTGCTGGGCCACATCAACCGGGGCCTGATCAGCTGTAAGCTGGGCAAGCACGTGACGATGGTCGGCGGCGTGATTGATGAAGAAACAGGTCTTTTGACCTACAGCATTGGCGGTCACCTGCCATTGCCGGTTTTATACACTCCAGACAGTGTGCGCTACCTGGAAGGGCGTGGTTTGCCAGTGGGCTTGTTCAATGAAGCCACCTACGAAGACCACATTCTGGAACTGCCGCCGACATTCAGCCTGACGCTGATGTCCGACGGTATCCTGGACCTTTTGCCAGAGCCTACACTCAAAGAGAAAGAAGCCGCCTTACCCCAACGGGTCAGGTCGGCGGGCGGCAGCCTGGATGGCCTGCGGCAGGTTTTTGGATTGGCCACGCTAGGGGAGATGCCGGATGATATCGCCCTATTGGTGTTGAGCAGGAATCTTTGATGAGTACCGGAAGAATCCAATTCGCCGAGCAAGACGGGACTTTTGTCCTGAAGTTTGTCGGTGAAGTGCGCCTGACCTTGTGTTCGGCGCTGGATGCGACGATTGAGCGGATTTTCACAGCCTTGAATTTCTCGGCGATCGTGATCGATCTGACCGAAACCCGCAGCATCGATAGCACCACCCTTGGGCTGTTGGCCAAGTTGTCCATTCTGTCTCGGCAGAAGGTCGGACTGCTGCCGACCGTCGTCACCACCCACGAAGACATCACCCGTCTGTTGCAGTCCATGGGCTTTGATCAAGTGTTCAACATTGTTGACCGCCCGATCCCGTGCCCGGAATGCCTGACCGACCTGCCGTCCCAGGACCAGTCCGAGGAAGTGGTAAGGATCAAGGTGCTGGAAGCCCACAAGATCCTGATGGGCTTGAACGACTCCAACCGTGAGGCGTTCCACGACCTGGTGAATGCGCTAGAGCGCCACTGATTTCCAGCTGAAACACTGTCAAAGTGTGGGAGGGGGCTTGCTCNNGCAAGCCCCCTCCCACATTTTTGACTGAGTTCGGCTCGAAATCGGCTAATACAAAAAAAGGGCGGCACCCTTACAGGTGCCGCCCTTTTTGTCGCCGCCGTTTTTAGAGCTTGGCGGTCAACAGCGCTTCGAGTTTTTCCTGGTCGCGGGCGAACTGACGAATGCCCTCGGCCAGCTTCTCGGTGGCCATTGCATCTTCGTTGGACTCCCAACGGAACTGCGCTTCGGTCAAGTGCACACGCGCTTCACCTGCATGGCCCGGCGCCAGCTTGCGTTCCAGCTTGCCGTTGTCGGCGGCCAGTTTTTCCAGCAAGTCCGGGCTGATGGTCAGGCGGTCGCAACCGGCCAACTCTTCGATCTGGCTCAGGTTGCGGAAACTCGCACCCATCACCACGGTCTTGTAGCCATTGGCCTTGTAGTAGTTGTAGATGCGCGTCACCGACTGCACGCCCGGATCATCGGAACCGGTGTAGTCGTTGCCGTTGGCCTTCTTGTACCAGTCGTAGATGCGGCCCACGAACGGCGAAATCAGGAACACGCCGGCTTCAGCGCAAGCCACGGCCTGGGCGAAGGAGAACAGCAGGGTCAGGTTGGTCTGGATGCCTTCCTTTTCCAACTGTTCGGCGGCGCGGATGCCTTCCCAGGTGGAGGCGATCTTGATCAGCACGCGGTCGCGGCCAATGCCGGCCTTTTCGTACAGGTCGATCAGACGGTGCGCGCGCTTGAGTACGGCGTCGGTGTCGAACGACAGGCGGGCATCCACTTCAGTGGAAATGCGGCCGGGCACCACTTTCAGGATTTCCTGGCCGACGGCGACCGCGAAACGGTCGCTGGCCAGGCCTACATCGCCGTTGCAGTCGGCAACGCACTCATCCAGCAGCTTGGCATAAGCCGGGATCGATGCGGCCTTGAGCAGCAGCGAAGGGTTCGTGGTGGCGTCCACCGGCTTGACGCGAGCGATAGCTTCAAAGTCGCCGGTATCGGCAACGACCGTGGTGATTTGTTTGAGTTGTTCCAGCTTGGAAGTCATGGGCGTGCTCTGTCCTATGGGTCTGATGACATTACCCGAGCGCTGACAGCCGCTCAAGGGCGCAAATGCATTCGATCGTTTGCGAGGGCAACAACCTGAAAACAGCCGTTTGAAACACCGGCCACTGCTGAATAGGAGGCCAAAACAGCCGGCAGGTTCAACCCGACTGCCCGATGACCACTCCGATCAAACGCTGGGACCTGGCCTGCCTGCGATGACGCCCCAATCCTCCTGACACCCCCCCACCCAAAATGTGGGAGCGGGCTTGCTCGCGAAGGCGTCGTGTCAGCCTCCAAATAAACCCACTGACACCCAACTCACCGCCCCTCCAACAACTCCCCCGCCTTATCCAGCAACGCCAGCGGATCACTGGCCTTATGAATATCCACCGACAACAACTGCCGAAACTTCCGAGCCCCCGGGAAACCCGTCCCCAGCCCCAGAACATGGCGTGTGATGTGGTGCATCGACCCACCTGTTGCCAGATGCTCGGCTATATAAGGACGCAACTGCGCCAGCGCCTCGGCCCGGGTGATCGCCGGCGCAGTGCTGCCAAACAGCTGCTGATCTACCTCGGCCAGCACATACGGATTATGATAAGCCTCACGGCCCAGCATCACACCGTCGAACGTCTGCAAATGCTCCTGGCACTGCTCCAGCGTCTTGATCCCGCCGTTGAGAATGATCTCAAGCTCCGGGAAATCCTGCTTCAACTGCGCCGCCACGTCATAGCGCAGTGGCGGGATGTCCCGATTCTCCTTCGGTGACAGACCTTCCAGGATGGCGATTCGCGCATGCACCGTGAAACTGGTGCAGCCCGCGTCCTTCACCTGTCCGACGAAATCGCACAGCTCGGCGTAACTGTCCCGGCCATTGATACCGATGCGGTGCTTCACCGTCACGGGGATCGACACCGCGTCCTGCATCGCCTTCACGCAATCCGCCACCAAGGCCGGGTGCGCCATGAGGCAGGCGCCGATCATATTGTTCTGCACCCGGTCGCTGGGGCAGCCGACGTTGAGGTTCACCTCGTCGTAGCCGGCGTCCTGGGCCATACGGGCGCAGGCGGCCAGGTCGGCGGGGACGCTGCCACCCAGCTGCAACGCAAGCGGGTGCTCGGCCTCGTTGTGGCGCAGGAAGCGTTCGTGATCGCCGTGGAGGATTGCGCCGGTGGTCACCATCTCGGTGTAGAGGAGGGCGTTTTTGGACAGCAGGCGCAGGAAGAAGCGGCAGTGTCTGTCTGTCCAGTCCATCATGGGTGCAACGCTAAAGCGCCGAGACAGCGCGGGGCTTGATTCTGCTGGGCTAAAGCTCTGTTTATCTAGCATTTTACTCAACGTGTTCTTGGCGTGTTTTAGGGCGTTTTCAGGCGTTTTTGAGGGCTCGGTGGTACGATGTACCACTTCAAAACTGACGCGTACCACTTTCGATATGGCGACTATCAGGGCAAGAAAACTGGCGGATGGGACTGTGAGCTACACGGCTCAAATCCGCATCAAACGCGACGGAGTGCAAGTCTACCAAGAGAGCCAGACATTCGCCCGAAAACAGGCTGCCCAGGCATGGACGCGCAAGCGTGAATCGGAGCTGGATCAGCCTGGAGCGATCGAGCGTGCGAGCCGGCAGGGCGTCACCGTCAAAGAAATGATCGACCAGTACCTGGTGGAAGTGGAAAAGGCTCGGCCCTTGGGCAAAACCAAGAAGGCCACACTTGAGGCCATTGGCAGGATGGATATCGGAAAGCTCAGCGATACCGACGTCACAACCCAATGCCTCGTCGACTTCGCCCTCTGGCGAATGAGCGGAGAAGGTGGCGGGGTTCAGCCACAAACCGCTGGCAACGACCTGGCGCACCTCGGCGCTGTTCTGGCGATCGCCAAAGATGCCTGGGGCTACCAGGTCGACCCGCTAGCCATGGGGGGCGCCCGCCGGGTGCTTCGCAAGTTGGGCTATAACCTCAAAAGCCGTGAGCGGGAGCGCCGGCCGACTTTGGACGAGTTGGGAAAGGTGCTGGCGCACTTCCAGTCCATGCAGGGGCGGCGGCCAACCGTCATTAATATGCTGAAAGTCGTGGGCTTTGCCCTGTTCTCCACGCGCCGATTGGATGAAATAACCCGTATCCAGTGGGCGGACGTCGACGAGCCAGGCCAGCGAGTGCTGGTGCGTGACATGAAAAACCCCGGGCAGAAGATCGGCAACGATGTTTGGTGTTATCTGCCGGACGAAGCGTGGCAGATCCTCCAGTCAATGCCGAAGGCCGGCGACGACATATTCCCCTACAGCCCTGAGTCAATTTCCACGTCCTGGGCGAGAGCCTGTAAGTTCCTGGAAATTGTGGATCTGCACTTTCATGACCTTCGCCATGAGGGCGTCAGCCGACTGTTCGAAATGGATTGGGATATCCCGCGTGTGGCAAGTGTGTCTGGCCACCGGGATTGGAATTCAATGAGGCGCTACACCCACCTACGTGGCAAAGGTGATCGCTACGTGGGCTGGGAATGGCACGAAAAAATACTGAGGGCGCCCGTCCAACTGGGCGCCGCATCAGAGAAGCGGCTCAAACGGCGTGTTTTATCCCGTTGAGCTGGTTGTGCTCTTTAACCGCGGCCGCGCGTTGTAGATCGAGGTAGGCTGCCAGGTCGGTGAGGTGGACACCCTTCGCCGACTTCTGGCTCGGTTCCAGGCGAGTGATCGGCAACTTGATCTGACCACTCATCACCTTACGCTGGAACATGTCTGGCGTCAGGTGCGTGAAGTAATCCCGGCAAACCAGCTCCAGCGAGATAATCGCCTGGCCTTCGTATTGGGCCATCAGGATAAACGCTGTGTTCATGATGTTCCCCTTACATCCGAAACGATTGATGAGTGAACCTTGCCTGGACCGTGAGTTCTGCAGGTTGTGCTCCGTCATCCTGGACCTCGCAAACAAACCGGTGTCTTCCCCGATTCGGCGCGCTCAGGGCGGCGGTGAGGCCCGGTACAACATTGGTGCATCGCTCGTATGCGTGGGGCCCGCTCCAGCTTTCAGCCCTCACCACTTGGCAATCCGTTCGTGTCGCATCCGCGCACAGGTAAAGCAGAAGAAATACGGTCATACGCCAACCTCCTGCTGAGCCATGATCATTGCCCTCCCATGAGTATGCGTGTGAGCGCATTGGGCTGGCCTTCGGGCGTCAGCTTGTCGAGAGGTTGGGTGATGCTGCGACCGTTTGCAGCGCGCAAGGTGGCGACGTTGCCATCTATCCCAATAAGCACGCCTTTAGGAGCGGTGAGACGGTATTCCCGGCCACCGCCGCTCATTTCGACATAGGTGACCATGTCGCCGATTGCCAACGGGGTTGTGGTAGCCTCACCGGTGCCGCCTTTGGGTTGATTCACTTGCATGGTGCTTCTCCTTTGGGTGGTCGGTGTCGAGGGGTTGCAGCCCCTCGGCACCACCTTCTTACTGGCTTTCGCCGGTTGGGTTTTGCTTCCGCACCAGGTGCAGCAGCAGGTTTTCAAACTCTACAAATTCATCCGTTTCCGACTGCCACTCCAGGACTGCCTGGATCTGCTCCCGGCTGCACTCCAGCACGAGGAACTCTCTTTCAGTTGCCGCACGAACCTCCAGGATCGCGACCAGCCCGGCTGGGTCGTAGGCTTCGGCGTGAACAATTTTCCCGGACTCGTTAAACCAGGCGTTCAGCTCTTTCCGGTGCCGAAGGCGGTTGGTTTCGCCCTGTGGACCATCACCAGTGATGACTTGTACGTGCATGGTGCTTCTCCTTTGGGTGGCAGGCGTTGCAGCGTCTGCGGATGGTTCGTCAGGCCTGGAAGTGCCAGCACTTCACGATGGGTTGTTTGGTGATGACCGCGTTGCTGGTCTTTGCCTGGTGGGCACGGACCGCGCTATCCGTCGCTTTGTTGGTGTCGAGTAACTTCCTCGAGCGTGAATCTTTTAGGCGCTCGCGCAGCTCGCTGACGTCGGCAATCTTCTGGCGATGCTCGGCCGCGCACTTCACAAAGTCGTTTAGGTTGATTGCGATGATGTTGTCTTTCTTGCTGTGGTTAACCACCGGGCCATCGGCGTCGAGGCCTTCCAGGTATTCGTATACCTCCCAGAATTCAGCCACCACCGGGTGGTCGGAGCTGATTGAAGACTGGCGCTCGATCGCCATGCGAATGATCTGCGTGCGGGTGTGGCTGATCTGTGGCTCGGTCAGTGGCACGACCATGCATAGACAGTCGAGGAGGGCGAGCAGTTGGGCGTGGTTCTTATTTATCCGCTCGACGCGGATGTATCCGCGCAGCTTGTTGCCGCAGTGCTGACAATCGGTTTGCTCATCCAGAAACGGGGCCTCACAGGCGTAGCAATGCGAATGCAGGTTGCGCAACTTCGCCTCGTAGCCAGGTACGCGCTGGGCGAACAGCTCCAGCACTTCCAGCTCTTTGCGCACGGCCTGCAGCACAAAGTTGCTGAGCGTTGAGCCCTCCAGCGCGTTGAGCCGATCTGCCGCCGTACGGCTCTCGGGAGTTACGTTCGGGCGCACAAAGTGCAGTTTCACAATCCGAGTCATGATCGCTTCAGACGCCACTACGGGGGCGTTCTGGCTGATGGCAATCGTGCCGCGAAAAGGGGGCTCGTAGGTTTCGTTGCCGGCGGTTTTAACGCCCTTGGTCGCGAGCGTTCCGCCCCCGTAGTAATCCTTGAGTTCGTCCCATTCGAAGGTCTTGGCCTGTGCCTTGTCGTCGCCGCTGCGGTCCGACTCCAGAAGCACAATGGGCATGCCGGACACCTGACCCATAAGCCGGCTGCGGCCAGCCTTTGTAGATTTGGATGGGTCGAAGCCTTCGTAACCGTCCCGGCCCGCCAGTTTCCAGAGCAAGGTGAGCAGAGTGGTCTTGCCGGCGCCGGCTTCGCCTGTGGCTTCAAGGAAAGGAAACGATTGGTACCGCCCGCGGATCTGTTCGGCGAACAGTGAACCAAACCAGAAGGTCAGCGCCACGATGCCCTGGGCGCCGAAGCACTGCCACAGCAGGCCCAGCCACTGCTGGTCGTATGTTTTGCTGTCCTTCTCCAGATCGATCTTCACACCTTTTTGCAGGGTTTTGAGCTTGAGCTTGCCCATCTCAAAGAACTCCTCCTCGTTGATGTGGATGACCTGGCCTTCGCGGACTGCGACGTCGTTGAACACGTAGCAGTGGTATTCCTTGCTGTACCCCACGTAGTCGATGGTCTGTACTGTTTTGATGCCGAAAAGCTGGTCTTTCATGAGTTTGTCCAACTGTTGCCCACTGCCGGTGAACACGGCCCCGGCACCCATGCCGAGAAGTCTTTTTTTGAATTCGCTGGCGGCGGCGACCTGGCCACCGGTGAAGGTGTTTTTCACTGAGCCACCGTCGTGGGGAAAGTCGACGCGGAAGAAGTACCAGGACTCGTCAGTAATCTCGTTACGCTGGAAATAGAGGGCTTTTGGATAGCAGTTGGCGATTTCAACGACGCAGCCGGCCACGCTCAACGCTTTCTCCCGAAGCTGTTTTTCGGAGAGCGTTTGGGCTTCCTGGTCATCGCTTTTTTCCAATGCCTGCTTGGCGCTGTTGTACTTCGCGAGGTCCAACTTCCACCAATACAGGCGAGAGTCGAAACAGAAGTGAAACTCCTCCCGCTCCCGCCACTGGTACATGAGCATCGCCTTATCGCTGGCGTTCTCTGCGATCAGCAGGGCGCCATGGTGGCGGGCTTCCTTCAGGTCCTTTTCGATGCGCTCTGCACGGGCTTTCTCATCGTCAATGAATGCCCAGCGCTGATGCAGATCGTTCCAGTCGACCTTGCGTGCATCCGGTTGCGATACCTGGGCGGCGTCGCAGGTAAAGCCGAGTTCGCGGGAACGCTTTACCCAGGTACGGGTGTACTTGTGAGCGCCTGGCTCGTTGTCCAAGGCCCACACCAACTTGGGTGTTTTACCGCCGCGAGCGGTGATGAGCGCCTTTAACGACTCCTCTGGAAATGCGTTGGACGACAGGGCAGCAACTGCCGAGATACCGTTTTGAATGAGCGCGATGGCATCGAAAATGCCTTCAACGATCCACAGCTCATTCACTTCCAGCAGGTCCAGACACGGTGGGCACCACCAGTGCCCCCTGTAGCTCTTGAGGGGTTGGAAGCGGGCTTTCTTCTTGCCGAAGCGGGACGGCTGATCAATCAAACGCTCCCAATACCCGCCGTGTTCCAGGGGAAAGCGGACGGTTGCGGAGCCAATATTCAGGTCTCGATCGAAGTAGCTTTCCTGGGTGTACCAGCCTTCGATCAGCTCTACGCGGAAACCCCGGGCAAACGACAGATACGCTTTGGCGCTGGCGGATGGCTGCTCGCTGGTGGCCGGTGCACGCTTGCTCCAGTCGTCGAAAAGGTCTGGGTATAGCTCTTTGGTCGGAGCCATGTACCGGCATTTTTCCTCGCGGCCACAGCGTATGAACCAAGGCTCATCGTGGCGCGAAAAAAGGCGTTTCTGGTTGCACTGCGGGCAGGTGCCCTTGCGCATGTAGTGCGTGCCGGCCATGTGCTGAAGGCTGTAGTCAGACTCCAAGCGCTGCAGTACGTCAGCGCGGATCTTGTGCTCCATGGGCTGACGATTCACTGCACATGCTCCGCAACAGCCGCAACGAGCTGCTTTTTCAGCTCGGTGCGCGTCTTGCAGATGCCTGCCAGATAGGGCAAGTCCTCAAGCACCTTCGGTGCCCGCTGTCCGCTCGGTACGTTTCGGTAGCGATCGGAGTACCAAATATCAGCCATCGTGACTTCGTACTGTCTGGTCAACCACAGCAGGTATTGCTGCGCCTGCTGTTCGTCCAGCTCCAGTTTTATGGTGATTTTGCTCATTTCGGCCACCAGTAAGTTGCAAATTCCCCCTACCCACGCGGTGCGGGCATCCATCAGGGATTGGTTTCGGGTTAGTGCGGGAGGTTGCGAGTCAGCAGCAGGCGTGTGGGTACGTTTTTGATCGCTTCGGTGATGCTTTTCAGCGCTTCAACGTAGGTCGGCAGGATTGCTTGGCTCATTTCGCGGTAGGCATTGGCCCTTTGGGCAAGTAACTCCAACTCGCTGCCCTGGGCGGTGTTCATGCCTTTGTCGTAGAGCTGGTCGATGCCGTCAGCTCCGGCATTCAACCGGGCATTTTTGTGGATCTGGTCGCGCTGCAGGTACATTTGTGCGAACAAGTTGGACGCGGTGCGGTTGGAGAAGATGCTCCCGATGGAATCCAACACCTGGTTTTTGTCTTTGATCCCTTTGGCGGCAAGCTGTGGCAGTAAGACTTTTTCCATCCACTCAAACTGGTTTTCCCGGAAAAGTTCGCTGCCTTTGATCGCTCCGACATCAAGAAATGCAATCTGTCCGGCCTTGTCATGTTTGACCTTTGACGGGTCAACAAGCCCCAGCTTTTCCATGTTGTTGGCAGCGCGTTTGGTGGTCTTGCCTTGGTAGACGTTGGAGTAGGCGCTCATCATGGCTGTACCTACACGGTGCCCACCCATTTCCTGCACCAGCGGTTCCAACTGGTAATAAAACGCATCGTCCTTGATGCCTTTGGCCGCGACGCCACCGGTCTTGATCACATTCAGCCATTCATTCGGACCAACGCGACCACCGGTGGCGGTAAGGATGCGCTGCACAATGTCGGCTTGATTGATGAATGCCTCTTTGCTGGCCAGGCCGCCGCGCAACTCGATCACCTTGAGCATGTCCATGAACTTGCGCTCGTTCTCGGAGCCTTCTTCCTCGCCGTACATTGCGTGGTTGGCGAATTTCATTTTGGCGAGGGTACCTGCGTCATAAAGCTTCGTGCGTAGCCCTTGCAGTTGTACACCCTGCTGCTGGTGCTCTTGCTTCAGGCGCTGGGCTTCGCGTACTGCTGCGCGAAAGTCCCTGGTCATGGCCTTGGTTGGTACGCCGGTCCCTGCGAACTGTTGGCTGAGGGCCTTAACTCGCTCGCGGGCAGCATCCAGGGATTGCTTGGTTTCGTCGGCCGCGCTGCGTTGCGCACGCCAGGCACTGACGTCCTTTTGCTGGGAATTGAGTTCCTTCAAGCGGTCCCGGGCGGTTTTGAGGGCGCGGGCAGCTTCCGTGCTGCCCCCGGAGATTTTCTTCAACGGGCCGCTGGCTTTGTCGATGGCGTCTAGCAATACGCGCAGTTTTAAGTCATTCGCCATCAACGTTACTCCGAATCCGCGCCCGTTCGCGCCAGTCCATCAGTTCTTGCAAGCCCAACTGGTCCATGTCGACTGGTGCCCAGTGAAAAACCACCGCCAGGTCAGCCATGGCGTCCTCTACATATCGAGGGAGGCTTCCGTTTTCGCCGACTTCTGCAACAAAAAACTAATGACCTTGCTTCCGATCGCGACCAGGTCTGCGGGGTCCATCGCAGCAGCTTCCTGAGCGGTGATCGTGGGCGTGCTGATGCGCGGGAGGACCTTGATCAGGCTTGCGACGTCTAGGTTGAGCAGGTCGGCTACCTGGAAAAGCGCAACAACATCCTCCGCAACACCATGGGGCTGCTGCCTCCACTGGCCAAGTACATGCGCCGGGGTGTGGACATGGAGACCTATTACCAGGTGCGTGGCTGGAAGGATGAGCACGAGTTTGCCCCTGGTTCGATCTGCCACTTGCGCGAGGCCGATATCAACCAGGAGATCTACGGCCTGCCAGAGTGGCTGGGCGGCAAGCGTCGCCTGGCAGATCGTCTTATTCCGCTGTTTCCACCCCATGAATGCTACGTCGAGGTTTTTGCCGGCGGCGCCGCGCTTTACTTCATGCGGCCCCAGGCTGCGCCGGTTGAAGTTCTCAACGACATCAACGGCGACCTGGTGACGTTGTACCGAGTTGTGCAGAACCACCTTGAGGAGTTCGTGCGGCAGTTCAAGTGGGCGCTCAGCTCCCGCCAGGTGTTCGAATGGCAGAAGATGACCAGGCCGGAAACGCTCACCGACATTCAGCGGGCTGCGCGGTTTTTCTACCTGCAGCACCATGCTTTCGCCGGCAAGGTCAGTGGACAGACCTTCGGTACCGCAACAACTGGCCCAGCCATTAACCTGCTGCGGATCGAGGAGAACCTGTCAGCAGCTTGGCAGCGGCTGTCTGGCACCTATGTTGAGAACCTGGGCTGGCTGGAATGTGCTGAGCGCTACGACCGGCCGCACACCTTCCATTACATGGACCCGCCTTACTGGCAGACCGCTGGCTATGGCGTGGACTTCCCCTTTGAAAACTACGAGCGGATTTCCGACTTCATGCGGCGGTGCAAGGGCAAGGTGATGGTCAGTATTAACGATCACCCCGATATCCGACGCGTGTTTGACGGGTTTCACTTTGAAACAGTGGATATTCGGTACAGCACTACCAATCAGCGGCAGGGGAAAGCCGAGGTCAGCGGAGAATTAGTGATAATGAACTGGGAACCCTCGGCGCTGGGAGGGCTTTTTTGATTTGATATATTAGTGTCAGCCAAGGCTTAGTTTTTTTAAAACATATGTCTTGGCTGACTCACTAATTATCATGAATGATAGTGCTAGCCCATTGGTCATTGCATGGTCTTTGATCTTATTCCATGTTGAGTCAGATCTTATACCGTCCAAAAACTCGTGGCCGGCCCAACTCAGCTCAAATGGCAGTACGTAAATTACTCTGTCTGAGGTGCTTGACTTCACAGGTTCAGCAAACAGCAGGCCAGCATCGTACATAAGTGCGCAGTGATATCGAATAAGCAACTCGCTATAGCCGTCTATCTCGATTGTCTTTGCATACTCTGGTTCAGATTTCGACTCGAAGAAAAATAGAAGTTTCCTCACTAACTCCATATCTCTTTTCATTTAAAGCAAGCTCCATTTACTGTTTAAGCGTCTGGATGACACCAAATCCGAATCTATACTACTTCAATCTTATGGATTAGGTTTGGTCCCTTGTTTCGTACGTTGCCAACTGCTATGTCGACCTTGAACCATTCAAAGGCCTCGGCCGGCTCGCCCTGGTGCAACACCATCTGCTCGGCACGCTCTTTTGGCGTTGCCGGATCAAGCCATTCCCGGGCAAGGTCAGGCGCCAGAACCACGGGCCTCCGGTCGTGAATGTCCACCATGCCGCCGGCACTGTCAGCGGTGATGATCACAAAGCCGTCATGCTCGCCTGGGCCTGCAACGGCGTCCGGTAGTTGGCCGATGGCCGCGCACAAGATCGGCGCGCCGTCCCGCCTACGGATCAGATAAGGCTGTTTCTTTGGCCCACCTTCATCTACCCACTCGAACCAGTTGTCGATAGGCGTGATCGCCCGGTGCGGCCAGATCGCCCGGAAGAATGGCCCGTGGGCGACTTTCTCGACGCGTGCATTGATGGGCGCGGCACGGTCTTTCGCCCAGTGCGGCCTCCATCCCCACCGAACCGCATCAGCGTGCAGCAGGTCACCCTGCAGGTGCAGTAATGCCACTTGGGTGGTTGGGGCTACGTTGTATCGCTCGATCGGCTGATCACCCACCGAGTTTGCCAAGGCATTGGGCATGCTCAGTGCCGCAACAAAGTCGTGGATTCCTCTGTACTGCGACAGTCTTCCGCACATGGTCAAGGCCCTCTCTCGATTTGATCTTAGACAATCGTGATCGGTCCAAACCTCATTTCGTTGATGATCTGTTGCAAACCATCTGCTTTTTGCCTGCTCAAGTTGTCTGACGTTGTCAGCTTTGAGATCTGCTGCCGCATCTCAGCCGCTTCACCACCCTTCTGACGAAGGTAGCCAGCAAACTCTGCATTCTTTGCCTGGGCGTCCAACAGCATCTGGCTGATACCGAAAACATCCGCCCGCGCTTTGCGTAGCTGCGCGTTCAGTTCCTGGATCTCGTTCTCCAGTAGGCGGCAGTGCTGTCGGTACATTTCCAATGGAGTAGGAAGGCCAAGCCATCCGAAGGTGTCGTCGTCATTGTTCATGCGTGCGAATCCAGTACTGTATACGCATACAGTAATTGAGGTTTGACCATGACGCGATTTGAGGCGACGAGCTGTAAGAGGGAAAAGGTTTTTTGTCGGAAAACGTCAGATGGGATAGATGAAATTTTGCCGTTCCGCGGTACGAAAAAACCCAATCAATCGTAGCATTGCTGTCTGTCACAGCAAGCGTAAGGGGGCCGCGTGGGCCAATAAATACGGGTCTTTCAGCGGCGCTCGGCCTGCTGAGCGGTCGCAGCCAGGGCGGTACCACGCTCGCAGCTGCCGGAGTGGGGAGTTGGCGTGCCACAAGTGGGGCATTGACGTGCTACATAGGGGCATTGGCGTGCTTCATCACCCGGCGCGCGCCGTCGTCCCCCCACCTCGCCTGCGGGCTAAATGGGTCGTTTTTTCTGCGTCCCTGCGGACCACTCCCGGCGGCTCAGGCTGGTGCTTTGCTCAGCGCTGTAGGGAGATTAAAAGCCTGCAGAACCCTGCGAAGGTGGATGGTTTTTACAAAGCTCACAAGCGCGCATGGACTGCGAATTCAGTTGGTGCCTCGGGAAAAGGGTTAGGTTTTTTTGAGTGGCACGTATTTAGCTGGAAGGCCCGTATTTGCTGGGCTTGAGAGCTAACTTTGATAGGTTAGGTTGGGTTAGGTAAAAAGTTAGGAATGTATAACTATTTGTTTTTAAAGGAATAAAAATAATGAATATTTAACATCAATAGAGGTTAGGTAATTACCATTGCTAACCAGAAGCTAACTTTGCCAATCCTTCGCAAACCTGCACCACACAAGGCTTTCAGAGCATCCAGAAAAAAACTAACCCTCCTAACCTGTTTCCCGTGGGTCAACATGAAAAATCTGAATGCACATAGGCCGAGGCATCTACTGAAGCTGCTTGCAGGATTGCGCACTCCTCAGCCTTCTCCCATTCACTTGCACACTCTCTCACCTGCATAGTCTGAAATGTTGTCGGTTGCAGGGATTGGACGACTGGACTGACGATCAGCATTACAGCCTGACGAGGCGCATAGGTTTAGTTCTAAGCGAGGGTGATCTGAGGAGGCGAGTTGTACAGAAGTGATGCGGAGAGCTGGTTCGGCTCTAAGGCATGAAGCACTGGCAATGAGCAATGAGTAGGGGCAGCGAGAAAATGTAGCCCTGTCGCCAGTTCCTCCAGTCGTTAGTTAATCCAAATAGAAAGACTCGCAAATTCACCTGTTAATCGTTTTATGTTGGCGTGACCAATAGCCATTCCGACGCTTGTTAGCGAGAACGAGTTCATTTGGGATTCTGTCCATAGTTCAAATACAGGCGCCATATATGGTCTGATCGATACACATTTCTCTCGTATTTCATCATGACTCATTTTCCCCATTTGAAATATCTCACGTATTTTTACTTGGTCATCTTCGTTTATACCGTTCGCTTTGAATCTTTCATCGAGCACTTCTAGATTGTTTGCGCGTACTTGTATTTTTTCACTATCATTTAGGCAGATCATGAATAGATTGGTGTCGAGTCCGATTGAAATTTGCTTGTTTTCAATCTCGCTTTTATCAAATCCCTTTAAGAATAGTCCTGAATAGGTTGAGGCAAGTATACCTTCAAGTGTAAGGGCGTTCATCCTTGGCGTGCCACAGCCTGTAAATTGTAAATGTTGATAGCAGGCAGGATTTTTGATTAGTTTTGTCGAGAAAGGTAGTACATATTTGTCGAAGTACTCACCAAGCATTGCATGATTACCTATCCCTTGGTTTTGTGTGTATCCAAATAAAAAGATGATCGCCAGCACGGCTAAATGGGAGTCGGTAAGCTTTGGTGCCGTCGACAAAGATTCATTTAGTACGATTTGAACAATGTCTCTCTGTTCTTCCTTGCTTCTATCTACCAGCAGATCTATCAAGAGGTCTCCAAGATCTTTATCGCCGTTTCTCGCGTATTCGCGTTGCACCGTAAAAAGTGCATGCTGAAAGTCCGGATCCTGGCCCTTGCCGAAACCGTCAGGATTTTCCTGCTGGAGTTTCTTTAGAAAGTCTTCCGTGATTTCTTCCGCACGAGCTTTTGCAGTCTCCATGGCCGGTCCAGCCAATTGAAAGAAATTTGCTCGAAAAACATCGAGCGCTACATCGCGCACTTCAGAATAGGAAAGACCGTTTTGGGTAATATGGACGTCATTTCCCGCTTGGACGGCGACTGCACCGGTTCCTACATTCTGCTCTTGATTGTCGCCAAACATGCCGGGCCTCATTTGCTGATATTCACGTCACGGCCAGCTTGAATGGCTTTCGAATTCGCACCAACCTTTTGCGATTGGTTAGCCTCTGCTTTCTTTTCCGTGATGAACGCTGCTAGCAAGCTACCAAGCGACACAATGACAGCAGTCACTGAGTCAAAGTCAGGCTTCATAATTGCCCAGACTAAACAGGCGACGAAAGCTGCGAAAAGCACGAGTCTGAGAGCTAAGCGCATAGAAGGAGTCCAGTTTTTTATCAATCGAGCCCTGGATTCTAGAGGGGCTTAGGATAATGGCAAGAAAGATCTCCGGATGATGGTACAAAATTGGTACGCGGGAACAAATGGATCTCTACAAGCCTTTATTTATAAAGGCTAGGCCTAAGGTAGGTCCAATCCATCATGGGGGCCACGGAGAAGCGGCGGGGCAGGTCTTGCTGTGGTGCTGTGTCTGAGGGTATTGGGATCTGGCATGGAGAATGCCAAGGGTGATCGGTTTATCAGCAATGGGTTGGGAGTGATCCTTAGAGCTCTATCTTGGAGGTACTTAATAGTGATTAGCCGGTAGGTCAGTTGTTGGTATTGCGTTGACTAGCACAGTGCTATTACATATGTTACTTGACACTTTATCAGGGAGCGATAGCAGTGGCAGACTCAAGGGTTGTCGGGTTTTTCGGATCGTTTGCGATGTGGCTGCTGTTTGCGGTTTTCTTAATTTTTGCCCTGGGAGCTATCTTCACCAGCTTCCAGTCTGGTTTGATCATGCTTCTCGCAGCCGGCATGTTCGTACCTAAGATCAACAGACTGATCAAAGATAAAACCAATATCACCATCACACCAGGTGGCCGTGCTGTCGTTGCCTTGGTTTGCTTTGGTCTTTTCTTCTACACGAGCAACAAGGCTTTGGATGCTGATCGCGCCGAACGATCTGCTCAGCAAGCGTTAGCCAGCCAGAAAAAGGTGGAGCAGGCCTTGAAGGAAAAGCGCGATTACGTTTCCGCTAACAAAGATGCAATCCTAGCGGAGATGAATGTCTTGACCGACAAGCAGGATTACGCCGGGGCCACTGCCTTGGGCTCTAAGTACAGTGATGCTGGCAGCTTTGAGATTGACCAAGCGCTATCGAAGATCGCGGGGCAAAAGGCTGAGCTTGAAAAGCAGCAAAAGAAATCGACTCTCCTCGCGTCCATTGCGAGCATCCAGCAGGGCGATTACAAAAGTCTTGCAGGCACCTACGCCCAACTAGCCGCTATCGACCAGACCTACGAGGCCAATGCTGATAAATTCTCGAGGCTCGCTACTCAGCAGACTAGAGAAGCGGAAGCCCGAGAACGAGCTGCAGCAGAAAAGGCTCTTCGGCGAAGCATGGGGTTAACCTGGAACTACTCTGATGGTGAGGACAATATGTCCGGAAAACCAGTGCGGCGGGCGTACGTTTCGTCGTTGAATACCGTGGATTTCAAATTTCCGTACAGCGGCGTGCAAAGAGCCACACTCACTATCCGTAAGCATCCACGGTGGGGCACGTCGGTGTATGTAGCTATCGAGAAAGGTCAGTTTGTTTGTGGATACGATGACTGCGATGTGCGCGTCAGATTTTCTAAGGGCAATGCTCTGCGCATGTCAGCCAGCGAGCCTGATGACCACAGCTCCAATTTACTTTTCATCAGCAGTGCGTCGTCGTTCGTTGCCCAAGCTCGGAAGTCCGAAAAAATCTACATCGAGGCCGATTTTTACCAAGAAGGCAGCAGGGTCTTCGAATTCGATAGCTCAGACCTTGAGTGGAAATGATTAGGGTCAAATAACCCCGTCCAATTAATTTCTTCCTTGGTGAGAAACTGCTCGGGCAGAGGATCAACCAATCGGTGCACTTGGAGGGTGCAGTATGTAAGCTGCCCTTTGCCCGATAGCAGCGACATTTATGTCACGGCGGATAACTCGCTCGATTTTGCTGCAGTTCTTCGCAATCAGCGGAACAAACTGGAGGATCTGTACGACGTCTTTCATGGTGATGATGCGGGGGCAGACCATGGGACTCTCCAGTATTCCTTGAGAAATTTCCCACGCTTATCTCAGCTTGCCCCTCAGACCTCGCATCGCTAACCTCCTCAAACCGCTGGAAACCCAGCGGCCGGATGTGGAAGTCCGTACCAGCTAAGACGCAATCGCCTATAAACACCTACCGGCGTTTTTTTACGCCTGTATCATGTGTTTTGGCGGCTGTGCGCGGGGCACTTCGGTGCGCCGGGTCCTTAGCCCTGGTCTTCCACACCTGCGTACAGCTGCCACCCTCATGTGGAAGTGAGATTGGCAGTTCCTGAATAGTTAAGGAGCTTCGCCATGTTCAAAGTCACGCCGAATCCGCCTGTCGCCTCAAAGGGACTGTCAGATTTTTTG
>NZ_JACARC010000052.1:0-77365 GCF_013386825.1 Pseudomonas sp. IPO3778
GCGTGGGAACGATCATCACGGCCTGCTCAGCCATGCCGATGGCGAGATGTACCGGGTCAAAAGGCAGCGGTTTGCCACGGAGTGACTCAAGACTCCTTGAATCGTGTGCACTCAAGCGGCGAAGGTCTGACAAGCACAGAGCGTTCAGTGTGGGAGCTGCCGAGCTTTGGCGAGGCTGCGAAGGCGGTGTGTCAGCCGACATCAATATTTGCAGGACTGCCGCCATCGCAGCCTCGCTAAAGCTCGACAGCTCCCACCTTTGATCTCGGTTGATCGTTCAATACCCCACCTACAGCCCAAGCCCGAGCCTCTCCATCGCCTCATGGGCCTCAATGATCATCCCGGACACCTCGGCCACCGTCACGTGCAAGCTGGTGGCCCGCGACCGCATGTGTTCGTAGGCCTGGGTCTCGGTCAGTTTTTGACGTTCAACCAGCACCCGAATGGCTTTTTCGATCTGACGCCGGGATTTGATGGTCAATTCCAGCTTGTCGATCTTGCCCTGCAACCGTTCCTGATAGCTGTAGGACGCTCGCGCCAGTACCAGGGTGCTGAGAATACCGGAGGACTGAAACGGTTTTGAGATGACGCCGTGGGCGCGGGTGTCGAGTAACAACTTCAGGATGGTCGGGCTTTCGTAGTCGGACAGGGCGATGAGCGCCGCGTTGACCGAGGCGCCGGACCAGATTTTGTTGCCTTCCAGCGCCTGGGTGATCTGAAACAGAATCACGTCGACGTCCGCCGGAGGCTCTGAGGGGAAGGGCCACACGATCTTCACGCGGCAGCCAATCCTTTTCAGTTGCTGCATGACAATGTCGCGATCATCCCCGGGGGGATAAACAAACGCGACGCAGATACTGCGCAAATCTTCATAGAGGCGGCGAAGGCTGGAACTCATGGTGTTACCTCAACCAAAACTCAGAGAACCCGAACGTCGACAGGTAAGGGTCGGGTTTGACCGGCCCTGAACCTTCCCACACCACGTCAAACTGCCCATCACTGCGGCACATGCCGATTCGGGGTGTGAGGGCGCAATGGTTGTTGTCTGGATCAATCGCAATGGGCCCTTCCGGCGACGCAAACTTGACCTTGTGTGCGGCCTCGACCAATTTGCGCCTGTCCAGGCTGCCCGCTCGCTGCAGGGCGCGGGCGAACAGGTGTACCTGAGAATACGCCATTTCCGACCAGGTGCTGGTAGGGCGGTCACCGAATCGATTGCGCCAAAGTTCGATGAACCGCTGATTGCTTTCATTGGGCAACGAGCCGAAGTAAGTCGCCGCCGTGATGTGGCCTTCACACAGCTGTGGCCCGATCAAGCGGATTTCTTCTTCGGCCATGGACAGGCTGGCAATCGGGATTTTCCTGGGGTCGAGCCCATGCGCGGCATAGAGCTGATAGAACGAGCGGGCCGACTGCCCCACCAGGGTCGAGAAGACCACATCCGGCTGGGCTTCGCGGATCTCATCCAGGACGTCCTTGATCCGCGCCAGTTCTGCGTCGATGGGCAGGTAGATCTCGTCGACAATCTCGCCGCCGTACTGCTCCACCACGTCGCGCATGATGCGATTGGATTCGCGCGGGTAGATGTAGTCTGCCCCTACCAAAAATAACCGGGTGCCTTTGTTTTGCAGCAGGTAGGCCGCGAGCTGGATGCTGTTCTGGTTGGGAACGGCGCCGGTATAAATGATGTTGGGCGAATATTCGAACCCCTCGTAGAACGAGCAATACCAGAGCAGCGCGTTATGCCGTTCGATGAGCGGCAGCACCGCCTTGCGACTGGACGATCGGGAGCAGCCAAAAATGACGTTAATCTCGTCTTCGATGAGCAGCTTGCTGGTCAGGCGCCGGTACTCCTCCGGCGAACCCTTGGGGTCATACGCGGTGGGAATCAGCGGCAGGTTCAGTACGCCGCCCAGCGCGTTGATTTCTTCGATGGCCAGCGCGGTGCCAAAGAAGTGCTCGGACTCGGTGACCCCGGTTGCACCCGAGCGCGAGTACAAGACGCCCACCGGCCATCCCTGCTCTTTGGCGACTGCTGTCCTGGTACTTGGCATGGCGCTCACCTATTGATCAAACAGTGCGTGTAGTTCGGATGTGGGCCGGGAGACCTGGAGCGCCAGCATCAGCAGGATTCTAGCCTTTTGCGGGCTCAGGTCATTGGCAAACACCACACCGGCGGTCTTGAGCGTCATGCCGCCCCCGGGAAAACCATACACAGGGCTGACCCGCCCGCGGGGCACGCGGGAGGCAATGACGACGGTAATGCCCGAATCAATTGCATCACAAATGGCCGCCAGCAGGTCGGCATTCACATTGCCCGCGCCCAACGCCTGGATCACCACACCTTTGGCCCCGGCCTGTACGGCGGCGTTCAACAGTGCACCGTCGGCGCCGGCGTACATCGGCACGATGTCGACGCGAGGCAGTGCACCTTGCGCCAGAGGCACGTGCTGTCGACGGCACGAGGCGCGGTAGAAGACCACGCGATCGCCGTCCACCCGACCCAGCAGGCCCGCATCGCCGGAGTTGAATGACTCGACGTCCGAGGTATGTGTCTTGGTGACTTCCCGGGCGGCATTGATCTGGTCGTTCAGCACCACCATCACACCCTGGCCTGACGATTGCGCGGCAACGCATACCCGCGCGCCGCTCCTCAGGTTGCGCGGGCCATCGAAGTCCGGTTCGGAGGCATTGCGCTGGGCACCGATAAGCACCACCGGCTTGTCGCGCCGGGTCAGCGTCAAGTCCAGAAACCACGCGGTCTCTTCGAGGGTGTCGGTGCCGTGGGACACCAGCACCCCCACAATCTCCTTGCGCGCCAAGGCGGCCTCAATCACGTGATGCAGTTGCACCCAGCGCAACGGCCCCATTTCGACCGACGGAATATTCGATAGGTTGTGCACTTCCAACCGTGAAAACGTCGCTATTTCCGGGCCCGCCTTGATCAGGTCGCTGCCCGACAACGCCGGTACCACCGCCGAGGTTGACGGGTCAACCCGCATGGCAATGGTGCCGCCGGTTGCAATGAACAGGCACACCGGCAGCTCGTCAGCACTTGCTTGGGCCATCAGCCTCACACCCTCAGATGGTTGAAAATCGATTCGGCGGCACCCGCTGCATGCGCATCGCCGTCCTCTTCGATTTCGCCTTGTTTGAGCACCAGGTAGCGGTCCGCAACCTTCAGTGCAAAGGGCACATTCTGCTCGATCAGCAGCAGGGTCGTGCCGTGGAGCTGTCGCTCGTGCATCAGGGCGACGGCGATCCGGTCAATCACCGAGGGTTGCAGGCCTTCAGTGATTTCGTCCAGCAATATGATCGAGGGTCGCATCATCAAGGCCCGCGCCACCAGCAACATCTTCTGCTCGCCGCCCGACAGGGTGCCCGCATACTGCTTCAGGCGGTCCTTGAACACCGGGAACACCGGCTCGATGGCCGCGAAACGTTCATCGAACAAGGCGTCTTTTTCGAGCCCCATGCGCAGGTTGTCGCGGATGCTCAGTTCAGTGAACAGGGGTTTTTCCTGGGCGGCATACGCGATACCCACCTGTGCGATGCGGTGCGGCGGCAGCCGGGTGATGTCGCTGCCGTTCACGTGCACGCTGCCTTGCTTCTTCGGCAGGTAGCCCATGATGGTCTTGAGCAAGGTCGTCTTGCCCATGCCGTTCTTGCCCAGCAACGCCACCGCTTCGCCGGCCCCGACGGTGAGCGACAGGTCGCGAATCACGACGGACGCCCTGTAGCCGCTGGTGACGGCACTCAAGTTCAACGTGGCACCGTTCATACAACCTCCCGTGGTGCGAATGCCGACCCGGCATAAATCGTTTTGACCAACTCCGAGTTGACGACCTCTTCGAATGTCCCCTGCATGATCATCTTCCCTTGGTGCAACACCACAATGCGCGTCGCGATCTGTTCCACAAAGTCCAGGTCGTGTTCAACCAGCAGGCAGCACAGCTGGTAGCGGTGGGCGAGCAAGGACAGCACCTCGCCAATCTGCGTGCGCTCGGTTTTTGTCAGCCCGGCGGTCGGTTCGTCGAGCAGTACGATGCGCGGCTCCAGCACCAGCACCATGGCCAGTTCCAGCGCTTGCTGTTCACCATGGGACAAATCCCGGGCGACCACGTCCAGCATGTGGTCCAGCCCGGTGACCCGCAGCACGTCGAGGGCATAAGAGGGCAGGGCCAGGGTGTTTGCCTGGCTGAAAAAAGCCGGTTTGTGGTGAAGCGTGCCGGCGATGCGCAAGCACTCGGCCACGGTCAGCGATTCGAAGATATTGGCATTCTGGAATTTTCGCCCCAGGCCAAAACGCACGCAGGCTTCAGCCGGAAGCCGGCGGATATCGTGGCCACACAGGTGCACCGTGCCCGAGGTGCGGTCGGCACCGTCGCTCATGCAGCGCATCAAGGTGGTTTTGCCCGCACCGTTGGGGCCGATCAGCCCCACCAACTCACCGGCTTCGGCCTTGAGGTTGATGCCCTGCAGCACCTTGAGCGAGCCATAGTGTTTGGTCACGTCGTCCATCACCAGGGCGGGGGTTCCGGTCGACACGGGAACTTCCCGGCCTGCACGCTCCACCAGCGAGGGCGCTCGTCGCGTGCCTGCCCCCAGGCCGAAGGGCTTGAGCAGCGCCGGTACGATGCCCTGGGGCAGCAAGACGATGACCAGCACAAAGGCGAGGCCCAGGATCAGTTGCCACAGGAACGGCATCCGGCTGCCCAGGTAGGCGGTGGCGACGTTGATCAGAATGGCGCCCGCCAGGGGGCCCCACAAGGTTCCGCGTCCACCCAGGGCCACCCAGATAATCAATTCGGTTCCCAGTACAAACCCCGACAGCTCGGGGGCCACCACGCCACTGAAGGCGCCATAGCCAAACCCTGCGATGCCGGTAATCGCCGCGGTGGCGATCAGCAGCAGGATTTTGATGTGCGCCACATTGATCCCCAGGTAAGCGCACCGGGACTCGTTGTCACGTATCGCCGCCAACACCCGCCCGGCATCACTGCGCACGAACAGCCACGCGAACACGCCGATCAGCGCGACACCGCCACCGGCGATCCAGTACCAGGCTTGCAGCGACAGGTCGAAGGTGTCGTAGCCGGTCAGCCCGGAGCTGGAGCCGGTCCACTCGCCGCCCGACAGCAGCAGTTGGGTCATGACGATGGGCAGCACCAGTGAGATCACCGTGGCGAAGAACGGCGAGGCCCCTCGGTAGAAAGACAGCCAGCCCACCAACGCGGCGACCGCCATGGGCACAAGGATTGCCAACCCAATGGCGATGGCAATCGTGCCCGGCGACAGGCCAAAGTGGGTGAACACCAACCCAGCGGCATAGGCGCCAATGCCGAAGAACGCCGACTGCCCAAACGTCAGGTAGCCGGTATAGCCCCACAGCACATCGACGGTGATGACAACGATCGCGAACAGAAACGCCTTGATCAGCAGGTTGAGCACGTAGCTGTCAAAGATCCAGGGGCCGGCAACCAACAACCCGATGCCGACCAGGGCCAGCAGGGTCGAGCGGCTCAAGGCGCGCTGGTCGCGTGAGCGTGAGGGTTGGGTGTGCGTCGCTTGCAAGGTCGGGTCAGTCATGGGCGAACCCCTTCGGGCGGATACGTAAGGTGAGTGCCGCGAGCACGGCAATCGTGAGGCCGCCAAGCACCGGGCTCCCATAGGTGCTGACGATGACCTGGCACGCACCGAATACGGCGCAGGTCACCAGCAGGCTGAGCATCGAGTGCCCGGAGACCATCACCAGCATGAACGCGGAAACCAGCCAGGTAATGCCCATGCCCGGATCGATGCTCGAAAGCGGGCTGATCAAGGCGCCGGCCAAGGTGCCGAGGCCCGCACCCAGGCTGAAGGTGATGAAGCGTATGCGCCCGGCATGGATGCCCAGGCCGCTCGCCAACTCCTCGTTCATGATCACGGCCCGGGTCTTCACCCCAAAGCGTGTGCCGTTGAGTAACGCGGTCAACAAGGCGCACACCCCCAGGGCCAAGGGGATTAACAGCAAGCGGTAAGCGGAGTAATCCGTGCCGCCCAGGGACCAGGTGCCGGTCAGGGGCACGTCGGCGAACTTCACATCGCGGCCAAAGCCGATGATGATCAATTGGCCAATCACGATGCCCAGGCCCCAGGTGGCCAGGATCGCGTCCAGGGGCCGTTTGTAGAGTGGCCGCACAATCAGGTATTCGATGATCGCGCCCACCGTCATGCCGGTCACCAGCGCCAGCGGCCAGGCCAGCCAGGGGCTCCATCCCAGTTGGGTCACGACGAACGCCGCATACCCGCCCATTGTCAGCAGGGCACCGTGGGCGAAGTTGACGATTTTCATGATGCCGAAAATCATCATCAGCCCCGCCGTCACAATAAAAAGCATGGCTATTGTTGTTGTTATATCGAGAATTAACACCATGACGTCTCCCTCCGGGGAGCTTGTAGCGTGAAGCGATACTGAGTGAGCCGGCGGTGGACTATTTCAGGTCCGGGCATTGAGTGCCGGGGCTGACCGCCTCTTGGGTTTCGAGTATGCGAATCGAGCCATCGCTTTGTATTTGGCCCAGGCGCATGGCGAGCGGTGTATGGCGGCTGGCGTTCATCTGCACCACCCCGCGCGGCCCGACTATCGACACCTCCTTCAGCGCTGCGACGACGGCCGTGGAGTCGGTGGTGTTGGCTTTTTCGACCGCCGCCTTATACAGAAAGAACGCCTCGTATTGCGGTTCTGAAAGCTCGTTGGGGGTGGACAGGTCGCCTGCGAACTTCTGGCTGAGGTCAGCCAGAAATTGCTTGTTTTGTGGTGTGTCGATGCTGGTCAAGTAGGACGCAGACATATACATGCCCGTGGCAACGTCACCCATCGTCTTGGCGGTGCCTTCGTCGATGGCCAGGTTGCCATAAGGCAGGGTCAGCGCAGCCGCTTTCAACTGCTTGGCCAAGGAGACGTTGGGGGCGCCACCGGCGGTGGCGCTGATCAGGGCGTCGGGTTGCGCCGAGCGGATTTTTGAAATCACGGCGGTCCAGTCGCTGCCGTCCATCGGCAAGTATTCTTCGCCGATGACCTTGCCACCGTGTTGCTCAATATAGGCTTTGGTGAACTTCAGCATGCCGCGGCCAAAAGCGTAGTCGTTGCCCACCAGAAAGTAGGTTTTGGCCCCCAGCTTCTGGCTGAAGTAATCCACTACAGGCGCCACTTGTTGTTCAGGCACCCAGCCGTTGACGTACATCCATTTGTTGCAGGAGCGGCCTTCATAGAACGAGGTGTAGATATACGGCACGTGCCCTCGGGAAATCACCGGCAGGGCAGCATTGCGCGCGGCACTGTTTTCCATCGCGATAATTGCATCGACTTTCTTTTCCAGCACCAGCGTATCGAAGGCTTTCTGCGCGCCTATCGCGCCGGAAGCGTCATCCACAATTTCCAGTTGCACCGGGCGCCCGAGTATCCCGCCGGCAGCGTTGATCTGGTCCACTGCCAGTTGCGAGGATTGGACGACTGCGGGGGCCACGACGCTATTGGCGCCTGACAAACCCACCGCCACGCCAATTTTTATCGGCTCGGCGGCGTAGCCCTGGGTGGCGAGCAGCGCGGTGGCTGCAAGCGCCGCGAAGCGGGTGAGGTGATGACTGCATTTCATGTGAGTATCCTCAACGGTTGTTTTTGTCGATGGGCGTCAGTAGCGGGGTGGCTGCCAGCCCGTGCCGAGCATGGGGTCGTAGATGTCGGTACGTCGGTCACGCAGGACCGTGTTGAACGCTGTCAGGTGATGGGACTGGCGAGACGTTTTGAGGTTGATGTCGGCGTAGAGTATTTGCTCGCGATCCGCACTGGCCGGCGCCGCCAAGGGCCAACCGTCGGCACCGACGATCAGGCTATTGCCGACAAAGTACTGGCCGCGCTCGGTACCCACGCGATTGGCGCAAATGAGGTTCAGGCCGTTGACGTGCGCACTGGCCATGGCCAGGGTGTTGGCCATGATCGTGGCGCCATCCGCCTGGCCCGGCATGGGCACCCAATTGGTCGGCATGCACACGATGTCTGCGCCCCGCACGGCCAGCAGTCGATACACCTCAGGGAACCAGCCGTCGTAGCAGATGATCATTGCCAAACGACCCAGTGGCGTAGGGAACACCGGCAAGCCAAGGTCTCCGGCTTCGAAATAAAGGTGCTCGTCGCCCCACAGATGCAGCTTGCGATACGTACCGATGTAGCCTTCCGGGCCGACCATCACGGCGGCGTTGTAGAGCGTCTGTCCCACGCGCTCCGCGATGCCGGCGATCACGTAGATATTGCGTTCGCGCGCAATGGCTTCCCAGGCTTGAGTGCTGGCCCCGGCGGGTATCACCTCTGCCAGTTCAAAGGCCTCTTCGCGGCTGGAAAACACGTAACCGCTGCTCGTCAGCTCGGGCAGCACAACGATCTGTGCCCCGGCAGTCGCCGCCTCGTCAATCAAGCGTAACGAGGTTTCAAGGTTGCTCGCCTTGCAGCCCACATGGGGTTCCATTTGCACGGCCGCCACGGTGATGTTCGGAAATGCCTGGGGCTGCTCGGTGAAGTGCGATGTCGACATATAAAAATTTTCCAAAAAAAAAGCCCCCGAATGCGTGAAAACGCAAATCAGGGGCTTCTATAGCCGATATGTACTCAGCACTATTGCTGAGGGCCTACGATTTCTCTTACAAGAAAAGGCGACCGATGTGACCGAAATTACAGAGGTCTACCGAACGATGTCAATGCATTTTTTCAAGGGATTAACATCGGGGTTCCGGGGCGAGCAAACGGCATCGAATGGGGCGGGGCTCGTCTTACCGCTGCTGAAACGCAATTTTCAGCCCCAGGCCCATGAACAACGTGCCGATGATTTTCCCCTCCCAGCGACGCAGTTTTGACAGGCCCACCATCCATGCGCTCAACGGCCGGATGGCGACGGAAATCAGCGTGGTGTACACCGCACTGAGCCCCGAGAAGATCAACCCCAGCACCGCGAATTGAGCCAGGGAAGAGCCCGACTCCGGGTGAATGAACTGCGGCAGGAACGCCAGGAAGAAAATCGCGGTTTTCGGGTTCAACACTTCCGCGCCCACCGCCTGGAAGTACGCCTGGGTCGAGGTCACCGTGGGCAGGTCTTTGCGCGTGGTCGCACCCGGCTTGGCCATGAAGGCGCGCACGCCCAGGTAGATCAGGTAACAGGCGCCGATGACTTTCACCACGTTAAACGCCACGGCCGAGGTCATCAGGATCGCGGACAGGCCCAATGCTGCGCACAGTGTGTGGATCAGGTCGCCCGAGGCAACGCCGAGTCCGGTGGCAATGCCCACCTTGCGCCCGCCCTGCAGGGTACGGGTGATCACCAGCAATACGGCCGGGCCGGGGATCAGGAACAGGCCGATAACGACGGCGACATAGGTCAGGAGGGGGGCGAGGTCGAACATGCTGGGTCATCTCAAATATGGAAACGTCCCACAGTAATCCTCACTCGGCGAATACCGTCAACTGCGTCGAACTCGAATTGAGCAAGGAAATTTCCTACACGACAGAGGGCTGCTTCCTTCGCTGAGTGTTACTCATGCTTGCCACCATGGTCGTCTTCGAGTTTGTAAGACGGTTGATGACGATGGCCCCACCACGTGTCCTGGTTATGGAAAACCACAGCTTCCAGCGCAGCGCCCTGGTCACTTTGTTGCGACGGCTCGGGGTGCGGGAGGTGCTGCAAGCCAGCAGTTGCGAGCAGGCGATGATACTGATGCAGCACATGCGGGGCGTGGATATCGTGCTGTGTGATCTGGGGAGCAAGGGCTCCGAGCAGGTTGAGTTCCTGCGCTACGCCAGCCAGATGGGCCTGGTGAAGGCCGTGGGGTTGTCCAATGAGCTGCGCCCGGAACTGCGCCGGGCCCTGGGGCATCTGGACTGTTTGTCGGGTGTGCAGTTGCTCGGGATCCTGTGTGTGCCTTTGCAGCTACAGGCACTGGATCGCTTGCTTAAACGTTACCGGTCGGTGCCGCCACTGGCTCTTCGGCCGCCCCCCATGGCCACGCTGCCCACGGAGCACGAAATACACCAGGGCCTGGCGCTGGGCGAGTTCCGTGGCTGGTTCCAGCCCAAGCGGGTGATGAACGATGGCAGCCTGGCCGGGGTGGAGGCGTTGGCGCGCTGGGAGCACCCGGCCCGAGGGGTGCTGGTGCCCAAGGATTTCCTGGCGGCGGTGCTGGCCTATGACCTGATCGATGAGATGTTCAAGCAGTTGCTTGAGCAAGGCTTGAAACTGTTGGCCGTGGTGCATCGCCAGGGCATGGCGCTGACAATGTCCTTCAACTTGCATGCCTCGCAATTGGCTCGCCATGGGCTGATCGAGCATATCCAGTTGGCACTGCAACGCCATGAGCTGTGTGCGTCGGTGCTGGTGTTCGAGCTGGCGGAAAACGGCTTGCTGGACCTGCAGCTCCTCACCCAATACCGCGATCGCTTGCGTATCACCAGCACGGTGGGCGTTACCAACTCGCGCATGGCCTTCGCCACGGCACGCGGCTTGCGGGAGCTGTTCTCGATCCTGGACAAGGTGTTGCTCAGTATCGCCCCCGAAGAAATGGACGAACTGACCAACCGCTGGCGCAGCGAAGTGTGGTGGGCGACAGCGACTGGCTGCGCAACCGCAGCGCAATCATCCAGGGGTTTGTGATTGCTGCCGTGTTGCTGGTGATTGCCCGGGGCTGGATCACCTACCTGCGCAGGCTTATGCGCAAGCGCAAGCAGGCCGAGCAGACGTTGAGCGACACGGTTGAATTCATGCGCGTGTTGATCAATGGCACCTCCCATCCGATCTATGTGCGTGACCGCGAGGGCAAGTTGCTGATCTGCAATAGCGGCTACCTGGACGTGTTCAGCGTCGAGCGCGAGCAGGTGATCGGCAAGGCCGTATTGGAGGGTGTACTGGGGGACCCGGATGAGGCCGCCGCCTATCACCGTGACTACCCGCAGGTGATGGCAAGTGGCGAGGCACAGTTACAGGATCGCAGCCTGATCATGCCTAATGGCCGAGTATTGACCATCTATCACTGGATGCTGCCGTACCGCAGCAGCGCCGGTGAGGTCAGCGGCATGATCGCCAACTGGATCGATATCAGCGAGCGCCAGCGCCTGCTGGAAGACGTTCACGCGGCCAATCGCGCCAAGACCACTGTCCTGGCGACCATGAGCCATGAGATCCGCACGCCGATGAACGCAATGAGCGGTTCTATTTGTAGAAATTGAAAAGCAAATTCATCAAAAATTTTCAGACTTGCCTACCCCAAATTCAGTTGGCATTGCTATCAACACCAGCTTTAAATGTCTGAAAAGTCATAGGGTTGAAGCTCGGCGAGTTGGGATAGTAGTATCAAATGCTCCACCGCTTTTACTTTTTCAAGTTGGTCAAGGGTGTCCGGTCCGCCTAACATTAATGCGGGTACAAAACCATACATCTCATCATGACGTAAGGTACCCAATTTTTTCTTTGCCGGTTTAAATAAGTCGCCATAGTCGTCATTATCTATGTTTCTGGTTAGCAAGAAATTTTGTAGTTGTTTGTCCATCTGCTCAGCCCCAAATACTGAGTTAAATACGGTGTATCTAGATAGAATGCTAGTTACATTAAGAGAGGCACCAGTTTTTTCACCCCAAAAATATAAGTCACCAAAAGCACTACGGGCAATTAGGTGATATGTGTCGATTGTTTCAAATTTAGTCCCTTCAATCCAGGATGCTACTACTCCCTCATACTCTTGCGGGTTCACTAACCAAAATATCCCATCACCATAGCCGCACCAGCCATGTTCAGCCCAATACTCCAAAAGTTGATTGGGTAATTTGCCAGTGTAGCGCTCGATACTTGATGGTGGTACGTTCTGTTTATCAATTTGATTCCCAAACTCTTCTAAAAAAATTGAAAATACTTCGTCCATTACTCACCACCTTTAACACTTGTGAAGTTTTACATTGAGGAGCGTCGACTCTCTCATCATTTTTGGTATGCTTTCAGCTGCATCTTTCAGATTTTTGATTCTGTTTTTCCACTGCGGGCCAATACTTGAATTCACCTGCCTATCACCAAAGTCCGAAATGACGTCTCTACCACCAGCACTCAAATCAGGGTTATGCAGTCCTGCGAGATTTGCCATTGTTTCGTTTGCTTTTTTTAAGCTTTCTATTTTTGCAGTTTTGGGAGACATCGTTTGTGAAAATTCATCTTGAAATCTTTGTTGAAGGTGGGTTTGTAGTTTTTTACGAGCTGCAGTCGCAGCCACCTTGCTGAATCGCCCCGGATTCTCTAGACACCTTGCAAGCTCATTGCGTAACGCTTTTCAAACTCTACCGGTGACAGTTGATTGTTGAAACCATGCCGGCGTATTGCGTTGTAGAACATCTCGATGTAATCGAACACATCACTACGAGCATCTTCGCGCGTGGACTAGATTTTCTGCTTGATCCGTTCCCGCTTTAGAAGCTGGAAAAAGCTCTCAGCCACGGCGTTGTCATGACAATTTCCTCGGCGACTCATGCTGGCAACTAAATTCTTCGCCTTCAAAAAGCTGCGCCAATCGGAGCTGCTGTACTGGCTGCCTTGGTCGGAATGAACCATCACCTCTTGCTTCGGTTTACGCCTCCAAACCGCCATCAATAACGCATCAATGGCCAAATCACTGGTCATTTGCGACTTCATTGACCAGCCAACGACCTGGCGAGAAAACAGATCCAACACCACAGCCAAATACAGCCAGCCTTCATACGTACGAATATAGGTGATGTCGGTGACCCAAACTTTATTGGGTTCTACGACATCAAACTGGCGCTTCAGCAAATTGGGTGAGGCGACCGCTGGCTTACCGCCGTACTTGCCAGGTTGTCGTCGATACCCTGTCTGAGAACGCAGACCTTCAAGACGCATCAGCCTCGCCACACGATGCCGACCACAATCCTCACCGACCTCGCGCAGATCGTCATGGATTTTGCGATAGCCATAAACTCCGCCGCTTTCCAGCCACGAATGCCTGATCAAACCCAGTAATCGCTGATCGTCTTTAGCGCGTGCAGATTGCGGCTCAGACAACCAAGCGTAATAACCACTGGGATGGACTTTCAGCGTCAGGCAAAGCCGTCGAATGGAGTAGTCGCCCGCTCGCTGCTTGATAAAGGCGTACTTCAACCGCACTCCTTGGCAAAGTACGCGGCGGCCTTTTTTAAGATGTCTCGCTCTTCGGTGACCCGCTTGAGTTCGGCTCGCAGACGACGCAGTTCAGCGTGCTGATCATCGTCTTGCTGCCGTTCTGCCTGAGGTTTGCTGTAGCGCTTTATCCAGGCATAGAGGCTATGCGTCGACACGCCGAGACAGGCCGCCACATCAGCGACAGGCAGCTTCTTCTCGATCACTTGATTGACCGCTTGGATTTTGAATTCTTCCGGGTAACGCGGGTTGCTCATGGCACCTCCTAATTGGCCTCAGTTTAAGGCAAGAGGTGTCTAGGAAACCCGGGGCGACTCAGATAAACGCGCCGGACAAACCCTGGGAGCGGGCTTGTCCGGCCACCCGTTTCAATCACTTCGCAAACGCATATTCCCCACCCTGTTCCAGCGCCTTGCGATACGCAGGCCGTTCCTGGAACCGTTGCACCCACGCCGCCACATTCGGGTACGCCTGCAACTTGCCCTGGGCCCTGGCGATTTCGCCGATGAAGCTCATCTGGATATCCGCGCCGGTCAATGCCTCACCCACCAGGTACGGCGATCGCCCCAGTGCGTTGTCCAGGTAACCCAGGTGATTGGCCACCTCGGACTCGATACGCGGATGCAACGGCGCACCGGCATCACCCAGGCGTCCGACATACAGGTTAAGCATCAGCGGCAGCATGGCCGAGCCTTCGGCGAAGTGCAGCCATTGCACGTATTCGTCATAGGTGGCAGTGGCCGGGTCGGGTTGCAGGCGGCCGTGGCCGTGGCGACGGATCAGGTAGTCGATGATGGCGCCGGACTCGATGACCACATTGGAGCCGTCTTCAATCACCGGGGATTTGCCCAGGGCATTGATGGCCTTGAGCTCCGGTGGTGCGAGGTTGGTTTTCGGGTCGCGCTGGTAGCACTTGAGTTCGTAGGGCAGGCCGAGTTCTTCGAGCAGCCACAGGATGCGTTGTGAACGGGAGTTGTTCAGGTGGTGGACGATGATCATGGTGACTCCGCTGGGCGAGAGTGGGGGTGTTAAGGAGAGACCGCGGCGGCGCTGGGGAGTGCCGCGAATTAAATGTGCTTGGATGAACGCATGAAAGAGGGATAATCACAACGCTAAGCACTGATGACATACCGGATAGAAAACATGAATCGTCAAAAGAAACTACAGCAGCTGTTCAAGGCCAAGGCCAAAAAGGCCAGTGCCAAATTGGCACCGGTCAGCAAAGACAGGTACATCAGTAAAGCTGACCGACTGAAACTGGCGGCCGAGTCCGCTGACGAGTCAGCTGTTTCCTCTGAGAGCTGATCCAGACGGCTCACGCGTCACTCGATAGGGAATCGACGGAAAATCATGAACACGGCTCAACGCGCGATTGAACATTACATCCTCGCCAAGGACGGCAACCGTCCACATTTGCTCAGCCGGGCGTTTGTCCCGGCGGCGATCCTGGACATGGTGGTGCGCACCGGGTCCATCTCGTTTCCGCCCCACGTTGAAGGCGTGGCGGGCATCGGCGATGTGCTGGTGAGGCGGTTCGGGCAGACCTTTGAAAACGTCTACACGTTTTGCCTGGGGCAGCCGCCGGAGGCGGGGGCCCACACCTATAAGTGCCAATGGCTGGTGGGCATGTCCGACAAGAACTCCGGCGAAGCCCGGGTCGGGTGTGGGGTGTACGAATGGCAGTTCAGCGCCGAATCAGGGCTGGTTGAAAAGCTGACGATCACCATCGAGCATATGAAGACCCTGCCGGCGGCGGATCTGGCCGGCGTGATGCAGTGGGTATCCGGCCTGAGTTACCCATGGTGCAGCCCGGAAGTTGCCGTGAGCCAGGCGCCCGATATTGTCGGGATTGGAGAGGTGATGCAGTACGTTGCGGCGTCAGGACTCGGTGGTACACCGTAGATCGAAATCCACTCGGGCTTGTTCAATCTCCTCCAGGTTTTTCGCCGCCCACACCCACACGCCACAAAACGCAGCGCCCAACGTAAAGCCGAGGGTTGTCAGGCTGTATTCGACTTTCGGCGGCACCACGGGGTAGACCTTGCGCACCACCAGGCCGTCCCTCTCCATGCCCCGCAAGGTCTGCGTCAGCATCTTCTGGCTGATGCCGCCGACTCGCTCACTCAGGCGTGTGAAACGCAGCGGCGTCGTTTCGATCAAGGCTTCAAGAATCAGCATGGTCCATTTGTCCGCAACGCGGCCTATCAGGTCGGTGACCAGGGAGGCAATGCGTGGGTCCAGATCCTTCGGCGGTGTTTGCCGGGCGTAGAACTGGGCCGCGGCAATCTGCTCGTCGGTAAAACCAGGGTGTTTGTTCATCGCTCGGACACTCTCTTTTGGGTGCGTATAGATCTTTTGGGTGCCTACTTACTTACGGACAGTGTATCCCTCAAGCTCCTTGTGCGTGACCCACTATTGGAGAGCTTCGATGAAGATGAGCGGACGAACAGTGCTAGTGACCGGAGGTTCGAGTGGTATCGGGCTTGAGCTGGCCCGCCAGCTGATGGCGCGAGGCAATACCGTGATCGTGACGGGCCGTGATCCGCACAAGCTGGACGAGGCGCGGCAACGGCTGCCGGGTCTGCACACGTTTCAAAGCGACGTGCGCGAGCTCGCCAGCATCCAAACGCTGTTTGCGGCAGTCACCGGTCAGTTCCCGGGGCTCGATACGCTGGTGAATAACGCAGGCGTGATGCGCAATATCAGACTGGCCGAGGACCGGACGCTGGAAGACGTGACTGAAGAGATCGAGATCAACCTGAGCGGCCCCCTCCGGATGATCCAGCAGTTTCTTCCCGTTCTACTCAAACAACCGCGCGGCTTGATTGTTAACGTGTCGTCCGGGCTGGCGTTTGTGCCGTTTCCGGCGGCGCCTGTCTACAGTGCGTCCAAATCGGCATTGCACGCTTACACCCAATGCCTGCGTGCGCAGCTTCAACACAGCACCGTCACCGTGGTCGAGCTTGCCCCGCCTGGCACCGAAACACCGTTGCTCAGGGCCGAGTTCGCGGAAGAAATGAAGAATGAAAAGGGCATGGACCCGGTGCTGATGGTGCAGCAAAGCCTGCGGCAGATTGAAGCCGGGCAACTGGAAATATGCCCGGGCCTGAGCAAGGTGCTGAAGGTGGCCAGCCGGGTTGCGCCGGGCTTGATATTCAAACAGATGACCAGGCTCAGCCGGTTGGCGCCGCTGCGGCCTTCAATATGATCGGGTGACTCAATGCGCATCCGCAGACGGCTGCTTCGGCGGCTGCACCTTGCGCATCAAGGGCACCAGCAACACCGCGACAACAAAGCACGCCATGATCATCAGGAACGCGTCCGCATAGGTCAGGGTCTGCGCCTCGCGCCAGGTCAGTGCCCACAGCTGGCGCAGGGCGAACTGGCTGGCGTCCAGGCTGTTTTGCCCGAGTAACTGGGCATTCCCTGACAGCTGATCAAGCCAGATATTCATCGATTCGTTCCGGATGTTCAGGTGCTCGGCCAGGCGCAGGAAGTGCAGGTTGGTGCGGTCGTTGAGCACCGTGGCGCAGGCGGCGATGCCGATGGCGCCGCCGAGGTTGCGCATCAGGTTGAACAACCCGGAGGCGAGTTTCAGCCGGTCGGGGGCCAGTGCGCCGAGGGTCAGGGTGACCACGGGCGGCACCGCCATTTGTTGGGCAAAACCGCGTATGGCTTGGGGCAGCAGCAATTCCTTGGCCCCCCAGTCGTGGGTGATGGGGGAGAAGTCCCACATCGACAGGGCGAACAGTGACAGCCCGAACATCAAAATCCAGCGCAGGTCGAAGCGGTTGGCCAGCAATGCGTACACCGGGATCGCCAGCAACTGGAACACCCCCGTGGAAAACACCGCCAGGCCGATGTCCAGCGAGCCGTACCCGCGCACCCGCCCGAGAAACAGCGGCGTGAGGTAGATGGTGGCGAAAATGCCGATGCCGGTGATGAACGAAAACAGGCAGCCCAGGGCGAAGTTTCGGTCCCGCAGGGCGCGCAGGTCGACAATCGGCTCCTTGATTTCCAGGCAGCGCCAGATGAACAACCCGCCGCTGACGGCGGCAATCCAGGCCGTGGTGGAGATGGTGCTGTCACTGAACCAGTTCCAGCGCGGGCCTTCTTCGAGGGTGTATTCCAGGCAGCCGAGAAACACCGCCATCAGCGCCATGCCGATGTAGTCGGCGCCCTTGAGCAATGACGGGTTGGGGCGGTCGACCTTGACCAGCATCGGCACCGCAAAGGTCACGAACAGGCCGGGCACCAGGTTGATGTAGAACAGCCAGTGCCAGGAGGAAATATCGGTGATCCAGCCCCCCACGGCGGGGCCCAACGTGGGCGCCAGGGACGCGATGGCGCCGATGGTGGATGCGGCGATCACCCGTTGTTTGCCGTTGAAGTACATGAACGCGGTGGTGAACACCAACGGGATCATCGAGCCCCCCAGAAACCCCTGCAAGGCGCGAAACGCGATCATGCTCTGGATGTTCCAGGCCAGCGCGCACAGCAGGCTGGTCAAGGTAAACCCCGCCGCCGACGCCGCAAACAGCCAGCGCGTGCTCATCACCCGCGAAAGCCAGCCCGACATCGGGATCACGATGATCTCCGCGATCAGGTACGCGGTCTGTACCCACGCCGTGTCGTCCGCCCCGGCCGACAGCCCGCCGCCAATGTCCTTGAGGGAGGCGGACACGATCTGGATATCGATCAACGCGATGAACATGCCCACGCACATGGTGGCGAAAGCCGCGACCTTTTGCGCTGTGCTGAGGGCGGGCAATGGGCTGTTCATAGCTGGGCCTTGAGTGCGCCGGCCTGCTCCTCGAACGCTTCCTGGGTGTTGACCTTGGCCATCACCGACAAGCCCGGGCGCAGGGCGCCGAAGTCGGCGTCATTGCTGTCGAGCCGCACGCGTACCGGCACGCGCTGCACGATCTTGGTGAAGTTGCCGGTGGCGTTTTCCGGCGGCAGCACACTGAACTGCGCACCCGTAGCGGGGGCCAGGCTCTCGATGTGCCCGTGGAACTCGCGGCCGGGGAGGATATCGGCGCGGATGCTCACACGTTGCCCGACCTGCAGGCGGCCCAATTGGTCTTCCTTGAAGTTGGCGTCTACCCATAAGCCCTTCGCCGGCACCACCGAGATCAACTGGCTGCCGGCCGCAGCGTAGGCACCGACCCGGGCGCGGCGGTTGCCCACATAGCCGTCCACCGGGGCCCGCAGGTCGGTGTAGCTGATGTTCAGTTGTGCCTGGTCGCGTTCGGCCTGGGCCTGTTGCAGCGCGGCGCGTGTCTGGCCGCGTTGGGTTTCAATCACGTCGATTTGCCGGCGCGCCGCCATCAACCCGGCTTGCGCCCGGGAGTGGTCGGCGCGGGCGGTCTTCCACACGGCGTTGACCCGTTGTGCGCTTTCCACCGACACGGCCTGGCTGCGCACCAGGTTCTGGTAGCGCGTCTGATCGTCGCCGGCCCGCTGCGCTTCGGCGTCGGTGGCGTCGATCTGTGCCCTGGCCTGGTTGATCACCGCCAGTTGCAGTTGTTCGGTGGCGTCGAGGTTGGCGAGCGCGGCCTGTTGCGCCGCCACGGCGCCGTCGGCTTTGGCCAGGGCGGTGCGGTAGTCGCGCACATCGATGCGCGCCAGTACGTCGCCGGCATGGACGAACTGGTTGTCCTGCACGGCCACTTCGCTGATATAGCCGGGTACTTTGGCGCTGATCACCGTCACATCCGCGCCCACGTAGGCGTCGTCGGTGTCTTCAACAAACCGGCTGACCAACCACCAGTGGCTCGCGTACCCAACGCCGCCCGCCACGGCCAGGGCCAGCAGCCCCAGGCGCAGCAGCTGTTTGCGCCGGGATGTTTTCGTGGGTTCGGGCACAGCGCTGACTGGAGCGTCCATGGCGAAATGACCTCATTGAGCATTAGTGGGGGAAGGGGCTGACCAGTTGGTCTTTTTCGGCGTAGGCCCGGCCGGTGCGCGCGCGCCACTGGGTCAGCGGTTCGGCATCGGCAGCGACATGTACGCGGTGGCCGTCGCGGGTGATGGGTTTGCCGGTGTTGGCGTCCATCAAGGCGAGCACCACGGGGAGCCCGGTGGTTTCATCGGCGAGAAATACCTTGGTCGAGCCCTCGGCGTGTCGCGCACCCCAGGCCATCAGCGTGAGGATGACCTGGCGCAGGTCTCGACCAGCTTCGGTGAGGTGGTACTCGTGGCGCGGCGGGTGGTCCTGGTACGGGCGGCGTTCCAGCAAACCGTTGGCCACCAGCGTGTTCAGGCGGCGGGTCAGGGTGTTTGAGGCGATCCCGAGGCTGGCAAGGAACTCATCGAAACGGCGCAGCCCGTAGAACGCATCCCGCAGGATCAACAGGCTCCAGCCATCACCAATGTGCTCCAGGGCACGGGCGACCGGGCAGGGCATGGGTTGGAAGCTGGCTTTTTTCACGACGATCTCCGGGATCTGTTGCTAAATATTACGAGAGTAATATTGCACAGTGGATTTCATAATGAAAGTCACTCGACGAAAAATTCTTGCAAACGCAAAAAAGCCCTGACGGGCAGGGCTTTTTCAGAGGCGGTGCCAGCGGATGTTCAGGCTCAAGACACCGTTAATTCATCCCCGACGCTGACCCTCGTGCGCGTTGCCCGCAACGCCATCACCAGGGCCAACACCGGTGCCAGGGTAAACAGCGCGAACAACCAGCGTGCCGCGTTGGCGATGCCGGCGGTGCCTGCCACGTCGTTGATGCCGGCCATGTTCGAAATCACCCCCGCCAGCGCCGCGCCCATGGCCATGGCGAACAATTGCAAGGTGGTGATCGACGACGCGGCGGTGTCTTTATCCTGCTCCGAGGCCACTTGCAGGATGCGCGTCAACAGGTGCGGCCAGCCCAGGCCGATGCCGAACCCCACCAGGAACAGCCCGAGGCAAATAGGTGCCAGCAGCATCCAGTCCCCGTGACCGGCGATGGGCGTGGTGATCGCCAGTATCACCAGGCCCGCCACGATAAACAGCGGCCCGGCGAGGATCGCGCGGTGCGGACCACGGCCGGTCCAGCCGGAGCTGAGGATTTCCGAGACGGTCCAACCCGCGGCCATCAGCGCCGCCATGTAGCCGGCGATCAACGGTGACTGGCCATGCAGGTGCTGCAGGAAATACGGCATGAAGATCTCGCTGCTCATGCCGATCACCAACAAACAGGTGGTCGCATACAGCGCGCAGAGCGGGGTGCTGAACTTCAACGCATCCCTGGGCAGAAGACGGACCGTGGCCTTGGACTCCTTGCGGATCAGCAGCCACACCAACACGGCACAGGTCGCGATGCCCAGCAGGTTCCAGCCCGGCAGCGACGAGACGCTGCCCGCACACACCGCCAACACCGCGCCGGCCAACAGCACCAACTGAGGTACCGGCAAACGGGCGGTCGCCGTCGCGGCGGTGTTCCGTGGGGGCAGGGCGCGGCTGGTGAGCACCATGTACGCCAGGCTCACCGGCACCATCGCGCCGAAGGCCAGGCGCCAGGCGTCCATCTCGGCAAACACGCCACCCACCGCCGGCCCGACCAGCGTCGCCACGCCCCACATGCCCGACACCAGCGCCATTGCCCGCGGCCACAGGCGTTCTTCGAACACCAGCTGGATCATCGAGTAACACAAGGCCAGCAATATCCCGCCGCCCAGGCCCTGGATGAAACGTCCCCCCAGCATCACCGGCATGCTCGGCGCCAGGGCGCAGATCAACACGCCCACCATGAACACCAGGGTGGCGACGGCGTACGCCAATCGCGGGCCGGTGCGCAGCAACAGTTTGGAGGTGAGCGCGGAACCGAGGATCGAGGCCACCACGTACAGCGTGGTACTCCAGGCATAGAGTTCCAGGCCGCCGATTTCGGCGACCACTGACGGCAGGATGGTGGTAGCGATGTAGGTGTTGGTGGCATAGAGCGCTATGCCACCTGAGAGGGCGATGGAACGGGTGGCGTTCTTGCCGCGGAGCAACTCGCCCCAACTGCTGTCTTGGGTGTGCATCAACGATTCCTTGTAATGCATTCGCGGCGCAAACCGGCGAAGGGCATAAGCATCGGGCTTGGTTTAATTAACCAAGTTTATGCTTGGAATATTGAAGCGGGGCTGATTATTTTGCAAGCGATGACTTGGCGTTTCGTGGAAACCCATCCTTCACGCCTGCGCCACCTCCCGAGCCGTACGTGAACCCGCACGTCGCGAGCGCCAGCCGAGAACCAGTACCATCAGCAAGCCCAGGCCCGCCATGATTGCGCCAGCCAGGGAAATCGCCGGGTAGCCCAATCCCGCGTTGAGCACCGCCCCACCCAGCGCCGCGCCGATGGCATTGCCGAAGTTGAACGCGCCGATGTTCATGGCGGATGCCAGGTTCGGTGCATCCTTGGCCGCTTCCATCACGCGCATCTGCAACGGTGGCACCAACGCAAAGCTGGCTGCGCCCCACAACAGGATCGACAAGGCGGCAGGCAACGGCCATTGCATGAGTACCGAGAACGCCAGCAGCACGGCAATCAGCACCACGAGGGATGTGATCAAGGTGCGGTCCACCGAACGGTCCGCCGATTTACCGCCCCAGACGTTGCCAAGGGTCAGGCCGATGCCGAACAGCACGAGCATCCCGGTGACGAAGTTGGTCGAGGCATGGGTGACATCCCGCAGAATCGGCGCGATGTAGGTGAACACCGTGAACATCGCACTGGAGCCCACAACGGTCAGTGCCAGCGCGGCAAGCACCGGCCCACGGCCCAGCACGCGGATCTCGGCCATCAGGCTGCCGCCTTTGGGGGCCGGCGCATTCGGCAGCGCCCACCACAGGGCGGCCATGACCATCGCGCCGAGCCCGCTGATGCCCCAGAACGCGGTACGCCAGCCGAAGTTCTCACCGAACCAGGTGGCCAGGGGCACGCCGCCAATGGTTGCCAGGGTCAGCCCCAGGAACATCGCCGCGACGGCCCCCGCGCGTTTGTCTGGCGCCACCACGCTCGCGGCCACGATCGAACCGATGCCGAAGAATGCACCGTGGTTCAACGAGGTCACCAGCCGCGCCATCATCAGGGTTTGGTAGTCGGGCGCCAACGCCGACAGCAGGTTACCCAGGGTGAAGATCGCCATCAGGCCGATCAGCAGGTAACGGCGTGGAACCCTGGCGGTCGCGAGGGTCATGATCGGCGCGCCGATCAGCACGCCCATGGCGTAGGCGCTCACCAGCAACCCGGCGGCGGGAATGGACACATCAAGATCGCTGGCGATCCCGGGCAACATGCCCATGGGGGCAAACTCCGTGACACCGATGCCGAAGGCGCCGATGGACAGTGCTAAAAGCGGTGGGTTGATACGCATGGGTGGCTCCTCATCTGTGTGCCAAATGCTACAATCCTGCCTTTTCCAGCAGTAGCCCCAGGTGGGCCACGACAGCTTTGCGTAGAGCGCACAAATGGACATAGCCGGGCGGTCAGGGGAGATGGCGGTATTTGCCATGGTGGCGGAGCAGGGCAGCCTGTCGGGCGCGGCGCGTGCGTTGAGCCTCACGCCGTCGTCGGTCAGCCGGATCATCGCGCGTATCGAGCGGCGAATCGGTACCCGGCTGCTGCTGCGTACCACCCGGGCGATTACGCTCACCGCCGAGGGCGAGGCCTACCTGCGCGGTGCTCGGCGCATCCTGGCAGACATGGCGGAAGTCGAAGATGCAATCACCGACCAGGGTGTGCCCCGGGGGCGCTTGAGAGTCAGCGCGGCGCTGGCCCACGGACGGCTGTCGATCGTGCCGCTGATTGCCGCATTCAGCGCGCGCTACCCGGCCATCGTGGTGGATCTGCTGCTGGGAGATGAGGTCGTGGACATCCTGGGTGGGCAAGCGGACGTGGCGATTCGCTTTGGCCTGTTGGCCGACAGCCCGTTGACCGCGCGCCTGATCGGGGCCACCGGGCAGCTCATCGTGGCCTCGCCGGACTATCTGCTGCGCAACGGCACACCGCTGGTGCCCCAAGACTTACTCGACCACAACTGCCTGCGTTTCAACTTTCGCCGGGCAGCGCCCGACTGGCCGTTTCGCCAGGACGGGCGCGATTTTTCGCTGAAAGTGGCCGGTACGATCGAGGGCAACAGTGGGGAAGCGTTGTCCCAGTTGGCGAGGCTGGGCGCAGGCATTGCGCGCATTGGCGCGTTCAGCGTGGCCGACGATGTGAAAAGCGGCCGTCTGGTGCCACTGCTTGAAGCCTATAACCCGGGAGACCGGGAGCCGATTCACGCGGTGTTCGTCGGCGGCTCGGCGATGCCGGCGCGGGTGAGGGCGTTTGTCGATTTTTTGGTGGAGCATCATCAGGCGTGACCGGGCACTTCACACCGTCAGTTTCCGACTGAACTTGGTCTCCATCACGATGTGGGAAGCCGTGTGCGCCACCCCCTTGATCATGTTGATCCGGGTGAGCTCGGCGTTGAGTTCACTCAAGGTCGTAGTGGCCAGGTGAATGATGAAGTCGGACTCACCCGAGACCGCATACACGGCCTGCACCGCTTCCATTTTGCGCAACGAGGTCATGACATCGGTGTAGCTCTTGTTGGTGCAGGAGGTCATGGTGAAGCAATTGATCGTCTGCTGAAGCCGGTCCTGGTCGATGCGCACGCTGTAGCCGGTGATGACCCCGGCCTTTTCCAGGCGGGTGATCCGCTCCTGCACTGAAGAGCGCGACACCCCGAGCTTGCGGGCCAATGACGCAGTGGGTTCGCGTGCGTTGGCCTGCAGCAGGCCAAGCAACTGCCGGTCCTTGTCGGTGAGGTTAAACAGTGGGCCGGGATTCTGCGTTTCCATGGACACGTCCTTGACCTCGCTCGGGTTCAGTTTTTATGAGTTGCCCTGTGTTGCGAACGCCTTTCCTGAAACATGTCCATCATCTTCAGGCCCGCGTACACCGTTTGTGCGGCCGCCGGACCGAGGGGGCCGCCGTTCCATTCCAGGCCGTAGGCATCAAACAGACGGTAGCGATCGGTTTCGCCACAAATCGCCTCGGCGATGACGCGTGCGCCGATCGGCGCGGTGTTCATACCATGGCCACCAAATGATGTACATGTCCACAAGCCTTTCCCGAGCGGGCCTATGTGCGGCATTTTATGCCGCGCATAGCCCATCAGCCCGGACCAGGCTTTTTCGATCTGGATGCCGCGCAACTGTGGGTAAACGTCGAGGATGTCTTGCGTCAGCAACTGCCCCAGGCGTTTTTCATCTTGCAGGTTGCGGGTGGTGATGCGACCGCCCCACAGCAGGCGGTCGCCCTCGACGATTCGGTAATAGTCCGAGGCCCGACGGTTATCGCCCACTGCATCGCTGGTACACACGGCCTCCGCCAGGCGATCGCCCAGATGCTCGGTCAGCACCGCGTAGGTTGCGATGGGCAGGAAGGCGCGGCGCAGTTTGCCGAACTCCGGCCCGCCATAGCCGCCGCAGCAGTACACCACCTGGGCACAATCGACGTTGCCCTGATCGGTGACGACCCGGTGTCGTCCGTTGCGGCTTTCGACGCGGGTCATGGACGAGCGCTCATGGATTTTTCCGCCGCTGGCTTCGATAAGCCGGGCCAGGCCGAGGCAATAATTCAAGGGGTGGAAGTGAAAACCATGGTTGTCCCGCAGTGCCTGGAAATACCGCTCGGTCTTGAGCTTTTCGCGCACCGCCTGGCGGTCCAGATAGTCGAGGTGAAAGTCGAAATCCGCGGCCATTTTGTCGCGCATGCGCTGCAGGTTCTCGCCATCCTCGTAGCGAACCACGCTCAGTTTTCCGGGCGTGGGTGTACAACCCGGGAATTGATGAGCGGCGAGCATGCCCCGAACAATATCGACCCCTTCGAGCGACAGTTTGAACAGCGCGGCGGCTGTCGGTTTGCCGCAGCGCCGTTCGATGGAGGACAACCCTTCGGACCAGCCTTGAAGCACAAAACCGCCATTGCGCCCTGACGCTCCCCAGGCCACACGGCCCGCATCGAGCAGCACCACGGACTGCCCGCGCGAAACCAGTTCCCACGCGGTGCTCAACCCCGCCAGCCCGGCGCCGATGACGCAGACATCGGCCTGGACATTGCCTGACAGCGCCGCACGCTCAGTCGTCTCGCGCATCGTGGCGGTGTAGTAGTTGTTGTTGTAGGTGTACATGAAGTCCGTCGTCCTTTTTTCGCGGCGCAGGCGTACAGCGCGCCGCGTCGAGGACGGGCGCCTGTATGGCCTGTGGGGTTTTTATTGCACCTGGGTGAGGTCGGCGCCGTACCATTTTTCAGACAGCTGCTTGAGTGTGCCGTCGGCTTTCATGTCGGCGACGATCTTGGTCAGCGCACTGTTGAACGCTTCATCACCCTTGTCCACGGCGATAGCCAGGGGCTCGTAGTAGGCCGGTTTGCCTTCCACCCTGACGATGGGGTAGCCATTCTTGATGGCCGCGACGATGGTTGGAAGCGCGGACAGGGTGGCGTCCAGACGGACCCCGTTACCCATGCGCAGGTCATCCAGCGGGCCCATGCTGTCGCCGTACGTGCGAACCTCGCCGGGTGTGACGTCATAGGTAAACGGCGGCACATCGGCGGCGTCGATCTTGAGGCGACGATTGATGTAGTCCTCCGAAGTCGTACCGGCCTCGACGCCGATAATCTTGCCGTTCAGGTCCGCCAATTTGGCTGCGGCAGCGTCCTTGTGCACGGCAAATACATACGGCGTGTAGTAGTAGATCGCGGGAAAGTCCAGCACCCGGGTGCGCTCGGTGGTGGGGGTCATGGAGCCCACCGACAAATCCCAGCGGTTCGACCAGCGGCCTGCGGTGATGATCCCGTACTCGGGCGTCACGAAGTCGACTTTGCTGCCCAGGCGTTTGCCGATTTCGCTGGCGACGTCGATATCAAACCCTTGCAGTTTATTGTCCGGCCCCAGGAACGATTGCGGTGGCCAGTTGGCGGAGGTGGCCACTTTGATCACCTTGGTTTCATGGATACGGTCAAGGGTCGAGCCCGCCCAGGCGGTGCCTGTGAGGCCGGCGAGGGCGGTGGCGACAGTGGCTGCTGCGACGAAGCGAGTGAGCGAGATCATGGGTAAGCCTCCAGGTAGCTTGAATGCAGTTCTTGTTGTTTTTGTCGGTGACTTCGCAAGGTTCGGCGGTGCTTCTCAATGGCTGAGAATCTGCGACAGAAATTCCCGGGCACGCTCGTGCTGCGGGTTGTCAAAAAACTCAGTGGGTTTGGCTTGCTCGATGATGCAGCCCTGGTCCATGAAGAGGATTCGGTCGGCAACCCGTCGTGCGAACCCCATCTCGTGGGTGACACAGACCATGGTGATGCCGTCCTGGGCCAGTTCGCCCATCACGTCCAGCACCTCCTTGACCATTTCCGGGTCAAGCGCAGACGTGGGTTCGTCGAACAACATGATGCGCGGGCGCATGCACAGGGCGCGGGCAATGGCCACGCGCTGCTGCTGACCGCCCGAGAGCTGGCTGGGGTATTTGTCGGCCTGGTCCCGGATGCGCACCCGGTCAAGGTATTCATAGGCCAGCTCGCGCGCCTGTAGCTCGCTGAGCTTGCTCACCAGGCGGGGCCCGACCATGAGGTTCTCCAGCACCGTCATGTGGGGGAACAGGTTGAACTGTTGAAACACCATGCCGACCTGGCGCCGTATGCCGGCCACACAGGCGGCATCACGGGTCAACTCGGTACCCTCGATAAATACGTGGCCTTTCTGAAAGTCTTCCAGCAGATTCAGGCAGCGAATCAACGTGGACTTGCCGGAGCCCGACGGCCCGCACACCACCACGATTTCACCGCTGGCAATGTGCAGGTCGATGCCCTTGAGCACATAAAAATCGCCATACCATTTGTGCATGTCTTGAATCGAGATGGCGGGATACGGGGCAGGGGCTACTGAGGGCTGGTTCATCGTCATGCTCCTGGTTCAGCGATGGGCGCGGTTGAAGTGCTTTTCCAGGCGGGCCTGGACGGTTTCCAGCACGATCGACAGCAGCCAATACAGCACCGCTGCCGTGATCAGCATCTCGAGGTGACGGAACTCGGCGCGTCCTTGTGTTCTCGCCAGGAACATCAGCTCCCAGACCCCGATCACCGACACCAGCGAGCTGTCCTTGAGCATCGAAATGAACTGGTTGCCGGTCGGCGGAATGATCAGCCGCATGGACTGCGGCAGAATCACTCGGGTCATGGTCTGGAAAGGATTCAGGCCAATCGCCCGCGAAGCTTCCCACTGGCCCCGCGAGATACTGCTGATGCCAGCACGGAAGATCTCTGTCATGTAGGCGCCATAACACAGTGAGAGCGCCAGGATCCCGGCTGGGACGGCCCCGACGACATAACCGAGTTGAGGGATACCCAGGTAAATCAGATAGATCTGGATGAGCAGCGGAACACCGCGGAAAAAGGAGGTGTAGAAGCTCGCAATCGCAATCGCGAAGCCGTTGGAAGACAAGCGGGCGGTGGCGCCCAGCAAGGCCAGGACGAACGCAATCGCAATCGAAATCGCCGACACGTAGACGGTAGTGAACACCCCTTGGGTGATCATGAAACCGATCTTGGTCGCAATGAAACCGTAGGAAAGATTGAAGGTGTCGAAGAACAACAGGAACAGCACCAGCAGTTCGCACCACACCGTGATGATCTGCGCCCGCAAGGGAAACCGGCCAAGGATGAACAGGTTCAGCACCACCGTGACGGTGAACGTGCCGCCCACTGCAATGTCACGCGCCAGCGGTGCCTTCAAGTCAAGAACGATGGGCCCCATCAAGTGGGAAAGGCGGCTTTGGCCCACCCCGCAGACCAGCGTGATGATGAAAATCACCACCGCGACCGCTCCCATGAATGCGGGGCTGTCCGTCATGCGGGCCTTGACGATATGGTCTTTGTACATGGCTGACGTGCCTTGGGGTGAGCCCCTTTATTGTTGTAAGTCCATTATGGGTTGGCGAAATGTCGGGCGGCACCCTGCGAACTGTTGGGATTTACGGTTTTATCAGGCGTATGAGGGGAGGGGAGCCCTACATCTGTAAGGTGAAGTCATCAGGCTTTCGCCAGCCATCATTTCGCGCCAGACTCCTGGGCATTCATCGCCCAAGGGTAGCTGCCATGATTTCCCATGTGTTTTTAGGTACAGGTGATTTTGATCGGGCTTTTGCGTTCTATTCGAAGGTGATGGCTGAGTTGGGCCTCAGGTTGAAATTCTGTGATGCGAATAAGCCGTGGGCCGGTTGGGTGGCCGAAACCGCCCCTCGGCCACTCTTCGTCATTGGGGCGCCATTTGATGGACAACCCAGTGCACCGGGGAATGGGCAGATGGTGGCGCTGCTTGCGCCCAGTCGGGAGGCGGTGAGAAGAAGTTATGCAGCCGCCTTGGCCCTCGGCGGGGTAGGCGAAGGGGCGCCAGGGTTAAGGCCTCACTACCACCCTGACTATTACGGTGCGTATTTTCGGGACCTGGATGGCAACAAACTGTGTGTGTGCTGCCATGATCCCAAAGGGGCAGACCACGTTTAGATAACGGTGGCCTGACCCCAAGGCTCACTTGATCAAGTCAGGCCGAGTGGACTTCAGCATCGCTGTGCTGACCGAGCCTTGAACCGAGCAAGTGACCATACCTTTGCTGGTCTTGGCCACGTCTTGCGAAGCCGGTTCTACCATCAAAATCCGTTCTGCCGTGTCGGTGACCAACTTGCCTGCATTGTCATCGCCGTTTTCCGGTACCCAGGCTGACTGCTTGTGCGACCAGATTTGCGCGCGGGCGTAAATCCCGTTGGCGCTCTCCAGGTGGCTGCCCGGTACTTTATTCAACTGGGCGTAAAGCTCATCGGGTGCCTGCTGGGTGTAAAAGCCCCAGCCAATGATGCGTGAGCCCATCAGGTCCTGGTCTTCCACAAAAAAGCCGGTCAACGCGACGCCATTGAGCGTGACCGGCGTGTCGAACACCCACCGCTGCCCCATGTCTGTCTTGGTGCCGCCACTGAAGGTGATCTTGCCGTTGGCCAGCGCACTGGGAATGCGTTCCTTGAGGCCCGGCTGATTGACCACGGCCAGGGAGTTTTCGTCACAGGCGAGAAACGTTTGCAGCGGGGGCGTGGCGGCGAAGCTGCTGGCGCAAGTCACCAGCGCGGCGAAAGGGAAGAGCAGTTGATGCCATTTCATTGAGTGACTCCTGGGGTAAAAATGAAGATCTTCTATGCGACACCGTGGGAACACGCGAGTCCTGATGAGTGGCTGGGATTGCGTGTAGCCGAGGCTGGGTGGGAGAGTTTGTTCTCTGTTAAACGGCCAGTACTTGCAGGCATAGGCCGTTGAGATTTCCCGTCATCGCCAGTGTGTCGGCAAGGGCGATGAAGACATGAGCAGGCAATGGAGCAAGGTGCCGTGACTCGTCCAAGGTGAGTTCCATTCTTGCTCGGAATAAATCTTATTCCTCCCGCTGGCCTATACCGGCCGCTGCGAATGTCCCTACATTGCCCGCCTGATATTTCTCTGCAGGTGCAACGATGGGACACACGCGAGTCACGCGGGAGCAGGTGCTTGAAGCGAGCAAGGGGATGCTCCAGAAGCAGTTTTATGCGGTCTTTTCCACGCCCGCCGACGGGATCGGCGCGGTGATGGAGAACCTCCATCAACACCTTGAGCACCAATGCAAGATCGAGCGTGAAGGCATCCTGGTTGCCGCAGGGCCGCATTGGAGTGATGACGAGCAGTATTGGGATGGGGACGGCCTGTTCATCATCCGCGCAACGTCGATCGAACAGGCCAAGGCGATCGCCGCCGAAGACCCGATGCATCAGTGTGGGGCGCGTACGTTTTCGGTTCGTCCGTGGCTGGTCAATGAAGGGCGGCTTAATGTGCAGGTCGAGTTCTCGACCGGGAAATTTACCTTGAGTTAATTGCCCTCATTCATCCGAAGCCCAGCGCGATTGCCGGGCTTTTTTTTGCCCTGACGCAACGCATTCCTCCAAAGAATAGTTCCTATGCTTGCGGTCTCTCTACTGCGGCGCCCTGCAAACAGGAATGCTTGTCTGGCGATCAAAACCGGGCGGTGAACCGCCCCTCTGTCAGGAACCGAACATGACTCTTCAAGCAAAACTCGATGCATTCAAAGCGGACTTCGTTGCCGGTAAACCACCCTACAACGCGCCACCCCAGGTGCACGCGCTGATGAAGCGTGCCACCGACGAACTGATTGCCAGCGGCCAGGCCGAGCGCGCCTTGAAGGTGGGCGACAAGGCCCCCGTCTTCAAGCTCAACGACCCGGACGGCAAGCCTGTTTCCTCGGTGGAGTTGTTGGCCAAAGGGCCGCTGGTGATTACGTTCTACCGTGGCGCTTGGTGCCCGTACTGCAACATGGAGCTGCAAGCCCTGGAAGACGCCTTGCCGGCGTTTCGTGAGCTGGGCGCAAGCCTGGTGGCGATCTCTCCGCAGAACAACGTGAACAGCCGCAAGTCGGTGCGTGACAACAAGCTGAGCTTCCCGATCCTGTCGGACACCCTGAGCGAAGTGGCCGATGCCTTCGGCCTGCGTTTCAACTTGCCCGACTACCTGGTGGATCTGTACAAGTCCTTCGGCAACGACCTGCCGGCCTTCAACAACGACCCTGCCTGGGTGCTGCCGATGCCGGCACGTTTTGTGATCGGCCAGGACGGCGTGATCACGTACGCTGAGGTCAACCCGGACTACACCCGTCGCCCGGACCCTGCCGAGCTGCTTCCCGCGCTGCGCGGTTAACGTTTGCTGGCACCAGGGCCGTCACGGATGTGGCGGCTTTTCCATCAGTTGCTCCACATAGTCCACAAAGGCGCGGGCCTTGGCACTCGCCATTCTCCCGGTGGGGAAGATCGCCCACAGGTCCAGTTCCGGCAACGTCCAGTCCGCCAGCACCGGGACCACTTCACCCCTCGACAGCTCTGGGCTGAACATCCACTCCGACGACACGGTGAGGCTGTAGCCCGACAACACCGCCGTACGTACGCCCTCGGCCGCGCTGACCCGAATCCGCCCAGAGAGAATGACCGGTTGCTCGGCCCCGTCTTTTTTGAAGGTCCATGCGGTGCCACCGCCGCCCAGCGCATAGACCACGGCTTCGTGATTCACCAGGTCGGCGGGTGACGTGGGCAGCCCGTGGTGTTCGAAATAAGCCGGTGTCGCCATCACCCGCCGTTGGCATTGGGCGATTTTTCTCGCGGTCAAATTCGAGTCGCTGAGATCGCCCATGCGCAAGGCTACGTCGATGCCTTCTTCAATCAGGTTCATCGAACGGTCGTCCAGCCGCAGGTCCACGTCCAGCAGCGGATGCAGCGTCAGGAACTCGCCAAGGTGGGGAAGGATGTGCAACCGGGCAAAGGTGGTCGCCGCCGAAATACGCAACGTGCCGCTCAGCCCGGCCGCCGAACCGCGCGCGGCGAACTCGGCTTCGTTCGCCCCCTCGATCACCTTGAGGGCGTGCTCAAAAAACAGCGTGCCGGCCTCGGTGGGCGTCAACCCGCGCGTGGAGCGGATCAGCAGGCGCACACCCAGGCGTTCTTCCAGCTGTGCGATGGTTTTTGAGACAGCGGGTTGCCCGACGTCCAGACGCCTGGCAGCCGCAGAAAAAGAACCGGTCTCTACCACGTAGACATAGGTTTCCATCGCCGCCAGCCGATCCATCCTGTTCTTCCCCGCACTGATTCAACTCGAGGGGGGCAGTCTGCCGGGATTGCCGGGGGCGCGCCAGTGAATCAAGGCTTGCGATAAGCCTTGTAGTCGTTCTGCAAGACGATATGGTCGGCCACGTACTTCGCATCGTGCCAAACCCCGTAGATAAACGACGACGCGCGGTTTACCAGGTTCGGCAGGCCCAGGAAGTAGATGCCGCTTTCCGCCGAGATTCCACGCTTGTGGAACGGCTCGCCTTTCTCATCAAACGCATTCACCTTCAGCCAGCTGAAATCGAAGCTGAAACCCGTGGCCCACAGAATCGTCGTCACGCCGGCGGCGGCCAGGTCCAGGCTCAGGAGCGGGTTCACCAGGCACTCCGGATCCTCCAGCAATGCCCACGCCTCAGGCTCCGGGGCAAACGGCAGGCCGTTCTGTTCGATATAGGCGTCGGCATCGCGCAGCACATCAAAGTAAGCGCGGTCACCTTCCGCCACGTTCGCCGCCAGGCCGGGTTCAAACTCCATCACGCCGTCTTCCCATGACCGGGTGACGCCCACCAGGGTGATACCCAGGTGCGCCAGGCGGCGGAAGTCGACGGTCTTGCCGCCTTCGTAGCCACTGACGGCGAACGCCACATGCTTCTTCTTCGGCTGGATCTTGACTTCATCCCACAAGCCCAGCGCCCCCAGCCACCAGCAGTAATCCCGGCCACGGTAGGCGCGGGGAGGGCGATAGTGTTCGCCCACCGAGAGGTACACCGTCTTGCCGGCTTTTTGCAGTTCTTCGGCAATTTGCGAGCCCGAGGCGCCAGCCCCTACGACCAGCACCGCACCCTCTGCCAACTGGCCGGGATTTTTGTAGGCCGACGAGTGCAGCTGCTGCACCTTGGCGTGCTCGGGCACCAGGTTCGGAATGGACGGACGTTGAAACGGCCCCGTCGCCGCGACCACGTTAGTCGCCTCGATCACGCCGGCCGAGGTGGTCACCTTGAACCCGGGCCGGCCGCTGTGCCGTTCCACTTGCTGGACTTCCACCCCGGTGCGCACCGGCGCCTTCAGCATGTTCACGTAGGCTTCAAAATACGCGGCCATGCGTTCTTTCGGCGGGAAGCTCTCAGGGGAAATACCCTCGAATTTCATGCCCGGGAAACGGTCGTGCCAGGCCGGGCCGTTGGCGACCAGCGAGTCCCAGCGTTCCGACCGCCAGCGCTCGGCGATGCGGTGGCGCTCCAGCACGATGTGCGGTACGCCCATGAGTGAGAGATGCTCGCTCATGGCGACCCCCGCCTGGCCTGCGCCGACCACCAGGGTGTTGATTGTTTCAACTGACATGTGAGCTTCCTAAAGATAAGCGACCATCGACAGGGGACAGTGTGCTCAAGCGCCCGTCACCCGGAAATTATGCTTTTTGAACGCAGAGGTTAGGCAAAACCAAAGCGCTTCAATCGGCCGCCAACAGCTCGGCCACCGCCGTCAGGGCCAGGCGATAGCCCAGTGCGCCAAGGCCTGCGATCACGCCGGTGGCGGCCTTGGACACGTAGGAGTGATGCCGGAAACGCTCGCGCTTCCAGAGGTTGCTCATGTGGGCTTCGATGATCGGGCCGTCGAACGCCAGCAGCGCATCCAGGATCGGCACCGAGCTGTAGCTCAGGCCGGCGGCGTTGATGATGATCCCGTGGGCGTTGAGCCGGGCTTCCTGAATCCAGTCCACCAGCACGCCTTCGTGGTTGCTCTGGCGAAACTCCAGGGTCAGGCCCAATTCGCTGGCGTGGCGTTGGCAGCGGGCTTCGATGCTGGCAAAGCTTTCGCTGCCGTAGGTGCCGGCGCTGTCCAGCCCATACAGGTTGGCGTTGGGGCCATTGAGGAAATACACGGTGTGGGGCATGGGAAACTCCAAGCGATTAGTCGACCGTCAGCAATACCTTGCCGATATTGGCGTTGGCTTCCAGCAGGCGATGGGCGTCGGCGGCCTGGCTCAGGGGCAGCCGGGCGTGGATCAGCGGGCTCACCTGGCCGGACGCGAGCCACGGCAGCAGATGTTCATGAATGCACGCCGCCAGCCGGGTTTTTTCCGCGTCGCTTTTGGGGCGCAATGTCGAGGAGGCCAGGCTCAGGCTTTTGCGCATCAGCAGTTGCAGGTCCAGTTCGATCTTTGCGCCTTGCAGGAATGACAGGCTGACGTGCCGCCCACCCATTGCCATCGCGGCGAGGTTGCGGGCGATGTAAGGGCCGCCGACGTTATCGAGCACCACGTCCACACCACGGCCTTCGGTGCACGCGTTCACCACGTCGACGAAGTCTTCCCGATGGCGGTCGACCGCACGCCAGACGCCCAGTGCTTCGAGCATGGCGATTTTCTGCGGGCCGCCTGCGGTGGCAATCACACAGGCACCGGCCGCTTGCGCGCACTGCACGGCGAAGCTGCCGACGCCGCTGGCGGCACCGTGGATCAGCACGCTGTCACCCCGTTGCAGGCGCCCCAGTTCGAACAGGTTGTGCCACACCGTAAACGCCGCTTCCGGCACACCGGCGGCATGCTCCAGCGACAGGGCAGCGGGCACCCGCAGGCAATGCCCGGCGTGGGCGACGCAGTACTGCGCGTAGCCGCCGCCATTGAGCAACGCCATGACGCGATCACCGGGCACTAACCCGTCGACGCCATCGCCCACGGCGACCACGGTGCCTGCTGCTTCCAGGCCCAGCACATCGCTCACACCCGGCGGTACCGGCAGGCCGCTGCGTTGCATCAGGTCCGGGCGATTGACCCCGGCGGCGGTCACGCGAATCAGCACGTGGCCGGCGTGGGGAACCGGCACCGGGCGCTGCACCCCTTGCAGCACATCAGGCCCGCCGGGTTCGCGGGCGATCACCGCACTCATTCTCTCGGGAAGCGCGCTCATGCCGGTTGGCCGGGGTTCCAGTCATCCGGCACCACGGCGATCACGTCGATTTCCATCAGCCACTCCGGCTGGCCCAGGCCCGAAATCACCAGGCCGGTAGAGATCGGGAACACGCCCTTGAGCCATTTGCCGACCTCCCGGTACACCGGCTCGCGGTAGCGCGGGTCGATCAGGTAGGTGGTGGTCTTCACGATGTGCGACAGGTCGGAACCGGCTTCTTCCAGCAGTTGCTTGACGTTTTTCATGGCCTGCTCGGCCTGGGCGCGCGGGTCGCCGAGGCCGATCAGGTTGCCGTCGAAATCGGTGCCGATCTGGCCCCGCACATAAACGGTGTTGCCGGCGCGCACGGCCTGGCACAGGTCGTTGTCCAGCGACTGATTGGGGTAGGTCTGCTGGGTGTTGAACATGCGAATACGGGTATGAGTGGGCATGGCTGGCGACTCTTGGGGAGCGGAATACATCCAGCTTCACATTGCGCCTGCGCCCGCGAAACCAGCATTTGCGCGGGGTAATGCTTAGGCAAAACCGAAGCGCCATGGCCACGCCCGGGCGTCAGGCCAAAACAGGACCCGGCATGAACCATGCAACGCTGTGGTTCAAGCCGTCGGCGCCAGCCGGGTGTCGGCTCATTGATGAAGTGGAGGCGTGATGCTCAGTCGTATTACCCAGCGCCAACTGGAATATTTCGTGGCTTCCGGTGAGGCAGGCAGCATCAGTGCGGCGTCTGAACGCATCCACGTGTCGTCGCCGTCTATCTCGGCGGCCATCACCCACATGGAGGCCGAACTCGGTATCCAGCTGTTTGTTCGCCACCACGCCCAGGGCATTTCCCTTACGGCGGTGGGGCGCCAGGTGATGCAGGAGGCCAAGCTGATCCTGGAGCAGATGACCAACCTCTACACCATTGCGTCCGAGTCGCTGAACACCGTGCGCGGCCCGCTGCGGGTGGGGTGCCTGGAATGGCTGGCGCCGATGATCACCCCCGAGCTGGTGTTCGGTTTTGGCCGGGCGTTTCCGGGGGTACGCATCACCCAGGTGGAGGGCAACCACGAGGAGATGCTGGAAAAACTGCGCAGCGCCGAGATCGATATCGCCCTGACCTACGACCTGGTGACCAGTGAAGACATCGACTTCCAGCCCCTGGCGCAACTGCCGCCCTATGTGATGGTGGGCGAGCACCACCCGCTGGCCAGCCTGTCGGCAGTGAGCATGCTCGACCTTGAGGATTACCCGTTGGTGCTGCTGGACTCGCCCTGGAGCCGGGAGTATTTCCTCAGCTTCTTTATGCAGGCGGGCACCACCCCGAACATCATCATGCGTTCCAGCAACCTGGAAACCGTGCGTTCCATGGTCGCCAATGGCATCGGCTATTCCTTCGCCAATACCCGGCCCAAAGCCAGCCTTTCCCAGGACGGCAAGCGTTTGATCCGCCTGCGCTTGTCGGGGCCACATCGGCCGATGCAACTGGGTTACGCCACGGCGAGCAATACCCAGTTGTCCCGCGTGGTGTCGGCGTTTGCCGAGCGTTGCCGGATGTTCGTGTCCGACCAGTACATCCCGGGCATGGCCGCCCCCAGCTTTTTTGATGCCCATGCGGTGCGCAGCCCTAACACGGTGAGCTGAACGGCCTGCTTTCTGGCTGTTTTGTGGGAGCTGGCTTGCCTGCGATGCGGGCACCTCGGTCTTGCAGGTACACCGCGGCGCTGCCATCGCAGGCAAGCCAGCGCCCACAAGGGATTGTGTTTGCAGTGCACCAAAAGATGGCGCCGGCCTGCAGTGCAGGCGCGGTCCCGCACCAATACGAGACAGGCTGTTTCAGCAGCCCCGTCGTCACCCAGGGAACGGTGACGCTGCGTAGGTTCTCCCTACCCACTAGGCCGGCTTTTACGAATTGACCCCAAGGGCCTCCTCCCACGAATCTCAGTCCATCGGTGCAGATCAGGGTTCGACCTACACGTTGAGCATTCGGTGGGCATTTTCATTTTTTTGTCGAGCACAGTGACGATGACTTTCAACTGGAATTACATGTTTGGTTTGCTGGCCGATGCCGAGTTCTGGCGGGCGACATGGACGGTTATCCAGCTCAGTTCCTTGACCTGGGTCCTGAGTATCGCGCTGGGCTTTCTGCTGGCCCTGGCCAAGCAATCCAAACATGCACTGATCAGCCTGCCGGCGCGGGGCTACATCTGGTTGTTCCGTAGCCTGCCCCTGTTGGTGCTTCTGATCTTCATCTACAACTTGCCCCAGGCGATTCCCGCCACGTCAGTGATTCTGGCCGACCCGTTCTGGTCCGGCCTGCTGGCCCTGGTGATCTGCGAAACCGCCTACGTGGCCGAGATTCACCGGGGCGGCCTGCTGTCGATTCCCAAAGGGCAGGGCGAGGCCGCCCGGGCGCTGGGGCTGAAGTTTTTCGGGATTCAGTGGCGGGTGGTGATTCCCCAGGCACTGCGGGTGGCACTGCCGTCCCTGGCCAACGAATACATCTCCATCGTCAAGCTCACTTCACTGGTGTCGGTGATCTCGCTGACCGAGATCCTGATGGTGGGCCAACGGCTGTACTCGCAAAACTTCCTGGTCATCGAGACGATGGCGGCGGTGGCGTTTTTCTACGTATTCATCGTCACGGTGTTCGACTTCCTGCTCAAGCGCCTGGAGCGTTTTCTCGACGTCAACCAGCGCAACGTTTCCCGGGTTCCCGATGCCGCAGTGCTTGCGCTGGCGACCCAACAACATTCCGCCCTGCAGCGCCCCATCAGCACTGAAGGCCCCGCGCTGCAGGCTTCCCGGTTGCACAAAGCCTATAACGACATCGAAGTGCTGGGCTCGGTCAACCTGCAGATCCAGCCCGGTGAAGTGGTGTCGGTGATCGGGCCTTCGGGCTCCGGCAAAACCACCCTGATTCGCCTGCTCAATGGCCTGGAGCAACTGGATAACGGCGAGATCAAAATCAACGGCCAGCCGTTCATTCACCTGAATAAAGTCGGTGCGCAAAAGCCACAGTACGTGGAGCACGCCGAGCACCGGCTGAACATCGGCATGGTGTTCCAGAGCTTCAACCTGTTCCCCCATTTGAGCGTGCTCGACAACCTGCTGATGGCGCCGAAGTACCACCGCCTCGCAAGCGCCGAAGTGCTGAAGCAGCAGGCTTACGCGCTGCTGCACAAGGTCGGCATGCTCGACCACGCCTGGAAGTACCCGCACCAGCTTTCCGGTGGCCAGCAGCAGCGCGTGGCCATCGCCCGCGCCCTGATGATGCGCCCGCAAATCATGCTGTTTGACGAGCCCACCTCGGCCCTCGACCCGGAAAAAGTCAACGAAGTCCTGCAAGTCATCGAAGCCCTGGCCCAGGAGGGCATCACCATGGTGATCGTGACCCATGAGATGAATTTCGCCTTCAAGGTCTCCGACCGGATCGTGTTCATGGAGAAAGGCCGGGTGGTTTGCGACGACACGCCGCAGGCGTTGCGCAGCGGCGAACACCTACGCGTGGAGGCGTTCCTCAAGGACGTCTCGCTGGCGTGACCCCACTAACGTTCGAGCCACAAGAGAGCAACACCATGATCGAGCAAGCGCACATTGAACAGTTCCACCGGGATGGCTTTCTGGTGGTGCAAGACGTGCTGACGGTGGACGAAGTGGCCGCGTTGCAGCACGACTTCGACCGCTGGGTAGAAGACAGTCGCAGCCACGATCAGGGCTGGGGCGAAACGGTGGATGGCCGAGCGCGTTTCGACCTGGAAGGCGACCACCGCCCCGATCATCCTTCGCTGCGTCGAGTGAGTTCGCCCACCGAGATTTCGCCGGCGTACCACCGCGTGGCGCTGCACTCACGGATGGCGGCGATTGCCGCGCAACTGATCGGGGGCAGCGGTGCCCGTTTTCATCACAGCAAGATCAACTCCAAGTTGCCCCACACTGCGACGCAGGTGAAGTGGCACCAGGACTTTCTGTTCACGCCCCACAGCAACGACGACATCGTCACGGCCTTGCTGATGGTCAGCGAGGTCACGCCGCAGAACGGCCCGCTGACGGTGATTCCCGGCAGCCACAAGGGCCCGCTGTGGTCGCACTGGCACGACCAGCGTTTCACCGGCGCGGTGGACACCACGGTGGTCGACGACCTGTGCCAGAACCCGGTGGCCTGTTATGGCCCGGCCGGCTCCGTGTGCTTCATGCACACCCGCCTGTTGCATGCTTCAAGCCCTAACGAGACCGAACTGCCGCGCACCCTGTTCATCAGCGTCTACGCCGCTGAAGACGCGCTGCCATTCGGCGAAAACCCGCTGCCCAGCGCACACGCCGGCCTGATGGTGGCCGGTGAAGAAAGTGGCCTGGTGCGTTCCACGGAAAACCACATGCGCTTGCCGCAGAAGCCCCGTGGCGCCTCTTTCTTTGTGCAACAGGCCGGCCAAGATTCCGTCACTGCCTAACCTTCTTCTCACCTTGCAGGGAATTACCATGACAGCGTTTCACATGATTGCTCGCCCTATTGCCGTGTGCCTGCTGGGCGCTGCGGTTGCAATGACGTCCTTGGCGGCTGCGGCCTTCCAGAAAGACGGGAAAATCGTCGCCGGTTCCGACGTGACCTTCTTTCCCTATGAGTACATGGACAACAACAAGCCTGCAGGCTTTGATATTGAGTTCATGGACGGCCTGGCCAAGACCATGGGGCGCACCGTCGAGACCCTCGACACGCGCTTCCCCAACCTGATCACCGGCTTGCAGGCGGGGCGGTTCGACGTGACCAACTCGTCCATGTACATCACCGCCGAGCGGGTGAAAGTCATCGACATGATTCCCTACCTCAAGAGCGGCGAATCGATCCTGACCCTCAAGGGCAGCGAGTTCCAGCCCAAGACGCCGGAAGAATTCTGCGGCCACAAGATCGGCTCGATGGGTGCCACCTCCTGGCTGGCGCAGATGCACAAGCTGTCGGATGAGTACTGTGTGAAGAAAGGCCTGAAGCCGATCGCCATCAGCGAGTACAGCACCGACCCGCAAACCACCCAGGCCCTGCTGGCCCATGCCGTTGAGGCGCAGATCACCGACGCGGCCGTGGCCCGTGGTGCCGTCGACAAGCTGGGCGGGCGTGTGGTGATTTCTTCCGACACCTTGATCTACCCGGTGTTGAACGGCTTCGGTGTGAAGAAGGGCAATGACGAGGTCAAGAACGCCTTGATCGAAGGCATCAAGACGTTCAGCGCCAGCCCTGAATACGCCGCGTTGCTCAAGAAATACAATTTCCAGGCGCCCACCGATGCCGACATCGCCGAGCTGATGCCGAAGTCCTGATGACACACCGTTCACTTAAAGGACAGCACCAAACCTGTGGTGAACGAGCGTGTTGTGGCGAGGGAGCTTGCTGTGGCGAGGGAGCTTGCTCCCGCTGGGCCGCGAAGCGGCCCCCTCGTTTTATCCAAGCGAATGGGACTGCTGCACAGTCCAGCGCGAGCAAGCTCGCTCGCCACAATAACCCCCTCGCCATCTAATTGCCCTGCGGAGAAAGCTACATGGCGTTATCACACGAAGAGCAAACGCGCATCGACCTGGCGGCGACCTTCCGCATCGTGGCGCACCTGGGCATGCATGAAGCGGTGGCCAACCATTTCAGCGCGGCGGTATCCGCCGACGGCAAACAGTTCTTGCTCAACCCGAAGTGGAAGCACTTCTCGCGTATCCGCGCCAGTGACCTGTTGCTGCTGAACGCCGACGACGCCTCGGGCGCCGACCATCCCGACGTGGACCCCACCGCCTGGTCGATCCACGGGCAGATTCACCGCTTGTTGCCGCAAACCCGCGCCGTGTTGCACCTGCACCCGGTGTACACCACCGCCGTCGCCTGCCTGGCCAACCCCCATATCCCGCCGATCGATCAGAACACCGCGCGCTATTTCAATCGCGTGGCGGTGGATGGGTTGTACGGCGGCATGGCCGACACCGAGGCCGAAGGCGTGCGCCTGGCGGGCTTGCTGGACGGCAAGCGCCGCTTGTTGATGGGCAACCACGGGGTGATGGTGACCGCCACGTCCATCGGCGAGGCATTCGATGATATCTGGACCCTGGAGCGCGCCTGCCAGATCCTTGTCACGGCATGGTCCACCGGCCAACCGCTGCGGGTGCTGTCTGACGAAGTGGCCGAAAAAACCGCGCGGGGCTGGGAAGGCATCGCGGATTTCTCGCAACGGCATTTTGAAGAAATGAAGCAGTTGATGATCGACGCCGACCCTTCGCTGCTCGACTGATTTGATCCCTTAGAGACAGGAATTCCCATGACCTTTTCGGTTGTCGCCCGCTGTGCCGAAACCGGCCAACTGGGCATCGCTATCAGCTCGTCGAGCATTGCCGTAGGCGCCCGTTGCCCGTGGCTGCGGCCAGGCGTGGGCGCGGTGGCGTCGCAGAACATCACCTTGCCGGCACTCGGCCCGCACACCCTGGACCTGTTGGCCCAAGGCGTGGCGCCGAGTGAGGCACTGGCCGCCGTGCTCACTCCGCAAAGCCGCAGCGAGTATCGCCAGGTGACCGTCATTGATAGCGCCGGCAGAACCGCGCACTTCAGCGGCGGGCAGACCCTGGGCATTCACCACGCGGTCAGCGGCGAACACTGTGTGGCCGCGGGCAATATGCTGGCGAACACCGGCGTGATCGACGCCATGGTGCGGGCTTTCGAAGACACCCCTGGGCACCTCGCCGACCGACTGCTCGCCGCCCTGCAGGCGGGTGTGGCCGGCGGCGGTGAAGCGGGGCCGGTGCATTCCGCCGCGCTGGTGGTGGTGGGCGACCACCTGTGGCCCATCGTCAACCTGCGGGTGGACTGGGCTGACGCCGACCCGATTGGCGAGCTTGAGCAACTCTGGCAGGCCTACTGCGGGCAAATGCAGGACTACATCGACCGCGCCATCAACCCGCAATTTGCCCCGGGTTACGCGGTGCCGGGAGATGACCGATGAGCCAGAGCCGCGACCTGCTGGCCCAACTGGTCAGCTTCGACACCACCAGCCGCGAATCCAACCTGGCGCTGATCGACTTCGTGCGCAATTACTTGCAGCACCACGGCGTGAGTTGCGAGTTGTTGTTCAATGAGCAAAAGAGCAAGGCCAACCTGCTGGCGACCATCGGCCCCGCAGGAGTGCCGGGCATCGTGCTGTCTGGCCACACCGACGTGGTGCCCGTGGACGGGCAGCGCTGGAGCGTCGCGCCGTTCGAGCTGACCGAGCAGGACGGCAAGCTGTACGGCCGTGGCACCGCTGACATGAAGGGCTACATCGCCTGTGTGCTGGCCAGCGTCCCGGCGCTGGTGCAGGCGCCGCTGCGCATGCCGGTGCATATCGCGCTGTCTTACGACGAGGAGGTGGGCTGCCTGGGCGTGCGTTCGCTGATCGAAGCGTTCCACGCAAAGCCGGTCAAACCCTTGCTGTGCGTGATCGGTGAGCCGACCGAACTCAAGCCGGTGCTGGGCCACAAGGGCAAATTGGCGATGCGCTGCGAGGTGCATGGCGCGGCGTGCCATTCGGCGTATGCGCCGTCGGGTGTAAACGCTATCGAATACGCCGCGCGGTTGATCCTCGAACTGGGCCGGCTCGGTGACGAACTCAAGGCGCCGCACCACCATAACGTGAGTTTTGATCCACCTTTCTCCACCGTGCAAACCGGCATGATTGCCGGCGGCAAGGCACTCAATATTGTCCCGCAAAACTGCAGCTTCGACTTTGAAGTGCGCTCGCTGCCGGCGCAGGATCCCTGGCACGTCGCGGACCAATTGCGCGGTTACGCCGAGCACACGTTATTGCCGGCGATGCAGGCAGTCAGTGAGCAGTGCGCGATCCACTTCAGCGAGCTGTCGAGCTACCCGGGGTTGTCGACCTCGGTGGAGAGCCAGGCGGCTGAATGGGTTGCCGACTTCTGCGGCTCGAAGGCGTTCGGCACCGTGGCGTTCGGCAGCGAAGGCGGGCTGTTTGACCAGGCGGGCATTCCCACCGTGGTGTGCGGGCCGGGCAGCATGGAGCAGGGTCACAAGCCTGATGAATTCATCAGCGTGGCGCAGCTTGAGGCCTGTGACCGGATGCTGGAGCGGGTGTTGGCGTTTGTCAGCCAGTAATCTGACTCCCCCCACCTATTCAGCAACACTAACCCTGTGGCGAGGGAGCTTGCTCCCGCTGGGCTGCGCAGCAGCCCCAAAACAGGCACAGGTGTTCTCTCAAGGAAATACCGTTTGCAGGATCAGGGCTGCTTCGCACCCCAGCGGGAGCAAGCTCCCTCGCCACAGAGGGTTACCGTTCTGCCACCGGTGCTGAGTGCTTTTGCCCCATTTTCGTGCGTGCCCGCAGATTCCGTCGACTACAGCTCCCTATCCAACGGCCTTCCTCCAGCGGTCCGTTTCTTGCTTGTGCCAGCTTAATCAATGACATGGCATTTTGCCGTCAGTCATTTCCAGGCTTCAGCCATGGTTGCTGTGTGTGGGTAGTTCAGGGGAGTTGTCGGACATGCAAAGTCTTTTGTCGCCAGGAATCCGCCTGCTTGGACGTTTCGGATTTGCGCGCAAGTTTCAGATACTGTTTTTTCTGTTCATGCTGCCCCTGGCGGGCAGTCTGTGGATGATCGCCCAGGAGTACCGCACCAAGCTGACGGTGATTTCCACTGAGCAATCCGGTGTGCGCGAACTGCTGGCGCTGGATGCCCTGGACGCCCAGCTCACCGCCCAGCGCAACCTGGCGGCGCGCTGGAAGGCCGCGGATATCCTCCACGACCAGACACCCGCCGCCAAAGCGGCGATGAACGCCGTCGACACCAACTTCCCCCTGATCCTGCAAAGCGTGCAGGCCTTGGGTGAGGCGCTGAAAGCCCAGAACGCCAGCGCCGATACCCTGGCGCGTTTTGAGGCACTGCAGGCCTCGGTCAAGGGCATGGACTCGCCCTCCCTGCGTACCGTGGGTTGGTGGCCGGATGGCTACGACCGCTTCACGTCTGCCCTGAGTGCAATGCAAACCCTGCGTGAGCAGATCACCATGGACGCCGGCTTGATCCTCGACCCCTGGCTGGAAACCTACTTGCTGATGCAGATTTCCACCCAGCAGACGCCTGACCTGATCGAGCGAATCGGGCGCATGGCAAGTGTCGGGCAGTCGTCCATCGCCTCGGGGCAGTTCACCTTGCAAAGCCGTTTGCAGATGCGTGACCTGCGCGGGCGCATCGGTGATGCCCGGGACCAGTTGGTCAAGGCCGCTACCTCCCTCAAGGCCAAGCAATACCCGGGGCTGCAACCCTGGATCGGGCAATACGACGACAGCCTGCAACAGTTGGACAACGAGCTGAAAGCCCTGGACGAAGGCGTATTTGGCGGCACCATCAAGCTCGATACCACCGCTTTCGAACGCAGCGTGGACGGCATGCTCGGCACCCTGGGCGCATTGCGTAAGCAGTCGCTGACCTCGCTGGATGCGCGCCTGGATTACTACCGCGGCAGCGCCATCAAGCAGTTCATTCCGGTGGCGGTGACGTTCAGCGTGCTGGCGTTGGCGGCCCTGTACCTGTTCGTGTGCTTGCAGGCCTCGATCCGCCGCAGCGCCAGTGGTATCACCACCCTGGCCGAGTCCCTGCGTGACGGTAATCTGTGCGTGGAGGTGGCGGTGGAAGGGCGTGACGAACTGGCAGTGATCAGCACCGCGCTCAACGTGGCCGTGGTGCAATTGCGCACCAGCCTGCTGGGGGTCAATCACGAGACGCAGCAGTTGGGTTCTGCGGTGCTGACGCTCAACTCCCAATCGGGCAGCACGCTGACTGAAGTGGAAGACCAGCAGCAACAGATCAGCCAGATTGCAGCGGCGGCCACGCAGTTGGCCGCGACCTCCATGGGCGTCGCCAAAAGCTGCGAGCAGGCCTCCGGCAGCGCGCAGAAAACCCGGCAAATTGCCGAGGACAGCAGTCGCGACAGCCAGCGCACCACCGCGAGCATTCAACAACTCAACCAGCGGTTGACCGACACCGCCGACGCCCTGGAACGCGTCAACCAGCAGGGCCAGCAGATCCAGTCAGTGGTCGACACCATTCGCGGCATCGCCGAGCAGACCAACCTGCTGGCGCTTAACGCGGCCATTGAAGCGGCGCGGGCCGGTGAGCAGGGCCGGGGGTTTGCGGTGGTGGCCGATGAGGTGCGCAGCCTGTCCCAACGCACCCAGGCGTCCACGGCGCAGATCGCCGGCACGGTAGACAGCTTGCGCTCCACGGTGAGCCAGGCGGTCACGCTGATGGGCGCGGCGTGCGAGCAGGCGGTGACCGATGCCGCGTCCGTCACGGGCCTGGGCCATCGCCTGGGCGAGATCGCCAGTGCCGTGCAAAGCGTCACCGATACCCTGGCGCACATCGCCACGGCGGTTGAGGAGCAGGCGGCTACCGCGGATGAGGTGAGCGGTAATATCCAGCAGGTGGATCAGGCTGCCGGGCGCTTGCTCGACGGCGCGCGGGCGGTGAATCAGGCAGCGGACAGGTTGAGCAAGGGCAGCCGTGCCTTGAGCGACAACACCGCGCGGTTCCAACTGAGTTGAGGCTGTGTCGACGGGGCAAACTGTGGTATTCAGCACGCACCCCTTCGGCGCGCCAGGTACTGTCTCGATGACCTCAGATCCTTTCCGTATTCCCACCGATGCTGAAATCGAAAAGGCGGCGCGCAACCTGAACTTCCCGTTCCCTGTCGCCTACATTGAGTTCCTCAAGGGCGGCAGCGACGTGGCCAATGCGACGTTCGAGCCGGCGGTTATCCTGCCGGGCACCACCCATCTCGACTTGTTCGAAATCGCCCAGGCCGCCTGGAACCAGATGGGGGTGCCAAAGGAGTGGTTGCCGTTTATTGAGGACAACGGCGACTACTTCTGCGTGTCACAAACCGGGCAGGTTCGGTACTGGTCCCACAATGGCCCGACCCCTGAACGCTGGCCGAGTTTCTCGGCGTGGTTTCAGCAGGTGTGCGTGGCGTGTGAATAAGCGGGCGGCTGTCGACGGGTGAGTGGAATGCTCTATCATGAGTTTCCATTCATAAAGGGCGGGTGACTGCCCCCGAGACGCGTTGCCATGAGAGACCTGCCCCCCACCTCCACATTGCGCGCCTTCGAGGTTGCCACGCGGCACGCCACGTTCACCTCGGCGTCAGAAGAGCTGCATGTCACTCAAAGCGCCGTCAGCCATCAACTCAAGCACCTTGAAGCGCTCTGGGGCCTGCAGCTGTTCCAGCGCGGCAAGTCACTCAGCCTGACGCCCGCCGGGGCGGCCCTTGCGCCGATCGTGCGTGAGTTTTTCATGAACCTTGAGGCCACGCTGGCGGACCTGCGGGAGCAAAAGGGCAGGGTGCGGCTCAAGGTCAGTACCACCTATTCCTTCGCGTTGAAATGGCTGCTGCCGCGCTTGCCGGGCCTGACTCAGCAGCATCCTGAAATACTGGTCACCCTGGACTCCAGTGACAAAGCCATCCATTTCTCCGGCGCGGAAGCGGACGTGGCGATCCGCTTCGGCAACGGCAATTACCCGGCGCTGTACTCGGAGTTCCTGTTTCGGGAGCAGATTTTTCCGGTGGCCAGCCCTGACCTGTTGAAGCGCTTTGGCCTGCCACGCACCCCGGCCGAATTGCTGCGCTATCCCTTGCTGATGCGAGACGGCGCCGACCTGGTGCCGAAGTGGGAAGTCTGGTTCCAGCACGTCGGGCTGGGAATTTCGCCGCTCAAGGAGAGCGTGCGGTTTGCGGATACCAACATGACGATCGAGGCGGCATTGCTCGGCCAGGGCATCGCGTTGGCCCGCAGCGGGCATGTGGAATCCGAGCTGAGTGACGGGCGCCTGGTCAAGCTGTTCGAGGTGCCGTTCCCATCCCCCGTTGCCTATTATTTTGTCTGCCCCAAAGGCCTCGAATCCCAGCCGCACATCGTCAGCTTTCGTGCCTGGTTGATGCAGGAGGCCGTAAAAGCCGGGTTGGCTTACGAATAAAGCATGAGGATTTACTCATTCTTTAATGAGGAGACTTCGTTTCAGTTAAGGCTTCGGTTTGCTTAGGATGGGCCCATGCCTTATCACATCATTCTCTTAGTACTCTTTGCCGCCTTACTCCATGCCAGTTGGAACGCGCTGCTGCGTGGCGGCGCCGACCGGCTGTGGTCGATGACGGTCATGTGCCTGGCCGTCGCCATTGCCAGTGGTGCAATCGCCGTGTTCCTGGAGCCGCCGGCACCCGCCAGCTGGTTCTATGTGGTGCTGTCGGCAGTGCTGCACGTGGGCTATAACCTGTTCCTGGTGCGCAGCTACAAGGTGGGTGACCTGGGGCAAACCTATCCGATTTCACGGGGCTCCTCGCCGGTATTGATCACCCTTGGCGCCGCGGTATTTGCCGGGGAGAGCGTTTCGGCCAGCGCGCTGCTGGGGATTGCCCTGGTGTCTGGCGGCATTGTTTCGCTGGCGTTCAGGGGCCGTCGGCTGGCCGTTCCCAGCCTGCCATACGCCTTGGGTACCGGGTTTTTCATTGCCGCCTATAGCGTGACAGACGGCATCGGCGCGCGCCTGTCCGGTGCCCCGATGGCCTACACGGTCTGGATGTGCGCCTTGTGGGGTGTGCTGATGCCGGCGGTGTATATCGGCCTGCGCGGGGCGAAGAGTTTGTTTTGCGTGCGGCCCGGCTTCTTCACGGCGTTCGCCGGTGGGCTGGTGTCGCTGCTGGCCTACGGCATCATCATCTACGCCATGGCCGGTGCGCCCATGGGCGCGGTGTCGGCGCTGCGCGAAACCAGCGTGTTGTTCGCGGCGTTGATCGGTTATTTCTTCCTGGGTGAGACATTGACGGTTCGAAAGGTGCTGGCGTGCGTGGTGATTGCCACCGGCACACTCCTGATCGGCTGACACCCGTAAAGCATTACCCACCACCACATGAGGTTCGCTCAATGGATACTGTTTCGCAGGCACCGGTGATTCTGATAACAGGTGGAAGTCGTGGCGTAGGCGCCGCCACCGCGCGGCTGGCTGCCGCACAAGGTTACGACGTGGCGATCAGCTTCGTTTCCGACGAGTCTGCTGCCCTCGCGGTGGTGGCGGATGTGGAAGCGGCGGGGCGCCGGGCGCTGGCCGTGCGCGCCGACAGCGCCGACCCGGAGCAGGTCATTCAGCTGTTTGCGGCGATCGACCGGGCATTCGGGCGCATCGATGTGCTGGTCAACAATGCCGGGATCAACGCGTTGCAGTCCCGGTTAGAGGACCTGGATTTTGCGCGGATGCAGCGGATTTTCGCGGTCAACGCGATCGGGCCGATGCTGTGTGCCCAGCAAGCGGTGAAGCGCATGTCATTTCGTCACAACGGGCGGGGCGGCTCGGTGATCAACCTCTCGTCGGGCGCGGCGAAGGCCGGCAGCCCCAACGAATACGTGGACTACGCGGCCTCGAAGGGTGCGCTGGAGACCTTTACCATCGGGTTTTCCAAGGAGGTCGCCCGGGAGGGCATACGCGTCAACTGTATCCGCCCCGGGCATATCTATACCGACATCCACGCCACCGGCGGAGAGCCAGGGCGGGTTGACCGGGTGAAGGATTCGATCCCCATGGGCCGGGGCGGTCAGCCTGAAGAAGTGGCGCAGGCCATCCTGTGGCTGGCGAGCGCCGAGGCGTCGTTCATCACGGGGACGTTCCTGGATGTGACCGGGGGTAAATGAGCCAAAGGGCGTGGCACCGAGGCTTCCCTCGATAGGCCACGCCCGGCCCGCGAGCGCTTAGCCGGTGGAGTTGCGCTGGACCTGCTCTTTGGCCAGCTTCACCACATTCTCCAGGGTAAAGCCGAACTTGGCCTGCAACTTGGGCAACGGCGCAGAGGCGCCAAAGCTGTTCATCACCACCTTGGCCCCGGTTTGCCCCACGTAGCGGTCCCAGCCCAAGGGGCCGGCCTGTTCCACCACCACGCGGGCCTTCACCGCCGGCGGCAGTACGCTGTCGCGGTAGGCCTGGTCCTGTTCTTCGAACAGCTCCCAGCTCGGCATCGACACCACTTGCGCCGCCACACCTTCAGCCTTCAGTTGTTCATAGGCGTCTACCGCCAGGCTGACTTCACTGCCGGTGGCCATCAGGATCACCTGGGGCTTCTCGGCGCCGGCCAGTACATAAGCGCCGCGAGCGGTGCCCGAAGCCGGGGCGTATTTCGTGCGGTCCAGGGTCGGCAGGTTTTGCCGCGACAGCACCACACACGTCGGCCGGTGGGTCTGGGCCAGGGCGATTTTCCAGGCTTCCAGGGTTTCATTCGCATCACCCGGGCGCAGGGTCAGCAGGCCCGGCGTGGCCCGCAGTTGGGTCAGGTGCTCGATGGGCTGGTGGGTGGGGCCGTCTTCACCCACACCAATGGAGTCATGGGTAAACACGAACACCACCGGCAGCTCCATGATTGCCGCGAGGCGAATCGGCGGTTTCATGTAGTCGCTGAACACCAGGAAGGTCGAGGTGTAGGGCCGCAGGTACGACAGCGCCATGCCGTTGGCAATCGCGCCCATGGCATGTTCACGGATCCCGAAGTGCAGGTTGCGCCCGCCGTAGTTCTCGGCGCTGAAACGCCCGGCGCCGTCGAAGGTCAGGTTGGTCTTGGTGGAGGGCGACAAGTCTGCCGAGCCCCCCAGCAGCCACGGGATCTGCTGGGCAAACGCATTCAACACCTCACCCCCGGCAGCACGGCTGGCGACGCCTTTGGCATCGCTGGCAAAGTTCGGCAACTGGTCCTGCCAATGCTCCGGCATTTCTCCGGCGCGCATGCGCCGCAGCTCATCGGCCAGCTCCGGCTCGTATTGTTCCAGGTGGGACAGGGTGTGCACCCATTGCTCATACAGCGGCGCGCTGCGTTCCAGCAGTGCGTCACGCAGCACGGTGCGCGCTTCATCCGGCACCCGGAAGCTGGCGTCTTCGGGCCAGCCGTACGCGGCCTTGGTCAGGCGGATTTCTGCTTCGCCCAAGGGTTCACCGTGGGCCGAGGCGGTGTTGTGTTTGTGGGGCGAGCCATAGCCGATCACGCTGTCCACCACGATCAGGGTCGGCGCGCCGGTGTTTTTCCGGAAGGTGTTCAGGGCGTCACTCAGGGCCAGCAGGTTATTCGCATCGGTGACGTGCAAGGTGTGCCAGCCATAGGCCTGGAAGCGCTTGATCACGTCTTCGCTGAAGGCCAGCTCAGTGTGGCCTTCGATGCTGATGGTGTTGTTGTCGTAGATCCAGCACAGGTTTTCCAGCTTCAAGTGCCCGGCGATGGACGCCGCCTCGCTGCTGATGCCTTCCATCATGTCGCCGTCGCCGCACAGGGTGTACACGTTGTAGTCGAACAGCACCCGGTCGTCGTGGTTGAAACGCTTGGCCAGCCAACGCTCGGCCATGGCCATGCCGACGCTGTTGGCGCAGCCCTGGCCGAGTGGGCCGGTGGTGGTTTCCACGCCGGTGGTCATGCGGTATTCGGGGTGGCCGGGGGTTTTCGAATCCATCTGACGGAATTGCTTGATGTCATCCAGGCTGATGGCCGGTTGGCCGGAGCGCTTGCCGTGGGCGTCAATCTCCACCACACCCGCCAGGTGCAGCAGTGAATACAGCAGCATCGAGGCATGGCCGACTGACAAGACAAAACGGTCACGGTTGGGCCAGTCGGGATGCTCGGGGTGGTACCGCAGGAAGCGGCTCCACAGGGTGTAACCGACGGGCGCCAGGCCCATGGGCGTGCCGGGGTGGCCGGAGTTGGCCTTCTGCACGGCGTCCATGGCCAGGGTTCGAATAGTGTTGATGCACTGGGTGTCGACAGCGTTGGCAGCGTGATTCATGGAACCTGTTCTCCATCGGGTGACGATCTACAGTGGAGGGCAGCGTGGGCCAAAGGTTTTATGAAATCGTCTGCCCTGCGACGAACGGGGACTCAAACGCGACAGGTTGATCTCAAACATGACAAGAGCCCGCCGGATGGGCTAGCTTCAAAGGGCATTCAGTCATTGATCTACTTGCGGAGGTACTCCATGCCAGTGAAACACGACCTGTATCAGGACCTGACTTTCACCAAGGAAGACATTCAACAGCGCAGGGCGGGCGACAATTACCTGGATTCGCTGCTCCACCAATACGACAGCGCCGACAAGGAGGTGCTGGAGCTTGAGTCCTCGAGCGGCGGCGATGAGGAGCTGGAGAAGCTGAAGAAGAAACGCCTGTTGATCAAAGACAAGATCGTCGAGCAGTTGGAGAAAGCGGCGGCCAAGTAGAAGATTTGTTCAGAATTGCCTGAAAGACAGCGACACCGTCGCTGCCTATCATGCCAACCGTTCGCCCGGCACTGGGGCTCTTAGACGGCGCATGGAATGCGCTGTGGCCGGGCGAACTCTCTCTTTCAGGCCAGCAGCGCGCGCGTGCATTCGTCAATCGAGCGCTGCTGGGTTTCCCCGTACAACGTCAATTCGTCAAGGGTCTGGCGGCCCAGGGCCTTTTCAAACTCGGCCTGGTTGGCGTTGGCCCCGTAGTGACTCTGCGCCGCATCCCCCAGGTTCGACTGGAAAATCCCCGCCGCGCTCACCGGCAGAAAATCTTCATACACCAAGGGCTCCACATCGACGTGGCCGGCGGCGATCAGTTCGTCCAGGGTGGCGGCCTTGTCCTGCGCGGCCAAACCCTGCTCGGTCACAAAGTAGCGGAAGTACGCCAGCTCCTGTTCACGCATCTGCCGGTGATCGTCGGGAAACGCCTGGAAGTGCTGCTCCATCAATTCGGTGTAGCGCCCGGCGTTGGCCTCATTCGGAAACGCCCCCAGTTCATCCCGTGCGGCATTCAGCAGTTGGTCATACAACGCCCGGCCCTTGGGCGTCAGCGCCACGCCGCGTTGTTCAATTTCACCGAAGCGCGCGCTGTGGCTGCCCTTGGCGTCGGTAAAGGCAATCGCCTCGTCGAGGGCCTTGAAGCTGGTCTGGCGCAGTAAAATCGGGCACTGGCGGCGGGGCGGGCCTTCGATCACGGCCTTGGGGGTGATGCCTTTGCCGGGCATCGCGGCCTGCACCTGGTCGATGTCCAGGGTGCGCGGCGTCAGGTGGTTGATGTGCGGGCCCTTGAACGCCACCACGTCGGCGATCAACCGGTGCTGGTCACTCAGTTGCTGGTACTGCGCGGCGGTGACGGTGGCGGTGTGGTGCCAGCGGAAGGTTTCCAGGGCTTGCTGGATAAATTCTTCGGCATGGGCTGCATCGAGGCCGCCGTCGGCTTCCGCCTGTTGGATCAACTCAAGGGCGCGCGGGGTGAAGATCGAGCGCTTGGCCAGGGCTGATTGGGCGAAGGCGCGCAGTTCAGGGTTTTCGATCAGTTCCAGGCGCAGCAGGGAGGTGAACACCCGGAACGGGCTGGTTTGCAGGGCGCTTTCATGCACGGCGCGAAAGGCTGTGGAATGCACCGGAACCCCGGCGGGCGTGAGGTCGTAATAGCCCACCGGCTGCATGCCCATTACCGCGAACAGGCGGCCGATGGTCGCCAGTTCTTCCGCGGTGCCCAGGCGGATGGCGCCGTGGCGCTCCCTATCCAGGCGCTGGATTTCCCCGGTGCGCTGCAGCTGGTGGGCCAACCCGGTGTCGGTTTCCAGTACGCGGGCATTGGTCTCGGCCACCAGTTCCATCAGCGCGCCATACAGCGGCACTTCATCGCGGTACATGTCGGACATGGCTCTGGAGAAGCCTTTGCGAATGTCGTCAGGGCTGACAACGCGGGCGGTAGGCATAGAAAAATTCCTGGCGGCTGTAGAGATGAAATGCACGGTTGCCTGATTTTGTTGGGCCGGCCGGCGCCTTGCAAACGAAGATTCCTCTGGACTTCATTCTGCAAATGAATGAGCGGGATGTCGTCAGCTTCACGTGCATCTCATCGCCGAAGGGCTCTACACTGGCCGTCACCTCTGAACGCGACGGAAGAATCGATGACGGCACAGCCTGCGACGAACATTCTGGAAACGATTGAAGGCCAGCGCCTGGCCAGGGACGACGCCGAACGCTGGCGTGACTGGGGCCCCTACCTGAGCGAGCGGCAATGGGGCACCGTGCGCGAAGACTACAGCGCCGACGGCGATGCCTGGCGTTACTTCCCCCACGAACATGCCCGCAGCCGCGCCTACCGCTGGGGCGAGGATGGCCTGGCGGGTTTCAGCGACAAGGCCCAACGCTGGTGCCTGGGCCTGGCGCTGTGGAACGAGCACGACGCGATCATCAAGGAGCGCCTGTTCGGGCTGAACAACGCCGAGGGCAACCACGGTGAAGACGTCAAGGAACTGTACTTTTTCGTCGATGGCGTGCCGAGCCATGCCTACATGCGCATGCTCTACAAATACCCCCACGCGGCCTATCCCTACGACGACCTGATCACCGAAAACGCCCGGCGTGGCCTGGGGGATGCCGAATACGAAATCCTCGACACCGGGGTGTTCGAAGACAACCGCTATTGCGACGTCACCATCGAATACGCCAAGCACCAGCCTGATGACGTGTTCATGCGCATCACCGTGCACAACCGTTCGGACCGGCCCACGCGCTTGCAGGTGTTGCCGCACCTGTGGGCGCGCAACGACTGGAGCTGGACCGCAGATGCGCCCAAACCCGAGTTACGCCTTGAGGGGGAACAGGTGGTGGCGCGGCATCATGAATTGTCCGATCGCCACCTGAGTGCCTGGGGCCAGGACGGTGTGGAGTGGCTGTTCTGCGAGAACGAAACCAACTTCCCCAAGCTGGACGGGCAGCCTGCGCCGGGGCCGTTCAAGGACGGGATCAACGACTACGTGACCACGGGGGCGCAAACGGCGATTCGCCGGGATTCGGGCACCAAGGTTGCTGCCCGTTTCATCCTGGAACTGGCGGGCCAGGAGAGCAAAACCCTGTACCTGCGTTTCGCCCCGGCGGATGCGCCCTGGATCAATGCGCGCAAGCTGTTCGAAACGCGCCGCCAGGAGACCGATGACTTCTACGGGGCGCTGCAACAGGGCATCGCCGATGAAGACGCGCGCAATGTACAGCGCCAGGCCCTGGCCGGGTTGCTGTGGTCCAAGCAGCTGTATTACTTCGACGTGAATCAATGGCTCGACGGCGATCCGGGCCAGCCGGCGCCGCCGCCCGAGCGCCTGCATATCCGCAATACCCATTGGCGGCACCTGTCGAATTTCGACATCCTCTCGATGCCCGACACCTGGGAATACCCGTGGTACGCCTCGTGGGACCAGGGTTTTCAGGCGGTGGCCTTTGCCCTGATCGATCCCGGTTATGCCAAGCAGCAGCTGTTGTTGCTGGTGAAAGACCGCTTCATGCACCCCAACGGGCAACTGCCGGCCTACGAGTGGCGTTTCGACGACGCCAACCCGCCGGTGCATGCCTGGGCCAGCTGGCGTGTGTACCAGCAGGACAAGGCGCTGAAGGGCGTGGGCGATATGGATTTTCTGGAGCGGATCTTCCACAAGCTGCTGCTGAATTTTTCCTGGTGGGTCAACCGCAAGGACGCCGAGGGCCGCAACCTGTTCCAGGGCGGGTTCCTCGGGCTGGACAATATCGCGTTGTTCGACCGCTCGGCCGACCTGCCGCCGGGTTATCAGTTGGACCAGGCCGATGGCACGGCCTGGGTGGCCGCCTATGCCCTGGACTTGATGCGTATCGGCCTGGAGCTGGCCAAACGCAACGTGGTGTACGTGGACATTGCGGTGAAGTTCTTCGAGCACTTCCTGTACATCGCCGGGGCGATCAACCGCGTGGACGACAGCGCCGAAGGGTTGTGGGATGAGCAGGACCAGTTTTTTTACGACGTGCTGCACCGTCCTGGCGGTGAAAGCGAGCCGGTGCGGTTGCGGTCCATCGTCGGGCTGATGCCGCTGTTTGCGGTGCTGGTGCTGGAGCAGCGTGAACATGAAGGGCTGGAGGGGCTGCGTGAGCGGCTGCTGGGGTTTATGAAGCACCGGCCAGACCTGGCCAAGCTGGTGTCGCGCTGGAACGAGCCGGGGCAGGGCAATCGCCTGTTGCTGGCGTTGTTGCGGGGTGAGCGGACCAAGGACTTGCTGCGGCGGATGCTGGATGAGTCCGAGTTTCTCTCGACGTTTGGGGTGCGTTCGCTGTCCAAAGCGTTTGCCGAGGAACCGCTGGCGCTGAAGATGAATGGCAACACGCTGTGTGCCCGGTATGAGCCGGCGGAGTCGGATTCGCGGTTGTACGGCGGCAACTCCAATTGGCGCGGGCCGCTGTGGATGCCGGTGAATTACATGCTGATCGAGTCGCTGCGGGAGTTTCATCGTTACTACGCGGATAATTTTTCGGTGGAGTATCCGGCGGGGAGTGGGTATCTGGCTTCGTTGGAGGAGGTGGCGGACGGTCTCAGTCAGCGGCTGACGCGGTTGTTTCTGCGGGATGAAAACGGTTCAAGGCCGTCGATGGTGGGGTATGCGCAGCTGGAGGCGGATCCGGCCAGTCGCGATCTGGTGTTGTTCCATGAGTACTTTCATGGCGAGACCGGGCGTGGGTTGGGGGCTTCGCATCAGACGGGGTGGAGTGCGTTGGTGGCGCTGTTGTTGCAGCCGCGGTAGGAGGCCAATCCGTTGAGCGTGTAGAAACAAAGGCAAAATCAAAAGCTGGAGCGGGCACGGTCCACGGTAGGAGCTGGCTTGCCTGCGAAGGTCGTTAATGATGACGCTGGCAGCCTGGTTCAACGCGGCGCTCTCAGGTTTCTCGCGAGCAAGCTCGCTCCTACAAGAAGCCGGAGAGCGGGCACGGTCCACTGTAGGCGCTGGCTTGCCTGCGAAGGTCGTTAATGATGATGCTGGCAGCCTGATTCAACGCGGCGCTCTCAGGTTTCTCGCGAGCAAGCTCGCTCCTACAAGAAGCCGGAGAGCGGGCACGGTCCACTGTAGGAGCTGGCTTGCCTGCGAAGGTCGTTAACGATGACGCTGGCAGCCTGATTCAACGCGGCGCGCTCAGGTTTCTCGCGAGCAAGCTCGCTCCTACAAGAAGCCAGAAACGACAAATCCCGCCATTGGCGGGATTTGTCATTTAAAACAGGCTTGATCAGGCCGGGAACAGCTCGCTCAATTTCATGGCCAGCATCATGTCGCCTTCAGTGCGCAGTTTGCCGCCCATGAAGGCTTGCATGCCGTCGGTTTCGCCGCTGACGATGCCTTTCATGGTGTCGCCGTCCATCACCAGGGTGACCTGGGCGTCGGGGTTTTCACCTTCCAGCAGTTCGCAGGTTTTGTTTTTTACCACCAGCGAGAAGTTCTGGGTGTCGTCGATACGGAAACCGAACACCAGGTCCAGGCCGTCGGCAGCGGCTGGGTTGAATTTGGCTTTCATTGCTTCTACGGCTTTAGCTACGTCAGTCATGGTTTCGATCCTTTTGGGTGAGTCCAGTGACCTTGGGGTCACGGTTGGCCGCAATTCATCGGTAGGTGATGAGCTGCGGCGCCTTCAACAGTTGCAAGTGGGTATGGCTGTTGAAGGAAGCCAGTGCCACCTCGCGACCTCGGAATTTCAGGTGGTTGAGCGAGGTGTTAACAATTTGCCAGTTCAGTTCGAAGGCCTGTGTGGCAGGCATTCGGGTAATCAGGTGGAGCAGGGCGGTGATGGTGCCGCCGGAGGTGAATACGGCGATTTTGTCGCGGTTGTCGGCGGCTTCAAGAAGGCGTTGCAGGCCACCCTGGACACGCTCGACAAACCCCAGCCAGCTTTCCAGGCCCGGCGGGTCGTAAGTGCCGGCCAGCCAGCGTTCGATGATCAGGGAGAAGATGCGCTGGAACTCGCCACGGTTTTGCGCGGCGTTGCGCAGGATGTGCAGGGCTTCGGGTTCGCTGTGCAGCAAGTCCGGGAGCAGGGCGCGAATGATGGCCTCGGCGTCGAATTCGTTGAACGCGCTGTCGATTTCCAGCGGCGGTACCGGCAGGCCGAGGGCGCTGTATTGTTCGAAGGCGGCGGTGGCGGTGTGTTGTTGCCGGCGCAGGTCGCCCGACACGCAACGGTCGAAGCGCAGGCCCAGTTCCGCCAGGTGGCTGCCCAGCACGTGCGCCTGTTGCACACCGATGGGCGACAGCACGTCGTAGTCGTCTGCACCGAAGGAGGCTTGGCCATGTCGAATCAGGTAAATGCTGCCCACGTCCGTTTTCCCGGTACGTTGAAAGTCTGGCGAGGTTATGGCGATGCCGGGAAGCTGTCAATGAAAAAACATACGCTTGTTTTAAAAGCTCGTTAGAGGCCAGCCCCGGCACCGGGGCTGCACCGCTTGCTTGCCGCGGTCAGCGGCCTTTTTGATCAACCCCGCTGGTCAGTAATTGGTTTTGGTCGTGCCCGCCGATACGCAGCAGGCCGGTATTGAACTGCTCGTCGGCCAGGCTTTGCGGATCACGCTCTTGGGTGAATTCCTTGTACAGCGCCTGGCCCAGCAGCAAAGGGGAAGAGGAGACATTAAGGCCCAGGTCTGTGCGCTGGTCGCGGCCACTCAAGTCCTTGCCGGTGACCGACGCGCCACCCAGGTCCACGGCGCCATCGCTGGAGCCGATCCGTGCGCCCAGCAGGTCGACACGGCCCGCCACCTGCACACCCACACCGTCACGGCCCTGGATCCCTGAAGCTTCGGCCACGGTGTCGTTGCGAGTACGGCTGAAGTCCGCCAGCAAGGTCGGGGTGACATCGCGGTTTTCCGGGTTCTGGAACAGCAGGTCCTTGAAGCGGTCGCGGGAGGCGCCCGGGCGGTCAGTACTTTTGGCCAGCACCTTGTCCTTGAGTGCCTGGGTTTTGTCGGCGGCTTTTTCGTAGAGTTTTTTGCTGGTGTCTTTCAGGGAGCTGCCGAGCGGGCCGGCAGCAACGCTGGCCTTATCAATGCCGCCGGCCGGGTTTTTCTCGGTGGTCAATTGCGCATCCACGTTCAGCGTCAATTGCCGCACCTGATCTTGCCGGCTCTCGACCACCAGGTCGCCGCCAACCTTCCCGCTGACCTCGCCGGCCGTGACGGTAGCGCCCAGCAGGCGCGTATCGCCCCGGCTGTCGAGTTGCACCCGGTCAGCCTGCAGGCGTGTGTTGTCGTGGGTTTGGCTGTCCAGTTGGTCGATGCCGCCCTTTGCGCGGGCGAACAGGCCTGAGCCGTTGCCCGACGACTCCGAGCTGCGAGTGAGGCTGGCGCCCAGCCCGGCGGTCAGGGATTGGTTGTCGCGCTGCGCATCGGAGACGGCGGATTCCAGGATCAGCTCGCCGCCAGTGGCCGCCAGCTCGAACGCCCTGGCCTTGCCTTGCACCCCTTGCAGGCGCACGTTGCGGCCTTCGATTTGCACTGTGCCGCGACTGTCAAGGCTGCCACCCCGTTGCAGGGTACTGCGTTCATCAATGCGGCCCACGCCGCCCTGGATACCGAACCCGCCGCTTGTGCCGCTGGCGGTGTCGCTTTGCGTGGCCTTGACGCTCACCCGTGCACCACCGCCGAGGTTGCCGCCCGTGGCCGAATGGGTGTCGACACCGGCCAGGAACTCAACGTCACCGCCGGCCTTGAGCCGCACCTCGCCGCTGTCGCGTTCGGCTGAGCCGATTTGCGTGCCCTGCAGCGTCAGGTCCTGCCCGGCGATGATCTCGGTCAGGCCTTCGGCGAACAGGCGTGCTTCACGGCCCTGGGTGTCTTCGACCTCCAGCCAGGCCTTGTCGAGCTGGCCGCCCGCGTTGGCCTTTTTCAGGGTGTCGGGGCTGGTGCCGGCTTCCACCCAGCCAAACCCGCCCAGGGTGGTTTCATCGCTGGTTTGCCAGTCGCGGGCCTCGGTAAAGCGCAGGGACCCGGGCGTGCGGATTTTCAGGTCGCCCTGGCCGGCATCCATACGGGTGCCCTCATACCGGCCATCCGTACCCAGTTGCACCTGGATCCCGTACTTGCCCTCCAGGCTGCCGGGTACGGCGGTGCCAGTGGCCTGGCGCAGGTCGAAACTGCCCCCCGAGCCGAGGATCCGCGCGTTGATGTCGCTGCCGGTGGTGGTATAGGCCCGCAATGCGGTGTCGACATCGGTGCCCTTGTCCCGGCTGAAGGTGGTGTTTTCAGCGGCTGCAAACGTATGGCTCCCGGCGCTGATTGCCAGCGTGCCGTCGGTGGCCACGTAGCGGGTGCCGGTGTCGGTCAGCGCGCCGTCGACGTTGATGTTGATCGCGCCGCCCTCGAACTCACTCACCACCGCCGTGGTGGCGCCCGACTCGGCGCGGCTGTCCAGGACGTTGACCGCCAGGTCGATACCGAGGTTGGGCGGGTCCAGCGCATCCAGCACCGAGGGTTGGTAGACCTTGGTCTGGTCGATTCCGTCCACCACTTTCTTGATCGGCCGGGTCACGTCCTTGTACTCGAGGTTGGCGCCGACACTGAGGCTCCAGTGGTCGACCTCCCGCGTCTCCACCGTGCTGTCGTACACCGCACGATTTTCCAGGCTGCCTGCACTGATATTCAGCTCGCCGCCGGCCTTGACCTTGGCGGCCTCGGTGACGAGTTGGCCCTGGCCATCACCGGCGTTCAGGTTGAGGTTGCCCGCCGCCGTCAGGTGGCTCGATTGAACTGTGCGGGTGTCGGTGGTCGTCACGGCCTTGTCCTTGTCGACCTGCCAGCCACCGCCTGCGCGGTCCATGCCGCCGGTGTAGAACTGCCCCAGGCTGAGGCTGTTTTCCTCGACCACCCGCCGGTTGTTATCCGCCTCGCTCAGCACGTCGATGGACTGGGCCGCCAGGTTCAAATCGCCGTCGGTGGCGGTCACGTCGGAACCCTTGACCAACAGTTTTTCGCCGGCGGTGATGTCCACGCTGCCGCCACTGAGTTGGCTGCCCTCGTGGGTGAGTGTGTCCTCGGTGGTGGTGGTTTGCTGCTGGGTGTAGTTGACCCCGGCCTGGTATTGCTCCGACCCTTTGATTCCGGGCGCGGTTTCCTTGGTTTCGCCGGCTGAGGCGGAGAAGCCATGGCGGTCCGTTTCAGTGAGGGTCTTTTCGAGGTTCTGCCCGGCCAGCAAGTTAATGTCGCGGGCGGCCTCCAGTTCGAGCCTGCCTTGGGCCGACACCTCCGAGGCGGTGACGTTCAGGTCGCTGGCGCTCTGCAGGCGCAGGTTGCTTTGGGAGTGCACCTGGCTGCGGACCTGAGTGGTGGTGTCCTTACGCTCGCGGGTCTGGTCCTTGAGCAGGCCGAAGAGCTTGCTGTCGGTGACGGACTTGTCCGACGTCACCAGGTTTTGCGCGCCGTCGATGCTCAGGGCGCCGCTGGTGCTGATCAGCAGTGCATCCTTCATGCCCACGACCTGGCTGCCACTGATGGCGACATTTTCGGAGCGCAGCCGCAAGGTGCCGTTGGCCTCCACCCGGCTGCCGACCACGAGGTCTTCGCTGCGCTCGTCCTTCAGGTTCTCGCCGAAAAAGCTGCCGGAGAGCAGGTCACCTTCGTAGTCTTTTTGCCAGTTCTCCTGCACGACCCGGGTGGTGCCGATGTCCACCTTGCCCCCGGCGTCCATCGTCAGGTCGCCCTGGCTCACGACCTCGCTGCCGAGTACTTGCAGGTCCTGCTGGCTGCTCAACCGCATCGCGCCGCCGCTGGTGAGGCTGCTGCTGCGGGCGGTTTCGATCTTTTCGGTTTTGTCGTAGTCGCCGCGCCAGAGGTTCTTGCGGTGGTTGAGGGTTTCGCGGGTTTCCTTCGAGTCATTCAGTGCGCTCAGGCGCAGGTTCTTGCCGGCCTCGGCCTGAACGGTACCGCCGGCACTGGCGGTGGAGGCCTTGAGCTCGATGTTGTCGCCGGCCTTCAGGGTCAGGTCGGCGCGGGCCGTGAGGGTGCTGCCCCGTTGCTGGAGGCGGGTCTCGGTGGTTTTTTTGTCGTAGGTCTCGGTGGTGATGAACAGGAATTTCGTGTCCCATTCTTCCCGTTGTTCGGTTTTGCGGGAGCTGGTGACGGCGTCAAGGCGCAGGTCGCCCCCGGCGCTGGCCTCAATGTTGCGGCCGTTGACGTCGGTGGCGGTGAGCACCAGGTCATCGTTGGCCTGCAACCGCACATCACCGTTGTCGCTGTTCAGCAACGTGGGTTTGGCGATCAGCGACTGCGCCTGGGTAGTGCCGGTAATGTCCAGGTCACCGGCCGAGGTCACCGTCAGGTCCGCCATGGCCAGCAGCGGCGCGGCCACCTTGACCCCGGCGCCGTCGACGGTGCTGATGATAGTGATCCGCCCGGCCTGCATCGCGCCAAACAGTTGTGCATCCACGGGCGGCCTGGCCGGCTGGCGGACTTGTTGGACCCGCCGATCGTCGTAGGCCACCTGGTTGAAGCCCATGATCACATTCAGGTCGCCCCGTGCGTCGGTGCTGCCGGTGACATCGATACGCGGTGCAATCAGGTCAATGGCGCCGGCCATATTACTCAGCCCGCGATCACCCACAATCAGCTCGTTGCGCGCCTCAACCGTGGTGAGGCGGGCAAGGCGCCCGTCCTCGAACTCCGGGCTGCCCACCACAAAAGCCGCCCGTGGCGTGTTGATGAAGCTGGCGCCATTGACGTTGATGCCATTGGGGTTGGCCAGCACATAGTCGGCGGCCCGACCGAAGATCTCCTGCGGGCCGTTGATGCTCGAACTGTTGCGGCTGATCACTTCGTTGAGAATCAGGCTCGCGTCGCGGCCATTGAACTGCGGGTTGGCCCCCAGTTGCCCGGCCAATTGCGACGGGCCCGCCACCGTTGAGTTATTCAGCACCAGCCCCTGGCGTTCAACGTCGTAGTTCAGGAACTGGTTATGGGAAAGCCCCGCCGCGTTCGGGGCAACGATATTGACCACCGGCACTCCTTGTTGGGTGGAAACTGTGGCGCCGCCGGGCGCCGGGACCGGGCCCTGCGGGGTGGACGCAGCCAGGGTCACTGTCACGGTCGCCCCGCTGGCGGCCATGGCGGGCTGCATGTAGTGGACAACGACCAGGCCGCACACCATCCAGCGCAGGGTCTGGCAGGGTTTGAGGGCGGCCGGGGGCAGGTGTACGGCTTTTTTCATGACGAAACCTTTTTTTGATTGTTGTTATGGGGTTGCGTGCACTGTCCTTACTGCTCCTTGCGAGCACGGTTGAAGCCTCCTCGGGTATCGCTCCGCAATACCCGTCCTACGGGTTCACAGGCGCAGGCTCAACTCCATCAGCCAGAAGCCCGGCTCCTGGCTCGAACGGGGCGGTCCGTAGAGCCCGTGTTGGTAATCCAGGTCCAGTTGCCAGTCCCGGGTGCTCAAGCCGACCCCCACGCTGGCACCGGCCAACCGCTGGCTCTGGGCGCCCGCCAGCAGCTTGCTCCAGCCCACATCCAGCCCCAGCCGTGGGCTGAGGGTCCATTGCGCGCCGAGGTTGCGCGGCAAGCTCAAGGTGTTGTGCCACACGGCGCCCGTGGCCGCCTGCACCAGGTTTTGGCGAAAGCCGCGCACTGCGTAGTCGTCGGTCAGCAGCAGCTGTTCCAGGCTGGGCAGTGGGTCGGGGCTGTATTGCAACGCCAACTGGCTGTTCCAGTTCCATGGGGCATCGCGGCCCTGGCGCCAGTAGCTGGCGTCAGCGCGGTACTTGCGAAACTGCGCGCGGGGCAGGGCGGGTGACAGCCTTTGCTCGTCGCGGTCGGCTCCCAGCCAGTCCAGGCCCTGGGCGTAGCTGACGCTGGCATTCCACAGGCCATCGGTGATGTTCAGCAGGTTGAGGCTGGCCTCGGCGACCGTCAGGCTCGGGCTTTGGATGGCCAGGTATTGATCGGCGAAGTAACTCTGGGAGCGCTTTGAACTCAGGCGCAGCATGCCGTTGAGCAGCGTGCCCTGATCGCGCCAGAGCAGGCGGTTGAGGCTGACGCCGTATTGGCGGGTCTGGCCGTTGGCGCGGACGGCCTGGCCGGGCAATTGAACCGGGTAGCGGTATTGGGCGTGGCTGGCGCTCAGGGCCAGGGTCCAGAAACCGTAGGGGATGTTGTAATACAGGCTTTGGCTGCGGCTGTAGGCGGAGGTCTGGTCCAGGGTGGTGCTGGTGCTGAGGGCGATAAAATCGTTCAACCCCGAGGGGCTGTCGTAGGTCAGGGTCAGCGCGCCGTTGTTGCGGCCGATGTAGTCGGTGCCACGGTTGTTGTAGCTCACCACGGCGCCGATCGGCGCGGCGCTGGTGCGTGGGCGAATCAGCAGCCGCGAGCCGCCGGGCAAGCTGCCGGGGGCCACGTCGGCGGTGAGGTCCAGGGAGCGCAGGCGGTTGAGTTGGTCGAGGCCCTGTTCCAGCTCCCGCAGTTGCAGCGGTTTGCCGAGCATCCCGGGGAAAGCGCCGCGCAGTGAGATAGGCAGGTCGGGGGTGGCAAGCTCGATGCTTTCGACAAAACCTTCCTCGATGATGACGTCCAGGGGTTGGCCGTCCTGGGGCCGTTGCGCCAGGTAAGGCCGGCTGGCGATGAAGCCGGCGTCGGCATACAGCGCGGTCAGGGTCGCCAGCAATTGGTTGATGGGGGTGACACCCATGCAGTCGCTCATCAGCGGCTGAAGCTGTGTGTTGATCTGCGCCAGGCTGATCAGGGTGTTGCCAGACAGTCGGAGCCCCCTAACTTGCCAGCAGGGTTCGATGGGCGGGGGTGGGGGCGGTGCAGGCCCAGCCTGAGGTGGCACGGGGCCAGAGCGCTCCAGCAGGCGCAAGCGTTGCTCCAGCTCGAGCTGTTCCCGGGTGCGTCGCTCAAGTTCCTGAGTGCGCGGGTCGGCGCCCAGGGCGGGCGTGGGGGCAACCAGCACTATCGCCAGGACTGCCAGCATCCAGGACGTGCGCAGAGGGCATGGAATGTTGCACGGCCTGCTAGACATGAGCGTGGCTTCTACGGGGGCTGATAAACGCGGAGTTTAAGGCGGTTTTCTCCCGTGAATGCTGGGTGAGGCGTCTGAAAATGTTGTGGGAATTGAGCTACGCAAGTAGGAAATACCGGTTATTTTTGTAGGATTTTGTTGCGTTCGACAGTGTTAGACATCGCAGCGACAATCCCCGTAGACTGCGCCTTTCAAGCCTCACAGGTGTCCTATGGAGTTTCTTGCCGAGTACGCAAGTTTTCTAGCTAAAACCGTCACCCTGGTGGTTGCCATTCTGGTGGTCCTCGCCAGTTTTGCCGCACTGCGCAGCAAGGGGCGTCGCAAATCCGCCGGCCAGTTACAGGTCAGCAAACTCAATGATTTCTACAAGGGCCTGCGTGAGCGCCTGGAGCAGACCTTGCTCGACAAGGACCAGCTCAAGGCCCTGCGCAAGTCCGAAAGCAAAACCGAAAAGAAGAACAGCAAGAAAAAGCCCGAGGCCAAGCCGCGGGTGTTCGTGCTGGATTTCGACGGCGACATCAAGGCCTCGGCCACCGAAAGCCTGCGCCATGAAATCACCGCGCTGCTGAGCCTGGCCACGCCCAAGGACGAAGTGGTGCTGCGCCTCGAAAGCGGCGGCGGCATGGTCCACAGCTACGGCCTGGCGTCGTCCCAACTGGCACGTATCCGCGAGGCGGGTGTGCCGTTGACCGTGTGCATCGACAAGGTGGCGGCCAGCGGCGGCTACATGATGGCGTGCATCGGCGAGAAAATTATCAGTGCGCCGTTTGCCATCCTCGGTTCGATCGGCGTGGTGGCCCAGTTGCCCAACGTCAACCGCCTGCTGAAGAAGCACGACATCGACTTCGAAGTGCTGACCGCCGGCGAGTACAAACGCACCCTGACCGTGTTTGGCGAAAACACCGAGAAGGGCCGGGAGAAGTTCCAGGAAGACCTGGACATCACCCATCAGCTGTTCAAGAACTTCGTGTCCCGTTATCGCCCGCAACTGGCGATTGACGACGTGGCGACCGGCGAAGTCTGGCTCGGCGTTGCGGCGCTGGACAAGCAACTGGTGGACCAGCTGCAAACCAGCGATGAATACCTGGCCACCAAAGCCAAGACCGCCGAGGTGTTCCACCTGCACTACGCCGAGCGTAAAAGCCTGCAAGAGCGGGTAGGCCTGGCGGCCAGCGGCTCGGTTGACCGGGTGCTACTGACCTGGTGGAGCCGCCTGACCCAGCAGCGTTTCTGGTAACCGGTCAACTGACTGGCAAAGATCAAAATGTGGGAGCGGGCTTGCTCGCGAATGCGGTGGATCAGTCACACATGTATTGACTGACACTCCGCATTCGCGAGCAAGCCCGCTCCCACATGGGTTTGTGGTGGTTCCCTCACCGAGTGGGTAGTGAAGCCTGCGGCACCGCCGGTATGGGATGCTGCATCAACGCCCCCACCACCAGCGCCCCCAGCAAGCCCAACAATCCCGCCACCCACAACACCCCGCTGAACCCGCCGACAAATGCCTGCCGCGCCAGTGGCTGCACCGTCCCTCGCGCCGACTCAGGCAGCAGTGCCATCGCCGCCGGCATATCACCGGCCACCACCCGTGAAGCAATCCCCGACACCTGTTCCTGCCACTGCGAACCCAGGCTTGCGTGCAGCAACTGCTCGCTATGGCTGCTCAACAACGCCCCATACACCCCGATCGCCAACATGATCGCGCTGAAGCGCATGGTGGTGCTCATGCCCGACGCCATCCCGGCACGGGCCCGTGGCACGCAGGCCATGATGTTTTTCTGGGTGTCGCCATTGAGCAATCCGGCGCCGGCCCCGGTGACGGCGATCGCCAGGGCGAACGGCAGGTAGCCGCCGATATTCACCGCCCAGGCACTGAGCAGATTGCCGCAACCCACCAGCGTGAGTCCCGTCGCCATCATCGTCGCCGGGGCAAAACGGCCGGCCAGGCGTGCGCCGATTCGCGGGCAGATCAGCATGGTCAAGGCGAACGGCAACATGCCCAGCCCGGAGGCAATCGCGGAGAAACCCAGGCCGTTCTGCAGGTAGAACGGCAGCAACGTCATCATCACCTGGGCGCAGCCGGCGTAGGCAGACATCCCCAGCAGCGCGCCGATAAAGCGTGGGTGCCTGAACAGTTGCAGGTCCACCATGGGCCGCTGTTGCAGGCGTTCGGCGAGCACAAACACACCCAACAACGCGACGCCGCCCAGCAACCGGGCGTAGGTCAGCGGGTTGTCCCAGCCGATACGGTTGGCTTCGATCAGGCCCCAGATCAAGCACAGCAGGCTGGCGCTGAAGGTCAGGCTGCCCCAGGGATCGAGTCGCGCTGATTGGCTGTCCCGCGAAGGCGGGATGGCATGCACCGACAGCGCCATCAAGCCCAGGCCGATGGGCAAGTTGAGGTAGAAAATCCAGCGCCAACCCAGGTACTGGGTAATCAAGCCGCCCAGGGTCGGCGCCGCCGTCATTGCTACGCCCATGCACGCGCCCCAGAACGCCCAGGCCTTGGCGCGCTCCACTTCGTCATGAAAGGCATGGCCGATGGAAGCCAGGGCCGAGGTCAAGAGCAAGGCTGCGCCCACCCCTTTGACAGCACGTGCGATATCCAGGAACAGCGCATTGGGCGCTGCGCCGCAACCCAGGGACGCCAGAATGAAAATGCTCAGGCCCCAGATCAGCGACTTCTTGCGCCCGAAGCGGTCGGCAATGCTCCCGGCCGGCAGCAACAGTGCGGCGAAGGCGAGCATATAAGCGCTGACCACCCACTCGATATCGGCAAAATTCGCCCCCAGGTCCCGAGCGATGCTTGGCAGGGTGACGGCGACGATGTTGGTGTCGAGCACAATCAGTGAACAGACCCCGGAAGCGGTCAGCAGTGTGAGGCGTGGGCTGACCTTGCTCATGGCTGCACCGAACCCGCCGGCGCCAGGGCGATCTCGTCGTCGTGGGCCGGCGTGTCGGCACTGATGCCGATGGCGCCCACCACCTGGCCTTCCAGGATGATTGGCTGGGCGCCTTTCATCATCAGCAGGCCGGCAGAGAGGGCTGCCTGGCGCCCGCCGTTGATGGCGTTCTCCAGGTCGGCGGACGGCCGTTTGAACAGCGCCGAAGTGCGCGCCTTGCCTTGGGCCAGTTCGATACCGGCGACTACCGGTGCACCGTCCATGCGGGTCGTCAGGATCGGCCAGCCGCCGTCATCGACGATCGCCAGCGCGCAGGGCCAGCCTTTGTCGGTGGCTATCTGGCGAGCGTTAGCGGCGACCTGTTGGGCGATGGCAAACGTCAGGATTGCTTTGTGGGCAATACTCGGTGGGGACTGCGCAGCGAGCGCCGCAGGCAACGCACTAAAGCCGGTAAGCACCAGCACCAATGATTTGACGAACATGGGAGAGCCTCTCTACTGTAAGCGTACCGCGAGCTTATCCCCGCTCAGTCGCGCCTTTGTTAGGTGCCAGAGAACACTTCATTACCTTTGAGCTAATCCTGTGATGGAAATACGGCATTTCCGCTACTTCCTGGCCGTTGCCCGGCAACGCAATTTCACCCGTGCCGCCGAACAGTTGGGTATCGCGCCGCCGACGCTGAGCCGGCAGATCCAGGACATGGAAAACACCCTCGGCACCCGCTTGTTTATCCGCCGCCAGCGCGAGGTCAGCCTGACCGAGGCGGGCGCGACGTTGGTGGTCGAGGCGCAAGCGGCCGTGCGCCAGTTCGAATCTGCCCAGCGCAATGCCCAGCGCGCCGGGCGTGGCGAGATCGGTCATATCGAATTGGGGTATGTGGCGTCGGCGGTGTACCTGGGGCTGTTGCAGCGCCAGGTACAGTCGTTCTGCGCGGCCTGCCCGGATGTGAGCCTCAACGTGCGGGAGAGTCCCATGGCGGCGTTGCCCGGGCTGGTGGCAGAGGGGCGTTACGACATTGGTTATATTCGCTCGCCGATGCCCTTGCCTGACAGCGTCGACGCGGTGCGCTTGAGCAGTGAGGGGTTTGTACTGGCACTGCCTCAGGATTCGTGGCTGCTGGGGTTGAAGGCGATCAGTTGCGAGCACCTGCAGAACGAGACGTTTATCTTGCCCGAGCAAATCAGCGGCACGCTGCACGTGGCGGCGCAGGGCGGTTATGCGCCGCGCCTGGGGCCGCAACCAGGTGGACTGGTGGCGGTGATTGCGTTGGTGTCGCTGGGGCAGGGGGTGGCGGTGGTGCCGGCGTCGGTGGTGGGGCATGTGGGCATGCCGAACGTCGTGTACCGCACGATTGAGGGGAGTGAGGCGTCATCGTGGTTGTCACTGATCCACCGGCGCTTTGAAAAGGCGCCGGCGGTGGCGCGGTACATAGAGCAGGTGAAGCAGAGTGCAGCTGTTTTTGGTGATAAACGTTAAACCGCGCCGCGGCCATCGCAGGCAAGCCAGCTCCCACAGTTGACAGCGTACGCCCAGGCACACTCGATCAACTGTGGGAGCTGGCTTGCCTGCGATGAGGCCTTGCCAGGCGCTACACCAACCGCGGTTGAACCGAATCCGCCAGCCGCGTCAGTATCAAACAGCACGACACGGCCCCGGCATCCAGCACGCCCAGCGAGCGCTCACCCAGCCGACTCGCCCGGCCAATCTTCGCCACCAGGTCCTTGGTCGAATCCCGCCCCTGGGAGGCCGCACTTTTCATCGCCTCCAGCGCCTCACTGAACGAGGCCCCCGAGGCATGAGCCTGCTCAAATGCCTCCACCGCCGGAATCAGGGTGTCCATCAAACACTTGTCCCCCACGCCGGCTTCGGTGATGTCCTGCAACGACGTCAGTCCGCCCCGCAGCAAGTGCGCAAAGGTCGCCGCGTCAATGTCTTCGCTGCCGCGCACCTCGTCCGCCATGCCGATAAACAGGCTGCCATACAGCGGCCCCATGGAGCCGCCGATGCCTTCCATCAGGCTCAGCGTCAATTCGTCCAGCGCCTCGGCCAGGGTCAACTGACGGCCTTCAATCGTACGCCCGCAATGGGCAAACCCCTTGGCCATGTTGATGCCGTGGTCGCCATCGCCAATGGCGCCGTCGACTTCGCTCAGGTACTCGCGGTTGGCAACGATCACGCTCACCAGGTCGGCGACGATGGCGCTGCCGTCGTGGGTGGAGAAATGCTGGCTCATGGTTTATTCCGCCTGGGTCATGCCGATGGAACGGCAGGGTTGGTCGATCAGGGTTTTCAGCTCGGCGTCCAGGCCCAGCAAGGTCAGGGTCACGCCCATCATTTCCAGGGAGGTGAAGTAGTTGCCTACGTAGCAGCGGTGAATCTTCAAACCCTTGGCCTGCAGCTGACGTTCAACCTCGGCGTAGAAAATGTAAAGCTCCATCACCGGCGTGGCGCCCAGGCCCGAGACCAGCACCACCACGCTGTCGTCCTGACTGAAGTCGCGGTCGGCGAGGATCGGCGCGAGCATGCGCGCCGCCATGGCTTCGGCAGACTCGATGGCGATCACTTCAATGCCCGGCTCGCCGTGGTGGCCGATGCCCAATTCCATCTGCCCGTCGGGGATCTGGAAGTTCGGCTTGCCCACCGCCGCGATGGTGCACGGTGTAAGACCGATGCCGATGGAGCGGCAATTGTCGACGGCCTTCTGGGCCACACGAATCACGCCGTCCAGGTCGTAATGCTGGGCAGCGGCCGCACCGCCGACCTTCCACATGAAGATCTCGCCCGCCACCCCGCGCCGCTTGGCGATATCGGCCTTGGGCGCCGAGGCCACGTCATCGTTGGCGACCACCGTGCGGATCTGCATGTCTTTGCTGGCGGCCATCTTCATCGCCAGCTTTACGTTCATGTTGTCGCCGGCATAGTTGCCGTACAGGCACGCCACGCCGGCACCGTGGTCGGCGGCGCGGAAGGCGTCGAAGAAGCTTTTGGCGGTGGGCGAGGAGAAAATCTCGCCGACGGCCACGGCGTCCACCAGGCCCGGGCCGACATAGCCAAGAAAGGCCGGTTCATGGCCGGAACCGCCGCCGGTCACGATGCCCACCCGGCCTTGTGGCGACGGCTTGGCCTTGCCGATCACCCGTGGATTGGTTTCGTACTGGCGCAGCTCGGGGTGCGCGACCAGAATGCCCCGCAGCATGTCCTCGACCACCTGATCCGGATCGTTTATCACTCGATTCATAACGCGGTTTCCTGTGTTCTTGTTCTGGGTGTTGGGGCGGGGGGCTTTTGTGGGAGCTGGCTTGCCTGCGATGCAAGCGCCTCGGTCTTTCAGTGACACCGGGTCGATGCTATCGCAGGCAAGCCAGCTCCCACAAAGAGTCCGGCGCCCGCAGGGTTTTGTGTTATTGAGCCAATCAGGGTTCCAGGACGACTTTAAGCGACTTGTCCCCGCGCTCCATCACCGCAAACGCTTCCTTGAAGTCTGCCAGGGCAAATTTGTGGGTCACCACGTCGCGCATGTCGATCTTGCGGTTGCTGATAAAGTCGATGGCGCGGGGGTACATGTACGGGCCCAGGTGCGAGCCCAGTACGTCCAGTTCCTTGCGGTCGCCGATGATCGACCAGTCCACCGTGGCCTCGTCATTGAACACGCTGAACTCCACAAAACGCCCCAGCTTGCGCAGCATCGCCAGGCCCTGGTTCACGGCCTTGTGATGCCCGGTGGCCTCGATGTAGATGTCGCAACCGTAACCATCGGTGATCTCGCGAATCTTCGCCATCACGTCGACTTCCGCCGGGTTCCACACTTCATCGGCACCCATGCGCAGGGCGAGGGCGGCGCGTTCGGGTTTCATGTCGAGCACGATGAGTTTTTTCGGGTTGCGCAGGCGCACCGCGCCGATGATTCCCAGGCCCAATGTGCCGGCACCGGCCACTACCACGATGTCGTCGAAATCCACATTCGCCCGCTCCGCCGCGTGCAGCGAGCAGGCCAGGGGTTCGATCAGGATTGCTTCGTCCGTGGCAATCGAGTCCGGCACTTTGTGGATGATGCCTTCCTTGGTGAAGATCATGTACTGGGCCATGGCGCCCTGGACGTTGTTCTGGAAGCCATACAGGTCGTGCTTCTGGCACATCCAGTACTGGCCGTGGTTGCAGAAACGGCAGCCCCAGCACGGTACGATCTGTTCGGAAATCACCCGGTCGCCGACCTTCACCCCACGCTTTTCCGCACCCGGGCCGAGGGCAACCACGCGGCACACGAATTCATGCCCGGGAATCATCGGCGGCTTCACGTAGCGCGGTTGCTCGGCGTCGCCCCAGAACGATGGCGCGCCGCGGTAGGTCTTGATGTCGCCCATGCAGATGCCGCACAGCTCGACCTTGGTCAGGATCTCGTCGGGGCCGGGTGTGGGCACGTCGACGGTTTCCAGGCGGTAATCTTCGGGGCCGTGGCAGACCACGGCCTGCATGGTTTTCGGAATCACGGGAGACAGTTGTTCGGCAGTGCGTTCGGTAACGGTAGACATGACGATAAACCTCACGGCAAAAGATCAATTACTGGATGCTGTAGCCGCCATCGATCACCACGTTTTCCCCGGTGATCATCTGGGCGGCATCGCTGAGCAGGTACAACACCAGCCCGGCGATTTCTTCCGGCTGGGCAAAACGGCCCGCCGGGATCTGCAATTTGGCCCGTTCCCCCAGTTCGCCGGCCCAGGCCTTTTTGCCCAGGGCGGTTTCGACGATGGTCGGGGAGATGGCGTTGACGTTGATGTGGGGCGCCCATTCCATGGCGAGCACCTTGGTCATGCCGACCACGGCGGCCTTGCTGGCGCAGTAGGCGACGTGACGGTCGAGGCCGATCACCGCCGCCTGGGAGGCGAGGTTGACGATGCGCCCGCGGCCCTGGGCGAGCATGTGCCGGGCGCAGGCCTGGGCCACGAAGAAGCTGGCTTTCAGGTTGATGTCGAGGGTGGTATCCCAGGCGTTTTCGCTGACGTCCAGGGCCTTGTCCAGCAGGGCGACACCGGCGCTGTTGACCAGGTAATCCAGGCGTTTGAAGTGATCGAGTACGTAGTCGACGGTGCTCTGCACCTGGTCGAGCTGGCGCAGGTCCACGGCGATGCCGATGTTCCCGGCGCCGAGGTTGGCGGCGACTTCGACCACGGCCGGGTCGCGGTCCAGCAGGGCCACCCGCGCGCCACGTTCCACCAACAGGCTGGCACAAGCCAGACCGATCCCGGCGGCCCCGCCGGTGATCACGGCGCAGCGGCCGGTGAGGTCGAAGGCTTGATTCCAGAATCCAGACATGAACGTGACTCCTGTGTTGTGGGCTGTCTGTAGGAGCGAGCTTGCTCGCGAAGGTCGTTAACGATGACGCGGGAAGCCTGGTACCCCGCTGCGCTCTCGGGTTCTTCGCGAGCAAGCTCGCTCCTACAGTGGGTCGCGGGTGTTACTTGGTACCGCTCACCTGCTGATACAGCGCATCCGCATTCGCATTGGTCACCGGCACCCACGGCAGGATGTAGTTCTTGGCGGTGCCGTCACCCCATTTCACGTCCTTGCCATAGCGTTCCCAGATCACCGACTGCGGTTTGTAATCCTTGCCGGCCAGTGCCCGCAACGCTACGTCCAGGGCGCCCTGGGACTGGGCCTGGGCGTCTTGCAGGAAGGTGGTCACTTCATCTTTCTTGGCGGCCTGGATCGCATCCGGCATGCCGTCGATAGACGTCACCGGCACATCCTTGGACGTCAGCCCGTGGGACTTCAACGCCTGCACCGCACCCAGGGCCATGTCGTCGTTCTGCGCGATCACCCCATTGATGCCCTTGGGGTGGGCGTTCAGCCAGTCTTCCGTCAGGGCCAGGGCCTGGGCGCGGTCCCAGTTAGCGGTTTTCTTCTCGATGATCTTGATGTCCGGGTGTTTGCCCAGTACTTCCATCTCGCCTTTTTCCCGGTCGATCTGGGCCGACTGGCCAATCGGGCCCTGGATGATCACCACGTTGCCGCGGCCGTTGAGCTTGTCGACCATGGCCTGGGCCTGGAGCCGGCCGCCTTCCACGTCGTCGTTGCCCACATACGGCACGTTGGCGTCGGCCACCTTGGTGTTGGAGGCAATCACCACTACGTCGTTGCTCATGGCGGCCTTCACGGTGCCCACGCCGGCCTTGGTGTCGATCGGCACAAACAGGATCGCGTCGTAGTGCTGGGTCACCATGTTTTCAATCTGGTTGTTCTGGGTCAGGGCATCGTAGTTGCCGTCGAACACCGTCAGCTGCACGGTGCCGTCCTTGACGGCCGGGTGTTCCTTCAGCTCGCGTACCCAGTTCTGCATGAACTGGCCCTTGAGCCCGTACACCGCGGCGCCGATCTTGTAAGTCTTGCCATCGGCTGCCAGGGCAATACTGCTGGCGAGCAGGGAGAGTGCCGCGACGGCGGCCAGGGAAATACCAACTTTCATGATGAGAACTCCGCTTATTGTTGTAGGTCGTTCAGTTCGGTTTTCGAGGAAAAGCGACTAGCGTTTTTTCTTGCGCCACACATCAATCAGGACTGCGAACACGATGATCAGGCCCTTGGCGACCTGCTGGTAATAGGAGGACACGCCGAGCAGGTTCAGGCCGTTGTTGATCACGCCGATCAGTAGCGCGCCAAACAGCGTGCCGACAATCGTGCCGGTACCGCCGGACAGGCTGGTGCCGCCGATCACCACCGCGGCAATCGCATCCAGCTCATACGAAGTACCGGCCTGGGGCAGGGCGGAAGTGGTGCGTGCCGAGAGCACCACACCGGCCAATCCGGCAAGCAACCCCGACACCACGTACACCGAAAACATCACCTTGCGCACGCCGATCCCGGAGGTGCGTGCACTCTTCTCGTTGCCGCCCACCGCGTACACATAACGGCCGTAAGTGGTGTAGCGCAGCACCATCCAGAAAATCAGCGCGACCACGGCGAAGATCACAATCGGCACGCCAATCGGGCCGATCTTGCCGATGCCCAGGGCCAGGTAGGCGTCGGGCAGGTCGGTGATCGGGCTGCCGTCGTTGAGGATGAAGGTCATGCCCCGGGCGATACTCAGCATGCCCAGGGTCGCCACAAACGGCGGGATCGACAGGTTGGCGACCATAAAGCCATTCACCACCCCGAGCATCGCCCCGGCGAACATCCCGGCGCTGACCGCCGCCAGCACGCCATAACCCTGGGTCGCGACCATGGCGCTGCACAGCCCGGCAAAGGCCAGGATCGAGCCCACCGACAAGTCGATGCCCTTGGTCAGGATCACGTAGGTCATGCCCACGGCGAGAATCCCGTTGATCGAGGTCTGGCGCAGGATGTCCATCCAGTTGCGCCAGGTCATGAAGTATTCGCTGGCGAAGGCCATCACCAGGCACAGCAGGATAAACACCAGGGGCAGGCCGAAGCGGTCGAGGGACAGGCGCAGGCGGCTGCGGGGCGCGGTGGTGATGGGGGCGGCTGCAGGTGTAGAAAGTGATTTGGCATTCATGAGGCAAGACTCAACAAGGCTTCCTGGGAAAGGGCGGTATCGCTGCTGATGGTCACCAGCCTTCCGCCTTTGAACACGGCAATACGGTCACTCAGGTGCAGCAATTCAGGGGCTTCGGACGACACCACAATTGCCGCGCCACCGGCGCGCACGAACTGGTCCAGCAGGTGATAGATCTCCTGCTTGGCGCCTTCGTCGATGCCCCGGGTCGGCTCATCGCACAGCAGGCAGATCGGCTGGGTCGACAGGCATTTGGCAAGCACCACTTTCTGCTGGTTGCCGCCGCTCATCGACGCCACCGGCAGGTCCAGGGAGGTGGTCTTGATCTGCAGGCGCTTGACCATGTCCTGGGCCAGCTGGTTTTCCTTGCGCGCATTGATCAGCGACCAGCTCGACAACTGCTTGTACGCCGACAACGCGATGTTCGAGAGGATGCTGCCGCTGAGCACCAGGCCGCTGTCCTTGCGGTCTTCGGTGACCAGCGACATGCCGGCCCGGATGGTCGCCTTGGGCAGGCCGATGGGCATCGGCTTGCCTTGCAGGGTCACGCTGCCGGAGTCCGGAGTAGTGAGGCCGTAGATGCAATTGAGGAATTCGCTGCGACCCGAACCCATCAAGCCATAGATACCGAGGATCTCGCCCTGGCGCAGTTGCAGGCTGATGTCCTGGAACTCGCCGGCACGGCTCAGGCTGTCGACGTCCAGGCAGCATTCGGCGGCGCATTCGCGGCCCACCTTGTGATCAATGCGCGTGAGTTCCTGGCCGACGATGCCGCGCACCAGGTGGGCGCGGTCGATATCGGCCATGCGCCCGGTTTCCACAAAGGCGCCGTCGCGGAAGATGCTGTAGTCGTCGGCAATCTGCGCCAGCTCGCTGAGGCGGTGGGACACATAGATGATGCCGGCGCCACGGGCAGTGAGGCGGCGGATCGCCTTGAACAGGGTTTCCGCTTCGCGCTCGCCGATGGCGGAGGTGGGCTCGTCCATGATCATCACCTGGCAGTCATGGCTGAAGGCCTTGGCGATCTCCACCAACTGGATTTGCGCCACGCTCAGGCGGTGCATGGGGCTGGTGGCGTCGACGTCGAACTCCAGGCTTTCCAGCAATTGGCGAGTGCGCCGGTTCAATTCCTTGCTGTCGACGATGCACCCGGCGCGGCGCGGTTCGCGCCCCAGCCAGATGTTTTCGGCGACGGTCATATAGGGAATGGGTTCCAGCTCCTGGGTGATCATCGCGATCCCGGCTGCCAGCGCTTCGCTGGGGCGGTTGAACTGAACGGGTGAACCGTTGAGCAGGATGGTCCCGGCATCACGCTGGGTGATGCCCATCAGGATGCCGAGAAAAGTCGATTTGCCTGCGCCATTGCCGCCGCACAGAGCGTGGACGCTGCCGGCCCGCAGAGAGAGGCGCCCCTCACGCAGGGCAGGGATCCCGGCGTAAGCCTTGGCGACGTGTTCAGCCTGGAGCAGTAATGGCGTGGCCATCGGCGTGTCCTCGTGCTGTGAATTCTTATTAGGTCGCACAGTCATGTTTCGCTGTGATCATATGTGTATCAAATGAAATTCTGATCAGTCAATCTCTTTCACTGAAAAGTTGTAAATGGACGGATTTGCGCAAAGTGTGCCGGTTTAGAGGGCTTTGACTATGAGGTCAGCTAAATCCCGCTTGACAGAGCGCCTGGAATATTCGAGAAATGACTGAGCGAAATTTCATTGAGTGATCATATGATCATTCTCCAGCACCCAAAACGGCAGCGGAGCCAAACGCCATGAACACACCTTTCCCGGTGGCTATCGGATGCGATGAAGCGGGTTATGAGCTCAAAGAACTGTTGAAGCGCCACATCGAGGCGCTGGGTTACCCGGTGACCGACTTCGGCACCCATTCCACGGCGCCGGTGCTGTACCCCGACATCGCCCTGGCGGTGGCCACGGCGATCAATGCCGGCCAGCAACGGCTGGGGGTGCTGGTGTGCGGCACCGGCATCGGCATGGCCATCTCGGCCAACAAAGTCCTGGGGATTCGCGCGGCCCAGGCCCACGACACCTACTCGGCGGAGCGGGCGCGCAAGAGCAACGATGCGCAGATCCTGTCCATTGGTGCACGGGTGATCGGAACGGAGCTGGCCAAGAGCATCGTCAAGTCCTTCCTGGAGTCGGAGTTCGAAGCCGCGCGTTCCGGGGCCAAGGTCGACCGCATCAATGCGATCGAGCGTGACGGGCATCAGTAGTGGACGGAACGGGGCAAGAGTCGGGAGAATGCGCCTTTGACACCGAAACGGAAGCCCGTGCCCATGAGTGACAGTACCCAGCGCATCGCCAGCGACATCGACCTGATGACCGAAGTGGCGATGCTCTATTACCTTGAGAACGTCACTCAGGAAGCCATCGCCAAGCGCTTCGACCTGTCCCGGGCAAAAGTCAGCCGCCTGCTCAAACGCGCACGGGATGAAGGGATTGTCGAGGTGCGGGTGTTGCAGCATCCGGCGATGAACAACGAGCTGGAACAGGCGCTGGTGGAGCGCTTCCAGCTGGACCGCGCGTTGATCGCGGTTGACCACAGCGACCCCGATACCCAGCGTTCGGCGGTTGCGAGCCTGGTGGCCAACTACCTGAACAAGACCCTCAGCGACGGGATGATCGTCGCGGTTGGCATGGGCCGTAACGTGGGCGCGGTGGCCGATAACGTGTTTCTGCCGGTGACGCGCAATTGCACGTTTGTGTGCGCCATTGGTGGTTCGCTCAAGGCGGGTGAGTACATGAATCCCGACCATATCTGTCGGCGGCTGGCCCTGCGGTTTGGTGGTGAGAGTGAAAGCCTGTATGCCCCTGCGCTGGTGGCCAACCCGGAATTGCGCGGGGTGCTGATCAGCAATGACACGGTACGTTCTACCCTCGATCGCGCCCGCCGTGCCGACATGGCGTTGATTGGTATTGGCGACATGAGTGAGAACAGCAACATGGTGCGCATGGGGTGGTTTTCGCCCCAGGAGATCGCCCAGGCGCGGTTGTCCGGCACGGTGGGGGACATGATGGGGTACGACTTTATCGACATTCACGGGCAGCCGGCGGTTAACGCGATTCAGGGGCGGGTGATCGGGTTGACGGTGCAGGAGCTGTTCCGGATTCCGGATGTGGTGGCGATTGCCAGTGAGAACACCAAGGCGGCGGCGACGCTGGGGGCGTTGCGGTCGGGGGTGATCAATACCCTGGCGACCACGGTGACCAATGCTCATACCATTTTGGCGTTGGATGATGCGACGCGTAAAAGCTGATATGCGGTGTAGGCCAGGTTTTTGTGTTGGGGTTGAGTTGGGCTGGGGTGTATATCCGTTATTTAGGTAACGGCGGCTGACGGTTCCGCTCTTACAGCGGGTCACTTTTGAAAAGCGCAAAAGTAACCAAAACGCTCTTGCCCCACCACT
>NZ_JACARC010000052.1:77502-77753 GCF_013386825.1 Pseudomonas sp. IPO3778
CAAGAGCACAGCGGCCTACCGGCCGGCTTGAGTGTGGTGAAGCAACAGCAACAGCAACAGCAACAGCAACAGCAAAATCAGAAGCGGGCACGGTCCAAATGTGGGAGCTGGCTTGCCTGCGATGGCATCGCCTCGGTGTATCTGGAAGACCGAGTTGTCTGCATCGCAGGCAAGCCAGCTCCCACAGAAAAGCAGAGCTGCATCAGCTTCAGATTTGGCTATCGCGCTGGCCTTTGTATTGGTTTCTACCA
>NZ_JACARC010000053.1 GCF_013386825.1 Pseudomonas sp. IPO3778
CGCGATCAGGGGTTTTGTTTTTGGCGGTCGGAAAGTATCGGCGGGCCACCTTCCAGCCCTAAGCCGTTTAAACCCCTTGCTCCCTGATCAACTCAATCAGAGCCCTTAACCCGGCCGGCACATGGCGCCTGCCTGGATAATAGAGGCGCAGACAGTCAAAAGACGGTGTCCATTCCTCCAGGACGCGCACCAACGTCCCCTTCGCCAAATCCGCAGCTGCGTTCCATTCCGTAAGGTAGGTTAGACCCATTCCCGCCCTGGCGGCCTCAAGCATCAGCGTTGGATTATCCAGGGTCAAAGCACCTTGCACCTCTACGGCAAGCGCTTCGCCCCGTCGCTCAAACTCCCAATGATAGATCGCACCGCTGGGCATCCGGCTACGGATACATTGGTGGGCCCGCAGATCCATAGGGCTGACGGGAATAGAGTGACTGGCAAAATAGTCCGGGCTGCCCACTACCGCAAAACGCTGGGTCGGGCTGATATCAACTGCAATCATGTCTTGAGGAACGGTATTACCCAGCCGTATCCCAGCATCAAACCCCTGCGCAACGATATCCACCAAGCGCCCCTCAGTGACGATATCCAGTTTCATCCGTGGATAACGCCGCAGGTATTCCAACAGCAATGGCATTACCTGCTTTGCCGCTCCCGCCGAGGTATTCAGGCGTAAGGTACCGCTGGGTTCCGCGCTGCGGTTTCCCGCCTGTTCCAAGGCCGTTCGGATGCTCAACAATGCCGGGGTAATGGTCTGGACAAACTCTGCGCCCACCTCAGATAACGACACACTGCGCGTGGTGCGATTGAACAGCCTTACCCCCATCCGCGCTTCAAGCCCTGCGATAGAGTGGCTCAACGCCGACGTCGACACATTCAACTCGGTCGCTGCAGCACGAAAACTGCGATGTCGCGCCACGGCCAACACGGCTTCCAGCTCATTCAGTCCGGATGTATTCATTGTCCTGGATCGCTCATCAACTCATGCCGATTTGTGCGGCTTATCAGCTCAATCATAGTGATTTACCGTAAGACGCACTAGCTCAGCGTCCCGGAGGACTTATGCACCACATCAACCAGATTTACATCAACGGCGCCTTTGTGACGCCCCAAGGCAAAGAGCTTTTTGATCTGTTCAACCCCACTACAGGCCAGCGTATCGGCCAGGTTCAATTGGCAAATGAACAGGACGCAGTCACGGCTATCGCTGCGGCCAAGGGCGCCTTTGCCGAGTTCTCCCGAAGCTCGAAAGATGCCCGTATCGGCTATCTCAAGCGCATGCACGCCGCCGTTGAAGGCGTCGAAGACGAACTCACCCAGGCAATCATCGAGGAATATGGCGCCCCAATTTCCCGCGCACGCTGGATGGCCAAACACGCCGCCAGCGTCCTGCAGGATGCTGCTTCAGTACTTCAGAGCTACAAATTCTCCCGGCGTATCGGTATCGCCGAGGTGGTCATGCAGCCCTTGGGCGTGGCCGGGTTGATCACTCCCTGGAACAGCAACGCGGGTTTTATTTGCGGCAAGCTCGCTGCGGCGTTGGCCGCGGGCTGTACTGCAGTGATCAAACCCAGCGAGATGAGCGCAATCCAGACCGCTATAGTGACCCGTGCGCTCCATGACGCGGGTTTACCTCCTGGCGTGTTCAATATCATCACTGGCCGTGGCGAAACCGTAGGCGCGGTGTTGAGCGCCCATCCAGATATCGCAAAAGTCTCCTTCACCGGATCAACCGCTGTGGGCAAAACGATCTTGCGTACCGGCGCCGACACCCTGAAGCGCGTCACCCTGGAGTTGGGCGGTAAATCACCGGTGCTGATCCTCGATGATGCGGACCTCAAGACGGCCATCCCCCTGGCGCTCCAGGCCGGCTTCATGAACAGCGGCCAGGCCTGCATTGCCGGTACACGAATCCTGGTCCCTGAAAGTCGCCTGGCTGAAGTCGAAGCGCTGATGATCAAGGAGGCAGCCGACGTACACGCCGGGGACCCGCGTGACCCAGCCACCGCAGTCGGTCCCATGGTCAGTCATAAACAATGGGAGCGCGTACAGCGCTACATTCAGATAGGGATCGAAGAGGGCGCTCATCTATTAGCGGGCGGCCCCGGTTTGCCTGAGGGCATCAACGCGGGCTGGTTCGTAAGGCCGACCGTATTCAGCCGTGTGACCAACCAAATGACGATTGCCCGCGAGGAGATTTTCGGCCCGGTACTCTCGATCATTACCTACACAACCGAGGAAGAGGCACTGGCTATCGCCAACGACACACCCTACGGCCTCCAGGCGTACATCCTGTCATCGAATCCCGAACGCGCTCACCGGTTAGCCAGCCACATCGACGCAGGCCGCGTTCTGATCAATACCTTGGCCCATGAGCCGCTTGCACCGTTTGGCGGTTTCAAGCAATCGGGTATTGGCCGTGAGTACGGCACATTCGGCCTTGAAGCCTTTCTGGAGCCCAAGTCGATCCTAAGCTGATTTCTCAGCATAAAAACGCATGAATAAGGTCAGCGGCCCAAACCAAAGTGCATGAAGACGCCCTATAAGCACACCGTTCAGGGAAATCGATGCAAAGTGTTTCTGCATTTTTGGTATGGTGCAGCACATTTTCACAGGGACTGGTTTCTCCTCCGCAGGAAGCGGCGTCGACCTTATTCAACGAGATGCTGTAGAAATGCCTGAACCGATACCGATCAAGGATCACGAAAAAGAAAACCGCCTGGTTAACAAGCGGCTGCTGGCCTGTGCACTGCTGGTCATTGGCATCACATGCGCCCTGGTAGGCCGGATGTACTTCCTGCAGGTGGTGCAGTATGACTATCACTCCACGATTTCCGAAAACAATCGCGTCCACGTCTTACCCATTACACCGACGCGTGGCCTGATCTATGACCGCAACGGCGTAGTACTTGCCGACAACCGTCCCAGCTACAACCTGATCATCACCCGTGAGCGCACCACCGACCTCAAGGGTGAGTTGGACGCGATTGTCAGCCTCCTGCATCTGCCCGCCGAAGACCGCGGCGTGTTTGATAAAGCGCTCAAGCAGGCGCGTCATCCCTTTGTGCCCGTTACGCTGTTTTATGAGCTGACCGAAGAACAGATCGCCTTGCTGGCCGTCAACGAATTCCGCCTGCCAGGCGTGGATGTTGAGCCGCAATTCGTCCGTCATTACCCCTTCGGTGCACACTTTGCCCACTCCATTGGTTACGTCGGCCGGATCAACGAAAAAGAATCCAAGGCCCTCGACTCGGTGGAATACCGGGGCACGCAGTCCATCGGTAAAACCGGTATCGAGCGTTTCTATGAGTCGGAGTTGCATGGTCACGTCGGCTATGAAGAAGTCGAAACCAATGCCCAGGGCCGCGTACTGCGGGTGCTGAAGCACACCGACCCGATCCCTGGGAAAAATATCGTGCTGAGCCTGGACGTTAAACTCCAGGAGGCCGCGGAAGACGCCCTTGGTGATCGGCGCGGCTCGGTGGTGGCCCTGGACCCGGCCACCGGCGAAGTGCTGGCGATGGTCAGCAAGCCGAGCTTCGACCCGAACCTGTTCGTCACCGGCATCAGCTTCAAGGAATACGCCGCGCTTCACGACTCCCTCGACCGGCCACTGTTCAACCGCGTGCTGCGCGGGCTCTACGCACCGGGCTCGACGATCAAGCCGGAAGTGGCCATCGCCGGTCTCGACAGCGGCGTGGTCACCGCCCAAACCCGTGTGTTCGACCCCGGTTACTACCAACTCCCCGACTTTGACCACAAATACCGCAACTGGAACCACAGCGGCGACGGTTGGGTGGACATGGACGCGGCGATCATGCGCTCCAACGACACCTACTTCTATGACCTGGCCCACAAGCTGGGCATCGACCGCCTCCACGATTACCTGGCCGAGTTCGGCCTTGGCCAGAAAGTCTCCCTGGACATGTTCGAAGAGTCGGCCGGCTTGATGCCCTCCCAGGCCTGGAAGCGTGCCACCCGGCGCCAACCGTGGTTCCCGGGTGAAACCGTGATCCTCGGCATCGGCCAGGGCTATATGCAGGTCACCCCGTTGCAGCTGGCCCAGGCCACTGCGCTGATCGCCAACAAAGGCGTGTGGAACCGCCCGCACCTGGCCAAGACCATCAATGGCGTGCCACCGGTGGATGAAAACCCGATGCCCAATGTGGTCCTCAAGGACCCGCGTGATTGGGAGCAGGTCAACCACGGCATGCAACTGGTGATGCACGACCCGCGCGGTATCGCCCGGGCGGCAGCCGTCGGCGCGCAATACCGGATTGCCGGCAAGAGTGGTACCGCCCAGGTTGTGGCGATCAAGCAGGGCGAGCGCTACAACCGCCTCAAGACCCTGGAGCGCAACCGTGACAACGCCTTGTTCGTCGGTTTTGCCCCGGCGGAGCACCCGCGGATCGTGATTTCAGTCATGATCGAAAACGGCGAGGCCGGTGGCCGCGTGGCAGGTCCGGTGGTGCGCCAGATCATGGACGCCTGGCTGCTCGATCAGGAAGGCCACTTGAAGCCGCAATACGCGACCCCCAGCAAGGCTCCGGGTGATCCCCACGTTTAAGGCTACGCGGGCATGACGTGAGTCATGCCCTATCCCTTCTTAAAGGTTGCGCATTGGTCGATGTCGCCTACTGTCAATACAGGAGGTGTCTCATGCACGAATCAAATGAAATCAAACGTAAAGTCCTGCTCAACGCTCCACGTCAACGCGTCTGGGAAGCACTGACCGACGCCGAGCAATTCGGCAGCTGGTTTGGCATCGCCCTCAAGGGCAAGCAGTTTGCCCCGGGCCGGGCCATTGAAGCCCAGATCACTTACCCGGGTTACGAGCATGTGGTGTGGAAGGCGAAAATCGAGCGCCTTGAACCACAAACGCAGTTCTCGTTCAGCTGGCATCCCTACGCCGTAGACAAGGAGGTGGACTACGAGGCGGAAACCCCGACCCTGGTGGAATTCACCCTTGAGGATCACGCCGAAGGCATCTTGTTGCGGGTGGTGGAGTCCGGGTTTGACGCGATCCCGCAGGCTCGCCGCCAGAAGGCCTACAAGAAGAACTCCCGAGGCTGGGATGATCAGATGAACAACATCGAAGACTATTTGGCGAAATCCCATCAGCCTTGAGCTGATGGGACGCCACAGTCATCAGCCCTCGTGGGCGGTGCTGATTTCCAGGGTGTCGGTGTAGGTCACCAACACGCTTTGGCCGACCTTGAGGTCTTTGAGGCCGGCGCGGATTTCCGGTTTCTCCACGGTCAGCACTTTACTCAGGCCCGCTGGATTTTCCAGGGTTACCTGGTTTTTCTTCAGGTCGATGTGGGTGATCTTCAACTGCACCTGTACCTGGCGGAAAGCCGCGCCGCCGGGGTTCGGGTTATCCGCGGTGGCGCGCAGCACGCCGCCTTTCTCGGTGGCGTCCGGTGCGCTTTTGTCGATGTCGGTGTCCAGCACGGCGGCGACCGAGTGGGTCACCAGCACTTTGACCTGATCGCCTACCTTGAGATTGCCCAGGTCCTTGGCCTGATCGCTGAGCTGCACATGCACCTCGCGGCCTTCGGCGCCCTGGAGCACCACCTGATGGCTGGCGGCATCTACTTTAAGCACCTTGGTGGTCACCTCATCGGCTTCCAGGGACTTGGACAGTGGGATATCGGCGGCATGTGCCGTCAAGGCGCCGGCGGACAGCAGGGTTGCCAGGGCAATTGCCTGGCGAAGAGGGCGAAATACGTTCATTGAATGGACTTCCATGTAAGAGGAGTCCTGAGTCTAGTGGCGAGTTTGGGATTCGCAAATTCGCCACTGGAGTGAACGGCTACTTGATCACCACCGGATTTACCGGCGCGCCACTGCCCCCGACAATCTTCAGCGGGGCGGCGGTGTAGAGGAATTTCCACTGGCCGTCGTCCGCGCAATCGGCGGCCAGTTCCTCCAGCAATACGATTTCGGTGAAGGCGATCCCCAGGTTGCGCATCAGCGCGCAATGCAGCGGAATCTGCACCCCGGACACCGGGTCGGTGATCACTTCGTTGGCGATGGTGTCGGTCACCAGGTTGGGGATTTCCATCGCGTGGAACCACTCCACCAGCTCCCGGCTATAGGTCAGCCCCGGCTCCATCAGGTCCTTGAAGAACTCGGTCTTGCCCAGTTCATAAAACGCCCCCATGGAACCGGTGCGGATAATCAGGATGTCGCGCTTTTCAATGGTCACGCCCTGGGCTTTGGCGGCGTCGAGCAGGTCCAGGTGGTTGAAGGTTTCGCCACGGCCCAGGCACTTCTTGCCGCGATAACGGGCCATGTCGATCAGCACGGCGCGACCCACCACACCCCGCTCGGCGATGGCCAATACACTGGCCTTGGCCATGCCGCCGACCGTGGTGTTGGCGTCGTAGCCGTTCCACAGTTGATTGTCGTACCAGGCGTGCCCGAGGGCGTCGTACTGGGTCGAGCCTTGCAGTTGCATGAAGATCACGTCGTCGGAGTACGCCGCGCCACCGGTCATGTGGGGCTGTTTGCCGAAGTGGTAGTGGCTGTGGTCCAGGGTGTTGAAGCGCATCGACGGGTTGCGTGCCGGCCACATCGGGTCGCCGTCGGGGTGGCCGATCTGCACTTGCAGGGTAAAGGTCTTGCCCTGGCGCACCGAGGCGACTCCGCGCAGTACTTCGGCTTCAGTCAGGTAATTGAGGGCGCCGACTTCGTCGTCCGGTCCCCATTTACCCCAGTTCTTTGGCAGGCCTTCAAGCAATTGTTTAGTGTTCGGTTCGTTCTTGTTATGAAGATCACACATAGCAATTCCGGTCCCTGTGAGAGTGAGTTACACGCAGCGCCCGCCATCGACTTCAAGGCAGGTGCCGGTAATGAACGCCGCTTCGTCCGACGCCAGGTACAGGCAGGCGTTGGCCACGTCTTGCGGGGTGGAAAAGCGCCCCAGGGGAATGGTTGCCATGAACTTCTGGCGGTTTTCCGGGGTGTCGGGCACGCCCATGAATTCGCTGAGCAATGCCGTGGCCCCCACCACCGGGTTCACGCAGTTGACGCGGATATTGTCCGGCCCCAACTCTGCCGCCATGGTCTTGCTCATGACCACCACTGCGCCCTTGCTGCCGTTATACCAGACCAGTCCCGGACGCGGACGGATCGCCGCCGTCGAGGCAATGTTGACGAACACACCGGCGCCCTGACCGCGAAAGTGCGGCACAAAATGCTTGGCGCTCAAGAAGATGCTTTTGACGTTGACCGCAAACACCCGATCGAACTCGGCCTCGTCGACCTCCAGCATCGGCCGGTTGCGGTGGGTGGTGCCGGCGTTGTTGATCACGATATCCAGGCCGCCAAACTGTTCCAGGGTGCCGCGCAGCAGGGCGCCCATGCTTTCATCGTTGGCCACGTTGACCTCGATAAAATGCGCATGGCCGCCACTTTCGGCGATTTCATTGACCACCCGCTGGCCGCCGACCGCGTTCATATCGGCGACGATGACTTTGGCGCCCTGGCGGGCAAAGGTCTTGGCGATGCCTTCACCAAAACCCGAACCGGCGCCGGTGACGATCGCAATTTTATTGGCTAAACGCATGGTGTGTTCTCCGTTCTTGTTGTTGTGAGGAATCAACCGTGTTTGATCGCAATGGTCTTCAAGGTGGTAAAGCCCAGCAGCGCCTCGAAGCCCTTTTCCCTGCCATAACCGCTGGCCTTTACCCCGCCAAATGGCAGTTCAACGCCGCCACCGGCGCCGTAGTTATTGATAAACACCTGGCCGCAGCGCAGCTTGCGGGCCAGGCGCATTTGGCGGGCGCCGTCGCGGGTCCATACGCCGGCCACCAGGCCGAACTCGGTGCCGTTGGCCAGGCGGATCGCTTCGGCTTCATCGTCGAAGGGCATGACCGCCAGCACCGGGCCGAAGACCTCCTGTTGCGCCAGGCGGCTGTCTGGTGGCACATCGCGAAACAGCACCGCTTCCTGGAAATACCCGCCGCTGCCGGCCTCGGGCACCACCGTGCCGCGCGCGGCGACGGTGATCCCGGCCTGTTCGGCTTCGCGAACAAACTCCCGCACCTGGCGTTGCTGCTTCTGGTTGATCAGCGGGCCCATGTCCAGGTCCAGCGCCGAAGGCCCGGCGCGCAGCTCGGAAAAACGCTGGCTGAGGCGGGCCAGCAGGGGTTCGTAAATGCTGCGTTCCACCAGCAAGCGGCTGCCGGCGGAGCAGGTTTGCCCGCAGTTCTGCACGATGGCGTTCACCAGCACCGGCAGCGCTTCATCCAGGTCGGCATCGGCGAACACCAGTTGCGGCGACTTGCCGCCCAGTTCCAGGGTCACCGGGCAGTGGCGTTCGGCGGCGGCTTTCGACACTGCCGTGCCGGTGGCGGTGGAGCCGGTGAACGAGATGTGATCGATGCCCGGGTGCGCGCATAACGCCGCACCCGCTTCGTAGCCATAACCGGTGACCACATTGATCGCCCCGGCCGGAAAACCCACCTCGGTGGCAATTTCCGCCAGGCGCAGCAACGACAGGCTGGCATCTTCCGCCGGCTTGACCACGCACGCATTGCCCGCCGCCAACGCCGCGCCGACGCTGCGCCCGAAAATCTGCATCGGGTAATTCCACGGGATGATATGCCCGGTCACGCCGTGGGGCTCGCGCACCGTCAGCACCGTGTAGCCGGCCTGATAGGGCAGGGTTTCGCCGTGCAACTTGTCGGCAGCCCCGGCGTAGTACTCGAAATAGCGGGCGAGGGCGGTGGCATCGGCCCGGGCAACTTTCAGCGCCTTGCCCGTGTCCCGCGCTTCGATCTGCGCCAGCTCTTCATGATGGTCCAGCACCGCCACGCCGAGCTTGGCCAGCAGGCGACTGCGCTCCACGGCAGACAATTTTCCCCACGGTCCATCGAAGGTTTCCCCCAGCGCCTCACGCGCGGCGCTGATCGCCGCATCCATATCGGCGGCCGTACCTCGGGCAATGCTCGAATAGGTGTCGCCGGTGCTCGGGTCGATCACCGGAATGTCTTCCCGCGAGGTCGAGGCCTGCCATTGGTTGGCGATGTAATGTGCGTTGGTCATGTTCAGCTCCTGTTCCCTGCGACGCATTCGGCGATGGCGCGGCCCACTTCGACGGTGCTGGCGCTGCCGCCCATTTCCCGGGTGCGCGGGCCTTCGGCAAGCACCGTTTCGATGGCGGACACGATGGCCGCCGCGGCTTCCTGATAAAGCGGATCACCGTCACCCAGGTGCTCGATCATCAGTGCGGCCGACCAGATCTGCCCGATGGGATTGGCGACGCCGAGCCCGGCAATGTCCGGCGCCGAGCCGTGCACCGGTTCAAACAAAGACGGGTAGCGCCGCTCCGGGTTGAGGTTGGCCGACGGCGCAATGCCGATGGTGCCGGTGCACGCCGGGCCGAGGTCGGACAGGATGTCGCCAAACAGGTTGGAGGCCACCACCACATCGAACCAGTCGGGATGCTGCACGAAGTGCGCACACAGAATGTCGATGTGGAACTTGGCGGTTTTTACGTCCGGGTAGCGCCGGGCAATCTCGTTCACCCGCTCGTCCCAGAACGGCATGGTGATCGAGATGCCATTGGATTTGGTCGCCGCCACCAGGTTTTTCCGGGGCCGTTGTTGCGCCAGTTTGAAGGCGTAGTCCACCACGCGGTCCACGCCTTCCCGGGAGAAGATCGATTCTTGCACCGCGATTTCCCGCGAGGTGCCTTCCCACATACGCCCACCGACGCTGGAGTATTCGCCTTCGGTGTTTTCCCGCACCACGATAAAGTCGATGTCCCCCGGCACGCGGCCGGCCAGCGGGCAGGGCACGCCGGGCATCAGGCGCACCGGGCGGATATTCACGTACTGGTCGAACTGGCGGCGGATCTTCAGCAGCGACTCCCACACCGCGGTGTGGTCGGCAATGATGTCTGGCGCGCCGACGGCACCGAAGAAGATCGCGTCATGGCTGCCGATCTGCTCGGCCCAGTCATCGGGCATCATCGTGCCGTGGGCCAGGTAGTGCTCGCTGCACCAGGCAAAGTGGTCGAAGTGGAAGTGAATACCGAAGCGCCGGCTGACGGCGTCCAGTACCCGCAGGCCTTCGGGCACCACTTCGCGGCCGATGCCGTCGCCGGGAATCACGGCGATGCGGTGGGTGGAGCGGGTGGGGGATTGGGACACGCCGTGTCTCCTGTGTTGTTTTTATAGGAAGGTCTGGCGGGGGCATTCTTGGCACAGCTGCGGCAACAGGGGAATTGCTTATTGTGGAATCGGCCTTCGCAAAATTCGAAGGCCGAAGGTTTACGCCGGGTTGGCGCAGAGGTAGTCGAACAGCGCCAGGCTGGTCAGTGAAGGCTGTTCCTTGCGCATGCACAGGTACATCTGCCGGTCGGCCCAGCTGTCGTCGATTTCGATAAAGCGCAAGGCCATCTCCTTGCGGAAAATCTGCACCGCGCCCTGTGGCAACACGCCCACGCCCTGGCCGGCGGCGATCAGCCGGCACACCGCCTCGAAACTGCGCACCTGCATCCGCAGCCGCAACGGCATGCCGATCGCGGCGGCGGCTTCGGTAATCAGCGGGGTGATGGCGGCGTTGTCTTCCAGGCCGACGAAGTCATAGCCGAGCAACGCTTCAAAGCGCGCGTGGCGCATTTTCAGTGGGTGGTCGTTGGGTACGATCAGGCACAGGCGGTCCTGGCAGTAGGGTTCAAAGCGCAGCTCTTCACTGGGCCGGGTGGTGACGATGCCCACATCCGCCACGCCGTCGCGCACCGCCTGGAGAATTTCCCGGCTGCGCTCTTCGCGAATGTCCAGACGGATGCCCGGGTGCAAGGTGTTCCACTGGGTCAGTTGGCGCGGCAGTTCCTGGCTCATCGCCGAACTGTTGGCGTACAGGCACACCCGTCCGGTGGCGCCCTTGGCGTAGTCGGCGAGGTCGGCGTGCATGCCGTCCACCGCCCGCAGGATCGACTGCGCATGCTGGGCCAACACCTCCCCGGCCGCCGTCGGTGAAACGCCAGTGGAGGTGCGGGTCAGCAGGGCGACCTTGAAGTGCTGCTCCAGCAGCGACAGGCGTCGGCTGGCGGCAGAGAGGGAGAGATGGGATTGCTCGGCCGCCCGGGACAGATTGCCCAGCTTGACCGCCTTGAGGAACAGCTCGATGGAAGTGAGGTCAGGGGACATGCCGGGGTCCTTGTGCGCAGTGGGTGAAAAACTACGCAGTTGGCACGCGGCTGTCCAATATCCGGCCAAACAAAAGGGCTGAAAGCAGATCTGCTTTTCTGTAGGAGTTGGCTTGCCTGCGATAGCATCACCGAGGTGCATCTGACACACCGAGGTGCCTGCATCGCAGGCAAGCCAGCTCCCACATCGATTGGTTAGAAGTCGATGCTGGCCGACAACTTGGCCACGCGCGGGTCGCCTTGGGTCAGGTAGCCGCCGAGTGCCGATTCCCAGTATTTGGTATTGGCGACGTTCTCCACAGTGGCGCCCAGGGTGACGTCACGCTGATCCACCTTGAAGGTGTAGCGGGCGCCCACGTCGAAGCGGTTCCAGGCGGGCAGGCTGAGGTTGTTGGCCTGGTCTGCGTATTGGCCACCGGTGCGCAGCATGCGGCCGTCAACGGTCACGCCTTGCAGGCCGGGTACATCCCAGTCCACGCCTGCGTTGAGTTGGAAGCTGGGTACGCCGACGGCGCGGTTGCCGTCGTTTGCGCCGTTCTGGGTGCCTTTGAGTTCGGTGTGAATAAGGGTGGCGCCGCCCAGCAAGCGCAGGCCTGCAATGGGTTCGCCGAAGACGTTGAGTTCTACGCCTTTGTTGATTTGGTCGCCCTGGCGAAAGTAAGTCGCGACGGGGTTGCCGAGTGCGTCGACGCCGGTCACCTGGGAATAGCCATCACTTGGCTGCTCGATTCGGTAGACACCCAGCGTGGCGCCGTAGGTGCCCATGTCGACTTTGACCCCGGCTTCGCTCTGTTTGGAGCGAGCCGGTGCAAAGGCCTGGTTCCCGTTGATTACCTGGGCGGTGCCAAAGGTGGTTGGCGCGGTCGGCCCCTGTGCCAAACCTTCAATATGGTTGGCATAGAACGACACATGGTCCCACGGCTTGAACACCAGGCCATACACCGGCGTGGTGATCGACTTGTCGTAATCGGCGGTGCGTGGCCCCGACCCGTAGGCATACCCTTGAACCACCAGTTCCTGGCGGCGCAAACCGGCGGTCACCAGCACGCGATCATCCATAAAGCCCAGGGTGTCGGAGATCGCCGCACTGCGGGCGAAGGTTTTGGCGGTGATGCCCGGGTCGTTCAAGTCGCCGCCCACCGAGCCGCCCTTGACCGGCTCGGCAACGTCCACCGGGTTATAGATATTGCTGGCGTGGCCGGTGAAGTCGAAGTCATAGGCGTTGCGCGTCTGGGCCCAGATTCCGGTCAGCCCGAGGTTCAGCTTGTGGCTGACCGAGCCGGTCTGGAACTTGCCGTTCAGGCCCGCCATCAGGCTGGTGTTGTCTTCCTGGTGGGCGATGCGCGAGCCGGCGACGGTGGCGTTGCCCAGGGTGTCATTAAGGGTGACGGACGAGTAGCGGCCGATTTCGTTGGTGTGCTTGGCGCCGCCGGCGATGTAGGCCGTCCAAGTGTCGTTCAGGTCGTATTCGGCGCGCAGCATGCCGAAGGTGTCTTCCAGGCTGCTGGTGCCCCAGCTCGGCGCGTAGTTGGTGTCGGCCGAAGGCGCGTTGGGGATATGGGTCAGGTTCTGGCCCAGCAACACGGTATTCCGGCCGCCATTGATCTGCTGTTTGGAGTAGACAAAATCCCCCGACAAACGCAGCGCATCACCGCGATAGTCCAGGCCAACCGCAAACAGCTTCGAGCGCTGGCTTTCATCATCAATGCCGGTATCGCCTTCACGCTGGGAAATATTCACCCGCGCGCCAAAGCGATTGTCTTCACCAAAACGCTGGCCGATATCCAGGTGCTCGCCAACCCGGCCATCGCTGCTGATGTCGGTGCTGAAGCGGCGCAACGGTACATCATCGGCGCGTTTGGGTTGCAGGTTCACACCGCCGCCAATCCCGGAGCCGCCGGGCGTCACGCCGTTGATAAAGGCGTTGGGGCCCTTGAACACTTCAACCCGTTCCAGGGCGTCGGTGGACATGATCTGGCGCGGCAGGATGCCGTACAGCCCGTTAAACGAAATGTCATCGCCGTTGAGCGGCAGGCCACGGATCACAAAGGCCTGGGCCTGGTTGGCATAGCCCGACGCCTGGCGCACGGACGAATCGTTGAGCAGCACATCGCCGACGTTTTCGGCCTGCTGGTCACGGATCAGTTTTTCGGTGTAGGACGACATGCTGAAGGGCACGTCCATGATGTCCTGATTACCCAGCACCCCCAGTTGCCCGCCGCGAGCGACCTGGCCGCCGGCATACACCGGGGGCAGGGCGTTAGGCGTAACCGCGTCGGCGCTGATGGTGGTGGCACCCAATTCCAGCGCCTTGCCGTCCTGACGGTTGTTCGCATCCTGCGGAGCTTCTGGGGTGGCGGCGTGAGCGACGAGGCTCAGGGAGCAGCAAAGGGCGAGCAGGGTAGGGCGAAACGGCACAGCCAAACGGGTGGAAGTGGGCATGGTCGATCCTGACGGCGAACCGTCACTGTGAGGAAAAGGGCAACAACGTTGCGCGTCCTCGCTGCGCGGATACGACTCCGGTACGAATGATAGTAATTGTCATTAACATTCTGCAACAAGTTTGTGAGATTGCTGTCTGCGTACGCGTAGGTCATTTCCGTTAAATCGCCGCGCCTTGTCACAGGCCGAGTAGAATCACGCCCTGAAAGTGATTCTTGAGGTGTGGCAAGGTGGATTTACAGCAGGGGTTTGTCCTGACCCGGCATTGGCGCGACACCCCGGCGGGCACGGAGGTCAGTTTCTGGCTGGCTACCGATCAAGGCCCCAGGTGTGTGCGCTTGCCGGTGCAGACCTCCGTGATGTTTATCCCCCAGGCCCATCGCAAGCCGGCGGAGCTGCAGCTCAAGGGTGAGCGCGGCGTCGAGTGGCGCGACCTGGCGCTCTGCGACTTCCACCATCGCCCGGTGCTCGGCCTCTACACCCAACAACATCGTCAATTGATGGACCTGGAAAAACGCCTGCGCAAAGCCGGCATCGACGTCTACGAAGGCGATGTGCGCCCACCCGATCGCTACATGATGGAACGCTTCATCACCGCACCGGTGTGGTTCGGCGGCACGCCGGGCGAGGGCGGCATGCTGGTGGAGGCGCAGATGAAACCCGCGCCGGACTACCGCCCGCCCCTCAAGCTGGTATCGCTGGACATCGAGACCACCGCCCAGGGCGACCTGTATTCCATCGCCCTCGAAGGCTGCGGCGAGCGCCAGGTGTACATGCTCGGCCCACCGAACAAAACCGACGCGGTGGACTTCAAGCTCGACTACTGCGACACCCGCGCCGAATTGCTCGAGCGTCTGAACCAGTGGCTCGCCACCTATGACCCCGATGCAATCATCGGTTGGAACCTGGTGCAGTTCGACCTGCGTGTGCTGCACGAACATGCCCAGCGCCTGAACGTGCCGCTGTTGCTGGGCCGTGGCGGCGATGCCATGGGCTGGCGCGAACACGGCAGCCGCAATCACTACTTCGCCGCGGCGGCCGGGCGGCTGATCATCGATGGCATCGAAGCCCTGCGGTCGGCGACCTGGAGTTTTGAATCCTTCAGCCTGGAAAACGTCGCCCAGACCTTGCTCGGCGAAGGCAAATCGATCTCTACGCCGTACCAGCGCATGGACGAAATCAACCGCATGTTCGCCGAGGACAAGCCCGCACTGGCGCGCTACAACCTCAAGGACTGCGAGCTGGTGACGCGGATTTTCGAGAAGACCGAGCTGCTGAAATTCCTCCTGGAGCGGGCCAGCGTCACCGGCCTGCCGGCGGACCGCAACGGCGGTTCAGTGGCCGCGTTCACTCACCTGTACATGCCGCTGATGCACCGACAGGGGTTCGTCGCGCCGAACCTGGGAGACAAACCACCCCAGGCCAGCCCTGGCGGGTTTGTCATGGATTCGCGCCCGGGCCTCTACGAATCGGTGCTGGTGCTCGACTACAAAAGCCTCTACCCGTCGATCATCCGCAGTTTTCTGATTGACCCGGTGGGCCTGATCGAAGGCCTGCGTCACCCCGAAGACAGTGAGTCGGTGGAAGGCTTTCGCGGTGCACGGTTTTCCCGCACCCGGCATTGCCTGCCATCGATTGTCGCGCGGGTTTCCGAAGGCCGGGAAGTGGCCAAGCGCGAACACAACGCGCCGCTGTCCCAGGCCCTGAAGATCATCATGAACGCCTTCTACGGCGTACTCGGCTCCAGCGGTTGCCGCTTCTTCGACACCCGGCTGGCGTCGTCCATCACCCTGCGCGGCCACCAGATCATGCGCCAGACCCGCGAACTGGTCGAAGCCCGGGGTTATGAAGTGATCTACGGCGACACCGACTCCACTTTCGTCTGGCTCGGCGGCGCCCACTCCCAGGAAGACGCCACGCGCATCGGCCTGGACCTGGTGCAACACGTCAACACCTGGTGGCGCGAGCGCCTGCAGAATGAGTTCGGCCTGCAAAGCGCCCTGGAGTTGCAATACGAAACCCACTTCAGCCGCTTCCTGATGCCGACCATTCGCGGCGCAGAGGAGGGCAGCAAAAAGCGCTACGCCGGCCTGGTCACCCGCGCCGACGGCAGCGAAGAAATGATCTACAAAGGCCTGGAAACCGTGCGCAGCGACTGGTCGCCCCTGGCCCGGCAATTCCAGCAGGAACTCTACCAGCGCATCTTCCACCGCGAGCCTCATCAGGACTACGTGCGCGACTACGTACGCCGCACCTTGAACGGTGAGCTCGACGACCTGCTGATCTACCGCAAACGCCTGCGCCGGCAACTGGGGGACTATGAACGCAACGTGCCGCCCCACGTGCGTGCCGCGCGGCTCGCCGACGAATACAACGACCGCCAGGGCCGCCCGCGCCAGTACCAGAACGGTGGCTGGATCCGCTACGTGATCACCGTCAACGGCCCGGAACCGCTGGAAGTGCGCCAGGCGCCGATCGACTACGACCACTACGTCACCCGGCAACTGCAGCCGGTGGCGGATGCGATCCTGCCGTTTGTAAACGACGACTTCGGCACCCTGGTGGGTGGCCAGATGGGCTTGTTCTAAAACGGCTTGCCTTCACGTGGCCAGAGCCTGCAATCTTGGCCACTGACGACCACCCGACAGCGCAGCGCTCCCATGACTGAAATCACCCTGACCGGCACCACGGTCGAACTCCGCCCCTTGCAACGCGAACACGCGGCCGCGCTGGTACAGGCCGCTGCCGACGGGCAATTGTGGAACCTCAAAGTGACCAACGTGCCGGGCCCCGACACCGTTGAAAAATACGTGGACGTCGCCCTGGCCGGGCGTGAGGCAGGCACCATGATGCCGTTCGTCATCGTGCGTCGTGACACCGGTGAGGTCGTTGGCAGCACGCGGTTCTGGAAGGTCGACCGGGTCAACCGCAAGCTGGAGATCGGCCACACCTTTATCAGCCAGTCGGTGCAGAAATCCGGGGTCAACACCGAGGCCAAGCTGTTGCTGCTGACCCACGCGTTTGAAGTGATGGACTGTGTGCGGGTGCAGTTCACCACCGATGAACTGAATGAGAAATCCCGGGCCGCGATCCTGCGCCTCGGTGCGGTACAGGAAGGGATCGTGCGCCACGAACGCATCATGCCCGATGGCCGCAAGCGCAACTCGGTGCGCTTCAGCATCATTGATCCGGAATGGCCGCAGGTGAAGGCGGGTTTGCTGGCCAAGCTGGCTTACTGAGGGTTGCCGCAAGCCTCAGGGCTTGTGGCTCAACTCCTCCACCAACTCATCCATCCGGTCGGCGATTTTCGGTGTGGTCGACAACACAAAGCCTTTCTGCGTGCCCACATAGGTCTCGACGATATACAGCGTGTCGCCCACATCCAGCCCCAACTCCTGCAAGGCTTCGTCTGGCAGGCGAATGGCGCCGTCGCCGTCCCAGTCTTCGATCGTGACGCGTTTACTGTGCATGATGGCTTCCCGTTGAACGATTGAACGGCCTAGCCTAACACCTCAACCCACTGCCAGGAGGCTCGGCACCGTGTACACCCTTTACGGAACCCAAGGCACCGGCTCGTGCATCATCGAAATCGCCCTGCAGCGTTGCAGTGTTGAGTGGCGTCAGGTTGACGCCTGCTCCTGGGAGCACAGCGCGGGCAGCGAGGCCCTGGCGCGGATCAACCCGCTCAAGCAAATTCCTACCCTGCAACTGCCCGATGGCAGCGTGTTGACCGAAAGTGCGGCGATCCTGATTCACCTCGGCCTGCAATTTCCTGCCTCCGGCCTGCTGCCCGAGGCGCCTACCCAAGTCATTCGTGGCCTGGTGTACATCGCGGCCAACTGTTATTCGGCGATCGGCATCATCGACTACCCGGAACGCTGGACCGACAGCGCCGAAGCGCAGCAGCATGAACAGCTGGTCAGCGGCACCCGTCGCCGCCTGCATGGGGCCTGGGAAGTGTTTGCCGATCAATTTGCCGATCAACTGTTCACCCCGGCGCAGGGGCCGAATGCACTGGGGGTCATGGCTGCGGCGGTGTCGCGATGGGCGGGAGGGCGTGAGGCGCTACAGCAATCGCGGCCTGGGTTCGCCCGGGTGCTGGCACAGGTGGATACCGACCCCGACGTAGCGCCGGTGTTTGCCCGACACTGGCCGCGGTGAGCATCCGCAATCAAAAGAAACAATGAGGCGTAAGGTGGCTAAACGCCTTGCTTCGCGGGCGTCCTGACCTACGCTTTCTGAAGTTGTCGTAGGAATCATCCTTGAATTTGACTGTCGCAGACATGAAACTCAAGAACCCTGCATCGAATTCAAAGGAGGTGTGCATGCTCATCCGGTCGCTGACCCTGGCTACCTTGATGGCTTTTACGGGGCCGCTGCTGGCCGCGGATGATCTCAATCCGCTCAAGCAGGACCTGGGCAAGTCACGCCCGTTGGTGGTGGTGGAACTCGACTCCGGTAACCCGACGTTGGCCACCCTCAAGAAACAGCTGGACGAGCCTGCCAACAAGCAGTCCTTTGAAGAGCGCAACATGGTGCTCTACACCGTGTCCTTCGGCAGCATCGGTGCCGAGGGCGAGAAGTTCGCCAAGGACGCAAAGGACAACAAGAAGCTCGCGCCGCCTGAAACCAACGCGCTGATCCGTGCACTCAAGCTGGGTGCCGGCAGTGGCACCAAAGTGATTCTGGTGGGCAAGGACGGCGAGAAGAAACTCGAGAAGACCGTGCCGCCGGACACCCTCAACCTGGCGGATTTCTTCAGCGCGATTGACCAGATGCCCCAGGCGGAAAAGGACCTGGCTGCCCCGGCCGAGCCTGAACCCGCGGCCCCGGCGGCTGCCAAGCCTGGCGCCAAGGCCGGCAAGAACACCAAGCATCCAGCGCCCCAACCGGCACTGGATGATTGAACACCCGCAAGTGGCCGCCAGCCGGCCCTTGCGGTAGAAACTTGCAGCGCTGGCGTCATGAGTCATATGATAAGCGTTATCATTTGCACTCTGCGCGCCTTTCATGTCCCCGACTCCTGCGACAACTCCCACTGACCTGGCCACGCTTTACCAGCAGCAACACCGCTGGTTGCAGCAGTGGCTGTGGCGTCGCTTGAATTGCTCGCAGAGCGCCGCCGACCTGGCCCAGGACACCTTCCTGCGCTTGCTCGCCAAGAACCAGCCGCTTGAAGTCCTGGCGCCCCGCAGCTTTCTGGCCAAGGTCGCGCAGAGCGTGCTGTCCAATCACTTTCGCCGGCAAAAACTCGAAAAGGCCTATATGCAGGCCCTGGCCCTGTTGCCGGAAGAGTCGGCCCCCAGCGCCGAAACCCAGTGGATCCTCCTCGAAACCCTGGCTGCCCTCGACGAAGTACTCAGCCGCCTGGCGCTGCCGGTGCGCCAGGCATTCCTCTGGTCGCAACTCGATGGCCTGAGCCACGGCGAAATTGCCGAGCGCCTCGGCGCGAGCATCACCACGGTCAAGCGCTACATCGTCAAGGCCGGCGCCCAGTGCATCCTGCTGGACAGCCAGCGCTGATGAAACCTTCGCCACTGTCCCTGGAGGTGGCCGAGCAGGCCATGCATTGGCAACTGGAATTGCAATCGCCGGATGTCAGCGAACAGACCCGTGCCGCCTGGCTTGCCTGGTGCCAGCAAGACCCGGCCCATGAGCTGGCGTGGCAGCATTCGCAACGATTTTTTCAGCGCATGCACGACGTGCGTGCGCCGGCTCACCAGGCCTTGGTGAATGCGGCACTGCTGCCGGCTTTGTCGCGGCGCCGGGTGATCAAGAACCTTGCGCTGCTACTGGCAGCCGGCAGCGTGGCATGGGCGGCCCGGGATACACCCTTGGTGCAGCACTGGACCAGCGAGTACAGCACCGGTGTCGGCGAACAATGGCGTATCGACCTGGCGGACAACACCGAAGTCCAGCTCAATACCGACACGGCCATCGACGTGAAATACACCGAGGACGTTCGGCAGATCAGCCTGTTGCGTGGCGAAATCCTGGTGCTGCCCAACCCGGCGGATACGCGCCCCCTGTGGGTAAAAACCGCCGAAGGCCTGACCCGTGCCACCGCCAGTCGCTTCAGCATTCGCCAGCGTGGTGGCTTCACCCAACTGGGCGCCGACCAGGGTGTGCTTTCGGCGCAAATCCCCATGGGCACCATCAGTCTGCAACCCGGGGAAATCATCAGTTTCGACGCTAACACACTGCTGGCTCGCAGGCCCCAGCGCGACGGCGAACTGGCTTGGAGTCGCGGCATGCTGGTCGCCCAGGGGCGGCGCCTGGAAGACTTCCTCCATGAACTGAGCCGCTACCGGCGTGGCCACCTGGCCTGTGATCCGGCCGTGAGTGACCTGCGGGTGTCCGGCACATTTCCGTTGGGCGACACCGACCGCATCCTCACGACACTGGGGCAAACCCTGAAGCTGGACGTGGCCCATTTCACGCGTTTCTGGGTCACCTTGAAGCCGCGCCGTCACGCGGTCTGAATTTATTTTTTGCCCGAGGGTGGTCCGTTTGCGTTTCTCACGAGACTCGTATCCCCAGAAGCCAACTTTACTGGGGAGCAAGGTATGCAAGCGCGGCAACCGATACGTACAACATTGAAGAAGACATTGGCCGTTGCAATGGTTCGGGGCATTGCCGGCCTGACCATGGCAGCACCGGTGCTGCTGGCGCCGGCGTGGGTACAGGCGGCTGAGCAATACAGGTTCGATATCAAGCCGGGTTCCCTGGCGGGTGCGCTGAACCAGTTTGGCCAGGTCACGCATATCCTGCTGTCGTACCCGGCGGCGCTCACCGAGGGTAAGACCAGCGCCGGCCTGCAAGGGCTGCATGACCTGGACAGCGGCCTGGCGATCCTGCTCGGCAGCACCGACCTGCAAGCCGTACGCGGCAGTGGTGAAAGCTATTCCCTGGAGCCGCGCCCCACCGGCGGGGCCTTGCAGCTGGGCACCGTGTCAATCTCCGGCAAGGCCCCGGGCTCGACCACCGAGGGCACCGGCTCCTACACCACCCAGTCCTCCAGCAGCTCGACGCGCCTGAACCTCACTCCCAGGGAAACCCCGCAATCGCTCACGGTGATGACCCGCCAACGCCTGGACGATCAACGCCTGAGCACCCTCAGCGATACCCTCGACGCCACTCCTGGCATCATCGTATTGCGCGACGGCCTGGGCTCGGAAAGCGACGGCTATTTCTCCCGGGGGTTTCAGATCCAGAACTTCGAAATCGACGGCGTGCCCACCGTCACCCGCATGGACAACTACACCCAAAGCATGGCCATGTACGACCGGGTGGAAATCGTGCGCGGCGCCACCGGTCTGATCAGCGGCATGGGCAACCCCTCGGCCACCATCAACCTGATTCGCAAACGCCCGACGGCGCAAGCCCGGGCCAGCGTGACGGCCGAGGCGGGTAACTGGGACCGTTATGGCAGCGGCTTCGACGTGTCCGGCCCGCTGACCGAGACCGGCAACGTACGCGGGCGGCTGGTGGCGGACTACAAGACCGAACACGCCTGGATCGACCGCTACAAACAGGAAACCCAACTGCTCTATGGCATCACCGAATTCGACTTGAGCGAAGACACGTTGCTGACCCTGGGCTTCAGTTACCTGCGCACCGACGTCGACTCGCCGGCCCGTTCCGGCTTGCCCACACGCTTTGCCGATGGCTCGCGAACCAACCTCGGCCGCTCGCTGAACACCGCGCCGGCCTGGTCCTACAATGATCACGAACAAACCAGTTTCTTCACCTCCATCGAGCAGAAGTTCGATAACGGCTGGAGTGCCAAAGCCGAATTCACCCACAGCGAAAACCAGTTCGACGAGGTCTTCAATTACGTCAACGGTTCCCTCAACAGTGACGGCAGCGGCACCACCCAGTTGCCGGTGCGTTTCTCGGGCACCCCGCGTCAGGACAACCTCGACCTTTATGCCACCGGGCCGTTCGACTTGCTGGGGCGCGAGCATGAGCTGATCGCCGGTGTCACCCTGTCCAAATACCGCGAAAGCGTGCCCAGCTATGGTGGCTGGCACTACGACTATTCCGGCTCGCCGGCGGGCGCGATCGACAATCTGTTCACCTGGGATGGGCATTCGGCCAAGCCTGACTTCAACGTCACCGGCAAATCCTCGGCAGACGAGAGCCAGTACGCGGCGTACCTGAGCACGCGGCTGCGGGTCACCGATGACCTCAGCGTGATCCTCGGCAGCCGGGTGATCGACTGGAAGCGTGAAACCCGGGACCGGCCGTATGTGGGCGATGCGACCCGTACCGATGAATCGCAAACCGGGGTCTACATTCCTTACGCCGGGGTGGTGTATGACCTCACCGAGCACTGGTCGGCGTACGCCAGCTACACCAAGATTTTCAACCCCCAGGCGACGTGGGTGCGGGACATCAACAACAAGCCCCTGGAACCGATGGAGGGCAAAGGTTACGAGGTGGGGCTCAAGGGCAGCTTCTTCGATGAGCAGCTCAACACCAGCCTGGCCTTGTTCAAGCTGGAACAGGACAACCTGGCGATCTGGATCGATACCCCGGGCGGCAATACCTATCGCAACGAGAAAGGCACCACCACCGAAGGCGTGGAGCTGGAACTCAGCGGTGAACTCGCCGAAGGCTGGCAAGCCTCCGCCGGCTACGCATACGCGGTGAGCACCGATGCCGACGACAAGCGCATCGTCACCACCTTGCCGCGCCAGAGTTTGAAGACCTTCACCACGTACCGCCTGCCGGGTGATTTGAACAGGCTCACCGTGGGCGGTGGGGTGAACTGGCAGAGCAAGGTGGGGGAGGACCTGCACACCTTCAGCCAAGGCAGCTATGCGATCGCCAACCTGCTGGTGCGCTACGACATAACGCCCAAGCTGAGCACGTCGGTCAACCTCAACAACCTGTTTGACCGGGAGTACCTCAGCTACGCGGGCAACCACGGGATGTATGGTGCGCCGCGTAACCTGATGACCAGCCTCAAGTACGACTTCTAGGGGCCGCAGGCCTGGGGTTTATGCCCCAGGCTTTTCCCCGGCCACCACCGGCGCCTTGCGCACCGGGAACGGGAAGTAGAAAAACCGCAGGAAGGCCACCCGCTTGATCACTTCGCCGATCATCAACGGCACCACCACCGCCACCACCAGCCCGATAAACGCCGCCGCCACATCCGGCAACCCCAGGTGCTGCAGCAGGGCAATGGTCTTGTGCTGGATCTCGCCGTGGAAAATCAACAGGATCAGTGTCGACTGTCCGATGTAAGTCATGGCGCGGGTCAGCACCGCAGACGTCATCATCAACCCGGCCAGCGCCCAGCAGATGTACACACCGATCACCGCCAGGGCACTCGTCCACAGCCAATGGTCATAGCGGCGTTGAGCCAGGTCCATGGTGTCCCAGGTCGGGATGAAAATCGCGAAGTACACCACCAGCGCCACCACCATGCTCAGCAGCGAACTCTGGTGTTTGCGCAGAATGTCCCGCAGCAGGTAGCCGAGGATGAAATAGGTGCTGCTGATCAGCGTCACGTCCAGGCTGAAGGGCAGCCCCGGCATCGTCCAGGTCTGGCCGCCGATGGTGATCGGTACCTGCCAGAACCAGTCCAGGGTCCAGACCCCCAGCAGCAACTGCACGCCCACCACCACGCAACTCCACACCAGGGACAGGCCCAGGCGTTGCATCAGCCGCAGCATCACCCAGCCAAACAGTATCGCTACCCAGAAGTGCGGCAAAAACCACAAGGCCTGCCACGGCAGGGTGTCCACCGAGGCGTAGAGCACGCCACCAATGTCGGGCAGCAGCGGTTGGCCGCGCAGGATGTCGCGCACCAATACGTACACCAGCATCGTGGTGAAGAACGGCTTGAGCAGGGCATCGGCCTTGCGCACCGCCATTTCAACAAACGGCTGCTCGGGCTTGAAGAACACCCCGGAGAGGAAGAAGAACAGCGGCAGGATGAAGACCGCGAGTATCGGGTACAGCAAGTTCGGGGAATGCTCCACGAACCAGCCGTGCCCGAACACGATGATCAGGATGCCAATGCCCTTGGCAATATCCATTTGAATCCAGCGTTTTTTCACCTGACTGCTCCCACTCTATAAATCTGCCTTGCGCCACGGCTTGAGCCACAGGCCCATGCCCAGCAACACCACGGCCCCAGCCAGGGTGCTCAACCCCAGCTGCAGCCAAATACCTTGAATCCGAAACAACACCAACGCGGCCAAACCCATCACCAGCCCACTCAACACCCAGTGCCACTTCCAGGGCAGGGCGCCGAGCAAGCCCTGGCGTTGCATCAACAGCAACGCGGTGCACAGCACCCCGGCGAGGGCGGCGAGCGGGATGCCCGCCAGGCCAAACACAAACGGCAGCACACCCAGCAACAATACGTTCACCAGGCTCCCCAACAGCTCGCAACGCAGCGGCTGGCGGGTGTCGCCGGCGGCATAGGCGTAGCGCGCCAGCAGGGCATTCCAGGCGCCGAACACCAGCGGCACGGCGAACCAGGCCAACAGCAGCGGCAACGGCGAATCCACCGACTGCGCCGGCAGCAGCAACCCCACCAGGCTTGGCGCCGCCGCCACCAGGCCGACGCCGGCCGGCAGGGTCAGCAGGCTGGCGGTTTCCACGCCGCGCTTGAGCAGGGCCAGGCGCTCATCGCCCTGGCGGCGGCTCATCATGCCCAGCAGCACCTGGTTAAGGCTCATCAGGGCAATCAACGGCAAGTTCATCAGCTTGCGGGCCAGGTTGACCCAGGTCACCGCGCCTTCACCCAGCAAGGACGCCACCAGCCGTTCAATCAACGCCAAACCCTGGCTGGCGCCGTTGCTTAAAAGCAGCGGGCCTATGCGTGCGCCCAGCTCGCGTAATTCCAGTGTTGAAGCCCTCAGCCGCCACGGCCGCCAGCCCAGGCGCAGCATCGACGGCAACAGCGCCAGCGGCATCAGCAGGCTGCCGGTGAGGCAGGCCAGTGCCAGCGAGTGCGGTTGCGTGGCGGTACCGGCGAGGGCAAGGTAGGTCACCGGTGGCAGGTTGAACAGCAACGAGCCGAGCCCTGCGACCACAAAGCGCTCGTTGGCCTGTAGCGGGATACTGAACAGCGCATGCAGCATCAGCCCCGGCACGCTCCAGGCGAGAATCTGCAAGTTGCTGCTGGCGAGGCTGGTGGCCGTCGCCGCCAGCCCCGGGCCGAGCAGTTGCACCAGCCATGGCGCCAGCACCGTCAGCAGCAGGCTGGTCACCAGGGCGATCAGCAGTAGCGCCGGGAACAACACCGCCAGCCAGTCCAGGCGCTCGCCGTCCTTGCGTTGCAGGTACAGCGGCAGGGCGGCGGCACTCAGCACCCCCCCGGCCAGCGACATGCGCAACGCTTCGGGCAAAAACAGCGCGATCAGAAACGCATCGCTGCGCTCGCCCGCACCCCAGGCCGCCACCAACAACCACTCACGGGCAAACCCGAGGCACAGCCCCAGCAAGGTCGCCAGGGTCAACCAGAACGCCGATCCCAGCATGCCTAGGGCCCGACGCTATCGAGCACGGGCTTGCGGTAGGACACGGTCTTGGCCTTTGGCAGGCGCGCCGGAAACAGTCGCCGCGCCTCCAGCACGTTGATCCCCACCATCAGCCAGAACAGCGCAATCATCACCAGGGCGAAGCTGAAGTAGTGGTCAAAAAAACCGCTGACCAGTGCCGACAGAATCCCCGCCGTGCTGCCCAGCCAGATCGCGTTGTCCTTGGTCAGGCGGATCGGGCCGATCTCCGGCCGGGACTCGCGCCACCAGCGCCAGGTCACGGCGATAAACAGCAGCATGCTGATCACGCCGGTCTTGTAGACGAAGTTCAGCCACAGGTTGGAGATCCCCAGCAAGTGCGTGCCCGGTACCGGAGGGTCAACCTTGAAGCCGATACCCAGCGGGTAGCTGGCCACGGCCTGAGGGAACATCCGGTATTCGTCGAAGCGCACTTCGGTACTCGCGTTCTGCGCCGAAAAGATCGTCGCCAGACGTTCCTGCAGCGGTGGGTACGACAGCACCAGCGCCACGGCCAACGCCACGCCGATCATCAGCAAACGCCCGGTGTAGGGCACCCGGCGCGACGCCATCCAGATCAGTACCAGCGCCAGGCTGACCATCGCCCCCCGGCTACTGGCCAACAGCAGGGCTGCCGCACCCAGGCAGGCAACGCCCAGGCCGAGGCCGCGTTTCCAGCCGGTGTTGGTGATGCCGTAGCAGAACGCCAACGGCAGCAGCAGCGCCATGATCCCGCCGGTGGCATTCGGGTGCATCCATGGCGAGCCCATCCGCGACGCCATGGCACCCAGGCCCAGGGACAGGGTGTCGAGGCTGCCGTAGTTCATCAAGGTCAGGATCGGCAACATGCCCGAGGCCGAGCGCGAGCGGATAAATACGCCGATGGACATCACCAGCATCGCCAGGGTGCCCAGCAACAAGGCGATCACCAGGGCTTCGCGGTTCTTCTGTTCAACCAAAAGCTTGGCGGCGAGGAACAGCACCGACAGGTTCAGCAACCAGCGCAACCAGTTCGCCAGGCCGCTGGCCTCGGCAGTGATGCTGACCTGGCCGACGATAAACGGCACCACGGTGAAGATCATCAGCCACATCAACATGCGGTCGGTAGGGCGCCGCGACAGCGGTGGCGCAGCCGGCAGGCGCGAGAGGAAACCGTGCCAGATCACCGCCGCCCAGGTCAGGGCGATCAGCGCTTCGCTGACCGTACTGCGAATCCCCAGGTTGAGGGTGGAGTAGGGCATGAACGTTGCCACCAGGGCGAACAGCAGCAGGCCCCAGAACGGGAACCGCAAAATCGTCACGGCAGCGGCCAGGCCGATCACCGCCAGCACGGCCTTGGCCGGGGAAAGAAACAGGATCAACCCACCAAACAGCAGGCCGAAGAGGATGGCGACGAGGCTACTCAGTGAGATTCTCAATTCAATTCCTCGATCAGTTCGGCCAGGCGCCGACGGTAGGCCTGGTGGTTGAAACGTTCGGCCCAGCTGCGTAACTGTTCAGGTGGCTGTTCGACGGGTTGGTCGGCCAGGTGCAGCATCAACTGCACCAGCGCTGCGCCGTCGGTGGGTGAAAAACGTGGCGCCAGCGGCGGGGTGATTTCATCCAGCGAGGTGCCGCTGGCCACCGCCACCGGGGTGCCGACGCTCAGGGCTTCGATCACCGGCAAACCAAAGCCCTCCGCATAAGAAGGCTGCCACAGGCGCGAGGCCTTGCGATAGAGCCCGTGCAACTCGGCATCGGACACGCCGCTCAACGCGCGTATCCCCGGATAGCTGCGTTGGGCTTCGGGCAAATGCTCCAGGCTGCCCACCAGCACCAGTTCCGGCACGCTGGGGGATTGGCTGCGGGCCTGCTGCCAGGCCTCTACCAGGAACGGCACGTTCTTGCGCAATTCCCGGGTGCCCACCAGCAGCCAATAGCGCTCGGGCAGTTGCCGGGCCGAGAGGTCCGCCGGCAAGCCGACAAAGCCGACCACCTGGTTGGGCAACACCCGAATCTTGCCCGCCGCCTTGGGAAACAGCCGCGCGGTTTCATCGGCACTGTACTGCGAGGGCGTCCACACCCGGTCGGCCGTGTGCACGGCATAGGTGATCGACAGGCGATCGCTGGTCTTGTAGATCAGCGCCTTCAGGCGGTTGGCATGGTAGTTGTCCAGGGTGATCTGAAACAGGTCATGCAGCAGCACCACGGTCCGCAGGCCCTTGGGTTTGGGCGGCAGCGGCAGGCCCATGTTGAAGGTGCTGATGTACAGGTCGATGTGCTCGTTGCGCAGGGCCTTGGGCAAGAACCCCGCCTCGAAACGCAGGCGCTGATGGGGCTGGTGCATGGCAGTCTTGGCGCAGCCCCAGTCCGGGCAGTGAGCGCTCAGGCGCAGCTCATCCCCCAGCGGCGCAACGGTAAAGCGCTCAAGCTCGACGCCGGGCATGGCGTGCAGGGCGTCTTCCAGGGCGTACACCTGGCGACTGATGCCCGATTGCGGCGAGGTACCGACGGTGCGGTAATCGAGGCCTATGCGCATGCCGGCTCCTTTTGGCTCAGGGGCGACAGGTGGGCGTACACCTGCTCCAACTGGCTGGCGGCGACGCTCCAGTCGTGGGCGCGGCGCACATAGGCGCGCCCGGCTTCCCCCATCGGTGCGGCGAGTTCAGGTTGTTGCAGCAGGCGCACCACCGCATCGGCCAGGCTGTCGGCGCTCTGGCCGCCGAGGTAGTCCAGGCCTTCCACCAGGTCCAGCCCGGACACACCCTGGTCGGTGCTCGCCAGCGGCAGGCCGGCGGCCAGGGCTTCAAGCACCTTGAGCTTGGAGCCGCCACCGTGCCGCAACGGCGCCAAAAACACCGAGCAACTGGATTGCAGGGCCAACAGGTTGGGGACAAAACCCTGCCATTCGATACGCCCGTCTTTCCAGCGTTCGCGCCAGCTTTGCGGCATGCCGAAGCCGCACACACTCATGCGCGCGTCGGGGCAGCGGGCCCAGACCTTCGGCAGGATTTCATCCAGCGCCCATTCGATGGCATCGACATTGGGCGCGTATTCATAGTTGCCCAGAAACAGCACACGGCGGGTTGTCGGGTCTGGCCGGGCGGAGGCGAAGTGCGCGCAGTCCACACCGTTGACCACCACCGGCACGGGTTTACCGGCAATCTGCGCCAGGGTCTGGGCGTCGACGTCGGTCACCGCCACCACTTGCGCTGCCTGGCGCATCACCCGGCGTTCCCAGCGGGTGTAGCGCCATTGGTCGTAGCGAATGAACGGCAGGGCCCAGCGCGGAAAGCGGTCGTAGGTGGCGGCCCCGAGCGACGATTCAACGTTGTGTTCGGTCAGCACAAACGGCTGGGAGTGACGTGCCAGCGCATCTTCGTAGGGCTGGAAGGTGTAGGTGTGTTCGATCTGCACCACGTCCCAATGTTCGTTGAGCAACTGCTCGAAGGTGTCTTGCAGCGGGCCCGACAGGCCATTCACGCTGGCCAGCAGCGGGTAGGGCGCAAACAATCCGGCCACCAGGGTTTTCAGGCTGCGCACGGGGCGGCGCGGGACGATGATCAGTTGTTCCAGAAAGGCTTCCAGCACCTGGCGATCCGTCAGCGATACTGCGTGCTTGTCATGCAGCAGCAAGGTGATCCGGTGCCCGCGTGCCGCCAGGCTGCGCAGCAAATGAAACTGGCGCGTCTTGCCGCCGCTGGTAGCGGGCCAAGGCGAGTAGGGCAGGATCCAGAGGATGCGCATGGGTGGCTTCAATCCCATAACAGAATTTGCAGGTTCGGCTTGACCGGTACGTCCAGTCCATTGGTGCCACTCAACGGTGTCTCGGTGCTGCGCAATGGGTCATACAAAGTGGCAGTGGTCATGCCCGGCAAGTGCGCATTGCCGCCACGGGCCGACCAGAAGAACCACACCTTGCGCCCGTCGGCGCGGGTCCAGCCGATGCTGAACAGGCCGTCGGGCAACTGGTCGGCGGTGGGTGGGTCGCCGGGGGTCAGTTTTGGCCCGCTCACCTGGAGAAAATTCTGCAAGGCGGTGTACGACGGCTTGGGATTGGTGTCGATGTCGAGCAACCCATAACTCTGGTCGCGCACGCTGGCGCGCTGGTCCAGGTCGCTCAGGGTGAACAGGAAGATCTTGTCGAAATCCAGGGCGCTCATCAGCGCGAGGCGGCGCACGATGTAGTCGGCCTGGCCTTGTGGGGTGATGAAGTCCTGCACTTCTTTCGGACCTTTATAGTTCGACCAGCCCCACTCGGTGCTCCACAGGGTCTTGACCCCGGCGGCCCGCAGTTTTTGGTTAAGTGCGCTGGTCTTGGCGACAAAGTCCAGGTTCGACGGCTCGTTGCCTTCGGGCAACTGGGTGTAGGGGTGATAGGACATCACGGTGTTCAGGCTTGGCACGCCCAGCTGCAGCAGGCCGTCGAGCATGTTCTGGCCGTTGGGCATTTCGCTGAAAAACGCCATGCCGGCGGCCACCACCGGTTTGTTCGGGTTCACCACCCGCAATGCGGCGGCGGTGACCTGCAAGAGGCTGGCGTAACCGGCCGGGTCGGCAGCAGGGCGCCAGAACCCCAACAGGTTCGGCTCGTTCCACACCTGCCACGCATCCACGCTGGGGTAACGCTGGGACAGCAACGCCATACGGTTGGCGAAGATGGCCGGGTCCTTGGGCGGGAACTGGTCCTGATAGGGCGAGGAGGCCGGGGCCGTGGTGGCGAACTTCGCCGAGCCCACCAGGTAGAACACCGACTTGATCTGGTTCTGTTGCAGCTTGTTTACCAGCTCGTCGAGGGTTGCGACGTTGTACTGGTTCTCGGCGGTTTCCAATTGGTCCCAGTGCAAGTCCAGGCGCACCCACTCCAGGCCCAGGGCCTTGAGGCGGTCGATCTGCTTTTGATAACGCTCGGGGCTGAACCACAGGAACTGCGCGTTCACCCCCAGGAAATCCTTCCACACGATCTCTTTGCTGCCCTTGAGCACATGGCTCTCGGCATCGGCCGGGCGGCCCCACAAAAAGGCCGTCAAACCCAGTGCGGCCACGACCGCCAGGGTCGCCAGGTAAGTCCGTTTACGTGCCATGGTTGCCTCCTGCAATGGCCTGTTCAAACAGGGTCGCAAACTTCTGCGCGGTCAGCGGCCATAGCCGTTCACGCCCGATGGCGGTGGCGCGTTCGGCCCACTCCTTGGCCATTTGCGGGTGGCGCGCGAGCAACAGCAGTTGCTCACTCAACGCCGCCACATTGCCTTGTGCGTAGATGGCGCCGTTACCGGTGGCGACTTCCTCGGCAAACGCCCGGGCATCGGAGGTGATCGCGCCACGCCCGCACGCTGTCGCCCACGACAACGCGCCGCTGGTGCCACGCTGGCGGCCCAACAGGCCGAGTTTTTTCGATTCGCGATACGGTAGCACCATCACATGGTGCGCCTGGATCGTCTGCGCAATGTCGCTGGCCGGCAAATTCAGCCGCCAGTCGATGGAGCCCGCCAGGCCGAGTTCGGCGATCTGGCTGTTCAACTGCTCCAGGTAATTGCCGCCTGCGCCAAACGCCATTTCGGCGGCAGTGCCACCGGCCAGGGTCAGGCGCACACGGTCACGCAATTCGGGGGCTTTTTCGAAGACGGCGGCCAGTGCCTGCAACAGGTCTTCGATGCCTTTGCCACGGTAGATAAAACCAAAATACAGCAGGTGCAGGGTGTCCAGCGGCGGCAAGGCCACCGGTGGAATATCCAGGTTGGCGTGGTTGATCACCGCCACCTTGCCGGCGGGCAGTTGCATGCGCGCCGTCAGGCAGTCGGCGCCCAAGCGGGTGAGGGTCACCAGCCGGGTCAGGCCCTGGGCGACGTGACGTTCTTCGCGCAGGGTCAAGGGGTCGGCCAGCACCACCGCCGCCTGGGGCAATGGGCTGGGCAAGGATTCCAGCAGGTTCAGCGGAAAGGGCAATTGCTCGCGCCGCCAGACCATACGTTCAGGGTCGTGCACCGTGGCGGTCAGTGGCAGCGCGGGGTAGGCCATGCGCAATTCGCGCAGGGCCAAAAACTCCCCCAGCCGCCCACCGCCCAACTCGGCGTGGACCAGGTCGACACCCTGCCAGTCGAAACCGGCAATGGCCTGCTTGATCGACGCCGTGCTGCCGACCACGCCCGCCAGGGGCGTGATCACCTCGACGCCCAGTTGCTCCAGTGCCGTCTTGAAATGGTTCGCGTAGTCGGCGATCCCGTTCTTTTCCGGCGGCAGGGGAGCGAGCAGGGCGATGCGCATCAGAACGAACCCCGGTACTTGGCGATGTTTTTCAGCACCTTGAGCGGCACCTCGAACTTGCGGCGGTTGATGATGATGCCATCGACCTTGCCGAACGCCGTGGTGAGGATCGACAGGGCGTGTTCCACCACCGGCACCGTGCTTTTTTGCGCTTCCACTACCAGCGCAATCAGGTCGGCACGGCGCAGGTTGATGAAGGCATCGCGGTTGTCCAGCAGCGCCGAGGCATCCAGCAATACCACCTGGCCCGGAATCGCCGGTTCAATCCCGCCGACCCGTACCCGCACGCCGTTCTCTTCCAGCAACTGGCGCAACTGCTCGACGATAAAGCTCACGCCTTCACCGTGTCGCGCCGAGGTCAGCCCCAGGGTCAGGCCCTGTTCGGCAATCCGCTCCAGCGGCAGCAAGCCGTACAGGCGGTAGATGCTCGCGTTGAAGGCGTTGGTGCTTTGCGCGGTGCTGGTGTCCAGCTCCGGCAGCGTGGTCCACAGCGGCAGGCCGAACTTGCCTTCCACCAGGCCGCCATCGTGGATCCGTTGATCCAGCAGGTAGCACAGGTAGATCACCAGCAGCCCCACCACGATGGAGAACGGGATCGCCAGCAACAGCATCAGCAGGGTTTTCGGGAAGACGCGCCCAGGGTTCAGGGTGGCTTCTTCGATCACCGCGATGTTACTGATTTGGCTCTTGTCCAGTTCACGGTCGATCCGCGATTTCTCCAGGCTGTCCACATACAGCGCGTAGTTTTTCTCGGTGCCGTTCAGCTCACGGGCCAGGCGCGCCAGTTCCGGCTCGATGGCCAGGGCGTCCTTGCGTTGGGCTTCCAGTTCCGTCAGTTGCTTTTGCTGTTGCACCAACTGCGTACGCAGGGACTGGTTGCGGCTGGTTTCATCCAGCAGTACCCGTTGCAGGTGGATTTCCAGGGTGTTCGGCGCGCGGTTCTCAGAACTTTGCACCGTGTCGCTTTCACCCGCCACCTGGGCCTGCATGGCACGGATCGAGGCGTCCAGGGCTTTCACCGGCGGCGCGTTATCCGTGTAGGTGCGCATCATGTCGGCCTTTTCCAGGAGCTTCTGGTTCAGCAGGCGACGCAAGTCTTGTTGTTGCGGGTTCAGCGCGATCTGGCGAACCGTGGTCACCTCTTTGGGCTGGCCCTTGAGTTGCTCACGGGTGCTCTGCAGCGCCACGTCGGAGGAGGCGATCAGGCGCGTGGAGTTGAACACTTCGCCGCGCAGCACGTTGATCCGCTCGGACAAGTCTTCCAGGCGATCGGTGATGCTCGACGCGCCGATGACATTCAAGTGCGTGAGGATCTGGTCCTTGTAGCTCTTGATCTGCGCCGCGCTGGACGACACCTGGCCTTCATAGAAGGCGTACAGGCTTTTGCGGCCCAGGGCCTGGGTGCGCTCGTCGATGTACGTCTCAACCCAGTCCTTGACCACTGCCTGGGCGATTTGCGGGTCATCCCAGGTGAAGCTGATGTCCATCACCGTGGAGCCGACGGCGTGGGTCACGTCGAAGTTTTTCTCCAGGCTTTTCGCCAGGCGTTCCACCGGGGTGGTTTCTTCAACGATGCCGACGGTTTCCAGCACTACCCGCACACCGTCAAACACCGAACTGATGCCTTTTTTGACGTACCACTTGGTGCGCTTCCACACGCCTTCCGGCGGCTGCATCTTGTCCATCACGTCCAGGTAATGCTCGGCCACTGCACGCACGATGGGGCGCCCGGTCAGCAGGCGCTCTTCGTCCACAATCGGGTCGCGCTGGGTGCTCGGCATGACGATCGGCTGACGGTTGTCGACCTCGATCGGCATCGTCGAGTCACGCCCCGGTTTTACCAGCAGCCGCGCGGTGGATTCATACTTGGCCGGGAGCAAAAACGCCCCCAGCAAAATGATCACCAGCGCAGCAATCGCCGCCAGTTTGAACTCGTGCTTGAAGATGAAGAACAGACGCAGAAGATCACGAAAAGAACGGATCTCGATCATGGGATGTCGCTCCTTTAGTGGTTCGTGGTGTAGCTGTAGCCCACACCAATGGATTTGGTGAAGGGAATCAGCTGGTTCAGGTAAGTGTCCACGCCCTGGATCCGTTCGCCGACGTTGGACTTGGGTACAAACACCACGTCACCGCGTTGCAGCGCCACGGGCTTGCGGCCCAGGGCGCCGTTCTTCAGGTACTGGCTGAAATCGAGGAAGTAGGCGTGGTACACACCTTGGCCATCCTCACGCAACAGGGCGACCATGCTCGCGTTGCCCACCGGGCTGACGCCGCCGGCTCCGAGAATCGCCTGTTCCATGGTGGGGGCCGTGGCGATGGAGATAGCCGACGGGTTGAACACCGCGCCGCCCACGATCACCGTATTGCCCGGCGCCTGGTTGATGTTCACCGTCACCCGGGGCTCGCGATACACCGGTGCGAGCTTCTGGCTCAGCTCGGCGGCGACTTCCGCCGGCGTGCGCCGCGCCACCTGGACCGGGCCCAGGAACGGGTAGTTGATCTTGCCGTCGTTCTGCACGGTGTACAGCGTCAGCTCATAAATCGTGCTGACGTTGAACGCCGACAGGGTCGGCATTTCCCCGGCATCGCGCACGATACGCAGCTGGTCGCCGATGCGGATCCGCTCCACCGCCGGCGGTAACTGGGCCATGCGGTCGAGGGCCTGCTTGCCCTCATTCACCGTCTTCCCGTCGGGCGCGACGATCCGCGCCGGGGTATTGCAGGCGGCCAATGCCATCATGGCCAGGACGAGCAAGGTTCGTTTCATCAAAGGGGTCTTCCTGTAGGTCATGATGCTCACCTCCAATAACCGGGGAACATGCTGATGCGCCGCTTAAGGGCGAGGGGGAGCTGGCGCTCCAGATGGCCCAGCCGGTAGCCGAGCAATTTGAACGCGCTGCGCACCAGTACTTCGGGTACGCGGTGCAATGCACCGGCTTCGCGTAATGCTCGAAGCTCGGCCAGTACATAGCGTTTACCTTCACCGCCGGCATCGCCAAAAGCCTGGCGAATCCACGGCTCGCGGCCGTAGAAAACCCCAATGTCGAAGTAGCGGTGAAACTCATCCATGAGACGGTAATCGTGGGAGTGATAGACCAGGGCGGTGGCGGCGTAGCGCACCTTGTAGCCCTCCAGCAGCATACGGGCGGCGACGTAGGCGTCCTCGCTGCCGATCACATCCGCGGGGAAGCCACCGACGGCTTGCAGGGCGCTGCGCCGGTACACCGAAAATGAATCCGAGCTGAAACAGGTCTTGATCCCAAGCTCCGGCGCATCAGCCAGGGTTTTGCTGCGGCTTTGCGGCGGGTAATTGAAGTGGCGTGACTGAGCGCCCAGTACCCCGGCGTCCGGGTGCGGCAATTGGCGGCCATAGGCAACGCCGTTGAGCGGGTCCAGTTCCAGCTCACCCACCAGGTGGGCGAAGGTCTCGGGTTCGGCGGGGATCGCGTCCTGGGTCATGACGATCAGCACGTCGCCGTCGACTTGCTCGCTGGCCCAGCGGCGCGTGCCGCCATGGTTGAAATCCTTGGCGTCAATCACCTCGACCCGAACGCCGAACGCGCGAAAACGCGCCACGGTGTCATCGCTGGAGGCACTGTCGACCACCAGGGTTTCGTCCGGTTGCAGGGTTTGCATGCGCAGCGCCGGCAGCAGCTTGTCCAGATGACTGGAGGCGTTGCGGGTCGGGATGATCAGGGCGGTACGCATATCAAGGCTTCACTTCTACAGGCGCACGCCCGTAGATATCGTCAAAGCGCACAATGTCGTCTTCCCCCAGGTACTCGCCGCTCTGCACTTCGATCATCACCAGGTCGATGATGCCGGGGTTGGTCAGGCGGTGTTTGTGCCCGGCCGGAATGTAGGTGGACTCGTTGGCGTTGATCAGGAATTCACGGTCGCCGTTGGTAATCATCGCCGCGCCGCTGACCACCACCCAGTGTTCACTGCGGTGATGGTGCATCTGCAACGACAGCGAGGCGCGCGGCTTGACCACGATGCGCTTGATCTTGAAGCGGCTGCTTTCTTCCAGCACGGTGTAGGTGCCCCATGGCCGGGTCACGGTGCGGTGCAGGCTGAACGCCGGATGGTCCTGGCGCTTGAGCTCGGCGACGATGTAGCGCACGTCCTGGCTGCGGTTCGCGTCGGCAATCAGGATCGCGTCCGGGGTGTCGACGATGATCAGGTTGCTCACCCCCACCGCGCCCAATACGCGCTTGGGCGAGTCGATGTAGCAGTTGTGCACGTCATGCAGGATCGCTTCGCCATTGACCTGGTTGCCATTGGCGTCGCTCGGCGTGAGCTGGCGCAGGGCTTCCCAGGAACCGATATCGCTCCAGCCGATGTCGCAGGGCACCACGGCCACTTGCGCGGATTTTTCCATCAGTGCCACGTCGATCGAGATATCCGGCGCGGTGCCAAAACCTTCAGCGTTCAATTCGCGCTGGCGGCAGTTGTTGTTATTCAGGCTGTGGCTGTGGTCGAGGGCGGCTTTGGCAGCGTCCAGTACGGCGGGGGCGTGCAGCGCCAGTTCTTCCAGCAGGGCGCTGGCCTTGAAGCAGAACATCCCGGCGTTCCACAGGTGCTTGCCGCCGTCCAGGTAACCCTGGGCGGTGGCCAGGTCGGGCTTCTCGACGAAGCGCTTGACCCGGAACCCCAGGCCCAGTGTCTCGCCTTGTTCGATGTAGCCAAAACCGGTTTCCGGGCGGTCGGGCTGGATGCCGAACGTCACCAGGTAGCCGGCTTCCGCCAGGTCGCGGGCTTGCGCGACGGCGTCGGCGAAGGCGCTTTCATCGAGGATCAGGTGGTCGGCGGGCATGACCAGCAGCTGTGCCTCATTGCCGAAATTTTCCTGCACATGCAGGGCGGCCACGGCGATGGCGGCGGCGGTATTGCGCCCGAACGGCTCCAGCAGCAGGTCGAGGGCCAGGTGGGTCTTGTTCACCACGCGGTAGTCATCAAGGGTGCGAAACAGCAGGTCGCGGTTGGTCACCGTCAGCACGCTTTCCACCCCGGGCAAGTGACTGGCCCGCAGGAACGTCTTCTGCAACAGGCTCTGGTCGTCACGCATGCGCATGAAGGGCTTGGGCATGTTCTGCCGCGACACCGGCCACAGGCGAGTGCCCGAGCCACCGGAAATGATGCAGGGGATTAATCCGTTGAGGGTGTTCATCAATAGACTTCCTTGGTCGATAGGACGGCCGGGACCGTCATGAAAACGATGTACAAGTCGAACCACACCGACCACTTCGAGATGTACTCCAGGTCGTACTCAACGCGTTTCTGAATCTTGAACAGGGTGTCGGTTTCACCACGATAGCCGTTGATTTGCGCCCAGCCAGTGATGCCCGGTTTTACCCGGTGCCGCGAGCTGTACTCGCTGACGGCCACTTCGTAGGGCACCCCGGCCGCCTTGGTCGCGGTGGCATGGGGGCGCGGGCCGACCATGGACATGTTGCCCAGCAGCACGTTGAACAACTGCGGCAGCTCATCGATGCTGGTCTTGCGAATAAACCGGCCCACGCGGGTAATGCGCGGGTCGCCCCGGGTGGTCTGGCGGTCGGCGTTGAAGTCACTCATCTCGGCGTACATCGAGCGGAACTTGAACACCCGGATCACGTTGTCGTTGTAGCCAAACCGGTTCTGGCGAAACAGCACCGGGCCCTTGGAGTCGAGCTTGATGGCGATCGCCGTGATCAGCATGATCGGCGACAACGCCACCAGGCCCAGGGCCGCCAGAATCAGGTCTTCACAGCGCTTGATAAACGGCGACCAGCCCCGCAGCGGCACGTGGGAGGTGTTGAACATCAGGATGCCGCCCACGTCGGTGATGCGGCTGTGGCCATAGCGCAGGGCGGCCATGTCGGGCACCAGCATCACGTTGACCGACATCTGGCGCAGGCGCTTCACCAGCCCGTTGATCCGCTGTTCGGCGGCCCAGGGCAGGGTGATCATCACCTGGTTGACTTGCTCGGAGCGGATCAGTTTTTCCAGGTCGCGGGTATTGCCCAGCAGCGGCAGGTTGCTCAATTCCTTGGGGATGCGTTCGGTGCGGTCGTCGATAAAACCGATCAGGCCGGAGCGGATATCGCCGTTGCGCTGCAAGTGGTCGGCCACGTGCACGGCGGTGTCGGTGAAGCCCAGGATCACCGTACGTTGCAGGTATTTGCCGTTCATCATCAGGTTGCGGAACAGGCGCAGCATCACCATCCGCTCCAGCCCGAACAACGCCAGGCTGGTGACAAACCAGAACGCCAGGTTGCGCGGACTCAGCTGCGGAAACATCAGCAGAATCTGGTACATGAACAGCAGGATGCAAAACGCCGAAGACCAGGCCACCAGCATGGTGCGAAACCGCAGGCGGTTGCTGAACAGCTCCTCGGAGTACACCCCCATGGCCTGGAACAGAATAATCGTCAGGACCCCGAAGAACAGGAGCAAGCCGAGAAAGTGGGCGCGCAACTCTGAAGACATCGGCTCTGGATAAAACAGCAGGATCAGTGCGGGTAAAACGGCGGTGAGGCCGTGCATCAACTTTACGAAAACAACAAAGAACTCAATAAAACCGGCCCGGGTTAAAAACAGGCTGTCGACTGACGACTTCTCGCGCATAAAAACATCCCTCATTGCACACCAGGGCTTCCATGTTCGGCTGCTCATCCATAAAGGCAGGGCTTGCTTTATAAAAGGCGCCAGACGAACGGCTTGCTTCGCTGGGTAATACGCAATCACCTATCTATTTGCAGGGAATTTGCGGGCTTATGGCTAAATGATGGTGCCCTTTGTTCGACTCGTCAAGGTTTTGACATTTTTATAAGATTGGCGTCCTAGACACTTCAGGTACTCCTCCGCGCGACAGTTTGTTGACTGTCTTGGTCGGGTTCCCGGGTTTTACGGGAACAAAATGCTGGCGTTTTGGAGTGTAGGAACAAATTTGAGAATTTTCCTGTCGGGGAGGAAAACCTTTTTTTGACGGAGGTGGGATGCGGGGGTTTTGGGGGACAAGCGACGAGTGGTGAGGGCAGGGGGGCCTTCACCACATTGGGGGGACTAGGCTTAAAAGCTGCCTTTGAAATTGAGGGTTACGTGGCGTGGTGCTGAGGTTTGCGCACGTGCAAACATTCAATCGACCGGTCAACCGTGGTCTTGGCAATTTCCAGCAAATGCCAAACCGCCAACAATCTGGCCCGTTCGGGGCTTCGCAGCAGTTCGCCGCAGTCGAGGGCAGTGGCCGAGGCGCTGCTGAGCAGGCTGGCGGTGTAGAGCAGGGCGTCTTCGAAGCTCAGGTCTTCGTTCACGGTGTGGAAACCCTGGGAGGGCAGGTAGTGTTCGAGGGCCCGATTGAAGGCGGCGCGGTTTTTAAGCTGGTCGAGGGGTGGGTCGGGGACGGGTTTATTCATGGTGTAACTCCTTATGAGATTAGGAGCCGATCCCGTCGCGACTAAACGATGGGTGGCGGCTGTACGCAGGTTAGTCGACCGGCCACAAGGAAAATCCGGCGCACCCGAGGGTGCCCTGCGCACAGCCACCATAAAACCTCATGATGAAACCATGCGCCTTGTGAAGGTACGGGCGACTAAACCCGTTCACTGATGAGCAGTGACGGGGCGAAGACTAGCCACCGGTTCCGACAGGCACAAGGCCGAAAGATTGTCTCGGAAACGTCCCGCAAATTAAAGGGATTTACCCTGCTGGCCCTTTATTCATATCCGAATGGCCTCGCGAATTTTCCCCAAGGCCACCCGCAATGTCGCCAGATCAATCGACCCCAGCGCCACCCGCAACGCATGGGGCACATGCGCCGTACAGGCAAACGGCTCGGCACTGGTGACACGCACACCCTGGCCCTCAAGCGCAGCCACCACCGCATCCGCCCGCAGGCCTTCGGGCAATACCAGCCACAGGTAATACGACGCCGGATGCGCAATCACCTCGCAACCCTGCAAGACCTCCCGGGCCAGCGCCTGACGTTGGCGCGCATCCGTGCGCTTTTGTTCTTCCAGCACATCTACCGCGCCGGATTCGATCCAGCGGCACGCCAGGTTGACCGTGAGCGTCGGCGTGCTCCAGGTCGAGACGCGAATGGCTTGCTCCAACGCCGGCACCCACGCGTTGGGTGCCACGATAAACCCCACCCGCAACCCCGACGCCACGCTCTTCGAAAGGCCGGACACATACACCGTGCGCAACGGCGCATAGGTGAACAACGGCTTGGGCGCGGGTTCGGCCAGAAAGGCGTAGGCGCCGTCTTCGATCAGTAGAAAATCGTAGCGCTCAGCCAACGCGGCAAGGCGCTCGCGGTCAGCTTCACCCATCACCGTGCCCAGCGGATTGTGCAACGTGGGCATGCAATAAAACGCCCGCACCGGGCGCCGTTTGCACAGGGCCTCCAGCGCATCCAGATCCGTATGGCCAGCCGGTTGCGGCAGCGGCTCCAGGTCTATGCGCTGGGACTGGGCCAGGGTTTTCAGGCCGGGATAGGTCAGCGCATCTACCGCCAGCACATCCCCAGGTTGCAGCAGCGCCATCAGGCTCACGGACAGGCCTTGTTGCGCACCATTGACGATCAGCACCTGCTCGCCACCCACGCGAATCTGCCGATTGCGCAGGTGCCGCGCTGCTGTCTGCCGTTCATGGGCGCGGCCACCTTGCGGAGCAGAATGCAGCAGGGCATCAAGGTCTCCCGAGGCGGCAATGGCGCGCAAAGCGTCGCGCAGCATCTCGGCCTGGCCGGGCAGCGAAGGGTAGTTGAGGCTCAGGTCGACGGTGCCCGGTTGCAGCGGCTGTTGTACCAGGCCCATGCCCCGCAGCAACGTGGTGTCGCGCACAAAAGTGCCGCGCCCCGGCTCACCCACCACCAGGCCGCTGGCCTCCAGTTCGCTGTACACCCGCAAGGCGGTGGCCAGGGCGATGCGATGGCTGTTCATCAGGTTGCGCACGGTCGGCAACTGGGTGCCTGGCGGTAACTTTCCGGCACGAATCCGCGTGGCCAGTTCATCGACGATCAGTTTGTAGCGGACCTGAGCCATGGCGTGTTCCTGTGCAAAGCGTATCTAGATCAATTTTTTGTTTGTATCAGGTGAGCTGATTAATCTACAGGCTTTCCCGGTGGATGGCTTGAGCATGATCGACCTCGCAACCCTGGCTGTTTTCTCTGGTGCAGTCCTGCTGCTGTTGTTATCGCCGGGCCCAAACATGGCCTTCGTCATCAGCCACGGTGTGACCTATGGCTGGCGTGGCGGGGTGGCGTCTGGGTTGGGCATCAGCGTGGCGGACCTGCTGCTCACGGCCCTGACCGCGACCGGCGTCACCGCACTGGTCGCCAGCTGGCCGCCGGCCTTCGACCTGATCCGCTATGCCGGGGTGGTGTACCTGCTGTGGCTGGTGTTCAAGACCCTGCAAAAAACACCGGCCCTCGACACCGCCCACGTCACCCGCGTGCCGCTGGGCCGGGTGTTTGTGCGGGCGATGCTCAACAGTTTGCTCAACCCCAAGGCGTTGCTGTTTTTCATGGTGTTCTTGCCGCAATTCGTCAGCCCCGAGGCGGGGCCGATCGCGCTGCAACTGGTGCAACTTGGGGTCATCCTGACGCTGATCAGCGGCGTATTTCATGCCGTGCTGGGGATTTTTGGCGGGGCGGTGAGCCGGTTTTTTGCCGGCAAACCGGGCAGCGCAGGCTTACAGAAATGGGGTCTGGCCACCGTGCTGATGGTGCTGGCCGTGCGGTTGGCGCTGATGTCTCGGCCAGCGTGATAAACCACTGATAAAAGGACGTTACCCATGTACATCGCAGCCTTTATCTACAAGCCGGGTGAGCGGGATGACGAGTTCCAGCGCCTCACGGATTTGATCGACGCACTGGCGGCAAGGCTGCCGGGATATGTGGGGGCCGAGTCGTGGCGCTCGGCGGATGGCGGGTTGATCAACGCCAGTTATTACTGGCGCGATGAAGCGTCAATCCGCGCCTTTGCCAGCCACCCGACCCACCTGGAAGCCAAGCGCCTGTACCGCCGCTGGTACGGTGGTTATCACGTGGTGATTTCCAAGGTGGAGCGGGCGTATGGCGACGGCACGATCGGGCATCTGGTGCCCGCCGACCGCCACGGGCGTGCGAACGCTTAACCCAACCTCGCCGCCGCCCGCGCCACGATTTCACCCCGCGTCTTACGCGACTCGGCGGTGCGTTTGCGGGCTTCTTCCAACACATGGGGCGGCGCAGTCTCCGGCCGGCCTGCGTTGAACGGCGGGGCCGGGGCATATTCAATCTGCAACTGCACCAGTTGCGCCGCCGCCTCGCTGTACAGCTCGGCCGCCAGGGTCAAGGCAAAGTCGATCCCGGCGGTGATCCCGCCACCGGTCAACAGGTTGCCGTCACGCACTACCCGCTCCTGCACCGGGATCGCGCCCAGCGGGGCGAGCAGGTCGTGGTAGGCCCAGTGGGTGGTTGCCCGACGCCCGCGCAGCAAGCCGGCCGCGCCCAGCACCAGGGAGCCGGTGCACACCGAGGTCACATAGCGCGCGGTCTGCGCCTGGGCCTTGAGAAACGCCAGGGTCTGCTCATCTTCCATCAACGCGCCGACACCCGAGCCGCCGGGCACGCAGATCACATCCAGCGTGGGGCACTCCTCAAAGGTGGTGCTCGGGGTAAACACCAACCCGGTGCTGGAGGTGACCGGGGCCAAGTCCTTCCACACCAGGTGCAGCTTCACATCCGGCAGCGATCCCACTACGTCGTAGGGCCCGGTGAGGTCCAGTTGCTGGATGCCGGGGAACAACAGAAAGCCGATCTGCAAGGTCATGGGGAATACTCCTGATAAAGGGATGGACGGCTTCACTCTAGTCACCTAGGCTTTGGCGAATACGCCATTGAGCCCACGAATCACGCCAATCATGCCCAGAATCATCAACGTGCTCGCGTTTCCCAATGTGCAGGTGCTCGACGTCACCGGGCCCTTGCAAGTGTTTGCCTCAGCCAATGACCTGGCGCGCCAGCAGGGTTTGCCGCTGCCTTATGCCGTCAGTGTGATCGCCGCCCAGGCAGAACCGGTGATGACCTCGGCGGGCCTGGCCCTGGTGGCCGAGCCGCTGCCGGCCGCCGACGCGCCATGCGACACCCTGGTGATCGCCGGCGGTTGGGGCGTATACGGCGCCGCCGAAGACCCGGCCCTGGTGGACTGGGTTCGGCAAAAAGCCGGGCGATCACGGCGCATGACCTCGGTGTGTACCGGTGCCTTTCTGCTGGCGGCCAGCGGTTTGCTGGACGGCCGCCGTGTGGTCACCCACTGGACCCGCTGCGAAGAGCTGGCCCGCAAGTACCCACAATTGACAGTGGAGGCCAATCCGATTTTCATCCGGCAGGGCAACCTGTGGACGTCCGCCGGGGTCACCGCCGGCATCGACCTGTGCCTGGCGCTGGTGGAAGAGGACCTGGGCCGCGCCGTGGCCCTGGAAGTGGCGCGGCACCTGGTGGTGTTTCTCAAGCGCCCCGGTGGGCAGTCCCAGTTCAGCGTGACCTTGTCCCTGCAAAAGGGCGGCAGTCGTTTTGCCGAGTTGCACGCCTGGATCGCCGAACACCTGAGCCTGGAGTTGAACATCGCCACCCTGGCGGCCCAGGCGGGCATGAGCGAGCGTAGTTTTGTACGCCACTACCGCGCCGACACCGGCCAGACGCCCGCACGGGCCGTCGAGCTGATCCGCGTGGAAACCGCCCGCCGGCAACTGGCCGACAGCAGTGCGTCGATCAAGCGCATTGCCGTGCACTGCGGCTTTGGCTGCGAAGAGACTATGCGCCGCAGTTTCCTGCGGGCGGTGTCGATCACGCCCCAGGCCTACCGCGAACGATTTTCGTCGCCCTGTTAAAATTGATCAAAGCTGAACGAATAGGAACGTTTTTCCAGCAAGGTGCTATGTTACCCACAGTCCATTGCGCAGTGACTTGATCCCAGGCCTCTACGTCGCGGTTTCGACCCTTTCGGCGTACGCACTGCCTATGAATTCAATCCCCCCTATCCTTGTCGAATTGCGCGCGGCGACCATGGCGCTGCATCGACGCCTGGACACCCGCCTGCCTTTTTCCCGCATGGACCTGGCGCTCTACCGCGAGCTGATGAGCGCCTACTACGGCTTCTATCACCCGCTGGAGCGTGCCCTGGCGCCGTGGGGCGAAATCATCTCGGACCTGGAATGGGGCCGGCGCAGCAAAACCCCTTACTTGTACGCGGACTTGCTGGCGCTGGGCCTCAAAGACGCGCACATCGACGCCTTGCCGATGTGCCCGGAACTGCCCGCCATCACCAGCGTGGCCGAGGCCTTCGGTGCCCTCTACGTGCTGGAAGGCGCGACCCTCGGCGGCCAGGTGCTGCGCAACCTGATCGAGATCAAGATTGGCGTCGGCTCCACCAATGGCGGTGCATTCATGAATGTGTACGGCGTTGAGACCAGCGCGCTGTGGCAGCGTTTCCTCGAGTGCCTTTACCGCCTGCAAGCCCCCGCCGAACGCCTGGCGGCGGTGAATGTCGGCGCGTCGACCTTTCTGTGTTTCGAGCAGTGGCTGGACCGCTGCGAGGTGCTGCGATGACCACGGTCGATCCACTGATAGACGATTGCGCCCGCGAACCCATCCACATTCCCGGGTCGATCCAGCCCCACGGCCTGTTGTTGACGTTGAGCGAGCCGGCACTCGAGGTGCTGCAAGCCAGCAGCAACCTGACCGTGGCATTGGGCCTGGACGCCGAGCGCGTATCGGGCCAGGCCCTGGCCAGCGTGCTGGGCAGCAAGGCCGCGGCGCAGGTGGTTCTCGCCTTGGCAGACCTGGACGCCGACGAAGATGAACTGCACCAACTGACGCTTGAAGGCTACGCCTACGACATCCTTTTGCACCGCCATCAGGGCCTGCTGTTTCTCGAACTGGAGCGAGCCCTGACGGTTCAGTACGGTGCCGTAAACCAACTCGCCCGCACGTTGCGCCGGCTGCAGTCGGCCAAGACTCTCGAAAGCCTGTACCAGGTGTGCGTCACCGAAATCCGCGCCCTGACCGGCTATGACCGGGTCACCTTGTACCGCTTCGAGCAGGAAGGTCACGGCAAGGTCATCGGCGAAGCCCTCAGCGACGACATGCAACCCTACCTGGGCCTGTGTTTCCCCGCCTCGGACATCCCGCCCCAGGCCCGGGAGTTGTACCGGCTGAACTGGGTGCGGGTGATCCCGGACGCCGAGTACCAACCGGTGCCGATCCTGCCGGCCCTGCGCCCCGACACCGGTGCACCCCTGGACCTCAGCTTCGCCGTGTTGCGCAGCGTGTCCCCGGTGCACTGCCATTATTTGAAGAACATGGGGGTGCGCTCCTCCATGAGCATTTCGCTGCTCAAGGACGACCAGCTCTGGGGCCTGATCACCTGTGGGCATCGGGAACCGCTACGTGTGTCCCATGAGCTGCGCACCGGCTGCACCAGCATCGGCCAGTTGTTGTCGATGCAGATCACCTTGCTCCAGGAGCAGCAGGAGCGCCGACAGCAACTCGACAAGGCCGCCATGATCGAAGAGTTGGTGGCAGTCATGACGGCGAATCAGTGCGACGTGATGGAGAGCCTGCTGCCCTATGCACAAACCCTGCTGAACCTGACCGCCGCCGGTGGCCTGGCGATACTGGTGGAAGAGCGCCTGCATCTGTTTGGCGTCTGCCCCACACGCGCCGAAATCCGCGCGCTGTACCAATGGGTGCGCGGGCAGGGCAAAGGCGTGGTGCACAGCCACCAGCTGTCTGTGGACTTTCCCCCGGCGGCGGCCTATCAGGCCCACGCCAGTGGTCTGTTGGCGTTCTGCCTGCCCAAGCCGGTGGACAACGCGGTGATCTGGTTTCGCCCGGAGGTTCAGTCCACGGTGGAGTGGAGCGGCCAGCCGGTCAAACACCAGGAACCGGGCGGGACGACCTTGAGCCCGCGCCTGTCGTTTGAATTGTGGAAGCAGCAGGTCGACGGCAAGGCCTTGTATTGGACACGCTCGCAATTGCAGGCGGTGGAAAACCTGCGGCGCAACGCCCTGGAACATGACCTCTCACGCCAGGTTCAGCGCGAACACGAAGCCGTCCGGGCCCGTGATGAACTGGTGGCGGTGGTCTCCCACGACCTGCGCAGCCCGCTGACCATCCTGCTGATGCAATGCGGCATGATGCGCAGCCTGCTGCCGACCGACGACAACAAGGCGAACCGGCGCCTCAACTCCGCGATCGAAACCATGCAAAACGCCACGTCCCGCATGAACACGCTGCTGGAAGACTTGATCGATATCTCGCGCATCGAGGCCGGGCGCTACAGCGTTTCGCTGCAACCGCTCGATGTGGCGGCGACCCAGGAACAGATCTGCGCGATGTGGCAGCCGCTGACGGCCGCCAAGGGCGTGGACCTGACCTGGCGCTCGGCGCCCGGGCTGTGTGTGCAGGCCGACCCGGAGCGTTTGTTCCAGGTGTTTTCCAACCTGCTGGGCAACGCCCTGAAATTCACCCCGTCGGGCGGTGTGATCGAAGTGATTGCCGAGGCGGCCGGGGGCGAGGTGTTGTTCCGGGTGTGCGACAACGGCATCGGCATCGACCCGGCGCAACTGCCGTATATCTTTGATCGCTACTGGACCTCCCGGGAGGGCAACCCCACCGGCAGCGGGCTGGGGTTGTACATTTCCCACGGCATCATCGAGGCCCACGGCGGAACGCTATGGGCTGAAAGCGTGGCAGGTCAGGGCAGTGTGTTCAGTTTCAGGCTCCCGGCCGGCGGGTGAGGCCCAGCAATTCGAAGATCGCCTCAAGGGTGGCCTGTGGCGCTTCCTGGGGAATATTGTGGCCCACCCCGGCCAGCACCTCGCGCCGATAAAACCCGCTGAAGAGTCCCAGGTCTTCATCCTCCACCGGAGCCGGGCCCACGCCGTCATCAGCGCCGCATAACGAGATGCTCGGCACCGAAATCGGCGGCGGCTGCACCAGCGCCTGCTCGATGCTTTCCAGTGCCGGGTCACCCGGTGCATACATGAAGCGGTGACGGTAAGAGTGCACCACCACCTCGACAAAATCCGGGTTATCAAACGACGGCGCGGTCTTGCCATACAGCCCTGGCCCCTCGGCCCAGGACGGCGACCAGAGCGCCCACAGCAACTGGCAGAACTCACGCCGGTTGGCGGTCAAGCCGTCCACGCCGCGTTGGGTGTGAAGGTAAAACTGGTACCAAAGGCGGTGTTCTTTTTCCGGCGCCCGAGGCCGGGTCGACGCGGCAATATCCTGAATGTTGTAGCCATCGCCCGTCACCAGCCCCCGCACCCGCTCGGGCCAAAGCGCGGCGACGATACACGCCGCCCGTCCGCCCCAGTCATAGCCCACCAGCGTGGCGGTTTGAATCGACAGCGCGTCCATGAAATCCAGCAAATCCTTGGCCAGCGCTGCCTGCTGGCCGGAGCGCATCACCTCGGCATTGATAAAACGCGTCGGGCCGTAACCGCGCAGGTACGGCACCAGCACCCGGTAGCCTCGCGCGGCGACCACCGGGGCGATTTCGTCATAGCCACGCGGGTCGTAGGGGAAGCCGTGCAACAGAATCACCACCTCAGCGCCTTCCGGGCCATGGGCTTCGTAGGCGATATCGAGCATGGGGGTGCGGATGTGCAGCAGTGGGGCGAGGGCGGGCATGGAGGCTCCGAGGGAGGAGGGAACGTGGGGCAACTGTAGACCAAACAGGTGACCAAACGTCATCCGAAAGGCTGCAATTGCTTGACTTGTCTAGACGATCACCCTGTGGCGAGGGAGCTTGCTCCCGCTGGGCTGCGCAGCAGACCGCTTTGTTAACTGTGTGCTTTCTGGCAGGTTGCGGTGAGCTTTTTGGGGCCGCTTCGCGCCCCAGCGGGAGCAAGCTCCCTCGCCACAGTGGGGGCGGGTCAAATTTCTGCGCGGGTGACGATGTGTTTGAAGTGATGCCGCCACAAATCCGCGCCCAGTTTCCCCGAGCGATCCAGCGATGAACCCACGGTCAAGTCGCTGATCAGGGTGGGTTGCAAGCCCGCATCAAACAGCGCAAACCCGGCCGCCAGTACGCAGGTGTCGGTCTGGATGCCACACACCAGTACCCGCTCCGGTGCGAGGCTTTTCAGGTGGCTGATGGTTTCGGGCGTGGGGGCGTAGCCGTGTTTGATGAAGACATGGTCGGCGGCAATCAGGCTGTTGTCGTCGGGCGCTGGTTGCCAGCCGAGTTGGCGGGCGAACGGGGTGATGCTTTCGTCGTGACGTTCGACGGTGGCCACTGACGGCATGCGGCCCAGCAGGGCGTTGGTGCCGTCCACCAGCCAGTCGGGCGGGGCGAAGGAGGGTTGCACGTCGATGATCAGTAGAACCTGGCGCATTGGAGTCCTGGCAGGGATCGAAGGGCTACGCATTGTGCATCGGGAATACTTGGCCTCCAAGTCTGGTGCGGTCCTTGTGGGAGCTGGCTTGCCTGCGATAGCGTTGGATCAGCTCATGCATCAATAACTGAAGCACCGCTATCGCAGGCAAGCCAGCTTCCACAGGGTTACTCATGTGGGGTCAGAGGGGGCACGGCCTCACGGCTGCCACACCGTCTTCACCCCGCTCAACTTGCGGTCCAGGAACGTCGCCGCGCTGATCAACGCCAAGTGGCTCAACGCCTGTGGTGTATTACCCAAATGCCGTGCCTGGTTATCGAACTCTTCGGCATACAACCCCAACGGATTGGCATAGCGCAGCAGCTGTTCAAACTCCAGATGGGCCTTCTCCACTTGCCCGGCCCGGGCCAGGCATTCGACGTACCAGAACGAGCACGCCGCAAAGGCGCCTTCGGTGCCTTGCAAGCCGTCAATCTGGCTGTCGTCGTTGCGGTAGCGGTACACCATGCCGTCACGGACCAGGCTTTTCTCGATCGCCTTGAGCGTCGACAACCAGCGCGGATCTGTCGCCGCGACGAAGCGCACCAACGGCATCAACAGCATCGAGCCGTCCAGCGCCGTGCTGCCGGTATGCTGCACAAAATGGCCGCGTTCTTCGTTCCAGAAATTGCTCCAGATATCCGCGTAAATCGCCTGGCGGGTCTGGTCCCAACGGGCAAACGGCGCCGGCAGCGAACGCTTGGACGCCAGGCGAATCGCCCGGTCCAGGGCCACCCAGCACATCAGCCGCGAATGCAGGAAGTGATGCTGCTCGCCACGCATTTCCCAGATGCCCACGTCTTTCTGGTTCCAGGTTTCGCACACCTGGTCGGCCACTTCCACGGTGTGTTTCCAGCCCTCGTGGGAGATGGCTTCACCGTATTTGTTGACCAGGTACACCGCGTCCATCAGTTCGCCATAGATATCAAGCTGCACCTGGTCGTAGGCTTCGTTGCCGATGCGCACCGGTTTCGCGCCGCCGTGGCCGCTGAGGTGGCTCAGCTCGGTTTCCGGCAGCTCCTGGCGGCCGTCGATGCCGTACAGGATATTGATTTTCATCGGCTGATCGCTGCAGTCCCCGACGCGGCCTTTCAACCAGCGCATGTAGCCGTTGGCTTCCTCGATAAACCCCAGGCGCATAAAGGCATAGACGGTAAACGAGGCGTCGCGGATCCAGGTGTAGCGGTAGTCCCAGTTGCGCTCGCCGCCGGGGCTTTCCGGCAGGCCGAAGGTGGCGGCAGCGAGGATGGCGCCGTGTTTGCGCGAGGTCAAAAGCTTCAAGGCCAGGGCCGAGCGGTTGACCATTTCGCGCCAGCGCCCGCGGTAGTTGGACTGGGCGATCCAGCCGCGCCAGAATTTCAAGGTGCGCTCCAGGCACAGGTCGGTGCAGTCGCTTTTGACCCGGACATCGTCCCGGGCGCCGAGGACAAATTCGGCGCCTTCTTCGTGGCCCAGGTCAAAGGTCGCGACGGCGGCGTCACCGTCCAGCTGCATGGCGTGGCTGCCGGTCAGGCGCAGGCCGGGCTGGTCCGCTGCGTCAAAGCACACGTCGCCGTCGTCCAGCGTGGCCCGGGTCTTGGCGCGGGCATAGTCATGCCGCACCGCGCAGCGCAGGTGAAGGGTCGCCTTGCCGCTGACCACCCGCACCCGGCGAATCAGGATGGGCAGGTCGTCGACTTCTTCGCTGATGGTCAGGAAGTCAGTGATTTCCACCACCGCGTCGTTGCTCAGCCAGCGGGTTTGCAGCACGTTGGTGTCTGGCAGGTAGATCTGCTCGCGGCGGGCGTCGGGCAGGTCCGGTGTGAGCTGGAAAATCCCGGCGCTGGGGGAATCCAGCAGCGAGCAAAAAATCGAGGGGCTGTCGAACTCCGGCCAGCAGAAAAAATCGATGCTGCCCTTGTCGTTCACCAGCGCCGCACTGCGCATGTCGCCAATGATGCCGTGGGCATCAATGGCACTTTGTGGTTCGTTTTTCAGGTCAACCATTGCCACGAAACTCCGGATAAAGGCTCATGCCGCCGTCAATAAACAGGGTGCTGCCCACCACGTAATCGGAGGCGTCACTGGCCAGCCACACCACCGCATTGGCAACGTCTTCGACATCACCGACCCGGCCATAGGGAATCAATTTGAGCAGCTCCACCTCGGCCGCACCTTCAGTGGCGGCGCGGTTGATGGCCGTGCGAATCGCCCCCGGCGCAATGCCGTTGATGCGGATGCGTTGCTGGCTGACCTCCTGGGCCAGGGTACGCATCAGCATTTCGACGCCGCCCTTGGACGCGGCGTAATTCACGTGCCCGGCCCAGGGGATCACCTGATGCACCGAACTCATGTGGATGATTTTGCCAGCGGCCCGGGAAACACCTTCGCGCACGCCCTGGCGATTGAAGATGCGCAAGGCGGCGCGGGCGCAGAGGAACTGGCCCGTCAGGTTGACGCCGATCACAGCGTTCCAGTCGTCGAGGGTCATGTCGACGGCGGCGGCGTCTTTCTGCATGCCCGAGTTGGCCACCAGAATATCCAGGGTGCCGAAGGCATCGAGGGTTTGTGCAAACAGCCGTTCCACATCGGCCTCTTTCGACACATCGGCGCCAATCGCAATGGCCCGGCCGCCGCTGGCATTGATCTGCGCCGCCAGGGCTTGCGCTGGCGCCGCCTGGGCGTTGTAGTTCAGCACCACGGCGGCACCGGCCTCCGCCAGGGCCTTGGCGGCCCCCGCGCCGATCCCGGAACTGGCGCCCGTCACCAGTGCCACTTGTTGTTCCAACGAAATGCGCATCGTCCACCCAACCTTTTTCAGAGTGCCCAGTTAGCTGACTGGCGGGGTGGGCCACAAGTTCACCGGCTGTCTGGAATGCGACGATGGCTGTCCATATCTATCGTTTTCGCCAGCGGGCTTTTCGCTAGAATCAACACCTGATCGAGACGAGACGTTTCCCCATGACCCTCCCGCCCAGGCCCTGGCTTGAAGCCTATGCCGACAACTACCGCAACGACGACGTGGTGCATCCCCATTGCCATGCCCAGGCGCAGCTGATCCACGGGGTGTCCGGGGTGATGGTGGTCAGCACCGCTCAGGGCAGTTGGCTGGTGCCGTCCGGGCATGCGTTGTGGGTGCCTGCCGGTACCCCCCATGAAATCCGCATGGCCGGCGAGGTGCATATGCGCACGCTGTTCCTGATGCCCGAGGCCGAGCCGGGCTTGGGCCGCACTTGCCAGGTGATCGAAGTGTCAGCGCTGTTGCGCGAGCTGATTGTCGCCGCCACCCTGATCGCCGGGCACAACAGCCCGCGGCTGCAGGCCATGGTCGAATTGATCCGCATGGAGCTGCTCACCGCGCCCGTGGTGGCGATGCACGTGCCGGTGCCCGGCGAGCCGCGGCTGGCGCGGTTGTGCACCCATTTCATCCGCAACCCGTCTGACGACAGCAGCCTGGAATCCTGGGCCGACAGCCTGAACATGAGCGCCCGTACCCTGAGCCGGGTGTTCCAGCGCGAGTTGGGTATGAGCTTCGGCGAATGGCGCAAGCGCGCCCGGCTGGCCTTGAGCTTGAAGTTGCTGGCCCAGGGCGTGTCGATTCTGGAGGTGGCGCTGGAACATGGGTATCAGAGCCCAAGTGCGTTCAGTGCGATGTTTCGCAAGTCGTTGGGTTATCCGCCGAGTCATTTCCGCCCGGTTGGGTAGGGTTTTCACAGGCGTGGCCGATGACCGAAGGGCAGCCTACCTGTGAGTTCTGACAGTAGACACTCGCGCCCCAATCCTTAACGCTGCAGGCAATCAATGACGCGTCCAGAGGATGGGCCTCATGGGAAAAACCCTGCTGCTTTGCCTGCTTGTCAGCCTGTCTGGCGGCAAGGTTATGGCGCAACCCTCGCTCACGAAGGCCGCGTTTATTGAGCACGTGCTGGGGCAGATGACCCTTGCCGAGAAAGTCGGTCAACTGGAACTGGTGGGTATTGACCGGGATCAGACGGACACCCATATCCGCCAAAGGATTGCTGCCGGATTGGTCGGTGGTATCGCTGGCCTCGCTTCACCGCCTTATGGGCAGGCGTTGCAACGCGTCGCAATGGAACGCAGCCGGTTGAAGATCCCGCTGTTCTTTGCGGCGGATGTGATTCATGGCGTGCACACCGTATTTCCGGTAAGCCTGGGCCTGGCGGCCAGCTGGGACATGGCGGCGATTGCCCTGGCGGGGCGTATCAGCGCCCGGGAGGCGAGCGCCGAGGGTGCTCATTTAACGTTTGGTCCGTCGGTGGACATGACCCGCGACCCTCGGTGGGGCAGAGTCTCGGAAGGCTACGGTGAGGATCCGTTCCTGGCCTCCCGTATCGCGGGGGTGCTGGTCAAGGCGTATCGGGGAGACGATCCTCACGCCGCCGACAGCCTTATGGCCGGCGTCAAACACTTCGCGTTGTACGGTGCGGTTGAAGGCGGCAAGGATTACAACAGTGTCGAGATGAGCACCGCGAACATGTACCAGTTCTACTTCGCGCCTTACCGTGCCGCTGTCGACGCCGGCGCGGGCATGGTCATGATCGCGTTCAACGCTATCGGCGGTGTACCGGCTGCCGCCAACCGGTGGTTGATCAGGGACGTGCTGCGTCATCAATGGGGATTTGGCGGTGTAACCCTGGGTGATTGCCGGGCGATTGAGGGGTTGGTTGATCATGGTGTCGCCCGTGATCCCCGGCAGGCCGCTGCGCTGGCGCTGCGTGCAGGGGTCGACATGGAACTGTGCGATGACGCGTATGGCAAGTACTTGCCTGGATTGGTTGCGTCGGGGGACGTCGATGTCGCGTTACTGGATGAGGCTGTCCGCCATGTGCTCGGCCTGAAATATGACCTGGGGTTGTTCGACGATCCGTATCGCACGCTCGGCAGCGTAGCGTTGCCGCCCATTGCGGCGCGCCTGCAGCGAGCAGCCGCCCGCGACATTGCCCGCAAGACGTTTGTGTTATTGAAAAATGCTCATCAGACACTGCCGTTGAGCAAGCAGACCCGCATTGCGCTGGTCGGCCCTTTGGCCAAGAGCCAGCGTGATTTGCTGGGCAGCTATTGCGGTGACTGCGACGACCAGCCTGTGGTCAGTCTCTACGACGGCATGGTGCGCGCCGTTCAAGGCCAGGCAACGCTGGTTTATGCCAAAGGTGCGAATGTCTCCACGGACGAGCAGTTGTCTGAACGCCTGAAGTTCTACCAGACGCCATTGGAGCTTGATCCGCGTTCGCCCGAAACGCTTCTGGGCGAGGCGCTGGAGGTTGCTCGTCAAGCCGAGGTTATCGTGGCGGTGGTGGGAGAACCCTGGAGTTTCAATGATGAATCTATCAGTCGGGCGGATATCAACTTGCCGTCCAGTCAGCGCCGATTGCTCAGTGCACTGAAGACGTTGAATAAACCCTTGGTGATCGTACTGGTGAACGGTCGCCCTCTGGATTTGACCCAGGAGCAGGCGCAGGCCGATGCGCTGCTGGAGACCTGGTTCAGTGGTACGGAGGGCGGCAACGCGGTGGCTGATGTGTTGTTTGGCGACTACAACCCGTCAGGCAAGCTGCCGATGACTTTTCCCCGGTCGGTGGGGCAAATTCCGGTCTATTACAACCACTTGAATACCGGGCGTCCGTTCAATCCTGCTGCGTCCGAGAAATACACCAGCCAATACATCGACGAGCCCGACGGCCCGCTCTATCCCTTCGGCTATGGTTTGAGCTACACCCGGTTCGAGCTTTCGGGCCTGCAGCTGTCAACGCCGGTACTGCACAGGGGGGAGTCGCTCACGGTGAGCGTTACGCTGGCCAATACCGGCCCGCGTGACGGCGAAACGGTGGTGCAGCTGTATCTGCGTGATGTGGTTGCGTCTGTCAGTCGACCGGTCAAGGAACTCAAGGGCTTCCAGAAAATCATGCTCAAGGCCGGTGAGCACACGGTGGTTGAGTTCACCCTGGATGAGAATGACCTGAAGTTCTACGACGCCCAACTGCACTACGTTGCCGAGCCCGGTGAGTTCAAGGTGCAGGTGGGCCTGGATTCGCAAGCGGTCCAGGAGCAACGCTTCGAGTTGCGTTAAGCAAACATATTGTCCGTTTAGCGACGATGCATGGCCCTGACGCGGGCGAACCGGACACGCCACCTGCCTAACCTGCAAGGCTCCTTCTTGAGCGAGCCTTGTGATGCACAGCCCTTCTTTTCATCGATGGATGACCTGCGGCCTGTTGAGCGTGCTGGCGGGGTGCAGTGGCCTGTCCGGCGAGCGGTCGACTGTCACGGCGCAGCCAGCGCCGCGGCTGTCGGCTGAATCGGCCGCGCCGCTGCCGGCCCGTTGGTGGCAGCTGTACCGTGACCCGCAGCTGGACGCCCTGGTGGCGCGGGCCCTGCGCCAGAACAAAGACCTTGAGGCCGCTGCCGCCCACGTCGACGCCTTGCTGGCGCGGCTGGAACAGGCCGATGGCGAGCGCCTGCCGTCCACATCCCTGGACTATGGCCTGGCCTACGGTCGCAGCCGTGATGACCAGACCCTGGCCCAGGCTACCCATGGTCATGCCGGCGCCGAATGGAGCCACACCCCGGAATTCTCCCTGAGCTACACCCTGGACCTGTGGGGCGAGGTGCGGTATCGCATCGCTGCTGCACGGGCCGATGCCCACGTGGCGCGGGCGCTGGAGGACGAGTTGCGGGTGACGGTGGCGGCGCAGACCACGCGCGCCTATGCCCAGGCCTGTGTCTATGGATTGCAGGCGCAGGTGCAGGCGCACTCGGTGCAGGTGCTGGAGCAAAGCGTTGCGGTCACGCAAAAACTGCAAAAGGCCGGGGCGGCGACGGACCTGGACTTGAGTCGCCTGCAAGGCCTGCTGGAAGAAACCCGCGCACCCTTGGCACTGTTCAGTGCCCGGCGCCGCAGCGCGTTGTATGAGCTGGCCGTGCTCAGCGGTTTGCCGCCGGAGCAGGTCACCCCACACCACTGTTCCCAAGGCCTGCAGTTGCAGGCACCGCTGCCGGTGGGCGAGGGCTGGGCGCTGGTGCAACGCCGGCCGGATATCCGCCGCGCTGAAGGGCAACTGCGTGCCGCCACTTCGAGGGTGGGGCTATCGCGGGCCGAGCTTTACCCGCGGATTACCTTCGGCGCGATGCTCGGTTCGTCCGCCAGCAGCCTGGGCAAACTGGGTGACCGCTACGCGACGGTGTATTCCGTTGGGCCGCTGGTGTCCTGGCGCTTTCCGAATCGGCAGATCGCCCAGGCGCAGGTCAAGCAGAGCCAGGCCGAAGCGCGCCAGGCGTTGGCAACGTTTGACGGCACGGTGCTCAACGCGCTGAAGCAGGTGGAGCAGGCCATGGCCTTGTACCAGGGCGAACAGCAACGTCGCCAGGCCCTGGCCGCGGCCCTGGACAACAACCGCCGCGCCTTCGACCTGGCCTCCCGGGGCTACCACGCCGGCGCGCTGGATGCCCTGCAACTGCTGGACAGCGAACGCAGCCTGGTGGGCCTTGAAGCCCGCGTGGCCGAATCCGACTTGCGTGTGATCAACCGCCAGATCGACCTGTTCCAGGCCCTCGGCGGCGGCTGGCAGCGTGACGATCAAACCGCCCCCTTACCCATCGTTGCTGGAGCCAAGCCATGAACCAGGCTGTTGAACCCATTCGCCTGACCGTTATGCAGCGTCATCGTCGTACCCTGGTGACCACCGCGTCCCTCGCGACGTTGTTGGGGCTCGCCGTGTTCGCCGGGTATTGGTGGCAGTGGGGACGCTTTCTTGAGGAAACCGACGACGCCTATGTGCGCGCCGATTGGGTCGCCATCAGCCCACGGATCGCCGGGTATGTGGCCCAGGTGCTGGTGGAAGACAACCAGCCGGTCAAGGCCGGGGATGTATTGGTGCGTATCGACGACCGGGATTTCACCGAGCGCCTCAACAGTGCCCAGGCGCAACTGCAACAGGCCCAGGCGGCCGCGACGGCGCAACAGGCCTCGGTACAGACCCTCGACGCACAAATGAGCGAGCAGCAGCAACGCATCGCCCAGGCCCGGGCGGCATTGCGCAGCAGCGAGGCCGAGGCCCGGCGCGCGGGGCTCGATTACCAGCGTTACCGCGAATTGGTCGCGCAGCAGGTCGCCAGCACCCAGCATTTGGAAACCGTCAGCGCCAGCCAGGCCAAGGCCCAGGCCGCGCGGGTGCAAGCGAACGCCCAGGTCGCCCGGCAGCAAGCGCAGTTGCAAGTGTTGCAGGCGCGTCGGCAACAGGCCCAGGCGCACATTGTTGAGTACCAGGCACGTGTCGGTGAAGCCCAGGCCAACCTGGCCCTGGCCCGCAATGCGCTGAAGGACACCGAGATCCGTGCGCCTTTCGACGGGGTGGTGGGCCAGCGCAAGGTCCGTCGCCAGCAGTACGTGATGCCCGGCCTGCCGCTGCTGGCGGTGGTGCCGGTGGAGCAGGCGTATGTGATTGCCAACTACAAGGAAACCCAGTTGCAGCACATGGCGCCGGGGCAATCGGTGGACATTTCGGTAGACAGTTTTTCCGGTGCGCACTGGCACGGCCAAGTGGAAAGCATCGCCCCCGGCTCCGGTGCGGTGTTCGCCCTGTTGCCGCCGGACAACGCCACCGGCAACTTCACCAAGATCGTCCAGCGGTTCCCGGTGAAGATCCGCCTGGAGCCGGGCGAGTCGCGGATGCTGCCGGGCATGTCGGTGATCGCCACGGTCGACACCCGCCCGGCCGCACGCCAGGAGCACGTCCATGGAGGGTGAAGGGCGTGTGCCATTTCGCGCCTGGGTCGCGGTGATCGGCGGGTTGTTCGGCTGCTTCATGGCCGGGATGAACGTGCACGTCACCAGCGCGGCGCTGCCGGAAATCGAAGGCGCACTGGGCGCAACCTTTGAGGAAGGCTCGTGGATTTCCACCGCCTACCTGGTGGCCGAAATCATCATGATTCCCCTCACGGCGTGGCTGGTGCAGGTGTTCTCCCTGCGCCGGGTGATGCTGTGGGGCTCGGGGATATTCCTGTTGGCCTCGGTGGCGTGTTCGCTGTCGCCGAACCTGCAAGTGATGATCTTCATTCGGGTGGTGCAGGGCGCGGCCGGGGCGGTGCTGATTCCCTTGTCGTTTCAACTGATCATCACCGAGCTGCCGGCCAGCAAGATTCCGCTGGGCATGGCGTTGTTCAGCCTGGCCAACAGCGTCGCCCAGGCGGCCGGGCCGTCCATTGGCGGCTGGCTGACTGACGTGTATTCCTGGCGCTGGATCTTTTACCTGCAACTGTTCCCGGGGATCGCGTTGCTGGCGGCGGTGGCGTGGTCCATCGACCGCCAGCCGATGCAGCTGGGCCTGCTGCGCCAGGGCGACTGGCTGGGCATCGGCTGCATGGTGCTGGGCCTGGGCGCGTTGCAGATCGTGCTGGAGGAGGGCGGGCGCAAGGACTGGTTTGGTTCGCCCTTTATTGTGTGGATGACGTTATTGGCGGTGGTGGGCTTGATCGGCTTTGTTGCCCGGCAATTGTGGGGCGCCCATGCCTTTATCAACCTGCGGCTGCTGGGGCATTACAACTTTGGCGTGGCCAGTGTGGCGATGTTCATCTTCGGTGCCAGCACCTATGGGCTGGTGTTTCTGGTGCCCAATTACCTGTCGCAATTGCAGCACTACAACGCCCGTGAGATTGGTGTGAGCTTGATTGCGTATGGGCTCGTGCAATTGATCATGGCGCCGTTTCTGCCGCGTTTGATGAAGTGGGTCAGCGCCAAAATGCTGGTGGCCTCGGGGTTCGCGATCATGGCCCTGGGCTGCTGGATGGGGGCGCACCTGTCGGCTGACAGTGCCAGCAATGTGATCGTGCCTTCGATCGTGGTGCGGGGCATGGGGCAGCCGTTGATCATGGTGGCGTTGTCGGTGCTGGCGGTACATGGGCTGGCCAAGGCGCAGGCGGGGTCGGCGTCGGCGGTGTTCTCGATGTTGCGTAACCTTGGCGGTGCGGTCGGCACCGCGCTATTGGCGCAATGGGTGGTGGTGCGCGAGCGGGTGCATTCGGCGCGTATTGGCGAGTCGGTGACGTTGTTTGACCCGGCCCTGCAACAGCGTTTGCCCGGGGGCGGGGTGCTGCAGGAGCAGTTGCCGGATCATCAGGTGGTGCTGAATGTGTTGGACCAGAGTGTTCGTCATCAGGCGTTTTTGATGGCCTACAGTGATGCGTTCTTTCTGGCGTGTGTGGCGTTGGCGGGGTGTGCGGTGGCGGCGTTGATGTTGCGGCGTATCTAGGGGCGATGTTCGGAGTGTTGTGTCTGGGGGGTTGGGGGCTGGGGGCTGAGTACATATCCGTTATTTGGGTAACGGCTACTTAGGGTTCCGCCCTTACGGCGGGTCACGGGACTGTCAGATTTTTTG
>NZ_JACARC010000054.1:0-565 GCF_013386825.1 Pseudomonas sp. IPO3778
CGCAGCCCAACGGGGGGGACTGTCAGATTTTTTGTGTGCGGGCCGATAATGGCCTGCCGTCAGGCAGGCCGTGCTTTTACCAGGTCGGCCTGATAAATCGGTCTCCGTACAGAATCGCGAATTGATTCATCGCGCTCTTCCAGTCAGGGGCCGCAGAGCCCCAGTTTGCTGTGATATTACGCAGTCCAAGCCAGATCAGTTTAGTTGCCGCATCGTCAGTCGGGAAGTGGCCGCGGGTCTTGATGATCTTGCGTAGCTGAGCGTTGATGCTCTCGATCGCGTTGGTGGTATAGATCACTTTCCGGATGGCCGGCGGGAAAACAAAGAATGGAATCACTCGATCCCAAGCGCGCCTCCAGGCGGCCACGACCGTTGGATACTGCTTGCCCCAGGGCCCGTTTTCAAATTCATCTAATGCCTTCTCAGCCGCTTCTGCGTTGATGGCCTGATAAATCGGCTTCAGAGCTTTGGCCAGTACTCGACGCTTGTCCCAAGCCGCGTAGTCCAGGCTGTTGCGGATCAAATGCACAATGCATGTCTGCAGTGTTGTTTCTGGAAACACCGC
>NZ_JACARC010000054.1:676-952 GCF_013386825.1 Pseudomonas sp. IPO3778
CGCCAGGTAGATGGCCTTGTTGCGCACCAGGCCTTCCTCGCGGATCTTCACCCGCAGGGCATCAAAGAAAATGACCGGGTACATCTGCTCCAGCGGGCGCTGTTGCCACGCGCCAATTTCCTCCATGACCTCGTCGGTCACAGAGCTGATGAAATCGGGCGAGACGTCCGTGCCGTACTGCTCAGAAAGAAACGCACGAATCTCTCTGACCGTCATTCCACGGGCATACATAGCGATGATCTTGTCGTCGAAACCGGTATACCGGCGCTCATGCTT
>NZ_JACARC010000054.1:987-1376 GCF_013386825.1 Pseudomonas sp. IPO3778
CATCGCCGGTGAGCACTGTCTTGCCGCTCTTGCCATTGCGCTGGTTGGTTTCATCCTCCGGGCGCTGCGCGCCCGACGGATAGCCCAAGTGGTGGCCAAGCTCGGCATTTAGGGCTCGTTCAATCAGCGCTTTCTTGAAGGCCGCAGAAGCCTCTTCGATGGCCTCAGCGGTCATCAGCGTTTCAGGGAATTGATCCAGCAGTTCCTTTGGAAGCTTCGGCAGCTCCCGCACCGGTTGGCGCTCAGATTTCTTTTTGGTTGGCATACATGCACCTCTTACTCATGTTATGCCCGAACACAAAATTTCTGACACCCCCAACGGGGGACAAGCCCCCTCGCCACAATAGCCCCTCGCCACAAGTAACAGGCCACCCGTAAAAAACTGGAAC
>NZ_JACARC010000055.1:0-349 GCF_013386825.1 Pseudomonas sp. IPO3778
TCAAGTCCTAGCATACAAGCGGGCTTGCTCGCGAAGAACCTGAGGGCGCCGCGTTGAATCAGGATACCCGCGTCATCGTTAACGACCTTCGCGAGCAAGCCCGCTCCCACATTTAGACCGAGTTCGCTTTGGCCTTTGCTCTGCCTGAAAGCCGACCCCAGTGGTAGAAGCCAAGACAAAGGCCAGAGCGAAAGCCAAATCTGAAGCTGATGCAGCTCTGCTTTTCTGTAGGAGCTGGCTTGCCTGCGATGCAGGCAACTCGGTCTTCCAGATACACCGAGGTGATGCCATCGCAGGCAAGCCAGCTCCCACAGGTGACCGTGTCTGTTCTTTAGCTTTTGATTGTGCT
>NZ_JACARC010000055.1:515-35165 GCF_013386825.1 Pseudomonas sp. IPO3778
CGCCGTAAGGGCGGAACCCTAGGTGGCCGTTACCTAAATAACGGATATCCCCCCAAAACTTCAGAACTTGCACCCCCCCGCGTACCCATGAAATAGTCCACCCAAGCAAGTGCTTGGTTGGCTACCATAGGAACACAAAGGAGCGCGTCCATGTCTGTCGCTATTCGTTTGCCCCTGCAAGTCTTCTTCGACCGCGAAACCCGCCACCCCCGGCAACGATTCCTGGTACAGCCCATCAAAGGCGGCGAGGTTGAAACCCTCACCTGGGCCGAAGTCGGCCATCAGGCCCGCTGCGCCGCCCATTGGCTGCGAGCCCGCGACCTGCCCCAGGGCTCCCACATCGCCCTGATCTCAAAAAACTGCGCCCACTGGATCATCGCCGACCTCGCCATCTGGATGGCCGGCCACGTCTCCGTGCCGCTCTACCCCAACCTCACCGCCGACTCCGTCGCCCACGTACTGGAGCACTCCGAAGCCGCCCTGGCGTTTATCGGCAAGCTGGACGACTGGCCCGCCATGTCTGCGGGGGTGAAGGCCGACCTGCCGACCATCAGCCTGCCCCTGTGCCCCGACGGCGAATTCGACTTCACCTGGGCCGACCTGCAAACCTGCTCCCCCATTCAGGACAACCCCGCACCGGCCGCGTCCGACCTGGCCACCATCATCTACACTTCCGGCACCACCGGCCTGCCCAAGGGCGTGATGCACAGCTTCGGCGCCCTGGCCTTTGCCGCCATACGGGGTACCGAACTCTTCGGCCTGGGGGAGGGCGATCGCCTGCTGTCCTACCTGCCGCTGTGCCACGTGGCCGAGCGCATGTTTGTGGAAATGGCCTCGATCTACACCGGGCAAACCGTATTTTTCGCCGAGAGCCTTGATACGTTTCTTACAGACCTCAAGCGGGCACGGCCCACGGCGTTGTTCGGCGTACCGCGCATCTGGACCAAATTCCAGATGGGCGTCTACAGCAAAATCCCCGCCAGCCGCCTCGACACCCTGCTGCGCCTGCCCTTCATCGGCAAACGGGTCGGCCACAAGGTGCTCGCCGGGCTGGGCCTGGACGCCGTGCGTGTGGCGATCTCCGGCGCGGCCCCGGTGCCTGAAGCGCTGTTGCTCTGGTACCGAAGGCTGGGCTTGGATGTGCTGGAGGTCTACGGCATGACCGAAAGTTGCGGCTATTCCCACGTATGCCGTCCCGGCCAACAGAAACTCGGCTGGATCGGCCCGCCCTGCCCGGACGTTGAAGTGCGCATCGGTGATGACGGCGAAGTCCAGGTACGCAGCGGCGCAACCATGCTCGGCTATTTCAAGGACCCCGCAAAAACCGCCGAGACCCTCACCGCCGACGGCTTCCTGCGCACCGGCGACAAGGGCGAGCAGGGCGCCGATGGCCGTCTGCGGCTGACCGGGCGGCTCAAGGAAATCTTCAAGACCAGCAAAGGCAAATACGTGGCCCCGGCCCCGATTGAAAACCGCCTGGCCGAACACGCACGTATCGAGCAGGTGTGCGTGGTAGGCGATGGCTTGAGCGCGCCGATGGGCCTGTGCGTGTTATCCGAGGTGGGCTTGCAAGATGCCGCTGGCCTTGGTCGTCAGGCATTGCAGGGGAGCCTCGAACGCTTGCTGGAAGAGGTCAACCAGGTGCTGGATAAACATGAACGCTTGCGCCAACTGGTGGTGGTGAAAGACAGTTGGGCAGTGGAAAACGGATTCCTCACTCCGACCTTGAAGATCAAGCGCAACGTGATTGAATCAACCTACGGCGCGCAGTTTCTGGCCTGGAGTGAACGCTCCGAAGCCGTGCTGTGGCAGGATTGAACACTGACCTAAAACCAATAAGGACCGATCAATGAGCCTGTGGCGCACCCAACCCAACCTCGAACAACTTAATGCGATCCAGAAAAACACCATCGGTGAAGTGCTGGATATTCGCTTTGAGCGCTTTGACGACGAGTCCCTGACCGCCAGCATGGTGATCGACCACCGCACCCATCAACCCTACGGCCTGCTGCACGGCGGCGCGTCGGTGGTGCTGGCGGAAACCGTCGGCTCGATGGCCAGTTACCTGTGCATCGACGCCAGCAAGTTCTACTGCGTGGGCCTGGAGATCAATGCCAACCACCTGCGCGGCCTGCGCAGCGGGCGGGTGACGGCGGTGGCCACGCCGATTCATATCGGGCGTACCACCCATGTCTGGGATATCCGCCTGACCAGCGATGAAGGCAAGGCCAGCTGTGTATCGCGCCTGACCATGGCCGTGGTACCGCTGGGCGAGAACCCGCCGGCTCGATAGGCGTGGCGTGAGTGTCATCATTCCTGGCAGTTACAGTCATTGCCGTGACTGCCCGGTCTGGGGAGAATCAACGCTCTGTTTACGGTGATGGATCAGGTATGTCGCAGCACGTGTTTTTTGCTCACGCCAATGGCTTTCCTTCGGCGACCTACGGCAAATTGTTTGCCGCCCTGGCCCCGGAGTACGCCGTCGCGCATTTGCCGCAACACGGCCACGACCCGCGGTTTCCGGTGGATGACAACTGGCAGAACCTGGTGGACGAACTGATCCACCACCTGGAGCAACAGCCGGAGCCGGTGTGGGGGGTGGGCCATTCATTGGGTGGCGTGCTGCACCTGCACGCGGCCATGCGTTGCCCAGAATTGTATCGTGGGGTGGTGATGCTCGATTCCCCGGTACTCACCCTGGCCGATCGCTGGGTGATTCGCGCGGCCAAGCGCTTTGGCTTCATCGACCGGCTGACCCCGGCGGGCCGCACCCTGGGCCGTCGTGAGGAGTTCGCTGACCTGGCGGCCGCGCGCCAGTACTTTGCCGGCAAAACCCTGTTTCGTGCTTTTGATCCCGAATGTTTCGATGCCTACCTGCAACATGGCCTGGAGCCGGTGGGCGACCGCCTGCGCCTGCGCTTTGATCCGGCCACCGAAATCAGCATTTACCGGGGCGTCCCCCACACCAGCCCTGGCCAGGCCCGGCAATTGAAAGTGCCGCTGGCGGTGGTGCGCGGCCGTCAAAGCCGGGTGGTGATGCGTCACCATGCCAGCGGTGTGGGGCGCATGCCCATGGGCGAAATGCTGACGATGCCCGGCGGCCACATGTTTCCCCTTGAGCGCCCTCAGGACACCGCCACCTTGATCAAAAACCTGTTCACCCGCTGGGAAGCCCGCCAACGCGAGCGCAACTGCGCATGACCGCGCCCGTTGAAGAAGTCCGCCTGGCCCTGCCGCACATCGAGTTGGCGGCACATCTGTTCGGCCCCGAAGACGGCTTGCCGGTGATCGCCCTGCATGGCTGGCTGGACAACGCCAACAGCTTCGCGCGCCTGGCGCCGAAGCTTGATGGCCTGCGCATCGTCGCGCTGGACATGGCCGGCCACGGTCACTCGGCCCATCGACCCGTCGGCGCCGGTTATTCGCTATGGGACTACGTCCACGATGTGCTGCAAGTGGCCGAACAGTTGGGTTGGAAACGTTTTGCATTACTTGGCCACTCACTCGGCGCCATCGTTTCCCTGGTGTTGGCAGGCGCCTTGCCGGAGCGAGTCACGCACCTGGGATTGATCGATGGCGTGATCCCGCCGACCGGCACCGCCGATAACGCTGCTGAACGCCTGGGCATGGCGTTGCAGGCGCAATTGGCCCTTCAGGACAAGCGCAAACCGGTGTACAGCACCCTCGATCGGGCGGTGGAAGCGCGGATGAAAGGCGTGGTGGCGGTCAGCCGAGAAGCCGCCGAACTGCTGGCCCAGCGAGGTTTGATGCCGGTGCCGGGCGGTTACACCTGGCGCAGCGACAGCCGTCTGACCCTGGCTTCCCCCATGCGCCTGACAGAAGAACAGGCGATGGCCTTCGTGCGCCGAGTCGGCTGTCCCACACAACTGGTAGTCGCCGAAGGCGGCATGTTGGCGAAACATTCCGAATTGCTTTCCGGGCTTCCGTTCCAGGTGACCACCTTGCCCGGTGGCCATCATTTGCACCTGAATGACGAGGCTGGGGCTGTCCTTGTTGCAGACTGTTTCAATCGGTTCTTCTCCGCGCCTTGACTTGGCGGGGTCAACTGCCGAGGCTGGGCGGATCGAAAGGGAGTCAACCATGAACGATCTCAACACCGCAGCGCATCCCAATGGCCAGGGCGCGCTGATCCGATGAGTATGCCGAAGGGATTTATCCGTATCCTGGGGCTGTGCTGTTTCAGCCCACTGGTGTTCGCCGCCGACGTACCGGGTAGCCAGGACTTGCCCGCCGTGGCCCGTCAGGCCGACGCGCAGATCGTCGACTACCGCCCCGCCGAAGAAAAAGAACGCATCTACCCGCTGGGCTCGATCCGCAAGATCAGTGGCCAGCTGCGCTATGAAGGTCAGGCCACTGCGCGCGGCCAAACCACGGCCATCACCTACGAGCTGCCGGCCGAACACACCTCCAGCGCCGCCTTTACCGCCACCCGCGAAGCCTTGCAGGCCCAGGGTGCGCAATTGCTGTTCTGGTGCCAGGCCCGTGATTGTGGTGAAAGCAGCCTGTGGGCCAACGAAGTGTTTGGCAATTCCAAGCTGGTAGGCGCTGACGGCCAGCAGGAATACCTGTTGCTGCGCCTCGCAGCCCCCCAGGACAATTCCCTGGTGGCGCTGTATGGCATCACCCGGGGCAATCGCCGGGCGTATCTGCATGTGGAACAACTGGACGCCAGCGCACCGCTGGGCGACTTGCTGCCGACCTCCGCCACCCTGCTGCGGGAGCTGAAAAGCACCGGCGAGCTGGATTTTCCGAAACTGGGCGCCGAACCTGACGCCACCTGGCTCACCCTGATTTCCCGTGGGTTAAACCTGGATGCCACCTTGCGGGTCAGTTTGACCGGGCCTACCGCCGAGGCCTGGCGTCAGGGCCTGATCGATCAGGGCGTACGCGCGGCTCGCCTGGAAACCGGCACCGCCGAGGCTAAAGGCTTGCACGTGCATCTGATACGCTGACCGTTCCAGGGCGAACGGACCCGCGCCGTTCGCCTAAGCTCTTCCTCTTACAGACTTCTTTTCGAGAAACCACATGCTCAATAACGATCGCCTGCTGGTGCAGATCCTGCTGCTGGTGCTGTTTGGTGCCAGCTTCTGGGTGATGGCGCCGTTCTGGTCGGCGCTGTTCTGGGGGGCAGTACTGGCGTTTGCCAGTTGGCCGGTGATGCGCTTGCTCACCCGTTGGCTGGGCGGGCGTGAGTCCCTGGCTGCCGGAATCCTGACATTGGTCTGGATGCTCCTGGTGGCATTGCCGCTGGTATGGCTGGGGTTCAACCTGGCCGACCATGTGCGCGATGCCGTGAGCCTGATCAAGGATATTCAGGTGGATGGCTTGCCCGAGGCGCCCACGTGGCTCGGCTCCATTCCTTTCGTCGGCGAGCGATTGGTGGCGATGTGGGACAGCATCGACCAGCAGGGCGCCGCCCTGATGGTTACCCTCAAGCCTTACCTGGGGCAAGTCGGCAACTGGTTGCTGGCCCGCAGTGCACAGATCGGCGGCGGGATTCTGGAGCTGACCCTGAGCCTGGTGTTCGTGTTCTTTTTCTACCGCGACGGGCCACGACTGGCGATGTTTGTGCACCGCTTGCTGGAGCGCCTGATCGGCGAACGTGCCGGTTACTACATCGAACTGGTGGCGGGCACCGTGCAACGTGTAGTGAATGGCGTGATCGGTACCGCTGCCGCCCAGGCCCTGCTGGCACTGATCGGCTTCCTGATTGCGGGCGTTCCGGGGGCATTGGTGCTGGGGATCGTGACGTTCCTGCTCAGCCTGATTCCCATGGGGCCTCCGCTGATCTGGATCCCGGCCACCGCGTGGCTGGCGTGGAAGGGCGACTACACCTACGCCGTATTCCTCGGCGTCTGGGGCACGTTCATCATCAGTGGCGTGGACAACGTGCTCAAGCCTTACCTGATCAGCCGTGGCGGTAACCTGCCGCTGGTGATCGTGCTGCTGGGGGTGTTTGGCGGGTTGATCGCGTTCGGCTTCATCGGCCTGTTTATCGGCCCGACATTATTGGCGGTGGCGTATAGCTTGCTGACCGACTGGAGTGCCAGCCAGGCTCAGGTGCGTCGGGAAGATAAAACCGGCTGATTGGCGAAGGGTTGCTGTAGGGCTTAAGCCCTCGGCAACCACATCACCGCCGTCAGGCCACCGCCGGGCGTTTCTTCCAGGCTCAGGCGTCCACCGAGGCGCTCTACCGCTTCTTTGGAAATGGTCATCCCCAGGCCTACGCCGCCGGAATTGCGGTTACGCGAGCCTTCCAGCCGATAAAACGGCTCGAACACCGCCTCACGTTTATCCGCCGCAATCCCCGGCCCGTGGTCGATGACTTTGACCACCAGCGCCTGCGGGGTGTCCGCCAGTTCGATGCGCGCCGTGCCGGCATACCGCAAGGCGTTGTCGATCAGGTTGTTCAGGCACGAACGCAGGGCCATCGGCTGCACCTGCAACGGCGCGCATTCACCACTGCATTGCACGTCGGAGCCTCGGTCCTGGGCGTTTTCACTCAGGGACTCCACCAGCGCCTGCACGTCCAGCCAATGCCGGGTTTCGCTGGTGCGCTGCTCGTGCAGGTAGCTCAGGGTGGCGTCGAGCATGCCGATCATATCGTCCAGGTCCTGGCGCATCTGGCCCTGGAGCTTGGTGTCTTCGATCTGTTCCAGGCGCAGCTTGAGCCGTGACAGCGGCGTGCGCAGGTCGTGGGACACGGCACCGAGCATGCGGGCGCGCTGGGTGACCTGTTCGCGGATGCGCTTTTGCATCAGGTTAAAGGTCGACGCCGCCTGCCGTGCTTCCCGTGGGCCGGACTCGTTCAGCGGCGGGCTATCGAGGTCCAGGCTCAGGCGCTCGGCGGCCGCACTCAGGCGCTGGATCGGCCGGCTGAGCAGCTTGGCGCCGTACCAGGCCGCGATGATCAGCGAGAAGAACTGGAACGTCAGCGGTACCACGGGCCCACCGAACCAGGGACGGCGATGCTCCTTGGGCATGGGCGTCAGGGTGCCGTCCGGTTGTTCGATAAAGGTCTCGTGGGGCGGTGGCGGCGGCGGGCCATAGTGGTGGAACCAGAAAAATGCCAGCACGTGGGCCAGCACAATCGCCACCAGCAACACACCGAACAGCCGCCCGAACAGGGTGTTGAAGGCGTTGCGCATCAGCCGATATCTCGTGCGTCGAACAGGTAGCCTTCACCGCGCACAGTCTTGATCAGTTGCGGTGCCTTGGGGTCATCGCCGAGCTTTTGGCGCAGGCGCGAGACCAGCAGGTCGATGCTGCGATCAAAGGCCTCAATGGAGCGACCGCGTGCCGCGTCCAGCAGTTGTTCGCGGCTCAACACCCGGCGCGGGCGTTCGATAAACACCCACAGCAACCGGAATTCGGCGTTGGACAGCGGCACCACCAGGCCATCGTCGGCCACCAGTTGGCGCAGCACGCTGTTGAGGCGCCAGTTGTCGAAGCGGATATTCGCGCGTTGCTCGGTACGGTCGTCGCGGACCCGGCGCAGGATGGTCTGGATGCGCGCCACCAGTTCGCGGGGCTCGAAGGGTTTGGACATGTAATCGTCGGCCCCCAGTTCCAGGCCGATAATGCGGTCGGTAGGTTCGCAGCGGGCGGTGAGCATCAGGATCGGGATGTCGGATTCAGCCCGCAGCCAGCGGCACAGCGACAAACCGTCTTCACCCGGCAGCATCAGGTCGAGCACCACCACGTCGAAGGTTTCGGCTTGCATGGCCTGGCGCATGGCGGCGCCATCGGTCACGCCGCTGGCGAGAATGTTGAAGCGTGCCAGGTAATCGATCAGCAGTTCGCGGATCGGCACGTCGTCGTCGACGATCAGCGCGCGGGTATTCCAGCGCTTGTCTTCGCCCAGAAGTGAGCCTTTTTGATCGTCATTCAGCGCAGGAGTCAGGGTTTGCATGGTGCGATCATCTACCTGGTTGGCCGCCGGGCCGAAGATCGGCGGCGAGGTTGTTGCGTTCAGCATAGGCGCCCAGCCCCGGGGCTGGAAGTTCTGTTCGGTGGTTCACGTGTGCGAGGCTAATCTTCGGGGGTATTGCAGGCATGTCGTGAATGTATCAGCTTTGACACAATTGCCCGGGAGCCCGCAATCTCGCGGCTAAATCACGAATTACCGATCATCGGATCCCGCAAACGCGCCGCTTGCGCTACAATCCGCGCCGATTTCGACTTGCCTGAGAGCCCATTCCAATGTCCGTCTGCCAGACTCCTATCATCGTCGCCCTGGATTACCCCACTCGTGACGCCGCACTGAAGCTGGCTGACCAGTTGGACCCCAAGCTTTGCCGGGTCAAGGTCGGCAAGGAACTGTTCACCAGTTGCGCCGCAGAAATTGTCGGCACCTTGCGTGACAAAGGCTTCGAGGTGTTCCTCGACCTGAAATTCCACGACATCCCCAACACCACCGCGATGGCGGTCAAGGCTGCCGCCGAAATGGGCGTGTGGATGGTCAATGTGCACTGTTCCGGCGGTTTGCGCATGATGGCTGCGTGCCGTGAAGTGCTCGATCAGCGCACCGGCCCCAAGCCGCTGCTGATTGGCGTGACCGTGCTGACCAGCATGGAACGTGAAGACCTGGCCGGCATCGGCCTGGACATCGAGCCTCAGGAACAAGTGCTGCGCCTCGCCGCTCTGGCGCAAAAGGCCGGCATGGATGGCCTGGTGTGCTCGGCGCTGGAAGCCCAGGCGCTGAAGACCGCCCACCCGTCGTTGCAACTGGTGACCCCGGGGATTCGTCCGGCGGGCAGCGCCCAGGACGACCAGCGTCGCATCCTGACGCCGCGCCAGGCCCTGGACGCCGGTTCCGATTACCTGGTGATCGGTCGCCCGATCAGCCAGGCAGCCGACCCGGCCAAGGCGCTGGCGGCAGTGGTTGCCGAGATCGCCTGACCTACTGTAGGAGCGAGCTTGCTCGCGAAAGTCGTCAACGACGACGCGGGAAGCCTGACACCCAGCGGTGCTCTCAGGTTTTTCGCGAGCAAGCTCGCTCCTACACCTTCAACACCAACTTCCCAAAATTCTCGCCGTTGAACAGTTTCATCAACGTTTCCGGGAACGTCTCCAGCCCCTCCACAATATCTTCCTTGCTCTTGAGCTTGCCCTGAGCCATCCAGCCGCCCATCTCCTGCCCGGCCGCCGCAAAGTTTGCCGCGTGGTCCATCACCACAAACCCTTCCATGCGCGCACGATTGACCAGCAGTGACAGGTAGTTGGCCGGCCCTTTGACGGCTTCCTTATTGTTGTACTGGCTGATGGCGCCGCAGATCACCACCCGTGCCTTCAACGCGAGGCGGCTGAGCACCGCGTCGAGAATGTCACCGCCGACGTTGTCGAAATACACGTCCACACCCTTTGGGCATTCGCGCTTGAGGCCAGCGTGCACGTCTTCGTTCTTGTAGTCGATGGCCGCATCAAACCCCAGCTCATCCACCAGGAACTTGCATTTGTCGGCGCCGCCGGCAATGCCCACCACGCGGCAGCCTTTGATCTTGGCAATCTGCCCGGCAATGCTGCCTACCGCACCGGCCGCGCCGGAAATCACCACCGTGTCGCCAGCCTTGGGCGCGCCGGTGTCCAGCAGGGCGAAGTAGGCGGTCATGCCGGTCATCCCCAATGCCGACAAATAGCGTGGCAACGGGGCGAGTTTCGGATCGATCTTGTAGAAACCTCGCGGCTCGCCGAGGAAGTAATCCTGCACACCCAGGGCACCGTTGACGTAATCCCCCACGGCAAATTTCGGGTTGTTCGAGGCAATGACCTTGCCTACGCCCAAGGCGCGCATGACTTCGCCGATACCCACCGGCGGAATGTAGGATTTGCCCTCGTTCATCCAGCCACGCATGGCCGGGTCCAGGGACAGGTATTCGTTGTGCACCAGCACCTGCCCGTCCTGGGGCGTGCCCACCGGGACTTCCTGGTAGGTGAAAGTGTCCCGCGTGGCCGCACCGACCGGGCGTTTGGCGAGCAGGAATTGGCGGTTGGTCTGGGCAGTCATGGCAGGGACTCTTGAGAAGTGGACCTTGAGTGATAGACCCTTCGCGCCGCACCGGCAAGGTGCGCAGCCGCTGCGAATGGCTGTCGATCCACTGTGATGATAATGAGGCCGGTGGAGTTATCACTGCGGCTCATGGTTCGCCAACCGGGCGTTTGATAGTGCTGACGTGCCCGTGGTGGCTCTGGCTAGACTGGGGTCATCCAGCACCCCATCGAAGGACATTCCCATGAGCATGACATTTTCCGGCCAGGTCGCCCTGGTAACCGGCGCGGCTGCCGGTATTGGCCGCGCCACCGCACTGGCATTCGCTGCTGAAGGCTTGAAAGTCGTCGTCGCCGACCTGGACGTGGCGGGCGGTGAGGGCACCGTGGCGCTGATTCATCAGGGCGGTGGTGAAGCGGTGTTTGTGCGCTGCAATGTCACCCTCGAAGCGGACGTGCAGCAACTGATGCAGCAGACCGTGGCCACCTATGGCCGACTGGACTACGCGTTCAACAACGCCGGGATCGAGATCGAAAAGGGCAAGCTGGCCGACGGCAGCCTGGATGAGTTTGACGCAATCATGGGCGTCAACGTCAAGGGCGTGTGGTTGTGCATGAAGTATCAACTGCCTCTGCTGCTGGCCCAGGGCGGCGGGGCGATCGTCAATACCGCGTCGGTGGCCGGGTTGGGGGCGGCGCCGAAGATGAGCATTTATGCGGCGTCCAAACATGCGGTGATCGGCCTGACCAAGTCGGCGGCGATCGAGTACGCGAAAAAGAAAATCCGCGTCAACGCGGTCTGCCCGGCCGTGATCGACACGGACATGTTCCGCCGCGCCTATGAAGCCGACCCGCGCAAAGCCGAATTTGCCGCCGCCATGCATCCGGTCGGGCGTATCGGCAAGGTCGAGGAAATCGCCAGCGCCGTGCTTTACCTGTGCAGTGACGGCGCCGCTTTTACCACGGGCCAGGCGTTGGCGGTGGACGGTGGTGCGACGGCTATTTAGGAACTGATGCTGATGCCATTCGGAAAAGCGTTGGAGGCGCTGTGGGGCTTTTCCGCAGGTGGCCAGATGCCTTGGCTGAATGTGTATCAGTAGGTAAATAATTCAATTAAATCAATGATTTAATATTTTTTCGCCACGGCTGTGATCGGGCTTCTGTGCTTAACTGGTTTGGGTTAAATGACAACAGTTTAAGTGAGTGGCTCATGGATTTAGGGATCGATCGACAAGCCCTTGTACCGGTAGTGCAGCAAATCGTCAGCGCGTTGGCCGCCTGGATTCGCGAGAGCGGAGCCAGCCCGGGCACGCGGTTGCCCTCGGTTCGGCAACTGGCCCACGAGAACCTGCTCAGCCAGTCCAGCGTCATCGAGGCGTTCGAGCGGATGGTCGCCCAGGGCGTATTGGCGTCAAGGCAAGGCGCGGTGTTTTTTGTGGCCCAGCCACCCGTCGAGCGTGGCCTGGGTAGCGAAAACCCTTGGTATGAGGGCGCCGAGTCCGGGTGGGGCGCCTTCACCGATAATCAACTGGGGGAACTGAAGCTGGGTTGCGGCTGGCTGCCGGACACCTGGCGCGAGAGCGATGACATCAGCTATGCGATTCGCGAAGTCACCCGCACCGATACTGCCGCCGTCTTCAATTACAGCACCCCGCTGGGCCTGCCGGCCCTGCGCGAGCAGTTGCTCAAGCGCCTGGCCCACATTCACGTGGCCACCCGTGTCGACCATATCCTCATCACCCAGGGCGCGAGCCACGCTCAGGACCTGCTGATCCGCACGCTGCTCAAGGCCGGCGATACCGTGGTGGTGGAAAGCCCGGGGTACGGCAACCTCTACCGGCTGCTGGCGTTTCACGGCATCAAGCTGCTGGAAGTGCCGCGCACACGGGGCGGTCCGGACCTGCCGGCACTGGAGGCGCTGCTTCTCGGGCACCGGCCCAAGTGCCTGTTCATCAACAGCCTGTATCACAACCCTACCGGTACCAGCCTGTCCCTGGCGGTGGCCGAGCGTTTGTTGCAGCTGGCCCATTCCCAGGACTTCTTCATCGTCGAGGAGGACGTCTATGGTGACCTGCAACATGCCACCTGCACCCGTCTCTCGGCGTTGCCCCACGAAGACCGGGTGATTTACATCTCGAGTTTTTCCAAGACCCTCAGCAGCGCCCTGCGCGTGGGGTATCTCACGGCCAGCGGGGCGATCATCGCGCAACTGGTCAAGGTCAAGACGTTGACCGGCATCGGCACCTCGCGGTTTGCCGAGGCGGTGGTGGCGACATTGCTGGCCAATGGCACCTACCGCAAGTGGGTGCAACGCCTGCGCCGGCGGCTGAGTACGGAAATGGCCATGACCCTGCAGGTGCTGGAAGACGAGGAGTGGGAGGTATTCGCGGCCCCGGCGGGGGGCATGTTTGTGTGGGCACGGCCCGGAGTGGGCGACCGTTCGACACTGCAGGCGCGGGCCCGCCGGCTCGGGGTGTTGCTGTCGCCGGGGGCGTTGTTCAGCCCGACGGGCGAACACAGCGACTGGCTGCGCATCAACGTGGCCTATGCTGCTGATCAACGTGCCCTCGCGTTGTTCAGGGCGATGGGCCCAGCAGGATCGACCTCTACCATTCTGAAAACGACGAGGATGTAGCTTTTTGCCATTATTGTGGCGCCAAACCCTTGTATTCAGTGCCCCGGGGTTGCGAATCTCGCTGCATCGAAACCTGGCTTGATGGCATTCGCCATTGCAAGAGGACTCAAGTGCAATGATTTCTGCCGTGCAACGACGTTTTGCCAACCTCGGTATGGCAAAGAAACTGGGCTTGGGCTTTGCCTTGGTGCTGCTGTTGACGGCGCTGGTGGCCGCGATTGGCGTGTGGTCGCTGCAAACGGTTGGCCAGCGTTTCGAGGGCCTTAAAGCCATGTCGGCGCTCAACAGTGGCTTGCTCAAGGTGCGCTTGATCGAGCAGGAGTACGCGCTGCACGCCGACCCCAAATCCGTGGACGCCTTGCACGAAAGCGTCGACGCATTGGCCGCCCAGGCGGCGACCCTCAAGGCCCAGTCGCCTGCCAATGTGCCGGTGATGAGCGACGTCGAGCAGGCGCTGGCGGCCTATCGCAAGGCCTTCGACGAGTTTGTCGAACTGACCCAGACCAAAGACCTGGCACTGGAGATGGCCAGTTGGTCGGTCTCCAGCGTCGCCAACAACCTCGATGTGCTGCAGGCTGGGCTGGCGGACGATGGCACCTATGGCCTCAAGGAAAGCCAGGGCAAGGAAGGCGCTGAATTTATCGAGCAGGCGGGGCAGGTCAGCCAGGTTTCGCGCCTGATGCTGCAAGCCATGAACGAAGCGCATGTGCGCCTGGACCAAAGCCGCAAGGGCGATGACGAGAACGCCGAGCAAGGCAAGATCGAGCAGGCTGACCAGGCCCTGGCCCAGGTCGAACAGCTGAAAACCACGGTCAAGGACCCCGGTTATCAAACCGTGCTTAACGAAGTGTCCGGGCACATCGCCGCGTTCAGCGAAAAACTGGGCGAGTACACCGGGCTGCTGGCCCAGGAAAAGGTCGTCTACAAGCAACTGCACGAGCGTGCTGCCGAGGTGGTGACCCGGGTCAATCAGGCCTACGACGCAGAAGACCTGTCGATGCAGGCGCAGTTGAAGAAAAGCGCGTTGCTGATCATTGGCTCTTCAGCCCTGGCGTTGCTGGTGGGGCTGATTGCCGCGTGGATCATCACCCGGTTGATCGTCGCACCGCTGCGCAGCGTGATCGCGGTGGCCCAGCAGATTGCTGCCGGCGACCTCAGTGGTCGCATGGACGTCAGCCGTCGGGACGAGATGGGTCAGTTGATGCTCGCGATGCAACAGATGAGTGGCGGTCTGAGCAGCATGGTCAGCGGGTTGCAGGCGGGTATCGAGCAACTGGCCAGCTCCGCCCATTCCCTGTCCAGCGTGACCGAGCAGACCAACATCGAGGTCAGCAGCCAGAAGGAAGAGACCGAGCAGGTGGCCACGGCGATGAACCAGATGACCGCCACCGTGCACGATGTGGCGCGCAACGCCGAGGAAGCGGCCCAGGCTGCGCAGACGGCGGATGACAAGGTCGACAGCGGCCAGCAGGTAGTGCGCCAGAGCTTGCAACGCATCGAGCTGCTGGCCAGTTCAGCCACCTCGGCCAGCACCAGCATCGAAAGCCTGAGTGCGGAAATCCAGAATATCGGTACCGTGCTCGGGGTGATTAAAAGCGTGGCCGAACAAACCAACTTGCTTGCCCTGAATGCCGCCATCGAGGCGGCGCGGGCAGGCGAGCAGGGCCGTGGTTTTGCGGTGGTGGCGGACGAGGTCCGGGCGCTGGCCAAGCGCACCCAGCAATCGACCGAGGAAATCGAACGGCTGGTCAGCACCTTGCGCAGCGCAGCGCAGTCGTCGGTGCAGCAGATCAAGCAGAGTGGCGAGTTGGTGAAGCTGGCGGTCAGTGATGCCCTGGAAACGGAAAGCGCCCTGGGCAGCATTGCGTCGGCGGTGTCGCTGATCCAGCAAATGAACCAGCAGATTGCCGCGGCGGCCGAGGAGCAAAGCTCGGTGGCCGAGGAGATCAATCGCAGCGTCACCAGCATCCGTGCGAGTGCCGATCAGTCGGCGCTGAGCATGCAGGGCAACGCGGCGTCGAGCATCGAGCTGGCGCAGTTGGGCACGGAGCTTAAAGGGATGGTCGGGCACTTCCGCCTTTGATCACCGCAAGCCTGCGGTGATCAAAGGGTGGCTGATCAGGCGTTGTTGGCCAGGAAGGTCAGCAGCGCTTCATTGACGAAGTCCGGGTTTTCCCGGCTGGAGATATGCCCGGCGTCCGGAATCAAAGTCAACGTGCAGCCGATCAGGGCCGCCATTTCTTCTGATTCAGCCGGTGGGCGCGGTTTGTCTTGCTCCCCGCACATCACCAGGGTGGTATCGGCGTCCAGGCGCGGGAGTTGCTCCAGCACATCCGCGCGGCTGAAGATGATCCGGCCCAGGGGCACGATGCTTTGCAGCAGGCGCTCTTTCGAGAAATCCTTCAGTGCAGCGCGATAGTCCTGGTACAAGGCCGATTCCCGGTCGATGCCGGGGCGGAAGAAGATAGGTGCCACCACATCCAGCAGCGGCTCCGGGATGGCGCCCGCGTCTTCGATCATCTTGAACAGCGAAAAGTAATACTGGCGAGTGGCTTCCGGCTCGGCGCCCAGGTGCGTGTCCATCAACACCAGGCTGTTGACCCGCTCGGGTGCCAGCAGCGCCAGGCGTGCGCCCCACATGCCGCCGACCGACAAACCCACGAGATTGACCTGGGCAATGTCCAGGTGGTCCAGCAGGGCCAGGTGCTGGCGTGCGACGTCGTCCAGGGAGGCGGTGTTGGCAGGCAACGGGCCGGACTCGCCGTGGCCCCATAGCTCGGGGACGATCACCCGGTACTGCTGCGAAAGGGCTTCAATCTGCGGCGCCCACATTTGGCGGTCCCACAGGTAGCTGGAACCGAGGAGAACGGCGGGGCCGCTGCCCTGGTCGAGGTAGTGCAGCGGTTGTCCATCGATGAGCACGACAGGCATGGCGAAGCCCTTTTCGTTAACGGAGAGAGGGAGCCTTTTTTACGCTACTCGTGGGGCGGGGGATAGGTGCAGAGTGATGGCACTGCGGAAAATACTGGCAGTGCCACAAGCGTTGCCTTTGCCAAGGGGCCGGGGATCAGTCGTAGATGGCTTTCTTCTTCCAGTCGGCATCTGCATCGACCACTTTCAAGCCTTCGGTCAATTCGTTGACCTCGTCTTCAGCCGGCTCGAGGTTGGTCAGGACCATGGAGTTGGCGCGCGCCAGTTGTTTCTCCAGCAGTTGCAATTGCTGGCTGTACACCACCGGCTCCGGCTGCTTGCGCAGGTATTGCACGCCGCGTTCGAACGCCAGCCGTGCCTGACCCGGCTGGCCCTGTTGCAGCGCGTGCTGGCCCAGGTTGTTGAAGAACTCGATGTGCAGCAGTACCAGGATGTGGCGGATTTCCTTGATCCAGTGCTTGGCTTCATTGGTCGGCAGGAAACCGTCCTGGGCCGCACGGGTTACCTGGCCATGCAAGGCTTCCAGCAGGAAGCGCACGTCCTTGGCCTTGGCTTCGGTCTGGATCGGGGCGGGCGGGTTGTTCACCGGAATCGATTCGCCCTGGGACACCAGTGCGTTGAGCTCGGTGATGCGCGCCTTGAGCGATGCATTGGACTTGTCGAGGTTCAGCAGGCGCTGGTTGACGTTGAGCTCCAGGCGGGTGAGCAGCAACTTGAGTCGCGGCGTCATCAGTTGGCCTGGGAAGGTCTCGGTGATTTCGCCGCAGCGGCGCAACCGGTCATTGAGTTCGATCCGGGTCCGGTTCTTTTCCAGCTTATTGTTTTCCACCACGTGGTTCATGTAGCCAATGGCGATCAGTATTACGATCCCGGCTATTACCAGCAGGGTGATCATGAGTGGTGTCACCGGTGTGACCTCTTTATAGGGTTTGCGTTGAAGTGTAGTGACTGGAGCACTGGCCGGATAGGACTGAGCGACCAGTTGCGTCAGTAGTTTCTTCTATATAGCGGGGCAGTCCCTGCGTAGATGCACATTGCCATCATTTGCTGCCGTGAACTATAGCGCCTTGTCGAACGCCAGAATATAGGCGTCAAAGCCTGGACGGCGAGAAAACCCCGCAACCCCGGTAAACCACGGCGAAGTCATTGATTTAAATAAATTTATCCTTGGGGGTTGACGACCTTCCAATCCATCCATAGAATGCGCGCCACTTACAGCGTAAAGCACACAGCGAAACGCGGTAGGGAGTGAATGTTGTACGTGTGTCCCCTTCGTCTAGTGGCCTAGGACACCGCCCTTTCACGGCGGTAACAGGGGTTCGAGTCCCCTAGGGGACGCCATATTGCGGGAATAGCTCAGTTGGTAGAGCACGACCTTGCCAAGGTCGGGGTCGCGAGTTCGAGTCTCGTTTCCCGCTCCAAATTTAAGCAGTGTTGCTCTCGGGCGGCACTGAGTGAAACCAGGGCATAATCTTCGGATTTAATCTCTGGGCACTGAAATACACACCATGTGTTTCAGTAGCGTGTCCCCTTCGTCTAGTGGCCTAGGACACCGCCCTTTCACGGCGGTAACAGGGGTTCGAGTCCCCTAGGGGACGCCATTTGCGGGAATAGCTCAGTTGGTAGAGCACGACCTTGCCAAGGTCGGGGTCGCGAGTTCGAGTCTCGTTTCCCGCTCCATATTTAACGAAAACGCCGATCAGCAATGATCGGCGTTTTTGTTTGTGGGTTTTTTGTGGGCCGGGGCGCAACGCCTGGACCCACGCCGCACCTGAATCCCTAGAAGTTATCCATCGCGTGGCACATCGACAGCCTTCCCGACGGCGTCGGTTCAATCGGGTTCCACCGTTCGGCACCCTTCGGCAGTTCCGCCAGCTCGAACGCACAACTGCGGGACAGGGATGCGCGCACCATGTAATCCATGTCGGGCTTGGGGATAAAGGTCATGGTGTTGAAACATTGCCGCCCAACGTTCGGTAACCCAAGGTAATGAAAGGCGATGGGCGTGTTTGCCGGGATCACCAGTTCGGACGACACTGCACCGTCCCACGTATAAATCGGCCCCGGCATCCCCAGGCTTGCGCCATTACGGTCGGCGAAGCCCGATTTTGCCGACACCATCACGCCGGCGCCGGGGACATTCCAGTCCAGGCAATCGCGCCCGGGCACCGCGCGCACCATGCCGTCGCTGATAATGCGCAAGCGCGCCGTCTCGGCGGACGGCGCCGCCGTATAGGCGGTGTTGAGGGAGCGGACGTTGTACACCTGGCCACAGCCGGTGAGCAGTATCAGGAACAGGGCGGGGGCAACCCGTAACGCCCTCATGACGGGCGGCAGTTCTGGCTGACCGACAACTGCGGTGCCGGCTCAAAGCTCACGTGCTGCAAGCCATCGGCGCCCTGGAAGATGAAGTACTTGGAGCGACAATCCTTGAACATCGCCGAATACCCCTCGGCGCGGAATCCTTTCCCGTCGACCTGCTTGGTCACCGTATTGTTGCGGCTGACCACGGCAAGCACGTGCTCGTAGCTGTCACCCATCTTCACCCCCGGTTCACCGGTGGTGGTCATTGAGTTGGCGCAACCGCCGAGGCCGATGACCGCCCAAACCAGCGCGGCACCGCACAGTCCTTTGCGTGTGTTGTTCATCCCTGTTCTCCATCCATGAGTGATGCAGGGTTGGTCAGCGCAAACGCGAAAAAGTGCAACATTGATATCTGGCAATGTGACATCGCCCGTCAATTCACGGCGTTTGCGGGCTGCGTGTCAAGGCTTGCCCGGATGCGGCTGCGGGTACTCGCTGGTCACTGCCAGTGGTTTGGCATATGGCCCATCCCACAGCTGTTCATGTAAATCTCCCACACGCTTGGCCATCGCTTCATTGCGCATCACCACTTCCAGGTTGCGCGAGTTATCCAGATAGCCGCCCAGCCAGTTACTGGTGCCTACCCAGGCCACTTGCCCGTCAATCTCCATGGTCTTGCTGTGGATCACCCGCGCATAAGGAATAAATCCTTGCTTGGCCTCAGGCAGGGTCACGATCCTGACCTCGACATTCGGCAGCACCGCGAGGCTTTTCAGGTACGGCAATTCCAGCGCTTCGGTGTTCCAGTTGGACACCATCAACTTGATCGACACCCCGCGCGCTGCCGCCGCACGCACTGCGTTGTCGATCACTGCATAGTAAGGCCGGGTTCTGTCGGGCCCGTAGGACAGTGGCGCGTAGTCCAGCAGTTGTACCCGCACTTCCTTTTTCGCCTCGCCGAGCAGGCGCGGCAGCTCCAGCTGTGAATCACCCACCCCCGGCGGGTTGTAACGCTGCGGGCTGGCGACCAGGTAGTTGCCGGTGCGCGCAGGTAGAGCGCCCGGGGCGGGCAGGGCGACGGGTTTGTTATCGGTCAGTGCCGCCTGGGCTTGCCAGTCCTGTTCAAAGATCGCCTGGGTCTGGGCGACGACGTTGGCATCGCTGATCAACAGCCCGGTTTCGTGGATATGTTCCAGGGAGCGCCAGTCGAAGTTCTGGCTGCCGATAAACGCCTGCTTGCCGTCCACCACCATGTATTTGGCGTGGATGATCCCGTCGCTCAGCTTGCCGTAGGGCAGAATGCGGAAGGTCAGGTTGGGAATGGCTTTCAGGCGTTCCAGGGTCGAGGCTTCCGACAACCGCACGCCTTTTTCTTCCAGCAGGAAGCGAATTTTCACGCCGCGTTTGCCGGCGGCTTCCAGGTGCTCGATCACCTTGTCCATCACTGAACCAGGATGATCGGCCGCGTAAAACTGGCCGATGTCGATGCGGCTTTTCGCGCCGTCGAACAGTTCGATCCACACGGGACCGGGTTGGCGCAGGTCGGCTGTGCCCAGTTCGGTATCCACCGGCACGGTGTGCACCAACTCAAACCCCGGAATTGAAAAGTCCGCCTGGGCCAGCGGACTGAGGAGCAGGCCTGCAAGGCCGGCAATACGTAACTTCAACGATAGGGACATAAGCGCCTCATGGGGCAAAAAAAGGCGGGCGCATGTGGCGCCCGCCCCGGGAAGATCACGCCGTGCGGCTGTGCAGCGGCGTCGGCACCAGATGTGGCACTTCACCCTGTACGCGAGCACCGGTTGCAGCGCGGATCAGCAGGATTTTCAGCTGGTCGTTGATGCGTTCCAGGCTGTCCTGGAAGAAGTTGTGGAACACCACGCAGAACAGGGCGATGGCGATACCCAGGCCAGTGGCGAACAAGGCCGTACCGATGCCACCGGAAATCTGGCCTGGGTCGGACACACCGGCACTGGCCAGCGCCTTGAAGGTGTCGATGATGCCGAGGATGGTCCCCAGTAGGCCGAGCAACGGCGCGGCGGTGGTGATGGTTTCGATGATCCACAGGCTGCGGGACAGCGGCGCGCGGGTCTTGAGGTACTGGGTTTCGATTTCGTCGTCCAGGTCCTTGCGTGAGCCGTGGGAAGCCTTCTGCGCCAGGACCGGCAACACCATGCTCAGCGGCAGGCTGTCACGGCGGGTCAGGCTTTGCGGCAGGTCACGCTCGCTGTGCACGTTGGCGCCCAGCACGTCAGTCAGCGCACGGGCCTGGCGGCGCACGTAGGCGAAGTAGAGGCCGCGTTCGATGGTGATGAAGATCGCAATCGCCAGCGCGGCGTACATCACATAAAAGGTGATTTGGTGAAGCAGGTCCATGTCCATGATCTATAGCCTCGCAGTTAGAAATTCGCTTCCAGGGAAACCGTGACGGTACGGTCCAGGCCAACGATGTAGGCCGGGTCGCCATCGCGGAAACCGCTGTAGCTCGCCGAGTTGGTCTTGGTGGTGTACACGCCGTCCAGGTACTTCTTGTCGAACAGGTTGTCGACGTTCAGGCGCAGGGTGGCGTCCTTGACCACTTTCTTGTCCACCGGCAGGTAGATACCGGCGCCAAGGTTGAAAATGGTCCGGGCGGAGATGGCCTCGTCGTTGGTCAGGTCGCCATAGAGCTTGCTGGTGAACTTGCCGCCGAAGGTGCCGTAGAAGCGCCCGTCGTCATACCCGATGTTCGCCGCGAGCATGTTCTTCGGCACGTTGGCGAACTGTTTGCCGCTGGTGGGCAATACGATCGGCTTGCCGGCGCTGAAGACGGTCAGGTCGTCCTGCTGCTCGGAACTGGTATAGGTGTAGGAGGTGTAGTAGTTGAAGTTGTGCGGCAGTTTGCCGCTCCACTCCAGCTCCAGGCCTTTGTTGATGACGGTGCCGGCGTTGATGTCGGCGGAGTCGCCATTGCTGTCCAGGGAGGTGAGCTGGCGATTCTTGAACTGCATGTAGAACAGCGTGGCGGCGAGGGTGCTGTCTTCGCCGGTGTAGCGCCAGCCCAGTTCCTGGTTCCAGCTGAGTTCCGGCTTGGAGTCGAGGGAGCCCACGCCCTTGTCGTACAGCACGTAGTTTTGCGGAATGCGCATGTTGCGCGACAGGCTGTAGAACAACTGGTCACGCTCGTCGAGCTGGTATTTCAGGCCGGCGTTGGGCAGCAATTTGTTGTAGGTCTGGCTGGCCTTGCCCGGTTGTTCGGTGAGGCTGCCATGGTTGGTGCCGTCACGCTCCACGTTCATGAAGGCCAGGCCGCCGATCAACGTCCAGTCGGAGTTGATGTACCAGGTGTCCTGGGTCCAGACTTTTTGCGCCGGGGTCACGGTGTAGCGGTCGCGGCCCTGCACGGTGTTGCCGTTGGCGTCGACCACGGAGCTGCCGTCTGGCCAGGTGTCGCTCGGCTTGCCGTTGTTCTTGAGGGCAATGAACGGTTGGGTCTGGCTTTGGCGGGCGCGTTCGTACCAGTAGCCGAATTGCAGGCTGTGGTCGCCCAGGTCCCAGTTCAGCTTGGTGGTGATGCCCGGGCGCCAGGTCTGGGTGCGCGAAGGGCGGTAGTAGACGCCGGTGGTCGCGGAGCCGTCGGCGTTGTATTGGGCCTGCGTCGGCAGGTTGCCGAGGTCGAACACGCCGCCTTTGTTCGAGCCACTGTTCAGCGCATAAGCGGAGGAGCCTACGCCGCTGCCGTTGCCGTAGTAGTAATACGGGATCACCGACAGGGACAGGTTGTCGCTCAGCTTGTACTGGGTGTTGAGCACGGCGGTAAAGGTCTGGAACGGGTTCTGCGCCAGGTCGTAGTAGCTGCTGACCTTGCCGTTGGCGCCCACTGCCGGTGTTGCCGGGTACGGGTCGTATTTGCGGCCGTACTGCTGGAATTGGGATTTGGTTAACTGGCTGTAACTGTTGTTGTCCTGCTCGTGGTACTTGAGGATCAGGTTGGCGGTGTTGCCGTTGCCGGCGTCGAAGAAACTGTTCCACTCCACCTTGTCGGCGCGCACGGCACCTGAACCGCGCCACATCTGGCCTTCGGTGTGGGAGGCCGACAGCCAGTTGCTCAAGCCGTTGACTTCGCCGGTGTTGAGGCGGGCGAAGGTCTTGAAGGTGCCGTTGCTGCCGGCCACTTGTTTGACGAAGGCACCGGTTTCCTTGGTGGGGCGAATGGTCACGATGCCGATGTTGCCGCCGCTGGAACCGATGTGCGGGCCGTCGGCTTCAGAAGAACCCTGGGTCACGAAAATCTGGTCGATGTTTTCCGGGTCGCCCAGCAGGTTGGAGTACAACGCGTAGTTGCCGGAGTCGTTGATCGGCATGCCGTCCACCGACATACCCACCTGGTCGGAGTTCATGCCGCGCATGGTGAAGCGAAAACCCGAGAGGCCGGTGTTGTCTTCGCTGGAGATGTTCAGCCCCGGCGTGTACTTGAGCTTGTCGATGGCGTTGCCGGTGGCGGTCTGCTTGTCCAACGCTTCCTTGGTGATGGTCGAACGGCCCTTGGCGCTCTCTTCCTGGACCATGTAACCGCCCCCCGCGGTTGCCTTGCCCTGTACCCCAATGGTCCCGACGTCACTGTCGCTGGTGTCTGCCATGACCACTCCATGGGTCATGCTCGTCGCGGCAACGAGTGCCAGATGAATCCGGGTGAACTTCATCACTGTCGTCCTGGTGGTGTGTGCTTATTGCACGCTGTAGTTGAAGGTGGCGGTGAAGCGCTGCTCGTTACGTCCACCGAAGGCTTGTTCGGGGAACGGTTTCACCTGCTTGATACGGCGCAGGCTGTTGGTGGCGGCCCGGTTGAGTAGCATGCTCGGCGCCGGGGTCTGGATCCCGGCGTCGAGGACGCGGCCTTGGCGGTCCACCATTAACCAGACCACCACCTCGCCACTCGGGCGTTCGAGGGACGCCTGGCGCCCGGTGGGGTATTGCTTGTACGTGTCCAGCTCGTTGCGCAAACCTTTGAGGTAGCCGCCTTCAAGTGCCTGGCCGTCGACTTTCGGCGGCGCGGGTGGAGCGGTGGGGGCCGGCGTGGGGGCGGCCGCGGCCTGCACAGGTTTGGCGGCCACCGGGGCTGGTGCGGGCGTTGGCGTTGGCTTGGCGGCCACGGGTTTGGGCACCGGTTTTGGCTTGGGCTCTGGTTTTGGCAGCGGCTTTGGCACCGGTTTGGGTGGCGGAGGCGGCGGGGCCGGCTCGGCTTCTTCGTCCTCGATCACCGGCGGCGGTGGCTCTTGCTCCACCACGGGTTCAGGCACCACTTCCGGCTCGGGCTCCACCAGGGCCAGTTCAACTGCCGACTCGTCGTACTTCGGCTGGATTTTCAGGGGTTGGGACTGGATACCCAGTGCAATCAGCACCAGGGCGATCAGGGCCGGGACACTGCCCAGCAGCCGACGCGCACGAAACAAGGCATACATGATCAGGACTTTTTCGTGGCGATGGAGACGGAGGTAAAGCCACCCAGGCGCAGGGTGTCCATCACCTCGACCAGGCGGGACACTTCCACGCCTTTATCGCTGTTGACGATGATCGTCGACTTGGTGTCAGGCTTCTCGCCGGCCTTGAGCGCAGGCACCAGCGCGTCGACGGTCATGTCCTTGCCATCGAGCTGCAGCTGACCTTCCAGACCCAGGGTCAAGATGAATTTATTTTGTGGCTTGAGCTGCTGTGAACTGCTGGCGCTCGGCAATTGTGTCTTCATGCCCAGGGCGGGAATCACGTTCAAACTCACCAGTACAAAAAACACCAAAAGGAACATCATCACGTCGATCATCGGGATCAGTTCGATGTGTGCCTTGCGCTTTTTGGGTTCATCCCAAGTTCTCATGCCGCTACCCCGTTGTTGATTAGGGGCGACACGCTAGCAACCAAAAATGACCGAATGGTTAACATTAATTTAAGCTTTTAAGGCTCTATTACGGCACTTTCAGGCAAGTGTTCGGATTATTTATGTACGTAATGAAACTGACACGGTGCGCGTACATTCTTGGAGAATTTATTTCCAGAGCCGTCTGTCATGAGCGTTGCGCTGCCTTTTTTATCTACCCCGCGACTGGTGTTGAAAGCGTTACACAAGGACCAGGCCGAGGTGCTTTGCGCCTTGGCCAACGGGCCGCTGATTGCCGAAAATACCGCGACTATCCCGTCGCCCTACACCCTTGAAGTGGCCAACGCTTTTATCGGCGAACTTGAAGAAAAGTATCGTTCGGGGATAGCGCTGGGCCTCGGCATTCACCTGCGGGAAACGGAGGCGTTCGTGGGGATGGTCAGCCTTCGCCTGTCGGCCAATCATCACAGTGGGCTGCTGGGTGGATGGATGGCGGCGCATTGCCGTGACCGTGGCTATGCCGCCGAAGCCGCCTGTGGGCTGATGCACTTTGGCTTCAGCGAATTGGCATTGCACCGTATCGGAGGGCAGTGTTTTACCCGTAATAAAGCGTCTGCCCGGGTGATGGAGAAAATCGGCTTGCGTTACGAGGGCTGCCAGCCAGGCGCCTTCCTCAAGAATGGGGTCTATGAGGACCTGTCGATGTTCGGCGTATTGCACAAGGATTGGCAGAATCCGCTCGAATCCCGTGGGGCCTCGCGATGAGCCATCTGCCAGACCCCACTCGCCGTCGGGTCCTGGGTGGCCTCGCGGTGGCCACGGCGTTTTCGATCCTCAGCCCGTTCGCCCGCAGTGCGGGCATCGACTACCCCTTCACCCTGGGCGTGGCGTCCGGCGATCCATTGCCCGATGGTTTCGTGATCTGGACGCGCCTTGCGCCGTTGTTCAATGCCGCAGACGGTCGCGGCGGGTTGAGCCGGGCGGTGCCGGTGCGCTGGAAGGTGGCCAGTGATGCGGCGATGACGCGCATCGTGCGCCAGGGCGAGGTCCTGGCCAGTGAGCGTTTCGCCCACTCGGTGCATGTGGAAGTCGCCGGGTTGGAAGCCGGCCGGCCTTACTGGTACCAGTTTGAAGGCCTCGGCGCGCAAAGCCCGGTAGGCCAGTCGCGCACGGCACCGGCGGCGCAGGCCATGGCCTCGGCGCGGTTGGGTTTTGTCTCCTGCTCCCATTGGGAGCGGGGCTACTTCAGCGCCTACCGTCATTTGGCCGCCGAGCAGCCGGACCTGGTGTTTTTCCTCGGTGACTATATCTACGACAGTTCCTACGCGGCCGACTCCGGCAAGATCATTCGTCCCCACGGCAGTGGCAATGCGCTGAACCTGGTGGATTACCGCAATCGCTACGCCCTGTACAAGACCGATCCGGATTTGCAGGCGCTGCATGCCGCGGCGCCCAGCGTGGTCACTTGGGACGATCACGAGGTGCAAAACGACTACGCCAGCCAGTGGTCCCAGGATCCGAATATCCCGGTGGCCGGTTTTCTCAAGCAGAGGGCGGCGGCCTATCAGGCGTTCTATGAACATATGCCGCTGCGGGCGAGCAGCTTGCCCCGTGGGCCGGACATGCGTGTGTATCGGCGCCTGGACTACGGGCGGTTGGCACGTTTCCATGTGCTGGATGGCCGGCAGTATCGCTCCGAGCAGCCGTGTATTTCGGCGAACGGGAGTCGCAAGGGGCATATCGCGGATGACAGCTGCATTGACCTGCGCAATCCGCGGCGCACGATGCTTGGCTGGGAGCAAGAGGCGTGGCTGGACCAGGGGTTTGCCCAGTCCCGGGCGCAGTGGAACGTGATCGCCCAGGATCTGCTGGTGGCGCCGCTGATTCAGCGTGACCCCCAGAGCCAGGCGCTGGGCCATTGGACGGATGGCTGGGATGGCTATATCGCGACCCGCGAGCGGGTGCTGGCGTCGATCGAGCGCAGGCGGGTGAGCAACCCGGTGTTCTGGGGCGGTGATATTCACTCGTTCTGGACCACTGACCTGCACGCCGATGCCAATAACCCCGAGTCACGGGTTGTCGCCACCGAGTTCGTCGGCACGTCGGTGACCTCCGACGGGCCGCCGTTTGAGGCCTTCAACTCGATCCTGCCGCTCAACCCCCATGTGAAGTTTTTCGACAGCCGCCAGCGCGGCTATGTGTCGGTGGCACTTGAGGAGAAGACTATGCTGACGAACTTCCGGGTGATTTCCGATCCCCGGAATCCCCATGCCAGTGTCTCGACCCTCAAGTCGTTTGTGGTGGAGCCGGGCAGGGCGGGGGCAATAGCCGTTTGATTATCAGAGGAGAGCTTTTTGTGGCGAGGGGGCTTGTCCTCCGTTGGGCTGCGAAGCGGCCCCAAAAAATCTCACGTCGAGTTCTTCCTGTGAGAACGGTGATTGTCTTCGGGGGCCGCTGCGCACCCCAACGGGGGACAAGCCCCCTCGCCACAGGTTGTTTGCCAGCAGAAGATGTTTCTCAGTCCAGGCTGTATCGCACCGACAGCGCCCCTTTTTTTTCCGAAAGTGCCAGGATCTTTACCTGGCCCACGTCCCCCAATGCCTGAACATGCGTCCCGCCGCAGGCATAGGCCGGCAGGTCGCCAAAACCCACTTCCCGGGTGCCTTCATCCAGTGTCATATGGCGTGGTAGGTTGGCCGCGATCCATTGATCAACTTTCTGTTGAATCGCCTCGGCGTCCATCGCTTGAGCCGAGGTACCGCGAATAAACGTGATCTTGCCTTCGCCCGGCCAGTGATGGGCCTTGATCGGCATCCAGCCCAGGGTTTCGCCGGCGTTGCCGATCAGGTGCCCGGCCGAATGCAGGCGGGTGTGCAGGGCGCGGCGCTCCTCATCGACGCGTGCCTGTATGAGGCCGGCTGCCACGGGGCGGTCGACGTAATGCACGACACGGTCGCCTTCCTGCACCACCTTCAACACTTGGCTTTCCCCCAGCCAGCCGGTGTCGGATGGCTGGCCGCCACCTTGGGGATGGAAGATCGTTGACTGCAGGATTACTGCAAATTGGTGCTCGTAAGGTGTGCATCCCAGCACTTCAAGTTCGGCATTCAGGTGATCATGGGTGAAGAACAGGCGCTGGGTCATCGTTTACATCCGCATCAGGGTTTCTGTTGAGCAGTATAAGAAGTGCGCCGATGGGTGATAATCCGTTCAAATCTCAATGGACTTGTGCGTCATGAGCATCAATCTTCCCTTGCCGCTGCTGGGCGAAATGGCGATTTTCGTCAAGGTGGTGGAAACCGGCAGCTTCTCCGAAGCCGCGCGGCAGTTGGGCGCATCGCCGTCATCCGTGAGCCGCAGCATCTCGCGCCTGGAAAAGGCGTTGGCTACACGCTTGCTGCAACGCACCACCCGTAAATTGCGCCTGAGCGAAGGCGGTGAGGAAGTGTTCAAGCGCTGCCAGGAAATGGTCAGCGCTGCGCGCTCGGTGATGGAAATCAGCGGGCAATACACCCACGAGGCCGAAGGGCTGGTGCGTGTCAGCGTGCCCAAGGCGGTGGGGCGGTTTGTGGTGCACCCCCATATGCCGGAGTTTCTGCGGCGCTATCCCAAGGTGGACGTGCAGTTGATCCTTGAGGACCGGCACGTGGACCTGATTGATGACAACGTCGACCTGAGCATCCGCATCACCGACAGCCCGCCGCCGGGGCTGGTGGGGCGGCAGTTGCTGCCTATCGAGCACTTGATCTGCGCCACACCGCATTACCTGGCCGAACACGGGACGCCAGAGCATCCCCATGATTTGCTGGAGCACAGTTGCATCTACCTGGGGGAGACGCCGGGGGATGCGCGCTGGAAGTTTCGCCAGGGCAGCAAGGCGGTGACGGTTGGCGTGCGCGGGCGGTATGCGGCCAACCACACGGGGGTGCGACTGGATGCGGTGTTGCAGCACGTGGGGATTGGTAGCCTGCCGTATTTCACGGCGCGGCATGCGCTGGAAGCAGGGGAGGTGGTGCAGGTGTTGCCGGGGTGGGATTTTATTGCGTCGTACCACGGGGATGCGTGGTTGCTGCATTCACCGACACGGTACCTGCCGCCGAAGTTGCGGGTGTTTATTGATTATCTGGTGGAGTGCATGGCTAAGGAGCCGACGCTGAATAAGCGGTAGGAATGCGGCAGCGGGTTAGTGTGGGAGCTGGCTTGCCTGCGATAGCGTCACCGCGATGTGACCGACATACCGAGGCGCCTGCATCGCAGGCAAGCCAGCTCCCACCTATTTTGATCTTCAGCGTTCTTTGGATCAGTGCTTGGGCTGGTCGTTGGACATGGCCAACAACTGCTTTTCCTGGTTCCAGTCGAACGGTTCATCGTTCTGTTCAGCTTCGAAGCGACGCTCTTCCAGGGCCTGGTACAGGTCCAGTTCGTCGTCGGGCATGAAGTGCAGGCAGTCGCCACCGAAGAACCACAGCAGGTCGCGCGGCACCAGGTGAGCAATTTGCGGGTAACGCAGGATGACCTGGCTCATCATGTCCTGGCCCAGGTACTGGCTTTCGATCGGGTCGATCGGCAGCAGGGCGCGCAGTTCATCGAAGCGCTCCAGGAACAGGAGGTGGCTTTCCTCGGGAACCTGTTCGGCTTCGCCGACGGCAACCAGGATGCTGCGCAGGTGGTCGAGCAAGACGAGATGATCGGCAACGACGTTGGACACGAGATAAGTCCTCAAGAGCAAAACGGGCGCGAGAGTATATAGCTCGGTGCCTTGCCTCACAAATACGATTCCTTTTGACGAGTGGCTGTTGTTGTCAGGCAAGGCGCCGCGACGAGTCATAGCGTGCTATGGCGAGGAGCGGCAACGCAGCATGACGACAACAGACGCCGTCAAAAGGAATCAGTAATTGTGAGGCAGGGCACTCTGCCCGTTTTTATATGACCGCTGGGTTCAGCGGACTTTTCCCTCAGCCTGGCTCAGTTCTTCCTTGCTGAAGTCATCCACGTCGATCACCTTGCGCCGCGCCGCTTCAGCGTCACGCAGGGTCTGCGCCTCGGCCGGTTGCAGCACGCCGGCCTGCAGCGCGGCGTCGATGGCGTGCTCGCCAGCGGTCGGTTTGACCTGGCCGCTCTTGAGGCCTTCGTGGAGTTTTTTCTGCAACGGATGGCTGTCGGCCAGCAGGTCGTAGGCGTGTTGCAGGGCGCCCACCGGGTCCTCGGCCGATTGCGGGCGATAGCAGCCAGCCAATACCGCTTCGAGGGCTGGATCACCTTTGGCACGGCCGATCACTGCCGCGACTTCTGCATCCAGTGCATCGGACGGGCCTTTATGACGGCGGCCGAACGGGAACACGATTACCCGCAACAGGCAGCCCAGCACCTTGCTCGGGAAGTTGGTCAGCAGTTCATCCAGTGCACGCTCGGAGTGGCCAAGGCTTTCTTCCATGGCCCAGGCGAACAACGGGCGCAAGTGGTCTGGCGAATCCAGGTCGTGATAACGCTTGAGCGCCGCCGACGCCAGGTACATGTGGCTCAGCACATCACCAAGGCGTGCCGACAGGCGTTCGCGACGTTTCAACTCGCCGCCCAGCAGCATCATGCTCAGGTCCGCCAGCATCGCAAACGCAGCGGCCTGGCGGTTGAGGGCGCGGAAGTAGCCCTGGCTCAAACGGTTGCCCGGGGCTTTTTCGAAGTGACCAAAACCGAGGTTCAGCACCAGGGTGCTGGCGGCGTTGCTTACGGCAAAGCCGATGTGTTGCAGCAGCAGGCCATCGAATTCCTTCAACGCCTGGTCATGGTCTTCACGGCCGGCCAGGGCCATTTCCTTGAGGACGAACGGATGGCAGCGAATCGCGCCCTGGCCGAAGATCATCAGGTTGCGCGACAGGATATTCGCGCCTTCCACGGTGATGAAGATCGGCGCGCCTTGCCAGCTGCGGCCCAAATAGTTGTTGGGGCCCATGATGATGCCCTTGCCGCCGTGCACATCCATTGCATGGCTGATGCATTCGCGGCCGCGTTCGGTCAGGTGGTACTTGAGGATCGCCGACAGCACCGAAGGTTTTTCCCCCAGGTCGACCGCGTTGGCGGTGAGCATCCGCGCGCTGTCCATCAACCAGGCGTTGCCGCCGATGCGGGCCAGGGCTTCCTGGATACCTTCAAAGGCCGACAGCGGTACGTTGAACTGCTCGCGCACCTGGGCGTATTGGCCAGTCACCAGGCTGGTGAACTTGGCCGCGCCGGTGCCGACCGCGGGCAGGGAAATCGAACGGCCCACCGACAGGCAGTTCATCAGCATCATCCAGCCCTTGCCGAGCATTTCCTGGCCGCCGATGAGGAAGTCCAGGGGGATGAACACATCCTTGCCGGAGTTGGGGCCGTTCATGAACGCGGCGCCCAGTGGCAAGTGACGACGACCAATTTCAACGCCCGGGGTGTCGGTGGGGATCAGCGCGAGGCTGATGCCCAGGTCTTCTTCATCACCCAGCAGGTGGTCCGGGTCATGGGCCTTGAATGCCAGGCCGAGCAAGGTCGCGACCGGGCCGAGGGTGATGTAGCGTTTTTCCCAGTTCAGGCGCAGGCCGAGGGTTTCCTTGCCTTCCCATTCGCCTTTGCAGATCACCCCGGTGTCGGGCATGGAGCCGGCGTCGGAGCCCGCCAGCGGGCCGGTCAGGGCAAAGCACGGGATATCGTCGCCACGGGCCAGGCGGGGCAGGTAATGGTTGCGTTGTTCATCGGTGCCGTAGTGCAGCAGCAATTCGGCCGGGCCCAGGGAGTTGGGGACCATGACCGTGGAGGCGAGGTCGCCGCTGCGGGTCGCCAGTTTCATCGCGACCTGAGAGTGGGCGTAGGCGGAGAACCCCTTGCCGCCAAATTCCTTGGGGATGATCAGGGCAAAAAAGCCGTGCTGCTTGATGTGTTCCCAGGCGGCGGGCGGCAGGTCCATGGCCTGGCCGATTTCCCAGTCGGTGACCATGGCGCACAGTTCTTCCGTGGGGCCATCGATGAAAGCTTGCTCTTCTTCGGTCAGTTGCGCCTTGGGGTAGGCCAGCAGCTTGTCCCAGTCGGGGCGGCCGCTGAACAGCTCGCCGTCCCACCACACGGTGCCGGCGTCGATGGCGTCGCGCTCGGTCTCGGACATCGGCGGCAGGACTTTCTGGAACCAGTTGAACAGCGGCGCGGTGAAGTACTTGCGGCGCAGGTCGGGCAGCAGCAGCGGGACCGCGACTGCGGCGATCAGCACCCAGAAGATCAGCAGCAACCAGCCTGGTGCGTGGCTGAAGGCGCCCATCGCCAGCAGGTAGACGGCGATCACGCCAATGGCGGGCAGGGGCGCGGTGCGCCGGTGGGCCAGGTAGGCAATGCCCACCACCAGAACCAGTATCCACAACAACAGCATATTCAATCCTCCGTGAAACCAGGTGCGAAATCACCTCAGAGCTTAGTCGGCATCCGAACAAGCAGGGTGACGAGGGTGTTACGTGGTGTGCCGGGGAACATCACCACAAAGCGCCGACATTTGGCCGAATCGTCGTTATCGCAGCCAGCAGGCCTGTGGTTAGACTCCAGGCTCGCCTTGGAGATTATCCTCATGAATGCGTACTTGAATCCCGGCCGCTTCATCGATAGTGACCACCCTGCGGTGGTGGAGTTCGCCGAAAAACATCGCGGTTCGAGTGCCGCGCCCCGTGACCAGGCAGTCAGTCTTTACTACGCCGTGCGCGAGGCGGTGCGCTACAACCCCTACACCTTCAGCCGCGACCCGCAAACCCTCAGCGCCAGCTTTGCATTGGCTGCCGGCGAGAGTTATTGCGTGCCCAAGGCGACATTGTTGGCGGCGTGTGCAAGGCACTGCGGGATCCCGGCGCGTATTGGCCTGGCCGACGTGCGCAACCACCTCTCGACGCCCCGCTTGATCGAACTGCTCAGAAGTGACGTTTTTGCCATGCACGGCTACACCGAGTTGTATCTGGACGGCCGTTGGGTCAAAGCCACGCCCGCGTTCAACCAGCAACTGTGTGACGTGTTCGACGTGCCGCCGCTGGATTTCGACGGCATTCATGACAGTGTTTTCCACGCGTTCAACCGCAAGGGCCAGCGCTCCATGGAGTACGTGCTGGACCATGGGCAATTTGCCGAGGTGCCCGAGGAATTCTTCTTCGCCCACATTCAGAAATGTTACCCGCACCTGTTTGGCGAGGAGATGCCGATCCTGTTGGGCGACATGCAGAGTGATTTAAGCCGGACGTGAACCGGCGTATGCTGCCCCGGCATTCATCCAACCATCTTCCAATCGGGGCGGTCATGCTGAAAATCTGGGGTCGTAAAAATTCGTCAAATGTCAGGAAGGCACTGTGGTGCGCCGAGGAACTCGGCCTGGACTATGAGGCAATTGATGCGGGCGGGGCGTTTGGTGTGGTCGACACGCCGCAGTACCGTGCGTTGAACCCCAATGGCCGGGTGCCGATGATCGAAGATGGCGACTTTGTACTGTGGGAATCCAACACCATCGTGCGTTATCTGGCGGCCAAACATGCGTCGGATTCGAACTGGTACCCACGGGACCTGCACGCCCGGGCCAACGCCGAAAAATGGATGGACTGGACCACCTCAACCCTGGCCGAACCATTCAAGACCGTGTTCTGGGGCGTACTTCGCACCCCGGCAGACAAACAGAATTGGGACGCCATCAACGCCGGGCGCCAGGCCTGCATCGATGTGCTGCAAACCGTGGAGCAGGCCTTGGCCGGGCAACCGTACCTGTCCGGCAGCGAGATCGGCATGGGCGATATTCCCTTGGGCAGCTTCATATATGCCTGGTTCGAAATGCCCATCGAACGCCCGTCAATGCCTCACCTGGAAGCCTGGTACCAGCGCCTGCGCGCGCGCCCGGCGTATCAGAAATCGGTCATGACCGCGTTGACCTGATACCCACTATTAATACGGGTGACTGTACTTGTGCGGCGCGGACAAGCACCATGCTTGCCACACGCAGCCGTTGTATTCCGTGCGGTCTGCCCTCATGTAACAATTCTATTCCTCTTCTTTGGTGCGTAATCCGATATGAGTTCCGCTCTGTCCATCCGGCAGCTAACCAAAACCTACGGCAACGGTTTCCAGGCCCTGAGTGGTATCGATCTGGACGTCGCCGAAGGTGATTTCTTCGCCTTGCTCGGCCCCAATGGTGCCGGCAAATCCACCACCATCGGCATTCTCTCGACCCTGGTCAACAAGACCAGTGGCACCGTGAATATCTTTGGCAACGACCTGGACAAGTCCCCGGCAGCGCTCAAGCGCAGCATTGGTGTGGTGCCCCAGGAGTTCAACTTCAACCAGTTTGAAAAGACCTTCGACATCGTCGTGACCCAGGCCGGTTACTACGGCATCCCGCCGAAAATCGCCAAGGAACGCGCCGAGCAGTACCTCACCCAGTTGGGGCTGTGGGACAAGCGCGACGTGCCTTCACGTTCCCTGTCCGGCGGCATGAAGCGCCGGCTGATGATCGCCCGCGCCCTGGTTCACGAACCGCGCCTGCTGATCCTCGACGAACCGACGGCGGGGGTGGACATCGAGCTGCGTCGCTCGATGTGGACATTCCTCACCGAGCTGAACCAGAAAGGCATCACCATCATCCTCACCACCCACTACCTGGAAGAGGCTGAGCAGCTGTGCCGCAACATCGGCATCATCGACCACGGCACCATCGTCGAAAACACTAGCATGCGTTCGCTGCTGAGCCAGTTGCACGTCGAGACCTTCCTGCTTGACCTGAAACACGACATGGCGGTTGCGCCCCAGTTGATCGGCTACCCGAACCGCCTGGTGGACAGCCACACCCTGGAAGTCCAGGTAGACAAAGCCGTGGGCATCACCGCGCTGTTCGGCCAACTGGCGACCCAGAACATCGAAGTGCTGAGCCTGCGTAACAAAACCAATCGCCTTGAGGAGTTGTTCGTGTCCCTGGTGGAGAAAAATCTGGCGAAGGTGGCGTTATGAGTTCGGAACTGCAACCCAACCTCGTCGCGCTGCAGACCATCGTCTACCGCGAAGTGAAGCGCTTCACCCGGATCTGGCCGCAAACCTTGCTGCCGCCGGCGATCACCATGGTTTTGTACTTTGTCATCTTCGGCAACCTGATTGGCCGGCAGATCGGTGATATGGGTGGTTTCACCTATATGGAATACATCGTGCCGGGGCTGATCATGATGTCGGTGATCACCAACTCCTACGGCAACGTGGTGTCGAGTTTTTTTGGCAGCAAGTTCCAGCGTTCCATCGAGGAATTGATGGTGTCGCCGGTGTCGCCTCATACGATTCTGATCGGCTACACCCTGGGTGGCGTGCTGCGGGGGTTGATGGTCGGGGTGATAGTGACACTGCTGTCGCTGTTCTTTACCCATCTGCAGGTGCATCACCTCGGGATTACCCTGCTGGTGGTGGTGCTGACGGCGACGATCTTTTCGTTGCTGGGGTTCATCAATGCGGTGTTTGCGCGCAATTTTGATGATATTTCGATCATTCCGACGTTTGTGCTGACGCCGTTGACGTACCTGGGGGGGGTGTTTTATTCGATTACCTTGCTGCCGCCGTTCTGGCAGACGGTGTCGTTGGCGAACCCTGTGTTGCACATGGTTAACGCGTTTCGGTACGGGATTCTGGGCGTGTCGGATATCAAGATCAGTGTGGCGATCACCTTCATGCTGGTGGCGACTGTGGTGTTGTATGTCGGGTGTGCGCGGCTGCTGGTGAGTGGGCGTGGGATGCGTACTTGACCTTGGGTTGAGTGAGGAAAACGGCCTTGAGATGAGGCCGTTTTTTTTTGGGCGTTTTTTTGGGGGGGGGAGCATATCCGTTGCTGCGGTAACGGCGGCTTAGGGTTCCGCTCTTACAGCGGGTCACTTTTGGCAAACGCCCCAAAAGTAACCAAAAGGTC
>NZ_JACARC010000056.1:0-47625 GCF_013386825.1 Pseudomonas sp. IPO3778
GGGCAGGGACGCCCCGTCGCGGCGGCCCGCGGAGCAATGCCGGAGTGCGGGCACACCGAGCCTAGGCGAGGTGCCGAGTGGTGGGGCAAGAGCCCTTTTGGTTACTTTTGGGGCTCTTTTCCAAAAGTGACCCGCCGTAAGGGCGGAACCCTAAGCCGCCGTTACCTAAATAACGGATATGTACTCGCTCCCCCCAATCACTCCTTGTCATTCCCATAATTCATGATCGACAACAACCGAATCGGCACCTGCACCAACGCCTCGGGCCCATGGGGAATCTCCCCCTCAAACGTCAAACTATCCCCGGCCTCCATCCGATACAGCTGATTCCCATGCCGGTAAATCAACTCACCTTCCAGCAAATGCAAAAACTCCGTCCCCGGATGGGCAAACGTCGGAAACTCCTCACTCGCATCGTCCATGCTGACCATATACGCCTCGAAGCTTTTCTTGGGCCCCCGCGTATGGTTGAGCAAGTGATAGGTGTGCCCCTTCTCGGTCCCCCGACGCACCACTTCCATCCCGTGGTCAGCCTTGACCAACAAGGCACTGCCATCCTGCTGGTCATACTCACTGAACAACTTCGATAACGGCAGCCCCAGCACATCACACAGGCGGCTCAAGGTATCGAGGCTGGTCGACACCTGGGCGTTCTCGATCTTGCTCAACATGCCCTGGCTGATATCGGCAATCTTCGCCACATCAGACAGCTTAAGGTCCTGCGCCTGACGCTGGCGTTTGATCTGCAACCCCAGGTATTGCTCCAGCTTGAGGCGAGGGGCGGTTTCGGTGGACATGATCATCGGCTCCTGCACGGTTTCCGCTCAGTAATATTATTTTCGCACTGGGAAAGTGCAAAGCATGGCGCTTATAAGGCCACCCCGCCACACGTATTCCTGCGGGGAAAAGAATTTTCCCATATATACAGCACAAAAGCGCTGCTCCGCGCACATCAATGCGCCATTCGCGAATCTGGCAAGGGTATTGCATTCCTATGGGGAAACTAACTTTCTTTTTAGGAATAAAAAGACAGCCTAGCCCCAACCCACTGTTTTGCCTTTCGCGAGGAGTGACACGCAATGTTGCCAGCAGAAACCCAGCGCATCATCGACAAGCACGGGATCAAATACGTGCTTGCGCAGTTTGTGGATATACACGGTGCGGCCAAGACCAAGTCGGTGCCGATCTGCGGGCTCAAGACGGTGGCCGAAGAGGGCGCAGGTTTTGCCGGTTTTGCCATCAGCGGCATGGGCATGGAACCCCACGGGCCCGACTTCATGGCCCGCGGTGACCTGTCGACCCTGACCCCGGTGCCATGGCAACCCGGCTACGGGCGAGTGGTGTGCGTGGGCCACGTCGACGGCAAGCCCCATCCCTTCGACAGCCGCTACGTGCTGCAACAGCAAGTGCAGCGCCTGCAAGACAAGGGCTGGACCCTCAACACCGGCCTGGAACCCGAGTTCAACCTGATGCGCCGGGACGAGCAGGGCAAGCTGCAATTGGTCGACCCCAGCGACAACCTCGACAAGCCTTGCTACGACTACAAGGGCCTGTCGCGCTCCCGGGTGTTCCTCGAGCGCCTGACCGAAGCCCTGCAGGCGGTGGATTTCGAGGTCTATCAAATCGACCACGAAGACGCCAACGGCCAGTTCGAGATCAACTACACCTACAGCGACGCCCTGACTTCCGCCGACCGTTTCACCTTCTTCCGCATGGCCGCCGGCGAGATCGCCAATGACCTGGGCATGATCTGTTCCTTCATGCCCAAGCCCGACCCGAAGCGCGCCGGCAACGGCATGCACTTTCACTTGTCCATCAGCAGCGCCGAGAACAAGAACCTGTTCTTTGATGCCAGCGACCCCAGCGGCATGGGCCTGTCGAAAATGGCCTATCACTTCGCCGCCGGCTTGCTCGCCCATGGCCCGGCCCTGTGTGCGTTCGCCGCGCCGACGGTCAACTCCTACAAGCGCCTGGTGGTGGGCAACTCCTTGTCCGGCGCCACCTGGGCCCCGGCCTTTATTGCGTTTGGCGCCAACAACCGTTCGGCCATGGTGCGGGTGCCTTACGGCCGCCTGGAGTTCCGCCTGCCGGACGCCGGCTGCAACCCGTACCTGGTCAGCGCCGCAATCATCGCGGCCGGCCTGGACGGGATTGATCGCCAGCTGGAAATCGACCACGTCTGCAACGAAAACCTCTACAGCCTGAGCCTGGAACAGATCGCCGAGCGCGGCATCAAGACCCTGCCCCAATCCCTCAAGGAAGCCTGCGACGCGCTGGAAGCCGACCCGCTGTTCGTCGAGGTGCTGGGCCCGCAGATCGTGGGTGAGTTCATCAAACTCAAACGCATGGAATGGGTTGAGTACAGCCGCCATGTGAGCGACTGGGAAATCCAGCGCTATACCGAATTTTTCTGACACCGTGTGACGGAGACTTGATATGTGTGGAATCGTAGGTCTGTACCTGAAAAACCCGCAGTTGGAACCCCAGCTCGGCAAGTTGTTTGAACCCATGTTGCAGGCCATGACCGACCGTGGCCCGGACAGTGCCGGGTTCGCCATCTACGGCGATGAAGTGGCCGATGGCTGGGTCAAGCTGACCCTGCAGGCGACCACCGAAGGGTTTGACTGGAAGAGCCTGATGGGTGACCTGGAAGGGCGCCTGGGGTGTTCCCTGGATTGGTTTCAGAACGCCAGCGCGGCCGTGTTGAAGATCCACGCGCAAGAGGCGCCTGTGCGCCTGGCCCTGGCTGAGCTGGCGCCGAGCGTACGCATCATGAGTGCCGGGCAAAGCATCGAGATCCTCAAGGGCATGGGCCTGCCCCGGGAAATTTCCCAGCGCTTTGGCCTGGCGAACATGCAGGGCAGCCACATCATCGGCCACACCCGCATGGCTACCGAAAGCGCGGTGACCATGGAAGGCAGCCACCCGTTTTCCACCGGGGCCGACCTGTGCCTGGTGCACAACGGTTCGCTGTCCAACCACTTCCGCCTGCGCCAGGAACTCAAGCGCGAAGGCATCCATTTCGAAACCGATAACGACACCGAAGTCGCCGCCGGTTACCTGACCTGGCGCCTGCAGCAGGGCGATTCCCTCAAGGAAGCGCTGGACCACTCCCTGGAAGACCTCGATGGCTTTTTCACCTTTGCCATCGGCACCCGTAACGGCTTTGCGGTGATCCGCGACCCGATTGCCTGCAAGCCGGCGATCCTCGCCGAGACCGACGACTACGTCGCCATGGCTTCCGAGTACCAGGCGCTGTCGAGCCTGCCGGGAATTGAAAACGCCAGGATCTGGGAGCCCGCACCGGCCACCTTGTACATCTGGGAACGCGAGTCAGCTTAAGGAGCGCACACATGAAAACCATCGATCTTTCCACCGCCAGCGTGCGTGACCTCAACCAGGCGCTGCACGCGCAGGCCATCGACAGCGAGTGGCGCGTCACCCATTCCAACGGCAAGCACAACCTCGCCGTGGGCGTGAACCAGGCGGTGTCCATCGATATCGAGGGCCACGCCGGTTACTACTGTGCGGGCATGAACCAACAGGCGTCGATCACCGTGCACGGCAACGTGGGCGTGGGCTGCGCCGAGAACATGATGTCGGGCTCGGTGCGCGTCAAGGGCAGCGCCTCCCAGGCGGCCGGCGCCACGGCCCATGGCGGCTTGCTGGTGATTGAAGGCGACGCGGGCGCCCGTTGCGGGATTTCCATGAAGGGCATCGACATCGTCGTTGGCGGCAGCATCGGCCATATGAGCTGCTTCATGGGCCAGGCCGGGCGCCTGGTGGTGTGCGGCGATGCCGGCGACGCGCTGGGGGATTCGCTCTATGAAACCCACATCTACGTCAAAGGCACCGTGGAATCCCTGGGCTCGGACTGCATTGAAAAAGAGATGCGCAGCGAGCACCTGCAAGAGCTGCAGGCACTGCTCGACCTCGCCGGTTTCGCCCATCAGGCGGCGGACTTCAAGCGCTACGGTTCGGCCCGCCAGCTGTACAACTTCAAAGTCGATAACGCCTCCGCGTACTGATCCAGGAGCTACGCCATGACAGAACAAACCCCTCCGGTACTGCGCGAGTCGGCCACCTTCGACCGCCTGACCATCCAGGAAATCCAGCGTGCCGCCGAAACCGGCATCTATGACATTCGCGGCGGTGGCACCAAGCGCAAGCTGCCGCACTTTGATGACTTGCTGCTGCTGGGCGCCAGCGTGTCGCGCTACCCGCTGGAAGGCTATCGGGAGAAGTGCGGCACCGACGTGATCCTGGGCAACCGCTTTGCCAAAAAGCCGATTCACCTGAAGATCCCGGTGACCATCGCCGGCATGAGTTTCGGCGCGTTGTCGGCCAACGCCAAGGAAGCCCTGGGCCGTGGCGCGACCATCGCCGGCACCAGCACCACCACCGGTGACGGCGGCATGACCCCGGAAGAACGCGGCCAGTCCCAGCACCTGGTGTACCAGTACCTGCCGTCGCGCTACGGCATGAACCCCGACGACCTGCGCAAGGCCGACGCCATCGAGATCGTCCTGGGCCAGGGCGCCAAACCCGGTGGTGGCGGCATGCTGCTGGGGATGAAAGTCACCGAGCGCGTGGCCGGCATGCGCACCTTGCCGATCGGCGTGGACCAGCGCAGCGCCTGCCGTCACCCGGACTGGACCGGCCCGGATGACCTGGCGATCAAGATTGCCGAACTGCGGGAAATCACCGATTGGGAAAAACCCATCTACGTGAAAATCGGCGCCAGCCGCCCGTATTACGACGTGAAACTGGCGGTCAAGGCCGGTGCCGACGTGATTGTCCTCGACGGTATGCAGGGCGGTACCGCCGCCACTCAGGAAGTGTTTATCGAACACGTGGGCATCCCGATTTTGTCGGCCATTCCGCAAGCGGTACAGGCTTTGCAGGAAATGGGCATGCACCGCAAGGTCCAGTTGATCGTGTCGGGCGGCATCCGTAACGGTGCCGACGTGGCCAAGGCCATGGCCATGGGCGCCGACGCGGTGGCCATCGGTACGGCAGCGTTGATTGCCCTGGGGGATAACCACCCACGGCTGGACGCAGAACTGAAAAAGATCGGCTCGGCCGCCGGCTTCTACGACGACTGGCAGAACGGTCGCGACCCGGCCGGCATCACCACCCAGGACCCGGAGTTGTCCAAGCGGCTGGACCCGGTGGAGGGTGGCCGTCGGCTCGCCAACTACCTGCGGGTGATGGTGCTGGAAGCCCAGACCATGGCCCGTGCGTGCGGCAAGTCGCACCTGCACAACCTCGACCCCGAGGACCTGGTGGCGTTGACGGTGGAATCGGCCGCCATGGCCCGGGTACCGCTGGCGGGAACGAGTTGGGTGCCGGGTTCCGGTTACTGAGTTCTACCCTGTAGGAGCGAGCTTGCTCGCGAAGGTCGTCAACGATAACGCCGGCATCCTGAATGCACGTGTTGTCCGGGCGTTTTTCGCGAGCAAGCTCGCTCCTACAGGTTTAGATCAACGGGCCCGCCAAGAGGCCCGCACACTAAAAGTTGCTCACTGCCAGGCACTTTCCCATTCTTTTGCAGGAGCTTTGAACATGGTCAATCGTCTTCTTGGCAAATCGCTTTTCGGCTTACTGGTCGCCAGTGCCTTCGCACCGTTGGCCCAGGCGGCCGACGCCCCCGTCTTGAACACCGGCAGCACCGCCTGGATGATCACCGCCGCGGTGCTGGTGTTGTTTATGTGCCTGCCGGGCCTGGCGTTGTTCTATGGCGGCCTGGTCCGCGCGAAAAACATGCTCTCGCTGTTCACCCAGTGCTTCGGCGTCGCCGGCCTGGTGGGCGTGTTGTGGGTGATCTACGGCTACAGCATGGTGGTCGACACCACCGGCATGGTCGAGGGGCAGGTGACCTTCAACAGTTTTGTCGGCGGGTTGAGCCGGGCGTTTCTGGCCGGCATGACCCCCGAGAGCCTGGTGGGGGATATTCCGGAAGGCGTGTTCGTGACCTTCCAGATGACCTTCGCCATCATCACCCCGGCGCTGATCGCCGGGGCCTTTGCCGAACGCATGAAGTTCTCGGCGGCGCTGCTGTTCATGGCCGTGTGGTTCACCCTGGTCTATGCCCCGGTGGCGCATATGGTGTGGGGTGGTTCGGGGGCCTTGATGCATAACTGGGGCGTGCTCGATTTTGCCGGCGGCACCGCCGTGCACATCAACGCCGGTGTGGCAGCGCTTGCCGCGTGCCTGATCCTGGGCAAGCGCAAGGGCTACCAGAACACCCCGATGCCTGCCCACAACCTGAGCCTGACCATGGCCGGCGCCGCCATGCTCTGGGTGGGCTGGTTCGGCTTCAACATCGGATCCGGTGGCGGGCTCAACGGCTTGTCCGGGATTGTCATGCTCAATACCCAATTGGGCGCCTGCGCCGGGATTCTCGGCTGGATGTTCACCGAGTGGTTCAAGGTCGGCAAACCGAGCGCCCTGGGCCTGGCGAGCGGTGCCCTGGCAGGCCTGGTGGGAATTACTCCGGCGTGTGCCTATGTGGGCGTCGGCGGTGCCCTGGCCATCGGCCTGCTGTGCGGGGTGTTCTGCTACTTGAGCGTGACGGTGCTGAAGCGTCGCTTTGGTTATGACGACAGCCTCGACGTGTTCGGCCTGCACGGCATCGGCGGGATGATCGGCGCCGTGTTGACCGGTGTGTTCTGCGTGCCGTCCATGGGCGGACTGGTGGAAGGCGTGACCATGGGCGGCCAAGTGATTGCCCAGATCAAGGGCGTGCTGCTGACCACGGTGTATTGCTTCGTGATCAGTTGGATCATTCTCAAAGTGGTCAATGCCCTGATCGGCCTGCGTGCCCACGAATCGGTGGAAGAGATGGGACTCGACCTCGCGGAGCATAACGAGCGGGCCTACAACCACTGAAATTCCTGCTGAATAAACACCGATCAAAAATGTGGGAGCGGGCTTGCTCGCGAAAGCGGTGTGTCAGTTAGCGAAGTATTGACTGATCCATCGCCTTCGCGAGCAAGCCCGCTCCCACAGGGGTTTTGTGGTGTTGCTCAGTGCAGCGCCTGCTCACGTGCTTGCAACCACTGATACTCCTGCTGAATAAACACCGATCAAAAATGTGGGAGCGGGCTTGCTCGCGAAGACGGTGTGTCAGTTAGCAGAGTATTGACTGATCCACCGCCTTCGCGAGCAAGCCCGCTCCCACAGGGGTTTTGCGGTGTTGCTCAGTTCACGGCCTGCTCACGGGGTTGGGCTGCCCGTTGCAGTTGGGCGGCAATCAGGGTGTTCTTCAGTAAGTACGCAATGGTCATCGGCCCCACACCCCCGGGCACCGGGGTGATCGCGCTGGCCACGGTGCGGGCGCTGGCGTAGTCCACGTCCCCCACCAGGCGCGTACCCGTGTCGGTGACGATGCGGTTGATGCCCACGTCAATCACCACCGCGCCAGGCTTGAGCCAGCTGGCGTCGATCAGATGTGGCCGGCCTACGGCCGCGACGACGATGTCTGCCAGGCGGCACAACGCCGGTGCGTCAACGCTGCGCGAGTGCACCACGCTGACCGAGCAGTGGGCCTGCAACAACAGGGTCGCCATGGGTTTGCCGACGATGTTCGAGCGGCCAATCACCACGGCGTGCAAGCCGCTCAAGTCGCCGCAGGTTTCGTGCAGCAGGCGCATGCAGCCGCTGGGGGTGCAGGGCGTCAGCACTTCCAGGCCTTGCACCAGCCCGCCGACGTTTTCGCGGTGAAAGCCGTCCACGTCCTTGATCGGGTCGATGGCGTGAATCACCGAGGCTTCGTCGATAGGCCCCGGCAGGGGCAACTGCACCAGGATGCCGTTGACCGCAGGGTCGGCGTTCAGCCGGGCAATCAGCGCCAGCACCTGCGCCTGGCCGGCATCAGCCTCCAGCCGGTATTCAAGGGAGCGGATTCCGACTTCCTTGGCCCGCAGCAGTTTGTTGCGCACGTAGACCTGGCTGGCAGGGTCTTCACCCACCAGCACGACCGCCAGGGCCGGGTAGATCTGCTGTGCGGCCAGCACCAGAACCTCTTCGCGAACTTCGTCGAGAACCTGGGCCGAGATGGCCTTGCCGTCGATATCGCGGGCAAGTACCGGGAAGGAGCTGGTCAAAAGCGTCACCGTTGTCTGGAGAAGTAAAGGCGCTGAGGGATAAATCCCTCAGCGATAGGCAGGCCAGGTCGCTCAGGCTACCAGTTGATGGCAGCCATACACCACCAGCACGCCGGCGATCAGCGTGGCATAGGGCAACCAGCCGGCGCGCTTTTGCCCCTCGTCGGCCTGGATATACAGGTCGTTGAGCATGGCGGCGGGGAAGCGGCCCTTGTCCTGCACGTAATGGCGGAACAGGAACACCGGCAGGATCAACAGGGCCAGCAACAGGCCGGTCACCAGCGTGCCCGCGCCCCAGATATCGGCCCCCAGGCCCATGCACGCCAGGTTGACGAAGCTCAGCACGCCACCCGCCGCCAACAGCACGGTGGGGGCTTTGTACGGGCGCACCCAGTCGGGACGGTCCAGGCGGTGGATCCAGCCGGCATTCAGGTTAAGGAAGTTGAAGATGATGTAGCTGACGTTGGACGCCGCAAGCACAAACACGTAGTCGGACATCAGCAACAGCAGCAGGTTGAACGTCAGGTCAGTCCACATCGCCGCCGTGGGCGCACCGTGTTCGTTGGTGCGTCCCAGGTATTTGGGCAGCCAGCCATCCACCGACGCCTGGTACAGGGTGCGCGAGGAACCGGACATCGAGGTCATGATCGCCAGCAAGGTCGCCAGCACCAGCATGATCAGCACGATATTGGCGACCACCTTGCCACCGCCGATGCTGTCCGCCATGGCCTGGCCAACCCCCATGCCGCTGTAGATCGCCGGTGACAACAGGCCGCTGTACACCGCCGGGGTGACGATTGCGCCGCTGGCGTCAAGCACCGCCGGGGTCACCAGTTGGCCCAGCCCCAGGCTGCCTTGAAACGCCAGGGGCACCAGGGTGAACACCAGGATGCACAGCAGGCCGGCGTAGAAAATCGCCTTGAAGGTGTCGCGCTTGGGGTCTTTGAATTCCCGGGTGTAGCACACCGCCGTTTCAAACCCGTAGGTGGACCACGCGGCCATAAACAGCCCGCCGGCCATCAGCGACCAGCCGGACATATCCCAGGGGCCATCGATCACTTGCCCGGCCGCATCATGGGCCAGGGGGTACAGCGGCAGGAAGTTGGCCTGGGCCGCATCCCCGGTGAACAACGGCACCACGCCCACCAGCAGCAAAGGAATCAGCGAGGTGACGCCCAGCACCAGGGTCAGGCGTGCCGAGCGCAGGATGCCGCCGTGCTGCACGGCAAACACCGTCAGCAGAATCAACAGGCCAATGCCGAAGGTCGCGTTGATCCGCAACGACAGCCCGCTCTTGATCCAGCCCAGGTCCAGCAGGGTCAGCTGCCAGGTGTTGATCAGTGCATCGGCGGGAAACAGCGCGGTCAGGATATAACCCGCCGCCAGCCCCGAACCGATGGACAGCACCGGCGACCAGGCCAGCCAGTTGCACCACACCGAAACCGGTGCGATCAGCTTGCTGTAGCGCACCCAGGCCACCGCGCCGTACACCGAGGCACCGCCGGATTTGTGAGGGAACAACCCGGCAATCTCGGCGTAGGTAAAGGCCTGGATAAACCCGAACAGGATCGACACGATCCACACGATCCACGCCGGTTTACCCACCGTCGCAGCAATGGCGCCAATCGAGAACAACACCAGGGCAGGCACGCCGCTGGCGACCCAGAAGGCCCCGCGCCAATCGATCTTGCGGTGCAGGCTGCCCACCGGGCTGGCGGCCTGCGGTACGGCCTCGAACGTCGTTGCTTCCATCTTCGTATTCCCATGTCTGCATAGCGGTTAAGAGGGGCAATCAAAGTGGGCAGTGAAAATGGGGTGGCGCACACAGGGGCGATCAGCTGCGTACCCGGCTTTTGTCCGGGTCGTAGAAAATCGCTGCGCTGACCGTGGCGCTGATGCGCTTCTGCAGGCCATCGACTTTGCCAATCTCAAGTACCGTGCCGGGCTCGGCGCAGACCACGTCCACCCGGCATAACGCAATGTTGCTGGCCAGCAGCGGGGAGCGGCAGGCACTGGTAATGACCCCGACCCGGGCCCGGCCCTGGTACACCGGGTCGCCATGGTGCGCGGCCTCGTTGCCGCTCAATTGCAGGCCGACAAGCATGTGGCTGGGGTGGGCACTGCGCCGCAACAGGGCGTCGCGACCGATGAAATCATCGGTTTTGCTTTTCAGCGGTACGCTGAACCCGATACCCGCCTCGAACGGGTCGGTCTGGTCGCTGAACTCGTAGCCGGCAAAAATCAGCCCGGCTTCGATGCGCAGCAGGTCCAGGGCTTCCAGGCCCAGGGGCACCAGGCCCAAGGGCTCGCCGAGTTGCCAGAGGCGGTCCCACACCCGTTCTGCATCCTCGGGGTGGCACCACACTTCGTAACCCAGCTCGCCGGTGTAGCCGGTGCGCGAAATCATCAACGGGCAGCCGTCGAAGCCGTCCAGCCGGCCCACCAGAAAGCGGAACCAGCCCAGGCCTTCCAGGCTCGGTTGGGTGGGCGGCGTCCAGACCATCTGTTTCAGCAGCTCGCGGCTCAGCGGTCCTTGCACCGCCAGGTTGTGGATCTGCTCGCTGGCGGACTTGATCCACACCTTCATGCCCAGTCGCAGTGCCTGCTCCCGCAGCCAGACCCCGGCGTAATCCTCGCCGCAGATCCAGCGGAAATTGTCCGGCCCCAGGCGCAGCAAGGTGCCGTCGTCGAGCATGCCGCCGTGGGGATGGCACATGGCGGAATACACCACCTGGCCCACCGCCAGGCGCCGCACGTCGCGGGTCAAGCAGTACTGCAACAGGCTCTCGGCGTCGGGGCCGATGATCTCGAATTTGCGCAGGGCCGTCAGGTCCATCACCGCCACCCGCTCGCGGCAACCTAAGTATTCCTCGGTCGCGCCGTAGCCGTCGTAGCGCAACGGCAGCCACCAGTTGCGGTAGTCGGTGAAGCTGCCGGTAAGGCGGCTTGTGCGTGAGTGGAACCCGGACTCACGGGTCAGAATCGGGTCGGCATCGGCCGTGGTTCGAGTGCTCATGGCGATGGAAAAACGCTCCTGCTCGCGGTAGAGACGGACATGAATATCCGTCGGGTTCCAGCCATTGGCCGGGTCGATGTCATCCGGGCACGAGGTACTGCCACACAACAGGTCGGTCATGGCCCGCAGCAGCACGTAATCACCGGGCCGCGACCAGGGCTCGTCCAGGGTCATCTGCTGGTGCGCATCAATGCCGGTGTTGAAGAAGAAATTGATCGCCGGCCAGCCGTTGCGCGCCTGCACACCGTGGGGCGCCAGGACCCGGCTGAGGTTGTCGCTGCAGTTGTCGTGCCCGAAATAGCCATGGGTCTCGTAGTAGCGTGCCGCACAGGCCAGGGCGAAGGAATCGTGGCGGCCGACGGTGTCTTGCACCACCTCCAGCATGGGCTGCATGTTCCGGTCGAAAAACTTCGAGAACAGCCCGGGTGCCGGGTAAGCGCTGCCGTTCAGCGTGCGGGTGACGGTCTGGTCCAGGTCCAGTTCCACGCCGCGGTCCAGGGCCCGGCGGTCGAGGGCGACGAAGTCCGAGCACTGGCGGCCCGCGACGTCCAGCACCTGCACGTACTGGCCCTTGGCGACGGTGTAGCTGTGGGCCGTGCCGGCGCGCAAGGTGAACTCGTCCAGCACTTCGCCCAACGGCTCGGGCAGGGCGGGCACCAGCAGCGGCGAAGGGTTGGCCCGTGTCACCCGCAGGCGCAGTTCGCTGGGCCGGTATTGGCTGTCCACGGCGGTGGGCCCGGCGGGGGCGGCGACAATCACCAGCAGCGGGTCATGGGCGATAAAAAGCCGGGCGTGGCCGGCCGGGCTGTCGGCGTCCCACAACGAGGCGGCGAGGGGCAATTGCTGGGGGTCGATGCCGCGCCGGTTGAGCGCCTGGCCGATGCGCCCGGAGACGCCACAGGCCGTTGAACCGTGCAGGCCCCAACTGGCCAAGGCGCTGCGCCCGCCGGCGTCGAGGGCCAGCAGTTCGCAGGTTTGCCGGCCTTCGACGTCGATCACTTGCAGGCTGTCGCCGGGCTGTAAATCCACCAGGGTGACTCCGCCGGCGGCCACGCGGTAGCGTTCCAGGTTCGGTGCTCGGGCGAACAGCCCGGGTTCGTGCGGACGGGAAACACGCGGTGAGTTCATCATCAGCCGACCGACTTGATAGGCGTCGCGGGCTCGCCCAGGTACGCCGCCATCGAGTCATCCAGCGCTTGCAGCCACGGCGTGTGGTGGGGCGGCGATTGGGTGCCGGTCATCAACGAACGGTAGGACTTGTCCCGATAGCCCATGATGTTTTCCGCCTTGTCGTGCTTCCAGTGCAGGAAGGTTTCGTTGACGGCGGCGATGTCGAAATTCGGGTAGTCGGTAGCGTCCACCAGGTGCTGGATGTAGGCGCCCTGGTACTCGAACATCTGCTGGTTGGTTTCCAGGGTCTGTTCCCGTGCGTGCCATTGCTGGCTGTCGGCGACCATCTCGGCCTGGCCGGGCAACGGGATGCGCCCCAGGATCACATCGCGGGCATACCAGGCCTGGGCATCGAACATGTTGAAGGAGTACCACTGGTCCTGCATGCCGAGGTAAATCAGGCGCGGGTTGGGTTCCCAGAACACGCCCTTGTAGAGGTTCATCGGCCACAGGCGGTTGTCGGTCTTCAGGCTCAGCTCGTCCGGCAGGAACGGGAAGTGATGCTTGTAGCCGGTGCACAGGATCACCGCGTCGATGTGCTTGCTGCTGCCGTCGACGAAGTACGCGCGGTTGTTTTCCAGGCGTTGCAACAGCGGTTTTTCTTCCCAGTTGTCGGGCCAGGCATAGCCCATCGGCGCGGTGCGGTAGCAACTGGTGATACTGCGGGCGCCATATTTGTAGCATTGCGAGCCGATGTCCTCGGCCGAATAGCTGCTGCCGACAATCAGCAGGTCCTTGTCCTTGAACTCCAGGGCTTCGCGAAAATCATGGGCATGCAGAATGCGCCCGGCGAACTGTTCGAAACCGTCGAAGTACGGGACCTTGGGCGTGGAAAAGTGGCCGCAGGCGTTGATCACGTAATCGAATTCTTCAGAGGTCAGGGTGTCGCTGTTGTAGTCGTGGGCCTGCAGGGTGAAGCGCTGGGTCTGGTGGTCGAAGGTGACTTGGCGCACCACATTATTGAAGCGGATGTAGTCGCGCACGCCGGCTTTTTCCACCCGGCCCTTGATGTAGTCCCACAGCACCTCCCGGGGCGGGTAGGAACCGATGGGCCGGCCAAAATGTTCTTCAAAGGTGTAGTCGGCAAACTCCAGGCATTCCTTGGGGCCGTTGGACCACAAGTAGCGGTACATGCTGCCGTGCACCGGTTCGCCGTTCTCGTCCAGGCCGGTGCGCCAGGTGTAGTTCCACATGCCGCCCCAGTCCTGCTGTTTCTCGAAGCACACCAGTTCGGGAATGGCGGCGCCCTGGTCGCGGGCCGACTGGAAGGCGCGAAGTTGAGCCATGCCGCACGGGCCGGCGCCGATGATTGCTACACGTAGAGTCATGAGCGTGCCTCCTGAAGGGGTTCAGCGAAAGATCACTGTCTTGTCCTGGTTGATGAACACCCGGTGCTCCAGGTGGTATTTCAGGGCTTTGGAAAGGGCGACGGTTTCGGTGTCGCGGCCAATGGCGACCAGCGAGTCGGGCAGGTGGGTGTGGTCCACGCGCTGGATTTCCTGCTCGATGATCGGGCCTTCGTCGAGGTCGCTGGTGACGTAGTGGGCGGTGGCGCCGATCAGCTTCACGCCACGGTCGTAGGCCTGGTGATAGGGCTTGGCGCCCTTGAACCCGGGCAGGAACGAGTGATGGATATTGATCGCCCGCCCCGACAGCTGTTGGCACAGGCCATCGGACAGAATCTGCATGTAGCGGGCGAGCACCACCAGGTCGGTCTGGGTGTCCTCGACGATGCGCATCAACTCGGCCTCCTGGCTGGCCTTGGTGTCTTTGGTGATGGGCAGGTAGATGAAGCGAATGCCTTCGCGTTCGGCCATGGCCCGCAGGTCCAGGTGGTTGGAGACCACGGCGGTGATGTGCATGTCCATCTCGCCCTTGCGGTGGCGGTAGAGCAGGTCGGTGAGGCAATGGTCGAACTTGCTGACCATCAGCAGCACCCGGGTGGGCTGGCGCGAGCTGAACAACTGCCAGTGCATGTCGAAGCCGCCGGCGAGGTCGCCCAGGCCTTCGCGCAGGGCGCCGATATCACCGCTGACCCCGGTGTTGAAACGGAACACCGCACGCATGAAAAACTGCCCGGTGAACTCGTCGTCAAACTGCGCCAGCTCACTGATGTAGCACTGCTGTTGGGCCAGGCAAGCGCTGATCGCTGCGACAATCCCGGACGCCGCCGGGCAGGTGATCTTGAGAATGTAATGTTCGCGGGAGGCGTCCATCGAAAGCTCCTGAAATAAAGTGAAGGAAGGCTCAGCCCTTGGCCGTGCGCTTGGTTTTTTCCGGGTCGTCAAACGGCAGGGCGTGGGTCAGGGCCGTGCCTTCAAGGCTGCCGCGCACCTGCACCGCAATGCCGGGCTCGGAGCAGGCGACGCTCATGCGCGCGATGGCCATCGAGCGTTTAGTGAGGCGCGAATACATGCCACAGGTGACCACGCCGACTTGCTGACCGCCTTGCCACAGGGTGTCGCCGGCCTCGGCCGGGCGTACGCCGTCGAGCAGCACCCCGGTGATCTTGAAGCGCTCCTGGCCGCGCAGGCGCAGGTGTTCTTCGGCGCCGCGAAAGGCTTGTTTGCCAGGGGAGACGGTAAAGTCCAGGCCCATTTCCCAGAGGGTGTCGCCGGCCTTTTGATCGGCGAAGGGGTACATCTGCGAGTTGTCGTAGGGGAAAAACATCAGCGAGCTTTCCACCCGCAGCCAGTCCAGGGCGGTGAAGGCGCACGGGATAATCCCCAGGCTCGCGCCCTGTTCGAGGATGGTGTCCCACAGCGCCGGCGCGTCGGCTGCCTTGCAGAAAATCTCGTAGCCGCGCTCGCCGGTGTAGCCGGTGCGGGAGATCATCACCGGGCGGTCGAACAGGCGGGTTTGCAGGTGGTGGAAATACGGCAACTGGCGGATGCCGGGCACGTGCTCGGCGAGAAAGTCCACCGCCAGCGGGCCTTGCAGCGACAGGTCGTGCAGGTCGTCGTCGAACAGCACCGCCACTTGCCGGCCCTGGGCGGAACGCACCAGCATTTCATGCCCGGTGCCGGCGCCGTGCACCACCATGAAGGCGTTGGGGCCGGTGCGGTAGACGATGCAGTCATCGACGAATTTGCCGTCCTCGTCGAGCATCGAGGCGTACACCGATTTGCCGGGGTAGAGCTTGGCGATGTCGCGGGTGGTCGCCCACTGCAACAGGCTCTCGGCGTGCGGCCCCACGTAGTGGACTTTTTTCAGCCCCGACACGTCCATCAGCCCGGCGCGGGTGCGGATCGCCTGGTGGTGGTCGGCCAGCTCGCTGCTGTAGGTCCAGGCGGTGCCCATGCCGTTCCAGTCTTCGAGGTTCGAGCCGAGGGCGCGGTGCCGCTCGGCCAATGCAGAAATACGCCATGATTGGGTCATGTGAGGGTCCTTTGGGTAAAAAGAGAGCCGGGAAATGAGGCTCAGGCCAGCGGGTCGAATTGGCTCAGCCACTCCACCAGCGTGTGTCGGTAGCGGGTCATGCCCTTGTAGTCGGCGATGGCGTCGGGCAGGTCGCGCAGTACGCGGTGCAGGCGACAGCCCCAGCCGGGTTGGGTGACCAGCTCATTCATGCTGATCAGGTAGGTGCGGATGCTGAACATCACCGCGTGGCTGCGGGGCAGCCGCGCCATCACTTGCAACTCGACCCGCAGGTGCACCTGTTGCCCCACGTTTTGTGCAGTGATCTGGCCGCGGTCCGCGCCCCATTGGTGAAAGGTTTCGGGGGAGGAATCCAGGCGCGGGTTGATGGTCAGGGTCCAGTTCAGGCGCCGCACCGGCTGGCCGGTCTGCAGGTTGAGCAGGTACTTCAGGGCCCGGTCGAACACGCCCATCTGATGGGCCATGGGCACCGGTGCATGCCACTGCTTGAAGCTCATGCCGGCATCGAATGCCAATGACCAGTCGGCCGGGCCGGTGATCAGGCCGGCGTCCATGTACAGGTCGCCGTCGCGCTGGTCGAGCAAGGCAAAATCCCCCTGCACCTGGCGCCCGATAAACTCCAGGGGTTCGCAGGGCAGGCTGGTGGCGTCGCCAAACACAAAGTGCTGGTCGATTGCCAACACGTGGTTTTGCCAATGCCAGCGGTCGGCGTCACGGGTCAGGCTGAACCATTGCGGGTAGTCGGCGGCGAGGTGTTCCATGAGCATCTGCAAGGCATCCCAGGCGGCCACTTGCATGTGCGGCATCACCAGGTAGCGGCGCGGGTCCTTGTCCAGCACCAGGGCGCGTTCGGCCATTTCCGAACGGTAGTGCTCGTCGATGTCGAAGCCATGTTCATAGATCGAACCCGGGTCCCGGGAGGTGGCCGGTTCGATGTTCACCGAGTACAGGTAGCTGTCCTCGATAAAGGGAAAGGGAAAACGGCGGATCGCCGCCGGGCTGTTGTGAAAGCTGAAGTCATCCCGATAGCTCAGCACGGGGCTCGATGGAAGAGGCATGGTCAACAACTCCTAGAGGTCCAGCGCAACGCATGGGCCGTTGCCGCGAGAGACGCAGGGCATCAGAAAGTCGGCCTGTTCGGCCGGGGTGAGGAAGCTGTCGCGGTGTTCGATGGCGCCGCCCAGGTGACGGGTCATGCACTGGCCACACACCCCGCCACGGCACAGGTTGGGCACTTGCAACCCGGCGGTTTCCAGGGCTTCGAGCAGGCTCTGCTCGGCCTCGACCCGCAGGCGCCGATCACTGCGCAGCAGGTGCAGGTCGAACGGCTGGCCCGGCTGGGCGCCCTTGAACGCTTCGGCGTGCACCCGCTTGGGCGGCCAACCGAGGCGCGTGGCCTGCTGTTCAACCGCGTCGAGCAGGGACTGCGGGCCGCAGGTGTAGACGTGGCAGCCCAGCGGCCGGTTGCCGAGGATGTGGCTCAGGTCCGGGCGGCTGGCGTAGGTGTGCAGGCGCCCACCGAGGCGTTGTTGCAGCTCGTCGAGGTAGGCGTCGCTCAGGCCCGGCCGGAACAGGTAATGCAGTTCGAACTCGGCCTGTTGCTGTTCCAGGGCCGCGATGTACGCCATGAACGGCGTGATGCCGATGCCGGCGGCGATCAGGATGTGCTGGCGCGCCGTGGCGTGGGGGGCGAACAGGTTGGCCGGTGGCGAGATCTGCAAGGTATCGCCGACCTGCACCTGCCGGTGCAGGTAGTGCGAACCGCCGCGGGAGGCCTCTTGCAGGCGCACGGCGATGCGGTAGTGCCGGTTGTGCGCGGGGTCGCTGGTCAGTGAATAGGCGTTGCGCACCTTGCCTTCGGCCAGTGGCAGGTGCACCTGCACGTAGCTGCCGGGCGAGAAGCCGGGCAGGGTGCCGTCGCAGGCCACCAGGGTGAACTCGCGCACCACCGGGGTGAGCATTCTTGCCGCGCTGACCCGTACGTTGAGGGCCGCGCTCATGGCTGGAACCCCGCATAAGGCTTGTCGGGGTTGTTGCACACCCCCAGGTAAGCCCCCAGGCGCCTGGAAAAATGCCCGCGCACCTCCAGCCCCACGTGGCAGCCAATGCAGTTCAGCAACGGCTCCGGTCCGGCCGCCTGGACCAGGCCACAGTGGGCGCAATACACCAGGCGTTGGCCGGGCAGCGAGCACGTCATGCTGATCTCGTGGTCTTCCAGGCCTGCGGCGCGGGCCTCGCCGTGGATGCGCCACACAAAGGCTTCATCCCCCAGCAGGTAGAGCCGGCACCCCACGGTGGCGCTGGCCAATACCTGTTGCAGGCGCCGGCTGAAGTCAGGTTGTTCGGCGTTCAGCAGCAGGGGCTTGTCCAGGGCCGCGGCAACTTCCTGGCCGACGGTTGCCGATTGCATCACCACGATGGGGCGGTTGTGGGTGTGCGTCATGGGGCTCTCCAAGGGGCGTTTTGTTTCCTGTTGGGAGAGATAGTTTCCTATGGGGAAAATCTTCTCAATCTGGAAAAAGGGCTATGCCTTTGGAGATAGTCCTTGCGCGACGGCCGTTCGGGGCATGGAAGTTGCTGGTCTTAACCCAACGTTGAGCAACCGGGCGGGGAGTGATCGAGAGTGCGAACACGACTGAAGGGCTGGCCGCTATGGTTGGGGCCTGTGCGCCCCGACCAGGCGCGTAGCGTGCGCAGGCTGTTGGCGCGGTTGCCCCTGGACCAGGCGCACGCTGACGGTGCCTTGTCGGGTTTTCTGGACCGTTTCGACGCACTGTTGCCCGCCGGCAAGCTCAACCTGATCCTCGGTGGCGAAGACCTGGGGCCGGCCCGGCGCGGGTTGATTGAAGGCTGCCAGGACGTGGCACGCTGCCCCTGGCGTGACGCGTCCGCGACCGACACGCCCCAGGCCTGCGACCCCTGCCGGCAACGGGGTGTGCACCGCCTGGTGTGCGCCTTGCCCGAGGGCCAGAAGGGTGTGTTGCTGCTCGACACCCCCAGGCGCGCCGGTGCCAGTTGGCGCCAGGTGCTGGAGGAGGCTGCGCAGGCGGTGGGGGTCACCGTGGGCCTGCGCAGCCATCACCGCGAGCAACAGCGCAAGCAGGCGACGTCCCGGCACGGTGCCCTGGCCCGTGAACTGCACGATTCGGTGGCGCAGCAGCTGGGTTACCTGTCGTTCCAGGCGCATGGGCTGCACGCCCAATTGGGCGAGCCGGCGCAAGCCAGTGCCAGCTTGCAGGACCTGTGCGCGGGCTTGAGCCAACTGCAGCGCCAGGTGCGCGAGCTGATTACCAGCGCACGCCTGACCATGGACGGACGCTCCCTGCGCCAAGCCCTGGCCGACTCCGTCGCGGAGTTCTCGCGGCGTTGCATCATCGTGTTCGAACTGGACAACCGCCTGGCCGACGATGCCCTGAGCCCGGAAACCGAATTGCAGATTTTGCAGATCATTCGCGAAGCCCTGGCCAACGCGGTGCGCCATTCCCACGCGCGGCACGTGCGCATCGAACTGCGCCAGACCCAGGAGGGCGACGCCTCGGTGTCGGTGGAGGACGACGGCATTGGCCTGAGCCAGGGCTGTGGTGAAGACAACCACTTCGGCCTGGCAATTATTCGCGAGCGCGCCGCCAGCATCGGCGCGCGGCTGACCCTTGAAGCCATCCGCCCCCACGGTGTCCGCGTGCACCTCGGCCTGCGCCGCAACCAAGACCTGCCACAGGAGCGTCTCGATGGACTGCACGACCTTATTACTGATCGATGATCACCCCTTGTTTCGCAAAGGCCTGGCGCAGTTGTTCGGTGCCAGTGACGATTTTGAAGTGGTGGGGCAGGCGGCCAGTGGCCGTGAAGGCATCAACCTGGCCGTGAGCCTGACGCCGCAGCAGGTCCTGCTGGATTTGCACATGCCGGGCCTCAGCGGTTTGCAGGTGCTGGATGAACTGCGCCAATTGCACCTCGATTGCCAGGTGGTGGTACTCACCGCCTCGATGGACCGCGCCGAGCTGTTGACGGCCTTGCGCCTCGGGGCCAGTGGTTACGTACTCAAAGAAACCGAGCCCGACGCGTTGCTGGCGTACATGCGCAATTGCCACAAGGGCGCGATCGTGCTGGATTCGACCTTGATTGCCCTGCTGGCCGATCAGGCCGAACCGGCGCCGCACTGCGAGGCCCCGGGCAGCGACAACCTTACCGAACGGGAAGGCCAGACCCTGGCGTTGATCGCCGCCGGCATGAGCAACAAACAGATCGGCCGGGAACTGGGGATCAGCGACGGCACAGTCAAAATCTACGTGCGCAGCCTGTTGCAGAAACTCGGCCTGCACTCCCGGCTGGAACTGGCGGCCAGGGTGCACAGCGGTGCATTGATGAAACACGAGGAGCGCCATTAAATGAGGGAACGCCCCGAAGCCGTCGTGCAGACCCCGCCGGCGCACCCCATGGATCGTTTTCCTGCCGCCTTGCTTGAGCTGCGCGACGACGGCCAGATCGACCACTTCAACCTGGCCTGGGCCGAGCTGATGGGGCCACCGGGTGCGGAGCGCAATCTGATGGATTACGTGCACCAGGAAGACCGCCCGTTATGGCGCCAGGCCTTGAATGAACTGCGCCGGCGCCCCGACACCTCATTCAACCAGCGCCTGCGGTTTGTGCATCCCTCTGGCGAGCTGCGCTGGTTCGAGGTCAGCCTCAAGCGGGGCGCGCAAGGCTTCTACCTGGTGGCCGGGGACGTTACCGCCCACAAACGCCGCGAGATTGCCTTGCAGGCCAGCCAGCGCAGCAGCATGAGTTTGCTCGACAGCATGCCGGGGCTGATCTATCGCGGGCGCAACAACCGCGACTGGACCATGGAATTCGTGAGTGCCGGGTGCCTGCAACTGACCGGCTACCCCGCCGAGCGGCTGGTAGACAACCATGAATTCACCTACAGCAGCCTGATCCTGGCGCAGTACGCCGATTACGTGTGGCGCGAAGTGCAAAACGCGCTGTCGCGGCACGAGCCCTTCGAACTCAACTACCAGATTCGCTGCGCCGACCAGTCGATCAAGCAGGTGTGGGAGAAAGGCGTGGGGATCTATGCCGATACCCAGGAGGTGCTGGGGATCGAGGGGGCGATTTTCGAGCGCAAAACCTAACGGGCAAACGCGGTTAAACCTGTGGGAGCGGGCTTGCTCGCGAAGGCGGTGTGTCAGTTAGCAGAGTATTGACTGATCCACCGCCTTCGCGAGCAAGCCCGCTCCCACAGGGGGTTTGTGGTGTTGCTCAGTTCACCGCAAAACCCCCAAGGGTGACTCAATGGGCGCCGGCGGCCTTGTTCAGGTCGCTTTCCGCCCACTCGGTGTACACACAGGCATCCGCCGTGGCCCAGCGCACCCGCACCGGATCACCGGCCTTGAGCGGCATGCCCGCCGCAGACAACGCCTTGACCGTCATCGAGGTGCCGCCCAGGGTTTTCACGCTGCAGGTCTGGCTTTCGCCGAGGAACAGCACTTCGCCCACGATCGCCGACACTTCATTCCAGCCCGCCGCCAACGGTTGCCCGGCGGCCTGTTCGACGCTCAGCGCCAGGGCTTTTTCCGGGCGCACCATCAGCAATACGTCCTGGTCGATGTGCAGCCCGGTGGTCAGGCGGATCGACAGGGGCTGCCCTTCGAAAGCACCGACGGCATTGCCCTGGGCCTTGAGTTTGAGGAAGTTCGAGTTGCCCAGGAACGAGGCGACAAACGCATTCGGCGGGTTCTGGTACAGGTCAAAACCGCTGCCCAGGCCGACGATTTTACCGTGGCTGAAAATCGCGATGCGCTGGGACAGGCGCATGGCTTCTTCCTGATCGTGGGTCACGTAGACAATGGTGATGCCAAGGCGCCGGTGCAACTGGCGCAGTTCGTCCTGCAGGTCTTCACGCAGCTTCTTGTCGAGCGCGCCGAGGGGTTCGTCCATCAGCAGGATGCGCGGTTCATACACCAGCGCCCGGGCGATGGCGACGCGTTGCTGCTGGCCGCCGGAGAGTTGGGAAGGGCGGCGGTGGGCGAACGCTTCCAGCTGCACCAGCTTGAGCATGGCGTCCACACGCTTCTCACGCTCGGCGCTGACCAGCTTGCGAATCGCCAGGGGGAAGGCGATGTTGTCGCGCACCGACAAGTGCGGGAACAGCGAGTAGCGCTGGAACACCATGCCAATGTCACGCTTGTGCGGCGGCACATTCACCAGAGATTGGTTGCCCACCAGAATCTCGCCGCTGCTCGGCGTTTCAAAGCCGGCGAGCATCGACAGGGTGGTGCTTTTGCCCGAGCCGCTGGAGCCGAGGAAGGTGAGGAATTCGCCGTCCTGGATGTCCAGCGAGATGTTGTCCACGGCGGCAAAGTCGCCGTAGTACTTGTTCAGGTTGCGCAGGCTCACCAAGGGCTGCTCGTGGCCTTGCGCGGACGTTTTGATCACTGCACTCATGTTCTTCTCCTGGGCTCAGAGCCGGGTTTCTGTGCGCCGGCGAACGGCGGCGGCAATCACCATGACCAGCACCGAGAGGCCGATCAGCAACGTCGAGGCGACGGCGATCACAGGCGTCAGGTCCTGGCGCAGGGTGGTCCACATTTTCACGGGAAGGGTTTGCAGGGTCGGGCTGGCCATCATCACGCTGAGTACCACTTCGTCCCATGAGACAAGAAAGGCGAACAGCGCGCCGGCCACCATGCCTGGGCGAATCGCCGGGAACGTCACCTTGAACACCGCCTGCAAGCGCGACGCGCCACAGATCACCGCGGCGTCTTCAATCGACTGATCGAACAGCTTCAGCGAGTTGATGATCGAGATGATGGTGAACGGCAGCGCCACAATGACGTGGCTGACCACAAAGGCGAACATCGTCCCGGTATAGCCGAGCTTGAGGAACAGTGCGTATACCGCCACCGCGATGATCACCAGCGGCACGATCATCGGCAGGGTGAACAGGCCGTAGAGCAGTTCGCGGCCGGGGAAGCGCCCGCGCACCAGGGCGAAGGCGGTGGGCAGGCCCAGCGCCACGGCAAACACCGTGGTCAGCAGCGCGACCTTGAGGCTGGCCACGGCAGCGTTCATCCAGTCGGGGTTGGAGAAGAACTGACCGTACCATTTCAGCGTCCAGCCCGGCGGCGGAAACACCAGCCATTGGGACGAGCCGAACGACAGCAGCACGATGAACACGATCGGCAACAGCAGGAACAGACCAATCACGCCGGTGGTGGTGTACAGGCCCAAGCGCATCCTGCGGCTCATGGCATTGGGAGTCAGGAGCATGACGGCTTACCTCGCGTTGCTGGCGCCAACCGGGGATTCCGGCTGAAGCTTCAGGTAGAAGTAGAACAGCACCAGCGTGATGAAGATCAGCAACGCGGCGCCGGCACTGGCCAGGCCCCAATTGAGGAACGACTGCACCTGCTGAATGATGAACTCAGGCAGCATCATGTTCTGCGCCCCGCCGAGCAGCGCCGGGGTGACGTAGTAACCGAGAGACATCACAAACACCATCAACCCGCCGGAGAACAGCCCCGGCCGGCACAGCGGCAGGAACACCCGGAAGAAGTTGGTCCAGGGGCTGGCGCCGCAGATGGAACCGGCCTGCAGGATCATCGGGTCGATGGCCTGCATGGTCGCCTGCAACGGCAGCACGATAAACGGGATCATGATGTAGCTCATGCCGATCACCACGCCGGTCAGGTTGTGCACCATCTCCAGGGGTTGATCGATGATGCCCATCGCCATCAGCGCCTTGTTGATCACGCCCGAGGCCTGCAACAGCACGAGCCAGGAATAGGTGCGGGCCAGCAGGCTGGTCCACATCGACAGCAGCACGATGTTCAGGATCCAGCGCCCCCAGCCACGAGGCACCAGGGTGATGGCCCACGCCAGCGGAAAGCCCAGCAGCAGGCTGAACAGGGTCACCAGGCCTGCCACCGAAAAGGTGTTGAGCAGCACCCGGGCATAGGCCGAGTTGGCGAACAGCTGTTCATAGTTGCCCAGGCCCGGCACCGGCTCCAGCACGCCGCGCAGCAGCAGGCCGATCAGCGGCGCCAGAAAGAACAGCCCGAGGAACAGCAGGGCCGGGACCAGGTTGCTTGCACCGCGCCAGCGCTGCGCCAGGGACGGCGTTACGGCTTTACCGCCCGCCTGGCCGGCAGCGCCCAGGGCGCTCCCGGTGGGCGTGGTTGCGGTCATTTTCATTTGACTAGCCATTCATTCCACCGTGTCGCAATGGCCGGGCCGTTCTTGGCCCAGTAGGCGAAATCGAGGGTGATCTGGTCCTTGGCATACGCCGTCGGCAGGTTGGGCGCCAGTACCGAATCCAGGCGCTGCACGCTGTCGATGTTCACCGGTGCATAGGCGGTCAGGTTGGAGAAATCTGCCTGGCCTTTGGCACTGCTGGCGCTGGCCAGGAATTTCATGGCCGCCGCCTTGTTTTTCGAGCCTTTAGGGACCACCAGGATGTCGGCCATCACCAGGTTCTGCTTCCAGCTTACGCCCACCGGGGCGCCGTCTTCCTGCAGTGCGTGAATGCGCCCGTTCCAGAACTGGCCCATGCTGACTTCGCCGGAGGCCAGCAGCTGTTGCGACTGCGCGCCGCCGCCCCACCAGACGATGTCTTTCTTGATGGTGTCGAGTTTCTTGAAGGCGCGGTCCAGGTCCAGGGGGTAGAGCTTGTCGGCGGGTACCCCGTCGGCCAGCAGGGCCAGTTCAAGCACACCAGGGCTTGGCCATTTGTACAGCGCGCGTTTGCCGGGGTAGGTCTTGGTGTCGAACAGGGCGGTCCAGTCCTGGGGTTTGCCGGCGCCGAGCTTGCTTTCGTTGTAACCGAGCACGAAGGAGAAGAAGAACGAACCCACCCCGTGGTCAGACACGAAGCGCGGGTCGATCTTGTCGCGCTGGATCACCGAAAAATCGAGGGGTTCGAGCAAGCCTTCGGCAGCGGCGCGCAAGGCGAAGTCGGCTTCCACGTCCACCACGTCCCACTGCACGTTGCCGCTTTCGACCATGGCCTTGAGTTTGCCGTAGTCGGTGGGGCCATCCTGGACCACGGTGATGCCGCTGGCCTTGCTGAACGGGTCGGCCCAGGCCTGCTTCTGCGCGTCCTGGGTGCTACCGCCCCAGCTCACGAAATTGACGCTTTCGGCCGCCAGGGCCGCATGACTGGCCGTGGCCAATAAACCCGCGAACAGCACCGCGGTTGCACGTTTGTTCAACACCATTTTCACGCCCTCATTTGTTTTGTTATTGAGCGGGCTGGGTAATGCCCGCCTATCGGGAGCAGTAGGTCCAACGGGGCCGTTAATCGGGCCCCAAAAGGCGACCGTGCCAAGGGCTGTTATGGGTGCTTTCCCTGGCGGGTGCACTTGGCAAAAACGTTCGGTCTATGGGATGTCATATTATGGTATTCCAAACTTTGTGCAAGCATTTTGCCTTACCCGTTATCCGTCATTCGGTGAAGGGAATGCTCTCGACCACCTCCAGGTCATAGCCGGTCAAACCGGCGTATTTCAGGGGCGGGCCGAGGTGGCGCAACTGGCCGACACCCAGGTCCTGCAAAATCTGCGCCCCGGTGCCGACTTCAGAATAGATGCGTGATTGGGAGCGGCTGAACTGCCGGGGCGCCTGGGTCAGTTGCGGCACCCGCTCCAGCAGCGCCTGGGACGACTCATGATTGGCCAGCACCACCACCACGCCGCTGCCCTCGGCGGCCACACGCTGCAGGGCGGCCCACAGCGTCCAGTTGGACGGGCCGCTGTATTCGGCGCCCACCAGGTCGCGCAGCGGGTCGATCACATGCACCCGCACCAAGGCCGGTTCGTCACGACGCAACTGGCCCATCACCATCGCCATGTGCACACCGCCGTCGATGCGGTCTTCGAAAGTGATCAGGCGGAACGTGCCATGCACCGTCGGCAAGTCCCGTTCGCCAATGCGCACCACCGTGCGTTCGGTGCTCAAACGGTAGTGAATCAGGTCGGCGATGGTGCCGATCTTGATCCCGTGTTGACGGGCGAACACTTTCAGGTCGGGGCGGCGGGCCATGGTGCCGTCGTCGTTCATCACTTCGACGATCACCGACGCCGGCGTATGCCCGGCCAGGCGGGCCAGGTCGCAACCGGCCTCGGTGTGGCCGGCGCGGGTCAGCACACCACCGTCCCTGGCGCGCAGCGGGAAGATATGGCCTGGTTGCACTATATCGGCAGGGCCGGCATTCATGTCGACCGCAGCCGCCACCGTGCACGCACGGTCGGCAGCGGAAATACCGGTGGTCACGCCAACAGCCGCTTCAATGGACACGGTAAACGCGGTACTGAACACACTGCCGTTGCTGGGCACCATCTGTTCCAGGCCGAGGCGCTGGCAATGCTCATCCGTGAGCGTCAGACAGATCAGGCCCCGAGCTTCCCGGGCCATAAAGCTGATAGCCTCGGCGGTGCAGCAGTCGGCAGGCAGCAACAGATCGCCTTCGTTTTCCCGATCTTCGTCGTCCACCAAGAGCACCATCTTGCCCTGGCGGTAGTCTTCGATGATGTCTGCGATGCTGTTGAAGGTCATGTAGCGTGCTCAGGTTGTTGGTTGTATGTATTATGGTATACCACAAAACTTAAACAAGAGGATGTCACGATGAAGGCGTACTGGATTGCCCATGTGAATGTGGCGGATGCTGAGCAATACACGCAGTACACCCAGCGCGCGCCGGCGGCGTTTGCGAAGTTCGGCGGGCGGTTTCTGGCCAGGGGCGGGCGCAGCGCCGCGATGGAAGGCGGGCCGGCGACGCAGCGCAATGTCGTGATCGAGTTCGACAGCTACGACCAGGCGGTGGCGTGCTACGAGTCTGAGGAATATCAGCAGGCGAGGGCACACCGAGAGGGCGTGGCCGAGGCGCAAATCATCATTGTTGAGGGCTTGGCACCCTAGGTTTATCAGGGGGAAGCCGATTCAAGTGTGGGAGCAGGCTTGCTCGCGAAAGCAGGGGGGCAGCCAATACCTCTGGCGACTGACCCACCGCTTTCGCGAGCAAGCCCGCTCCCACAGGTTGAACCGAGTCCGGTCTGAAGATCAGCGGATAAAGTGAATCCTGCCGCTGTCGTCGTTACCGATGTAGATGCCGTAGACCCCGGCCTGGCGTTCCTCGATATAGCGTTCGAGAATCTGCCGGATCGCCGGGTAGTAGATGCTGTCCCAGGGAATGTCCTCAGGGGCAAAGAACTTGTAGTCGAGGGTCTCCGGCCCGAACTGGCCGGTAATCTCCAGCGCGATGGCGCGAAAGATGATGTACACCTCGCTGATCTTCGGCACGCTGAAGATCGAATAGGGCGACACAATCTCCGCTCGCACGCCGCTTTCTTCCCAGACTTCCCGCAGTGCCGCCTGCTCCGTGGTTTCGCCACCTTCCATAAAACCTGCCGGCAACGTCCAGGTGCCCGGGCGTGGCGGGATTGCCCGCTGGCACAGCAGGTACTTGCCCTCCTGCTCAATGATGCAGCCAGCGATAATCTTCGGATTGACGTAGTGGATATAGCCGCAACCCCGGCACATCAGCCGCTCATGGGTATCGCCCGGCGGCAACTGGTGACCTAAATCACTGCCGCCGCATTTCGGGCAAAAGCCGGGGGTGAACACGGTCAGTGACCTATGCGAGGTTCTTTGAGCGCGATGGGCAGGGTGATCTCGGGGATCTTGCCGGTCTCTTCCTGCTTGCGCTTGAGATAATCCAGCGCCACGGCAGCCGCCGCGCGCACATGGTCGACGCACGCCTGGTGGGCCGCGAGCGGGTCGCCGCTCTTGATCGCCTGGACCATGCGTTCCATTTCCTGGTTGCTGGTGCCGCGACGGTTCTCCTGAGACACCGACGTCGCCCGCAAGTAGCTGATACGCGCCTGCAACTGGCGCAACTGGGTGGCGGCGACATGGTTGCCGGAGCCTACCAGCAGTACGTCGTAGAACCCCTGGACCGAGTCGATGACCTGTTGCAGCTCACCGTCCTTGAGGGCCTTGCGGTTTTCCTCGAGGGCTTTCTCCAGCGCCTTGATGTCCTTGGCCTTGGCCCGCAGGGTGAACAACTGCACGATCAAGCCTTCGAGCACGCAACGCAGTTCATAGATGTCGACGGCATCGGCCAGGGTAATGATCGCCACCTGCGGGCCCTTGGCATCGGCAAACTCCACCAGGCCTTCCGATTCCAGGTGACGCAAGGCTTCGCGCACCGAGGTGCGGCTGACACCGAGGCGGTCGCACAAATCGCGCTCCACCAGGCGGTCGCCCGGCAACAGCTGGAAGTTCATGATGGCGCTGCGCAGTTTCTCCAGCACGATTTCGCGCAGGGTAACCGGGTTGTGATTGACCTTGAAGCTGTCGTCGAGTGGCAGGCGTTTCATGGGGTCTGCTCTGAATGGGGCGGTTAACTGGAGGCCTCGGCATCGGCTTGGGCACAGGCTTCAGGGGCCGGCCAGGGCTGATTGAGGGCCAAAATCTTCGGCAAGTTTATCATGCTGCGTTCTTTAAGCGACAAACCCTCACGGCCTCCAGAACACCTCAGGCCAGGGTGGGCAACGGGCCCAGTTTGCCTTTGTGGTAGATCATCGGCGTCACCGGATGCTCGGGCAGGATCAGGTTCTTCACCGCGCCCACAATGATTGCGTGGTCACCGCCGTCATACTCGCGCCACAACTCGCACTCAATGATCGCGGTGGCCTTGGCCAGCAGCGGGTTGCCCAATTCGCTGAGGTGCCACTCGATGCCCTTGGCCTTTTCCTTGCCTTTGCTGGCAAACGCATAGGCTTCCGCGGTCTGGTCGGCAGACAGCAAGTGAATCGCAAAACGCTTGCTGTCACGCAGGATCGGGTAGGTGTCCGATCCATAGTTGGGGCAGAACAGTACCAGTGCCGGGTCAATCGACAGCGCGCTGAACGCACTGGCGGTGATGCCGACGATGCCGCCTTCGGGGTCGAGGGTGGTCACCACCGTGACGCCCGAGGGAAACGAGCTCATGACGTCTTTATAAATGCCGGGTTCGATCATGGTTGGGGTCTCTTAGCGCATCACGAAAGGATCAGGCATCGGGGCCTGGGAAAGGTTGATCCACACCGTCTTCAGCTCGGTGTAGGCCAGCACCGAATCGATGCCGCTTTCGCGTCCATAGCCACTGTTCTTGAAGCCGCCGATGGGCGCCATGGCCGATACCGCGCGGTAGGTGTTGACCCAGATGATCCCCGAGCGCACGTCCCGTGCCAGCCGGTGGGCGCGGCCCAGGTCGCGGGTCCAGATGCCGGCCGCGAGGCCGAACTGCGAGTCGTTGGCGATGGCCAGGGCTTCGGCTTCGTCCTTGAAGCGAATGACCGACGCCACCGGGCCAAACACTTCTTCCTGCATGATCTTCATCGAATTGCGGTCGCACTCGAACAGGGTCGGCTCGTAGAACCAGCCTTCGCCGAGGTTCTGCGGGCGCTTGCCGCCGGTGCGCAGGCGCGCGCCTTCGGCGATGGCATCGGCCACCAGGCCTTCGACCACGGCCAGTTGCTGCGCGGTGGCCATGGGGCCCATTTCGCTGGCGTCGTCTTGAGGGTTGCCGATGCGGATGCGTTGGGCGCGCTCCACCAGACGGTCGACGAACTCGTCGTAGATTTCAGCCTGCACCAGCAAGCGCGAGCCGGAGACGCAGCTCTGCCCGGACGCGGCATAGATGCCGGCAATGGCGCCGTTGATGGCGCTGTCGAGGTCGGCGTCGGCAAAGATGATATTCGGTGATTTGCCCCCCAGCTCCAGGGACAGCTTGGCGAAGTTCTCGGCGCTGCTGCGCACCACATGGCGTGCGGTGGCGGCGCCGCCGGTAAAGGCGATCTTGCGCACCAGCGGGTGGCGGGTCAGGGCGGCGCCGGTGCTGGGGCCATAACCCGTGACCACGTTGACCACGCCCGGCGGGATCCCGGCTTGCAGGGCCAGGCGCGCCAGTTCAAGGATGGTCGCCGAGGCGTGTTCCGACGGCTTGATCACAATGGTGTTGCCGGCCGCGAGGGCGGGTGCGAGCTTGATTGCGGTCAGGTACAGCGGACTGTTCCACGGAATGATCGCCGCGACCACACCCATGGCTTCGTGCACGGTGTAGGCAAACAGGTCGGGCTTGTCCAGCGGCAGGGTGCCGCCTTCGAGCTTGTCGGCCAGGCCGGCGGTGTAGTGGAAAAACTCCGGCAGGTAGCTGACCTGGCCACGGGTTTCGCGGATCAGCTTGCCGTTGTCGCGGCTTTCGAGCTGGGCCAGTTGTTCCTTGTTTTCGGCAATCAGGTCACCGAGGCGGCGCAACAGCTTGCCCCGCGCAGTGGCGGTCAGGCCGCGCCAGGCCGGGCTTTCGAAGGCGCTTTGCGCGGCGTTCACGGCGCGCTCCACGTCGGCTTCGTCTGCGTCGGGCAACTGCGCCCAGGGTTCGGCCAGCGCCGGGTTCAGGCTGTCGAAGGTCTTGCCGGACAGGGCGTCAACCCATTCGCCGCCGATGCACATCTGGAAGCGTTCAAGTGTCATGCCACGATCCCCTTTATCGGGTGTTGTTGGGAGTGTGCCGCTTCAAGGAAGTCCAGCAACAGCTGGTTGACCAGGCGCGGCGATTCGACTGGCATCATATGCCGTTGCTCCGGCAAAACGGCCACGGTCGCACCGGGAATGCGCTCGGCCAGTTGCCGGGCCATCTGCGGTGTGGAGCCGGGGTCCAGTTCACCGGTGGCGACCAGCGTCGGCGCCTGGATGCTGCCCAGGTCGTCGGCGCGGTACATGTCCTGGGTGGCGAACAGTTCATAGGTGGTCAGGTAGCCCTGGGGGTCATTGCCCGCCAGGGTCTGGCGCAAGGCGGCAATCTGCGCCGGGTTGGCAGCCTGGTATTCACGGCTGAACCAGCGCGACAGGGCGGCTTCGGCATTCGCGTCGGGCCCGTGTTCGGCGGCCTGGGCGGTGCGTGCGATCACCCCGGCGCGCTGCTCGGGGCTGCGGTTGAACACACTGTTGAGCACCACCAGGCTTTGCAGGCGTTCCGGGTAGTGCAGGGCAAAGGCGCGGGCCACCAGGCCGCCCATGGAAAAACCGATCACCGTCGCCTGGGGCAATTGCAGGTGATCGAGCAGTTCCAGCAGCTGGTCGGCGTAGCCCAGCAGCGGCGTACCGCTCTGCGGACGCGGGCTGGCGCCATGGCCGAGCATGTCATAGGCAATGACGCGATACCCGGTGGCGAGGCCGACCACCTGGCCGCCCCACATTTCTTTATTCAGGCCCACGCCGTGGATCAAAACCACAGGCTGGCCTTGGCCGGTCGCCAGGTAACTGGTGCCAGCCGGGGTACGTTCAGCGGTGAGCCGAATCATGGAGCGCTCCTGCATGCCTTTTTGTTTGAGTGACGGTCTTGCTTACTGGGCTTTTTCAGCCGCCAGCTCTTCCAGGTCGATGTAGCGATTGCCGATGCGCGGGTGCAGGCGACCACCGTCGGCGCAGCCCAAGACCACCACGATTTCATCGGCGCGGGGCGCGTCTTCAATCTTCATTTCCAGGGTGATGTAGTGGGAGCGCAGGCCTTCGTCATCCTTGTGCATCATCGGAATCTGAATCGAAGTGCCCGGGCCGCCGCGCTTGTTGGTAAAGCTCAGGTAGCTCTTGGCCTTGACCGCTTCACGGTAGTGGTTGCCGAAGCGCAGGGTGTGGATGATTGCCGAGGCGTGTTCGATCTCGCCGTCGGCACCCACCACGGCGGCCTTGCCGTAGGCTTCGATCTTGTCGGCGCCGCCGATAATGCCCACCAGGCGCTCCACCATCAATGCGCCCAGGTCGGAGCAATTGGCGCGGATTTCCGGTTTCAGGTCGTCGACGAAACCGCGGCCCAGCCACGGGTTTTTCAGCACAACGGCGAGGCCAACCATTTTGACCGGCGTGTCCGAGGCTTTGCCGCCTTCGATAAAGGTTTCTTCTACATAGCTGACGATTTTGCGGATTTCGAAACTCATGAACGGCTCCATCGGGTGCGGGTGATTTGCGTATGATGGTATACCATAATACGAGAATCGCAATAGAGTGATGTTCATTGCCCGGCGGGCCAGCTGACAAATGGCTGGTAATCGGCCTGCGCACAGGGTCAAATCCGGGCTTCGTCACTTTCTTCGAGGCCCCCATGCAGTGCGAATCCGCCCCGTTGCGCATCCTTATCGGCTTTTCCCCACGCAGTGCGTCCGACGATTTGTTGCGCAGCATGGCGCCCGCGCTGACTGCTGCGCTGGGCCGTGAAATCCGCATCGAGCTGATGCCCGGTGAACTCGGCGCCATCGCCGCCCGTGCCTTGATCGCCAGCCCCGCAGACGGCAATACACTCCTCGTCGCGACCTTCGGCACCCACGCCATCAACCCCAACCTGCGTGCCGACCTGGGCTATGACCCTTTGCGGGACTTCGCACCGATTTGCCTGGCCACCCGCTCACCGCTGGTACTCGGCACGCGCTTGTCCCTGGGGGTGCACAGCGTGCAGGCGCTGATTGAGTTGGGGGCGCGGCAGACGTTGACGTACGGCAGCTCGGGCGTCGGCAGCGCGCCGTATCTGGCCGGGTTGCTGTTCGAGAAACTGACCGGCGTCACGCTGCTGCACCGGGCTTACCCGGATACCCGCGATCTGTATGTGGCGCTGGAGGAGGGCAGCCTGGACCTGAGCTTCAATAACGCGGCCACCATGCTGCCGCAGGTGCGTGCGGGGCGTTTGCGCGCACTCGCCGTCACCACGCCGGTGCGATGTGCCGCATTGCCCCAGGTGCCCACGCTGGAGGAGGCCGGCTTGAGCGGTTATGGGCTGAATAACTGGCTGGGGTTTGTTGCCCCGGCTGGCACCTCAACCCACGCGATCGCGCGGCTGAACCAGGCCATTGCCGGCGCGTTGAAGGCGCCCGAGACCCAGGCCCTGCTGGGGGAGAACGGTATTGATGAAGTGAGCGGCACCCCGCAGGCGTTTGCCCGTCACCTGGAGGATGAGCTGACGCGCTGGGCGTGGCTGCGTGGCTAGGATTTACGCGCAAACCCTGGCCACGCCTCGTTGCCGGGCTTAGAACTTGAAGCGGCCCACCAAGCCCTTGAGCTGACCGGAAATATCCGTCAACCGCCCGGAGCCGGTCTGTGCGGAATGGGCAAAGCCTTCCACCAACTGGGCATCGGCATGAATCTGCGCGATGTGCCGGTTGATCTCTTCGGCCACCTGGTGCTGTTCCTCGGCGGCCGTGGCGATCTGGGTGTTCTGGTCGCGAATCGAGTCCACCGAGCCACGGATCTTGTCAAAGCTGTCCCGGGCTTGCTGGATGCGTTCCACGCTGGTGTGGGAGACCTGCAGGCTGCCCTGCATCTGCACGGTGACTTCCTGGGTGCGGCGGGCTAGGTTGCCCAGCAGGCTGTCGATCTCGCCGGTGGAGTCGGCGGTGCGTCGGGCGAGGGCACGGACTTCGTCGGCCACCACCGCAAACCCACGGCCCTGGTCACCGGCCCGCGCGGCTTCGATTGCCGCGTTGAGGGCCAGCAGGTTGGTCTGCTCGGCAATCGAACGGATGGTGTCGAGGATGGTGTTGATGTTCTTGCTGTCCTGTTCGAGCAACTGCATGGTCTGGGTCGACTTTTGCAGGTCTTCGCTCAGCTTGAGCACGCTGCCGGTGGCTTCGCCGATGTGCTGCTGGCCATCGTGCACATCCCGATAACCCTCGTCGGCGCTCGAGGCCGCCGCGCTGCATGACCGTGCGACTTCGTTGGCGGTGGCCACCATTTCGTTGAACGCGGTGCTCACCAGCTCCACGGCTTCACGCTGGCGGCCGGCGGCCTGGTTCATGTTGTGGGCGACTTCGCGGGTGTCGGCGGCGGCGGTTTGCAGGTCGGAGGAGGCGTTGCCGATACGCTGCACCAACTGGGCGATCATGCTCAGGAATTGGTTGAACCAACCCGCCAGGCTGGCGGTTTCGTCCTTGCCCTGGACCTTGAGTTGGCGGGTGAGGTCGCCTTCACCTTCGGCGATTTCCTGCAGGCCGTCGGCCACGCCACGAATCGGGCGCACGATCACGCGGGCGAAGCTGGCCCCCACAATGGCGAAGATTGCCGCCAATGCCGCCGCGATGGCGACGATCAGCCAGGTCAGGCGCGTCGCACCCGCCATCACTTCGTCACGCTTGATCAGGCCGATAAAGCGCCAGCCCAGGCCTTGGGAACTGACCACGTTGGCCATGTACGGCACGCCGTCAATCTCGACCTGGGTCACGCCATCGTCGCGCTTGGCCAGTTCCGCGTAGTTGGGGCCCAGCTCGGCCATTGGCTTGAAGTTGTGCTTGGCGTCGCTCGGGTCCACCAGCACGTTGCCGTTGGCTTCCACCAGCATCAGGTAGCCGCTGTCGCCCAGCTTGATGTTGCGCACCAATTCGGTGAGTTGCTTGAGGGACACATCCAGGCCGACCACACCCAGAATCGTGCCGGCCGTGTCGGCGACGGTGTGCACGGTGCCGATCAGCACCACGTCGTCCGGTGCCCAGTAGTAGGCGCCGGTGCGCACGGTGGTGCCCGGCGCGGCGATGGCGGCTTTGTACCAGGGGCGCACACGGGGGTCGTAGTTGTTCAGTTGGGTGTCGTCGGGCCAACTGGCGTATCCGCCGTCGGCGAGGCCCAGGGACAGGTAGGCGGTGCTCGGGTGGCTTTTGGCGAACTGGTCGAAAATCGTCAGCAGGTCTTTGTTCGTCGGGGTCAGGGGGATTTGCGCGGCGTCGGCGCCGGTGTAGTGCTTGAGGTCCTTGGCCGCGACAACGCGCGGGTCCTTGGCCACATACTCGACGTTCTGGCTGATGCCGTCGAAGAACTGCTTCATGCCATTGTCGATCTGGCGGATCTCGCGACCGCTGCTGTCGAGGAAGTTGGCCAAGGCCCCGTCGCGCACATTCAGCACAACGATTATCGCCACCAGGATGACCGGCAGGCACGCGATGGCCGCAAAGGCCCAGGTCAGCTTCTGCTTGATATTCATGACTTCACCCGCGGGTATTTATAGTTTTGGCAAGGAGAAAACAGTAGCGTCGAGCGTCGCATGTGTTGTTGTGCAGCGGTGCAGCCCATGCGTACCCCCGGTATATCGACTGCGGGGGCACGCACTTGAGGCCAGAGGAAGGGTTTAAGCGGGGAGGCCAGCGATCTCAGTCCTCGAACACAGGCCGTGATGCCCGTTCAATCGCGGCCATGGCTTCGGCCTGGCTCATCAAGCCGGACTCTTCCAGGATCGACAACAGCGAGCGACCTTGCGCCACTGACTGGCGTGCCAGCTGGCTGACGCGGGCGTAGCCCAGTTGCGGCACCAGCGCGGTGGCCACCGCCATGGAGTCGGTCAGGTGCTGCTGGTTGCGCTGCGCATCGGCGGTTATCCCGGCGATGCACTTTTCGCGAAAGCGCTGGATGCCTTGGGTCAGCAGCTCAATGCTGTCGAACACACGGGACGCCACCAACGGCTCGAAGTGGTTGATCTCCAGCTGGCCAGCCTGTACGGCCTGTGCCACCGCCACATCGTTGCCGATGACCGCGAAGCTCAGTTGAATCATCGCCATTGGCAGTACCGGGTTGACCTTGCCGGGCATGATCGACGAGCCGGCCTGGGCTTCGGGCAGCTTCAGTTCGCCGACCCCGCCCACAGGGCCGGACGACAGCAGGGTCAGGTCGGAGGCGATCTTGGCCAGGGACGCCGAGCAGGTGCGCAGTTCGGCGGATACCCGGGAGAACACATCCATGTTCTGCATCGCATCGAAGGCATTCGACGGCGCCTGGTACTCGATGCCCGTGATCTGCACCAAATGCCGGTACACCGAGGCGCGATACGCCGCCGGTGCGCCAAACCCGGTGCCGATAGCGGTGCCGCCCAGGGGCAGGGTGCGCAGCGTGTCTCGTACGTTGGAAAGCTGCGCGCCCAGGCGATGGGTGAGGTCGGCATACCCGGAAAACAGCTGGCCCAGGCGCATCGGCTGGGCGTCCTGCAAACAGGTGCGGCCCAGGTGCAAAACATCGGCAAACTGTTCGGCTTTCTGGTCGAAGCGGGCTGCCAGTTGTTGCACTTCATCGATCAGCGGGCCGAGCATCGCGTAGGTGGCGATCTTCAGCGCGGCCGGGTAAACATCGTTGGTCGACTGCGAGGCGTTCACGTGGTCATTGGGGTGCACCACCTCGTACGAGCCCGGGGCGTGCCCCATCAACTGCTGGGCGCGGTTGGCAATCACCTCGTTGAAGTTCATGTTGGTGGAGGTGCCGCCGGAGCCTTCCAGCAGATCGACGATCAGCGAGTCGTCGCACTGGCCGGCGATCACCTCGCTGCAGGCGTGCACGATGGCTTCGCACTGGGGCAGGGCGATCACGCCACAGGTGTGGTTGGCCAGCGCGGCCGCCCATTTGCACTGGGCGAAGGCATCGCGAAACGCCGGGTAGTGGGCGATGGTCAACGGTGACACGCTGAGGTTGTCGAACCCGCGAACCGAGTTCACCCCATACAACTTGCCGGCTGGAATGTGCACATCACCGACGTAATCGGTTTCCAGTCGTGCGGCGGCAGCATCAAAAGTACTCACGAGCATCACCCTCATCTATTTGAATTAATGCCTCCACTCCTTTGTCCAGGGCCTTGAGCCTGGGCAGGAACGAGTGGAGGATCACATTGCGCGCCGTTTCGCAGGCGTCGGCGAAAAAAGCGCTGTATTCATCGCGTCGCGCCACCAGGTACAGCGAGCGCTGCAGTTGCAGGTCCGGGGTGAGGTGCGCGGTCACTTTGTCCACCCAGGAAGACGCCTGTAAAAAGCACATCGGGCTGGTCACCGCCCAGCCGATGCCCTCCGCGACCATCGAGGTCAACGCATCGGCGTTATCCAGCTCCAGGCGGTTGGGCACCCGTACATTCAGGCTGCGCAGGTGGCGTTCGATCTGCAGGCCAACCTGGGACATCCGGTTGAAACGCACCACCGGCAGCACATTCGCCAACGCCCGTATGTCCTCCACCGTGTTGAGCTCGGTGCGCAGCTGGTTGGGCGTGATCACAAAGTACTTCTCTGAAAACAGCCGGTAGCGAATCACGTCGTTGGCGTCCATCAGCGGGTCGCTGGTGACGATCAGGTCGAGGTCGCGGCGCAGCAGGGATTCGCCTTGTTGCGGGCTGAGCCCCGTGCGAATCGACAACTGCGCGACCTTGCCCAGTAATTGCTTGGTGAACACCGAGCCGCAGGTCGCGGCAAAGGAGTCCACCAGGCCGATGCGCAGGTCCGGGTTCACACCGCGTCCGGCGTCGATCACCTGGGCCTTGAGGTGGGACAGTTCCTCGCTCAACACGGAACCCCGGTTGCGCAAGGCGATGCCAAACGACGTGAGGGCGAGCGGGCGGGTGGTGCGGTCCACGAGCACCACCCCCAGCTCCTCTTCCAGCTGGCGCACCATCTGCGAGACGCCGGACTGGGAAATGCCCATGCGCGCAGCGGCCCCCGACATGCTGCCTTCTTCGGCAACCGCGATGAATACCTGGACCGCATACATGTCGATAAGCCTGTTCGCTGACATCGTCATCCCTCTTCAACGGTTTATTTCGGGGTACGCCCCACGGGGCTGGACAGCGCCGGCGACAAGCCCGGGTCGCTATCGGGCGTGACGCCCGACAAGTCTTCCTTGCTGGTTTCCGGGGCAAACAAGTGGCAGAACACGCCGCCCACGATCAACACGCCGACGCATACGCCCAGCGCCGCGTGAACCCCCACCTGCTGCACCGCCACGGGCAGCAGGAAGGTCGCCACCGCCGAGCCAAACCGGCTCGCGGCCACGGCCAGGCCTATCCCCGAAGCGCGCAGGTGAGTGGGAAACAACTCCGGTGGATAGACAAACTCCAGGTTCACCGCGGCCGCCATCACGCAGGCGAAGAAGCCGAAGGCGAGGATGGTCCCGAGGGGCCCGAAGCCGGCGTAGGCCAGTACCGCCAGGCCCGCGGCGCTCAGGTAGAAGGTGCCGACCAGGAATACGCGTCGGGACAGGCGGTCGATCACCAGCAAGCCGAGCAGGGCGCCGACCAGCAGCAGCACGTTGTAGACCAGCCCACCGACGAACTTGTCCTGCACGTTCAACGCTTCCAGGACTTTGGGCGCGAACGTGCCCAAGGCAAAGAATGGAATCACCTGGCAGGTATAGAACACACAGCCCACCAAGGTGTTCTTGCGCCAGCGCGGGCTTAACAGCTCACCCCAGCTGCCACGCGGTTTTTTCGCACTGGCCTGGGCGACCGGTGCGGGCAGATACACGTTTGGCCCGAACTTGCTGCGCACAATGGCCAGCGCCTCCTCGCTGCGCCCCCGGGCCATCAGCCAGATGGGCGACTCCGGCACCCCCATGCGCAGCGGCAATATCAACAACGCGGGCACGCCACTGAGGGCGAGCATCACGCGCCAGGCATCCGGGCCGATATCGCGCACCGCAAACCCCGCCAGATAAGCCGCCACGTAACCCGCCGCCCAGGCCGCTGCCAGCACGCTGAGCAAACGTCCCCGATATCGGCGGGGCGCGAACTCCGTCACCAGGGATTTGCTCACCACATAGTCAAACCCCAGCACCAGGCCCAACAACAGACGCAGGGCCAGCAGTTGCTCGGGGGAGGTGACAAAGAACTGCGAAGCGGAAATCACCGCGAACAACAACATGTCCCAGGCGAAGATCGTGCGTCGGCCAAATTTGTCTGCAATAGGCCCGGCAAACAGGCTGCCGAGAAACAGCCCGGCCAGGGACGCGGCGCCCAGCAGCCCCATCCACAGCGCCGTCAATTGCAGCGGCCCGGCCGCCATGCTCACGGCGATCCCGATAATGCCCAGCACGAAGCCGTCGCTGAACTGGCCACCCGTGCCGCTGAAAACCGTCCGGATATGGAAGCGGCTCAGGGGAAGGTCTTCGAACGCTACTTGACCACTCATTCGTCTCTCCACTTGCTTTTATATAGGTGTGGGATCCGGTGCATCAGCGCCCGGTGAGAGCGAGTCTAGGGCGACGACTTCACGAAATCAGCAGGCGCCTGGTGAGTATCAAGATAGCTGATATTTGGCGCCGCTTTTCGTGAAGACAGGGCCGAACGTGCCCGTCAAACCGGTGGCCCGGATGAGCGGTACGGTCTGTGAGGGAAGGCAGGAAATGCTTGGCGTGGAGCGCCGAAGGAGGCCCGCGTTACAGCGGGGTCAGCACATTCATCACCGTATCCAGCGCGACGCGGGTGTCATCCAGCTGCACCAGGGAAGCATGCCGGGCGCCGAGGGCGTCGCGGTTCTGGATGGCGGTGAGGATGGCCTTGTGGCGGGGCAGGCTCAGGCCCTGGATGCCCGGGCGGCGGTTGGTGATGTTGATCGACTCGCGCAACGGCAACGAGAGCATGTTGCACATGTAGGCAAGCAGGTCGTTGCGGGTGGCATCGGCAATCGCGCGGTGGAAGTCCAGGTCAGCCTGCAACAGCGCTTCGTGGGTGTTCGCGGTTTCCATGCCCCGGTAGGCTTTTTCGATGGTGGCGATGTCGGCGTCGGTGGCGGTGGTCGCGGCCATGGCGGCGATTTCCGGCTCCAGAATCCGCCGTACACCGGCCAGCGTATTGAAGAATTCGCTGTGGGGCGTCGACTGCATCAGCCAGGACAGCACGTCCGGGTCCAGCAAGTGCCACTGCACCCGGGGGCGGACCACGGCGCCGACCTTCGGCTTGGAAATCACCAGGCCCTTGGCGCTCAGCACCCGAGTGGCCTCACGCAATACGGACCGGCTGACTTTGTATTCCTCGCACAGGCTTGCCTCCATGGGCAACCGTTCTTCCGGCTTGAAGCGCCCGGAAACGATGTGCATGCCCAAGTCCTGAACGATTTGGGCATGCATGCTCTTGCGCGGCTTGGTCGGCTGCTGGTCCATAACAGGAAGGCTACTCTGGCGAAATTGGCGGCATCATAGCATTCCTCCCGTCCCAATTAGTGGGAATGACGCGGCACTTCGGCGCCACGGCAGCCCACCAGGAAGTCGAAGTCGCAGCCCTGGTCTGCCTGCAATACGTGGTTGATATACAACTGCTGGTAGCCCCCGACAATCAACGGCTGGGGCGGCTTCAGGTCGGCCATGCGGGCTGCCAGTTCGGCATCCGGGATGTCCAGGTGCAGGCGGCCGTTGGCGCAATCGAGTTCGATCCAGTCGCCTTCCTTGACCGTGGCCAATGGGCCGCCGGCCGCCGCTTCCGGTGCCACGTGCAGCACCACGGTGCCGTAGGCGGTGCCACTCATGCGCGCATCGGAAATACGCACCATGTCGGTCACACCCTGGGCCAGCAGCTTGGCCGGCAAGCCCATGTTGCCCACTTCCGCCATGCCCGGGTAACCCTTGGGCCCGCAGTTTTTCATCACCAGGATCGAGTTGGCATCCACGTCCAGTTCCGGGTCGTTGATCCGCGCCTTGTACATGTCGAAGTTCTCGAACACCACCGCGCGCCCGCGATGCTGCATCAGTTCGGCGCTGGCCGCCGAAGGCTTGAGCACCGCCCCCAGTGGCGCGAGGTTACCCCGCAGCACACAGATACCGCCGTCGGCGCGGATCGGGTTATCGAGGGTGCGGATCACTTCGTCCTGGCCGTAGATCGGCGCGTCCCGGGTGTTATCGCCGAGGGACTTGCCGTTGACGGTCAAGGCGTTGGGGTGCGGGATCAGGTTGGCTTCACCGAGGCGGCGCAGCACCGCCGGCAGGCCGCCGGCGTAGTAGAACTCTTCCATCAAAAAACGCCCGGACGGTTGCAGGTCGACGATGGTCGGCATGCCACGGCCCATGCGGGTCCAGTCGTCCAGGTCGAGCTCGACGCCAATGCGCCCGGCGATGGCTTTCAAGTGAATCACCGCGTTGGTCGAGCCGCCGATGGCCGCGTTGACGCGGATCGCATTTTCGAAGGCCTCCTTGGTGAGGATCTTCGACAGTTTGAGGTCTTCGCGCACCATCTCTACCGCGCGCATGCCGGACATGTGCGCCAGCACATAACGGCGCGCGTCCACGGCCGGAATCGCCGCATTGTGGGGCAGGGACGTGCCCAGGGCTTCGGCCATGCAGGCCATGGTCGAGGCAGTGCCCATGGTGTTGCAGGTGCCCGCCGAGCGCGACATGCCGCCTTCGGCCGCGAGGAAGTCGTCCAGGGTGATAGTGCCCGCCTTGACCTGTTCGCTGAGTTGCCACACCACCGTGCCCGAGCCGATGTCCTGGCCCTTGTGCTTGCCGTTGAGCATCGGCCCGCCGGTGACCACGATGGTCGGCACGTCGCAACTGGCGGCGCCCATCAGCAATGCCGGGGTGGTTTTGTCGCAGCCGGTCAACAGCACCACACCGTCGATGGGGTTGCCGCGAATGGCTTCCTCCACGTCCATGCTCGCCAGGTTGCGGGTGAGCATGGCGGTGGGGCGCAGGTTCGATTCGCCGTTGGAGAACACCGGGAACTCCACCGGAAAGCCACCCGCCTCAATCACCCCGCGCTTCACATGCTCGGCAATCTGGCGGAAGTGCGCGTTGCAGGGCGTCAGTTCTGACCAGGTGTTGCAGATCCCGATGATCGGTTTGCCATGGAACTGGTGATCGGCAATCCCCTGATTTTTCATCCAGCTGCGGTACATGAAGCCGTTTTTGTCGGCGGTACCAAACCAGCTGGCGGAGCGCAGGACGGGCTTTTTCTCGGACATGGTCTGTTCTCTTATTGTAAGACTATATTGATCTAATCCTGGCTCAACATAGGCGTAAAATCGGCGGTTTGGAAGTATTGTTGATTAAATAGTAATACTATATAGTCCGATTCAACGAGGCTTGGCCCTGGCGTTTTTCTGCGAGAGGCGACCCGCGACGCTCTATAAAAATAACAATCGGAGACTGATCACATGAGCCAGGAACAGCGGCTGATACAGCGCATCACGCTGAAACTGATTCCCTTCCTGATCGTGCTGTACCTGATTGCCTACGTGGACCGCTCGGCCGTGGGCTTCGCCAAATTGCACATGGGCGCAGACGTCGGCATCGGTGATGCGGCGTATGGCTTGGGGGCAGGGCTGTTCTTTATTGGCTACTTCCTGTTGGAAATCCCCAGCAACCTGATGCTCGACCGCTTCGGGGCGCGGCGCTGGTTTGCGCGGATCATGCTCACCTGGGGCGCCATCACCATTGGCATGGCGTTTGTCCAGGGGCCCCACAGTTTCTACGTGATGCGCTTTCTGCTGGGCGCGGCGGAGGCCGGGTTCTTCCCGGGCGTCCTCTACTACATCACCCAGTGGTTTCCGGTGCGCCACCGCGGCAAGATCCTCGGGCTGTTTATCCTGTCCCAACCCATCGCCATGATGATCACCGGCCCCGTGGCGGGCGGCCTGCTCGGCATGGACGGCATCCTCGGCCTGCACGGCTGGCAGTGGTTGTTCATCGTCATCGGTACCCCGGCGATCCTGCTGACCTGGCCGGTGCTGCGTTACCTGCCGGACGGGCCGCACCAGGTCACCTGGATGGACCCGGCCGAGAAGGACTGGCTCACCGCCGAGCTGAACAAAGACCTGCAAGCCTACGGCCAGACCCGGCACGGCAACCCGCTGCATGCCTTGAAGGACAAACGTGTGTTGCTGCTGGCGCTGTTCTACCTGCCGGTGACCTTGAGTATCTACGGCCTGGGCCTGTGGCTGCCGACCCTGATCAAACAGTTCGGCGGCAGCGACCTGACCACCGGCTTCGTCTCGGCGGTGCCCTACCTCTTCGGGATCATCGGTTTGCTGATCGTCCCGCGCAGTTCCGACCGCCTGAATGATCGTTATGGCCACCTCGCGGTGCTCTACGTGCTGGGCGCCATCGGCCTGTTCTTCAGCGCCTGGCTGACGGTGCCGCTGTGGCAACTGGCAGCGCTGTGCCTGGTGGCGTTTGCGCTGTTCTCGTGCACGGCGGTGTTCTGGACCTTGCCCGGGCGTTTCTTTGCCGGTGCCAGTGCGGCGGCGGGCATCGCCTTGATCAACTCGGTGGGCAACCTCGGCGGCTACATCGGCCCGTTCGTGATCGGCGCACTCAAGGAGTACACCGGCAACCTCGCGTCGGGCTTGTACTTCCTGGCCTGCGTGATGGTGGTCGGTGTGGTGCTGACCGCTGTGGTCTATCGGCTGCTGGAGCGCAAGCACGTGCTGGCGCCCGAGCAATTCGCCGCCAGCGCCCGTGGCGCCACGCGTACTTAATCGACAATCAGGAGAACACTCATGGGTCTAGTGCAGTTTGAATTGAACAACGGCGAGCGTCGGGTGGGCGTGGTCGAGGGCGGGCAGGTACGCGAGGTGCACGCCGCACGCTCGGTACGCGACCTGGCACTCGCCGCCATCGAGGCTGGTGTCACTTTGCAGCAGCAGGTCGAGCGCCTTGGCCTCGGGGCCAGCCACGACTATGCCGAATTGCTGGCGGGCCAACGCATCCTGCCGCCCCTGGATCACCCGGACCCGGCGCACATGCTGGTCAGCGGCACCGGCCTGACCCATCTGGGCAGCGCGTCGGCGCGGGACAAAATGCACCAGCAGGCCGGTGACGAGAGCGCGATGACCGACAGCATGCGCATCTTCAAATGGGGCGTGGAGGGCGGCAAACCCGGCGCTGGCCAGCTCGGTGTGCAACCGGAGTGGTTCTACAAGGGCGACGGCGCCGTGGTGGTGCGCCCGGGCCAACCTTTCCCGGTGCCGGCCTTTGCCGAAGACGCCGGTGAAGAGCCGGAAATCGCCGGGCTGTACGTGATTGGCCACGACGGTAAGCCCTATCGGCTGGGCTATGCGGTGGGCAATGAGTTCTCCGACCATGTGATGGAACGCAAGAATTACCTGTACCTGGCCCACTCCAAACTGCGCAGTTGCAGTTATGGCCCCGAGCTGCGCCTGGGCGAACTGCCCCAGCACCTGGCGGGCACCAGCCGTATCGTGCGCAACGGCGAAGTGCTGTGGCAGAACGAGTTTCTCAGCGGCGAAGCCAACATGTGCCACAGCCTGGAGAACCTCGAGTACCACCATTTCAAATACAGCCAGTTCCTGCGGCCAGGGGACGTGCATATCCACTTCTTCGGCACCGCCACCCTGTCGTTTGTCGACGGCATTCGTACCCAGCCAGGGGATGTGTTCGAGATCAGCCAGGCCGAATTCGGCGCGCCCTTGGTTAACGGCATTGCGTGGGTGGACGGCGTCGTCGCCCCCGGTGGCGTAGGCACTCTTTAAAGGAGACAGGCATGACCCCCATTTGCGGCCACAACTACATCAAAGGGCAACGCAGCGCGGCGGGCAGCGTCACGCTTCAAAGCGTCGACGCCACCACCGGCGAGGCGTTGCCCTTTGATTTCTACCAGGCAACGCCCCAGGAAGTCGATGCCGCGGCCAACGCTGCCGCGGCGGCTTACCCGGTGTATCGAACCCTGAGTGCACAGCACCGCGCGTCGTTCCTGGAGGCGATTGCCGATGAGCTGGATGCCCTGGGCGATGACTTCGTCGCCCTGGTCTGCCGCGAAACGGCGCTGCCCGCCGGGCGTATCCAGGGCGAGCGCGGCCGTACCAGCGGGCAGATGCGGCTGTTCGCCAAGGTGCTGCGTCGCGGTGATTTCTACGGTGCGCGTATCGATCAGGCATTGCCGGAGCGTCAGCCCCTGCCACGCCCGGACCTGCGCCAATACCGCATCGGTCTCGGGCCGGTCGCGGTGTTTGGGGCGAGCAATTTTCCCTTGGCCTTCTCCACCGCCGGTGGCGACACCGCTGCCGCGCTGGCCGCTGGCTGCCCGGTGGTGTTCAAGGCCCACAGCGGCCACATGGCCACCGCCGAACGGGTGGCCGATGGGATCCTGCGGGCGGCCCGCAGCACCGGCATGCCCGACGGCGTGTTCAACATGATCTTCGGCGGTGGTGTGGGTGAGGCGCTGGTCAAGCACCCGGCGATCCAGGCCGTGGGGTTCACCGGCTCGCTCAAGGGCGGTCGCGCCCTGTGTGATATGGCCGCCGCGCGCCCGCAACCGATCCCGGTGTTCGCCGAGATGTCCAGCATCAACCCGGTCATCGTCTTGCCCCAGGCCCTGGAAGCACGGGCGGGCACAATCGCCCGGGACCTGGTGGCCTCGGTGGTACAAGGCTGCGGCCAGTTCTGCACCAACCCGGGCCTGGTGATCGGCATTGCGTCGCCGGCGTTCCGCGCCTTCACCCATCAGGTCGCCCAACTGATGGGCGGCCAGCCGGCGCAAACCATGCTCAACGCCGGCACCTTGCACAGCTATGGCAAAGGCTTGGACACGCTGCTCGCCCACCCTGGCATCACGCACCTGGCGGGCCAGGCGCAAGGCGGCCATCAGGCGCAGCCGCAGTTGTTCAAGGCGGATCCCAGCCTGCTGATCAACGGCGATGAGGTGTTGCAGCAAGAAGTGTTCGGGCCCACGACTGTGTTCGTGGCGGTCGCCGACCAGGCACAGCTCAGCGCCGCGTTGCACGGCCTGCACGGCCAACTGACGGCGACGATCATTGGCGAGCCGGCGGACTTCACTCAGTTCAGCGAGCTGACGCCGCTGCTGGAGCAAAAGGTCGGCCGCATCCTGCTCAACGGCTACCCCACCGGGGTCGAGGTGGGCGATGCCATGGTCCACGGCGGGCCTTATCCGGCAACGTCCGATGCCCGTGGCACCTCCGTAGGCACCCTGGCCATCGACCGTTTCCTGCGGCCCGTGTGCTTCCAAAACTACCCTGATAGCCTGCTCCCCGACGCGCTGAAGAATGCCAACCCCTTGCGCATTCAGCGTCTGGTGGATGGGCAGCCGTCTCGCGAGGCGCTGTAACCCTTACCCCCTGAGAACAACAAGAAAACCGGAGGTTTCATGTCGTGGACCGCAGTCACCCCGCACCGAGCGCGACTGGGAGAAGGCCCGTTCTGGGACGGGCCGGGCCAGGCGCTGTATTGGGTGGACATCATTGGCCAACAGGCATTGCGCCTGAAGGACGGGCACCTGCATGCCTGGCAACTGCCGGAGCCCGTCTCGGCGTTTATCCCGTGTGCCAGCGGTGATGCCCTGGTGACCCTGAGCAGTGGCGTGTACCGGCTCGACCTCGACTCGGCGCAGAACGATCCCCGCCTGACCTTGCTCTGCGTCGCCGACCCGCACCCGGGCAACCGGGCCAACGAAGCCCGTTGCGACGCCCGGGGCCGGCTGTGGCTGGGCACCATGCAGAACAACATCGGTGCCCAGGGTGAAGACCTGCCGGTGCTGCGGCGTTCCGGCGGCTTGTTCCGGGTGGATGTTGACGGGCAGGTCACGCCGTTGCTGCAAGGCCTGGGGATTCCCAACACCTTGCTGTGGAACGACGACGCCACCCACGTGCATTTCGGCGACAGCCTGGACGGCACGCTGTATCGGCACGGGATCAGCGACGACGGCCAGCTTGAACCGGCCCACCTGTGGTTCGGGCCCCACCCCCGTGGCGGGCCGGACGGCTCGGCCATGGACGCCGAAGGCTGTATCTGGAATGCCCGCTGGGACGGCAGTTGCCTGCTGCGATTGACCCCGGAGGGCGAAGTCGACCGGGTGATCGAGTTGCCGGTCAGCCGCCCCACCAGTTGCGTGTTCGCCGGCCCCGACCTCAAGACCTTGTACATCACCAGTGCCGCCAGCCCGCTGAATCATCCGCTGGACGGTGCGGTACTGGCGATGGAGGTGGATGTGCCCGGGAGAGTCTGCCACCGGTTTGCAGGATAACCAGAAGGCTTCACCGCTGTTTAACGCACTCAAAAACAACAACAAGGAGTCACCCTATGAATCGTCGTCGTGGTATCCGTTCCCTGTGCTGCGCCGCTGTGGCGGTGTCCGCCGTCAGCTTGAGCGGCCTGTTGCTGGCGGCTGAGCCGGTGAAGATCGGCTTTCTGGTCAAGCAAGCGGAAGAGCCCTGGTTCCAGACCGAATGGGCGTTCGCCGAAAAAGCCGGCAAGGACAAGGGCTTTGAAGTGATCAAGATCGCCGTGCCCGATGGCGAAAAAACCCTCTCGGCCATCGACAGCCTGGCCGCCAACGGCGCCAAGGGCTTCGTGATTTGCCCGCCGGACGTGTCCCTGGGCCCGGCCATCATGGCCAAGGCCAAAGCCAATGGTCTGAAAGTGATTGCCGTGGATGACCGGTTTGTCGATGCCAAGGGCAACTTCATGGAAGACGTGCCGTACCTGGGCATGGCCGCCTTTGAAGTGGGCGAGAAGCAGGGCAGCGCCATGGCCACGGAAGCGAAAAAGCGCGGCTGGGACTGGAAAGACACCTACGCGGTGATCAACACCTACAACGAACTCGACACCGGCAAAAAGCGCACCGACGGTTCGGTCAAATCCTTGAAGGCGGCGGGTATTCCAGCCGACCACATTCTGTTCGCCGCCCTCAAGACCCTCGACGTACCCGGCAGCATGGACGCCACCAACTCGGCGCTGGTGAAACTGCCTGGCGGCGCGAAAAACCTGATCATCGGCGGCATGAACGACAACACCGTGCTCGGCGGCGTACGCGCCACCGAAAGCGCCGGCTTTGCCGCGGCCAACGTCATCGGCATCGGCATCAACGGCACCGACGCCATCGGCGAATTGAAGAAAGCCAACAGCGGCTTCTTCGGCTCCATGCTGCCCAGCCCGCACATCGAGGGCTACAACACCGCCAGCATGATGTTCGAGTGGATCACCACCGGCAAGGAACCGCCGAAATACACGGCGATGGACGAGGTCACGCTGATCACCCGGGACAACTTCAAACAGGAACTGGAAAAGATCGGTCTGTGGAACTGACCGACCGCTGACGCTCCCCGGCGGCCCTGGTGACGGGACCGCCTGCGTCCATGAAACAACGCTCATTCCTGTGGGGGCTGTCGAGCTTTAGCGAGGCTGCGATGGCGTCGGCACAGTCGACAGTGAGGGTGCCTGACCCACCGCTATCGC
>NZ_JACARC010000056.1:47647-47925 GCF_013386825.1 Pseudomonas sp. IPO3778
TGGTCGGCTGTCGAATTGCAGGGTGCCCATCCGCCAGCCACAAGGCCAAACCGATTGCTGGAAGCGCGCGGTCTGAAGGCATAGCAGATTCCCTGTGGGAGCTGTCGAGCTTTAGCGAGGCTGCGATGGCGTCGGCACAGTCGACATTGATGTTGCCTGACCCACCGCTATCGCGGCCTCGCTAAAGCTCGACGGCTCCCACATTTGGTCTTTGTCAGCCGTCGAATTGCAGGGTGCCCATCCGCCAGCCACAAGGCCAAACCGATTGCTGGAAGCGC
>NZ_JACARC010000057.1:0-11871 GCF_013386825.1 Pseudomonas sp. IPO3778
GAACCCCTGATTGCTAACGCAGTCAGGGGTTTTGTTTTGGGCGGTCGGAAAGTATCGGCGGGCCACCTTCACGCGTTTCTCGCTTGCAGCCTGCGACGGCCTTCAATGCTAAAGTCCATCCCTCGATTTTGCTTTTCCCAAGGAAGCCGTTATGCCGGATGCGACGTCCCTCAGTGCTGGATTCATGGTGGTTCACGGCAACCGTCTGGATGAACTGCGCAGCCTGGTAGTCAGTTGGATGCGCCGCTACCCGCTGGCTCCCCTGGAAAACGAAATCGCTCTGGTACAAAGCAACGGCATTGCCCAGTGGCTGAAACTGGCGCTGGCCGAAGACCCTGAAGATGACGACATGGGCGGTTGCGGCATCGCCGCGGCGATCGACGTACAACTCCCCGGCAGCTTCATGTGGCAGCTCTATCGCATGGTCCTGGGCAAGGATGAAATCCCCCCCAAGTCCCTGCTCGATAAAGCCCCGCTGACCTGGCGCCTCATGCGCCTGCTCCCCGAGTTGATCCATCAGCCCCACTTCGAGCCCCTGCAACGCTTCCTGACCCACGACACGGATCTGCGCAAACGCTACCAATTGGCGGAGCGCCTGGCCGACCTGTTCGACCAATATCAAGTCTACCGTGCCGACTGGCTGGAAGACTGGGCCGCAGGCCTCCACCAATTGCGCAATGGAAGAGGCGAGTCCAAGCCCCTGAGCCCGGCCAACTGCTGGCAAGCCGAACTATGGCGTGCGCTGCTGCTGGACGTCGGAGAGGAGGGTATGTCCCAGAGTCGTGCCGGTGTTCACCAGCGCTTTATCGAACGCATCAATACCCTAGAACAAGCCCCGGTGGGCCTACCTTCCCGGGTAATCGTTTTCGGCATTTCCTCCCTGCCGGCCCAAGCCCTGGAAGCACTCGCGGGTCTCGCCCGTTTCAGCCAGGTATTGCTGTGTGTGCACAACCCTTGCCGCCACCACTGGTCCGACATCGTTGCCGACAAAGACCTGCTCCGAAACGAATACAAACGCCAGGCCCGCAAAGCCGGAATGCCAGTCACCATCGACCCGCAAACCCTGCACCAGCATGCCCACCCGCTGCTCGCTGCCTGGGGTAAACAGGGGCGCGACTACATCAACCTGTTGGACAGCTACGACGATCCCAACAGTTACCGCTCAGCATTCCGCGACGGCCGTATCGACCTGTTCAGCGACAGCGAGCCGACCACCTTGCTCAACCAGCTCCAGGACGACATTCTCGAACTGCGTCCGCTCAACGAAACCCGCGAACTCTGGCCAAGCGTCGACCTGGGGCACGACACCTCCATCCGCTTCCATATTGCCCACAGCGCCCAACGCGAAGTGGAAATCCTCCACGACCAACTGCTCCAGCGCTTCAGCGCCGACCCTACGCTGCGCCCGCGCGACATCATCGTCATGGTCCCCGACGTCGATAGCTACGCGCCGCACATTCGCGCCGTATTCGGCCAGCTTGAAAGAAGCGACCTACGCTTCATCCCCTTCACGCTGACAGACCAAGGCCAGCGCGGCCGTGACCCATTGCTGATTGCCGTCGAGCACCTGCTCAAGCTTCCCGACAGCCGCTTCCCGGTCAGTGAAATCCTCGACCTGCTCGACGTCCCGGCGCTGCGAGAACGCTTCGCCATCAAGGAGCGTGACCTGCCGACCCTGCACCGCTGGATCGAAGGCGCCGGCATCCGCTGGGGCCTCAACGCCGAACAGCGCGCCGGCCTTGGCTTGCCCAATGAGCTGGAGCAAAACAGCTGGCGTTTCGGCTTGCGCCGCATGCTCCTGGGTTACGCCGTCGGAACCGGTGCTGCCTGCGACGGCATTGAGCCTTACGATGAAATCGGCGGCCTCGACGCCGCACTGATCGGCCCGCTGGTTGCACTGCTCGACGCGCTGCACGACGCCCACCAGGCCCTGTCACAACCTGCCGCGCCGAGGGAGTGGGGCGAGCGCCTGCAAAACCTGATGCAGCTGTTCTTCCTCCCGAGCAACGAGCACGATGACTACCTATTGGGTCAACTCGAGCAACTGAGAGAAACCTGGCTGGAGACCTGCGAGTCCGTCGGCTTGCACGACGAATTACCCCTGACCGTAGTACGCGAGGCCTGGTTAGCCGGCCTCGACCAAGGCCGGCTGTCCCAACGCTTTCTCGCAGGGGCTGTCAATTTTTGTACCCTGATGCCCATGCGCGCGATACCGTTCAAGTTGGTGTGCCTGCTGGGCATGAACGACGGCGACTACCCACGCGCCCAACCGCCGCTGGACTTCGACCTGATGGGCAGTGACTACCGCCCCGGCGATCGCTCACGCCGCGAAGACGATCGGTACCTGTTGCTTGAAGCCCTGCTCTCGGCTCGTGACCAGCTCTACATCAGTTGGGTGGGCCGCAGCATTCGCGACAACAGTGATCGCCCGGCCTCCGTGCTGATCGGCCAGTTGCGCGACCATATTGCCAGCGGCTGGCACACCACCAGCGGCGAGCCGCTCCTGGAAGCCACTACCCAGGAACACCCGCTCCAACCCTTCAGCGCCCGCTACTTCCATGAAGGCGACGAGCTGTTCAGCTACGCCCGCGAGTGGCAATTGCTCCACGCCACCCCGGGCAACCTCCCAGAGACCGGCAACCTGGCACCCTACATTCAGGAAGAGCCGCTGAGTCTCGGCCAACTGCAGGACTTCCTGCGCAACCCGGTCAAACACTTCTTCAGCCAACGCCTGAAAGTGTTCTTTGAAGCCGCCGAAGTCCCGCTGGAGGATGAAGAACCCTTCGTCCTCGACGCACTGCAGCGCTATAGTCTGAGCGACAGTCTGCTCACCGCCGCACTGGCCCGGCCGTCGAACTTCGACGAAGCCCTCAACGCCCAAGCCCTGCGTCTGCAGGGCAGTGGCTTGTTGCCCATGGTCGGTTTCGGCGAATGCCTGCGCAAAGAGCTGATCGAGCCTTTGCCCGACCTGTTGCAGCGTTACCAGCAACTCGTGGCACTCTGGCCCACCCCGTACACCAGTGCGGAGCCGATCAGTTTTGAGCATCAGGGTATCCAGCTGGAAGGTTGGATCAGCGGCCTGCACCAACGCAGCGACGGCGGCTTCCTGAGTGTCACCGCTATCCCCAACAGCATCGGCTCGATCAAGACTCGCAAGTGGCACCGCCTGATTCGCCCATGGGTCAATCACCTGGTGGCCTGCGCCTGCGGGCTGCCATTAAGTACCGGCCTGGTCGCCAGCGACGACACGTTGTTATTGGCCCCGCTGGAGCAAGACACAGCCCAGGAACTCCTCGGCAACCTCCTGCTCGCGTGGAAAACCGGCATGAGCCAACCCCTGCCGATCGCCGTCAAGACCGCCTTCGCCTGGCTCGCCCAAACCGATCCGGCCAAAGCACAAGCCGCAGCCTGTAAAGCCTATGAAGGCGACGGCCAAACCACCGACGGCGAGCGTCGTGAAAGCCCCGCGCTCACTCGGCAATTTCCCGACTACGCCGCGCTGATTGCCAGCGAAGAGTTCGAAGGCTGGTGCGAGACCCTGTATCGACCCTTGATCAACGCCCCCTGGCGATCACTGACCAGCGCGGAGGCCAGCGCATGAGCGGTACAAAACCCTTGGCCCTGGCCTTCCCGCTTAAAGGCAGCCAACTGATCGAAGCCAGTGCCGGCACAGGCAAGACGTTCACTATTTCGGCGCTTTATCTGCGCCTGGTACTCGGCCACGGCGGTGACGAGTCGGGCTTCGGCCGCGAGTTGCTACCGCCGCAAATTCTCGTTGTGACCTTCACCGATGCGGCCACCAAAGAGCTGCGCGAACGCATCCGTATCCGCCTGGCAGAAGCCGCGCGTTTTTTTCGCGACGAAATCGAAGAGCCCGACGCGCTGATCGCCGAACTGCGTGATCAATACAGCCCCGAACAATGGCCCGGCTGCGCGAATCGCCTGGACATCGCCGCCCAATGGATGGACGAAGCCGCCGTCTCGACCATTCACAGCTGGTGCCAGCGCATGCTGCGCGAACACGCGTTCGACAGCGGCAGCCTGTTCACCCAGACCCTGGAAACCGATCACAGCGATCTGCTCGGCGAAGTGCTGCGCGATTATTGGCGACTGTTTTGCTACCCGATGCATGACGATGCGCTGAACTGGGTACGCAACAATTGGGGTGGCCCGGCAGCCCTGATGCCACGGGTACGCGCGCTGTTCGGCAGCGAACGCCCCACGGATGAAACTCGTGACCCCGCCGAGCTGATCAACGAATGCCTACAGGAACGCCGCCAGGCCCTCGTTGCACTCAAGGCCCCCTGGCAGCAATGGGCAGAAGAGTTGCGCACTCTTTGCCTCCAGGCCGTCGCTGCCAAAGCCGTCGATGGCCGCAAGATGCAAGCTCGTTACTTCGAGCCCTGGTTCGAAAAGATCAGCACCTGGGCCGTTGACGAATCCCTTGAACAACTGGACATCGGCACCGGCTTCACCCGCCTCACGCCCGACGGCATGGCCGAAGCCTGGAAAGGCGAGCCACCGCAGCATCCCGGTATCGACGCGATGGTCAGTCTCAAGGCCAGCCTCGACGCCCTGCCAACGCCCGATGCCGCCGTGCTGCAACACGCCGCCGGCTGGGTCGGAAAACGCTTCGAAGAAGAAAAACGCCGTCGCGCCGAAATGGGCTTCGACGACATGCTGATCCGCCTCAACGCCGCCCTGCAGGCCGACGGCGGCGAGCGCTTGGCCAGTGTGATCCGCGAGCAATTCCCGGTTGCCTTGATCGACGAATTCCAGGACACCGACCCGGTTCAATACAGCATCTTCGACAGCATCTACCGCATCGAAGAAAGCCACCTCGACAGCGGCCTGTTCCTGATCGGCGACCCGAAGCAGGCGATCTACGCGTTCCGTGGCGCCGACATCTACACCTACCTGCGCGCGCGCCAATCCACCGCTGGCCGCCATCACACCCTGGGCACCAACTTCCGTTCGAGCCACGCCATGGTCGAGGCGGTAAACCATGTATTCCAGCGCGCAGAAAAAGGCCGTGGTGCGTTCCTGTTCCGCGAACCCGACGGTACGAATCCGGTGCCGTTCCAGTCGGTATTGTCCCAAGGCCGTAAGGAGCAACTGCAGGTCAACGGTCAGACGTTGCCTGCGCTGAATCTCTGGCATCTACCCACCGACCAGCCGATTTCCGGTGTGCTCTACCGTCAACAGTTGGCCGCTTCCTGCGCCAGCCAAATCGTCGCGTTACTCAATGGCGGCCAGCAGGGAACTGCGGGATTCCTCGGCAAAGACGGTAGCTTCAAAGGCGTGCTGCCGTCAGACATCGCCATCCTCGTGCGCGATGGCAAGGAAGCCCAAGCCGTGCGCGGTGAGTTGGCCGCCCGTGGTGTGCGCAGCGTTTACCTGTCCGATAAAGACTCTGTGTTCGCCGCCCAGGAAGCCCACGACCTGCTGGCCTGGCTCAAGGCCTGCGCCGAGCCTGACGTCGAGCGCCCACTGCGCGCCGCCCTGGCTTGCGTCACCTTGAACCTGTCACTGCCGGAACTGGAGCGTCTGAACCAGGACGAACTGGCGTGGGAAAAGCGCGTGATGCAGTTCCGCGACTACCGCACGGTCTGGCGCACCCAAGGTGTGCTGCCGATGCTGCGGCGCCTGCTGCACGACTTCAAATTGCCACAAACCCTGATCACCCGCAGCGATGGTGAACGGGTACTGACCAACCTGTTGCACCTCTCGGAGTTGCTGCAACAGGCGGCCGCAGAACTGGACGGCGAACAGGCATTGATTCGCCATCTGGCCGAACATCTCGCGCTTTCCGGCCAAGCCGGTGAAGAGCAGATTTTGCGGCTGGAAAGCGATGAGCAACTGGTCAAGGTGGTGACGATCCACAAGTCCAAGGGGCTGGAATACGACCTGGTTTTCCTGCCGTTTATCTGCTCGGCAAAACCGGTGGATGGCAGCCGCTTGCCATTGCATTACCACGACGTAAACGGCAAATCCCAAGTCAGCCTCAGGCCCACTGCCGAGTTGATCGCCCAAGCCGATGACGAACGCCTGGCCGAAGACCTGCGCCTGTTTTACGTGGCGCTGACCCGCGCCAAACACGCCTGCTGGCTGGGCATCGCTGACCTCAAACGCGGCAATAACAACAGTTCGGTATTGCACCTGTCGGCCCTGGGCTATTTGCTTGGCGGCGGTGCCTCACTGGGCGAATCTGCAGGCCTGGCCCGCTGGCTGCTCGACTTGCAGCAAGGCTGCCCGGTGCTGCACTACGCAGAAATGCCCGACGCCGACGCAGCCGTGTTCCATCCGCCGCGCAACGAAGCTACGTTGCTTGCGCCCTTGCTGCCCAACCGCAAGGCCGCAGAAAACTGGTGGATTGCCTCCTACAGTGCCCTGCGCATCGGCGAAAGCATGAGCGCCGCCAGCCTTGAAGCGCCTGAAAGCCCACAAGCACAGAAGCTATTCGACGACGAGCGCCTCGACCCGGACGCCCCGCGCGAGATGCAGGCTTCTGGCGGCGATATTCATCGTTTCCCACGCGGGCCGAATCCCGGGACCTTCCTCCACGGCTTGCTGGAGTGGGCGGGCGGCGAAGGTTTCAATGTCACCCCCGAGGCTATCGAAGATGCGGTCGCCCGTCGCTGCAACCGACGCGGTTGGGAAGGCTGGATCGACACCCTCGGCGGTTGGCTTGAGCATCTGCTGCAAGCCAGGTTGCCGCTGGGCAGCGGGCAGATGGCCCTCAGCGAGTTGCAGCAGTACCAGATCGAAATGGAGTTCTGGTTCGCCAGCCACAAGGTCGACGTCCTCGCGCTCGATAAGCTGGTGTGCCAGCACACGCACAATGGCGTATCGCGCGTGGCCGCCGAACCGGTGCTGCTCAACGGCATGTTCAAGGGCTTTATCGACCTGACCTTCGAGCACGACGGCCGCTACTACGTGGCGGACTACAAATCCAACTGGCTCGGCCCCGATGATTCGGCCTACACAGAACAGACCATGGAACTGTCGATCCTTGATCATCGTTACGACCTGCAATACGTTCTTTACCTGCTCGCCCTGCATCGCCAACTGAAGGCCCGACTGCCGGATTACGACTACGACCGCCACGTCGGCGGCGCGTTGTACCTGTTCCTGCGCGGCACCCATTCCGCGAGCCAGGGTGCGTATTTCACCCGGCCACCCCGGGCATTGATCGAAAGCCTGGACCTGCTGTTCCAAGGCAAACCGCTACCACCCAAGGCCGAGCCCGCCTGGGAACAAGGAGTGCTGCTATGAGCCTGTCGCCGTTACCGCTTGAGGAACTGACGCCCCTCAGCCGCGCTGCCGACCTCGTGCAACTGCTCGATCTCTGGGTGCAGCGCGGCTGGTTGCGCGCGTTGGATAAAGCCTTCGTCGGCTTCCTCCACGAACTTGATCCCGAAGCTGATCCTTTAGTGCTGCTGGCCGCTGCCCTGACCAGCCACCAACTGGGCCACGGCCACGTGTGCCTGGACCTGTTCGAAACCCTCAAGGCCCCGGATTTCGCCCTGTCGCTGCCCCCCGAAGGCGATGCGCAAACCGGCGCCATGCTGCTGCCATCTCAATTGCTCGACGGCCTGGGCGGTGCCCATTGGTGCCACGCCCTGGCCGAAAGCCGCCTGGTGGCACTGGCCGTCGACGGCGGCGAAGACGCGCAAACCCGACCACTGGTGCTGTCGGGCAAGCGCCTATACTTGCGCCGCTACTGGGCTTACGAACGGCGCATCGACACTGCGTTGCGCTTGCGGCTCGCCACCCGCGAAAGCGTTGCCGACGATCTGCCCGAACGCTTGAATCGCCTGTTCGACCAAGCCCCGCCGGACGGCGTCGTCGACTGGCAAAAACTCGCCTGCGCCTTGGCGACCCGCAGTGCATTCAGCATCGTTACCGGTGGCCCGGGCACCGGCAAGACCACCACGGTCGTGCGCTTGCTCGCGCTGTTGCAGGCACCCGCCGTGGAAACGGGCGGCGCATTGCGTATCCGCCTGGCGGCGCCCACGGGCAAGGCGGCCGCGCGCTTGACCGAGTCCATCAGCCAGCAAGTGCTGTCGCTGAAAGTGCCTGACGCGGTGAAGGAAAAAATCCCGACCCAGGTCACCACCGTCCACCGTTTGCTGGGCAGTCGTCCCGGTACCCGACACTTCCGGCATCACATCGGCAATCCGTTGCCCCTGGATGTATTGGTGGTGGACGAAGCCTCGATGATCGACCTGGAAATGATGGCCAACCTGCTGGACGCCTTGCCGCCTCACGCTCGCCTGGTGCTGCTGGGCGACAAGGACCAGTTGGCCTCGGTTGAAGCCGGCGCGGTGCTGGGGGATTTGTGCCGCGACGCCGAAGCCGGTTTCTACAGCCGGCAAACCCGCCAGTGGCTGCAACAAGTCAGCGGCGAAGACCTTGGCGCCAGCGGCCTGCAGGAAGACCTCGACGGTAGCCATCCCTTGGCGCAACAAGTGGTGATGCTGCGTTACTCGCGCCGTTTTGGCGAAGGCAGTGGCATCGGCCAACTGGCCCGTTGGGTCAACCAGCAAAACGCCGAACAGGCCCGCAAACTGCTGGCCGCCCGCAGCCACGCCGACCTGTTTTGCGTCAGCCTCAAGGGCGAGCACGACCATGCCCTGGAGCGCCTGGTACTGGACGGGCACGGCGACGGCGCCCACGGCTACCGTTATTACCTGAAGTTGCTACAGGCCGCGCGCCCCGCCCTTGACACACCACGGGATGACGACGCCTGGACCCTGTGGGCGCAAAAACTGCTGAAAGCCTTTGATGCCTTCCAGTTGCTCTGCGCCGTACGCAAAGGGCCGTGGGGCGTCGAGGGTTTGAACCTGCGCATCACCGCTGCGTTGCTCAAGGCCCGGCTGATCGACAGCGACCAGCAATGGTACGAGGGGCGTCCAGTGCTGATGACCCGTAACGATTACGGCCTGGGCCTGATGAACGGCGACATTGGCATCGCCCTGAAATTGCCCGAAAGCGATGGCGGGCCACAGGTGCTGCGCGTGGCGTTCCCGCGCAACGACGGCCAGGGTGGCGTGCGCTTTGTACTGCCCAGCCGGCTCAACGATGTGGAAACCGTCTACGCCATGACCGTGCACAAGTCCCAGGGCTCTGAATTCACCCACACGGCATTGATCCTGCCGGATGCGTTGAACCCGGTGCTTACCAAAGAGCTGATCTATACCGGCATCACTCGCGCCAAGGACTGGTTCAGCCTGATTGAACCCCGGGGCGGTGTGTTTGAAGAGGCGGTGCGTCGCAAGGTGAAACGCTTGAGTGGGCTGATGCTGGAACTGGGGGCCTGATCGTTAAAGAAGCTGACCGATGGGTTATCAAAATTTTCTGATCCAAATGTGTGATTTTTCTTAATAAAATGTCGGAATCCTCCTAGGTGTCGCCTCGGGGGTTTTCCGTCGGTGTGCTATCGTTGCGGCATCATCCTTGTACGATCAAAGAGAATCGCTGCATGAACGTGGCTGTCTCGCCCACAGAGCGAAGTTTGAGCTGGAGACGAATGCTGCTGTTGGCGTTTCTGTGGGTGTTCACGCCCCTCGCTTTTGCCCAGCCGCCTGCCGGCATGGCCGATCAGCGGTCCAAGGCCGTCACCCAAGTGGTGTTGGGCATTCTCAGTTACGCCCGTTGGCCGGTAGAACCTGCTCAACTGCGCCTGTGCATCGTCGGGCCGACCCAATACACCGATGATCTGGTCAAAGGCACCACCCAGGCCACAGGCCGTCCGGTGGTGGTGCAGCGTTTGCTGGCCGACCATCCCAACATCGCCAGCGCCTGTGACGCCGTGTACATCGGCCAATTGGCCAGCGACGAGCGCAGCCGGCTGTTCGCGTCACTGATCGGCCATCCGGTGCTCAGCATCAGCGAAGGCGGCGACCAATGCACCGTGGGCAGCCTGTTCTGCCTGCGGGTGGGGGATGAGCAAGTGTCGTTCGAGGTCAACCTCGATTCCGTGGCCCGCAGCGGTGTGCGCATTCATCCCAGCGTGCTGCAGCTGTCACGCCGTCGAGCGTCAGGGTCATGAGGTTCGGTAAAGCGCCGGTGCGCCCAACCCTGCGTTCGGTGATCGGGCGTGGGCACCTGAGCCTGGCCCTGATGGCCGTGACCATGGCCAGCGTCTCCCTGACCCTGCTCGGCGTGCTGGCGCTGCGGGTGTATGCCGACCACAACCTGCATCTGATCGCCCGCTCCATCAACTACACCGTGGAAGCGGCGGTGGTGTTCAACGACAGCGCAGCGGCCACCGAAGCGCTGGCCGTGATTGCCTCGGAGGAAGAGGTGGCCGAGGCCGAAGTCTTCAACGCCGAGGGCAAGCAATTGGCCCATTGGGAGCGCCCGGAAACCGGGATGCTGTCAATCATTGAGCTGGAGTTGGCCCATGCCTTGCTCGAACAGCCGATCACCCAGCCGATCCTGCATCAGGGGCAAGTGATCGGCAGCGTCCACTTGACGGGCCATGGCGGCAGCCTGTTGCGCTTCCTGCTCAGCGGGCTGGCCGGGATTCTGGTGTGCACCGCCCTCAGCGCCTGGGTTGCGTTGTACCTGGCAAGGCGCCTGCTGCGCGGCATCACCGGCCCGTTGCACAGCCTCGCTTCGGTGGCGCACGCCGCCCGCAGCGAACGTGCTTTCGACCGGCGGGTACCGCCTGCGAAAATTGCCGAACTCGACAGCCTGGGCAACGACTTCAATGCGTTGCTCGACGAGATGGAAGCCTGGCAGACCCACCTGCAAAGCGAAAACGAAACCCTCGCCCACCAGGCCAGCCACGACAGCCTGACCGGGCTGCCCAATCGCGCATTCTTCGAAGGGCGGTTGATTCGCGCCCTGCGCAGCGCTGCCAAGCTCAATGAAAAAGTGGCGGTGCTGTTCCTCGACAGCGACCGCTTCAAAGACATCAACGACAACTACGGCCACGCCGCAGGTGATGCGGTGTTGGTGGCGGTGGCGACGCGCATTCGTGCACAACTGCGGGAAAATGATCTGGTGGCGCGCCTGGGCGGCGACGAGTTCGCCATCCTGCTGTCGCCCTTGCACAAGCTTGAGGACGCCCAGCGCATCGCCGACAAGATCATCGCCAGCATGGACGCACCGATTCCTCTGCCCGGCGACACCCAGGTGTTGACCTCACTCAGTATCGGCATCGCCGTCTACCCGGATCATGGCGCCACCCCGGGCACCCTGCTCAACGCCGCCGACGCAGCGATGTACCAGGCCAAACGGCTGTCCCAGGGTGGCCAGCAAACGGCGGAGCTGGAGCAGCCCGTCGCCACCGTTCAACACAGGAGTTAGTCCCTTGTTCTCGACCGCACGCGTTTTGTTTATCACCTTGCTCGTGGCCCTGCTCGCCCTGAGCGGCTGCCAGACACCGCCGCCCAAAGGCCTGACACCGGCGCAAGTCGCGGTGCTCAAACAACAAGGCTTCGAACTGACTGACGAGGGATGGGCCTTCGGCCTGTCGGGCAAGGTGCTGTTTGGCAGCGACGTTGAAAGCCTGAATGCACCCAGCACCGAAATCGTCCAGCGCATCGGCAAGGCGCTGCTGGGCGTGGGCATTGAACGCGTGCGCGTCGACGGCCACACCGACGCCTCAGGCAAGGAAACCTACAACCAGCAACTGTCCCTGCGCCGGGCGAAAAGCGTGGCACACGTGTTGGCGAGCGTCGGTATGAAAGAAGAAAACGTGCAACTGCGCGGGCTGGGCAGCAGCGAACCGGTGGCCTCCAACGCGACGGCGGCGGGGCGCACCGAGAACCGCCGGGTGTCGATTGTGGTGAGTGCGGACTAAGCCGACGCCCTCGTTCGCTCTATGGAATGCGTTCAAAACTGTGGGAGCGGGCTTGC
>NZ_JACARC010000057.1:11905-18016 GCF_013386825.1 Pseudomonas sp. IPO3778
GCTTGCTGTGACGTTCGCTTAACCCATTGGCAAACGTCGGCTACCTTTTGTTGGGCGCGGTGTTACGTCTGAAGCCTGGATTGCTAAACCCGGTCGTTGATGGGCCTTTAATCCGCAAACCGCATCTCCCGCGTTTCCCCCATCAACAACGGCTGATTCTGTTCCGTCACCTCACGGATGTAATCCCACAACAGGGTGATCCGTTTCAACTTCCTCAGGTCCTCCCGGCAGTACATCCAGAACTGCCGCGTAATGTTGATCTCCTTGCCCAGCACCGGCAGCAACCGCGGGTCCTGCGCCGCTAAAAAGCACGGCAAAATCGCCAGCGACCGCCCTTGCTGCGCCGCCACGTACTGCGCAATCACGCTGGTACTGCGCAAACTCGCGCTGGCGCCAGGCACCACGTTGGCGAGGTACAGCAGCTCCGAGCTGAACGCCAGGTCATCCACGTAGCTGATAAACGGGTGTTCGGCCAAGTCTGCTGCCCGGCGGATGGGTGGGTGTTGGTCCAGGTATTCCTGGGTCGCGTAAAGCTGCAACTTGTAGTCGCACAGTTTGCAGCACACGTACGGCCCGTGTTCCGGGCGCTCCAGGGCGATGACGATGTCTGCCTCGCGCTTGGACAGGCTGATGAAGTGGGGCAGGGGCAGGATGTCCACGGAGATCGCCGGGTAGGTGTCGACAAAGTGGCTCAGTTGCGGGGTGACGAAGAAGCTGCCGAACCCTTCGGTGCAGCCCATGCGCACGTGGCCGGACAGGGCCACGCCGGAGCCGGAAACCTGTTCGCAGGCCATGTGCAAGGTGCTTTCGATGGACTCGGCGTAGCCCAGCAAACGCTGGCCTTCAGTGGTCAGGACGAAGCCATTGGTCCGGGACTTTTCAAACAGCAGGGTACCCAAAGAGCCTTCAAGGGAACTGATGCGCCGTGACACGGTGGTGTAGTCCACCGCCAGGCGCTTGGCGGCGACGCTGGCCTTGCGGGTGCGCGCAACTTCGAGGAAAAACTTCAGGTCATCCCAGTTCAGGGAGCCCAGGGACGTGATGTTTTTTTGCATATTGGACCGGCTTTTATGTGCGTTCTTATTAGAAGTTTGCACATCTATACTCCAAAAACAGTCCGAACGCCTCATGTGTAGGAGCGAGCTTGCTCGCGAAGGGCGTTAACGATAACGCGGGGAGCCTGAATACACGCAGCGCTCTCCGGTTCTTCGCGAGCAAGCTCGCTCCTACAGAAGTCCGAACGCCTCATCCTCAAGGCGATTCAACGCCTTGGTTCTCTGCATACCTACAAGAAATGGAGACCACATGAACGCATCTGCCGATATTTCCGTGCAACAGGTCAAGCTGCTGATCAACGGCGAGTGGGTCGAGTCCAAGACCACCCACTGGCAAGACATCGTCAACCCGGCCACCCAGCAAGTGCTGGCCCGTGTGCCGTTCTCCACCCCCGAAGAAGTCAACGCGGCCATCGACGCGGCCCATCGCGCCTTCCAGACGTGGAAGCTGACGCCGATCGGCGCGCGCATGCGCATCATGCTCAAGCTGCAAGCCTTGATCCGCGAGCACTCCAAGCGCATCGCCGTAGTGCTGAGCGCCGAGCAGGGCAAGACCATTGCCGACGCTGAGGGCGACATCTTCCGTGGCCTGGAAGTGGTCGAGCATGCGTGCTCCATCGGCACGTTGCAGATGGGCGAATTCGCTGAAAACGTCGCCGGCGGTGTGGACACCTACACCTTGCGCCAGCCGATCGGCGTGTGCGCGGGCATTACGCCGTTCAACTTCCCGGCGATGATTCCGCTGTGGATGTTCCCTATGGCCATTGCCTGCGGTAATACCTTCGTACTCAAGCCGTCGGAGCAAGACCCGCTGTCGACCGTGTTGCTGGTTGAGCTGGCGCTGGAAGCCGGCGTGCCAGCCGGTGTGTTGAACGTGGTTCACGGCGGCAAGGATGTGGTGGATGCGCTGTGCACCCACAAAGACATCAAGGCCGTGTCCTTCGTCGGTTCGACCGCTGTCGGTACCCACGTCTACGACCTGGCCGGTAAACACGGCAAGCGCGTGCAATCGATGATGGGCGCCAAGAACCACGCCGTGGTACTGCCGGACGCCAACCGCGAACAGACCCTGAACGCCCTGGTAGGTGCCGGTTTCGGCGCGGCCGGCCAGCGTTGCATGGCGACGTCCGTGGTGGTGCTGGTGGGCGCGGCCAAGCAATGGCTGCCGGACCTCAAGGCCCTGGCGCAAAAACTCAAGGTGAATGCCGGCAGCGAAGCCGGTACTGATGTGGGCCCGGTGATCTCCAAGCGCGCCAAGGCACGCATTTTGGAACTGATCGAAAGCGGCGTAAAAGAAGGTGCCAAGCTGGAACTGGATGGCCGTGGCATCAAGGTGCCGGGTTTTGAAGACGGCAACTTCGTCGGCCCAACCCTGTTCTCCGGCGTGACCACCGACATGCAGATCTACACCCAGGAAATCTTCGGCCCGGTGCTGGTGGTGCTGGAAGTCGACACCCTCGACCAAGCCATCGCGCTGGTCAACGCCAACCCGTTCGGCAACGGCACTGGCCTGTTCACCCAGAGCGGCGCGGCGGCGCGTAAATTCCAGAGCGAAATCGATGTGGGCCAGGTCGGCATCAACATCCCGATCCCGGTGCCGGTACCGTTCTTCAGCTTCACCGGTTCCCGTGGCTCGAAACTCGGCGACCTGGGCCCGTACGGCAAGCAAGTGGTGCAGTTCTACACCCAGACCAAAACCGTCACCAGCCGCTGGTTCGACGATGACAGCGTCAACGATGGCGTCAACACCACCATCAACCTGCGCTGATCGAGGAGACGACCATGAAGATTGCATTTATTGGCCTGGGCAACATGGGCGCGCCGATGGCGCGCAACCTGATCAAGGCGGGCCATGCGCTGAACCTGTTCGACCTGAACCAGACCGTGCTCAACGAGCTGGCCGAACTCGGCGGCACCATCAGCGCCTCGCCGCGCGCGGCAGCCGAAGGCGCCGAGCTGGTGGTGACCATGCTCCCGGCGGCGGCCCATGTGCGCAGTGTGTGGCTGGGTGAAGACGGCGTGCTCGCAGGCATCGGCAAAGGCGTGCCGGCGGTGGATTGCAGCACCATCGACCCGCAGACCGCCCGTGATGTAGCGGCGGCGGCAGCAAAACAAGGCGTGGTGATGGCCGATGCTCCCGTGTCCGGCGGCACCGGCGGCGCCCAGGCCGGGACACTGACCTTCATGGTCGGCGCCACCCCGGAACTGTTCGCCACCCTGCAACCGGTGCTGGCGCAGATGGGTCGCAACATCGTCCATTGCGGTGAAGTTGGCACCGGGCAAATCGCCAAGATCTGCAACAACCTGCTGCTGGGCATCACCATGGTCGGCGTCAGCGAAGCCATGGCCCTGGGGGATGCGCTGGGCATCGACACCCAAGTGTTGGCGGGGATTATCAACAGCTCCACCGGGCGCTGCTGGAGTTCGGACACCTACAACCCATGGCCCGGGATTATCGAAACGGCACCGTCGTCCCGGGGTTATACCGGCGGGTTTGGTGCGGAACTGATGCTCAAGGATCTGGGGTTGGCCACTGAAGCAGCCCGCCAGGCGCACCAACCGGTGATCCTCGGTGCAGTGGCGCAGCAGTTGTACCAATCGATGAGCCAGCGCGGGGAAGGGGGCAAGGACTTCTCGGCGATCATCAACAGCTATCGCAAGCCAAAATAGAGCGAGTGCCTTTCACCCTACTCCTGATTTTTACTGCGTAGACCTTTCAGCACCAGCACGCTACTGGTGCTTTTTTTTGCCCTGAATAAACCCCTTAATGCCATTTGTGGGTAACCGATATTACTTATCGACTAATGCATTGGCATGGCATTTTTTTGCATTGTTATATTTGTGAAATAAACTTTTACAAGTTTTTGTATGGACGCCTGAACTTCAGGTTTTTGATCATGGTTTATTCATGGGGTTAGTGCGTGTGAGGTGCTCCATGATCATGTCGTTATAATCGAGTTCACGTTTGTGTGCGCTCAATTTGTAGTGAGTGTCCGCATTAAACACTCATGTTTAATGCGTGTTTACTTTTCCCTTTGATGTTGACTATCGCGTCGCTAGTATCGGCTTCGCGAGCGTTGTCATGGTTTCCACGTCTCGATAATTTCCGCCGAAGCGTTGTACTTATAAAGTTGTGCAGGTGTGTCAGAGATGGTTAGCGAACGGATGCGTACATCGGATTTTCCAGGGCTGTCAGCCTCATCGGGCAAGGCCGCCCTGGAACTCCAAAAAGCCCGCATCCTGGCCCGCCAGCTCTGCCTGCTGCTTGACCTCTGGGTTCCCTTTCAGCCCAATCCCACGCCTGGCCAGGTTTGTTCTGACACCAAGGATGTGCAAGCGCATTCGACGCCAGGGTGTGGCACGTGCACGTTAGTGAGCCTGCAACTGCGTGAAGAAACCGGCGTGGGTTGATCGCTGTAAATCCTGACCAGTCCTTCCTTGATGCGAAAAATTTTAGCGCTCGGCGGTAGTTACCGTCGTGGGCATTCGCTCGCGCTGAAATACGTGTGTCCATATATAGAAACGGGTGAGAGATGAAAAATATAACAATTGTCGACAAGGCAACGGGGGCGGCGACGGAACATGCCTTTGGCAATGCCAGCCTCAAAGGAACCAGCATTGTAAAGTTGCCCTTCGGACAAGAAAGCGTTCAATCGTTTCAGCAGTCCGGCCAAAATCTGGTGGTCACTCTCAAATCAGGAGAAACCATCACCATTCAGAACTTTTTTGTAGTGGGGGCTGATGGCGCCACTAACCAGTTGGTTCTGGAAAATACAGACGGGACATTGTTGCTCGGCAACTATTCCACTCCATATTCAGGCTTCAACTTCACTGAGATTTCGACTCTGGACGACCTGGGTGTGGCAGCCATTGCCGCCGACAGCTCGGTGCCGGACTGGGTACTGTGGGGCTTGGGTATTCTCGCCGTGGGCGGTACCGCCGCGGCATTGAGTGGCGGTGGCGGTGGTGGTGGCCATCATTCAGCGCCAGCTCCAGCGCCCGGTGCCGCTCCCGGCGCGGCGACCGGTTTGGAGGTAAACAGCGCGGGCACGTTGGTCAGTGGTAAAGGCCAGGCAGGCACTACGGTGACGGTCAAGGATGCCGCCGGTAACGTGCTGGGTACCGGCACTGTCGGTACCGACGGCAACTTCCAGGTCAACCTGGACAAGCCGCAAACCAATGGCGAAACCCTGCAAGTGGTCCTTAAGGATGCGGCAGGACAGGAGTCGCCACCGGCCCCCGTGGTTGCTGGCGACAGCACCGCGCCGGATGCGCCGACAGACCTGGTAATCAGTGCCGATGGTGCAACCGTCAGCGGTAAGGGTGAGCCGAACACCACCGTGACGATCAAGGACGCCAGTGGCAACGTGATCGGTACGGGCACCGTCGGTGCGGATGGTAATTTCCAGGTTTCGCTCGACACCCCCGCGACCGAGGGCGAAAGCCTGGCAGTCACGCTCGAAGACGCTGCAGGCAATGAGTCGGCGCCGGGTGGGTTAGTTGTTGCTGATATCGAGACACCGCTTGCGCCGCGCAATCTGACGATCAGTGATGCCGGTGACACGCTCAGCGGTGAAGGCGCCGCTGCCCATAAAGTCATCATCCTCAACGATGCCGGTGAAGAAGTCGGCAGCGGTACGGTGGCCGATGACGGCACATTCCTGGTGGAGCTGAACTCGCTGCATACCAATGGCGAGCGGCTACGGGTGTTCCTCCGCAACTTCTCGGGCAAAGAATCCCTGCCAGGCACCGCCATCGCGGGCGACACAATCGCCCCTGACGCCCCGACCGATCTGCTGGTTGGTGAGGATGGCAGCACCGTATCGGGCAAAGGCGAACCGGGCGCGACCGTTACCGTGAAGGATGCCGATGGCGACGTGATCGGCACAGGCACAGTGGGCGACGACGGTAACTTCCAAGTCACCCTGGACCCGCTTCAGGTGAGCGGCGAAACACTAGCTGTCACATTGACCGACGCAGCAGGCAACGAGTCTGTTCCTGCCTCTGTGATTGCTGTTGATATTGATGATACGGACGCCGACGCTGATGCTGATGC
>NZ_JACARC010000057.1:18194-18316 GCF_013386825.1 Pseudomonas sp. IPO3778
GCTGATGCTGATGCTGATGCGGATGCTGATGCTGATGCTGATGCTGACGCGGACGCGGACGCGGATGCCGATGCCGATGCCGACGCCGACGCCGATGCCGATGCCGACGCCGACGCTGATGC
>NZ_JACARC010000058.1 GCF_013386825.1 Pseudomonas sp. IPO3778
AGCAACGGATATGTACACCATCAACTCAACACCCCCCCCTCCCGAGCCTTGCGCTTGTTCTTGATGACGTAACACACCCACATAAACACCACCCAAACCGGAATCGCATACACCGACACCTGAATCCCCGGAATCAGCAGCATAACCCCCAGGATAAACACCACAAACCCCAGGCAGATGTAGTTCCCATACGGATACCAAAGCGCCTTGAACAACGGCACCTGCCCCGTCCGATCCATATGCTGCCTGAACTTGAAATGCGAAAAACTGATCATCGCCCAGTTAATCACCAGGGTCGCCACCACCAGCGACATCAGCAACTCCAGCGCATGCTGGGGAATCAGATAATTCAACAAAACCGCCACCAGCGTTATCGCCGCCGACGCCAGGATCGCCCTCACCGGCACCCCACGCTTATCAATCTTCGCCAGTACGCGGGGCGCATCCCCTTGCTCGGCCATACCCAACAACATGCGGCTGTTGCAGTAGGTGCCGCTGTTGTAAACCGACAACGCCGCCGTCAGCACCACAAAATTGAGAATGTGCGCCGCCGTGTTACTGCCCAACATCGAAAACACCTGCACAAACGGGCTGCCGCTGTAGGCATCACCGGAAGCATTCAGCGTCTCCAACAAGCTGTCCCAAGGCGTCAACGACAACAGCACCACCAACGCCCCGATGTAGAAAATCAGAATCCGATAGATCACCTGATTGATCGCCTTCGGAATCACCGTGCGTGGCTGGTCTGCCTCCGCGGCGGTAAACCCGAGCATTTCCAGCCCGCCAAACGAGAACATGATGATCGCCATGGCCATCACCAAACCACCCACACCATGGGGGAAAAACCCACCGTGTTCCCACAGGTTACTCACCGAGGCTTGTGGCCCGCCGGTACCGCTCACCAGCAAGTAACTGCCCAGGGCGATCATGCCGACAATGGCGACCACCTTGATGATCGCAAACCAGAACTCGGCCTCGCCGAAGACCTTGACGTTGGACAGATTAATCACGTTGATCAGCACAAAAAACGCCGCCGCCGACACCCAGGTCGGGATCTCCGGCCACCAGTAGTGCACGTACTTGCCGACCGCGGTCAGCTCCGACATCCCCACCAGGATGTACAAAATCCAGCAGTTCCAGCCCGACAGAAAGCCCGCGAAACCGCCCCAATACGTGTGGGCAAAGTGGCTGAAGGAACCGGCGACCGGCTCTTCGACGATCATTTCGCCCAGCTGGCGCATGATCATGAAGGCGATAAAGCCGCAGATGGCATAGCCGAGGATCATCGACGGCCCGGCGGATTTCAGTACGCCGGCCGAACCCAGGAACAGCCCGGTGCCAATCGCGCCACCGAGGGCGATCAGTTGAATATGGCGATTTTTCAGGCCGCGCTTCAGTTCGCCTGAATGCGAGTTGGCTTCACTCATGGAAAGGGTCTCACGCAAGGTTTGATCTGCGACGAAATCGAAGCCGACAAGCTTGTGGCCTGGCGGAATGAACAAGGCGGATAGCCCTGAATAGTGGGATCACAGTAAAACGCGGCGCATTGTACACCGCCAAACCTGTCTGGGCCGACAGGATGCGGCGCGCCAGATAGGTGGGACATCAGGAAAGTTCTTTCAGAGATCCAGAAATTGACGGCAGGACGATTCCTACAAAAGGCCGCAGCCAACTACCTGTTTCAGCGAGATAAACCAAAACGCCACTAAAACAGAATAAAAAATCCAAATGAAACCGTGTCAATAAAAATTTTGCATTCCCAAACGCACTCTTCTAGGTTCACTCACTTGCCCAGCGCAGTCCGCTGGCAAGCTCGTTCTCAAACAACGTCATCTAGGAGATTCACCATGCAAGCACTGGAAAACGACCTGGAAACCGAACTGCAACTCGACGATTGGTTTGAAGCGCCGACCCACGAGGCCGCCGTTGAAATGATGCAAGCCGATGCCGTTGTGCCATTTGGCACCGCGATGTGGCCTTTCTAATCTGATCAGGCACCCCGGCAGGTGCGGGACGCCGCACCTGCCACTGCTCCTACCGAAGGCTTTGAAGGAAGGACGTCATGGACAAGGCCCGCGCCGTCGAACATTTTCTCTACTACCTCGCCCATCACCCGGCCCTCGCCGGCCTGCACCGCCCGACTATTTTGCTCGGCCATACAGAACGCTACGACGCCATCACCCAGTCGATCATCCAGGGCAGCGCCGCCCGCTTCGACTTCCAGGTACAGCGCCTGGACCAGGCCCCCAGCGAAGCGCTGGTCAAGGCCATCGAAGCCTGCGACCTGTACCTGTTTCTCTACGATTCCTCGACCTTGCCCAACCCACGCGCCGAAGGCCCGGACTTTATCCGCGCACTGCAAGGCGTGATGGCCGAGCACTGGAAAAAATCCCTGCTGCTCAAGGACTACGGCGACTACTTCTACGACACCTTCAGCGTCGCCCCACAGCGGATCGCCGACCTCAACGCCACGCTGATCCGGCGCATGTCCCAGGCCAGCGTGCTGAGTTTCACCGACCAACATGGCTCGCGCCTTGAAGCGCCCATGAGCAGCATCAAGAAGTGGACCAATATCAACGGCGTCGGCAACCACGACCTGGCGCCCGGCGAAATCGCCACCCACAGCGAGGCCATCAACGGCCAGGTGCGGTTTGTGGGCACCTTCCTCAGCACCATCCCCTTTGCGCGTAAATACGGCGTACTGCAATCACCGCTGGAATTGTGGATCGAGAACTCGACCATCTGCACCGTGGCCAGTGAAGTGCCGGGGCTGGCGGATGACTTCAACAAATACCTGAATGCCAACCCGTCCAACCGCCGGGTGGAGGAGCTGGGCATCGGCACCAATGAAGGCGTGAAGGATTTGTATGCGCGCAATGCCGGCTTTGAAGAGCGCCATTGCGGGTTGCACCTGGGCCTGGGTGGCGGGCAGAAAGGCAGCCATCACCTGGACCTGATCTTCGCCAGCGGCGTGTTGGCGCTGGATGACAAGCCGGTGTTTGATGGGGCTTTCATGTTCTGACACGCCCTTCAAAACCAATGGCGATCAAAAATGTGGGAGCTGGCTTGCCTGCGATGCGGGCAACTCGGTCCACCGGCAATACCGAGGTGATGCCATCGCAGGCAAGCCAGCTCCCACAGGAAAACAGGTTTGCTGTGTAGAGTGCACGCCAAATCCAGACCAAAAAAAACGCCAACCCGAGGGTTGGCGTTTTTTGGTGCAGCGCTTAACGAATCACTGCGGCTTCTTGCGACCAAAACCTGGACGCTGACCGGAACTGGCCGGTGCACCACGACGCTTGCCCGATGGCGCGTCATCCACCAGCTTCAAACCCGGGCGCTTTTTCGGCGATGGCTTGGCTGGGCGTTTGGTGCTGGCGCTGTCGTCGGAACGGCTTGTCGCCGGTGCACCACGGCCAGACTCGCCACGGTTACCGCGACCGCCCGTCGGAGCATCACCACCACGACCCGCTGGACGCGGCGCGCGCGGAGCACGTTCGCCATCCTGACGCGCCGGTGCCGAAGGACGACGCTCACCTTCGATGTGCGGCTCGCGGGAGATGCGACCCCCAGTGGCCGGCGCATCCAGCGCAGGGCGCAGGGTGCGGGCAACGCGGTCGGTACGGGCCACAGGGCGCGACGATTTACGCTGCATACGCTCAAGCTTGTCTTTGCTCTTGGCGTTCATCTGCGGCATGGCCACCGGGGTCAGGCCGACTTCAGCACTCAGGATGTCGACTTCGTACTGGCTCATTTCGCGCCAGCGGCCCATCGGCAGGTCGGAGTTGAGGAACACCGGGCCGAAACGCACGCGCTTCAGGCGGCTGACCACCAGGCCCTGGGATTCCCACAGGCGACGGACTTCACGGTTACGGCCTTCCATCACCACGCAGTGGTACCAATGGTTGAAACCTTCGCCGCCCGGCGCCTGCTTGATGTCGGTGAACTTGGCCGGGCCGTCTTCCAGCACGACGCCAGCCTTGAGGCGCTCGATCATTTCGTCATCGACTTCGCCACGCACACGTACCGCGTACTCACGGTCCATCTCGTAGGAAGGGTGCATCAGGCGGTTGGCCAGCTCACCGTCGGTGGTGAACATCAGCAAACCGGTGGTGTTGATGTCGAGACGACCGATGTTGATCCAGCGGCCTTCTTTAGGGCGCGGCATCTTGTCGAAGACGGTTGGACGGCCTTCCGGGTCGTCACGGGTGCAGATTTCGCCATCGGGCTTGTTGTACATGATGACGCGGCGCACGGATTCTGCGGCCTCTTCACGCTTGATGACTTTGCCATCAATGGTGATTGCATCGTGCAGGTCGACGCGCTGGCCAAGGGTGGCTTCAGCGCCATTGACCTTGATGCGCTTCTGGGTGATCCAGGCTTCTACGTCGCGGCGCGAGCCTACGCCGATACGGGCGAGGACTTTCTGCAGTTTTTCACCTGCGGGGCCGATTTCCTGGCTGTCTTTCTGGTCTTGGTCACTCATCTTAAGCACCTCCCGGTGTGTCGATTCAGGCTTGGCCTGAAGATAGTAAAAGCTGGGCGTTTGGCGAACGCATCGCCAAAGGGTCGCGAATCATACGCTCATGGCGAGCGTTGCGCATCAGAGACTAGTTGATATGAGGGGGCTCATTGGCCTTTCCGCCGACCGGTGGCACCCAGCGCCAGCAGGCGCAGCTCGGCTTCGGCGAGTACGGTGCGCTTGTCGACCTTGTCGAGTTTCTTCCAGGCGCGGATCTCGCGCTTGTTGCGGCCACAGCCCACGCAGATGTCGGCGTTGAACTTGCAGAGGCTGATGCAGGGGTCTTTGGTGGAGCTCATAGGCGTTCTCCTTGCTGACGAAGATCCAAATGTGGGAGCGGGCTTGCTCGCGATGGCAGTGTGTCAGTCACCGGATGCATGGCTGAACCACCGCCTTCGCGAGCAAGCCCGCTTGTGTCTTGATCAGGGATTAAGCTGAGGGTGAGAGCGGTGAGTGGCAAGCTGAATGCCCGGAGTGCTTAAAGCACGTGTGGGAGCCCATGCTGCCACTCACCTCTCCGCTCTGGACATGAGCCCGAACAGTTGAACGAGCCCACCTCGAACAGTTACAAGCGTGGGCCAAGCCAGAGCGCTCTCACTTATGAGTGTAAGAGGGTTTGGCCATGTTTTCCTATTCAGCAGGCATTGATGTTTCCAAAGACAGTCTAGAGGCTCGGGTGAGCCAGCTTGAGCACGGTGTGAGTTGCCGTAACGCTGAAAGTGATTTCCCAGGACTGATTGGGTGGTTAAAGCTACATCAGGTCGGGAGCGTCTTGCTCGAAGCGACTGGCGGTTATGAGCGAAACGTCATGAAAGCGCTCCAGGCGGCTGACTTTGAAGTCATACGCATCAATCCCTGCCGGGCCAAAGCCTTCGCCAGGGCGATGGGGCAACAAGCCAAAACCGATCCGATAGACGCGCAGTGTCTTGCTCAATTTGCAGCGGTCATCGATTCACCCGGCAGCCGCGTCACAAGTCCGGAGCACGATGAGCTTCGAGCGCTGGTCCAGCAGCGGGAAAACTTTATTCATCAGAGAGATGATGACAAGCGACGCCTGAAAACGGCCTCTTCTGATGCAGTCAAACCAGCGTTGCAGAGCCATATCGATTACTTGAACCAGGCTGTGAAATTGCTAGAGCAACTGATCCGTCAAAGCGCCGAGAAGCTGGACAGTGAAAAAACGGCTCGTTTGTGTTCGGTCAAAGGAATCGGGATTGTTACGGCAGCCAGTCTTATGGCCTATCTCCCGGAACTGGGTGAAGTCGCAAAGCGGCCGATCGCTGCGCTGGCAGGTCTTGCTCCGTATAACAAAGACAGTGGGAAACATAAGGGCGCGCGCCATATTAGCGGCGGAAGATTTGCCGCACGTCGCTCGCTGTATATGGCCTGCTGGGTTGTTATTCGGGATCAGCCTGAGTTCCAGGCCCGCTATAAGGCGCTGCGTGACAAAGGCAAATGCGCAAAGGTCGCGCTCATCGCCTGCATGCGAGTCCTGCTAATACGGCTAAACGCGATGCTGCGTGATGGGACTGAATGGAAAGTGCACGCTGCCTGATTCGGCAGCGGCATGTTGTAAAGGCCACACGGCGCGGAGCTGTGGGAGGTTGGCTGTCTTCGAGGAAGATGCCCAAATTATGGCCATCAAGACAGTTGCTCCCACATTTTGTTGTGCGTCAGTCTTCGAATTGGCGGCGCTCGTTTTCGATGGCCTCGGCCAATGCCTGGGCTTCGGCCTCTTCGTCGCTCAGCGGCGGCTGTTCAAGGGCTGCGACGGCGGCCAGCAGTTTTGCACGGGCTTCAGCGACACCGAGGATATCTTCTTCAGGCTCCGGCTCAGGCTCCGGTTCATCTTCGACCGGCGGCCCAACCTCAACGTTCAGCTGCAGCACGGGCTCCGGTTCCCCATCGCTGACCGCACCATCACGCAGCAAATCGTCGAAGTCGGTCTTGATGCCCTGCTCCATGTCGTCCAGTTCCAGCAACAGCGTATGGAAACTGGTTTCGTCCTTCGGCTCTTCCGGCTCGGCGCTGGCGTCGGCCAGTTCCTGCAAACCGGCGGGCACCGGGGCGTCGTCGAAGTCCAGTACCGGGTCAGGTTCCATCTCCCGCAGCTCGGCCAACGGCGGCAAATCATCGAGGTTTTTCAGGTTGAAGTGGTCGAGAAAGACTTTGGTGGTGGCAAACATCGCCGGCTTGCCGGGCACGTCGCGGTAGCCAACGATGCGAATCCACTCCCGCTCCAGCAACGTCTTGACGATATGGCTGTTGACCGCCACACCCCGCACGTCTTCGATTTCGCCCCGGGTGATCGGCTGGCGATAGGCGATCAGTGCCATGGTTTCCAGCATCGCCCGGGAATAACGCTGCGGGCGCTCTTCCCACAGGCGACCCACCCACGGCGAGAATTTCTCGCGGATTTGCAGGCGGTAACCGGACGCCACTTCCCGCAGCTCAAAGGCGCGCCCGTCGCAGGACTTGCGCAGAATCTCCAAGGCCTTTTTGAACACCGGCGGCTCAGGGCGCTCGGCTTCTTCAAACAGTTCGAACAGGCGTTCCAGGGATTGCGGCTTGCCCGAGGCCAGGAGAAAGGCCTCCAGCAGCGGGGCCAGTTCGCGGGGTTCAGTCAGATTCATCGATTCAGCTCTTTATTCGGCTCGCGCCCGCACGTGGATAGCCGCAAAAGGCTCATTCTGGACCAACTCGACCAAGGATTCCTTGACCAGTTCAAGGATCGCCATAAAGGTCACCACGACCCCCAGGCGCCCTTCTTCTTTGGTAAACAGCTCTACGAACGGCACAAACCCGCCGCCCTTGAGGCGGTCCAGCACATCACTCATGCGCTCGCGGGTGGACAGGGCCTCGCGGCTGACCTGGTGGCTTTCAAACATATCGCCACGGCGCAGGACTTCGGCCATGGACATCAGCAATTCTTCCAGGCTGACGTCCGGCAGCAGCTTGCGCGCCCGGGCTTCCGGGGCGTCGAGCTTGGGCACCACCACATCGCGGCCCACCCGGCTCAGGCCATCGATGCCTTCGGCCGCGGCCTTGAAGCGCTCATATTCCTGCAGGCGGCGGATCAGTTCGGCGCGGGGGTCGTCCTCTTCCGCCTCGATGGTTTCCGAGCGCGGCAGCAGCATGCGGGACTTGATCTCCGCGAGCATCGCGGCCATCACCAGGTACTCGGCGGCCAGCTCCAGGCGCACCGTCTGCATCAACTCGACATAGCCCATGTACTGGCGGGTGATTTCCGCCACCGGGATGTCGAGGATGTTGATGTTCTGCTTGCGGATCAGGTACAGCAGCAAGTCCAGCGGGCCTTCAAAGGCTTCGAGGAAGACTTCCAGGGCGTCCGGCGGAATGTACAGGTCCAGCGGCATTTCCATCACGGCCTGGCCGTAGACCATGGCAAATGGCAGTTCCTGCTGGGCGCCCGCCTGGCTGTCGACGGTTTCCACGGCCGACATTCAGGCCTCGACCATGAACGGTGCCGGGTCGCCGCAACCCACGCGCACCACTTCCGGTTCGCCGTCGGCCAGGTTGATCACGGTGGAGGCCTTGTTGCCGCCGTAGCCGCCGTCGATGATCAGGTCGACGTGTTTTTCCAGCAGGCGGCGCATTTCATACGGGTCGTACAACGGCTCTTCTTCCCCCGGCAGGATCAGCGACACGCTCATCAGCGGCTCACCGAGTTCGGCCAGCAGCGCCAGGGCGATCGGGTGTTCCGGCACCCGCAGGCCGATGGTGCGTTTTTTCGGGTGCAGCAGCAGGCGCGGCACTTCGCGGGTGGCGTTGAGGATGAAAGTGTAAGGCCCCGGCGTGTGAGCCTTGAGCAGGCGGAAGGTGCCGGTGTCGACCTTGGCGAACAGGCCCAGCTGGGACAAGTCGCTGCAAATCAGCGCGAAGTTGTGGTTCTTGTCCAGGTCACGCAGGCGTCTTACGCGTTCGACCGCATTCTTGTCGCCGATCTGGCAACCGATAGCGTAGGAGGAATCCGTAGGGTAGATCACCACGCCACCGGCACGGATGATCTCCACGGCCTGTTTGATCAGGCGCGCCTGGGGGTTTTCCGGATGAATCTGGAAGAATTGACTCACGTGTTCTACCTGTTCAGACGGTGGCAATAATGGGTTCATGCTTGAACCGACACCAAAGGGGCGGCAAATCTTCCGGGACGGCACGGTACTCGCCAATCTCGGACCAGCCGCCAGGGCCATGAAAATCACTGCCGGCGCTCACCAGCAGACCAAATTCGCGCGCAAGAATCGCCAGGCTACCCACCTGTTCGGCCGGTTGATGCCCGTTGACCACTTCGATTGCGTGACCGCCCGCTTGAATATAGTCGCCAATCAGCTTGCGACGTTTGCTGCGGGTGAAATCGTAATGCCAGGGATGCGCCAGGCTGACCCAGGCGCCCGCCGCCCGCAACGTGCCCACGGTGTCCTCCAGGGTAGGCCAGTGTTGCTTGACGTCCCCCAGCTTGCCGGCACCCAGCCATTTGCGGAACGCTTCGGCGCGATCCTTTACAAACCCTTCACGCACCATCCAGTCGGCAAAGTGCGGACGGGCCGGGGCGTTGCCGCTGTCGCCCAGTTCCTGCTGGATGGCGCGGGCGCCTTCCAGGCCGTTGGGCATGCCTTTGAGGGCCAGCTTGCGGCTTATTTCTTCGGACCGCAGCCAGCGGCCATCGTGCAATTGGGCGATGGCCTCCACCAGCGGCGGCGCGTTCACGTCGAAACCGTAGCCCAGTACGTGAATGGTTGCGCCACCCCAGGTGCAGGACAACTCAACCCCGTTGACCAGTTGCATGCCCAACGCCGTCGCCGTTTCGCGGGCCTCTGCCAGGCCTTCGAGGGTGTCGTGGTCGGTCAACGACAGGACTCGCACGCCTTTTTCAAACGCACGCGCAACCAGGACCGCGGGCGCCAGGGCGCCGTCGGAGGCTGTGCTATGGCAGTGCAAATCAACATTCACGGGAGTGTGTAACCTCAAGTCAGCTGGCGCTTTCGCTACCAAGGATGTTTGTTATTATGCCGCCACATCCAGCTTCTGGCTCTTACTGTGAAACAATTCATCGACTTCATCCCGCTGTTGCTGTTTTTCATCGTTTATAAAATCGACCCACGCTCAATCGATATTGCCGGCCATGAGCTGACCGTCGGTGGCATCTACAGTGCCACGGCGGTGCTGATCATCAGCTCGGTGGTGGTCTACGGCGCTATCTTCATCTCCCAGCGCAAGCTGGAAAAAAGCCAATGGCTGACGCTGGTCGCCTGCCTCGTCTTCGGCAGCCTGACCCTGGCCTTCCACAGCGAAACCTTCCTTAAATGGAAAGCCCCGGTGGTCAACTGGCTGTTCGCCCTGGCCTTTATCGGCAGCCACTTCATCGGTGACCGTCTGCTGATCAAGCGGATCATGGGCCACGCCCTGACCTTGCCGGACCCTGTCTGGGTTCGCCTGAACATCGCCTGGATCGTGTTTTTCCTGTTCTGCGGCGCTGCCAACCTGTTCGTCGCCTTTACCTTCCAGAGCTACTGGGTGGACTTCAAGGTGTTCGGCAGCCTGGGCATGACCGTGCTGTTCCTGGTCGGCCAGGGTATCTACCTGTCGCGCCACCTGCATGACTCCGACCCTACCACGCCGAAAACCGAGGACTGACATGCTCTACGCAATCATTTCCACCGACGTCGCCAACTCCCTGGAAAAGCGCCTGGCCGCCCGCCCGGCTCACCTTGAACGCCTGAAACAGCTGCACGCCGAAGGCCGTATGGTACTCGCCGGCCCACACCCGGCAGTGGACAGCAACGACCCGGGGCAAGCCGGTTTCACGGGTAGCCTGGTGGTTGTCGAGTTCGCCTCCCTGGCGGCGGCACAAGCCTGGGCCGACGCTGATCCGTACGTGGCGGCCGGTGTTTACGCCCAAGTGCTGGTCAAGCCGTTCAAACAAGTCCTGCCTTGATTCGTTGTGCGCTGAACCAATTGGCTTCAGCGCACTCCTAAACGCTCATTATTCCCGGTAACCTGCCGACAACGTTCTGAATATTCGTGTGGAATCAGGAGTTCCGATGCGCTTACGTCAGTTGTGTCTGTTGGCAGTGTTAATGATCGGGGCTACGGCCCACGCTGAAGAAACCTCGAACACCGGCAATTCCACGCCCCTGTCCTTGAGTGCCGGCAGCCAGATCACCGATTTGCAGCAACGTTTGAAAGAAAGCGAACGGCAGCGGGATGAACTGAGCAAGCAATTGCAAAGTGCTGACGCCACCCGGGAAAGTACTCAACTGAGTAAACTGCGCCAGGAGAACCAACGCCTGGCCCAGCAACTCAAAGAAGCACAGGGCAGTGCCTTGCCACGCTGGCTGACCGAGCAACAGCAATGGTTCGTGACCGGCGGGGCTGTCGCGCTGATCGCCCTGTTGTGCGGGATCTTCGCCAGTGGCGGGCACCGGCGCCGTCGACAATGGCTAAATTGAGTGAGTCATGAGCGAGCTGTTACTGATAGATGATGACCAGGAGCTCTGCGAGCTGCTGACCAGTTGGCTGAGCCAGGAAGGTTTCCAGGTGCGCGCTTGCCATGACGGCTCGAGCGCACGCAAGGCATTGGCCGAAGCCGCCCCGGCGGCGGTCGTGCTCGACGTGATGCTGCCCGACGGCAGCGGCCTTGAGCTGCTCAAGCAATTGCGCAGCGACCACCCGGAGCTGCCGGTGCTGATGCTTTCGGCCCGCGGCGAACCCCTGGACCGGATCCTCGGCCTGGAGCTGGGCGCCGACGATTACCTGGCCAAACCCTGCGACCCCCGGGAACTGACCGCCCGCCTGCGTGCCGTATTGCGCCGTAGCCACCCGGCTGCCGTATCGACGCAACTGGAGCTGGGCGACCTGTGCTTCAGCCCGATGCGGGGTGTGGTCACTATCGATGAGCAGGAATTTGCCCTGACCGTGTCCGAAAGCCGCCTGCTGGAAGCCTTGCTGCGCCAGCCGGGCGAGCCGCTGGACAAACAGGAACTGGCGCAGATCGCCCTGGGCCGCAAGCTGACCCTGTATGACCGCAGCCTGGACATGCACGTCAGCAACCTGCGCAAGAAGATCGGCCCGCACCCCGATGGCCGGGCACGGATCGTGGCGCTGCGCAGCCGCGGCTACTACTACAGCCTCTAAGCACAACACCTGTCCCCTGTGGGAGCTGTCGAGCCTTGGCGAGGCTGCGATGGCATCACCTCGGTGCAACGGATAAACCGCGGTGCCTGCATCGCAGCCTCGCCAAGGCTCGACAGCTCCCACACATGATCTTCCCTGCCGGGATAGTTTTGTCAGCCCCGCCCAAAATCCTCTTTACCCAAGCTTTACCCTACCCTGACTGCCGCTGACCTTGTTCTCCGTAATCTACTCACATCCGGACTCACCGGAATAGAGACAGGAGAATCACCATGCGCAAGACCCTTATCGCTTTGATGTTCGCTGCTGCCCTGCCAACCGTTGCCATGGCGGCAATGCCAGAAGGTCCAGGCCCGATGGGCGGTCCTGAAGGCCACATGATGGGCGGCCCTGGCCACGGCGGCGATCACGGCATGCGGGGCAAGGGTGGCCCTTTCAGCCAGCTTGACTTGACCCATGAACAGCGCCAGCAGATCGGCAAATTGATGGGCCAGCAGTGGCACGCTCGCAAAGAGCTGGTCAAGAAGTACCTGGACAAACTCCCGGCCGCTGACCAGAAAGCCATGCAAGACGAAATGGCTGCCGGCAAGCTGAAAACCCAGGCGGATATCCGTGCCGTGCTGAAACCCGATCAACAGAAGAAATTCGACGAGATCGCAAAAAAACAAGCCGAGCGCCGCGCCGAGTGGAAGGAATTCCAGGCCTGGAAAGCCCAGCAGCCGCAAAAAGCGCAATAATGATCTAGCTTCACTCCCAGCCCAGTGGCCACCGCCGCTGGGCTTTTCCTGTTTGAGGGTTTCTTGTGCGTTCATTGTTCTGGCGCGTCCTTGCCAGCTTCTGGCTGGCCATCGCCCTGGTTGCCGGGTTGTCGATCCTGCTGGGGCATATGCTCAACCAGGATGCGTGGATTCTCAGCCGCCACCCCGGGCTCAATAACCTCGCGCAGGAATGGACGCAGCTTTACGAGGCCCAAGGCGAGGATGCCGCCCAGGATTTGCTGCAGCAGCGCAAGCGCCAGTACCACATCGACGTGCAAGTGCTGAACGAAAGCGGCGAGCCCGTGGTGCGCGGCACCTTCCCGCGCAGGGCCGCCGCCCTCGAAGCCCGGCAAAACGACAGCCAGGACCGCCACCTGCCCTGGCGCCGCCTGACCGCCGAATACACCAGCGAAAAAACCGGCGACACCTACCTGCTGATCTACCGCATTCCCCACCCGGAACTGGACGCCTGGCACCGCAGCAGCCTGCTCTGGCCGTTAAGTGCCCTGGCCATCGCGCTGGTGGTGCTGACCCTGTTCAGCCTGCTGGTGACGCTGTCCATCACCCGCCCCCTCAGCCGTCTGCGCGGCGCGGTGCATGACCTGGGCCAGACCACCTACCAGCAAAACAGCTTGGCGCGGTTGGCCAACCGCCGCGATGAATTCGGCGTACTCGCCACCGACTTCAACCGCATGGGCGCCCGCCTGCAAAGCCTGATCGGCAGCCAGCGCCAATTGCTGCGGGACGTGTCCCACGAACTGCGCTCGCCCCTGGCCCGCCTGCGAATCGCCCTGGCCCTGGCAGAACGGGCCACGCCCGAGGCGCGGGAGAAGCTCTGGCCGCGCCTGACCCGTGAATGCGACCGCCTGGAAGCGCTGATCAGCGAAATCCTGGTACTTGCCCGGGTGGATGCCGACAACGCCAGCGCCGAGGACATCGACCTCAACCAGCTGCTCAAGACCCTGCAAAAAGACGCCCTGCTTGGCGCGCCGGACCAACCCGTGCAACTCGATGCCGAGGCCGGGCTGCAGCTCAAGGGCTGGCCGACCATGATCGAACGCGCCGTGGACAACCTGCTGCGCAATGCCCAACGCTTCAACCCGCCCGGCCAACCGATTGAAATGGACGCCAAACGCCAGGGCGAACGCATTGTGATCAGCGTGCGCGATCACGGCCCCGGCGTGAGCGCCGAACACCTGAGCCAACTGGGCGAGCCGTTTTACCGCGCCCCGGGGCAAACCGCCCAAGGCCACGGCTTGGGCCTGGCCATCGCCCGACGCGCGGCGGAGCGCCATGGTGGCAGCCTGATCCTGGCCAATCATCCTGATGGTGGCTTTATCGCCAGCGTGGAGTTGCCGCTGGAACCCGGGGTTGTCATTCAACCCTGATGATCTTCTATGATGGTCCTTCTCATAAGGAGGGCCTTTGATGACTGATCTGCTCACTCCCATCCAGGAAGCACTCGACTTACCCATCACCCCGCTGGCCTTCACCGAGGCTGGCGCCCTGCCCTCGACCTTTGCCGTCACCGAACTGGCCAGCGCCAGCGTTGGCGCGGCGGGCCAGGCGCTTGCCCAGTTGCTGTTGCAGCAAACCGGGCGCTTACCCTCCGTGACCGTGGACCGGCGCCTCGCCTCATTCTGGTTTTCCTCGTCCCTGCGTCCCGATGGCTGGACCACACCGCCGCTGTGGGATCCGATTGCCGGCGACTACGCCTGCGCCGATGGCTGGATTCGCCTGCACACCAATGCGCCGCACCATCGCGCCGCCGCCGAGCGCGTACTCGGGCAGGCCGCTGACCGTGACGCAATGGCCGCGAAGGTTGCGCAATGGAATGCTGCCGAGTTGGAACAAGCGATTGTCGAGGCAAACGGCTGTGCCGCGCAGATGCGTTCGTGGCAAGACTGGCAAGTGCATCCGCAAGGTTTGGCGGTCAATCAGGAACCGCTGGTCCATCGCCAGACCTTTGCAGCCCTCAGCGACAAACCCTGGCTGGGCTCAGTGGCGCGGCCATTGGCGGGTATCAAGGTGCTGGACCTGACCCGCGTGCTGGCCGGCCCCACCGCCAGCCGTTTTCTCGCCGGCCTTGGCGCCGATGTCCTGCGCATCGACTCGCCCGACTGGAACGAACCCGGGGTGGTGCCGGAAATGACCCTTGGCAAACGCTGCGCCCGCCTGGACCTGAAAAACACCGACGACCGCCAAATCTTCGAAAGCCTGCTCAGGGACACTGACATCCTGCTGCACGGCTACCGCGCCGATGCCCTGGAGCAGTTGGGCTACGGTGAGTCAGCGTTGCAAGGCATCGCCCCCGGCCTGATCGACGCCAGCCTCAACGCCTATGGCTGGAGCGGCCCCTGGCGCAATCGCCGGGGCTTCGACAGCCTGGTGCAGATGAGCACCGGGATTGCCGAGGCGGGCCGGCAGTGGAAAAACACCGACAAGCCGGTGCCATTGCCGTTGCAGGCGCTGGACCACGCCACGGGCTATTTGATGGCGGCCAGTGCGATCCAGGCATTGAGTGAACGGTTGAAGTCCGGTCGCGGCGGTTCGGCGCTGCTGTCATTGGCCCGCACGGCAAAACTGTTGGTGGACGCAGGGCAAGTCCCCGAACAGCCGTCACTGCGAGCCGAAGAACCCGGCGATCAAGGCCTGGTGGTGGAGCAAACCGCCTGGGGCCCGGCCCATCGGTTACTGCCCCCGGTGACCCTCAGCGGGACACCGTTGCAGTGGGATTTACCGGCCGGGGAGTTGGGTTCACATCGCCCTCAGTGGTGACCGAAGATCCTGTGGCGAGGGAGCTTGCTCCCGCTGGACTGCGCAGCAGGCCCCTGCCTTTAGGTCAATGGGGCCGCTTCGCGCCCCAGCGGGAGCAAGCTCCCTCGCCACAGGTACGCAGAATCAATCTGCCCGGCTTAATGACGTCCACAAATGCTGCGCCGCATAGGCCCTAAGCGGTCGCCAGGCCTCAGCCCGTGCCAGCAACTGGCGCGGGCTCACCGGCCCGCCTTCCAGCGCCACCAACGCATTGATCAACCCGATATCCCCCGAAGCAAACCCATCCGGCTCGCGCATCTGGCGCATGGCGATGTACTGCGCCGTCCAGTCACCAATACCGGGTAACGCGACCAAACGCGCAACGCCCTCCTTCAAGCTGGCCTTCGGCTGGAACACCTGCGGGTCATCCAGTAAGGCCCGAGCCACACCCGACAAGGTGCGCCCGCGACTTTTCGGCATGCCCAAGGTCGCCAGGTCGGCGTCCGCCAGCACCTCAGCGGTGGGAAACACATGGGTCACACCGGCATGGGGCGTCACCAGCGGCGTGCCGTACTGCGCCACCAACTTGCCCGCCAGCTTGATCGCCGCCACCACGGTAATCTGCTGACCCAACACCGCCCGGATCGCCAATTCCAACCCATCCCAGGTTCCCGGCACCCGCAGGCCAGGACGCGCCGCCACCAACCGCGCCATCAAGGGATCAGTCGCCAGTTGCCGGTTGATCACCTGCGGGTCAGCCCACAGGTCGAACATGTCCTGCAACCGCCGCTCAATCTCCGGCAACACAGCCGGGTCGGGATAACCCACCGTCACCTCAAGCCAATCCCCGGCCCCCGGCGACACACTGAGCCAACCCGGCTGACCGTCGAAGCTGATACTGCGCGAGTACACACCGTCTTCCACCGTCTCCAACCCGGTAATCGCCCGGGCCGACAGAAAGCCCAGCATCGCTGCCCAGTCATAGGGCGCCTGATACGCCAGTTGCATCCTCACAACGACAACACCCCGCTATACAACCCATACGCCGCCAGGCTCGCCCCGGCGATCACGCAGGCGAAAATGCCTTTTTCCAGGAGGGTAAACAAGGGCTGACCCTGCTCGCGCTTGGCCAGGGCAAACAAAATCACCCCCGGTGCATACAGCAGCGCTGACAGGAGCAAGTACTTCAAGCCTCCGGCGTACAGCAGCCACACCGCGTAGGCCAGGGCAATCAGGCTTACCAGCAAGTCCTTCATGCGCGCGCCATGGGCGCCCGCGTAGGTTTCGCCGCGCCCGCTCAACAGCACCGCATAAGCCGCCGACCACAGGTAGGGCACCAGAATCATCGACGACGCCAGGTAGATCAGGGTGGTGTAGGTGCTTGCAGAAAACAGGGTGATCACCAGGAACAGCTGGATCATCACATTGGTCAGCCACAGCGCATTGACCGGCACCTGATTGACGTTTTCCTTTTTCAGGAACGCCGGCATGGTCTTGCCATGGGCAGTGGCGTAAAGGATTTCGGCGCAGAGCAAGGCCCACGACAGCAGCGCACCCAGCAGCGAAACCGCCAGCCCGATGCTGATCAACAGCGCGCCCCAGGGCCCGACGATATGCTCCAGCACCCCGGCCAGGGACGGGTTTTGCAGGTTGGCCAGTTCCGGTTGGGTCATGATCCCGAGGGACAGCAGGTTGACCAACACCAGCAGCGCCAGCACACCCAGGAAACCGATCACCGTGGCCCGGCCCACGTCCGAACGTTTTTCGGCCCGCGCCGAGTAGACGCTGGCGCCCTCGATGCCGATAAACACAAACACCGTGACCAGCATCATGTGGCGTACCTGGTCCACCACGCCGCCCAAATTCGGGTTGTTCAGGCCCCAAATGTCGCGGGTAAAGATGTCGGCCTTGAACGCTACGCCAGCGATCACGATAAACATCACCAGCGGCACGATCTTGGCCACGGTGGTGATCTGGTTGATGAACGCCGCCTCCTTGATCCCGCGCATCACCAAAAAATGCACCGCCCACAGCAACACCGACGCGCACCCGATCGCCACCGGGGTATTGCCCTGGCCGAACACCGGAAAGAAGTAGCCGAGGGTGCTGAACAGCAACACGAAGTAACCGACGTTGCCCATCCAGGCGCTGATCCAGTAACCCCAGGCCGACGAGAAACCCATGTAGTCGCCAAACCCGGCCTTGGCGTAGGCGTATACCCCGGAATCCAGTTCAGGCTTACGGTTGGCCAACGTCTGGAACACGAAGGCCAGGGTCAGCATGCCCACGGCCGTAATGCCCCAGCCGATCAACACCGCGCCCACTTCAGCCCGCGCCGCCATGTTCTGCGGCAACGAGAAAATCCCGCCGCCGATCATCGAGCCCACCACCAGGGCGATCAAGGCATTGAGGCGCAGCTTTTCCGTGGGTTGGGACATGGACACTCCTGAACAAAACAACAATCGAGCCAACAACTGTGCACTCAACTAATTTATTAAACCGATGTAGCGTTTATTAGATATAGCTAATAAAGCCGCAAGCTTCATAACTTAAAGGCATGACAATAAACAGCGATAAGGCAAATTTATAATTTAAATAACATGGCGCTGGAAAAGTTTGCATATCTGGAAATACGGGCTAGCTTCAAAGGTCCATGCCGATGAGAAATCCTGTTATTTGAAACGCAGAAACGCTCTACAACGGGCCTCTGCGGGGCACTTCAACGCCCGCCCCTTTCATCATAAGTCATTCATTCACAATGGAATGTGCCAATGAAGTGATCTGAGTCAGCTGTTTGATTAGCGCACGGATTTATTCTGTGGTCTCTCTTCTCCTGCATTGGAGTCATGCGATGTCTGAATCTCCCGGAAAACTTCGGCTTGGCGCACTGGTTGCACTTGTCGTGGGCTCAATGATTGGTGGCGGGATCTTCTCACTGCCGCAAAACATGGCGGCCAGCGCCGATGTGGGTGCCGTGCTGATCGGTTGGGTGATCACCGCCGTCGGCATGCTGACCCTGGCCTTCGTGTTCCAGACCCTGGCCAACCGCAAGCCCAACCTGGACGGCGGGGTGTATGCCTACGCCAAGGCCGGGTTTGGCGACTACATGGGTTTCTCGTCGGCCTGGGGTTACTGGATCAGTGCCTGGTTGGGCAACGTTGGCTACTTCGTGCTGCTGTTCAGCACCCTCGGTTACTTCTTTCCGATCTTCGGCGAAGGCAACACCCCGGCGGCGGTGATCGGCGCGTCGGTGCTGCTGTGGGCCGTGCACTTTCTGGTACTGCGCGGGATCAAGGAAGCCGCGTTCATCAACCTGGTGACCACTGTCGCCAAGGTGGTGCCGCTGGTGCTGTTCGTGTTGATCGCGCTCTTCGCGTTCAAGCTGGACATCTTCACTGCGGACATCTGGGGCGTGAAAAACCCGGACCTGGGCAGCGTGATGAACCAGGTGCGCAACATGATGCTGGTCACCGTCTGGGTGTTCATCGGCATCGAAGGCGCGAGCATCTTCTCGTCCCGCGCCGAAAAACGCTCCGACGTCGGCAAGGCCACCGTGATTGGCTTTATCACTGTGCTGCTGTTCCTGATGCTGGTGAACGTGCTGTCCCTGGGGATCATGACCCAACCGGAACTGGCCAAGCTGCAGAACCCCTCGATGGCCGCGGTGCTGGAGCATGTGGTGGGGCATTGGGGCGCGGTGCTGATCAGCGTCGGCTTGATCATTTCGTTGCTGGGGGCGCTGCTGTCGTGGGTGTTGCTGTGCGCGGAGATCATGTTCGCCGCCGCCAAGGACCACACCATGCCGGAGTTCCTGCGCAAGGAAAACGCCAACCACGTGCCCGTCAATGCCCTGTGGCTGACTAACGCCATGGTCCAGGTTTTCCTGGTGATCACCCTGTTCTCGGCCAGCACTTACCTGTCGCTGATCTACCTCGCCACCTCGATGATCCTGGTGCCTTACCTGTGGTCGGCGGCGTATGCGCTGCTGCTGGCGGTGCGCGGTGAGACCTACGAAGGCGCCTCGGGCGAACGCCGCAAAGACCTGCTGATCGGCGCGATCGCGCTGATCTACGCGGTCTGGCTGCTGTACGCCGGCGGCACCAAGTACCTGCTGTTGTCCGCCCTGCTTTATGCCCCCGGCGCGATCCTGTTCGCCAAGGCCAAGCATGAACTGGGCAAACCGATCTTCACCAACGTCGAGAAACTGATTTTCGCCGCCGTGGTCATTGGCGCCCTGGTGGCGGCCTATGGGCTCTACGACGGTTTTCTGACCCTGTAATTATTGTTCACTGGAGGATCTGTAATGACCACGGAAAAAGTGAAGTACGGCGTACATTCCGAAGCCGGCAAACTGCGCAAAGTCATGGTGTGCTCCCCCGGTTTGGCCCACCAGCGGCTGACCCCCAACAACTGCGATGAACTGCTGTTCGATGACGTGCTGTGGGTGGCCCAGGCCAAGCGCGACCATTTCGACTTCGTGACCAAGATGCGCGAGCGCGACATTGATGTGCTGGAAATGCACAACCTGCTGACCGACATCGTCGCCATCCCCGAAGCCCTGGACTGGATCCTGGAGCGCAAGATCACCGCCAACCAGGTCGGCCTGGGCTTGGTCAATGAAGTCGGCTCGTGGCTGCGCAGCCTGGAGCCGCGCAAGGTCGCCGAGTTCCTGATCGGTGGCGTGTCGGCCGATGACCTGCCGAGCAGTTTCGGTGGCAAGACCATCGAGATGTTCCGCGACTTCCTCGGCCACTCCAGCTTCATTCTGCCGCCGCTGCCCAACACCCAGTTCACCCGCGACACCACCTGCTGGATCTACGGTGGCGTAACGCTGAACCCGATGTACTGGCCGGCGCGACGCCAGGAAACCCTGCTGGCGAGCGCCATCTACAAATTCCACCCCGAGTTCACCAACGCTGACTTCCAGGTGTGGTACGGCGACCCGGATCAGGAACACGGCAACGCCACCCTCGAAGGCGGCGACGTGATGCCCATCGGTAACGGCGTGGTGTTGATCGGCATGGGCGAGCGTTCCTCGCGCCAGGCCATCGGCCAACTCGCGCTCAACCTGTTCAAGCACAAAGCCGTGGAGCGCGTGATCGTCGCCGGTCTGCCGAAATCCCGCGCGGCGATGCACCTCGACACCGTGTTCAGCTTCTGCGACCGCGACCTGGTCACCATCTTCCCGGAAGTGGTGAACCAGATCGTCGCCTTCACCCTGCGCCCGGACGAGACCAAGCCCGGCGGCATCGATATCCAGCGTGAAAAAACCAACTTCCTCGACACCGTCGCCGCGGCCCTGAACCTCAAGGCCCTGCGCGTGGTGGAAACCGGTGGCAACAGCTTCGCCGCCGAACGCGAGCAGTGGGATGACGGCAACAACGTGGTGGCCGTGGAGCCTGGCGTGGTGATCGGCTACGACCGCAACACCTACACCAACACCCTGCTGCGCAAGGCCGGTGTGGAAGTCATCACCATCAGCGCCGGCGAACTCGGCCGGGGCCGTGGCGGCGGCCACTGCATGACCTGCCCGATCATTCGCGACCCCATCGACTATTAATATTTTGGCCTTGGCCGCGGCTTATCCAGCCGTGGCCAAGGGGATAACCGAAACCTAAGGAGATCCACCATGGCTTTTAATATGCGCAACCGCAGCCTGCTGTCGCTGATGCACCACACCACCCGCGAGCTGCACTACCTGCTGGACCTGTCCCGCGACCTCAAGCGCGCCAAATACACCGGCACCGAGCGTCCGCACCTGAAGGGCAAAAACATCGCGCTGATCTTCGAAAAAACCTCGACCCGCACCCGTTGTGCCTTCGAAGTCGCGGCCCACGACCAGGGTGCCCACGTCACCTACATCGACCCGGTGTCGTCGCAGATCGGCCACAAGGAAAGCATGAAAGATACCGCCCGCGTTCTGGGCCGGATGTTCGACGCCATCGAGTACCGTGGCTTTGAACAGGAAATCGTCGAGGAGCTGGCCAAGTTTGCCGGTGTGCCGGTGTTCAACGGCCTGACCGCCGAATTCCACCCCACCCAAATGATCGCCGACACCCTGACCATGCGCGAGCACAGCGACAAGCCGCTGCATGACATCAGCTACGCCTACCTGGGCGATGCCCGTTACAACATGGGCAACTCGCTGCTGATGATCGGCGCCAAGCTGGGCATGGACGTGCGCATCGGCGCGCCGAAAGCCCTGTGGCCCCACGCGGACTTCATCAAGCAGTGCCAGGCCTTCGCTGAAGAAAGCGGCGCGCGCATCACCATCACCGAAGACCCGAAGGAAGCGGTCAAAGGCGTGGACTTCATCCACACCGATATCTGGGTGTCCATGGGCGAGCCGGTGGAAGCGTGGGACGAGCGCATCGAGCAACTGCTGCCGTACCAGGTCAACGCCAAGATGATGAAAGCCTCGGGCAACCCACGGGTGAAATTCATGCACTGCCTGCCGGCATTCCATAACAGCGAGACCAAGGTCGGCAAGGACATCGCCGCACGGTATCCGAACCTGGCCAATGGCGTGGAAGTCACCGAAGAGGTGTTTGAGTCACCGGCCAACATTGCCTTTGAGCAGGCGGAAAACCGCATGCACACCATCAAGGCGATCCTGGTGTCGGCGTTGGCGGATATCTAAACCCTGCTGCGATCTCACTGTAGGAGCGAGCTTGCTCGCGAAAAACTCAAGGGCACCGCGTTCACTCAGGATGGGCGCGTTATCGTTGACCTCCTTCGCGAGCAAGCTCGCTCCTACAAAGGATTGCGAGCTCTAGAAGGATTGCATTATGCGTATCGTCGTAGCCCTGGGCGGCAACGCCCTTCTGCGTCGTGGTGAACCCATGACCGCAGACAATCAACGGGCCAATATCCGCATCGCCACCGAACAGATCGCCAAGATCCACAGCGGCAACGAGCTGGTGATTGCCCACGGCAATGGCCCGCAAGTGGGCCTGCTGTCGCTGCAGGCCGCCGCCTACACCCAGGTTTCACCCTACCCGCTGGATGTGCTGGGGGCCGAAACCGAAGGCATGATCGGCTACATCATCGAACAGGAACTGGGCAACCTGCTGGACTTCGAAGTGCCGTTCGCGACCCTGCTGACCCAGGTCGAAGTGGACGCCAAGGACCCGGCCTTCCAGAACCCGACCAAGCCCATCGGCCCGGTGTATTCCAAAGCCGAAGCGGAAAAACTCGCCGCCGAAAAAGGCTGGGCGATTGCCCCCGATGGCGACAAATACCGCCGCGTGGTCGCCAGCCCACGGCCAAAGCGGATCTTTGAAATCCGCCCGATCCAGTGGCTGCTGGAAAAAGGCAGCATCGTGATCTGCGCCGGCGGCGGCGGGATTCCGACAATGTATGACGAGCACGGCAAGCTCAAGGGCATTGAAGCCGTGATCGACAAAGACCTCTGTTCCTCCCTGCTGGCCGGGCAACTGAATGCCGATTTGCTGGTGATTGCCACCGACGTCAACGCGGCATTTATCGACTTCGGCAAACCCACCCAGAAAGCCATCGGCCAGGCCCACCCGGACGAAATGGATAAGCTCGGCTTCGCCGCAGGCTCCATGGGGCCCAAGGTTCAGGCGGCGTGCGAGTTCGCCCGCCAGACTGGCAAAACCGCAGTGATCGGTTCACTCTCGGACATCGAAGCGATCGTCCAGGGCAGCGCCGGCACCCGTATCAGCACCGCGAAACCTGGCATCACCTACCTGTGAAGTAGAGGAGAAACGCCTATGGCTACCTTTGAACCTGGTCACCTGCACATCGAACGCCACGCGCTGAACAAGGATGACTACAGCTACAACCTGTGCCTCGACTACGAAGTCAGCCAGGACCCAAAGGAAGGCAAGGGCATGCTGTTCAAGATGCACGGTTCGGTACAGGGCAAGGAGCTCAAGGAAGAGTTTTTCCTGCCCAAGGACCAGTCGTTCGACTTTGCCCGGCACGCCATGAACATCGCGCAGAAATACGGCATGCCGAAGATCGCCGTGCTCAATGGCCAGATGCACAAGCAGTACGATTTGATGTTTGAGGATGTACGGCATCAGCTGGATGTGAAACCAGGGGATCCGATCAAACCCGAGCACCTGGAATAACCCGATTTCATTAACACCGGCGATCCCCTGTGGGAGCTGGCTTGCCTGCGATAACGGACTGACACTCAATATTTTCAGTGACTGATCCACCGCTATCGCAGGCAAGCCAGCTCCCACATTTTTGATCTCCACCACCTGTCAGGCATACTTGCCACCTCTCGCCCGCCAGAACCGCTAACCGCCCCATGCGTATCCACGTCAGCTTCATCGACCGCGTCGGCATCACCCAGGAAGTCCTGGCCTTGCTCGGTGGGCGCAATCTCAACCTGGATGCGGTGGAAATGGTGCCACCCAACGTCTACATCGACGCCCCGACCCTGAGCGCCAAGGTGCTGGACGAGCTGCGGGACGCGCTGTTCAGCGTGCGCGGCGTGCAAGCCGTGACCGTGGTCGACATCCTCCCCGGCCAGCGCCAGCACCTGCAACTCGACGCCCTGCTGGCCGCCATGACCGACCCGGTATTGGCCCTCGACAGCGCCGGCAAGATCCTGCTGGCCAACCCGGCCTTGATCGCGCTGTATGGCCGCGAGCCCGCCGGCGAAAGCATCAGCGAACTGTTCGATGACCCCACGCTGCTGGTCACCTTGCTCGAACACGGCTTTCGCCTGGCCCTGCGGGAAATCAACGTCAACGGCCAGACCCTGCTGCTGGACGCCACGCCGATCACCGACGCCGGCGCCCTGCTGACCCTGTACCAACCCAACCGCATCGGCGAACAACTGTCGGCGCTGCACCACGACCATGCCGAAGGGTTCGATGCGCTGCTGGGCGAGTCCCCGGCGATCCGTACCCTCAAGGCGCGGGCGCAACGGGTGGCGGCGCTGGACGCACCGTTGTTGATCCAGGGCGAGACCGGCACCGGCAAGGAACTGGTGGCCCGCGCCTGTCACGCCATCAGCGCGCGCCACAGTGCGCCGTTCCTGGCCCTGAACTGCGCGGCGCTGCCGGAAAACCTGGCCGAGAGCGAGCTGTTCGGCTACGCCCCCGGCGCCTTTACCGGCGCCCAGCGCGGCGGCAAGCCGGGGCTGATGGAACTGGCGAACCAGGGCACGGTGTTCCTCGACGAGATCGGCGAGATGTCGCCGTACTTGCAGGCCAAGCTGCTGCGTTTTCTCAACGACGGCAGCTTCCGTCGGGTGGGCGGCGACCGTGAGGTGAAGGTCAATGTGCGGATCCTCAGCGCCACCCACCGCGACCTGGAAAAGATGGTCAGCGAAGGCACCTTCCGCGAAGACCTGTTCTACCGCCTCAACGTGCTCAACGTCGAAGTGCCGCCCCTGCGCGAGCGCGGCCAGGACATCCTGCTGCTGGCGCGCTATTTCATGCAGCAGGCCTGTGCGCAGATCCAGCGCCCGGTCTGCCGCCTGGCGCCAGGCACCTACCCGGCACTGCTGGGCAACCGCTGGCCGGGCAACGTGCGGCAGTTGCAGAACGTGATCTTCCGCGCCGCCGCCATCTGCGAAAGCAGCCTGGTGGACATTGGCGACCTGGACATTGCCGGCACCTCGGTGGCGCGCCAGAGCGACGGTGAAGTCGACAGCCTGGAGCAGGCGGTGGAAGACTTCGAGCGCACCTTGCTGGAAAAGCTGTACGCCAGCTACCCATCCACGCGCCAACTGGCGAGCCGCCTGCAAACCTCCCACACCGCCATCGCCCACCGGCTGCGCAAATACGGCATTCCCAACAAGCCCTGAGATCGCCTCCCCCCCTGTAGGAGCGAGCTTGCTCGCGAAAAACTCAAGCACACCGCATTCATCCAGGTTTCCCGCGTGATCGTTAGCGACCTTCGCGAGCAAGCTCGCTCCTACAGAGGAGGCATTGCAGTTAAAAGCGACCTCCATCTGTACTGAAAGCGCTACAGTGGAATGATATCGATACACACCCCTTCAGCCGTCGCCATGCAAGGCTTTGATCCTCATAGGCTTTTTTTCGCGCTTCAAGCTGTAGCGATATCGCTACAGCCACTGTTCGAACCTCGCCAATCAAAATCAATAACCTATTGTTTTATAACAATAAATAAACATTGGCCGCGATTTTGCTAAGTAACTCCCCATTATTCCAATCCCGTCCACCAGACGAATCTGGCCCTGAGGAGTTTCCATGAGCGAGTTGCGCTTTACTGAAGATCACGAATGGCTGCGCGCCGAAGCCGACGGCAGCGTGACTGTGGGCATTACCGCTTTCGCGCAGAACGCGCTGGGTGATGTGGTTTTCGTGCAACTGCCGGAGCTGCAGTCCTACGACAAAGGGGCAGAAGCCTCCACCGTTGAATCAGTCAAAGCCGCCAGCGGCGTGTACATGCCGCTGGACGGCGAAGTCCTCGAAGTAAACGACAAGCTGGACGGCAGCCCCGAGCTGGTCAACGAAGACCCGATGGGCGAAGGCTGGTTCTTCCGCTTTAAACCGGCTGATGCCGACGCAGTAGCTAAGCTGTTGGATCAGGATGCGTATGATCGCCTGATCAAAGCCAACGCTGAAGCCTGAGGAGCGCGCCATGACTAATCTGACCACCGCCAACGAATTCATCGCCCGCCACATCGGCCCGCGCCAGGACGACGAGCAACACATGCTCGCCACCCTGGGCTTTGATTCCCTGGAAGCCCTGAGCGCCAGCGTGATCCCCGAAAGCATCAAGGGCACCGCCGTGCTGGGCCTGAGCGATGGCCTGAGCGAAGCCGATGCACTGGCTACGATCAAGGCCATTGCCGCCAAGAACGAGCTGTTCAAGACCTACATCGGCCAGGGCTACTACAACTGCCATACGCCGTCGCCGATCCTGCGCAACCTCCTGGAAAACCCGGCCTGGTACACCGCTTACACGCCTTACCAGCCTGAGATTTCCCAAGGCCGCCTGGAGTCGCTGCTGAACTTCCAGACGCTGATCAGCGACCTCACCGGCCTGCCGATCGCCAACGCATCCTTGCTGGACGAAGCCACCGCCGCCGCCGAAGCCATGACCTTCTGCAAACGCCTGAGCAAGAACAAAAGCAGCAACGCGTTCTTTGCCTCGGCCCACAGCCACCCGCAAACCCTCGACGTGCTGCGCACCCGTGCCGAGCCCCTGGGCATCGACGTGGTCGTGGGCGACGAGCGTGAACTGACCGACGTCAGCGCCTTCTTCGGCGCCCTGCTGCAATACCCGGCCAGCAACGGTGACGTGTTCGACTACCGTGAACTGACCGAGCGCTTCCACGCCGCCAACGCCCTGGTGGCCGTGGCCGCCGACCTGCTGGCCCTGACCCTGCTGACCCCGCCGGGCGAATTCGGGGCTGACGTGGCCATCGGCAGCGCACAACGCTTTGGCGTACCGCTGGGCTTCGGTGGCCCGCACGCGGCGTACTTCTCCACCAAGGATGCGTTCAAGCGCGACATGCCCGGCCGTCTGGTCGGCGTGTCCGTCGACCGTTTCGGCAAGCCGGCCCTGCGCCTGGCCATGCAGACCCGCGAGCAACATATCCGCCGCGAGAAAGCCACCAGCAACATCTGCACCGCCCAGGTATTGCTCGCCAACATCGCCAGCATGTACGCCGTGTACCACGGCCCTCAAGGCCTGACCCAGATCGCCAACCGCATTCATCACCTGACCGCGATCTTCGCCAAAGGCTTGAGCACATTGGGCCTGGCAGTTGAACAAGCCCACTTCTTCGACACCCTGACCATCAAGACCGGCGCGCACACCGCCGCCCTGCACGATCAGGCCCGCGCCCAGCGCATCAACCTGCGTGTAGTGGATGGCGAGCGTCTTGGCCTGTCGGTGGACGAAACCACCTCCCAAGCCGACATTGAAACCCTGTGGAGCGTGTTTGCCGGTGGCAAAGCCCTGCCGGACTTCGCCGCCCTCGCCGCCAGCGTTGAAAGCACCCTGCCGGCCGCGCTGCTGCGTCAGTCGCCGATCCTCAGCCACCCGGTGTTCAACCGTTATCACTCCGAAACCGAGCTGATGCGCTACCTGCGCAAACTGGCCGACAAGGACCTGGCCCTGGATCGCACCATGATCCCGCTGGGCTCCTGCACCATGAAGCTCAACGCCGCCAGCGAAATGATCCCGGTGACCTGGGCTGAATTCGGAGCCCTGCACCCGTTCGCGCCCGCCTCGCAAAGCGCCGGCTACCAGCAACTGACCACCGAACTGGAAGCCATGCTCTGCGCGGCCACCGGTTACGACGCGATTTCCCTGCAACCGAACGCCGGTTCCCAGGGCGAATACGCCGGCCTGTTGGCGATTCGCGCCTATCACCAGAGCCGTGGCGAAGAGCGCCGCGACATCTGCCTGATCCCCTCGTCGGCCCACGGCACCAACCCGGCCACGGCCAACATGGCCGGCATGCGTGTTGTGGTCACCGCGTGCGATGCCCGCGGTAACGTCGACATCGAAGACCTGCGTGCCAAGGCTATCGAGCACCGCGAGCACCTCGCGGCGCTGATGATCACCTACCCGTCGACCCACGGCGTGTTCGAAGAAGGCATCCGCGAAATCTGCGGGATCATTCACGACAACGGCGGCCAGGTGTACATCGACGGCGCCAACATGAACGCGATGGTCGGCCTGTGCGCCCCGGGCAAGTTCGGCGGCGACGTGTCCCACCTGAACCTGCACAAGACCTTCTGCATTCCCCACGGCGGTGGCGGCCCGGGCGTTGGCCCGATTGGCGTCAAATCCCACCTCACGCCGTTCCTGCCGGGCCATGCGGCCATGGAACGCAAGGAAGGCGCGGTCTGCGCCGCACCGTTCGGCAGCGCGAGCATTCTGCCGATCACCTGGATGTACATCAGCATGATGGGCGGCGCGGGCCTCAAGCGCGCTTCGCAGTTGGCGATCCTGAATGCCAACTACATTTCCCGCCGCCTGGAAGAGCACTACCCGGTGCTGTACACCGGCAGCAACGGCCTGGTGGCCCACGAATGCATCCTCGACCTGCGCCCGTTGAAAGACAGCAGCGGCATCAGCGTGGATGACGTGGCCAAGCGCCTGATCGACTTCGGCTTCCACGCGCCGACCATGTCGTTCCCGGTGGCCGGCACCTTGATGATCGAGCCGACCGAAAGCGAATCCCGGGAAGAACTGGACCGCTTCTGCGACGCCATGATCGCCATCCGCGAAGAAATCCGCGCGGTGGAGAACGGCACGCTGGACAAGGACGACAACCCGCTGAAAAACGCACCCCACACCGCAGCGGAACTGGTGGGCGAATGGAGCCACCCGTACAGCCGTGAACAAGCGGTGTACCCGGTGGCGTCGCTGATCGAAGCCAAGTACTGGCCGCCGGTTGGCCGGGTCGACAACGTGTTTGGTGATCGCAACCTCGTGTGCGCGTGCCCGTCGATCGAAAGCTACGCGTAACCTGAGGATATAACTCGGTCAGTGTGGGAGCTGGCTTTTGTGGGAGCTGGCTTGCCTGCGATGCAAGCACCTCGGTCTATCCGGTAGACCCGGGTGATGCTATCGCAGGCAAGCCAGCTCCCACACAAGCCCGGCTCCCACATTTGGACCGAGTACATCCGATCAATAATAAGAAACCGGAGAACAACCATGTCTTTAAGCGTGTTCGACCTGTTCAAGATTGGCATCGGCCCTTCAAGCTCTCACACCGTCGGCCCGATGCGCGCCGCCGCCCGATTCGTCGAAGGCCTCAAGCGCGACAACCTGCTGGGCGCCACCGCCTGCGTCAAGGTGGAACTCTATGGCTCCCTCGGCGCCACCGGCAAAGGCCACGGCAGCGACAAGGCTGTATTACTGGGCCTGGAAGGCGAACACCCGGACACCGTGAACACTGAAACCGTCGCCGCCCGCCTGTTGGAAATTCGCGGCAACGCACGCTTGAACCTGCTCGGCGAACACAGCATTGCGTTCAACGAGAAAGAACACCTGGCGATGATTCGCAAACCCCTGCCCTATCATCCCAACGGCATGATTTTCCGTGCCTTCGATGCCGCCGGCCTGCAGATCCGCAGCCGCGAGTACTACTCGGTGGGCGGCGGGTTTGTGGTGGATGAAGACGCCGCCGGCCACGACCGGATTGTCGAAGACGCCACACCCCTGACCTTCCCGTTCAAGAGCGCCAAGGACTTGCTCGGCCATTGCGCCACCTATGGGCTGTCCATCAGCCAGGTGATGCTGACCAACGAAAGCGCCTGGCGCCCGGAAGCGGAAACCCGCGCCGGCCTGCTGAAGATCTGGCAGGTGATGCAGGATTGCGTGGACGCAGGCTGTCGCAACGAAGGCATTTTGCCGGGCGGGTTGAAGGTCAAGCGCCGCGCGGCCGCGCTGCATCGGCAGCTGTGCAAAAACCCGGAATCAGCGCTGCGTGACCCGTTGTCGGTACTGGACTGGGTCAACCTGTACGCCCTGGCGGTCAACGAAGAAAACGCCAATGGCGGGCGCGTAGTCACCGCGCCCACCAACGGTGCGGCCGGGATTGTGCCGGCGGTGTTGCACTACTACATGCGCTTTATCCCGGGCGCCAGCGAAGACGGCGTGGTGCGTTTCCTGCTCACCGCCGCCGCCATCGGCATTTTGTACAAGGAAAACGCCTCGATCTCCGGCGCCGAAGTCGGCTGCCAGGGAGAAGTCGGCGTGGCCTGTTCCATGGCCGCCGGCGCCCTGTGTGAAGTGTTGGGCGGTACGGTTTCCCAGGTGGAGAACGCCGCCGAGATCGGCATGGAACACAACCTCGGCCTGACCTGCGACCCCATCGGCGGGCTGGTGCAGGTGCCCTGCATCGAGCGCAACGCCATGGGTTCGGTCAAGGCCATCAATGCGGTGCGCATGGCCCTGCGCGGTGACGGGCAACATTTCGTGTCCCTCGACAAGGTCATCCGCACCATGCGCCAGACCGGCGCCGACATGAAAAGCAAATACAAGGAAACCGCCCGTGGCGGTTTGGCGGTCAACATTATCGAGTGCTGACGCCCACCAGCGCGTCCGCACGTTTTTCAGGAGCTGAATATGTCCACCGAAACCCTGTTGAAAACCCCGTTGCACGCCCTGCACATCGAGCTGGGCGCACGCATGGTGCCCTTTGCCGGCTACGACATGCCGGTGCAATACCCGCTGGGCGTGATGAAGGAACACCTGCACACCCGTGAACAGGCCGGGTTGTTCGATGTGTCGCACATGGGCCAGATCCGCCTGACCGGCGCGGGTGCCGCCAAGGCCCTGGAAAGCCTGGTGCCTGTAGACATCATCGACCTGCCGGTGGGCATGCAGCGCTACGCGATGTTCACCAACAAACAAGGCGGCATCCTGGATGACCTGATGGTGGCCAACCTGGGTAACGACGAACTGTTCCTGGTGGTGAACGCTGCCTGCAAGGACCAGGACCTGGCCCACCTGCGTCAGCACATTGGTGACCAGTGCACCATCGAGCCGCTGTTCGAGGAACGCGCCCTGCTGGCCCTGCAAGGCCCGGCCGCCGTCAGCGTACTGGCGCGCCTGGCGCCGGAGGTCAAGCACATGACCTTCATGCAATTCGCGCCGACCCGCCTGCTGGGCGTGGACTGCTACGTCAGCCGCTCGGGCTACACCGGCGAAGACGGGTTCGAAATCTCGGTACCGGCCGCCAGTGCCGAAGCCCTGGCCCGCAGCCTGCTGGCCGAAACCGAAGTGCAGGCCATCGGCCTGGGCGCCCGCGACTCCCTGCGCCTGGAAGCTGGCCTGTGCCTCTACGGTCATGACATGAACACCGAGACCACTCCGATTGAAGCCAGCCTGTTGTGGGCGATCTCCAAGGCCCGTCGTGCTGATGGCGCGCGTGCCGGTGGCTTCCCGGGCGCCGACGCGATCTTTACCCAGCAACAAACCGGAGTGAGCCGCAAACGTGTGGGCCTGTTGCCGCAAGAGCGCACACCGGTACGTGAAGGCGCAGAAATCGTCGACGAGCACGGCACCGTGATCGGCAGCGTCTGCAGCGGCGGTTTTGGCCCGAGCCTTGGTGGCCCATTGGCCATGGGTTACCTGGACAGCGCATTCATCGCACTGGACACCGAAGTGTCTGCGTTGGTACGTGGGAAAAAGGTGCCGCTTCGTGTAAGTAAAATGCCATTCGTGCCACAACGTTACTACCGTGGTTGATTGACTGTTCCTATAAGTAACGCGGTTGCGTTAACGTGCACTAATCTGTAACGCAACCGCCACATTAAAGTGCACTGTCGATAGTCAATGTTATGTTCAGTCACCTATAACAAGTGACCAACTCTATCGAATAAACGGGATCCACATTGTTGACCGAAGTGTCACAAAGCCGAGTAAACGCTGGGCTTTTCCCGGGGCTTGTTTTTTCTGTCTTAGTTGGCGTAGAGTTTGCCCACTGTGTTTGCATGGGTCGCTTGGAACCTGGACCTGGGCAGTAGCCAAAGTTTGCTACAACCCGTTCGACGTCTCTTACTTTCCTGCAACCCAGCCCAGTACTCTTTCATGTGAAAGGGGCTGTCATTAATTTTTTGCGTCAAGGAAATAAGAAAATGGCTGATCGTCAGAGCGGTACCGTCAAGTGGTTTAACGACGAAAAAGGGTTTGGTTTTATCACTCCAGAAAGCGGTCCGGATCTGTTCGTCCACTTCCGCGCTATTCAGGGCAACGGCTTCAAAAGCCTGAAAGAAGGCCAGAAAGTGACCTTCATCGCGGTGCAAGGCCAAAAAGGCATGCAAGCCGACGAGGTACAAGCAGAGGGTTGATCTCTTCTGCGACAAAAAGCCCCTGATATGACATCAGGGGCTTTTTTATGGTTCTTCACGGAATCCCG
>NZ_JACARC010000059.1 GCF_013386825.1 Pseudomonas sp. IPO3778
CCAGCAACCTGGGGCTCTGCGGCCCCTGACTGGAAGAGCGCGATGAATCAATTCGCGATTCTGTACGGAGACCGATTTATCAGGCCGGCCTGGTAAAAGCACGGCCTGCCTGGCGGCAGGCCATTACCGGCCCGCACACAAAAAATCTGACAGTCCCCCCCGTTGGGCTGCGCAGCAGCGCCAAAATCCGTCATCGCGTTCTACCTGAAAGAGTTCGGTGGCCTGACTGGGGCTGCTGCGCAGCCCAACGGGGGACAAGCCCCCTCGCCACAACAAGCCACCTCACCACAACAAACCGCTTCACCACAACAAATCGCTTCGCCACAACAAGCCTGCTCATCACAACAAGCCCGCTCATCGCAAAAAGCATCAGACCGTGATGTTGTGCTTGGCCAGAAACGCGACGAACGCCTCTTCATCCAGCACTTTCAGGCCCAGCTCACTGGCCTTGGCCAGCTTCGAACCCGCGCCCGGCCCGGCCACCACGCAATGGGTTTTCGCCGACACCGAGCCCGCCACCTTGGCGCCGAGGCTTTCGAGTTTTTCCTTGGCCACATCCCGGCTCATCAGCTCCAGAGAGCCGGTGAGCACCCAGGTGTGGCCCGCCTCGGGCAAGCCTTCGACGACTTTCTTCTCGCTCTGCCAGTGCATGCCGAAGTCCTTGAGCTGCTGCTCAATGGCCAGGGCGCGACGGGCGTTTTCTTCGATGTCGAAGAAGTCCCGCACAGCCTTGGCCTGCTTCTCCGGCAACGCCTGGCGCATGTCGAGCCAATCGGCCTTGATCACGCCTTCGAGGGAGCCAAACTTGTCGGCCAGCTTCTGCGCCGCACCCGGCCCTACGGACGGCACGTGCAGCTTGTCGAGCAAGCCACCCAGCGTGGTGCTGGCCGCAAACTCGGCGCTGAGCTCGCCCTGCTCCTGTAGCGCCAGGCCGCACTCGTCCTTGGAGATCAAGGCACCGATCACTTCCTGGTTGTGACTGTCTTCAAAGAAGCTGTGAATTTCGTGGGCCACTTCCAGGCCAACGTCCGGCAAGTACGTCAGCACCTCCGGCAAGGCCTGCTGCACCCGCTCCAGTGACGCCAGGGAGCGCGCCAGCACCTTGGCGGTCTCCTCGCCCACATCGGGAATGCCGAGGGCGTAGATAAACCGTGCAAGGGTAGGTGTCTTGCTGTTTTCGATGGCGGTGATCAGCTTCTTGCTGGAGACATCGGCGAAACCTTCAAGGTCGATGACCTGCTCGTACTTGAGCTTGTAGAGGTCTGCCGGCGAGCCGATCAGCTTCTCGTCCACCAGTTGCTCAATGGTCTTGTCGCCCAGGCCATCAATGTCCATAGCGCGGCGCGACACGAAATGGATGATCGCCTGCTTGAGCTGCGCACCACAGGCCAGGCGCCCGACGCAGCGATACACCGCGCCTTCGCTGACGGTTTCCTTGCCCTTGCTGCGCTTGACCAGCTGCGTGCGCTCAACATGGGAACCGCACACCGGGCAGCTCTCGGGAATCTGCACCGCCCGGGCGTTTTCCGGGCGACGCTCGGTCACCACCGACACCACCTGGGGGATCACATCGCCGGCCCGGCGGATGATCACGGTGTCGCCGATCATCAAGCCCAGGCGCGCCACTTCGTCCATGTTGTGCAGGGTGGCGTTGGACACGGTCACGCCCGCGACCTTGACCGGTTTCAAACGTGCCACGGGCGTGACAGCGCCGGTGCGGCCGACCTGGAATTCAACGTCCAGCAGTTCGGTCAGCTCTTCCATGGCCGGGAATTTGTGAGCGATTGCCCAGCGTGGTTCGCGGGCGCGGAAGCCCAGCTCCCGTTGGTAGGCAATGCTGTTGACCTTGAACACCACGCCGTCGATTTCATAGGGCAAGGCATTCCGCCGCTCACCGATATCACGGTAGTAGTCGAGGCAATCCTGAATCCCCTTGGCCAGCTTCAGTTCATGACTGATGGGCATGCCCCACTGCTTCAGCTGTTGCAGGTTGCCGATGTGGGTGTCGCTGATATCCGTGGTCACGCCGTAGCAGCAGAATTCCAGCGGGCGGCTGGCGGTGATCTTCGAATCCAGCTGGCGCAGGCTGCCCGCCGCCGCATTGCGCGGGTTGGCGAAGGTCTTGCCGCCGACTTCCAGTTGGGTGGCGTTCAGCCGCTCGAAACCGGCCTTGGACATGAACACTTCGCCGCGCACTTCCAGGGTCGCCGGCCAGCCGCTGCCCTGCAGCTTGAGGGGAATATTGCGCACGGTGCGCACGTTGACGCTGATGTCTTCACCGGTGGTGCCATCGCCACGGGTGGCGCCACGCACCAGTTCACCGTCCTGATACAGCAGGCTGACCGCCAGGCCATCGAGCTTCGGCTCGCAGCTGTATTCCACCGCCGCACCGCCGCCAAACAGGTCGCCTACCGGCAGGTCCAGGCCTTCGGTGACCCGGCGATCGAACTCCAGCATGGTGCTTTCATCGAAGGCGTTGCCCAGGCTGAGCATCGGGATTTCATGACGCACCTGAGTGAACGCAGACAATGCCGCACTGCCGACCCGCTGCGTCGGTGAATCACGGGTGACCAGGTCCGGGTGCTCGGCTTCCAGGGCCTTGAGTTCGTGGAACAACCGGTCGTACTCGGCGTCCGGGATGCTCGGTTCATCGAGGACGTGGTAACGGTAGTTGTGCTGATCCAGTTCAGCGCGCAGTTCGAGGATGCGGGTGTGGGCGGCGGTCATGGGTGTTCTCTCATAAAGCAAAAGAGCAGCCGAAGCTGCTCAATATGTTAGTGCATGGATTCTACAGGCAACGCTTAAGCTTGAACCTCAGCGCTTCTGTGTCAGGGCGCGACGCTCGAACTCGACGATGCGCTGACGGTAATGCTCGATGGTCTGGGCAGTCAGGACGCTGCGTTGATCGTCCTTGAGTTCGCCGTTGAGTTCCTGGGACAGCTTGCGGGCTGCCGCCACCATCACGTCGAATGCTTGTTTCGGGTGGCGCGGGCCAGGCAAACCGAGGAAGAAACTCACCGCCGGGGTGCTGAAATGGTCGATGTCGTCCAGATCAAAGATGCCCGGCTTGACCGCGTTGGCCATGGAGAACAGCACTTCACCGTTGCCGGCCATGCTTTCGTGGCGGTGGAAAATATCCATCTCGCCAAAACGCAGGCCGCTTTCCAGAATATTCTGCAGCAAGGCCGGGCCCTTGAAGCCGGCGGCGTCGCGGCAGATCACGCTGATCACCAGCACCTCTTCGGCAGCTGGTTGATCCTTGACGGATTCTTTATGAGCGCTCTTGGTCGGAGCCTCGTCCGGGAAGTCATCGTCACGGCTGCTGAAGCTCGGGCCTTCGTCCAGGTCCAGGTTCAGGTCGCCCTGGGCCGGTTCGCTGGCGGCGCCACGCTTGCCGCGCTTGGGCTCGCGGGCTTCACGCAGCGGTGCGCTCATCGACGGCAGATCGTGCTCGTCCAGTTGCGGCTCTTTATGGTTGTCCAGGACACGGGGCGGCCCCAGCAGCTCGGCGCTGCCGTCGTCGTCCGGCAAATTGGACAGGTTGCGGTCCAGGCGGAATTTCAACTTGCCCTTGCCGCCGCGCATCCGGCGCCAGCCATCAAAAAGAATACCGGCAATGACAATAATGCCGATGACGATCAGCCACTCGCGCAGACCGATTTCCATGTAATCCCGTGCCTCTAATAAAAAATGCTGAAAAATAAGGGGTTTAGCACCGTGCAAACCGCTTTAAAACGTGGCGCCAACTCTATGTTCTGAATGACGTTTTGCCCACGCATACGAAAATTTGACATTAAACTAGCACGACCAAAGATAACTTTACACCGTCTGTCAAAATGGCTTGAACAAATATGTCCATTTGCCACTTTTCCCGGACCGGTAAATCACCTTACATCCTGCTTAAAATCCTCCTTCGACGTGCGACTCAGGATTCCACCAGCGCCATCGCCTCTTCCACATCCACCGCCACCAAACGCGAACAGCCCGGCTCGTGCATCGTTACGCCCATCAGCTGATCGGCCATTTCCATGGCGATCTTGTTGTGGGTGATATAGATGAACTGCACCGTCTGGGACATCTCTTTAACCAGTCGGGCATACCGTCCAACGTTAGCGTCATCCAGCGGGGCGTCAACTTCGTCGAGCATGCAGAACGGCGCCGGGTTCAACTTGAAGATCGCAAATACCAGGGCCAATGCGGTCAGTGCCTTCTCGCCACCGGACAACAAATGGATGGTGCTGTTCTTCTTGCCCGGAGGCCGCGCCATGATCGTCACCCCTGTATCGAGTAGATCTTCGCCCGTCAGTTCCAAGTAAGCGCTGCCACCACCGAAAACTTTCGGGAATAACGCCTGTAAACCGCCATTAATCTGATCAAAGGTATCTTTGAAGCGGTTACGGGTTTCCTTGTCGATCTTGCGGATCACGTTTTCCAGGGTGTCCAGGGCTTCCACCAGATCGGCGTTCTGGGCATCCAGGTAACGTTTGCGCTCGGACTGCTGCTGGTACTCGTCGATGGCCGCGAGGTTGATCGCGCCGAGTCGTTGAATGCGTGCGGCAATCCGCTCAAGTTCTTCTTCGGCGTCTTTCTCGTTGGCCTGGGCAGTCAAGGTATTGAGCACGCCGTGCAGGTCGTAGCCGTCTTCCAGCAACTGGTCTTGCAGGGTTTTGCGGCGCACCGTCAGGGCTTGCCATTCCATGCGCTGCTGTTCGAGCTGGCCACGGATCAGTTGGGACTGCTGCTCGGCCTGGGTCCGGCGCTTTTCGGCGTCGCGCAGCTCACGGTCGGCGTCTTCCAGGGCGATTTGTGCGGTCTTGAGTTCTTCGTCGACGGTCATGCGCTTGTCGAGCAGTTCTTCAAGCTTCAGGCGCAGCTCTTCCAGCGGGGCTTCGCCCTCCTCCAGGTTGAGGCTCAGTTGCTCGCGTTTTTCGGTCAGGCGTTCGGACTGCATTTCCAGGCGCTCAAGGGCCTGGCGCGTGGAGTCGTGTTGGGCGCGCAGGGAGCCGAGGCGCACGGCCAGTTGATGGGCATGGTCCTTGTGCTGGCGGGCTTCCTGGCGCACCCGGTCGAGGCGCTCGCGCAGGCTGTCGCGCTGGGCCAGCAGCAACTCGCGCTGCTCGGTGTCCAGGGCCATGCTATCGAGGGCTTCCTGCAATTGCAGGCGCGCTTCGCCGACTTGTTCGTGTTCGAGGGCACGTTGTTCGCCCATCTCGGCCACTTCTTCGTCGAGCCGGGTACGGCGCAGGGTCAGTTGTTCGACCTTGGCCTTGCTCGCCGAGAGCTGGGCTTTCAATTCGCCTTGCTGGCGCGCTTCGTCCTGCAACAGGCGGCGCAGGTGTTCGCGGCCTGTCTCTTGCTGGCGCTGAGTGGCGCGCAGGGTTTGCAGCTGGTTTTCCAGGGACTCAAGCGTCGCTTCGCGTTCTTCGCGCTCGGCGGTCAGGTTGACGATTTCCTGGCCACGGGCCAGAACACCGCTTTCCGCTTCGCTGGCGCGACGCACCCGCAGGAAGTGCCGGCCAACCCAAAAGCCGTCGCGGCTGATCAGGCTTTGCCCCGCCGCCAATTGGCCGCGCTGGGCCAGGGCCTGCTCAAGGCTGTCCACTGGTTTGACCTGGCCCAGCCAAGGCGACAGATCAATCGCCGCCTCAACCTTATCCAGCAGGCTACCCGGCACACGAGTGCCGTCCGCCGCCGGGCTGAGCAAACGCAAATCGCCCTGGGCAAATCCCGCCAGGTCGAAGCCGCCAAAATCATCCACCAACACCGCTTGCAGGTCGGCGCCGAGCACGGTTTCCACCGCCAGCTCCCAACCGGCTTCAACCTTTAAGCCTTCGGCCAGGCGCGGGCGCTCGGCCAGGTGTTGGTCGCGCAGCCATTCGGCCGTGCCGGTGCCCGGGTCGAGCGCCGCTTGCTGCAAGGCTTCCAGGGACGCCAACCGGCCGTTGAGGCGCTGCAAATCACCTTGGGCGGTTTGCTGGGCCTGGGTCGCCTGTTGCAGTTGCTGACGCAATTGCTCCAGGCGTTCCACTTGCTGTTCTTCGCTGGCTTCCAGCTCTTCCAGCGTCATTTCGCTTTCGGCCAGTTGCTCGCTCAGGTCGAGGATCGCCGCGTCTTCCGGGTCGGCGGCGAGCAGCACGCGCTCTTCCACCAATCGCCGCTGACGCTCGGCCAGACGCTCCATGCTGGTTTCCAGTTGCTGGATGCGCGACTGCTGCACCTCAGCCTGGCGGCGGGGCTCGGCAGATTGCAGGTTGAAGGTGTCCCACTGCTCCTGCCAGCCGTGCATGGTGGTTTCGGATTCTTCCAGGGCTGCAGCGGCTTCTTCAGCGGCCGCGCTGGTGACTTCCTGCTCGGGGGTGAGCATGTCCAGCTCTTCCCCGAGGGTCAGCAGCAAGGTGCGGTCGTGGCCCAGGTGGGATTCGGTTTCCAGGCGCGCGCGTTCGGCTTCTTTCAGGTCATCCTGCAATTGACGCAAACGTTGTTGACCGTGCTGGATGCTCTGCTCGACCCGGGCGATATCGCCGCCCACCGAATAAAAGCGCCCCTGCACCAGATTGAAGCGCTCGGACAGGTCATGGTGACCGTCCCGCAGGCGCTCGATGCTGGCGTCGGCATTGCGTTGCTCGGCCACCAAGGCTTCGAAGCTGATTTCCTGGGTGCCGATGATTGCTTCGCGCTGGCCCACCTGATCATTCAATGCCTGCCAGCGCAGGGCCGACAGTTGTGCCTTGAGCTGACGCTCCTCGCCCTTGTATTCCTGATACTTCTCGGCGGCCTGGGCCTGGCGGTGCAGGCGCTCCAACTGGCGCTCCAGCTCTTCACGCAGGTCGGTCAGGCGGGCGAGGTTTTCGTGGGTGCGGCGGATACGGTTTTCGGTCTCGCGCCGGCGCTCCTTGTACTTGGAGATGCCGGCCGCTTCTTCAATAAAGTTACGCAGGTCTTCGGGCTTGGCTTCGATCAGCTTGGAGATCATCCCCTGTTCGATGATCGAGTAACTGCGCGGGCCCAGGCCGGTGCCGAGAAAAATGTCGGTGATGTCCCGGCGCCGGCACTTGGTGCCGTTGAGGAAGTAGCTGTTCTGGCTGTCGCGCGTGACTTTGCGGCGGATGGAAATTTCCGCATAGGCCGCATACTCGCCCACCAGGGTACCGTCGGAGTTGTCGAACACCAGTTCGATACTGGCCTGGCTCACCGGCTTGCGGCTGGTGGAGCCGTTGAAGATGACGTCGGTCATCGACTCGCCACGCAGGTTTTTCGCGGAGCTCTCGCCCATCACCCAACGTACGGCGTCGATAATGTTCGACTTGCCGCAACCATTGGGCCCCACCACTGCCGCCATGTTACTGGGGAAGTTCACCGTGGTCGGGTCGACGAAGGATTTGAACCCCGCCAGTTTGATGCACTTGAGCCGCACGCTTAGGCTTCCGCCAACGCAGCGATGACCAGCGAGCAACTGCGCTCGCCGTAGGCCGAGAGCACCAGGCGAATCTGCGGCAGGTCACGGGCCAGCACGGCGGCCAGCAACTGCTCGAACAGCACCAGGTACTCGCTCATGGACGCCTTGCGTTGATCCAGCGCCAGGTAATAGGCGCGGTTCATCGCCGGCTGCAGGTTCTCGACGGTTTCCTGCAAATACGGGTTGTTGGCGAACGGATAGGCGGCGCGCATCACGTTGAAGCTTTCTTCGACGAAGGCGCGGATGTCCTGGCGTTCGAAGCTGGCGATCAGGCGCTGCTGGATTTGCACGAACGGCGCCATGTCGGCCTGGGTCTGCCAGCCGGCGGCCACCGAGTTGCCCAGCAAAATGTACAGTTCGCCCATCAGCGTACACAGGCTCTGCACCTTGTGGGCGGTGAGTTCGGTGACGTGGGCGCCACGGCGCGGCAGGATCGCGATCAGGTGCCGGCGCTCGAGGATCAGCAAGGCTTCGCGCACGGAACCACGGCTGACATTGAGTGCCAGTGTGACCTTCTGCTCCTGGATCCGCTCCCCAGGCTTGAGGTCGCCGCGAATGATACGTTCGGCGAGGTGATGAGCAATCTGCTCGGCAAGACTATCCGGCGCCTTGAACGTCATGTTTTCCCTTCAAAATCTTCTATCGGTACAAGCGCGGCAGTGTAGCGCATATGGCCCGCTGATGGCTCTGGGCACACTCACCCAAGAGCAGTGCTGAATTTGGCATGAAATAAGCAACCGTTAAAGTCCAGAAGCCCCGAAAAACGGCGGTTCCAGAGAACTGGACCATAATTAAGGATGTTGATATCGCATTTTCTTGACCTTTCGGTCAGAAAATCGTTGACCGAAAAGTCAGACATGACTAGATTCGGCGCAAAGCGGTTAACAACAATAATGAGTCTGCGAGGCCTTCCGTGATCCAGTTTTTACTAAACCAGGAGCTCCGTAGCGAGCACGCCCTGGACCCGAACCTGACCGTGCTCAACTATTTGCGTGAGCACCTGGGCAAATCCGGCACCAAGGAAGGCTGCGCCAGCGGCGACTGTGGCGCCTGCACCGTGGTGGTCGGCGAGTTGCACACCGACGATCAAGGCGCCGAGCAGATTCGCTATCGCAGCCTCAATTCGTGCCTGACGTTTGTCTCGTCCCTGCACGGCAAACAACTGATCAGCGTCGAAGACCTCAAGCACCAAGGCCAACTCCACAGCGTGCAGCAAGCCATGGTGGAGTGCCACGGTTCGCAATGCGGCTTCTGCACCCCGGGTTTTGTGATGTCGCTGTTCGCCCTGCAAAAAAACAGCGATGCCCCCGACAGCCAGAAAGCCCACGAAGCCCTGGCCGGCAACCTGTGCCGCTGCACCGGCTATCGCCCGATTCTCGCCGCCGCCGAACAGGCCTGCTGCAACAAGCCCCAGGACCAGTTCGACAGCCGCCAGGCCGAGACTATTGCCCGCCTGAAAGCCATCGCCCCGACGCAAACCGGAGAACTGAACAGCGGCGATAAACGCTGCCTGGTGCCATTGACCGTCGCCGACCTGGCTGACCTTTACGACGCGTACCCACAAGCCCGGCTGTTGGCGGGCGGCACCGACCTGGCGCTGGAAGTCACCCAGTTCCACCGCACGCTGCCGGTGATGATCTACGTCGGCAGTATCGAAGAAATGAAGCGCATCGAAAGCTTTGACGACCGCCTGGAGATCGGCGCGGCCACGTCGCTGTCCGATTGCTACGCCGCCCTCAACCACGAATACCCGGACTTCGGCGAATTGCTCCACCGTTTCGCCTCGTTGCAGATCCGCAACCAGGGCACCCTGGGCGGCAATATCGGCAACGCCTCGCCCATTGGTGATTCGCCGCCACTGCTGATCGCCCTGGGTGCGCAGATCGTGCTGTGCAAGGGCAACACCCGCCGCACCCTGGCCCTGGAAGACTACTTTATCGACTACCGCGTCACCGCCCGCCAGGACAGCGAATTCATCGAAAAGATCATCGTGCCCAAAGGCGTGCCGCTGTTCCGTGCCTACAAGGTGTCCAAGCGCTTGGACGACGACATTTCTGCGGTCTGCGCTGCCTTTAACCTGAAGATCGACAACGGCGTCATCCGCGACGCCCGGGTTGCATTTGGTGGCATGGCCGCCACCCCAAAACGCGCAAAAAACTGCGAAGCCGTGCTGAACGGCGCCACCTGGAATTCCGCCACCGTGGAAAAAGCCTGCGCTGCGCTGGCCGAAGATTTCACCCCGCTGTCGGACTTCCGTGCCAGCAAGGAATACCGCCTGCTCAGCGCCCAGAACCTGCTGCGCAAATACTTCATCGAACTGCAAACGCCGCACATCGAGACTCGGGTGACCGCTTATGTCTAACCATCACGCCGTGGAAAAATCCCAGGCCGAACTCGCCGAACTGTTTGCCCAGGACCTGACCAGCGGAGTCGGTCGCAGCGTCAAGCACGACAGCGCTGCCAAGCACGTCTCGGGTGAGGCGCAGTACATCGATGACCGTCTGGAATTCCCCAACCAGTTGCACCTGTACGCACGCATGTCGGACCGCGCCCACGCGAAGATCCTCAGCATCGACACGTCGCCCTGCTACGCCTTCGAAGGTGTACGCATCGTCATCACCCACGAAGACGTGCCGGGCCTGAAAGACATTGGCCCGCTGATGCCCGGCGACCCGTTGCTGGCCATCGACACCGTGCAGTTTGTCGGCCAGGTGGTGCTGGCCGTCGCCGCCCGCGACCTGGAAACCGCGCGCAAGGCCGCCATGGCCGCGGTGATCGAATACGAAGACCTGGAGCCGGTGCTGGACGTGGTCGAGGCGTTTCGCAAAAAGCATTTCGTGCTGGACAGCCATACGCACCAACGGGGTGATTCCGCCGGCGCACTGGCGACAGCCAAAAACCGCATCCAGGGCACCCTGCACATCGGTGGCCAGGAACACTTCTACCTGGAAACCCAGATCTCCTCGGTGATGCCTACCGAGGACGGCGGCATGATCGTCTACTGCTCCACGCAAAACCCCACCGAAGTGCAGAAACTGGTGGCCGAAGTACTGGACGTTTCCATGAACAAAATCGTGGTCGACATGCGCCGCATGGGCGGCGGTTTCGGCGGCAAGGAAACCCAGGCGGCCAGCCCTGCGTGCCTGTGTGCGGTGGTGGCGCGGCTCACCGGGCAGCCGACCAAGATGCGCCTGCCACGGGTCGAAGACATGCTGATGACCGGCAAGCGCCACCCGTTCTATATCGAGTACGACGTAGGCTTCGACGACACCGGCCGCCTGCACGGTATCAATCTGGACCTGGCGGGCAACTGCGGCTGCTCGCCGGACCTGTCGAACTCGATTGTCGACCGCGCCATGTTCCACTCCGACAACTCGTATTACCTGGGCGATGCCACCGTCAACGGCCATCGCTGCAAGACCAACACCGCGTCCAACACCGCTTACCGTGGCTTCGGCGGCCCCCAGGGCATGGTCGCCATCGAGGAAGTGATGGACGCCATCGCGCGGCATCTGGCCCTCGACCCGCTGGCGGTGCGCAAGGCCAACTACTACGGCAAGACCGAGCGCAACGTCACCCACTACTACCAGACCGTCGAGCACAACATGCTCGAAGAGATGACCGCTGAACTGGAACACAGCAGCCAGTACTACGAGCGCCGCGAAGCGATCCGTCGCTACAACGCCAACAGCCCGATCCTGAAAAAAGGCCTGGCGCTGACCCCGGTGAAATTCGGCATTTCCTTCACCGCCAGCTTCCTCAACCAGGCCGGTGCGCTGATCCACATCTACACCGACGGCAGCATCCACCTGAACCACGGTGGCACCGAGATGGGCCAGGGCTTGAACATCAAGGTGGCGCAGGTGGTAGCCGAGATTTTCCAGGTGGAAATCGACCGCGTGCAGATCACCGCCACCAACACCGACAAAGTGCCAAACACCTCGCCGACGGCAGCTTCCAGCGGCGCCGACTTGAACGGCAAGGCCGCGCAGAATGCCGCCGAAACCATCAAGCAACGCCTGGTGGAATTTGCCGCGCGCAAGTATGAAGTGAGCGAGGCAGACGTTGAATTCCACAACGGGCATGTGCGGGTTCGCGATCATATCCTGACGTTTGAGGCGCTGATCCAGCAGGCGTATTTCGCCCAGGTGTCGCTGTCGAGCACCGGCTTCTACAAAACCCCGAAAATCTTCTACGACCGTAGCCAGGCACGCGGTCGGCCGTTCTACTACTTCGCGTTCGGCGCGGCCTGCTGCGAGGTGATCGTCGACACCCTGACCGGCGAATACAAAATGCTGCGCACCGACATCCTGCACGACGTGGGCGCGTCGCTGAACCCGGCCATCGACATCGGCCAGGTCGAAGGCGGCTTCATCCAGGGCATGGGCTGGCTGACCATGGAAGAGCTGGTGTGGAACGCCAAGGGCAAACTGATGACCAACGGCCCGGCCAGCTACAAGATCCCGGCCGTGGCCGACGTGCCGCTGGACCTGCGGGTGAAGCTGGTGGAAAACCGCAAGAACCCGGAAGACACGGTGTTCCACTCCAAGGCCGTGGGTGAGCCGCCGTTCATGCTCGGCATCGCCTCGTGGTGTGCGATCAAGGATGCCGTGGCGAGCCTGGGTGACTATCGCCATCAGCCGAAGATTGATGCACCGGCGACCCCGGAGCGGGTGTTGTGGGGCTGTGAGCAGATGCGCCAACTGACTGCCGCAAAAGCTGTGGAAACCGAAACCGAGCTGGCTTCGCTCTAGACCGAGGCGCTGCCATCGCGGGCAAGCCCGGCTCTCACATTTTGATGTGTGAACCCGATCAAATGTGGGAGCGGGCTTGCTCGCGAAGGCGGTCGAACTGACAACAGAGATGCTGAGGTAAACATGAACAACTGGATCAGCGCCTTAGCCGACCTGCAGAACCAGGGTGAACCCTGCGTGCTGGTGACCATCATCGAGGAGCTCGGCTCCACGCCGCGCAATGCCGGGTCGAAGATGGTCATCAGTGCTGCCCACACGTTCGACACCATCGGCGGCGGGCACCTGGAATACAAGGCCATGCAGATCGCCCGGGACATGCTCGTGCGCGGCCAGCAGAACACCCACCTGGAGCGCTTCAGCCTCGGCGCCAGCCTGGGCCAGTGCTGCGGCGGCGTGACGGTGCTGTTGTTCGAACCCATGGGCCAGGTGCAGGCGCAGATCGCGGTGTTCGGCGCCGGCCATGTGGGCCGTGCGCTGGTGCCATTGCTGGCGAGCCTGCCGTGCCGGGTGCGCTGGATCGATTCCCGGGAACAGGAATTCCCGGAACACATCCCCCAAGGCGTGCGTAAAATCGTCAGCGAAGAGCCGGTGGATGAAATCGACAACTTGCCCGCAGGCAGTTACTGCATCGTCATGACCCACAACCACGCCCTGGACCTGGAACTGACCGCCGCCCTGCTCAAGCGCAATGACTTCACCTACTTCGGCCTGATCGGTTCGAAGACCAAGCGCGTCAAATTTGAACACCGCCTGCGGGACCGCGGTTTCGACACCGCGCAACTGCAACGCATGCATTGCCCGATGGGGCTGACTGAAGTCAAAGGCAAATTGCCTGTGGAAATCGCCATCTCCATCGCCGGCGAAATCATCGCCACCTATAACGCCAACTTCGGCCAGCACACTGCGAGCGCCGAACCCATTGCCAAACTGCTGCCGGTGTCACGCCGCAGCCAAGCGACTAACTGAGACGACCATGCCTTTGACACGTAAAGCCTACCGTGCCGCCATTTTGCACAGCATCGCCGACCCTGCCGAAGTGGGAATCGAAGCCTCCTACGAGTATTTCGAAGACGGCCTGCTGGTGATCGACAACGGCCAGATCAGCGCCCTGGGCCACGCCAGCGAACTGCTCGCCAGCCTGCCTGCCGACATCGAAGTCACCCATTACCAGGACGCGCTGATCACCCCCGGTTTGATCGACACTCACATCCACCTGCCGCAAACCGGCATGGTCGGCGCCTACGGCGAGCAGTTGCTGGACTGGCTCAACACCTACACCTTCCCGTGTGAAAGCCAGTTCGCCGACAAGGCCCACGCCGAAGAAGTCGCGGGTATTTTCATCAAGGAACTGCTGCGCAACGGCACCACCACCGCCCTGGTATTCGGCAGCGTGCACCCGCAATCGGTGAACTCGTTTTTTGAAGCCGCCGAGAAGCTCGACCTGCGGATGATCGCCGGCAAGGTGATGATGGACCGCAACGCGCCGGACTATCTGACCGACACTGCGGAATCCGGCTACGCAGAAAGCAAGGCACTGATCGAGCGCTGGCATGGCAAGGGGCGTTTGCACTACGCCGTGACGCCGCGTTTCGCACCGACCAGTACGCCGGAACAGTTGACCCTTGCCGGGCAGTTGCTGGGGGAATACCCGGACCTGTACATGCAGACCCACATCAGTGAAAACCTGCAGGAAGTGGAATGGGTGAAAGCACTGTTCCCGGAGCGCAGTGGCTACCTGGACGTGTACGACCATTACAAATTGCTGGGTGAGCGCTCGGTGTTCGCCCACGGCGTGCACCTGTGCGATGACGAGTGCGCACGGCTGGCAGAGGCGGGTTCGGCAGTAGCGTTCTGCCCGACCTCGAACTTCTTCCTGGGCAGCGGGTTGTTCAACCTGCCGATGGCCGAGAAACACAAACTGAATGTCGGCCTGGGCACGGATGTGGGGGGTGGCACCAGCTTCTCGCTGCTGCAAACCTTGAACGAGGCGTACAAGGTGATGCAGTTGCAAGGCGCGCGGTTGAGTCCGTTCAAGTCGTTGTACCTGGCGACCCTGGGTGGTGCGCGGGCGCTGCGCCTGGAAGACAAGATCGGCACCCTGCAACCGGGCACTGACGCCGACTTTTTGGTGCTGGATTACAACGCCACGCCGCTGCTCAGCTATCGCCTGAAGCAGGCCAATAACATTGCCGAGACGTTGTTTGTGTTGATGACGCTGGGGGATGACCGGGCGGTGTTGCAGACGTATGCGGCGGGGCAGCTCGTGCATCAGCGCTAAACCCTGAAATAAAAAATCCCCGGTTTATCAACCGGGGATTTTTTTGCGCCCTTCTCTGTAGGAGCGAGCTTGCTCGCGAAGGTCGTTAACGATAACGCCGGCATCCTGAATGAACGCGGCGCCTATGCGTTTTTCGCGAGCAAGCTCGCTCCTACAGTGGAGGCGATCACATTACAATTTTACAGACGAGCGACCCGGCTTCTTGGTCTGCAACAAATGCGAGAACACCGCATGCAGGTCATCCGATGCGCTTTCCTCATCGAGGTTGAGCTTGCTGTCGATGTGATCCATGTGGTGCATCATCAGGTTCACCGCCAGATCCGCATCCCGGGCTTCGATCGCGTCGATCAACTGAGTGTGTTCATCGTAGGAACAGTGCGAGCGGTTGCCGCTTTCATACTGGGCGATGATCAACGACGTCTGGGACACCAGGCTGCGCTGGAAACTGATCAGCGGCGCGTTCTTCGCCGCCTCGGCCAGTTTCAGGTGGAACTCGCCGGAAAGCCGGATACCCGCGCCGCGATCGCCACGGGAAAAGCTGTCGCGCTCGTCGTTGACCATCTGACGCAGCTCGGCCAGTTGCTCGGCCGTGGCATGCTGCACCGCCAATTCAGTGATCGCGCGCTCCACCAGGCGCCGGGCCAGGAACACCTGGCGGGCTTCCTCGACACTCGGGCTGGCCACTACCGCGCCGCGATTGGGCCGCAGCAGTACCACGCCTTCATGGGCCAGGCGCGACAGCGCGCGGCGAATGATGGTGCGGCTCACGCCAAAGATTTCGCCCAGCGCTTCTTCACTCAATTTGGTACCGGGCGCCAGGCGTTGTTCGAGGATCGCCTCGAAGATATGCGCGTAGACGATATCGTCCTGGGTTCCACTGCGACCGGCCTTACCGGCTCGCGGTTGTTTCTTGAGGGGCTGCAACTGTTCGTTCATGGGCACTCGGGTCGGGAGAACGGCGGCGAATTGACGTTGACTGTAATACGGTACAGAGGGTCGCTGGCAAGTATCGCGTAAAATCAGCGCACATTGTACACAACCCATTGCGCCAACACACTGTACGGCTGTTTGCGGCGCCGGCTGTATTGCAATGAATCGTTACGTTTGAGTTTAGGCTTGATTCCGCACTTTCTCCTTTGTAGGAGCGAGCTTGCTCGCGAAAAACGTATAAGCACCGCATTCATTCAGGATGCCAGCGTCATCGTTAACGACCTTCGCGAGCAAGCTCGCTCCTACAAAAACAGCCTGGCACAAGGAACACCGCCCCATGTCCGACGCCCCCCAAGCGCGATTACGTCCACTGGCCGACACTTCGCCTTCGGCCATCGTCGCCGGTTTCATTGCCATGATGACCGGCTACACCAGCTCCCTGGTGCTGATGTTTCAGGCGGGCCAGGCCGCCGGCCTGACCACGGCGCAGATTTCCTCGTGGATCTGGGCGATCTCCATCGGCATGGCGGTGTGCAGCATTGGCCTGTCCCTGCGTTATCGCACGCCGATCACCATTGCCTGGTCCACCCCGGGCGCGGCGCTGTTGATCACCAGCCTGGGCGGGGTGAGTTACGGCGAAGCCATCGGCGCCTACATCACCTGCGCGGTGCTGGTGACGATCTGCGGGCTGACCGGCAGTTTCGAAAAACTCGTCAAACGCATTCCGGCCTCACTGGCAGCAGCCTTGCTGGCGGGGATTCTGTTCAAGATCGGCAGCGAAATTTTCGTCGCCGCCCAGCACCGCACCGGGCTGGTGCTGGGGATGTTCTTCACTTATCTGGTCATCAAGCGCCTGTCGCCGCGTTATGCGGTGCTCGCGGCCTTGCTGATCGGCACCGCGCTGTCCGGGCTGATGGGGCTGCTGGACTTCAGCGGTTTCCACCTGGAGGTGGCCACGCCGGTGTGGACCACGCCGCACTTCTCCCTGGCGGCGACCATCAGCATCGGCATTCCGCTGTTCGTGGTGGCCATGACCTCGCAAAACATGCCGGGAATCGCGGTGTTGCGGGCCGATGGCTACAACGTGCCCGCCTCGCCCCTGATCACCACCACCGGCCTGGCGTCGCTGGTGCTCGCGCCGTTTGGCTCCCACGGCATCAACCTGGCGGCCATCAGTGCAGCGATCTGCACCGGGCCCCATGCCCATGAAGACCGCAACAAGCGTTATACCGCCGCAGTGTGGTGCGGGATTTTCTACGGGATTGCCGGGGTGTTTGGCGCGACACTGGCCGCGTTGTTCGCCGCCCTGCCCAAGGAACTGGTGCTGTCGATTGCGGCACTGGCCTTGTTTGGCTCGATCATCAATGGCCTGAGCATCGCCATGAATGAGCCGAAGGAACGGGAAGCCGCGTTGATCACCTTTATGGTCACCGCGTCAGGGTTGACGTTGTTTTCCATCGGTTCGGCGTTCTGGGGGATTGTGGCGGGGGTGTTGACGCTGGTGATTCTGAACGGGCGCAAAGCCTGACTTTTTAAGACCCGGTAACGAAAAAGCGACCCGGGCGGGTCGCTTTTTCATGACATCAGACTGCCGGGTTGATCGGCTTTTCTGGATGCCAAGCGTCCAACAGGGCGCTGACTTCAACGCGGGTCAGCTCTGGACGAGCCTTCAGCCACGCTTCAACAGCGGCACGCTGCTCTTCGTTGACCGAACCACGGGTGGCTTTGCAAACCAGACCGAAGTCATCACCGCCGACGTAGTCCAGGCCGTTGCCGTCCATCGCTTCAGTCAGGAAAGCTTCGAGGAAAGCGTCAACCGCTTCATCGTCCAAACCTTCTTTGAAGTCCAGGTTCAGTTCGAAACCCAGCTCTTGAAATTCATCAACGCACAGTTTTTTGCGCAGACGCCGGGAACGGTTAGTCGCCATTGGAACAATCCTCTTAAGTAATAACGGGCCGCACTTTAGCAGTTTAAGCACGCCTTTGCCCGACTCTCTAGGACAGGCGGCAGAGTGCCAGTAAAAAAAACCGCCAATAGCAGCTATCGTTCAGCCACAAGTGCAGGTGCCTTGGGGCATAATGCCGACACTTTCATGACCATTGAGGGATTTTTCGTACATACCCCTCACCTTTTTACCCCTCAGCAGTAGGGTTTTAATTCTTATGATCAAATCTTTGCGTCCACTGTTGCTTGCCGGTTTTCTTCTCCCCCTGGCCTTTTCCGTTACCGCCGCACCGATCAACACTTCCCTGCCGCCCAAGGTTCAGGAAGCCCTCCAGAAAGCCAAGCTGCAAAACAACGCCTTGTCCCTGGTGATGATCCCGCTCAATGGCCCGGGCACACCCACCGTGTTTAACGCCGACGTGTCGGTCAACCCCGCCTCCACCATGAAGCTGGTCACCACCTACGCGGCCCTGGAAATGCTCGGCCCCAACCACCAGTGGAAAACCGAGTTCTACACCGACGGCACCCTGAGCGGCGGCATCCTGAACGGTAACCTGTACCTCAAGGGCGGCGGCGACCCCAAGCTGAACATGGAAAAACTCTGGCTGCTGATGCGCGACCTGCGGGCCAATGGCGTGCAGCAAGTGACCGGCGACCTGGTGCTGGACCGCGGCTTCTTCATCCCGCCGCAACTGCCGGAATTCAATGACGACGGCAACGATGAGAACAAGCCGTTCCTGGTCAAGCCTGACGCCCTGATGGTCAACCTCAAGGCGCTGCGCTTTGTGACCCGCAATGATTCGGGCAAGGTGCTGGTGTCGGTGGAGCCGCCGATTGCGAGCATTCGCATCGACAATCAGGTCAAGGTTTCCAACGCCAAGCAATGCACCGGCGACGTGCGCTACAGCCCGATGACCGCCGCCGATGGCAGCGTCACCGTGACCGTCAGCGGCCAATTGGCCGATGGCTGCAGCTCGCAGACTTATCTGTCGTTGCTGGACCACGCCACCTACACCGCCGGTGCCGTTCGGGCGATCTGGAAGGAACTGGGCGGCAGCATCCAGGGCCGCGACATCCAGGCGCCGGTACCGAAGAATGCCAAGGTGCTGGCCCGGGCGTTCTCGCCGGACCTCGCGGAAATCATCCGCGACATCAACAAATACAGTAACAACACCATGGCCCAGCAGCTGTTCCTGAGCCTGGGGGCGCAGTTCCGCACCGATGCCGACGGCGACGACGCCAAGGCAGCCCAGCGCGTGGTGCGCCAGTGGCTGGCGAAAAAAGGCATCACCGCGCCGCACCTGGTGATGGAGAACGGCTCCGGCCTGTCCCGTGCCGAACGGGTCAGCGCACGGGAGATGGCGACCATGCTGCAAGCGGCGTGGAGAAGCCCGTACGCGGCGGAATACATCAGCTCTCTGCCGATTGCCGGTACCGACGGCACCATGCGCAAACGCCTGAAGACCACCGCCATGCGCGGTGAAGCCCACGTCAAGACCGGCACCCTGAACACCGTGCGGGCGATCGCCGGGTTCAGCCGCGACAACAATGGCAATACCTGGGCGGTGGTGGCGATTCTCAACGATCCGAAACCGTGGGGTGCGTCTTCGGTACTGGATCAGGTGCTGCTGGATCTGTATCGCCAGCCGAAGCTGGCGGCGGCGGCACCGGTTCTATAACGGTCACCGAAGATCAAATGTGGGAGCTGTCGAGCTTTAGCGAGGCTGCGATGCAGGCGCCGCGGTGCATCAGGTACACCGCGGTGATCCTATCGCAGCCTCGCTAAAGCTCGACAGCTCCCACACTGATGTCTATCCACTTGAATAGCCGGGTACTTCAAGCTAGCGCCCGCTCTGCCTCAACTCTATCCCTGCCTGCCTGCTTCGCCGCATACACCCCCGAATCCGCCCGCAGCAACAAGCCGTCAACGCCCTCCTCGACTCGCCAACTGGCCACCCCAAAACTGGCGGTCACGGTACCGACACCTTCCATCGGCGCACTGCGCAACGCTTGCCACAACTCCAGGGCAACCGCAAAGGCCTGGCTGCCGTCGGTATTGGGGCACAGCACCACGAACTCCTCGCCCCCCAACCGGCAAAACACATCCGTGCGCCGTAACCGCTGGCTGACGCGCCGGCAAATTTCCTTGAGCACTTCATCGCCGACCGCATGACCGTGTTGGTCGTTGATGCGTTTGAAGTGATCAATGTCGAGCATGATCACCGACAACGACCCCGAGGCGCGCTTGACCCGAATCATCTCGGCCTTCAGGCGGTCCTGGAAATAGCGCCGGTTATGAATGCCCGTCAGCGAGTCGGTAATCGACAACGCCCGCAGCTCTTCCTCTACCCGCTTGAGATCGGAAATATCCGACACATAGCCATGCCATAACGTCCCGCCGCCAGGCAGTTCTTCCGGCGTCGCTTCACCGCGAATCCAGCGCAGCCCCCGTTGCGGTAATAGCACCCGGTACTCTTCGCGCCAATGGCTCAGTTGCAGGGCAGACAGGCGAATGGACTCGCGTACCCGCTCGACGTCCAGCGGATGGATCCGCTCGAAGACCTTGCGCGCGTCCTGCTGCAAAATCCCTGGCTCGATTTCGTAGATATCGCGAATGCCGTCGCTGGCATAAATGAAACGCCAGACGTCATTCGGCTCCAGGATGAACTGAAAAATACCGCCGGGCACATGGGCACTCAGTTTCTTCAGCAGGCGATCCCGCGCGGCCAACGCCTCATAGACGCGTTTTTGCTCGGTGACATCCAGGCAGATCGCCAGGTGCCCGACCCACAGGCCATGTTCATCCAGCAACACGGTGGCAAGCATGTTCACGGTCAACTGACTGCCGTCCTTGCGCACCAGCGTCCATTCGCGGCCCTCGTGCTGTGCATCGCTGCTGTCCACCAGCATCGCCTGGCCTGGCGCGATGCGCTTGCCCAGTGCCGCGCTCAGCTGCGCTGCACGGGCTTCCAGCTCGGGTGCCAGGTGCAGGCTTTCAAGGGTCAGGTGGCCCAATACCTCATCCGTCTCAAAGCCCAACATCTGCTCGGCGCCGGCATTGAAGGTGGTGATCACGCCGCGCAGGTCGGTGGCGATGATCGCCACTTGGGTGGCCGCATTGAGCACGCTGCGCAGTTGGCCGTGGGTGCCCCGCAGCTCCTGCTCACGCTGACGCAATTGGGCGGTGCGCTGTTCCACCAGCTTCAAGGCGCGCTGGCGCTGGCTGACCAGCACATAGAGCAACGCACTGACCAACAGGCTGAGCAGGCTGCCCATGACCAGGACAGTGATCAGCGAAGAATGATTGCCCTGCAGGAACACCTGGCTGGGGCGCAGGCTCAAGGCGTAGACGTGGTCACCCAGGCTCAGCCGGCGTGCGGCCACCAGGTCGCTGTCTGCCACGGCATTGCTGGACGCATACAGCACGCGATTCTCAGTGTCGGAGGTGTCGACGATCTGCATGACCAGGTTGTCCCGGGCAGGCGCGGGCAAGCCATCGGCCACCAGTTGGCGCATGCTGATCACGGCCATCACGTAGCCGTAGGGTTCACTAACGCCAGCGGGTTCCGTCGGCGCGCGGCTGACCGGCGCCACCAGCAGCACGCCCATGGCGTAGGCCGGCTCCACGCCCACCAGTTGCATGGGCTGGGACACCGTCATTTTCCCTGACTGTTGCGCACGCTCCACCGTCGAGCGCCGCAGGGGCTGGGCCAACAGGTCAAACCCCAGCGGCGAGCCCACCAGGCTTTGGGTCTGGCTGTACAGCACCGGTACGTACTCATCCCGCTGAGTGGCCGGGGTCAGTTCGCCCGCCGCGTTCAATTCGCGAATCGAGAAACTCGCGCCGCGCTCAGCCGTCATCGCCTGTTCAAACGCACTGCGCTGGTCGCGCATCACCCGGGGTGCCCACGCATAGGCGCGGGTGCGCAACAGCAAGGGCTTTGCGAAACCGTCGAACTCGGTGCGGGAGACCGTATTGGAATTGACGAAAAACCGTCGCAGGCTGCCCAGGCGTTGCTCCTGGTCTTCGAAACGTTCCTGGAGGCGGCTGTAACGCTCGTTGACCAGCAACTGAAAGCGCTGGCGCACCTGCTGCTGATAGCGGTCGGAGGCGGCCCAGGCGACGATGACCGTCAGCGCGACACCCGCCAGAAACACCACCACTGCCACCAGCCACGCCGACACCTGCTCGCTGATAAAGCCTAGGATTTTCGGGCGGACGGCATGCAGCGGCATAGACAAGACTCGGAACGCCAGCGTGCGGGTGCGTCACTTTGGCCAGGCCTTAAGTTATAGCCACAGGACTTGCGTTTGACCAGCGCAAAAAAGCCGCAAGGCCGGAATAATCCGGGCTTGCGGCTTCAGTGTGTTTCGATCAGCGAGCGGTGATTTTCCACGCCCGATGGATCTTGGCGTTGCGCGCAAAATCCGGGTCGATGGTCTTGTCACTGATCTCCTCGACGGCATAACGCTCGACGAGGTTGTCTTCCAGCTGGAACTTGCGGAAGTTGTTGGAGAAGTACAACACGCCGCCCGGCGCCAGGCGCGCCATGGCCAGGTCCAGCAACTGCACATGGTCACGCTGCACGTCGAAGATGCCTTCCATGCGCTTGGAGTTGGAGAAGGTCGGCGGGTCGATGAAGATCATGTCGAACTCATCGCGGCTGGCTTCCAGCCAGGCCATCACGTCGCCCTGCTCCAGGCGGTTCTTGTCGGAGAAACCGTTGAGGGAGAAGTTGCGGCGCGCCCAGTCCAGGTAGGTTTTCGACAGGTCGACGCTGGTGGTGCTGCGCGCGCCACCCTTGGCAGCGTGCACACTGGCGGTGGCGGTGTAGCAATACAGGTTGAGGAAGCGTTTGCCGGCCGCCTCTTTCTGGATGCGCATACGCATTGGACGGTGGTCGAGGAACAGGCCGGTGTCCAGGTAATCGGTGAGGTTGACCAGCAACTTCACGCCGCCTTCGCTGACCTCGGTGAACTTGCCCTGGGCGCTCTGGCGCTCGTACTGTTTGGTGCCGCTCTGACGCTCACGACGCTTGACCACCACGCGGTTCTTGTCGATGCCCAGCGCCTGGGGAATGGCCGCCAGGGCATCGAACATGCGGGCCGAGGCTTTTTCCGGGTCGATGGACTTGGGCGCCACGTATTCCTGAACGTGGACCCAGTCGTGGTACAGGTCGATGGCCATGGAGTATTCCGGCATGTCGGCATCGTACACGCGGTAGCAATCGACACCTTCGCGCTTGGCCCACTTGCCCAGCAGCTTCAGGTTCTTTTGCAGGCGGTTGGCAAACATCTGCCCGCCTTCACTCAAGCGCGCCTGCTCGACCACCGGGGCCGGGGCAGGTTTGATCGGGTTACCGTTCTTGTTGTACTGGCGCTCTTGGGGCTCGGTCGGTGCCTGGTCGTAGGCAGCCTGCTCCCGTTCGGCCTGGCGCTGCTCCGGAGTACGGCGCTCGCCCGTGACGAACTGGTCCGGGGTGACCTTGATCAGCAACAACTTGCACGGCAAGGCGCCGTTCCAGAACGAATACTGTTTGTGGCTGCGGATGCCCATGCGCTTGCCCAGGTCCGGGGCACCGGTGAACACCGCCGCTTCCCAGCCCAGGCACGCCTGGCGCAGACGCTCGCCGAGGTTCTGGTAGAGGTACAACAGGCTGGCTTCATCACCCAGACGCTCGCCATACGGCGGGTTGCAGATCACCAGGCCTTTCTGGTTCTGGTCCGGACGCGGCTCGAAGGTGCCGACTTCGCCTTGGTAAATCTTGATCCAGTGGCTCAGTCCAGCGCGTTCGATGTTGTTGCGGGCCGGCTGGATCAGACGTGGGTCAGCTTCGTAACCCCGAATCCACAGCGGCGGCTTGGCCATGCCGACAGCGGCACGTTCGCTGGCCTCTGTATGCAGTTTCTTCCACAGCGCCGGAACGTGACCGAGCCAGGCGGTGAAACCCCACAGCTCACGGTTCAGGTTGGGGGCCATGTCGGCGGCGATCATCGCGCCTTCCACCAGGAAAGTGCCGACGCCGCACATCGGGTCACTCAGCGCGCCGCCTTCGGCAGCGATACGCGGCCAGCCGGAGCGAATCAGGATCGCCGCCGCCAGGTTCTCTTTCAGTGGCGCGGCGCCCTGCTGCAGGCGGTAACCGCGCTGGTGCAGGCTGTGGCCGGACAGGTCGAGGGAGAGGATTGCTTCGCCACGGTCCAGGCGCAGGTGAATGCGCAGGTCCGGGTTGATCTTGTCGATGGACGGACGTTCGCCGGTCGGGGTGCGCAGCTTGTCGACAATCGCATCCTTGACCTTCAGCGCGCCGAAGTGGGTGTTGTCGATGCCCGAGCCATGGCCGCTGAATTCAACGGCCAGGGTGCCGTCGGCGAGCATGTGGTCTTCCCACTCGATGTCCAGCACGCCGTGGTAGAGGTCTTCGGCGTCCTTCATCGGGAAGCGCTTGAGCACCAGCAACACGCGGTTGGCCAGGCGCGACCAGAGGCACAGGCGGTAGGCGGTTTCCATGTCGGCCATGCCGCGCACGGCCGAGGTGTGCTCCCGGGCTTCCTCAAGGCCAAGCCCGACGGCTTCCTCGATCAGCAGGCCTTCGAGGCCCTTGGGGCAAGTGAGGAAGAGTTCGTAACGGTCCGACATGGGCATTCCAGGCTTTTCAGCAATAAGTGAACGGGCGACGCATCGCGCGTTCGGTTTTCAATCAAGCGCTTTTCTTGAAGAGCGCTCGTGTGGCACGAATGTGCCGTTCCACCCCGGCTACAGGCCTTGTGGGCCTTTATTGACGGGGCAGTTCAGGTATTTGATGCAACAAAAAGAAATATTCTGACCCTTCGTCGAATAATAACCGACTGCAACGGGCGGGCATTCTCACTAAAGGATTAAACCCATCCTCTTTGAAGGGCACATCATAGCTGGGTTTGCCCGATAAATGGGGCGAAAAGCCAGCCCAGCTTATGGCTATAGCATCATTATCGTTACGTGCTTATGACAAAACGATCATTGAATCCATGTGACCTATTGGTTAGAACTCAACACAGGTTGGCGCCGTAACGGTGTCGACACAGTGCTCGCCACGCCGGCAGCGAGCGCACCAACGGCAGAAAAACTCTGCCCGGCCTCGGACGAGGCCGAAGGATATCAAGACAGTCAACAAGTGAGGGAAACACCCTATGAGAAGACTTAAGCGTGATCCGTTGGAAAGAGCATTTTTACGCGGATATCAATATGGCGTTCATGGCAAATCCCGTGAGCTTTGCCCATTTACTCTACCGTCGGTACGCCAAGCCTGGATCAACGGCTGGCGAGAAGGACGCGGCGACAACTGGGACGGTATGACTGGCACTGCGGGAATCCACAGACTCAACGAACTTCACGCCGTCGGCTAATCAAGGGCATTTAATTCCGACACCAGCACGAATACGCAACCACTTAACCACGCACGCCCCATCCGGGCGGCGGGCTTCGGCCCAGGGGCTCCTTCGAGGAGCCCTTTTTAATGGTTCTTCACGGAATCCCG
>NZ_JACARC010000006.1:0-147 GCF_013386825.1 Pseudomonas sp. IPO3778
AGGGCCTCTTCGCAGCCTCGCGGGGGCTCGACAGCTCCCACATTGGATTGGGTTTGTTTGTGGGAGCGCAGTTTCCTGAGCCCTGTCAGCCAGGCGAGCACACTGTTCAAGGCTGTGAAGATCAACCGTGGGAGCTGTCGAGCTTTA